>CAMLTW010000003.1 GCA_946486375.1 uncultured Rikenellaceae bacterium
CGTCCGGTTATTCGAACCTATATACCGGCTGTAAGGAGCCGTTTCCTTTCCTTCCGTTCTTTCCGTGCGAGCTTTCTTTCGACCCACCATTTATAAAACATAACTAACCCAACTAATTATGAAAAAAGCTAAAATTTACTCCATTCGGATTTTAGCGCTGTTTACCGGGGGGATGCTATGCTGCGTTCTGGCTGCGGGCCAGCCCCGAACGGTGCAGGGCGTCGTGACCGGCGTGTCCGGCGAACCGATTCCGGGCGTCAGCGTGATGGTGGAAGGGACGACTACCGGGCAGGTGACCGATGCCGCCGGCAAGTATTCCTTGCGTATTCCTTCGCCGGATGCCACGCTGAATTTCGAGTGTCTGGGTTACATTTCCCAGAAAATTCCCGTGGAAGGACACGCCACGGTGAACGTCACCCTGCAGGAAGAAGCCCAGAATCTGGACGAGATCGTAGTGGTCGGTTACGGAATTCAGCGGAAAAGAGACGTCACGGGGGCCATCACTTCCCTAAAACCGGACGAAATCACGGCGCGGCCCGCCGACAATGCTTTGCAGGCGTTGCAGGGGCGCGTAGCCGGGCTGGACATGGACCTGAGCAGCGGTCAGCTGTCGCCCGGTTCCGGGATGAATTTCAGCGTCCGGGGGAACCGTTCGCTCAAGGCTTCCAACGCGCCGCTGATCATGGTGGACGGGATCGCCTACGGAACGACGCTGGACATCAATCCTTCCGACATCGAATCCATCGAAGTGCTGAAAGACGCTTCTTCGACCGCGATTTACGGGACGCGGGGCGCCAACGGGGTAATCCTCATTACCACCAAGCGGGGCGCGGACGGTCGTCCGAAGGTTTCGTTCAATGCCTACGGCGGGGTGAGCCTGCTGACCGGACAGATGGAGGTCTTTTCCGGAGCGGAATATGTGGAATATAAGAAAGAGGCGTTCCGGGCCAAAGGGATTACCGAATACGAAAAGGTTTTCACCGCGCCGGACGAGCGGGACTACATCGAAAAAGGCTATTTCACCAACTGGGGGGATGAAGTGATCCACAACGGAAGCATGCAGAACTACGAGCTGAGCGTTTCGAGCGGCTCCAAGAATTCTTCCATTTTCTTCTCTTTCGGGCTGAACGACCGGAAAGGGCTTTTCAAAAACGAAGACCAGCGGAGGTACAACCTCCGGGTGGGAGGCGACCAGCAGATTCTCAAGAACCTGAAAATGGGGGTGACCGCCCACTATTCCTACAAGGAAAACAACCTGCGGCGCGACCCGCTGAACCTGGCCTACAAGATCGTGCCCATCAGCCGTCCTTATGACGACAACGGAGAATTCATCCTTTATCCGGCGCCCGGTTATACGACCCAGATGAACCCGCTGGCCGACGAGCAACCCGGCGTGTACAGCAACAACGTGGTTTCCCAGCGGCTTTTCGCGTCGGCCTATCTGGATTTCAACATCAACAAGACGTGGTTCTTCAAGTCCACCTTCGGCGTGGACGCGCGGAATTACCGGCAGGGCCGCTATTTTGCCAAGGAAACCATCGACGGGGACAACCAGCGGAATTTTTCCACCGTTACCAACCAGAGTTATCCCAACGAAGTCAATTACACGTGGGAAAATACCCTCAACTTCATCAAGAGCTTCGGAAAGCACGACGTTACGTTCCTGCTCGGTACCAGTACGATTAAGAACCATGCCGAATGGTGGTACGGAGAAGGAAAGGGGCAGCCCGACTCCAATTCCCTCTACTGGTATCTGGCCAGCAACGACCGGGAAATCAAAATCGGAAGCAACCTGACCGAAAGCGCCATGGTTTCCTTCTTCGGGCGGCTGAATTACAAGTTCAACGAGAAATACATGATGAGCGCTTCGCTCCGCAGCGACGGTTCGTCCGTGCTGGCGAAGGGGCACAAGTGGGGATACTTTCCGTCGGCTTCGCTGGGATGGCGGATCAACGAGGAAAATTTTCTGCGGGAGAAGGAATGGCTCAGCGACCTGAAACTAAGGGTGAGCTGGGGAAAATCCGGAAACAGCGCCATCAGTCCGTACCAGACGCTCAATGCGCTGGACAAGACGGTGTTCGCCTACAATGAAAATCCGGCTTACGGTTATTACCCCTCGATTCTGGCCAACAAGAACCTGACGTGGGAAACCACGTCCACGTGGGACATCGGAATCGACTTCAGCCTGTGGCGGGGACGCTTGTCGGGAGCCATCGACTTTTACGATGCTACCACTACGGACTTGTTGATGCCCAAGGCCGTGCCCCTGAATACGGGGTATTCCTCGACGTGGGAAAATGTCGGGAAGACCAACAACCGCGGGGTGGAAGTCACCCTGAATTCGGTCAATCTGGGCCCGAAATCCAAACTGCAATGGACGACTAACGTCACGTTCTCACACAACCGGGAAAAGATCGAGGCACTGGCCGGCGGGATCGAAAAGGACGAAGCCAGCGGATGGTTCGTGGGACAGCCTACGAAAGTGTGGTACGACTACAGGAAGGTCGGCATCTGGCAGCTCGGCGAAGAGGAAGCAGCTGCCAAAAACGGTCAGAAACCGGGAGAAATCAAGGTTTACACATCCAGCAAGGACGGCAAGGTGACTACGGACGACCGGATGATCCTGGGATCGCCCAGACCCAAATACAACTTCGGGATGAACAACACGTTCACGTGGAAGGGCATCGAGCTGTCGGTGTTCCTTTACGGCAAGTTCGGACATCTGGTGGCGACGGACGTGGCGGGTGGTTTCAAGCCCAACGCGCTCGAAAACTGCATCCGGGCCGACTACTGGACGCCCGAAAATCCGACCAACGCCTATCCGCGGCCCATCAACGGAACCAATTCCTTCACCTACGGTTCGACGCTTCGTTACGTGAAGGGAGATTTCCTGAAAATCCGCGACATCACGCTGGGTTATACGCTGCCCGCCTCGTTTAACAAGAAGCTGGGCATTTCCCGGCTGCGCGTGTATGCGACGCTGACCAACTTCTTCACCTTCTGCGATTCGGCTTTCGGATCGTTCGACCCCGAACGCGCGATCTATTCGACTTCGTCTTCCTTCCCGATGATGAAGCAGGTGGTGTTCGGAATCAATTTCAATTATTAACGGTTGTTTTTAAAAGTGACGGATATGAAAAAGACAGGATTCAAAGCGGTCGTTCTGCTGCTCGGCGTCTTCTGCCTCACCGGATGCGAATCGTTTCTGGAGGAGAACAACCGGGGCGCGATGACCTCCGAATATTACAAAACGCCGGAAGGCATTCAGTCTCTGCTCAACTCCTGCTACACCATGACGCGGGAGTGGTACAACACGGAAGTACCCATTCAGATCATCGAGGGGGGAACCGACCTTTTCAACAAGGGAAACGATAACAAGCAGCATGCCTTTGCGGCTTACGACGTGAGTCTGAACGGCTCGCAGGGAGCCATGAAAGATTTTTGGGGACGTTTTTACAAGGCGATCGAGTGGACGAATACGGCTCTGACCAATCTCGAAAAGGTGCAAATGGACGAGGCGGCCAAAAAACGGATGAAGGGGGAAGCTTCTTTCCTTCGGGCGTTCTTCTACTGGCACATCGTGGAAACCTGGGGAGGGGTGATTCTGTCCACTTCGCCTTCCGATCCTTCCGACCCGTCGTTCACGGCGCCGAAAAGGTCTTCCGAGAAGGCGTTCTATGATCTGATTCTGAGCGATCTGACCACGGCGATCGACTGCCTGAAGGGGTCGGATACGAAAGATGGCAAGGCCACCGAATGGGGAGCGAAGGCTTTCAAGGCACGGGTATTGCTTTATCTGGCGAGCGAGTATTATACGGAAAAAATCGGAGCCAATCCGAACGCTGCGAAAGAAGCGGCGGACCTGGCCGTGGACGTGATCGAACATTCCGGACGGGAACTCTACGACAATTTCCGGGACATCTGGGACATGACCAACGGCGACGGGGCCAAGAACCGCGAATGCGTGTGGTTCGTGAACTTTACGCAGGATCTGAACTTCACGGCCAATTTCAGCGGAAACGGCGGGAACCAGGCGGTAGTGGTCTATACCATCAAGTACGACAACCAGCCGGGACTTCTCCGGTCGATCCTTTACGGTCGTCCTTATAACCGGGTCATGGTGTCCCTGCGGGCGCTGGAACTGTTCGACGAAACGATCGATCAGCGATACAACGGTTCGTTCCGGTCGGTATGGCATGTCAATGACGCCGGTAAGCTGAAGGCGGCGCAGGACGGCGGCTGGACGAAGATGTCCGCTGTCGGGGATACGGCCATGTGGATGAAAAAGGGCGTGGCTACGGCGGCGGAACGGGCTTGGGCTGCGAACCGTTACCAGATTTTCGACTACATGGACGTGTACCGGACGACCGATCCGGCTCGTGTGCCCGATTCCTACAACGCGTTGCAGGGCGTACAGCTCAACAAGTTTCAGGATTCCACGCGGGCATCTGCCAACGAGGTGCGAAGCTGGCGGGACGCTTTCGTTTTCCGGATCGCCGAGATGTATCTCATCGCCTCCGAAGGTTACTGGCGGGACGGACAGTCCGATCTGGCGGTGAAATACATGAACGACCTGCGGACGAAGCGGGCGATTCCCGGACATGCGGATGAGATGAAGATCGCCGCGAGCGATTTGACGCTGGATTTTTATTTGGATGAAAATGCCCGGGAATTCATCGGCGAACTGCACAGGTGGTTCGACCTCAAGCGGACGAAGAAATTGAAGGAGTACGTCAACCGGTATTGCCCCGATGCCAAGGAGGACAACGGCAGCGGAAACGGCGTGGGCCGGGTTCAGGATTTCCATTACGTGAGACCGATTCCTCAGGTGCAGTTGGATGCCGTAACCAATCCGGAAGAGTTTACCCAGAATCCGGGATACAATTAGCGCTCGGGCGCGTAGCGCGTTTCGATTCATTTATGGAACAAAAGGGGCAGGATAGGGGTATCCTGCCTTTTTATGTGGAAAGTCAGGAAAAGATACTTTAAATTAGCGGAAGATTTGATGCGGGCCGGATGGGACGGAGAGAAGGATGAAAGGGACGACCGGAAACCGGGTGTGCGGTATGATGAGATATTATATTGGAACAATAGGCGTGTGGTTATGAATGTTTTCGGATGCGATTCGGTGTTGTCTGAATGTGGTATTTAAATAGAATATTTATTCATTGTTGTATGTGAATGTATTTGGAGGTATTTTTAAGAATTAATTTATTTTATGTTTGTGAATTAGTGTTTTAATAAAATATTCATAACGGAAAAAGGAACCTAAAAGGTATAATCCATAAATGTAAATATAGGAAATTTGGGTCATAAAATTTATTTAAAAAAATATATTATATGAAGAAAATTAATTTCGAAATCAGAGAGCCGCATACCTTCCTCCTCAGGAATGGAGCGGTTTCCGAAACAAACATATTTTATGTAATAAATTATTAAAAAATGAAACAAATGAATTTTGAAATTGGAGAGCTGTATGCTTTCACGCTCAAGAATGGAGTGATTTCCGAAGAAGACGTATTGTTGGGAATTTTCGATTCCGTACAAGATGATGAAGTGGTATTGGAAATGGCGTGGCTGAAAGACGGAAGTTTCGAACCCGACTATCGGGTGTCCCTCGAAGAATACGATGTGAATGAAGCGGGGCGGAAAGAGCTTCGGGATTTCTTTTATAGACAGGGATATTCCGACCGGAAAAAGGAAGAAGCGAATTCCTGCATGCGGCGTTATGAGGCCGATACCGAAAAGTTCGTGCGGTTGTTCGGCTCGTATGGAAACAGAGCGGAACTCGGAAAGTGAGCGGCATTTCGCCGATGCATTCCGATGCGCCGGTACGATAATAAAAAATATATTTTCAAATCTGTTTAGACTGCCCGAACCCTTGTGCAGTATAGGAAGAATCCTTTGAAATCGAACGAGCCGCCCGGTATGGTGAATACCGGGCGGCTCGTTTTTGCGAAAAGGCGTTCCGGGGCGACCGGACGCTATTCGTATCGGCAGGAAACGGCCTGCGTCAGTTCTTTCCGGGAAGCGAACGGAACAAGCGTAAACCCGTAGGCATGCGGACGGTCGGCCCGCAGGGTGTACGGTTCGTAAGGACGCGCCCCCCAACTATTGTCTCCGCCGACTCCCGTCATTCCGCAGTCGATGTTCAGTTCCACATAAGGACGCGGGACAATGTCGTTGACATGCGTCTGCTTCCGGGCTTTGTTCCGGAGGGTTTCGACCGGCTCTTCCCGGTAATGGGTCAACTGGTAGGGGCGGCTCGATTCCTCGCTGTCGAAATCTTCCACGGCATTCCGCAGGGCGTTGAACTCTATCGTTTCGCCGGCGATCACGGCCAACCCTTTTTCCGTTGACCCGTAGAGCGCCAGCCAGCGGACGTCGGTCTTGTGCCCGTTTTCCTGCGGACGTACGTAGGGGAAATATTCCGCTTCCGCCGTCGACCGGTAAAGTCCGGCATCGGTTCCCGTTTTGCGGTCGGCGTAATTTTCCTGCGGCCCCCGCCCGAAATATTCCAGGGCGTTCATGCCTTCCGGCAGTCGCATCCGCAGTCCGAACCGCGGAATCTCCGGAAGTTCCCGCTCCGACGGATGCAGCTGCACTTTCACCCGGACGATGCCGTTGGAAAGAACGATGTAACGCACGTCCATTTTCGTGCCCGTATGCGGCAATTCGTATTCCACCTGCACCTCGGCCTGTCCGAAGGCCGTTTTTCGACCGCTGGCGGAACGGATGCGGAAATCCCGCGAATCCTGCTTCCACAGCTGTGTCCGGGCCGGCATTCCGTTTCCGTAATCATTGTCCGTGGGAGCGCGCCAGAAGTTGGGCCGGAGACCGAAACCGTCCGCGGCGTAGGGCGTTCCGTCCACCGTATATTCGGTGACCCTTCCTCTCGCCTTGTCGAAGGTGAAGGTCAGGGTCGGGGAAGCGACCGTGATTTCCCGTTCACCGTTCGAGACGGTCACATCGGACGATTTGGCCGGCAGGGCATAAACCGGTTTCGGGGTTCCGAACGGCAGGACGAATTGCGCCCCGGCCACGGTGTCTCCCGGATTCAGTCCCGGTACCGGGGTTTGGACGACGACAGCCAGGTTGAGGTGATACTCGGAAGCGTCCGGGCGTTTTTTGGCTTCGGGTAAGGGAACGGCCATATCGACGGTAGCCCCCGGTGCCGTGGCGGGCAGGGCAATCAGACCGCTTTCAAACATACGTCCGTCCGCCAAAATCGCATATTTCAGGGCATACCGGTTCAGGTCGGTGAAGTAGTGCCGGTTGGTCAGCCGGATTTCTCCCCGGCCCAGGTCTCCCGGTTGGAAAAGGACGTTCTGGTAGACCCGTTTCACTTCCGTCAGTCCGGGATGAGGCGTCCGGTCGGCGTTCACCAGTCCGTTCACTACGAAGTTTCCGTCCGACGGGGCATCCGTTCCGTAGTCTCCCCCATAGGCCCAGAATCCGCCGTCCGCCGGATTCCAGAAGGCCTGATCCACCCAGTCCCAGATGAAGCCTCCCTGAATGTTGTCGGAGGCGTAAATCACGTCCCACAGGTCTTTGAAATTTCCCGTGCTGTTCCCCATGGCGTGAGCGTATTCGCAGGGAATATACGGACGGGTGCTTTCGCTCCGGCTCCACGCTTCCAGTTTCGCAACATCCGGATACATCGGGCAGATGATGTCGGTGTTCCATTCCTGCTCGGCCCGTTCGTACTGCACGGGACGCATTTTTTCCTTCGACTTCACCCACAGGTAGGTTTCATAGAAATTGTATCCGTTGCCCGCTTCGTTCCCCAGCGAAAAGAAAGTGACCGACGGATGGTTCTTCGTCCGTTCGTACATGTTTTTCGTGCGGTCCAGATGAGCGTTCAGAAAACGGGGATCGTTCCCCGGCGTCCGGCCGAGATCGTACCCCATGCCGTGGGATTCGATGTTGGCCTCGCTGCATACGTAGAATCCGTACTGGTCGCAGAGGTCGTAAAACAACCGTTGCTGCGGGTAGTGGCTCGTCCGGATGGCGTTGATGTTGTGCCGTTTCATCAGTTCCATGTCCTTTCGCAGCGTGGCTTCGTCTACCACGTGCCCCTTCGTCGGATGATGCTCGTGGTAATTGACCCCCTTGATTTTGATCGGCTGCCCGTTGAACAACACCCGGTTTCCCTCGATGCGGACATTTCGGAATCCCACTTTCGTGGCGACGTACTCCGTGAACCGCCCTTCGTGCTGGATGCGGGTCAGGACGGTATAGAGGGTCGGCGTTTCCGCGCTCCAGGCGCGGACGTTCGGCACCAGCGTGCTGAACCGGACGGTGTCTTCCCTTTTCAGCCGCAGCGACACTTCTTTCACTGCCGATTCCAATACTTCCCCTTCGGGGGAAAGCAGATCGAAATGAACCTTCACCGTTTTCGGGTTCAGGAAGTGGGATTTGACGATGGCTCCGAAATCCAATACCCCGTCCCGGTAGGAAGGCGACAGGTCGGAGGAAACCACGAAGTCCCGTAGCCGGACTTTCGGTCGGGCCGTCACATACACTTCCCGTTCGATACCGCTGATCCGCCAGAAGTCCTGCGTTTCCAGCCAGCTTCCGGTAGACCACCGGTACACTTCCAGCGCCAGCGTGTTCCGCCCCTCTTTGGCGTAAGGGGTGATGTCGAATTCCGCCGGATTTTTGGAATCTTCGCTGTAACCGACTTTTTGCCCGTTCACATAGACGTAGCAACCGGACTTGACCGCTCCGATGTGCAGGAAGATTTCCTTGTCGAACCAGTCGAACGGAACGGTGAACTCCGTTCGGTACAGCCCCACCGGCACGTCGTCCGGAAGCACGGGCGGCTGCGGATTCCGGGGGTTGAATTCGTAGCGGCTGTTGGTATAGATCGGAGTGCCGTATCCCTGCAGTTCCCAGTTGCCGGGCACCTCGATTTCCTCCCATTCCGAAACGTCGTAATCCGACCGGTAGAATCCCTCCGGAATTTCCTGCTGGCTCTCCATCCACCGGAATTTCCACCTGCCGCCGAGCGAACGATGATAGGGCGATCTGGAATAGTCGTTCGTCAGGGCGTCCTCCCGGTTGGTGTAACTCATGAAATCGCTGTGGGGATATTCTTTGCCTGCGGCTACCGCCTGCGGGTCGCGCCATTCGGGAACCTGCCCGAAGACGTTTCCGCCGGACAGGAGCGTTGCCAGTATGCCGGGAAGCAAACGTGTGATTTTCATCGAAGTCCGTTTTTGTTTACAAATATAAGGATAAATGTGAATCCTGCCGCCGTCGGAGCGGAAATCCGCAGGCAAACGAAAACTGCCCGTCGGCAGAAACCGAACGGGCAGCAGATAGGGTTTAGTATGTCTCGCAGACGGGGGTCACACGTTGGTGACGCATACGTCCGAACCGGCGCATTCCACGTTGATCGCCGCCAGGGTCGCCAGGTTGATGATGGTCCGCACGCTGGCCTTTTCCGAAATGATGTGGATGCCCGGAGCGGCCTTCAGCCCCAGCAGGATCGGCCCGTTGATTTCGGCTCCGCCGAGCATTTCCACCAGCTTGTAGGAAATGTTGGCCGCCGAAAGGTTCGGGAAAATAAAGGTGTTGACTTCCCGGTTCCCCAGCTTGGAGAAGGGGAATTTCTCCATCCGCAGTTCCGGATCGAGCGCGTAGTCCACCTTGATTTCCCCGTCTACGATCAGGTCGGGATACTGATTGTGCAGCATTTCCACCGCATTGGCCACCGTCGTCGCCTGCTCTTCGGTGTCGGTTCCGAAGTTGGAATAGGAAAGCATGGCCGTCACGGGTTCGATGCCCAGTTTTTTGACCGCTTTGGTCGCCAGCAGCGTAATGTCCACCAGCTCGTTGGCCGTGGGCTGGGTGTTTACCGCCATGTCCGCGAAGAACATCGGGCCTTTCTTGGTCATGACGATCACCATCGCTGCGAGTTCCGAACGATGTACGCCTTCGAATATTTGCCGGGCCGGTTCGAGTGCCGCGGTATAACGCCTCCCGTAATTCAGGATGGCTCCGTCGGCTTCCCCGCAGTAGACCATCATCAGTCCGAACCAGTCCCGTTTGGTCATGTTTTTCCGGGCATCCGCCAGCGAAAGCCCTTTCCGGTTCAGCTTGGCGTAAAGCAGATCGGCGTATTTGTTGCGTCGGCCTTCTTCCTGAGGGCTTCGGTGATCGATGATGTGGCGTTCGTCCAGTTCCAGGTTGTTCTCGCGCAGCATTTCGAGGATGTGAGCCTTGTCTCCCAGCAGGATCGGCTCGGCGATCTTGTCCTGGTACAGGTGGGCGGCGGCTTTCAGCGTGTTGACCTTTTCGGCCCGCGTGAACACGAGACGTTTGGGAGCCGAACTCCGGGCCTTGTTCCGGATGGCGCGCAGCAGCTTGTTGTCCCGGCCCATGCGCCGTTCGAGTTCGAACCGGTAGCTTTCCCAGTCCGTGATGATGTGGCGGGCGACTCCCGATTCGATCGCCGCTTTGGCCACGGCGATCGAAATGTGAGTGATCAGCCGCGGATCGAGCGGTTTGGGGATGAGGTATTCGCGCCCGAAAAAGATGTTCGCGTTGTTGTAAGCGGTGGCGACGATGTCCGGAATCGGTTCTTTGGCCAGCGCGGCCAGCGCCTTGACGGCGGCGATTTTCATCTCTTCGTTGATCTTGGTGGCCCGAACGTCGAGCGCCCCCCGGAAAATGTACGGAAATCCGAGCACGTTGTTCACCTGGTTGGGATAATCCGACCGGCCGGTGGCGAAAATGATGTCTTTCCGGGAGGCCGTGGCCTTTTCGTAGGAGATTTCCGGATTGGGATTCGCCAGGGCGAACACGATCGGATTGGGCGCCATCGACTGCACCATTTTTTCCGTGAGAACGTCGGCCACCGAAAGCCCCAGGAAAACGTCGGCCCCGACCAGCGCTTCGGCCAGCGTGGCGATCGGTCGTGCGGTGGCGAATTGGGCTTTGATCGGGTTGAGGTCTTTCCGCTGCGTGTTGATCACGCCCTTGCTGTCGCACATCACGAGGTTTTCGGGTTTGACTCCCAGTTCGATGTAGAGTTTCGAGCAGGCCACCGATGCCGCTCCCGCACCGTTCACCACCACTTGCACTTTGGAAATGTCCTTTCCGGCGATTTCCAGCGCATTCAGCAGGGCCGCCGACGAAATGATGGCCGTACCGTGCTGGTCGTCGTGCATCACCGGAATCGAAAGTTCCTCCTTCAGCCGGTCTTCGATGACGAAGCATTCCGGAGCCTTGATGTCTTCCAGGTTGATCCCGCCGAAGGTAGGGGAGATGTTCTTCACGGTCTGGATGAATTCTTCGACGTGCTGCGTGCCGACTTCGATGTCGAAAACGTCGATGTCCGCAAAGGTCTTGAACAACAGCCCTTTCCCTTCCATGACCGGTTTGCTCGCCAGCGCCCCGATGTTGCCCAGTCCCAGCACGGCCGTGCCGTTGGAAATGACGGCCACCAGATTTCCCTTGTCCGTGTATTTATAGGCGTCTTCCGGGTTTTTCTCGATTTCGAGGCATGGAGCCGCCACTCCGGGGGAATAGGCCAGCGACAGGTCTTTCTGGGTGCTGTAGGGCTTGGTCGGAATCACCTCTATTTTTCCGGGACGTCCTTCCGAATGGTAAAGGAGGGCTTCCTCCTGCATGCTTTTTTGGTTCGTTGCCATATGCTAAGGTCTTTTGCGATTTTTCCGTTCGAAAACAAATTGCGTAAACATACGGATTTTTATCCTTAATTTTGTACGCCGGAAAAAAATTAAACTGTTATTTTTTAAACAATGCGTCCCGATCTTAAACTAAATCTGCCTGAATTTGACATAAGGCTCCGCACGGTTCGTGCCGAAACGGAAATCTGGGATGCGATCCGGAAACGCTGGCTGAAGCTGACCCCGGAAGAGTGGGTGCGTCAGCACTTTATCCGGTATCTGGTGGAAGTGAAAGGGGTGAATCCGCTGTTCGTCCGGCAGGAACTGCCACTTAGGCTGAACGAAACCGGGCGCCGGGCCGACATCGTGGTGTACGGACAGGACGGCCGTCCCCGGATGGTCGTCGAATGCAAGGCGCCTGAGGTCAGGATCGTTCGGGAAACCCTCGAACAGGTGGGACGTTACAACATGGTGCTGAAAGTGCCCTGCGTGGCGGTTACCAACGGGCTGACCCATTACTGTTTCCGATACGATGCCGCCGCCCACCGGATGCTCCGACTGGAAGAGATACCGGTCTACGATACGTTGAACGGATGGCAGCCGGCTTCGGAGTAGAGACAGCCGTTTTCTTTCCGGAAAGCACGCTTGCGCCTCGTTTCAGAAATCCTTCCTTACTGATCGCGGAGCCTTTGATAAATCAGCTCGTCCCGCCATCCCGTTTCCGTGCGGAGCCATTCGCGTTTGGTGCCGCAAAGCCGGAAGCCGCATTTTTCGAACAGGGCGATGCTCGCCGCGTTGTCCGCCGGAATGTTGCAGTGCAGCTGGTGCAGCCCTAAAACCCGGAAACCGTATTCCGCCAGCAGTTCCACCGCGTCTGCGGCATAGCCTTTCCCCCGGTCTTCCCGACCGTAGATCAGGATGCCCACGCCTGCCCGCAAGTGGTAGGGATCGAAATCGAAGAGGTCGATGGCTCCCACCGGGCGCCGGGACGGTTCCCCGGCCGTTTCGACGATGAACCGGGTTTGCCGCGTCCTATAAATGTCATAGGCTTGTTCCTCGATGAACCGCCGTAGCGTTTGTCGGGAAAAGGGAAGCAGAGTGTCGCTGACGCCCCAGATTTCGGGATCGTTTTCCCAACGGTACAGCAGCTCCACGTCTTCCGGTTCGAGCGCCCGGAGCTTTATGCGGGCGGTTTCCAACAATTCAGGCATCTTTTTCGTTTTTCGGTTATCATCCTGCCGCAGAGCGGCCCGGCGACATTTACAGTCCCAGTATCTTTTTCCGGATCAGCATGGCCACGCCCAGCACTTCCGCATCGTTCCCCAGTCGCGAAAGGCTGAATTTCGTGTCGTTGTTCACCAGACTGAGGGAATACTTGTTCACCGCCGCCTTGATCGGCAGCATCAGGTAGTCGCCCGCCGCCGCCACGGCGCCCCCCACGATGAGCTGTTCCGGGTTGAACAGGTTGATGAGCGTGGCGATGGCACGGCCCGCCTTTTCGCCCATTTCTTCGATCAGCTCGATGGAAAGCACGTCGTCGTGCGCGGCCGCATCCAGGATGTCGTTCACAAAAACCTTTCCGTTCCGGCGGTACTTTTCCGCCAGCAGGGTGGTGCGTCCCGACCGGATTTTTTCTTCCATCTGCCGTTCCAGCGCGATGCCGGACACTTCGGTCTCGAGGCATCCCTTCTTTCCGCACGGACACAGGATGTCGTTGTCGAAGAACGGGATGTGTCCGAACTCGCCGGCGAATCCCGATTTGCCGTAATAGAGTTTTCCGTCGATGATGATTCCCACGGCCAGCCCGCGCGACAGGTAGAAATAAATGACGTTTCCGGCCCCTTCGTCCATGCCGCTCATGTATTCCGCGTAACAGCTCGAACGGGTGTCGTTCTCGATCAGGATCCGGAAGCCGATCCGTTCTTCCAGAATCTCGCTCAGCGGCTTTTCCGTCCAATTGAAATAGTAATAGCTGTAACCGCTGTTGGAATTGATACGGCCCGACAGGTTGACGCCGATTCCCATGATCCGGTCGGCATCGATGTCGAGGCTTCCGATATAGTCCGAAATGCGCCCGCAGAGTTCATCCAGACACTCCGGTGTGTTGCGCAGCTCGAACGGTTCCTGCCGCCGGATGTCGATAATGTTGTTTTTCAGGTCGGTCACCACGAAATTGAGGTACCGGTGTCCCACGTCCACGCCCGCAAAGTAGATGGCCGACTGGGCCAGTCCGTACAGGTTGGGGCGCCGTCCTCCGTTGGTTTCGATCTTTCCGTAGTCGATCACGATGTCGTCTCCGCCCAGTTCCGCCACCAGCTTGGTAACGGTCGGAATGCTCATGTTCAGTTCCCCGGCCAGGTCGGAAAGCGTGCAGGCGCCGTTGACGGCCATGTAGGTGATGATGCTGCGTTTGGCGAGGAGGTTTTTCTGGGCGACTCCCCGGATGCCGCTCTTTTCGCTGTCGTTCAGGTAGTATTTGACGGATGCCATATTTTGCACGGTTTATTATCCGAAAATAAGGAAATTAATGCAAAATAACAAATATTCGGGCGTCATTATTGAAATAATTTATGTAACTGTCTGGGTGTTTTGAATAATTTGGGATAATAAAACCGGCTGAAAATTGTTTTTTTACTGGACGGATGGCCGGGAGAGAAAGGGTTTTCAAACGACCGAAAAGACCCGGTTTGAAAAATTTCATATATTTACCGTAATTTTTTTCGCATATGGTGGAACAAAATTTCATTCGGTTTTACGAACGGAGTTTCAGAAACAATTGGGAGCTTCCCGCTTTGAGCGATTACTTCAAGGAGGAAGGGTTCACCTACGGGGAAACGGCCGAAGAAATCGCCCGGCTTCATCTTGTGTTCGAGGGGCTCGGAATCAGGAAAGGGGACAGGATCGCGCTGTTCGGCCGGAACAACACCCGTTGGTGCATCGCGTTTCTGGCGGTGGTGACCTACGGCGCCGTAGTCGTGCCCGTATTGCAGGACTTCAACGCCAACGACGTGCATCATATCCTGAATCATTCGGGGGCGGTCTTGCTGTTTGCGGGGGATCAGCATTGGGATTCCATCGTTCCCCGGAACGTAGAGAAAATGCGGGCCGTTTTTTCCCTGACGGATTTCAGTTGCCTGTACGAACGGAAAGGATCCCATGCGAAAAAAGTCCGGGAGGAACTGGACGGAGCCTTCCGGAAAAAATACCCGGATGGGTTTTCCCGCGAAGACGTGAAATATGCCGATGTGCCCGATACGGAGGTGGTCGAACTGAATTACACTTCCGGTACCACGGGATTCAGCAAGGGGGTGATGATTACGGGAGGCAATCTGGCGAACAATATCGCTTTCGGGATCGCTTCCGAACTCCATTTTCCGGGAAGCCGGGCTTTGGCTTTCCTGCCGCTGGCCCATGCCTACGGGTGTATGTTCGATTTCCTTTTCCCGCTGGCGGTAGGTACGCACGTGACCCTGCTGGGAAAGATCCCTTCCCCGAAAGTATTGCTGGAGGCATTCGCCCGCGTGAAGCCCAACATCATTTTCATGGTGCCCCTCATCATCGAAAAGATTTACAAGAAGCAGATTCTGCCCGCGCTGGAACGGAAAACGATCCGGTTCGCCTCCAAAATCCCGTTGCTGGCGGAAAAGATTTACGAAAAGATCAACCGGAAGCTGGTCGACTCCTTCGGCGGGGCTTTTTCGCAGGTGATTATCGGCGGCGCGCCCCTCAATCCGGAGGTGGAGGCATTCCTGTACAAAATCCGGTTTCCGTTCACCGTGGGTTACGGGATGACCGAATGCGCCCCGCTGATTTCCTACATGCCCTATACCGAGTTCGTTCCGACGTCCTGCGGCAGGGCGATCACGGGCATGGAAATCCGGATCGACTCTTCCGACCCGCAGCACATTCCGGGAGAAATCGTGGTTCGGGGGAAAAACGTGATGAAGGGGTATTATAAGAATGAAGCCGCCACGCGGGACGTGCTGGAACCGGACGGATGGCTCCATACCGGGGACATGGGGACGATGGGAGAGGACGGCACCCTGTTTATCCGGGGACGCAGCAAGAGCATGATCCTGACCGGTAGCGGCCAGAACATTTATCCGGAAGAGATCGAGTCGAAGCTCAACAACATGCCCTGTGTCATGGAAAGCCTGGTCGTGCAGCGGAAAGGAAAGCTGGTCGCACTGGTTTATCCCGATTACGAGGATGACGCTTCGGGATCGTGCGGTTCGGTACAACAATTGTCCGAGGTGATGGAACGGAACCGGCAGCAGCTCAACCGGCTGGTGGCTCCCTACGAGCAGATCACGGAAATCGTGCTTTATCCTACGGAGTTCGAGAAAACGCCCAAAAGAAGCATCAAACGGTATTTGTACAACGTGTAGAAGGAGGGAAAAATGATTTGGTATATTTTCATCGTGGCGGCGCTGGTGGTGACCTTTCTGATCGTCGGACTGGCACTCACGCTGATCGTCAAGGGCCGGCAGCTGCAATCGGACATCGGGACGAACGACGAAATGAAAAAGCGGGGAATCAAATGCGCTTCCCGACAGATTCTGGAAGAGGAGGCGGCCATGCGGGGCGAAAAATTGCCGGAAGGCGGGGATTGCGATTTTTCCTGCGGCACATGCACCGACGCGTGCGATAAAAGATAACGGGTTCTTCTCCTGGCGGGTATCGGAGCCGGCACCTGCCGGCTTTTTTCGTTCCGAATGATTTCGGAAACGATCGGATGATATTCTGTAACCGATTAATCGAAAAATAATAACAAATTTCGATTAAAACGGATATAAACATTAGTGTTTATTATTATATTTGCTTCATCGAATTTCATCTAACAGAATAAAGCCATGAATGTCGACCAATTGATGACCGAACTGGAACGGAAACATCCCGGCGAGAAGGAATACCTTCAGGCGGTGCGCGAAGTGTTGGTTTCGGTGGAAGAGGTGTACAACCGGCATCCCGAATTCGAGGCGATGAAGATCGCGGAACGGATCGTGGAACCCGACCGGGTTTTCACGTTCAAAGTGCCTTGGGTGGACGATCGGGGACAGGTGCAGGTGAACATCGGCTACCGGGTGCAGTTCAACAATGCGCTCGGGCCCTATAAGGGGGGACTTCGGTTCCATGCGAGCGTCAACCTGAGCATTTTGAAGTTCCTCGGTTTCGAGCAGATTTTCAAGAATGCGTTGACCACCCTGCCGATGGGGGGAGCGAAGGGAGGCTCGGATTTCAATCCGCGGGGCAAGTCGGATGCCGAAATCATGCGGTTCTGCCAGGCGTTCATGCTGGAATTGTGGCGATACATCGGCCCGGAAACGGACGTCCCGGCCGGGGACATCGGTGTCGGAGGACGGGAGATCGGTTACCTGTATGGCATGTACCGGAAGCTGGCCCATGAAAATACCGGAGTGCTGACGGGAAAAGGAATGACCTACGGCGGATCGCTGGTGCGGCCCGAAGCGACCGGTTTCGGAGCGATCTATTTCGTGAAACAGATGCTGGAAGACAAGGGCGAGACGCTGGAAGGGAAGACCGTGGCGATTTCCGGTTTCGGAAACGTGGCCTGGGGAGCGGCTTTGAAGGCCACCGAACTGGGCGCGAAGGTCGTGACCATTTCGGGGCCGGACGGCTATGTTTACGATCCGGCGGGATTGAACCGGGAGAAGATAGACTACATGCTGGAACTGCGGGCTTCCAACAATGATGTGGTGGCGCCCTATGCGGAGCGGTTTGCCGGATCGACTTTTTATGCCGGCAGAAAGCCGTGGGAGGTGAAGGTGGATATCGCTCTGCCGTGCGCCACCCAGAACGAACTGGACGGAGACGATGCCCGGAAGCTGGTGGACAACGGAGTATTTTGCGTGGCGGAAGTTTCCAATATGGGATGCACGCCGGAAGCCATCGACATTTTCATTGCCAGTCGGACGATGTATGCGCCCGGCAAGGCGGTCAATGCGGGAGGCGTGGCGACGTCGGGGCTGGAAATGACCCAGAACGCCATGAAGCTAAACTGGCCGCGGGAAGAAGTGGACGACCGGCTTCATCAGATCATGAATTCCATTCACGGAGCCTGTCTGGAATACGGAACGGAGCCGGACGGCTACGTCAATTACATGAAGGGAGCCAACATCGCCGGGTTCATGAAGGTCGCCCGGTCGATGGTGGAACAGGGGGTGATTTGATATATATATATATGATTTTAAGTTGATTTCCGTTTAAAATGAAGGAAGGATAAGGAGAGGTAGAAAAACAGTTTTATGGTTGAAAAGGTGCCGGAACAGGGGCACCGTGGGAAAGGGTCGCCGGGAGGCAACCCTTTTCTGTTTCGGGGCCGGTGCGCTCGGAAGGTGTAGTATCCACAAGTTTTCGAGACAACGGGAAGCACCCGATTCACCATGCGTCATCCCAAGGAGCGACGAAGTTGCGACGTGAGGATATTTTCTTTTCAAAACAGCCAGAGATTGCCACGGCTTCTGACGAAGCCTCGCAATGACGCGGGGTAACGAAGGCGCGGGTGGCAGCGGAACGACCGGAATGACACAGGCTTTACGGTTCCCAAGCAACAGGAAGTATCCCGTTACCATGCGTCATCCTGAGGAGCAACACAGTTGCGACGTGAGGCTCTCTGTCCTGCATAAACAAAGAAAAGGGATGCTCGCGTCGCAACCTCGTTACGGTGTTACCTCCTTAAAAAATAAAGGGAAAAGCCGAAGCTTTCCCCTTTTGTTTGGTGCGGTAATTATAGCCGTTTTACTTTTTGTCGAAATGCACTTCGGTGTTCGTGTTCCAGAACAGGAAAGAATACATGTCGGCCGTTTCGTCCAGTGCTTTGGAAAGCGGTTTCCCGGCACCATGCCCCGCTTCCGATTCGATCCGGATCAGGACCGGCTTGTCGCAGCCCTGGGCTTCCTGCAACGTGGCCGCAAATTTGAACGAGTGGGCCGGAACCACCCGGTCGTCGTGATCGGCGGTCATGATCATCGTCGCCGGATAGCATACGCCCGGACGGATGTTGTGCAGGGGTGAATATTCGTACAAATAGGCGAACTGTTCCGGATCGTCGCTCGAACCGTATTCCACGGCCCAGCCCCAGCCGATGGTGAACTTGTGGTAGCGGAGCATGTCGAGTACGCCCACCATCGGGAAGGCTACGGCGTAGAGGTCGGGCCGCTGGGTAAGGCAGGCTCCCACCAGCAGGCCGCCGTTGGAACCGCCCGAAATCGCCAGCTTGTCGCTCGATGTGTAGCCTTCGGCGATCAGGTATTCGGCCGCTCCGATGAAATCGTCGAATACGTTCTGTTTTTGGTCGAGCATTCCGGCCCGGTGCCATTTCTCACCGTATTCCCCGCCGCCGCGGATGTTGGCCAGCGCATAGATACCGCCCTGTTCCATAAACATCACGATCGACGGACTGAAAGCGGGCGTGCGGCTGATGTTGAAGCCTCCGTAGGCATACAGGTGCACCGGATTCTTTCCGTTCTTTTCGATTCCCTTTTTGTGGACGAGGAACATCGGTACGCGGGTACCGTCCTTGCTGGTGAAAAATACCTGCTCGACCTCGAAGTTTTCCGGGTCGAACCGCACTTCCGTTTTCCGGAACACGTCCGATTTTCCGTCTTCGGGGTCGAGCCGGAAGATGGTCGGGGGATAGTTGAAGCTGGTGAACGTATAGAACAGCGTCGTGTCTTCCTTTTCCCCGCTGAAACCGTAAGCCGTGCCGATCGTGGGAAGGGCGATTTCCCGCACCTGCGTTCCATCCATGGCATATTGGTACACGCGGCTGGAAGCGTCCTTGAGGTAGGACACGAAAATATAGCCGCCCCCCAGGGAAACGTCCTGCAAGAGTTCCGGTTTTTCCGGAATCAGGTCTTTCAGCGCCGGACGGCTTTGAGAAAGATCGGCTTCCGCCAGCCGGAAGTTTTCGGCTCCGTTGTTGGTGTAGACCAGTAAACGGTCGTTTTCGCAGTCGACGATGGCGTAATCGTTGTCGAAGCCCGGAAACAGCACCTTGAACGGCCCGTTGTCGGCAGTCTTGCGATAGAGGATTTCGTTGCCGGAAGTCCCTTCCGAAGCGTTGATGAACAGGTATTTGTCATCCTCGCTCACCGTTGCGGTAAAGTACCGCAGCGGGTGGCTGCTGTCTTTATAGACCAGCCTGTCCTCGCTTTGCGGCGTTCCCAGCTTGTGGAAGTAAACTTTCTGGTATTCGTTGGCATTGGAGAATTCCTTCCCTTTGACCGGTTCGTCGTAGCGGCTGTAATAGAATCCGTCCTTGCTCCATTCGGCTCCGGAGAACTTCACCCAGCGGATCACATCGGGTAACAGTGCTTTCGATTCCACGTCCATCACGCGGATTTCGACCCAGTCCGATCCGGAAGTGGAAGCGGCGTAAGCCATGTACCTGTGATCCTTGGAAAAGTCGACCGACACGAGGGCGACCGTTCCGTTTTCCGAGAGGGTATTCGGGTCGAGGAACACTTCCGGCGTTCCGTCCAGTCCGTGCTGGCGATAGAGCACGCTTTGGTTCTGCAACCCGTCGTTTTTGAAAAAGAAATAGTATTCCCCTTCCTTGGAAGGAGCGCCGTATTTCGGGTAGTCGTACAATTCCGTCAGCCGTTCCCGAACCGCATTGCGATAGGGAATTTGCGATACGTAGTCCTGCGTGACTTCGTTTTCGGCTTTTACCCATGCGGCCGTTTCCTCCGAACGGTCGTCTTCGAGCCAGCGGTAGGGATCTTTTACCTTCGTACCGAAATAATCGTCCACTACGGTAGTATCCTTCCGGGTTTCGGGATAGGGCTTCGTTTTGATCGGCTGCCGATTTTCGCAGCCCGTAAGCATCGTCGCCATGGCGGTCATCAAAAGTAAGGTTGTTTTCATGGGCGGTTTCGTTTCCTCCTGTTTTTTCCGTTATGCCGGGCGGATCGGTTACTTCTTCCGAAGACAGTTCCGTTTTCCGGATTTTCTCACGGCAAAGATAAGACAATATTGCTTGGATTGCTCCGTCCCCGTACCTATAGATTTTTTTCGTTATGTTTGGAATTGGCCGGACGGCCACAGAAAATTTTCGGGGGAAAGTGATTCTCTTTTGTATAGCTCTTTTGCAACCGGCTGATATAAAACGTCCCGATAACCGCCGCTGCCTTCCTTGCAGCCGGATCGATCGGAATGGTATCGGGTTTTATCCGTGACTTCTTCGTTGTTGCGGTGTGAATGCCCGTGATCCGGCGAGCGACGTGGTTTGCCGCTTTGCTCTTTTGAATGTTTTTGAACAAAAAATTGAATCACCGAGGGCCTTCTCCGCTGAAGCGTACAATTGTATGCCAAAGAATCGTTATTTTTACATGGTGAATTTATTTAGAATGCATGAAACGGAACAAGAAACGAATAATCGGGATTGCAGGCATGGTATTCCTGCTTGCTGTTATCGCTGTCGGCGGGCATGTGCTGCGCAATATGGGATCGCTGGATTCGGATAAGGAACGGGCAGCGAAATATGGCGGCCGATCCTGTTATTCCTTGCAGCGGGATGCGTTTATCAGCCCCGAGGAATTATTGTCTTTTCCGGATCGAACGACAGGAGGCAGTTCGGGATTCGGACGGTTTTTTAAGAGATCGCCCTACGCTCCGGCAAGAGAACTGCCGAAAGCAACATTGACGAAAAACGATTTTACGGCCGTGCCGTCTGCGTATGCGCTTTATTGGCTGGGCCATTCGTCGGTCATTCTGGAATTGGATGGCGTGCGGATGTTGATTGATCCCGTGCTGGAAAATGCCGCGCCGTTTCCGGGCATCGTGCGGCGTTATACCGCCTCACCCATTGAGCGGAAAGAACTGCCCGATGTGAATGCCGTGTTGATTACGCATGACCACTACGATCATTTGGAGATGGCGACGATGCGGGCTTTGAAGGATCGGGATATTCGGTTCATCTGTCCGTTAGGTGTCGGTGCGCGGCTCGAAGGCTGGGGCATCCCGCCGGAACAAATTACGGAGATCGGTTGGGGCGATGTCGTCGAGGTAGCTTCCGTACGGATCACCTCTACGCCCGGCATACACTATTCCGGGCGCAGCAAAACGGATCGCAACAAGACGCTTTGGACGGGATATGCCATCCGAGGAGAACGGAAAAACATCTTTTGGAGCGGCGATTCGGGTTACGGAGAACTTTTCAAGCAGATCGGGGAGAAGTACGGGCCCTTCGACCTGGCCTGTGTGGAGATCGACGGTTGGAATGCCGGATGGCCCAATACCCATTTCTTTCCGGAGGAGGCGATTGCGGTTTGTGAGGATGTGAAAGCGCAAAATATGTTACCGGTACATTGGGGCGTATTCGATTTGGCGTTGCATCCGTGGAATGAGTCCATCGAACGAGTGGCGGCGTTGGCTGCGGCGGATAGTATCGGGCTGGTTACGCCTCTGATGGGTGAACGGATCGTCCCGGGAGAAACCGAAACCCGTACCTGGTGGCGAGAGTATCCGGATATGACAAGATAGAAAAAAGTGTTCGATACCGGAGCGGCGGTTCGTTATTGCAGGGATACTTTCTTCCGCTGCATGATGCAGAAAGAAGATCTTCGAGCATGTGCGGTTTATCCGTTCGGGCAGGATGGAACCGACCGTGCCCGAAAAAAAGTATGATTTGGAGGAAGCCCGTTTCCCGCTACTATCCGGCAGCGTCGGAAAAGAGAAATGGATGAACTGCAGTAGGAATCCCGATCCGGCTGCTATTGGAAAAACAAGAAAGCCGGTCTTGTAGCCGCCCTTCTCCCGGTAAAGCGAATTGCAAATACGGTATGGACAGCCGCACTAAAACGGTGAGGATCGAACCTGCTTCATGAATATAAGAAAATAAAGCCCTGTTTACGCAGGGCTTTATTCTTCGGCGTGTATGGAGATTCCTACATACAGGTTATCCTCCGAAATTGTCGTACATGATGTTTTCCGGCGGTACGCCCAGCTCGTCGAGCATTTTGGTGACGGCCGCGGTCATCATCGGAGGCCCGCAAAGGTAGTATTCGATGTCTTCCGGAGCTTCGTGGTTCTTCAGGTAATTGTCGAACACCACCTGATGGATGAAGCCCACGTAGCCTTTCCAGTCGTCTTCCGGCTTGGGGTCGGAGAGGGCGATGTTGAACTTGAAATTCGGGAAATGCTTTTCGATTTCTTCGAACTGTTCTTCGTAGAAGATTTCCCGTTTCGACCGGGCGCCGTACCAGAAGGTGACAGGCAGGGAAGTCTTTTCGGTCTTGAACAGGTGGAAAATGTGCGAGCGCATCGGAGCCATCCCTGCACCCCCGCCGATGAACATCTTTTCGTTGGGCGTGTCCTTGACGAAGAATTCCCCGTAAGGGCCCGAAATGGTGATCTTGTCGCCCGGCTTGCGTGAGAAGATGTAGGAGGAGCAGATGCCCGGATTGACGTTCATGAACGCTCCCGCTGCCCGGTCCCAGGGCGGCGTGGCGATCCGGATGTTCAGCATGATGATGTTCCCTTCCGCCGGATGGTTGGCCATCGAGTAGGCGCGGAAAGTCGGTTCCGGATTCTTGGTCACGAGGCCCCACATTTTCATGTTGTCCCAGTCTTCGCGGTATTCCGAATCGATGTCGAAATCGGTGAATTTGATTTCGTCGTATTTGGGCACGTCGATCTGGATATAGCCCCCCGACCGGAATTTCAGGTGCTCCCCTTCCGGAAGCTTCACCACGAATTCCTTGATGAAGGTGGCCACATTCCGGTTGGAAACCACTTCGCATTCCCACTTCCTGACGCCCAGCACGCTTTCCGGAATCTTGATGTTCAGGTTGTCGCGCACCTTCACCTGACAGGCCAGCCGCCAGTGTTCCTGCTGCTGTTTCCGCGTAAAGAAGTTCACTTCCGTCGGCAGGATTTCCCCGCCGCCCGAAAGCACCTGACAGCGGCACATGCCGCAGGAACCGCTGCCCCCGCAGGCCGAGGGCAGAAAAATGTCGTTGGAGGCCAGCGACGACAGCAGGGTGTTTCCCTGTTCGGCGGAAAGCACCTTTTCGCCGTCGTTGATGTCGATGGTCACGTTGCCCGAGGGCAGCAGTTTTTTCTTGGCATAGAGCAGCACGGCCACCAGCAGCAGGGTCACTACCAGAAAGACCGCGATGGATATGAGTATTGAGAGTTCCATAATGTTATTGTCCCGTTTCTATGGTTTACAACTGGATGCCGAGGAAGGTCATGAAGGCGATCCCCATCAGGCCCGTGATGATAAAGGTGATGCCGACTCCTTTCAGCGGAGCGGGCACGTTGGAATAGGTGATTTTCTCCCGGATGGCCGCCATGGCGATGATGGCCAGCCACCAGCCGATGCCCGAGCCCAGCGCGAAGGAAGTCGCTTCGCCCAGGTTGGCGTACTCCCGTTCCTGCATGAAAAGCGACCCTCCGAGGATGGCGCAGTTCACGGCGATCAGCGGCAGGAAAATCCCCAGTTGGTTATAGAGGGCCGGTGCGAACCGTTCCACGATCATCTCTACCAGCTGCACGATGGAGGCGATCACGGCGATGAACAGGATGAAACTCAGAAAGCCCAGATCCACGTCCGCGAAATCGGGCGAGAACCAGGAAAGCGCTCCCGGCGTCAGCACGTACTCGTTGAGCAGGTAATTCACGGGGACGGTGATCGTCATTACGAACGTCACGGCGATGCCCAGTCCCATGGCGGTTTTCACGGTCTTCGACACGGCGATGTAGGAGCACATCCCGAAGAAGAAGGCGAAAACCATGTTGTCGATGAAGATCGACCGGATGAATATGCTTAGTATGTTTTCCATAATTCCCTGAATCTAAAATCCGTGTTAGGCTTTCTTCTTGCGCGAGTTGGCGATCCAGATGATGATGCCGACCCCGATCAGCGCCATAGGCGGCAGGAGCATCAGCCCGTTGTTGCTGTAAAAGCCGCCGTTGGCGATGTACCAGCTGTCCGGGATGATCTTGTATCCCAGCAGGCTCCCGTTTCCGAGCAGCTCCCGGAAAAAGCCCAGCGTCACCAGAATCAGCCCGTAGCCCAGTCCGTTTCCGATACCGTCCAGAAAAGCCGGCCAGGGCCTGTTTCCGAGGGCGAACGCTTCGAGGCGCCCCATGATGATGCAGTTGGTGATGATCAGACCCACGAAGACCGAAAGCTGCTTGCTCACGTCGTAGACATACGCCTTCAGCACCTGATCCACGATGATGACCAGCGCCGCCACGACCACCAGTTGCACGATGATCCGGATACGATCCGGGATCGTCTTCCGCAACAGGGAAATGATCAGGTTCGACATGGCGGTTACCACCGTTACCGAAAGGGCCATTACGATGGCGGGTTTCAGTTTGGCCGTGACGGCCAGCGCCGAACAAATCCCCAGAATCTGTACCGTAACCGGGTTGTTCCGGAGCAGCGGCAGGGAAAATACCCTGAGATTTTTCGCCGAGAAAAACGGCTCTTTTTCCATATTACTCATGACCTGCATTGTTTACGATGGTTGAATCGACTGCCGGCTGCGGCCCGTTTTCCGCATCGGGCGAAACGGCCTGGTTGTCCTGTCCGGCCCGCATTTTCCGGAAGTAAGCGGCGTAACCCGTCAAATCCCGTTTCAGCATGTTTTCCACCGACCGGCTGGTGATCGTTCCTCCGGAGACGGCGTCCACCGAATACGGATCATAGGGATCGGCTCCTCCTTTCATCACCGAAATGGAAACGAGTTCGTCCTGGTTGAAGATTTTCTTTCCCTTGAAATTGTCCTGGAACCAGGAAGTCGTGATTTCCGCTCCCAGCCCCGGCGTTTCGCTTTTGTGGGCGAATACGACGCCGTAAATGGTGTCCCAATCGCTTTCGAGGGCGACGTAGCCCCAGATCGGCCCCCACAGCCCCGATCCCCATACCGGGATGACATAAAGCGGTTTTCCCGCGTCGTCACGGCTGACGAAGATCGGCAGTTCGCGCTGATCTTCCGGTTTGTCGTATTCGGCTTTCAGGTTCAGCAGGATGTTGAAGGCGTCGGCGCCTTTCACTACGTCGCCTTCGGTGTTGACCGCATACGAATCCGTAATGTATTTCTTGTATTGCTCGTTGATATAGGCAATTTTGTCGGCCGCTTTGTCCGCGTCTCCTCCCTGCCCGATGGAACGCAGGATGTCGCTCATCCTTTCCATCCGGACGTTCTCGGCCTGCCGGCTCTTGAGCTTCAGGGCCGCGAAGGAGAGGGCCGCCGCCACCACGATCACCAATATAGCGGCATACGCAATGATATAGCTGTTGTTGTTTTTATTCATCTTTCGCTCCTCCTTATTTCACGGTTAATTTGAGGCGTTTGTTGCGCCGGCGTACGTTGGCTTCCACCACGTAATGGTCGATGAGCGGCGCCAGGGCGTTCATCAGCAGGATGGCGAGCATCATGCCTTCCGGATAGCCCGGATTCAGCACCCGGATCGTCACGGCCATCGCACCGATCAGCAGTCCGTAAATACACTTGCCGGTATTGGTCTGCGCTCCCGTTACCGGGTCCGTGGCCATGTACACCGTTCCGAAGGCGAATCCGCCCACCAGCAGGTGGTACCATGCCGGCATGGTCATCAGTACGTTCGCCCCGATGGCATTGTAGACCAAACCGATTCCGAGTCCTCCGATCACCACCGAAAGCATGATCCGCCAGCTGGCCACGCCCGTATACAGCAGGATGGCCGCACCGATCAGGATGGCCAGCGTGGACGTTTCCCCGATGGCTCCCGGAATGGTGCCCAGGAACCAGTCGATCGGCGTCGATGAGTTGCTCCAGTCGATGGTCGTCGCTCCGTTTGCCAGGGCGTTGGCCGCGTCGGCCAGCGGGGTGGCTCCGGAGAACGAGTCGATTATTCCTTCTCCCTTAGTCAGCCCGGCTACCCAGACCTTCTCGCCGGAAATGTATGGCGTGTAGGCGAAGAACACGAAAGCCCGCGCCAGCAGAGCCGGATTGAAAATGTTCATGCCCGTGCCGCCGAACACCTCTTTCCCGAAAACGACGGCGAAAGCGGTCGCCACGGCTACCATCCACAGCGGAATGTCCACCGGCATGACCAGCGGAATCAGCAGCCCCGTCACCAGAAAACCTTCGTTCACTTCGTGTCCCCGCAGTTGCGCGAACAGGAATTCGATCCCTAGCCCCACCACATAGGAAACGACGATGATGGGAAGCACCTTCAGGAATCCGAACCAGAAACAGTGCCAGATCAGTCCGAAGTCGTAGGACGTGGTCGGAGCGATGTCCCCGATGGCCCGGAAATGCTGCAGCCCGACGTTGAACATGCCGAAAAGCAGGGCCGGAAGCAAGGCGATCACCACGATCGACATCGTCCGCTTCATATCCATGGCGTCCCGGATGTGGGCTCCCTGCCGGGTGACCGTGTTCGGCACGAAGAGGAAGGTTTCGAAGGCCTCGAATGTGGAATGGAGCTTCTCGAATTTTCCGCCCCGCTCGAAGTTGGGTTTTATTTTGTCCAAATAATTTCTAAGCGCTTTCATTTGTTGCCCTTTATTTAGTTAAGCTCTTTCAGCATCTGGTCGATTCCCCGACGGACGATGGCCTGCATTTCGGTCTTGGAAGGGTCGACGAATTCGCACAGGGCGAGGTCTTCTTCGATCACTTCGTAGATGCCGAGGTTCTCCATTTTTTCGAGGTCTTCGGCCAGGATGGCTTTCAACAGATACATGGGGTAGATATCCATCGGCAGATACCTGTCGTAGAGCCCCGTAACCACGAAAGGCCGCTCCGAGCCGTTCATATTGGTGTCGAGGTTGTAAGTCTTGTTGGGGGTGAGCCAGGAGAAATAGCTCCGCGATACCGAAAACTTGCTGAACCGGGGAGCGATCCAGCCCAGAAACTCGTATTTGTTCCCTTCCGGGATTACGGTGATCTGGTTGCTGTAAAAACCCATGTATCCGTTTTCTTCCACTTTCGTCCCCGTCAGCACGTTTCCGCTGATGATACGAACTGCATATCCCTCCATCTGAGGCCGGACGTTTCCGCCGATGATGCTGCGGATGCTGGCGCCTCCGATGACGGAATGATACCGGGGGGCGATCACTTCGGAGCCCGTCACGGCGATGGTTCGGCTCATGTCCACTTTTCCCGTTCGGAAGAAACGTCCGAGGATGGCGACATTCTGGATATCCATCGTCCAGACCACGTCTCCCTTGACGATCGGATCGACATGATGGATTTGCACGCCGACGTTGCCCGCCGGATGGGGGCCTTTGAAATAATGGAACTGCGCGCCCCGGACCTTGCCGGTCACGCCCGCTTCGTCGTCGGCATGCAGACCGATGTGCACTTTCCCCGTCGTCAGCTTGGACAGCGCTTCGATGCCCGCATTCAGGTTGTCCGCTTCGTTCCGCAGGACGAAATTCATGTCCGGGGCCAGCGGCGCCGAGTCGAATCCGGAGATGAAAACGGCTTTCGGATTCTGTCCCGGATCGGCGATGATGCCGTAGGGGCGTTGAATCAGGAAACACCAGAGGCCCGAAGAAAGCATCAGGCTGGTAACGTCGTTTTTCGACAGGTTTTTCAGCGGGGCCATGTCGTAGGATTCGTATTCCGTTTCCCCGTCGGGAACGACTACGACTTCGAGTATCCGGCGCTTTTCGCCGCGGTTGATAGCGGCCACTTTTCCGCTGACGGGGGAGGTGACCACGATTTCCGGACGGTACTTGTCGAAAAGCAGCGGGGTTCCGGCCTTGACCGCATCATCCTGTTTGACCAGCAGTTTGGGGGTGAAACCTTTGAAATCGTCGGGTTTTACCGCATAACTTTCGGCCCGGGGCAACGGGGAAACCTGTTTCTGCGCCGTGCCTTCCAGTTTGATGTCGAGACCCTTTTTCAGACGTATTACATTCGACATATTTATAAAGAATTATGACAACTTTGATTTCACGAAATTGCAAAATTAAGTTTTTAAATCCGGACTTTGAACATCTTGTTCTTAAAATTTTAAAAAATATTTTCCCAAACGCCCCCTGCCGTTTCGCTGCGGTTTCGGGAACGGGAAAGTGCCCGGCTTTTTCCGCCGCGCTTTTTTATATTCTTTATTTCCGCTATATTTGCACATCAATTAAACGGAGTATGGCAAAGATTATTTCGTTCGCAAATCAGAAGGGCGGAGTGGGAAAAACGACGACCACCATCAACCTGGCGGCCAGTCTGGCGGTACTCGACAAGCGGGTGCTCATCGTGGATGCCGACCCTCAGGCCAATGCCACCTCCGGCCTCGGTTTCGAAACGAATGAAAAGAATACGTACGGCTGCCTGATCGGAGACGTTATGGCGCGGGAAGCGATGATGCAGAGCACGGATTTGCCGAACCTGTGGCTGATTCCTTCCAGCATCGATCTGGTCGGGGCGGAGGAAGACTTGCGGAGCCTCGAAGACGGTCGGTTCCGGATGCGGGACATGCTGAAGGACGTGCGGGATGAATTCGATTACATTTTTATCGACTGTTCTCCTTCGCTGGGGCTGTTGACACTGAATGCCATCGTGGCGGCGGACAGCGTGATTATCCCTGTGCAGTGCGAATACCTGGCGCTGGAGGGGCTGGGGAAGATTCTCAATACGATCAAAATGACCAAGGGACACCTGAATCCCGATCTGGAAATCGAGGGGTTCCTGCTGACGATGTACGATTCGCGGCTGAAACTGGCCAATCAGGTCGTGGAAGAGGTGCGCAGACATTTCGGACCGCTGGCTTTCCGGACGGTCATCACGCGCAACACGCGGTTGAGCGAAGCTCCGAGCTACGGCAAGCCGGTGCTGTTGCACGACGCTTCCTGTTCGGGAGCCGTCAATTACCTGAATCTGGCGAAAGAATTTTTGCAGCATAACGCCTGAGGAAACAGGATCGGCAGGCGATACGAGAAAAACGATGCCGGTGCGTCCGGGAGGGACTCCGCACCGGTGACAGTCACATAATGACGGGTTGGACATGAACGTAAAATCCAAGGGATTGGGACGCGGACTGGAAGCGATTTTCGAAATCGAGAATCTTTCGCTTCCCGAAAAGAACAAGAAAAAATCGCTCATAGACGAAATAGAGATCGGCAGGGTCGTGCCGAATCCCCGGCAGCCGCGTACCCGGTTCGACGAGGAGGCTTTGCAGGAGCTGGCCGAATCCATCCGGACGCTGGGGGTGATTCAGCCGATCACGGTGAAGAAGGAAAAGGACGGGACGTTTCTGATCATCAGCGGAGAACGTCGTTTCCGGGCGTCGCAGCTGGCCGGTCTGGAAACCATTCCGGCCTACATCCGGGAGGTGGACGACCAGACTCTGCTGGAAATGTCGCTCGTGGAAAATATCCAGCGGCAGGATCTGAATGCCGTGGATATCGCTCTCAGTTTGCAGAGGCTGGTGGACGAGTGCGCCCTGACGCAGGACAGACTGGCCGAACGGGTGGGCAAGAAGCGTTCCACGGTCACCAATTACCTGCGGCTGCTGAAACTTCCGGCGGAGGTGCAGTTGGCCGTGCGCGAGGAACTGATCACGATGGGACACGCCCGCGCGTTGATCGGGATGGAATCCGAGGAGAAGCAGGTGGCGCTTTTGAAGCGGATCGTCAAAAACCACCTTTCCGTCCGGCAGGTGGAGGAACTGGTGAGCAAAGCGGGGAAGGAGACGAAAAAAACGCGGGGTGAAAACAGCGGCGACGAGGAGTATCCGGAAGACTACGGTCGGCTGGTGGAACACCTCGAGCGGTTTTTCAATCAGGACATCAGCATCAAGCGCGGGACCAAGGGGAAAGGGAAGATCGTGATCGAGTTCCGGTCGGACGAGGATATCCGGGCTTTTCTCCGGCGGTTCGAAAACCTGGAATAGGGGTTATGCTCGGAAAAAATACGACATACCGGATCGTTGCGGGCGTGCTGCCGTTTCTGTGCTGTTGCACGGGAAGCGGGTCGGCCCAGGAGCCGCAGCGGATATCCGGAGGCGTGAAGGAAGCGACGGTGGAAATCACCGAGACGGTTGATACGACACGGAAGGTACAGTTGCAATCGCCCATTTTCCGGGATACGCTGCCGCTGTCGAAGGTGGCGTGGATTTCGGCGGTGGCGCCGGGATTTTCGCAGCTCTACAACCGGCAGTATTGGAAGATTCCGGTGCTTTATGGAACGGTGGGGGCTTTCACCTACCTGACGATCAATGCGAACAAGAAGTATAAGGATTATAAGACGCAATACGATGCCATCCGGTATTCGGAGAACGCGGGACGGACGGAGATCGACCCCGTGCAGACGAAGATGATCCGCTACAATACGCAGCGCACATTGTTTCTCATGGGGGCCGCCTTGTCGTATCTGTATTTTATCGGAGACGGAGTGCTGAATTATCCCAACGGAGCCACGACGGTGAAAAAGGCCACGACGCTGGCGATGATTTTTCCGGGGGCGGGACAGATTTACAACAAGAGTTACTGGAAGGTGCCGATCGTGATCGGAGCGTTTGCGACGATGGGATACATCATCGACTTCAACAGCCGGGGATACAAGCGGATGAAAGAGGCGTACAACCGGTACCCGGACGACGAGTTTCACGGCACGTATCCGCAGAGTTCGTTGCAGAACATGCGGGATCAGTATCGCCGGAACCGGGATTTGAGCATTATCATTACATGCGGACTGTACCTGCTTTCGGTGGTGGAAGCGCATGTGGACGCCTATATGAAGGATTTCGACGTGAGCGACGATCTGGCCCTGCGGGTGGAACCCACGCTGATCGACGTCAGCAACCTGCGGGCCAGCCGGAATGCGGGCTACGGGCCGACGGGATTCGGGTTGTCCCTGAGCGTCAATTTTTGAATGTTAACTTAAAACAGCATATACGTGAAGTTATCGAACGTTCTGGTCACTGCGGTTCTGGCGGCCTTTCCCGTAGCAGGTATTTGTTTTTCCGGCACCGAAACGCGGGCTTACGGGGAAATCAGCGTCAAGCATACTCCCGAAAAGTACGACTCGCTGCTGTCGAAGTGGTACGAAAGCACCGTGATCGAGTCCTACGACCGTTTCCTGCAGGAATTCATCAACATAGATCCGGAAGAAACCGTGCCTTCCGAAGCGGAACGGATTCCGGACTCGGTGTACGAAGCCCGGCTCCGGATGATCGCTTCAGTCATTCAGTTGCCCTACAACGATGTGGTGAGGCAATATATTCTGGCCTACACGGGGCGTTTGAAGGGGCGGATGCAGAACATTCTGGGACTGGCTCAGTATTATTTCCCGCTCATCGAGGAGGAACTCGACAAGGAAGGACTGCCTTCGGAACTGAAAATGCTGCCGATCATCGAATCCGCCCTGTATCCGAAAGCGGTTTCGCGGGCGGGCGCCGCCGGGCTGTGGCAGTTCATGCTCCGGACGGGCAAGAATTTCGGGCTGGAAGTCAATTCCTTTGTGGACGAACGGATGGATCCGCTCCTTTCGACGCGGGCGGCCTGTCAGTATCTCAAGCAGTTGTACGCCATCTACGAGGACTGGACGCTGGTGATCGCCGCCTACAACTGCGGGCCGGGAAACGTCAACAAGGCCCTCAAGCGGGTGCCCGACGCCCGGACTTATTGGGACATTTACGACTATCTGCCGCGGGAAACGCGGGGCTACATTCCGGGATTCATCGCGGCTACTTACGCTTACACTTTCCACAAGGCGCACGGCATGGAGCCGGTGGTGCCTCCCCATCCGATTTCGACCGATACGGTGACGGTTCGGAAGCTGATGCACTTCGAGCAGATTTCCTCGACGCTGGGCATCCCCGTGGAAGTGTTGCGCGATCTGAATCCCCAGTTCAAAAGGGACATCATTCCGGGTACGGACAAGGCGTACAGCCTGGTGCTGCCGCAGCAGGACATCAGCGCCTTCATCGACCGGGAAGCGGAAATTTACGGAAAGGATTCCCTGTATTTGAAGGAATACCTCAATCCGGCCAATTTCACGGCCAGGAAGTCATCGGGCTCGGGAAACCGGCTGACCGCTTCGCGTACTTATAAAGTCAAGAAGAACGACGTATTGGGTTCCATTGCCCGGCGCTACGGCGTTACGGTGAATGCCCTGATGCGGGCCAACAACATCCGGAACCCCCGGTCGCTCCGGATCGGACAGGTGCTCCGGATTCCCTGACGGACGGCGGTTTCATCGAGTGTCGTTGTTTTCCGATTATTCACTTAAGCGAAACGCTATGCCGCTGTTGATTCTCTTTTTCTTCCGGCGTTATCTCGGACGGAAGAAAAGGGAAGAAAAATGATTTCTCTGTCCGGATTCCGGAAGTTTTTCCCGTTCCGTCCATGGGTCCGACTTCCCCGGAAGGCCGGGCGATTCTTTGTTCCCTTTTCCTCCGGGGGCATTCCTTCCGCATCCTTTCCGGCCGTCGATTTTTCCGAAAAGCTTTAACGGTCGCTCGGAGAAAAATATCGAAGGGCCTTCCCGCTTTTGTGACGTGTGAGCATATTTATTGATTATCAGTTTGTTGTATTAGGTAAGGCAAATTGTTGATAAAAAGTGAATAGTTTTCCGGCAACGTGGTCGGACGGGCCGGATTTATGCCTACTTTTGTTTCGCTTTCGGTAAAGGGAGACGAGCCTTCGTCCCCGGAGGGAACACCGTGCGATTCGGTGACAGTGCCCGCTGCTGTAATTCTCGTCGAACCCGGAACAGGATGCCACTGCAGAATTTGCGGGAAGGCGTTCCGGGGAAGAGATCAGTCAGAAGACCTGCCGGAAGCGGCAAAACGAAATTTCGGCTTTCGGGATGAAAAGCCGGGAAATTCCGGTCGAGGCCGGCGGGGCCGTGTCCCATGCGCCTGTCCGTTTTCCGCTCATTTCCCGATTCCCCCATGCCGGCTTTCGTTTTCCGGCGGAACGGCTATCGTCCGCTTTTCGGGCGGTTAAACGAAAAGAACGAAATGAAAATACGATTGTGAGATGAACGGATCCAATTTCAACATTGTAAAACGGGACGGCAAGCCGGAAGCCTTTTCCATGGACAAGATTACGGCGGCCATCGAAAAAGCGTTCCGCTCGGTGGGAAAGACGCCTGCCGAAGAGGTGCTCAACAAGCTGACATCGAGCCTCTACATTCACGAAGGGACGAGCGTGGAGGAGATACAGAACCAGGTGGAGCTTTCCCTGATGAGCCACGGCTATTACGGCGTGGCCAAGTCTTTCATCATCTACCGCCAGCAGCACCTCGAAGACCGGGAAGTCCGAGACAAGATGGCTTTTCTGGTGGATTACTGCGAAGCGGTGAATCCGGCCACGGGAAGCAAGTTCGACGCCAATGCCAACGTGGAAAACAAGAACATCGCCACGCTGATCGGAGAGCTGCCCAAGCAGAATTTCATCCGGCTCAACCGGAGACTGCTTTGCGACCGCATCAAGCAGATGTACGGCAAGGAGACGGCCGACAGTTACCTGAAACTGCTGAACGGGCATTTCATCTACAAGAACGACGAAACGAGCATGGCCAATTACTGCGCCAGCATCACCATGTATCCGTGGCTGATCGGGGGGACGGCCTCCATCGGGGGCAATTCTTCCCGGCCGACCAACCTTAAATCCTTCTGCGGCGGATTCGTCAACATGGTTTTCATCGTTTCCAGCATGCTGAGCGGGGCATGCGCCACGCCCGAATTCCTGATGTACCTGAACTACTTCATCGCTATGGAATACGGGGCCGATTATTACCGGGAGCCCGACCGGGTGGTGGACCTTTCGCTGAGACGGCGCACGCTCGACAAGGTCATCACGGACTGTTTCGAGCAGATCGTGTATTCGATCAATCAACCGACCGGGGCGCGCAACTTTCAGGCGGTTTTCTGGAACATCGCCTATTACGACCGCTATTATTTCGAAAGCCTGTTCGGGAATTTCTTCTTTCCCGACGGGTCGCGTCCGGACTGGGATTCGCTCGACTGGCTCCAGCGGCGTTTCATGCGGTGGTTCAACGAGGAGCGGACGAAAACGGTGCTGACCTTTCCGGTGGAAACGATGGCCCTGCTCACCGAGAACGGGGATGTGAAGGATCGGGCGTACGGCGACCTGACGGCCGAAATGTATGCGGCGGGGCATTCGTTCTTCACTTACATGAGCGACAACGCCGATTCGCTCAGCAGTTGTTGCCGGCTGCGGAACGAGATTCAGGACAACGGTTTCAGTTACACCCTGGGGGCCGGAGGGGTCTCCACGGGATCGAAGAGCGTGCTGACCATCAACCTGAACCGCTGTATCCAGTACGCCGTTAAGAACGGACTTTCCTATACGGCCTTTTTGGAAGACGTGGTGGACAAGGTGCACAAGTTTCAGATGGCTTACAACGAAAACCTGAAGCATTTGCAGGCGAAAGGCATGCTGCCGCTCTTCGATGCGGGGTACATCAACATGAGCCGTCAATACCTGACCGTCGGAGTGAACGGGCTGGTGGAAGCCGCCGAGTTCCTGGGGCTGGAAATCGACGACAATCCGGAATACATGGCTTTCGTGCGGGACGTGCTGGGGCTGATTGAACGGTACAACAAACAGTATCGCAGCAAGGAAGTGCTTTTCAACTGCGAAATGATTCCGGCGGAAAACGTGGGCGTGAAGCACGCCAAGTGGGATCGGGAAGACGGTTATTCGGTGCCGCGGGACTGTTACAACAGCTATTTTTACCGGGTGGAAGACCCTTCGCTGAACATCCTGGACAAGTTCCGGCTGCACGGACGGCAGTACGTGGAACACCTGACGGGCGGTTCGGCTTTGCACATGAACCTGGACGAGCACCTTTCACGAGAACAGTACCGGCAGTTGCTGCGGGTGGCCGCCCGCGAAGGAACGAATTATTTCACGTTCAACGTTCCCAATACCGTATGCAACGATTGCGGCCACATCGACAAACGCTACCTTCGGGAATGTCCCGAGTGTCACAGCAAGAATACGGATTACCTGACGCGGGTGATCGGCTACCTGAAACGGGTGAGCAACTTTTCGCAGGCCCGCCAGCGGGAAGCCGCCGTGCGGCACTACAATCACGCCGCTTCGGAACTTTAGCCGGCTCCGGACGATTCGATTACAGGAACGGGATGCCATGTTGAAATACGTGAATTACGATATCGTTTTCCAGGAAGTGCCGGGGGAAGTGACGCTGGCGGTCAACCTGTCGGGATGTCCGAACGGGTGTCCGGGGTGTCACAGCCCCTATCTGCAACAGGACGTCGGGCAGGAACTGACCCCGGCCGTGCTGGAAGGCTGGCTGCATCGGTATGCCGGCGAGGTTACCTGCGTTTGTTTCATGGGCGGGGATGCGGCTCCGCAGGAAGTGGCTGCGCTGGCGACCGGATTGCGCCGGGAAGGGATGCCGGAAATCAAAACAGCCTGGTATTCGGGGCGTCCTTCTTTGCCGGACGGCATCGATCCGGGCGTTTTCGATTTTATCAAGCTGGGGCCTTACGAGGAACGATGTGGAGGATTGCGCAGCCGCACGACCAATCAACGCCTGTACCGGGTGGAACGGGCTGAAACGGAGCGGAATACCGCTTCTTCCGCGGACGGCGGATCGTCGGAAGGAACGGCTTTCGGAGCGTTCCGGTTGCGGGACATCACGGCCCGTTTCTGGCGGGATCGGTGAAAGGCGGCGGACGGAAGAAGCAGCTTCTGTATTCGACTAAAAAAGCGTCCTCCTTTGGGGACGCTTTTCGTTATGCCTGTGCCGGAGGATGCCCGGTCAATCGTTGTCCATGTTGAAGTGGCGTTCCACCTTGTTCAGGTAAATGTCGCTCCGGGTAATCAGGATGCCCGTCTCCTCGACGTTCCCGAAATCGGGGTTCCGCACCGTGGCGAATACCCGCATCGAAGGGGAGAGGTTCATGTAGGCATTGATGAGCGGCGGGATGTTTTCCTGATACTTGCGGATTTCCCGGAACAGGATTTTGTAGTCTCCCGCATATTCGTGAGCCGTAAAGAGGGCTTCCATTTTTTCCGTGTCGATGTCCAGTTCGATCGGGTAGAGGGGCTCCACCAGGTTGTCGTGATCGGGAAAATACTTCCGTAGGAAATAAATCAGCATGTTCCGCGCCTCCTTGTTGTAATCCCCGTACATGGTGACTTTTCCGAAAAAGTATTTGATCTCCGGATGGTTCAGCACGATGGCTCCCAGCCCGTCCCACAAGTTGTCGAGCGCATAGATTCCCTTGGGATTCTGCCGGGTGCCCTGATACTGGGGTTGTACGAACGAGCGGCCCAGTTCGATGGTGTGGGGCAGGAATTCCTGCCGGAATTTGTCCGTAAACCGGAAATAATGTTCCGTGGAGAGGTGTTTGGGATGGGTTTCGTGGCTGATGATGTAACGGTAGCCGCCGAGGATTTCCCGCGCCTTGGGATCCCAGACGATCAGTTGTTCGTATCCTCCTTCCACCGTATCGAGTTCGTCGATGTCGAGTTCCTGCCCCGTGCCCCCTCCCGCGCTGCGGAAGGCGAGCTCGCGCAGCCGGCCGATTTCCCGCATGGTGTGGGGGCTGTCGGCCGCCGTAATGACATAGATTACGTTTCCGCCGTTATTGGTGTCCCGCAGGTACCGCTCCGGAGTCAGCTCGTTTTCGATCAGGGCCCGGTCTACGGGTTCGATAATGGGTTTCATATTCGTTTTTCGGTATAAGCGCATGCAAAACTAAGCAATAATCGGCATAAACGGATGCAGCCCGCTTATTTTTTTAGCGCATAAACGGCTTTCCGGATTTCCGCGACCAGTTCCGGAAGCGGCCGGTTGTCGCACAGCCGCCGGTGTTCGATGGGCGTTCCGACATAAATGTCCATTTTCTTTCCCCGTTGGCTGAACATTTCATCCGGCAGGTAGAACATCTCGATGTTGACTTTGACGCCCAGCGCTTTCCGCAGGCGGGCGAAGTTGTAGAAAAAGCGGGAGTTGACCGCATCGACGTACACCGGCACGATATCGCGTCCGTGTTCGCGGGCTTTGACCATGAAATTCTTCCGCCAGGGCGGGTCCTGGATTTTTCCGTGGATTTTGCGCGAACACAGCCCGGCCGGGAAATAAATGATCTGCTCGTCCGAGTCGTAGACCCGGTTCAGTCCGCGGACGTATTCGGCGGATTGTTTCCCGTGCTTGTTGACGGGCACGAACAGGGACCTGATCGGGGTGAGGTTCATCAGCAGATCGTTGACCACGAGTTTGACGCTTCCGAAATGCTTCTCCACCGCATCGGCCAGGATCAGTCCGTCCAGTCCGCCCAGCGGATGGTTGGAGGCGAAAATATACCTTTTTTGCGGATCGAGCGTCTCCATGCCGTGCACGCGGTAGTCGATCTCCATGTATCTCAGCGTGGCCCGGATGAATTCAATGGCCTCCAGATGACCGAAGTTGCGCAGGCAATAGTTGATCTGATCCTGATGGATCGTGCGTTTGATGTAGCGTTTCAGGAATCCCGGCAGCATCCGGTACAGATCGGGCGCCTTGTCGCGAATGATGTGGTCGATGTCGATTTCCGGTGTCATGTCGATTTCTCCTGTTTCCGTAGCCGGACGATGCGAACCCGGATCGTGGAACGGATGGATTCGTTCCGCCGGGACGCCGTCGTCCGAACCGACGTTATCCGGGGCAAAAATAAAATATTATTCAAAGGAACTGTAAATTTTTGTATCTTTACCCCCACTATTTTAGCCGAATCCGTTATGAGCGAATATCATGTGCCCGTCCTGCTGCAAGAGAGCGTGGATGCCTTGAACATTGTTCCGGGAGGCACTTACGTGGACCTCACTTTTGGGGGCGGCGGACATTCCCGCGAAATCCTCCGGCGCCTGGGGCCGGAAGGACGGTTGGCGGGATTCGATCAGGACGAGGATGCCGTAAGCAACGTGCCGGACGATCCGCGATTTCTGTTCATCCGAAACAATTTCCGGTTCATGCGGGGAGCGTTGCGGGCCGAGGGGATTCGCAGCGTGGACGGGATTCTGGCCGATCTGGGGGTTTCTTCCCATCATTTCGATACGCAGGAGCGCGGGTTCTCGTTTCGTTACGACGCGCGGCTGGACATGCGGATGAACCGGAACGCTTCGCTGACGGCACGCGATGTGGTCAACGGCTACGCGGAAGATGATCTTCGGAAAATTTTCCGTGATTACGGCGAACTGGACAACGCGGGCCGGGTGGTGAAGGCCATCGGGGAATTCCGCCGGCGGAAGGAAATCGTGACGATCGACGAGCTGAAGGAGGCGGTGGCCCGGTGCATCCCGCGCGCGGATGAAAACCGGTTTCTGGCCAAGCTGTTTCAGGCGATCCGCATCGAGGTGAACGGAGAAATGGAAGCGCTGAAGATGATGCTGGAACAGTCCCTGAAGATGCTGCGCTCCGGAGGGCGGCTGGCGGTCATCACGTATCATTCGCTGGAAGACCGGCTGGTGAAGAATTTTATGCGTTCCGGAAACTTCGGAGGAGTGGCGGAAACCGATTTTTACGGAAACGTTTCGTCTCCGTGGGAGGTGCTGACCCGCAAGGCGGTCGTCCCCTCGGCGGAGGAGGTGGCGGCCAACGGCCGGGCACGGAGCGCAAAACTGAGGGCGGCGGCGAAAAAATGAACGGACAGGAGGAAACCGGCCGGCCGGTACAGCCGGAACCCGGAAGAAAAAACGGAGGACGGTTCAAGCGCTTTCTGCGCGGATTCATGTCGGGGGGAATCCTGCGCCAGCCCGAAGTCAGGCGGAATCTGCCGTACGGACTTTTCGTGGCCTTTCTGATGTTCCTCTATATCGCCAACGGCTACCATACCCAGAAACTTCATCGACGGTACGCCCGATTGAACGCGGAGGTGAAGGAACTGCGCACCCGTTCGGTTTCGATGACCGAAAGGCGGATGACGGCCACGCGTCAGAGCGAAATCATCCGGACACTGAAAGAACGGAACATCCCTCTCCAGGAATCGCTGGTGCCTCCGAAAGTCGTGGAATAACGTAGCCGATCCCCGTAAATGAAGAACGAATCGCCGATCAAACAGGAAATCACCCGCAGGGCATGGGTCGTCTATGCCCTCTTTCTGTTGTGCGGGGCGGCGGTGCTGATCCGGATTCTTTATATCCAGTACGGGCCGGACAGCGCCCGGTTGAGGGCGAGGGCTCAGGATACGAAAACCTTCCGCATGACGGAGATCGAGGCGGAACGGGGAGACATCTTTTCCCGGAACGGACGGTTGCTGGCTACGTCGCTGCCTTATTACGACCTGAAAATGGATTTCCGGGCCACCGGATTGACCGATTCGATATTTGCGGCCGGGGTCGATTCGCTGGCCGGTCGTCTGGCTGCATTTTTCGGGGACAAAAGTTCCCGCCGCTACGGAGACATGCTGAAGGAATACCGCAGCCGGGCATTGGCGGGAAAAGGACGGGTTTACCGGATCGCTCCCCGGCAGGTTTCCTATTTCGAGCTGGGACAGATCCGGGAGTTTCCGATTTTACGGCACCGCAATCCGAACGTCAGCGGCTTCATTCCGGAACGGGTGAACCGGCGGGTGCTTCCGTACGGTTCCATAGCGGCCCGCACCATCGGGCGGAAAGTGAACGATTCCGTAATGTGGGGCGTCGAGGGAGCTTTCGACGAGTACCTGAAAGGGCATGACGGCCTGACCAGAACCCAGCGGATTTCGGGGTCGTTCTGGATACCCGTAGCCGACGACAACAACCGGGAGCCGGTGGACGGGATGGACGTGATCACCACGCTGGACATCGACCTGCAGGACGTGGCCGAACGGGCGTTGGAGCAGCAGCTGCAGGCCGAGGAAGCGGACTGGGGCACTGCCGTGCTGATGGAAGTGGAAACGGGCGAAATCCGGGCGATGGCCAATTTGAGCCGCCGCCGGGACGGGACGTGCGTGGAAGATCTGAACCATGCCATCGCTCAGCGGATCAATCCGGGTTCCACGTTCAAGCTGGCTTCGCTGATCGTGCTGCTGGAGGATGCGGGCATGTCGCTGGACGACGTGGTACGAATCGACGGCGGGGACGTGGTGATTTACAAAAAACGGGTGCGCGATTCCCACCTGGGATACCGGCAGCTCACGCTGCGGCAGGTATTCGAGGTTTCTTCCAACGTAGGGTTCGCCCGTGCCGTGAATGACCATTATCGGGAAAACCAGCAACGGTTTGTGGATCAGTTGGTAAAAATCGGGGTGAACGACACCATTCCGTTTCAGCTGGCCGGTTCGCGGGGGCCTTACATCCACACCGACGCGAAAAAATGGAGCATGCTGACCCTGACTTCCATGTCGTACGGTTACGAGCTGGAAATGACGCCCATGCAGACGCTTTGCCTGTACAACGCAGTGGCCAACGGGGGGAAAATGATTTCGCCGATCGTGGTGAAGGAAATCCGTCAGTACGGACAGACGCTCAAAACCTACCGTCCGCAGGTGATCCGGGAGCAGATTTGTTCCCCGGCCACGTTGGCCAAAGTGCGGAGCTGTTTGCGGGGTGTGGCGACTGCCGGGACGGCCAAGCGGTTGCAGATCAAAGACCTGGAGATCGCCGTAAAGACGGGGACGGCGCAGGTGCCCAATTTCAACCGGGGATACGGCGTTTACGGAGGGATGAATTACCTGGCGACCATCGTGGGATATTTTCCGGCGGATCGCCCCAAATATACTTGCATCGTGGCCATCAAGACCTTTTCGGGACACGGACGGGGAGCGAACTATTACGGCGGATCGCTGGCGGGGCCGGTGTTCCGGGCGATCGCCGAGCGGGTGTACGGTTCCAGCGTGGACTGGCAGGCGCCGGTGGCGGAACGGGGAGGACATGCTCCCGACTTGCCTCAGGTGAAGGGCGGATATTATCGGGATGTAGAAAAGGTGCTGGATCGGCTTTCGCTGAAATATGCCGATGCGCCCGGCGTCAAAAAGGCCGATTACGTGAAAGCGGTGCCCGACAGTGCGGCGGGACGGGTGGTGTTGGAAGCGGCGGAAACGCCGAAGGAGGGAGAAATGCCCGACGTCGGCGGCATGGGACTGAGGGACGCCCTGCGGCTGCTGCAAGTGGAACGGGGACTGATCGTCTCCTTTTCCGGCAAGGGAAAAGTGGTGCGGCAGTCGGTGATTCCCGGAGACAGCGTAAGAAAGGGACAGCGGGTATCGTTGGTGTTGTCGACCGATCATACGGAAAACAATTCGGAAACGGAAAATGGAAAGAAAACTGAGTGATATGCTGGCCGACGCCGGTGTCGTGGAACGCCGGGGGCCGGAGGAACAGAACATCGCGTCCGTCGGGTTCGACTCCCGGACGGTGACTCCCGGACAGTTGTTCGTGGCCTTGCGGGGAACGCAGTCGGACGGACATGCGTTTATTCCCGGAGCGGTGGCTTCGGGAGCGGTGGCGATCGTCTGCGAACAGTGGCCGGAAGAGATCGCCCCGCAGGTTACGTATCTGCGGGTGGAGGATAGCCATGCGGCGTTGGGGCGCATCGCTTCCGGTTTTTACGACCATCCCAGCCGGAAACTCCGGCTGGTGGGGGTTACGGGCACCAACGGAAAAACTACGACGGCCACTTTGCTGTACGATCTGTACCGGGAGCTGGGTTACAAGGCCGGACTGATTTCCACGGTGACGTATGCCGTGGACGGCCGGGAAACGCCTTCCACTCATACGACGCCCGATCCGGTGCGGTTGAACGCCCTGCTGGCCGAGATGGCCGACTGCGGCTGCGGGTTTTGTTTCATGGAGGTGAGTTCCCACAGCATCGTGCAGCGGCGGATCGAAGGGCTGGCCTTCGCAGGGGGAGTTTTTACCAATATCACCCACGACCATCTGGATTACCACAAGACGTTCGCCGAATACATCCGGGCGAAGAAAGCCTTTTTCGACGCACTGCCGCAGGAGGCGTTCGCGCTGGTGAACGGAGACGACCGCAACGGAGGCGTCATGGTGCAGAACACGCGGGCGGCGGTGCGGACGTTCGCCCTGAAAAGTTTCGCCGATTTCCGGGGACGCGTGGTGGAAACCGTGCCGGAAGGGATGCTCCTGAACCTGGACGGAAGCGAAGTCTGGGTGAGGTTCCTGGGCGGGTTCAATGCGTATAATCTGCTGGGAGTCTATGCCTGCGCCCGGTTGCTGGGCAGCGACCGCGACGAGGTGCTGCGGGTGCTGAGCCGGCTGGAATCGGTCAGGGGACGTTTCGAAACGGTGTATTCCAAAACGGGGGTGACGGCCGTGATCGACTATGCCCATACGCCCGACGCGCTGGCGAACGTGCTGAAAACCGTGGCGGGAATTTGCCCCCGGGGGAAAAAGATTTATACCGTGGTCGGCTGCGGCGGAAACCGCGACCGGACGAAACGCCCCGTGATGGCCCGGATCGCCGTCGAGAACAGCCATCTGGCCATCCTTACTTCCGACAATCCCCGCTTCGAGAAGCCGGAAGACATTCTGGAAGAAATGAAGGCCGGATTGCCGCCCGATGCCCGTACGCTGGTGATCGCCGACCGGCGGGAAGCGATCAAAACGGCCGCGATGCTGGCCGCACCGGGCGATGTGGTGCTGGTGGCCGGCAAGGGACACGAAACCTATCAGGACGTGGCGGGAACCAAACACCATTTCGACGACCGCGAAGAAGTGCGTCGGGCGTTCGGACTGGAATAGAAGCGTGAAGAGAAGAAACCTTAGGGAGAGCAGAAGATGATTTACCATTTGACCAAATACCTTTCGCAGCATTTCGACATTCCCGGCATCGGGATGTTCCAGTACCTTTCGTTCCGGGCGGCCATGGCCATCATTCTGGCGTTGGTCATCGGACTGATTTTCGGCAAGCGCATCATCGGTTTCCTGCAACGGCGCCAGATCGGGGAAGAGGTGCGCAACCTGGGGCTGGAAGGACAGCTCCAAAAGCGGGGAACGCCCACGATGGGGGGAATCATCATCCTGACGTCGGTGCTGGTTCCCATCCTGCTGTTCGGGAACCTGTCCAACGTCTATGTGATCCTGATGATCGTTTCGACCCTCTGGCTGGGATTCATCGGTTTTCTGGACGACTACATCAAGGTGTTCCGCAAGCGCAAGGAGGGACTGAACGGCCGCTTCAAAGTGGTGGGACAGGTCGGACTGGGGCTGATCGTGGGACTGACCATGTGGTTCAGCGACGGAATCGTGGTGCGCGAACAGACGGCCAAAACGACGTCCTCCTCGCAGGTGGTGACCGTCGACAGCGACGGAGAGAGCCGCACGGTGTACCTTTCCCGTCCCGAAAAGACGACCAAGACCACCATTCCCTTCGTGAAGAACAACGAATTCGATTATTCGATGCTGGTACCTGCGAAGTGGGACGCCGATCATCTGTTGAGTTGGCTGGTTTACGTTTTCGCCGCCATTTTCGTCATCACCGCCGTTTCCAACGGAGCCAACCTGACCGACGGACTGGACGGGTTGTCGGCGGGGGTCTCGGCCACCATCGGGGTGGTGCTGGGAATTCTGGCCTACCTTTCCGGGAACGTGATCTATGCCGGGTACCTCGACATCATGTACATTCCGGACAGCGGGGAGCTCGTGGTGTATGCCGCGGCCTTCGTAGGGGCTTTGCTGGGATTTTTGTGGTACAACGGCTATCCCGCGCAGGTTTTCATGGGGGATACCGGCAGCCTGTCCATCGGCGGGGTCATCGCGGTTTTCGCCCTGCTGATCCGGAAGGAGCTTTTGCTGCCCATTCTGTGCGGCATATTCTTCGTGGAGTCGATTTCCGTGATGACGCAGGTGGGTTATTTCAAGTACACGAAAAAGAAATACGGGGAGGGAAGGCGCATTTTCCTCATGGCGCCCCTGCACCACCATTATCAGAAAAAAGGGTACTTCGAGTCGAAAATCGTGCTGCGGTTCTGGATTATCCAGCTGCTGCTGGCGGCCATTACGCTCGTGACGCTGAAAATACGTTAGACGATGGAGAACAGGGAGAAAAAACGGCTGGTCGTGCTGGGCGGCGGGGAAAGCGGCTTCGGTTCCGCCGTACTGGCGAAGGTCAAAGGGTACGATGTCTTTTTGTCCGATTTCGGAACGCTTTCCGACAAATACCGGCGGTTGCTGGAAGAGTGGGAGATTCCTTATGAGGAAGGCCGCCATACTCCGGAACTGATCCTCGGAGCGACGGAAGTAGTCAAAAGTCCCGGCATTCCGGACAAGGCGGCCATCGTGCAGGCCGTGCGGGAACGGGGGATTCCGGTGATTTCCGAAATCGAGCTGGCCGGTCGGTACAACCGCGCCAAAACCGTCTGCATCACCGGGAGCAACGGCAAGACCACGACCACCACGCTGACTTATGAAATTCTCCGGCAGGCAGGGCTGAAGGTGGGGCTGGCCGGAAATATCGGAAGGAGTTTCGCTTTTCAGGTGGCGACGGAGGATTACGACTGGTACGTGATCGAACTGAGCAGTTTCCAGCTCGATGGCATGTTCGATTTCCGTGTCGACGTGGCCGTGCTGATGAATATCACGCCCGATCACCTCGACCGGTACAACTACCGGATGCAGAATTACGCGGACAGCAAATTCCGGATCATCCGCAATCAGGGGCCGGAACAACGGTTCATTTACTGTGCCGACGATCCCGTGACCTGCGAAAACCTGTCCCGTCACGAGCTGCCGATGCAACGGTTGCCTTTCAGCGCCCGGGAGGGTTTCCCGGACGGGGGCGCCTGCCTGGAAGCCGGATTGCTGAAAGCCCGCATCGGGGACGGACGCGGTTTTGAAATGCCGGTCGATGATTTGAAAATCAAGGGTATTCATAATACCTATAACGCCATGGCGGCAGCATTGGCCGCTTTGTGCGCAGGGGTGGACGGGGCATGTATTGTGGACACTTTGCGCACGTTTTCCGGTGTGGAACACCGGTTGGAAGCGGTGCGGGAAGTGAACGGCGTACTTTACGTCAACGACTCGAAGGCCACCAACGTGGATTCGGTCTGGTATGCGCTGGAAAGCATGACCCGGCCGGTGGTCTGGATCGCGGGCGGAACCGACAAGGGGAACGATTACGAGCCGTTGTACGATTTTGCACGGAAAAAGGTCAAGGTGTTGGTATGCATGGGGCTGGACAACCGGAAACTGACGGATGCTTTCGGAGACAAGGTGCCGGTTCTGTACGATACCGCTTCGCTGGATGAGGCGATGGAGGCCGTGGAGCGGACAGCGGAACCGGGGGACGTGGTTTTGCTGTCTCCGGCCTGCGCCAGCTTCGACCTGTTCCGGAATTACGAAGACCGGGGTCGGCGGTTCAAGGAAAAGGTGAACGCCCTCGGCGAAAAAACGGAGGAGGGAGAATAGCGTTATGGCCCGGAAAATCGTGGTAAGCCGGCTGTTCGGCGGCGACAAGGTGCTGTGGATGATCCTGACCTTTCTGGCCGTGGCGTCCCTGTTGGTGGTCTATTCTTCGACCGCTTCGCTGGCCTATGCCAGTTACGGCGGCGATACGTTCCGGGCGCTGTTTTTCCAGTTGGGATGCGTCGGGGCCGGATTCTGCATCGTCTTCTTTTTCCACCTGATCGACATCGAGGATTACAATCGGTTCGCCCGTTTCCTGTTTTGGGCGAGCCTGTTCTGCATGCTGCTGATCTATGTGCCCGGAGTGGGGCAGAAAATCAACGGAGCCTACCGGTGGATCAAGCTGCCTTTCGGCCTGACGTTCCAGCCCTCGGAGCTGTTGAAAATCGCCATCATCGTTTTGCTGGCGCAGCAGTTGGCCGCCCGGCAGAAAAACATCCGGCAGATGCGGATTCTGCCTTCTTTCCGCCCGCGTGCATGGCGGGAACACAGGGCGGAGAACCTGAACATCCTTTTCGACCATACGTTGCCGATCCTGGCGCCCGTCGGGCTGGCCTGCGGTTCCATCCTGGCGTTCAATTTCTCCACGTCGGCGCTGCTGTTCCTGACCTGCCTGATCATGTTGATCATCGGCCGGGTCTCCATGCGGGAGATTTTCCGCATCCTCGCTCTGGTGCTGGTCGTGCTGGCTCTGGCGATCGCAGTGATGAAGGCGGCCGGCGTGGGACGGGTGTCGGTATGGGAAAAACGGCTGGGACTGGTCAGGGTGGAGGAGAACGAAAAACAGCGGGAGCTGGCCGACGCCACGAGCGAATCCTCGCAGGTGGAGCAGGCGAAAATCGCCATCGCTTCGGGGGGGCTGATCGGCAAGGGGCCGGGCAACAGCACCCAGCGGACGCACCTGCCGCTTCCGTATTCCGATTTCGCCTATGCGTTCATCACCGAGGAATACGGCTTTGTGGGAGCTGCCCTTATTCTCGTGCTTTACCTGTGGATTTTTTTCCGGGCGGTGATGATTGCCCGGCGGTGCGAGACCGCGTTTCCGAATTTTCTGGTGCTGGGGCTGGGGCTGATGATCATCATTCAGGCCATGACCAATATGGCCGTGGCGGTGAATCTTTTTCCCGTTACGGGGCAGCCGCTGCCAATCGTGAGCAAAGGTGGTACTTCCATCATTTTCATGTGCATGGCTCTCGGTATCATCATCGGTGTGAGCCGGCAGTTGGAGGATGAGCGGCAGGAACGGGAGGCAGCCGCCACAGCGGAAAGCGATCCTCCGACCGAACCGGAGCAAACGACATAGGGTATGGACGATCGAAAAAGGAAAAACATTTGGGAAGTCGGAGCGATAATCGTCGCCTATTTCCTGTTCTGCTACGGCTTTTCGCACTTCAATGCCTTGAGTGCTGTCGTGCGCAATGCGTTGCGGGTGCCGGTGCTTCCGGAACTGGTGGCCTTTCTGTTTTGCTGCCTGCCCGTTGTTGCCGTCCTGGTCTGGCTGCAGAGGGGACGGAACTTTTTCCGGAGCGTAGGCCTGATGCGTAGTTTCGGAGGAGGGATGGTGCGGGGGATGGCGTTCGCCCTTCCATCGTTTCTGATCAGCCTGCTGACCGAAAAATTCAATGCGGATGTTGTGCTTTCTTCCGTGCTGACCGTGGCGCTCTATGCTTTTTTCCTGGAATTCGTTTACCGGGGATTCGCTTTCGGACAACTGTTTCACGGCGGACGGCTGGGCTTTCTGCCGACGATGGTCGTGCTGGCCGTTCCTTTCGCTCTGCCGGTTTTATGGAACGGGAACGTTTGGATGTTCCTGCTTGCGTTTTTGGGGTGTATGTGGGACGTGACGCCCTTTTCGTGGCTGTATGCGGAGTGGAACCGTAATCTGGGGGTAACGTTCGGCATGAGTTTGCTGATCCGTACGGGCTGGTTGCTTTTCCCGGTTCGGGAGGTGCGTCCCGATGGATTTCAGGGGTGGGGAAGCGTGGCCTATCTGATCTGCATCGTGCTGGCCGTGGCGGTCACGGTGATATATAAATGCCGGCGGGGGATCCCTTTCCGGGTGAACGGGAAAAACCTTTGGCGGGCTGAACCGTCGCAGGCGGACGAATAATCTGAAAAAGACGATATGAAACTGAAAATCATTTTGAGCGGCGGCGGCACGGGAGGACACATCTATCCGGCGGTTTCCGTGGCGGAGGCTCTGAAAAGGCGTTTGGGGGACGGCGTGGAAATCCTTTTCGTGGGCGCCGAAGGGAAAATGGAGATGGAAAAGGTGCCGGCTCTGGGGTACCGGATCGTCGGGCTGCCTGTGGCCGGGTTGCAACGACGACTGACCGCGAAAAACCTGGCGTTGCCTTTCAAGATAGTTCGCAGTCTGAATCGTGCCCGGGCCGTGTTGCGGGAATTCGGCCCGCAGGCGGTCGTGGGTTTCGGGGGATACGCTAGTGCGCCGGTACTGTGGAGCGCGCAGCGGATGGGGATTCCGACCATCATTCAGGAACAGAACAGCTATGCGGGAGTGACCAACAAGTTATTGGCCCGCGGGGCTGCGCGGATTTGCGTGGCCTACGACGGCATGGAACGGTTTTTCCCGGCGCAACGGATCGTCAAAACGGGGAACCCGTTGCGGGGAAGTTTCGGCGACCTCGCCTCCAAACGGGCGGAGGCGTTGGAATATTTCGGATTGAAGGACGGCGTACCGGTCATTTTGGTCGTGGGCGGAAGCCTCGGCACCCGGACGCTGAACAATGCCGTCATGCAGGCCTTGGACGGTCTGACGGCGGACGGAAACGTGCAAGTGATCTGGCAGACCGGGAAATATTACCGGGAGGCGCTCGACCGGGAACTGTCGGAACGGCCTTTGCCCGGCGTCTGGCGCGGCGCGTTCATCGAGCGGATGGATTACGCCTTTGCCGCCGCCGACGCGGTGATCTCGCGGGCCGGGGCTTCCACGGTTTCGGAATTGTCGCTGGTGGGAAAACCGGTCATTTTCGTGCCTTCTCCGAACGTGGCGGAAGACCACCAGACCAAAAATGCGCAGGCATTGTGTGCGGTCGGGGCGGCGGAGTTGATCCCGGATGCGGAAGCGGTGGAAAAGGCGATTCCGGCGGCGATCGCCCTGTGCGGCGACCGGGAAAGGTGCCGGTCGATGTCCCGCAACATCGCTGCGCTGGGCATTCCCGATTCCGCCGACCGGATCGTGGACGAGATTCTGCGACTGGTGGAGGGAAAATAATGCGGATGAAAAAATCGACTTAATCGGAAAAAGCCATGAAAACCGTTTGGAACGTTTATTTCAGTCCGTCCGGCACGACGAAAAAGGCGACCGGACGAATCGCTTCCCGTTTTCCGGGAGAGCGAAAGCACCTGAATCTGCTGGCGTCTCCCGCAGGCGAAGTCCCGTCTCTGGATCGGGAAGACATCCTGGTTGCAGGCGTGCCGGTTTTCGCAGGACGCATTCCTGACGTCTGCGTCCCTGTTTTGCGCAGGCTGAAAGGGAACGATACGCCTGCCGTGGCCGTGGTGATGTATGGGAACCGGGATTATGAAGACGCGCTGTTGGAATTGAAAACCCTCCTGGAAGAAGGCGGTTTCCGGGTAATCGGTGCGGCTGCATTCGTGGCTCAGCATTCCATCTTTCCGGAAGTGGGAGCGGGGCGACCGGACGAGGTCGATTTGGAACGGATGGACGAATTCGCCGCAGCCTGTTTGCGGAAAATGGAAACCTTCCCTGATGCCGTGTCCGTGGGGGTAAAAGGAAATTTTCCCTACAGGGAGGGCGGTCCGATTCCGCTGCGGCCTTCCGGAGGTCGAAAGTGCGACGCCTGCGGCGTGTGTGCCCGGATCTGTCCCGTGGGAGCCATCGACCCGGCGCATCCGAAGCGGACGGACGGGAGCCGCTGCATTTCCTGTACGGCTTGTATTGCGGCCTGTCCGCACAAGGCCCGCAGGTTTCGCGGGCTGCTGTACCGGATGGTTCGCCGCAAATTCCGGAAGAAGTTTTCCGTTCGGAAAGAACCGGAATGGTTCGTGTGACCGTGATCCGGTGGGGCGGAAAAGGGGAGGAAGAAAAGCGGATATAGAATTAGGATGACGGACGGACAAGCGGGAAAAGAGCGGCATCCGGTCGAACCGATCCGGAACCGAGAATCGGAGGCGGATGCACTGACGGCACTTTGGGAACGTTCCGTCCGAGCGACCCATTTATTTTTGGCGGAAGACGATATCGTTTCTTTGCGTCCGGCTGTCCGGGAAGGAATTGCCTGCGTGGAATGCCTGTTCGTCGTCCGGAATGCGGACGGTGTGCCGGAAGGGTTCATGGGAACTACGGGAAACAAACTGGAAATGCTGTTTGCGGAGTGGAATATGCGGATGTGAACGAACAGAATCCGCTGGCATTGGGGTTTTACGAACAGGCCGGATTCCGGGTGGCCGGCCGTTCCGAACGGGACGAGGCCGGGCGTCCGTTCCCCATACTGCATCTGACCTGTGCGCCGGAAAAGGGTTGACCTCAGACATACCGGTGCCTCCGGACGATAAAAAGGAGGAATACGGCTGACCGTACCCCTCCTGCCAAACACATTAAAAGAAGATTTTTTCTTATCCTGTTACAGGCTGTCTCCGAAATCCTTGCGGAATTTGTCCAGCAACCGGGCCGGCCAGTCCGTCGTGGGTTCCAGACCGCCCATGAAGAATCGGAGCACGGGCGGTTCGTAGACGAACTTCAGCCCGCCGATCATGTCCCGATTGTCGTAGAGCCAGTGCAGCCGGTCGACGACGTATTTGATTTGCGACAGGGTGAACACGCGCCGCGGCACGGCCAGCCGGAGCAGTTCCACGTCGGCGAGGATTTCCACGCCGTTTTCGTCCCGGACGCTGGAGATGGTGCCCCGCTCCATGCCCCGGATGCCGGAGATCAGGTACAGGGCCGCCGCCAATGCTCCCGCCGGGTATTCCGTTTGCGGGATATGGGGACAGAAAGCCATCGCGTCCACATGTCCTCCGAGCACGCCCGGAGGGGTCACTACGGGGATGCCCAGTTTGTCGAGTTCCGTCACGAGGTATTTGATGAATTGCGGGCTTTGGCTGATCATCGTCTCGTCGAGCGTTTCATACAGTCCGACCGCCATCGCTTCGATTTCCCGCACCGAGATACCTCCGTAGGTCAGGAATCCTTCGTAGAGCGGAATCAGGGCTTCCATCTTGTTGTACAGCTCTTTCCGGTTGGTGCAGATGCCGCCTCCCCGCGACGAGGTGAGTTTCCGGGCCGAAAAATAGACCAGATCGGCCAGTCCCGTCATGGTCTTGATGATGTCTCCCAAAGAGTTTTCGTTCCAGGCTTTTTCCCGTTGTTTGATCAGGTAGGCGTTTTCGCCCAGCAGGGAAGCGTCCAGCACCAGCATGATGCCGTATTTGTCGGCTATCCGGCGCACGTCCATCAGGTTGCTCATCGAGAAGGGCTGTCCCCCGATCAGGTTGGTGGAAGCCTCCATCCGGATGAAGGGGATGTTTTCGGTACCGATCTCCTGAATGGACTTTTCCAGTTTCTCGATGTCCATGTTTCCCTTGAACGGCTTGTCGGAACGGATGGTCAGCGCGTCGTCGTGCAGCAGTTCCACGACTTTGCCGCCGCATTCCATGATGTGCGCCAGCGTGGTGGTGAAATGGTAGTTCGTCGGAATGACGTTTCCGGGTTTGACGAAGGCCTTGCAGATCACGTTTTCCGCCGCCCGTCCCTGATGCACCGGCAGCAGGTATTTTTTCCCCAGCACTTCCTGTACCGCCTGGTGGAGTTTCTCGAAACTCTGGGAACCGGCATAGGCGTCGTCGGCCTGGAACATGGCTGCTATCTGATTATCGCTCATGGCATTGGTGCCGCTGTCGGTCAGCATGTCCAGGTAAACGTCCCGCGTGCTCAGCCGGAAGGTGTTGAATCCCGCTTCCTTGATGGCGTCCAGCCGTCGTTCGATGGGCACCAGGTGGAGTTTTTGCACCACCCGCACTTTGTGCAACTCCAGCGGAATGTCCTCCCCGCCGTAAAATTTCACTTTGGTCATGGTTTCGGTCGTGTTTTAGGTTTTTATCCGATCTCAAATATAGGGAGAATTGTTAAGAAATAAAAAGTAAAACGTAAATTTTAACAAATCCTTCCCTCGAAGCCGGTATCCGAACGCAAGGAAACCCTTCCGGTCGGACAAAGACGCATGCTTGCATGGATGGATCGACCGAAAAAAGAGATGCACTTCCGGTATTGCGGGACAGGGACAAAAAAATTCCGGGCTTTCGAAGCCCGGAACTCTTATCGCTTGAAAAAGGAAACGAATAACGTTTCCCAAAGAATTATTCTTCTGCAGCCACCACGTCCACCTTCACCTCGGCCTTCACTTCGCGGTGCAGCTTGATCACGGCCACGTACGATCCCAGTTCCTTCACCGTATCCAGCACGATATTTTTCCGGTCGATGTCGAAGCCTTTGGCCTTCAACGCATCGGCTACCTGTGCGCTCGTCACCGAACCGAAAATCTTGTTCGATTCGCTGGCTTTCGCCGCAATGGTCAGCGCCACTTCGTTCAATGCCGCAGCCAGTTGTTCCGCATCGGCTTTGATCTTGGCTTCCTTATGAGCGCGTTGTTTGATGGTTTCGGCGAGCACTTTCTTGGCCGAGGGGGTAGCCACGGTAGCCAGCCCCTGCGGGATCAGGTAGTTGTTCGCATAGCCCGGACGCACGGAAACGATGTCGTTCGCGTAACCCAGGTTTTCCACGTCTTTTTTCAGTATGATTTCCATTTGTTCTCCTCCGCTTTAGAATTACTTGAACATGTCGGTTACGAAGGGCAGGATGGCCAGGTGGCGGGCACGTTTGACAGCCGTCGCGACCTTCTTCTGGTATTTCTGCGAGGTTCCGGTCAGGCGGCGGGGCAGGATTTTGCCCTGCTCGTTGAGGAACTTCTTCAAAAAGTCGGCATCCTTGTAGTCGATGTACTTGATACCGCTCTTTTTGAACCGACAATATTTTTTCTTCTTGACCTCTACGGTGGGAGGATTCAGGTATCTGATTTCGGATTGTCCAGCTGCCATGACTATTCTTCTTTTTTAGCGTTTTGACCTCTTCTCTTTTCTGCGTATTCCACGGCGTATTTGTCCATCTTGAACGTCAAAAAACGGATGACCCGTTCGTCGCGGCGATAATTGGTTTCGAGTTTCTCGATGAGATCCCCCTCACCCGTAAACTGGAACAGCGTGTAGAAGCCCGTCGATTTTTTCTGGATCGGGTAGGCGAGCTTGCGCAGCCCCCAGTCCTCTTCGCTTTCGATCTGACCTCCGTTTTCGGTAATGATACCGCGGAATTTGCTAACCAGTTCCTTCAGCTGTACGTCGGACAGCACGGGAGTAGCAATGAAAACGGTTTCGTAATGATTCATAAAAATGAAATTTTAAGAAAATTTTGTACAAATGCGACCGCAAAGGTAAACAACTTTTCCGGAAAATCAAACGCCTTCGCGTCGCACTTTCCGGGTTTTTCGTTCCGCGCCGTTCGTCGGCCGGGCAAAAACCTTATTTTTGTCCGGTACCGAAATGTCGGAAACGATGACGGGATACGGTTTTGTCCGGACGGGTGCGCCCGTCCCGCCGGTCAGGGCGGCCGATTGCGGTTACAATGCGATGCGTGCTTCCGCCGGCCCGGTTTCCGAAGATAAAGGTTTCGGCACGGCATACCGAAACGGCCTTTCCCTTAGGTTGTCGGAGGCGGAGAAAGAGTCCGAAGGCTACCGTTCGAGGTAGGAGAGGATGTTGCCGCTGATCTGTTGCAGCGAGATTTCGCAGAGCTTGGTGTTGTACTGCGCCGTCAGAATCCGTTCTTCCGCATCCAGCAGGCTCTTTTGAGCTTCCCTCATTTCGATGCCGGACAGGTCGCCCAGCAGGTAACGCTCCATGGCGATTTCATGGTTTTCTTTCGCCGCCGCCAGGTTTTCCTTTTCCAGGTAAAGTACCTCTTTGTTGTTCAGGTAGGCCTGCCAGAAATTGGCCAGGTCGGCGCGGAGCGACTGTTCGAGTTGCATGCGTTCCAGGTCTGCGTTTTCGATGCGGATCCGGGCGTTTTGCTGTTCCCTGCGCCGGTTCCCGTCGAAAAGGGTGAATCCGAGCCGGATGCCGGCGCTCGGCCCGAAGTTTTGCCGGGTGCGGTTGGCGCCGCTTCCGTAGCGGTTCCAACTGTAGGCGTATCCCGCGTTCAGGTTCATGTAGGGATAATTCCGCGCCCGGATCGTTTTCAGGTCGAGTTCGGCCAGGGTCTTGTCCCTTTCCGCCATCAGCAGGGAAGCGTTCGTGCGGAGCATGCCCTCTTCGAGCGTGTGCCATTCCAGCCGGTCGTTCACCCGGATCACGGAATCGCCTGCCCGGAATTTTTCGTTGACGTTCGGATTGGCCATCAGTTCGTTCAGCCGGATGCGGGAGGCGATCACCAGTTCCTGCTGGTTCATGTACTTGGAACTGTCCGCATTGAAGTCCACCCGCGCCTGCTGCAGGTCGAGCCGCGAAAAGTTGCCGATCTGATAGCGGGCCTCCACGATCCTCAAACGCTCCTTGGACAGGGAAACGGCGTATCGGAAGTTTTTAAGCCGGATTTCTTGCTGAATGAAATTGTAATATTCCGCAATCAGGCTGGCCATGAAGTCTTCGAGGGTGATGCGCGTTGCGAGTTCCCCCATCTGCTGCAATTCCTTCAGCCGGGCATAGTTGGTCTGCACCCGGAAACCGTCGAAAAGCGTCCAGTTCAGCTCCGCTCCGAGGTTGGCCGAGTGGTTGAGCGTACCGTTTTCCGACAGCCTTTCTCCTGCGCGGGCGTTCGTCCGTGCGGAGGTCAGATCGCCGCCGTAACCCGCCGTGAGTTCCACGGTGGGGAGATACCCTGCATTGGCGAGGGTGACGTCGTTGTCGGTGATGCGCTGTTCGTTTCGGACGATGCGTACCGAGTAATTCCGTTCCAGACCGGTTTCCAGACAGGATTGCAGCGTATGGATATGTTGGGCCGGCAGGGAACAGGTGCCCCACAGCAGCAGGGCGGTCAGCAGGTATCGGTTCATTTTTTTTGTTTCTTGATTCGGTTCGTGGACACGTAGCTGTATATGGCGGGAACGATGTACAGCGTCAGGACGGTGGAAACGAGCATGCCTCCCACCACGGCCACGCCCATGGCTACCCGCCCGTTGGCCCCTTCCGCCGAGGCGAATGCGAGCGGAAGCAGTCCCAGGATGGTCGAGGTGCTGGTCATCAGGATCGGACGGAGCCGCTGCAGCGCGGCTTCCTCGATGGCCGTTCCCTTCGGAATGCCCGCTTCCTGCTTCTGGTTGGCGAATTCGACGATCAGAATCCCGTTTTTGGCTACCAGCCCGATGAGCATGATGATACCGATCTGGCTGAAGATGTTCATCGTCTGATCCGTGAAATACATGAATACCAGCGCCCCGGCGATGGCCAGCGGCACGGTGAGCATGATGACCAGCGGGTCTTTGAAACTTTCGAACTGGGCGGCCAGGATAAGATAGATCAGCAAGATAGCCAGAATGAAGGCGAACATCAGGCTCGAGGAGCTTTCCCTGAATTCCTTGGAATCGCCGGCCAGCGCGGTGCGAAACGTATCGTCGAGAGTGGTTTGGGCGATCTTATCCATTTCCTCCAGTCCTTCCCCGATGGTCTTCCTTTTGGCCAGCCCTGCCGACACGGTGGCCGACACGAAGCGGTTGTAGTGGTACAGTTGCGGAGGCGCCACGCTTTCGGCCAGGCTGACCAGATTGTCCATCTGGATCAGTTCCCCCTTGTCGCTACGGATGTAGATGGATTTGAGGTCGGCGGGTTTGTTCCGTTGCTGCCGGTTGATTTCTCCCAGAATTTCGTATTGTTTGCCGTTCATGTAGAAGTAGCCCATGCGCTGTCCGCTCAGGCCGTACTGCAAGGTTTGGGCGATGTTCCGCGTGCTGATTCCCAGTTGGTTGGCCTTGTCGCGGTTGATGGTGATCCGGGCTTCCGGCTTGCTGAATTTCAGGTCGACGTCAGCCATTTGAAACGTCGGGTTTTCATAGACCCGGGTCATGAAACGGGGCAGCACTTCCGCCAGCTTTTCCAGACTGGTCGTTTGCAGCACGTACTGGACGGGCATCGCGCTCCGTCGTCCGCCGAACGTGCTTTGCTGCTGTACGAAAGCCCGTGCCTTCGTCCGGTCGCGGAGCGCAGTCGAAATTTCTTCCGCGATTTCCATCTGGGAACGTTTCCGGTCGGCGATGTCGGTGAGCGAAAGGCGAATGTTGCCGGCTCCGCTGAATACCCTGGCCGTGACGGCCTCGGCTTCGGGAACCAGCGAATCTACCAGTCGGTTGATATCCTCCGTGTAATCCCGCATGTATTCGAAAGTGACTCCTTCCGGCCCGCGGGTGCTGATCGAAATGGCGGATCGGTCTTCCAGCGGGGCCATCTCCGTCGGGATGACGCTCCAAAGCCATCCGATGAGTCCGATCGTTCCCAGAACGATCGGAAAGGCGAGCACCTTCTTCCGCAGGAAAGCGCCCAGACTGCGCCGGTAGAAACGGTTCAGGCCTTCGAAAAACGGTTCCGTTTTCCGGTAGAACCAGCCGGGCCGTTCGCGTCGCACCAGCAGTTTGGTCGAAAGCATCGGCGTCAGGGTGAGAGCCATGAAAGACGAGATGATCACCGCTCCCGAAATCACGAGGCTGAATTCCCGAAACAGCCTTCCCGTCATCCCCTGCATGAACACGATGGGAAAAAAAACGGCGACCAGGGTGACCGAGGTGGAAACCACGGCGAAGAAAATTTCCTTGGCCCCTTCGATTCCCGCCTCTTTGGGGCTCATGCCCCGCTCGATGCGGATGTATATGTTTTCGGTCATCACGATGGCGTCGTCCACCACCAGTCCCACCGAGAGCACTACGGCCAGCATGGAAAGGACATTGATGGAAAAGCCGGCCACGTACATGACGAAGAAGGTGCCGATCAGGGAAACGGGAATGACGATGCACGGAACCAGCGTGACACGCCAGTTGCGCAGGAAAAGGAAAATGATGACGATGACCAGCAGAAACGCTTCGTACACCGTGGATTTTACTTCGTTGATGGAGGCCCGGATGAATTTGGTGTTGTCGAAACCGTAACGGGTGATGACGTCTTCCGGCAGGTCTTTCTTCATGGTTTCCATGCGCCGGTAGACGGCGTCGGCGATTTCGATGTGGTTGGCTCCCGGCTGCGGGATGACCACGATTCCCACCATCGGAATGCCGTCCATCTTCATGTAGCTGCGGGTGTCCTGCGGCCCGAGTTCGGCCCGTCCGATGTCGCTGAACCGGATGATGCGGTTGCCGTCTTCCCGGATCACCAGGTCGTTGAATTCCTTCGTGGTGTGCAACAGGCCGAGGGTGCGGATGGTCAGCTCCGTCGTGTTTCCTTCGATGCTGCCCGAGGGAAGCTCCACGTTTTCCCGGTCGATGGCATTTTTAACGTCCATGGGGGTGATGCCGTAGCCCGCCATCTTTACGGGATCGAGCCACAGGCGCATCGAATAGCGTTTTTCTCCCCAGATTTCCACACCGCTGACGTCGCTGATGGTTTGGAGCTGCTCCTTGACGGTGAGATCGGCGATTTCGCTCAGCTCGAGCAGGGAACGCTTGTCGCTTTGGACGGTCACCATAAGGATGGGAGTGGCGTCGGCATCGGCTTTGGATACCGTGGGCGGGTCGCAGTCGCGGGGCAGGTAGCGCTGGGCGCGCGAAACCTTGTCGCGTACGTCGTTGGCCGCCGTTTCCAGATCCACCGAGAGTTCGAATTCCACGATGATCCGGCTTTGTCCCTGCCGGCTGGTGCTCCACATGGCCCGGATGCCGGGGATGCCGTTGATGTTTTGTTCCAGCGGTTCGGTGATCTGGTTTTCGATGACGTCAGCGTTGGCGCCGGCATAGGAACAGGTGACTGAAATGATGGGGTTGTCCACGCTGGGATATTCCCGTACGCCCAGATAGGTATATCCGATCACGCCGAACAACAGAATGATCAGCGTGAGGACGGTGGCCAGCACGGGGCGCCGGATACTCAGTTCCGAGATGTTCATGCGGTTGTCGGGTTAATCGATGTGGTGAAGTTTGACTTTCAGCCCGGTTCGCAGTTGAAGCGTTCCGGAGGTGATGAGGGTGTCTCCCGGCGTCAGTCCGTCCACGATCTGGATCAGGGCGTCGGTACGAAGACCGGTCTTCACCGCGACGGGTTGGGCCGTGCCGTTCTTGTAAAGGTACACTTTGTCGATGCCCATTTCCGGGATGAGCGCTTCCGTCGGGATGGCGATGGCCTGCGGAATCTCCTGCATCCGGATGCGGATTCCAGCGAAGCGTCCGGGCATCAGCGCGCCGTCCGCATTGGGATACCGGGCGCGGACCGACAGGGTGCGGGTTCCAACGTCCACCTGCGATTCCGTGGCGTATACGGTGGCGTCGAACGTCCGAAGGCTGCCTTCGACCGTGAATGTCAGCCGGGTGCCCGGCCGAATCTGGTCGGCATAGCGTTCCGGAACGGAAAAGTCGATTTTCAGCGGCGAAATTTTGGTGAGGGTGGTCACCACGATGTTAGGGGAGGCATACGCTCCTTCGCTTACGTTCCTCAGCCCGACCATTCCGTCGAAGGGCGCCCGCAGTTCGGTCAGAGCGATATTGGCCTTGACCAGGTCGATATCGGCGTTGAGGATGGCCAATTCCGTGCTCGCCTGTTCGAATGCTTCCTGGCTGACGGCGTCTTTTTTCAACAGGGCGTTTTGCCGGTACACGCGATCCTCGGCCAGTTGTACTTGGGCTTCGTAGCGGGAAAGCTGCGCCCGAAGGGGGGCGTCGTTGACCTTTGCCAACAGTTCCCCTTTTTTCACGGCCGAGCCTTCCTGAAAATGGATGGAGACGATTTTTCCGGAGGTTTCGAACGACAAATCCACTTCTTCGTCGGGCAGCAGGCTGCCGATGGCCGAAATCGTTTCCGTAAGCGGTTGCGTACGGATGACGCGGGCATTCACTTCGAGCACGTTTCGGGAACGGTCGGGAGGAGGAAGGGAACCTTCCTTTTCCGGTGCTCCCGGCGCTTTGATCAGGTTATAAAGTCCTATTCCTATGCAGCATGCGATTACGATGGCGGTGATGATCCATCTTTTCAGGTTGTTCATCGGGAATCAGTATCGGTTTTTCGAACGGAAACAAATGTAGCGAAAAACGAAAATATTTCAAAAAGTTTTTCTTTCTTTTCCAAAAATACAGGAAAACAGAGAAGGCGTCTCACAGGAGACGCCTTCTCTACGAAAACTGCGCGGCCGCGATTCTTTTTCCAAGCTTATAACTGCCCTTCGATGTTCCAGACGAAAGCCCGCGTTCCCTGCATTTCCGTCTGGGCATCCAGTTTGCGCAGCGAGGACAGCAGGGGCTCCACTTTGTCATCCCCCACGATGGTCAGGATAGCCGAATTGGAAGAGGGCCACGTGTGGTTTCCCAGGTGCGGTTCGCCGTTGACGCTTCCCCGCCCCGTGACCGTTTCCCATTGGGTGTATCCCCGGATGCGCTGCCGGTCGAGGATGGTCATGACGGCTTCGCTCAGGGCTTTGTTGTAACTGATGAATATCGCTTTCATAATCGCTATTGATTTTCATGGATGTCTTCGAGCAGCCGCCGGTTGTGCTTGCGCTGTTTTTTCAGGTTTCCGGCTCCGAATACCGTGTAGACCACCGGAACCACGATCAGCGTCAGCATCGTGGAGAAGGTCAGTCCTCCGATCACGGCGATCCCCATCGGCTGCCACGTTTCCGAGCCTTCGCCCGTTCCGAGCGCCAGCGGCAACATTCCCAGGATGGTCGTCAGCGAGGTCATGAGCACCGGACGGAGGCGGGATTTGCCCGCGTTGATGACCGACTGGCTCACGGAGAGGCCCCGTTCCCGCAGCAGGTTGGTGAAGTCCACCATCACGATCCCGTTCTTCACCACGATCCCCACCAGCATGATGGCCCCGATCAGGGCGATGATGCTCAACGGAGTTTGGGTGACATACAGCGCCAGGAACACCCCGGTGAAGGCGAACGGCAGCGAGAAGAGGATGATGAACGGCATCCGGAACGACTCGAACTGGGTCGCCATCACGATATAGACCAGGATGACGATCAGGATCAGCAGCGTCATCATGTCTCCGAACGTTTCCTGCTGGTCTTCGAACGTTCCCCCGATTTCCACATAGACGTCGCTCGGAATCTCGACGTTGGACAGCACGCGCTGGATTTGGGAAATGACTTCGCTCATGGCCGCCCCGGACAGCGTGACGTTGACCGAAATGATCCGCTGACGGTTCTCCCGTTCGATGGTCGGGGGAGCGAACTCTTCCACCACCGTTCCCACCTCCTTCAGCTTGATGGGATTCCCGTGCGAATTGTAGAGGGTGATGTTCTGGATGTCTTCGAGGCTTTTCCGGAACTTCTCGTCGTAACGGACGACGATGTCGTATTCATCCCCGTCTTCCCGGTATTTGGAGGCGGTCAGCCCATTGATCCGGTTGCGGACGTACATCGACGCCGTGCCGGTGTTCAGTCCGTACCGGGCCAGTTTGTCCCGGTCGAAATAAATCCGGTATTCGGGACGCATTTCGTCCCGGCTGAGCTGTACGTCGGTCGCCCCGTGGATGAGCCGGATGCTGTCGCGCAGTTCCCGCGCCAATGCGTCGGTTTCGTCCAGATCGTAACCGAACACCTTTACGCTGATGTCGCTTTCCCCCGAACTCGGCCCGCTGCCACCCGTGGTGACGGTATACTGCACGATGTCCGCGAACCCGTCCATATCGTGCCGGAGGCTGTCCCCGATCTCGAAGATAGTCCGCTCCCGCAGCGTGCGCTTGGGCAGCGCCATGGTGTAGTTGATGATGTGCGAACCGGTTTTCTGCATGGCCGCGAAGGCGTTGTCCGAATCCGATGCGGAACCCGTACTGGTCGAAACTATGTCGACTTCGGGATACTTCACCGCAATGATGGAGTCGATCTGCCGGGCGATCCGCATGGTGTATTCCACGCTCACTCCCTGCGGCAGTTCCACGGTGGCGCTGATCCGACCGTCGTCGGTTTTCGGAAAGAATTCCGAAGGCACCCGTTTCAGCAGAAACAGACTGCCGATGAAGATTCCGAAAGACAGCACGAGAACCACGGTCCGGTGTCTGACCGACCAGGTCAGCAGGCGGCCGTATCCGTTATCGAGGCGGTCCAGGAATTTGTCGATCGGCTTGAAGATGATTCCCAGTCCTTTGTAGGCATGGGTTTTCTGGAACCTCAGCATCAGGGAGGTCAGCATCGGGGTCAGCGTGATGGCCGCCACGGTCGAAACCACCGTTACGAGCGAAACGATCCAGCCCAGTTCCCGGAACATGATACCGGCGATCCCGCCCAGCATGGTCAGCGGCATGAACACCGCCACGACGGTCAGCGTGGTCGCGATGACCGCCAGCCATACTTCGTTGGTGCCGTAAATCGACGCTTCCCGGGGCGTACTTCCCCGCTCGAGGTGCTTGGTGACGTTTTCCAGCACCACGATGGCGTCGTCCACCACCATCCCGATAGCGATGGAAAGCGAGCTGAGCGAAATGATGTTCAGCGTACTGTCCGTAATGTAGAGGTAGATGAACGAAACGATCAGCGATACGGGGATCGTCAGGATGATGATGAATGTGGCCCGCCAGCGTCCGAGGAAAAAGAGCACCACCGCCATCACGAAGATGAAGGCGTACAGGACGGTTTCGCTCAGACTGCCGATGCTCTGCTTGATGGAGTCGGACAGGTCGACCACCACGCCCAGCTTGACGTCCGGGGGCAGGGTCTGCTGCAGTTTCGGCAGCATGTCGGTGACCGCCTGTGCGATTTCCACCGTATTGGCTCCGGACTGTTTCTGGACGATGATCCGCACGCCCAGTTGCCCGTTGATCCGTTCGTCGAGCGTTACCTTTTCCAGCGTATCCTTGATGGTGGCGATGTCCGACAGGTAGATTTCCCGTCCGTTCTGGTTCGCCACCACGATGTTTTTGATCTGGTCGCTCGAGGCGAATTCACCTTTGGCCCGGATGCTGAGCGTCTGCTGGCCGATGTCGAGGTCGCCGCCCGGCGTGTCCAGGTTTTCCTGGCCGATGATCTGCCCGATCTGTTCGACCGAGAGGTTGTAGGCTTCGATTTTCTGCGGATCGACGTTCACCTGCACTTCACGCACGGGAGCCCCCATCAGGCTAACAGCGCCCACGCCGTTCACCCGGTTGAGGGGATTCACCACCTTTTCGTCCAGGATTTTGTTCAGCGCCGGATAGCTTTCCTCCGCCGTGGCATAGAGGATGATGACGGGGATCATGCTCGAACTGAACTTGAACACCATCGGCGTTTCCACTTCGTCCGGGAGCAGCGATTGCGTCCGGCCGATCACGTCCCGGATGTCGTTGGCCGCCTCGTTCAGGTCGGAACCCCATTCGAATTCGAGCTGTACCAGCGAGATGTCGTCCTGCGACTTGGAGGTCAGCGTCTTCAGGTTTTCCACCGTGTTCAGGTTGTCTTCGAGGATGCGGGTCACGTTGGTTTCGATGTCCGCCGCGTTGGCTCCCGGATAGGTGGTCATGACGGTGATGGTCGGAATGTCCATCTCCGGATACATGTCCACCGAGAGGTTTTTCAGCGAGAACAACCCGAACACGATCACCCCCACGAAGATCAGAATCGTGGATATGGGTTTTTTGACGGATGCTTCGTATATTTTCATGAGTGTCTTTTTTCTGGGTTTGATCCGGTTGCCGTTCGTCTTTCCCGTGTCCGGAGGCCGGAACGGAGGAAAACGGCGGCAGGCAGTTTCCGGTTATTTGTCCGTGATTTCCACTTCGGTCTGGTCGAGCAGTTTGGCGGCTCCGGCTACCACGACTTCCTCCCCGTCGTTGATGCCGGACAGGATTTCATAGTCCGTTCCCACGACGCGGCCGGTGGTCACCGTCCGTCGTTCCGCCCGTCCGTCCTTCACCACGAACACGTACCGCTCGTTGGACCCGATCTGTTTCTGGATGGCGATGTCGGGCACCACCACATGATCGGCCGTCCCGAAGTTGAGCGACACGCGCGAGAACATGCCCGGCCGCAGCGTCAGATCGCCGTTGGGGATGGTGATTTCCGTGGTGAACGTCCGGGTGGCGGGATCGATGGCCGGGTAGATCAGCGACACTTTTCCCTTGAATACCCGGTCGGGATAAAGGTCGAGCCGGATGTCCACCGGCATCCCTTCCTTCACTTTCGGGAAATAGGACTCCGACACGTTCACCTGCACTTTCACCTTGTCGATCTGCATGACCGTCAGGATGCGTCCCTGCGAGGCCGAGTAGATGTCTCCCGGATCGTAAACCCGTTCCGTGACGATTCCGTTCACCGGAGAGATCAGTTCCGTGTTTTCCTTCAGGTTGTCGTAAACATGTTGCGCCACCGAAACCTGCGTGCGGGTCTGGTCGAGCTGCTGTTTGGAAATGCCGCCTTCCCGATAAAGGGTTTCGTACCGGGCCAGGTCGGCTTTCAGGTTCTCCAGCTGTACGGCGGACTGCAGGTACTGGCTTTTGTCCATTTCCACGAGCAGTTGCCCTTTCCGTACCCGGTCGCCCACTTCGACGTAAATTTTATCGATGCGCATTCCCGTGGCGGGGCTGATGTTGTTCTGCGTGAAGGGCTGGATGGTACCCGTGAATTCCGCGTTTTGTTCCACCGGTCGTACGGCTGCCCGGGCCGTTCTCACGAGGGTTTTCTTCGTTTCTTCGGGGACGGCGTTCTGCGCCTGCTTGTCGCCTTTGCCGCCGCAACCTGCCGTTACGAGGAGCGTTGTCGCCAGGGCCGCGCTTTTCACGATGATGCCTTTTCTCATTTTGGTTTATGGATTTTTGTTTGACGTTCGTTTGACAAAAAATTACCGTTCCCGACCGAGTACCTGGTCGAAGTCGGCCTGGGCGCTCATGTAGTCGTAAATCGACTGCGAGTAGTTGAGATCGGCCTGCAGCAGGGCCATCTGCGCGCTGTTCAGTTCGACGATGGTTCCCGTTCCGGTATCGTAACGGGCTCTGGCGATTCGGTAGCCTTTCTGCGCCTGTCCGAGCGCCGCCTGATTCGCGTCCATCTGTTCCCGGGCGCGGGTGATGTTGCTCAGGGCCGTCTGGGCTTCCACATCCACGTTTTCTTCCAGATAATCGCGCTGTACCCGGAGTTGGGCGATGCTGTTCCTGATCTGTTTTTCCCGGTTGTTGCGCGTGAATCCGGCGAAAATCGGCACGTTCAGCTGCAGCCCCGTGAGGGCGGTGCCTTTCCAGTCGTAATGTCCGATCCGCAGGTCGTTGCTCTGGGTCAGCACCTGATAGTCGAGTACGGCGCTGAGCGACGGAATGCGCTGCGAACGCTGGATTTCGAGCTGTTTTTGCAGGATGTTCGTCTGGATGTCCAGCAGATTCAGATCGGGATTGTCCGTCAGGTCGATCGCATACCGGGGATTGCCGTTGATGTAGCTCGTGTAATCGTACAGCGTTTCTTCCAGCGCCAACCGGGTGTCCAGCGGCAGAGACAGCAACATGTTGAGCATCAGCCGCGAAATGCGGATGCTGTTTTCCGTCTGGATCAGGGTGGGGCGCAGGTTGCTTAGCTGCACTTCGGCCGTGATGAGGTCGTACTCCGACACCACGCCCTGCTCGAACGAGTTGCGGGTGTTGTCCACCACCACCTGCGCATACTCGATGTTCTTCTTGATCACTTCGAGCGAACTTTCCCCGAGCAGGATGGAATAGTAGTTTTTCTTCACCTGATTCACCAGCGTCACCTTGGATGCCCGTGCCGATTCCACGGCGTTGCGCATTTCCTCCTCGTTCAACTGGAGGGTCTTGTAAATGGTGGGCATGAACAGCGGCAGGGAGAGGCTCAGGCCTCCCGTGAAACTGTTGTTGAAACCCATCCGCATCGGGCCGCCGCTGCCGGGACCGAACACTCCCTCCGGCATGAACATCACCGGATTCTTGAGGTTGTAGCTGTACGAGCCGGTACCCGTGATGTTCGGCAGCAGATTTCCGACCGTCTCCTTTCTGACGTAGGCCTGCCGTTCGATTTCCAGATCGGCGATCCGGATGGTCGGATTTTCGCTGAGGGCGATTTCGATCGCCTTGGGCAGGTTGATCTTCACTTCTTCCTGCGCCCGTGCGCCCGTGATTCCGAACATCGGGAAAATCACGCACAACAAGGCGATATGTTTCCTTTTCAGATTCTTCATGTTTTAACGGTTAAGAACGGTATGTTTTGAATTTTTCCAGTTTTTCGTCCATGAGCCGGATCCCCTTGTTGGTGGAAATGCCCCGGAAGAAATAGATCAGCACGTATTTGAACGCATTTACGATCGAAATGTTTTTCCGGGTGACCAGTTCCTGACGTGAAAGCAGGTTGTAAAGCGTTTCCAGGATCACGTGCACGGCGAAATCGAGATTGGTGTCGGGCAGGATGATGCCCTGTTCGATCCCTCGTTGAAGACGCTTTTTGAATTTGACGGCCGCCTGATCGTAGTGGGAACAGAACTTTTCTTCGAACACGTCGGGATAATACTTTTTGATCTCTTCCGCATACCGGCCGTGAGAGGCGAAATTTTCGTCGATTTTGGCGAACAGGGCGAACATTTCGTCCACGATGGTTTCGGAGGAAGCGATGATCTCCTGTTCCATCGTCTCCTGCCGGCGGTGCAAAAAATCGGTGCATGCGGCGATCAGCTCCTCCTTGTTGGAGAAGTTTTCGTAGATGGTTCGTTTGGACATTCCCAGGTTGGCCGCCACCTCGTCCATGGTGATGGTCTTCACGCCGTGGGATGTGAAGAGGGATGCGGATGCAGCGACGATTTTTTCCTTGACTGTCATAAGTTGTAAATTTTGCGTCCGAACATTGCCGTCCGAGTTGACTATTATCGCCGGCAAATATATGCATGAAAACTGAAAAAAAAAAAAAAGTTTTTTAGGTTTTGTTAAACCATGACGAAAAAGAAAGCATAATATTGTTTATTATTTATAATTTTTTTCGTTTTCTTTGTATCTCCGAAACGAAACGGAATAAATCAATCTTTCACTATACATGGAATCACGCAAAAAATACCGGGGAGTGGTCGTGCCGATGGTCACCCCCGTGACCGAAGCGGGAAAAGCGGATTTGGACGCCGTGGAGAGAATCGTGGAATTTTTCGCCTCCGCCGGGGTTTCGCCCCTGCTGATGGGCACCACGGGCGAAGGGAATTCCGTGCCGCGGGAAGAGGCGGCGCGTCTGGTGGCCCGGACGGCCCGGACGGCTGTCGGACGGATCACCGTGTATGCGGGACTGAACGGTTGCTGTACGCAGGAACACATCGAAAGCGCCCGTCTGTACCGTAAGCTGGGTGCCGATGTGATCGTGGCGACTTTGCCCGCTTATTATGCCCTCACCCCGGAACAGATGTACGGGTATTACGAACGGCTGGCGAACGGCATCGACGCTCCGCTGATGCTTTACAACATCAAAGCCACTACGCACATGTCGATTCCGGTGGAAGTCGTCCGGGCCTTGAGCGGGCATCCGAATATCGTCGGGCTGAAGGATTCCGAGCGGGATTTGGATCGGATGAAAGCATGCCTGGCGATTTCGAAAGGAAACGACGGGTTCGCTTACTTTTGCGGCTGGGCGGCTCAGTCGGCTTTCAGCCTCGCGCACGGCGCGGACGGAATCGTGCCCAGCACGGGAAACATCGTTCCGGAAATGTTCGGCCGGTTGTACGAGGCAGCCGTGTCCGGGGACGTCGCGGAGGCCGAACGGCTTCAGCGGGAAACCGACGCCATCGCCAAAATCTATCAGGAAGGGCGAACGCTGGGCCAGTCGCTGGCCGCCCTCAAAGCGATGATGCATGTAAAGGGGCTGTGCGAGCCGTGGATGCTTTCGCCGCTGACCCGACTGGAGGCCGAGGAGGAACGGGAAGTAGAACGCCGGACGCGGGAAATGCTGCCCTGATTCGAAAAACGATAACCTGAAAACCCAATAACAAACCGAAACGCATGAACCAACCGTTGATTCACTGGATCGATTACGTGATCGTCATCCTTTCCGTCGTGCTGGCGGTAGGGCTGGGGCTTTACTTCGCCCGCCGTCAGAAAAGCACGGACACCTATTTCGCCGGAGGGAGAAACATTCCCGCCTGGGCGATCGGAATGTCCATTTTCGCCACGCTGATCAGCAGCGTGACCTTTCTCGCCTATCCGGGGGCGGCCTACGCTTCCAACTGGATTCTGCTGGTACAGGGGCTGATGGTACCCATCGTGCTCGTGGCGATGATCGGCATCGTCGTACCCCTTTACCGCCGGGTCATCAAGCTCAGTACCTATGAATATTTCGAGCGGCGATTCGGATTCTTCGCCCGCGTTTACGGGTCGCTGGCTTTCGTGCTGGGACACTTTTCCAAGATGGGAACGGTGTTTTTCCTGGTGAGCCTCGCCATGTCGGCTTTCATGGGGATAGACATCTATACGATCATCATCGTGCTCGGGGTGGCCATTACGCTGCTCACTTTGCTGGGGGGGATCGAAGCGGTCATCTGGATGGACGTGATCCAGGGATTCATGCTGATCATAGGGGGCGTCGTCTGCGTGGGGATGCTCCTGTTCATGCCCGAAGGAGGGCCTTCCAACGTATTTACCATAGCGCGGGAATACGGGAAGATCAGTTTCGGCCCTTACGACTGGGATCTGACCCAGCTCACGTTCCTGGTGATGGCGCTGAACGGGATTTTCTACGCCATTCAGAAATACGGAACCGATCAGACCATCGTGCAGCGTTACCTGACCGCCAAGACGGACAAGGGCGCCAAGCGGGCCGCCTACATCGGCGTGTTCATGAGCGTGCCGGTTTGGACGCTGTTCATGTTCATCGGTACCGGGCTTTTCGTCTTTTACCACCTGCACGGCGGACTGCCGGAAGGGATCAAGGCCGATGCCGTTTTCCCCCATTTCATCGCCACCCAGATTCCGGTGGGCGTGACCGGGCTGATTATCGCGGCGCTGGCGGCCGGGGCGATTTCGAGCCTCGATTCCGACATGAACTGTCTGGCCGCCATCGGAGTGCAGGATTACTATGTACGGTTCAAACCCAAGAGCACCGATAAGCAGAGACTGCGCGTGGGACGGTGGGTTGTGGCCGGTTCCGGCGTGGGTTCCATCGGTGTGGCTTTGCTGTATGCCTATTGGGGCGGCGAGGGTGTGCTGGGAGCCGTGTTCGGACTCTATGCCATTTTCTCCGCCGGGATCGTCGGGCTGTTTCTGCTGGGGCTGCTGAGTCGGCGGGCTAACAAGCAGGGACTGTACGTGGGAATTGCGGCGGCGGTGCTGTTTACGGGCTACGCCCTGCTCACTTCCACCAAATTCGATTTCGGCGGAGGCGAGAAAAAGCTGTTGCTGGATCTGGGATCGTGGAATTTCACCCATCATAAATACATGCTGGGAGTTTACAGCCACATCGTGCTGTTCGTCGTGGGATACTTCGCCAGCTTCCTGTTCAAGAGCGAGCCGGCCGATCCGGAACTGACGATTTACGGTTACCTCAGCCGGCGGAAAAGGGAAAAGCTGGAAGAACTGGCCGAAGAGGTGGTGGCTGCTCCCGTCCGGGAAGCGGTTTCGGGCGGAATGCCGGAACAGCCTTCGAGCCGGGAAAGGGAATAAAGGAAAGCGGAGCCGGACGGTAAAAGTCCGGCTTTCGTTTTTCTGAACGGGTCCGGACGAACCTGCGTGCTTTCCGGAACCGGTGTATACAGACGGCCTTTGTCTTATAAAACGGAGGTGCGATTCGGAAAAATTGATGTATATTCGTCCTTGAAAAAGTGAAGGAAAAATGAAAAGCGTAACCCTTTTGCAGCCGCAGAAAGTCGTTTTCGGAACCGGTTGCACTTCGCAGTTCTGCGAGGATTATCTGAAGCTCGGATTTAAGAAACTGTTCGTCCTGACAGCGCCTCCCATCTTACCGCTGATTCGTCCGATGACTGAAAAACTGGAAATGGAAGGTGTGGAGATCCGGATTTACGACCGGATACTGCAGGAACCTACCGTTACGGATTTCAATCGCGTCCTGGAAACCGCCCGTGAATTCGGAGCCGACAGCGTGGTCGGAGTGGGCGGAGGGAGCGTGCTGGATACGGCCAAGCTGATCGCCGCCCTGCTGAACAGCGACCAGACGCCGGAGGAGATTTTCGGAATCGGCAAACTCCGTGGCCGGGGCCGCTGGTTCGCCTGCCTGCCCACGACGGCGGGAACGGGAAGCGAGGTTTCCCCCAACTCCATTTTGCTGGACGAGAAGGATAAGTTGAAAAAAGGAATCGTAAGTCCTTATTTGCTGGCGGACTGCGCCTACATCGATCCGGAGCTGACGGTTACGGTTCCGGCGAAAATCACGGCGGAGACCGGGATGGATGCGCTGACCCATTGCATCGAAGCTTATACCAACAAATTCGCACACCCGGCAGTGGACGTATATGCGCTGGAGGGAATCCGGCTGATCGCGGCCCATCTGTTGCGGGCGGTGAAGGACGGAAAGGACGTGGAAGCGCGGGAAGCGCTGGCGCTCGGCAGCTATTACGGCGGCCTTTGCCTCGGCCCGGTCAATACGGCGGCGGTTCATGCGCTGTCTTATCCGCTGGGAGGCGAGTTCCACATTTCCCACGGGCTTTCCAATGCCATCCTCCTGCCTTCGGTGATGGAGTACAATTTGGAAGCCGACCCGGTGAAATACGCGAAAGTGGCCTTGGCCTGCGGCGCTGAAGCGGGCGTCGACGATCTGGAAACGGCCCGTCGGGGCGTGGAACTGATCCGCCGGCTTTCCCGGGATTGCGGCATTCCGGCCACCCTGACGGAAATCGGGATTCCCCGCGACGCCGTGGACGGCATGGCGGATGCGGCGATGGAAGTGACCCGGCTGCTGAAGAACAATCCGCGGGAAGTGACCCGGGAGGCGGCGCGGAAAATCTACGCATCCCTGTACTGAGAGATGCCGGAGATGCACACATGTGTTTGGAAAATAAAAGAAAGGAAAATATGTTGCCGATTTTAGCGATTACGATGGGCGATCCGGCGGGGATCGGGCCTGAAATCATCGTAAAAGCCTTGCAGGACAAGGAAGTGTATGCCAAGTGCCGTCCGTTGGTAACGGGAGACGCCGCCGTGATGGAACGGGCGGTGCGGCTGTTGGGGGTTCCCATGCGGGTACGTGCCGTCGAGGACGTATCCGAGGCGAAATTCGAGTACGGGTCTATTGACGTATATGATCTGCACAATGTGGATATGAATCGGATCGAGTTCGGAAGAGTGTCCGCCGAGGCCGGAAATGCCGCTTTCGAGGCGATCCATACGGCGATCGACCTGGCGATGAAGGGCGAGGTGGACGGAACGGTGACGGCGCCCATCAACAAGGAGGCGTTGAACCTGGCCGGACACCATTTTTCAGGACACACCGAAATTTATGCTCATTTCACCGGTACGAAAAAATACGCCATGCTGCTGGCGGACGAGAACCTGCGGGTGATCCATGTGACTACGCATGTGCCGCTTCGGGAGGCATGCGATCTGGTCAAGAAAGACCGGATCATGGCCGTCGTGCAGTTGCTGGACGATGCCTGCCGCCAGTTCGGCGTGGAAAATCCGCGGATCGGGGTAGCCGGGCTGAATCCCCATTCCAGCGACGGAGGGCTGTTCGGCTGGGAGGAAGAGCGGGAAATCATACCGGCTGTTCGGGAGTTGAAGGAAAAAGGGTTCAACGTGGAAGGGCCGGTACCGCCCGATACGCTGTTTTCCAAAGCCAAGGGGGGACAGTACGACGGTTGCGTGGCCATGTACCACGATCAGGGACACATTCCTTTCAAGGTCGTGGGTTTCAACTGGAACAACGAAACGAAAAAGATGGAGAGCGTCAAGGGAGTGAACATTACGCTCGGATTGCCGATCATCCGGGTTTCGGTGGATCACGGGACGGCTTTCGACGTGGCGGGGAAGGGGATCGCCAGTCCCGACGCCATGCTTCTTTCCATCGACTATGCCGCCCGGATGGCCGAAAACCGGAAGAAAGGCGCAGGGCGGTAGCCGCCGTTTTTCCGATCGGGAAATGATATGTTCGAAGGAGTGAATTCACGGGAACGGATCGCCGTCATAGCGGACGACATTACGGGTGCGGCGGAAATGGCGGGCATCGGGCTTCGGTTCGGGTTGCCCGTTTCGCTAATCGTCCGATGGCCGCAGGGGGATGGGACGGAAGCGGAAAGGGACGAAGTCGGGGAAACCGGGCTGACGGTCATAGCAACCGATACCCGGTCGATGGCCGAAGCGGATGCGGTCGTTCTGACCCGGAAGATCGCCCGGCGATTAAAGGATGCCGGCGTCCGGAAAGTGTTCAAAAAGACCGATTCCGTGCTGAGGGGGCATGTGGCGGCCGAGTTGAAGGCCTTGATGGACGCATGCGGGATGGAAAGGGCGATGTATCTGCCTCAAAATCCTTCGCGGCAGCGGGTTATTCGGGAGGGGATTTATCGGGTGGACGGAAAACCCCTTCATGATACCGGCTTTCGGGACGATCCCGAATACCCTGCCCGTACGTCCGTCGTCCGGGATATGCTGGGCGGAAACGTTTCCGTAGTCGATCTTTCGTCGCCGTGGCCCGCTACCGGGATGCTGGTCGGAAATGCCGTGACAGGGGCTGAAATGACGAGTTATGCCCAGCGATTGAAAAAAGGGCGGAGCGAGGGCAGAGAATGGCTCCCTGCCGGAGCCGCGGATTTTTTTACGGCATGGCTTACCGCCGAAGGGTACGGCCGGCCGGATGGTCCGGAAACGGAATTTGCCGGACTGGGCGGAAGACGTGCGCTGATTGTTTGCGGAAGCACGGTCGATCACGGGATCGGGGATTTCGACTATGTGAAAAGGCACGGCATCCCGGTCTGCCGGATGCCGGAAGCGCTTTTTCTCGGTTCCGGGGAAACGGAGCCGGGATTGTCGGATTGGTGTCGGGAGCTGAAGTCGCTTTACGAAAAGGCCGGGGCATTGATTCTGACGGTGGGCTACCCTTCGCAGGGAGGAAAGCCTTTTGCGGAACGCCTTCGTCGGACGACGGCCGAAGCAGCGGCGCGTCTGATCGCTTTCCGGCGTCCGGAAGAACTGGTGATCGAAGGCGGAGCCACGGCTTTCGCACTGATGGAACGCCTCGGGTGGGATCGGTTCCGGATCACCGACCAGCTGGTTCCGGGCGTCGTGCGGATGATTCCGGCCGGAGAACCCCGCATGCACGTGACCATCAAACCGGGAAGTTATCCGTGGGGCGACCGCCTGTTTCGCTGACCCCGGAAAAACGGTTTCGCTTCGTTCACAGGAAGAAACAAAAAAGCGACGGTTTTATCCGCCGCTTTTCGTTTGCAATTCTCGGAGCAAATCCCTTGCCGCCCCGAAAAACCGCTTATCGGTAGGAATCGCGGTAAATCTTCAGCACGTCTTCGTCGCTCATCGGCACCGGATCCAGCGTAAACAGACCTCCCATCGTGTGACGGGCGTTTTCGACCAGTTTCGGCAGGTCTTCCTCCCGGATGCCGTAGTCCGACATTTTCAGCTCGTCCACTCCGCATGCCTTTTGCAGTTTGCGCAAAGCCTCCACGAAGGCATAGGGCCGCTTTTCTTCCGGCAAAGCCGCCGTGTCCGCTCCCATCGCCTCGGCCATTTTCGTCATCCGTTCCGGCGCTTTTTCCGCCCAGTACGTATAGTAGGCCAGGGAGATCATAATGAGTCCCGCACCGTGCGGCAACTGCGGAAAGAAGGCGCTCATGGCATGTTCCATCGAATGTTCGGAGATGCAGCTCGAAACGGATTCCACCATGCCCGAAAGCGTATTCGCCAGCGCCACCTGCGTCCGCGCTTCCAGGTTTTCGCCGTTTTCGACCGCCTCGGGCAGATATCTGCCGATCAGTTCGATGCTTTTGAGTGCATAGAGGTCGCTGATCGGGGTGGCGATGTTGGCCAGATAACCTTCCGTGGAATGGAACAGGGCGTCGAAACCCTGGTAGGCCGTCAGTTTCGGCGGTACGGTCAGCATCAGTTCCGGATCGACGACGGACAGGGTGGGGAAGGTAGCACTGCAACCGAACCCGATTTTCTCGTTTTTCTCTTCGTGGGTGATGACCGTCCACGGATCGGCTTCCGTACCGGTACCGGCGGTGGTAGTGATCGCGACGATCGGCAGCACGCCGCCTTCGATGGGCTTTCCCTGCCCACTTCCGCCATGAATGTAGTCCCAATAGTCTCCCGGATTCTTCGCCATGATCGCCACGCTTTTGGCCGTGTCGATCGGACTGCCGCCGCCCAGACCGATGACGAAATCGCATCCTTCCTTCCGGCAGATTCCCGCCGCTTCCATGACGTGTTTCCGGATGGGGTTCGGAAGCACCTTGTCGAAAACCACCGCTTCCGTTCCGCCGTTTTCCTTCAGCAGGGCGATCACCCGGTCGAGGTAGCCGTATTTTTTGACGGAAGTTCCCCCGGTGGTGACGATCAGGGCCTTTTTCCCAGGCAGGGAAATCTTGTCCAGTTTGTTCAGCGATCCCGCTCCGAAGAGGATTCGGGTCGGGATGTAATAATCGAAATTCAGCATATCGGTTGTGTTTTGGTTGAAATCCCATAAAAAAACAGGAAACCCTCCGGGCATCCTGTCCCCTGTATACGATGTTCAGGGATGCACCGCCCCTGCCGAACCATAAGTGTAGCCTATTTCACCCGCAGCCGTTTCCCCAGTCCCAGAATGGTGGAACGGCTGATGTTGTTCAGTCGGCAGATCTGATCGATGGTCACCCCGTACCGCCGGGAAATCGTGCCGAGCATGTCCCCGCTTTTCACCGTATGGTAAACGGCTTGCTGCGCCTCCCGCTTCGCGCGTTCCTGTGCTTCCTTTCGGGCTGTTTCCCGTTGTGCCAGCTGCACTTTAGCCGTGGAATCGCCCATCTCGGCCAACAACTGCAAATCCGAATCCAGCAGGTCGAAATCGTCCTCGTCTTCGAGCAGCAGCTCGGAAGCGCGGGAGTGGATGTTGAAAAACGATTTCTGCAGGGCGAACGTTTCCCCTTTCAAAACTCCCGTCTGAAAGTCGATCAGAAACTCCGGATCGAAGGTCTGGTCCGCATACCGGCATTCGAAATGAAGGTGAGGCCCCGTGCTCCGTCCCGTGCTTCCGCCGAAACCGATCACCTGCCCGGCCTTCACATACTCATTTTCATCCACGTTCCGCCGCGAAAGGTGCGCATACCAGGTTTCCAGCCCGTTCTTGTGCCGCACGATCACCAGGTTTCCATAGCCTCCCAGGTTGAACTTGGAGTACCGCACCTTGCCGTCGAAAGCCGCATAGATCGGTTCTCCCGTCGTCAGCGCCACATCGACTCCGTTGTGATTCCGTCTTCTCCGGACGCCGTATTTGGAACGCACCATTCCCTTGTGAGGATAATGAAACTCTCCCGCGTCGTTGACCAGGCTGAGCTGTATGGTGGAGGGAAGGTCTTTCAGTTCGATGTCCTTGTAGGCGAAAATCTGCGTCGTGTCCCAATGGTTGGCATACACCGGCAGTTCATTGTACCGCGACATGATGGGGCGGTAGTAGCTCCACGTGTTATTGGTGTAGATGACGATCTTGGTATCCGGATCGCTGGTGTCGATGGTATCCACCGGAATCCGCGGCAGATCTTCGATTTTCGGCGGGGCGTAGCTGGTACGCCTTCTTTGTCCGTCGGCCGTTGCCGCCATCAGCAGGCAACATACCGCTACCAAAACGCTTTTGCTGTGAAGTTTCATAATTTCAGGTGTAAAAAGCGGCCTTCCGGACAAAAATAAATTATTTTTTTCTTTTTTACAAGTTTTCATGCTCTTTCTCCAGCAGCAGGGCCGTCTTTTCCAGCATGTTGTAAAAAGGCGCGCCGAACCGGCGAACCAGCGGTTCCTTCAGCATCCGGTAAAGAGGGGTTCCTCTTTTTTCGCCCAGCTCCAGGGCGGGGCGACAAACTTCCCACCGGTGAAAATTCAGCCCCGTAGTGCCGTTGCCGAACCGGGCGACCCGGATGGGGTAGAGGTGACAGGAGATCGGCTTCCGAAAACCGGTTTTTCCTTCCAGGAACGCCTTTTCGATGGCGCAGCGGGTGATTCCGTCTTCCGTAGCCGCCGCATAGGCGCATTCGGAACCGTCGATCAGCGGGGTGGTGAAATCCCCGTCCCGGTCGATCACCATGAATCCCTGCGCTTCCACGGTCCGGATTCCTTCCGGCTTCATGTAGGGACGGAAAGCCTCGTATTCGAATTCCAGGGTTTCCACTTCTTCCTCTTCCAGCGGGGCGCCGGAGTCCCCTTCGACGCAGCAGATCCCCCGGCAGGCGGCAAGATCGCAACAGAAACGGACGTCGAAAAGGTCGGTGCTGACGATTTTATCGTCGATCTGAATCATCATGAATCGAAAAATTTAATTATCGGAAGGATTCTCCGGAACGAGCGCCCAGTGGCGGTAGTCTTCGCACTGTTCGGCCACTTCGTACCACAGCCCCGGATCGCACCCGAGCAGGTCGGCTTTCGCGGCCGGACAGACGCCCCAGTCGCCTCGCATGAATTCCGCCTGCAACTGGCCCGCGCTCCAACCGGCATATCCCAGAAAGAAACGGATGGAGCCGGGCGGCACTTCGTTCGATTCCGCGAGCTGGCGCAGCACTTCGAACGGGCCGCCCCAGTACAGGTTTCCGGTGACGTGAACGGCTCCGGGCAGAAGGATGTTGCCCAGCGTGTGCAGATAGTGGAGGGTCGCCGGATGCACCGGGCCGCCGAGGCAGAGGGAATACTCCAGTCGCGGGAAATTTTCCACCAGATCATACAGGTTCAGGGTAATGGGCTTGTTCAGAATGAAACCCACGTCTCCCGCTTCGGCATGTTCCGTCAGCAGGATGACCGAACGCCGGAAATAAGGATCGGTTCCGTAAGGCTCCGCCAGCAACAGCGAACCCGTCCGCACCTTCCTGTATTTCTCCGGATCGCCGATCATTTGACGATCTTGCTCTTGTAGGAGGCTTTGTATTTTCCCTTGGCCATGTTGTTGAGCTTGTTTTGCAACAACGTCCGCCGCAGGGGAGAAAGGTAATCGATGAACGCTTTTCCCAGAATATGGTCGTATTCGTGCTGGATGATCCGGGCGGCGATTCCGCCGTATTCCTCGTCGTGCTCCACGAAATTTTCGTCCTGATAGCGGATTTTTACCCGCGAGGGACGGCTGACGTCTTCGTGAATCCCCGGAAAGCTCAGGCATCCTTCGTTGAAAAGGGTTTCCGTGCCGAAGCGTTCGTAGATTTCCGCGTTGATGAAGGCCTTCTTGAAACCTTTTACTCCGGGATCGTCCTCTCCGAAGGGAGTACCGTCGATGACGAACAGGTTGATGGCCTTTCCGATCTGGGGAGCGGCCAGCCCGACGCCGTCGGACGCGTACATGGTTTCGAACATGTCGTTCACCAGCTGTTGCAGTCCGGGATAGTCCTTTTCTATCTTTTCGGTTCCGCCGCGCAGTACGGAGGAGCCGTGGACGTAGATGGGATAAATCATTTTGCTTATTCGGTTGTCTTTAAAAAATTACGGTGTTCGAGGTAGGACTGGAGGATGATCGCGGCGCTCACCTGATCTACCAGCCCCTTTTTTCGCCGGTCGCTTTTTTTGACCCCTCCGGCGATCATCGCCTGCAGGGCCATTTTGGAAGTGAAACGTTCGTCCTCCATTTCTATTTCGATCTGCGGATATTTTTTTTTCAGTTTTTCGACGAAAGGGGCGATGTATGCGTAGGATTCCGAGACTTCGTAGTTCATCTGCCGCGGCATCCCGACCACGATCGTGTCCACTTCGTTTCGGGAAAGATAGTCTTCCAGGAACCGGTCGAGGCGGGACGTTTCCACCGTTTCGAGTCCGCTCGCGATGATTTGCAGCGGATCGGTGACGGCCACTCCCGTTCGCTTTTTCCCGTAATCGAGCGCCATTATCCTCCCCATAAGAAAATGCAATTTCGACAAAGATAGTAAAAAACGGGCACGGATGCCAGCCACCGCCTATGCCCGGATAAAGCCGCCGAAAGGAAATTCCCTTTGACGCCTCTTGCCGACGCATGGGGGTGTCGGGTAAATGTCGGTTGCCGGAAGGAAAAACCGAATCGTTTTCCCTCCGGCAGCTGGATACGGCATGCATCCGGGATAAAAGGCGAAGCGGAATTCCCTGCCGTTGCGGGCTGACGGTTTCCCCGGAGATGACCGCGGAAAATACGAAGGGGAGGTCCGGATTCACTCCGACCTCCCCCTGAGGATAAGAATATGGAAACTTCTCTTTTGGGATGCAATCGCCGTTTACGAGTCGCTTTCCTTTCCGGTTTCCCCTCCCGCGCTGCATACCTCATGGACGGAAAGGCGCCTCCGCATGAAAAAGCTACTTGTTGCTGTTCGCACTGGCAATGGCCGCCCGCACCTTGGCTTCCAGCTCATCGCTCAGTTCCGCGTCCGTTTTCAGCAGTTGCTTCACCGTATCCCGTCCCTGGCCGAGTTTCCGGTCTCCATAGGAAAACCACGATCCGCTTTTCTTGATGATGCCGTGTTCCACGCCCAGGTCGATGATCTCGCCTACCTTGGAGATTCCTTCCCCGAACATGATGTCGAATTCGGCCCGGCGGAACGGAGGCGCCACCTTGTTCTTGACGATCTTGACCTTCACCCGGGAGCCGAGCTGTTCCTCGCCGTCCTTGATGCTGGCCATCTTCCGGATGTCCACCCGGATGGATGCATAAAATTTCAGGGCGTTTCCTCCGGTCGTGGTTTCGGGACTTCCGTAGACCACACCGATCTTGTCGCGCAGCTGGTTGATGAAGATGCAGACGGTTCCGGTCTTGCTGATGGTTCCCGTCAGCTTCCGAAGCGCCTGCGACATCAGCCGCGCCTGCAGGCCCATCTTGGCTTCACCCATTTCCCCTTCGATTTCCGCCTTAGGCGTCAGGGCCGCCACCGAGTCCACCACGATGATGTCCACCGCGCTGGAACGGATCAGGCTTTCGGCGATCTCCAAGGCCTGTTCCCCATGGTCGGGCTGGGAAATCAAAAGGTTTTCCACATCCACGCCCAGTCGCTGCGCATACGCGCTGTCGAACGCATGTTCCGCGTCGATGAAGGCGGCTACGCCTCCCGATTTCTGCGCTTCCGCGATGGCATGGATCGCCAGCGTCGTTTTCCCCGAAGATTCGGGGCCGAAAATTTCCACCACGCGCCCTTTCGGGTAGCCGCCCACTCCGAGGGCGGTATCGATGGTGATCGAACCCGACGGAATCACCGCCACGTCCTGTATGCCTTTGCTGCTCATTCTCATAATGGCGCCTTTCCCGAAATCCTTTTCGATCTTGTCCATCACGGCGTTGAGCACCTTCAGCTTTTCGGGATTGACTTCCGCTCTTTTTATTTCTCTGACTTTATTTTCTTTGACCTCTACGTTCTCCGTACTGGTCGGTTGCGTTTCCTTGCTTTGTTCTGCCATATCGTTGAATAAAAATGTTAATTGACACACTGAATGAATGGAATTATCTGCCGTATTGCGTTTTTCGAAAAAAACAGGAATCATCGGACTCCTTCCTCCTCCTTCCGGTCGTACGCATCCAGGATTTGCCCCGCATGATCGCCCGTCTTCACCTTGTCGAACACCCGTTCGATGTTCCCTTCCGTATCGATGACGAAGGTCGTCCGCAGGATGCCCATATAGTTTCTGCCCATGAATTTCTTTTCCCCCCACACGCCGTAACTTTCCGCGATCCGGTGCTCTGGGTCGGAAATCAGCGTAAACGGCAGGGCGTGCTTTTCCCGGAACCTGTCGTGAGATTTTTCGCTGTCGGGACTGACTCCGACGATTTCGAATCCCCGGTTCCGCAGTTCCGCGTAGCCGTCCCGCAGGCTGCATGCTTCCGCCGTACACCCGGACGTGTTGTCCTTCGGGTAGAAATACAGCACGACCTTTTTCCCCCGCTTTCGAAACTCTTCCAGCGAGACCGTTTTCCCGTCTTTGTCCGCACCCTCGAATCCGGGGGCTTTGTCTCCGATTTTCAGCATATGCCTTACGCCTTTGTTTGAGTTGTAAAGGTACGGAAAATCTATGAAACCGCCATATAACTCAAGCCAAAAAAACGCTTCCGTTATTAGTACACTAATAACGGAAGCGAGCCTCTCTATCGTATGCCGGACAACCGGTTTTTCCCCTCTTTTTTCCGGGGTGAAACGAAACGGCGGAGACAGACTATTCCCGTCCCCCGCACCTCCCCCTACTTTTTACTTCATCAGGATTTTCTTTTCGATTTCTTCCAGCTGTCCGCGGAATTCCCGGTCGGTTTCCATCAGGTTGGTCACCGCTTTGCAGGCATGGAGCACGGTCGCGTGGTTCTTGCCGCCGATCGCCGACCCGATGGCCGTCAGCGGAGCTTTCGTGTGGTTCTTGCTGAGGAACATGGCGATCTGACGGGCCTGCGCGATTTCCCGCGTCCGCTTCTTGGAATTGAACTTCTCTTCGTCCAGCCCGAAGTGATCGCACACCACCTTGCAGATGTTCTCGATGGTGACTTCTTTCCGGGTATATTTTACATATACTTTCAGAATTTCCTTGGCCAGCGGCACGGTGATTTTCCGGTTCAGGAACGAAGCGTTGGCGATCAGCGACGACAGGGCCCCTTCGATTTCCCGCACGTTGGCCGTGATGTTTTGCGCCATGAAAGCGATGACGTCCTCGGGCAGTTCGGTGCCCAGTTTGACGGCCTTGCTCTTGATGATCTTCAGCTTCGTCTGGTAGTCGGGCGGCAGCAGCTGCGTGGAGAGCCCCCACTTGAACCGCGTGATGAGCCGCTGTTCCACGTCTTTCAGTTCCACCGGCGGTTTGTCGGACGTGATGATGAGTTGCTTGAACGACAGGTGCAGGTGGTTGAAGATGTTGAAGAACGTATTCTGCGTCTTGTCCTTTCCGGCCAGTTCCTGAATGTCGTCGATGATCAGCACGTCGATCATCTGGTAAAAATGGATGAAATCGTTCAGCTCGCCCTTGGTGGCCGCGTTCTGGAACTGGGCCTGGAATTTGTTCGTGCTGACGTACAGCACCTTCATGTCCGGATGCCGTTGCTTGACTTCCATCCCGATGGCCTGCGCGATATGGGTTTTGCCCAGTCCCGAATCCCCGTAAATGAACAGGGGATTGAACGGGGTCTTTCCCGGATTGATCGCCACGGCCAGCCCGGCTGACCGCGTCAGCCGGTTGCATTCCCCTTCCACGAACGTGTCGAAACAGTAGTTCGGATTGAGCTGGGGATCGATGACGATTTTCCGGATGCCCGGAATGATGAACGGATTCTTTATATTTGCAGCGTTCTGCTGGGCGGCCGCGTAGGAATTCGTTCCGGAGAAAGAAGGCGTTTCGGGCTGCCGTTCCGCATCCACGCGCGGAATGGCATAACGCAGCCGGGTTTTCAGCCCGAACAGCTGGTGGATGATGGGGCGAAGAAAAGGAATGTAGTTCTTTTCGATATGACTCACATAGCTTTCGTTCGGAACGCGTAATCGCAACGTGGTTCCGTCGAAATCGAGCGGCACGATGGGCTTGAACCATTTGGTAAACTCCTCTTCCGAAGTCTGTTGCCGTATCCGGCTCAGACAACTTTGCCACACGTCACTATAAGCGGTATTTGTACTCGATAGCATCTCTTTCTCTGGATTTCCTTTGTGCAAAATTGTATATAATTTTATTAAAAAAAACAAATTTCGTTCTTGTTTTTTCGGAGAATAATTCTATGTAATTTAGGGTGTAGTTTTTGTTGAAAGTTTTAAGAAACTGATTGTGAGAATTAAGAATTTTTACCTTATATTTGTGTGTACAATTTTTGCCCTGTTGTGAAAACGCTAACAGCTAAAAACGCTACATATATTAAAAAATATTGCTATGAATACGGACTTGGATGCATTGGTGAATCAAAAGGCTGAAAAATGGTTGAGCGGTGATTATGATGATGTTACGAAGGAAGAAATCCGCCGTATGATGAAGGACGACCGGAAGGGACTCGTGGAATCTTTTTATAAAAACTTGGAGTTCGGAACCGGCGGTTTGAGGGGGATTATGGGGGTCGGAACCAACCGTATGAACGCTTACACGGTGGCAATGGCGACGCAGGGTTTGGCGAATTATATTAAGTTGCAATTTGGGGATGAAAAGCTGAAAGTTGCTATTGCATACGACAGCCGGAACAACAGTGCGGAATTCGCGGACATCACCGCGCGGGTTTTCGCCGCCAACGGATTCACGGTTTACCTTTTCGATTCGTTGCGTCCCACGCCCGAGCTGAGTTTCGCCGTCCGCCAGCTGGGGTGCCAGAGCGGGGTGGTGATCACGGCTTCGCACAATCCGAAAGAATACAATGGTTACAAGGCGTATTGGAACGACGGAGCACAGGTGACGGCTCCGCACGACACCAATATCATCGGGGAGGTGAATAAGATCGAGTCGCTGGATCAGGTGAAATGGACGGGAGGAGAGGAAAACATCGTACGGATCGGCAAGGACCTCGACCGGATTTACATGGATAGGCTCCGGACGCTCATGCTTTCTCCCGAAGCGGTGGCCAGGCATGCCGATCTGAAGATCGTTTATACGCCGCTGCATGGAACGGGCGGGGTGCTGGTGCCGGAATTTTTGCGGGAAGTGGGATTCCGGAATGTGACCGTGGTGCCGGAGCAGGCGGTACCCGACGGAAATTTCCCGACGGTCAAGTCGCCGAATCCGGAAGAACAATCCGCCTTGCAGATGGCTATCGACTTGGCGGTGAAGGAAGGGGCGGAGCTGGTGCTGGCCACCGATCCGGACGCCGACCGGGTGGGAATCGCCGTGCGGAACGAGAAGGGGGAGTTCGTGCTGCTTAACGGGAACCAGACGGCCGCCATTCTGACCTATTATCTTTTGACGCGGTGGAAAGAACTGGGTAAGCTGGACGGGAAAGAATTTATCGTCAAGACTATTGTGACCTCTGAACTGTTGGCGCGGATCGCCGAGTCGTTCGGCGTACCGTATTATAATGTCCTGACGGGGTTCAAATTCATCGCTGAAGTGATCCGGCGCGAAGAGGGCAAGACCCGGTTTATCGGAGGCGGCGAGGAAAGCTACGGGTTCCTGGTCGGCGATTTCGTGCGGGACAAGGATGCCGTGATCAGTTGCGCCATGATCGCCGAGGCGGCGGCATGGGCGAAGGAGCAACAGGGGTTGTCTTTGTACGCGTTGTTGAAGAAGATTTATGTACAGTACGGTTTTTATAAGGAATCGCTTCTTTCCATCACCAAACAGGGGAAGGACGGACAGGAAGCCATCCGGCAGATGATGACCGACCTGCGGGCCAACCCGCCCAAATCGATCCAGGGATCGCTCGTGGTGGAAGTGCGGGACTATCAGGAGCAGGTAACGCATGATCTGAAAACAGGAACGACCCTGCCGATCGAACTGCCGAAGAGCAACGTGCTGCAATTCCTGACGGAAGACGGCACGATCGTTTCCGCCCGGCCTTCGGGTACCGAACCCAAGATCAAGTTCTATTTCGGAGTGCGGGGGGATTTGTGCTGCGTGGAAAAATATGACGAGGTGGATCGGCAGCTGACGGAAAAAATCGAGGCGATCAAGCGGGAGCTGGGATTGATATAGGTTTTTGGAATACAGTCAGTTTCACGGATACGCTGTTAAGCGGGAAGTAGTATCGACGGAAGACAGGAAGAAAAACATGCGGGGAAGAAACCGAATTTTGTGCGGCTTGTTGGTTTTGTGCAGCGGAGCGACCGTTGCGTCGGCGCAACGGATCACGCGGGAGGAGTATATTCTGAAGTATAAGGGGATCGCCATCGAGCAGATGGAGCGATTCGGGATTCCGGCCAGCGTCAAGATGGCGCAGGCATTGCTCGAATCCGACAACGGAAACAGCCGGCTGGCGAAAGAGGCGAACAACCATTTCGGCATCAAGTGCAAGGGGGACTGGAAAGGAGAGGTGGTGGAGCACGATGACGATGCGGCGGGGGAATGTTTTCGGAAGTACGGGAGCGTGGAGGAATCCTTCGAGGATCATTCCCGTTTTCTGGACGATTCTCCCCGGTATAACGACCTTTTCGACCTGAAACCGACCGATTACCGGGGATGGGCCTATGGTTTGAAACGGGCCGGGTATGCGACCAATCCGAAGTATCCGGAACTGCTGATCGGGATCATCGAGGAAAACAAGCTCTACCTGCTGGACGAGGGGGTGGATGTGACGTACAACGATATCCGGCGGGAACAGAGAGCCGTGGATCTGGGCGGAACGAATGCGCGGCCCGTGAATGTGGACGATTATACGGTGACGATGGATCGGGCGGGCGGAAGACCGGTGAGGTATAACAACGGGGTGCCGTACGTGCTGGCCGGGCCGGGCGATACGTTCGAGTCGATAGCGCGTGATTTGCGCATGAGCGTTTCCTGCCTGTTGAAGTTCAACGATCTCGCCTCGCCGGTCGGTTTGCAGGAAGGGCAGGCGCTTTACACGCGGAAGAAAAACAAACGTTCCGAGAACGGATACCTGCTTTACGAGGTGAAAGCGAACGATACGATGCATTCCATTTCCCAGCGTTTCGGGATCCGGCTGAAAAATCTTTACCGGATCAACAACATGAGCGGAAGCGACACGATCCGCGAAGGGCAGCAGATCCGCCTGCGGTGAGCCGGTATGAGTTGGAAGGGGGGAATGTTGCGGAAGGCGGGGAACAGGAAAGGAGTGAAACGACAAAAAATGTTTATATTTGATTCCTTTTTCACGGCGAAAGAGGGAAAACGACCGAAAGAGAAAGCACAGTTTGAACTATGGGGGAAAGTGAAGCGACGAACATGCGGGAAGATATCCTGCGCACGATCCGGGAAAAGTCGGAATTGCAGCAGCGGGTTTACGACAATACGTTCAATGTTTTTACCCAGCTGAAGGACGTACTGCATGAAATGTCTTCCGAGCTCAACGACGAGCTGGAGGACATCGACCGGCGCGTGAAAATCGAATACCGGGACCGGGGAAAGTTCGAGGCGCAGTTGCAGGTGGCGGCCGATACGTTGATTTTCAGCATGCACACCAACGTGTTCGAGTTCAACCGGGAACACCCGATCTGGCAGAACTCCTACGTGGCGCGGGACAAGAGCAATTCCTATTGCGGCATTATCAACATTTATAATTTCCTGTCCGATTCTTTCCGCTACAACCGGAATTCGGACGAGGGATACCTGATCGGCCGGATTTTCGTCAACCGGGAGAACCAGTATTTCGTGGAAGGCAAACGGCAGATGAGCCTGCGGCACAATAATTTCGGCACTCAGGCGATCGACAAGGCGGCTCTGCTGAATATCGTGGAGATCGCGGTGACCTACTCGTTGGAATTCGATTTGCTGGTGCCGCCTTACGATGCGGTCAAGATCGTGTCGGTGGATCAGATGAATACGAAAATCGAAAACTCCAAGATGCAGACCGGAAAACGGTTGGGGTATAAGTTCAATTCGGACGATATTTGAGAGGATGAGGGGCTTGTACCCGGAGACGGGGGATATATTTTTCGGGATTTACAGAAACGCTTCCGTCTGCAAGGGCGGAAGCGTTTGCTTTGGCGAAGGACCGCAGAGGACAGAACCTCCGGTTTTCAAAGCGGTTTATATTCCTACCAAATTCCGCCCGATCCAGTAGACCGCGATGACGGTGAAGGCCGTCAGGATTCCCTTTCGTCCGAAAAGCGCTTTGTCCAAACGGGGGAAGCGCTTCGCTCCTCCCAGATATTGCAGGTAAAAAAGCAGTCCCAGATAAGGCAGGGCGATCAACAGGAACGGATTGTAGGCTACGGCCTGTCCCGGACGAAGATGCAGCAGGTGATAGAGCGCCCGTTGCGTACCGCATCCGGCGCATTTCCAGCCCGTTAACAGGTGGAACCAGCATTTCGGCGCTCCGGCCGAAGCTTCGGGGTCGTGGAAATAGAGCACGATTCCTCCTCCGATCAGGAAGATGCCCACCAGTACGGGCAGAACAACGGTCGTGAAACGCCTGTTTTTTAGGATCGACATCGGTGTTTTACGTGAGCGCGAAGTGCTTGCGCGGGAAAAATTTCCGACAAAGATAGAAAATTTCGTCCGGATTCTGCCGGACGGATGAAAGGGGCGGCCTTTCGCCTGAGAAACATGGGTGCCGGGCCCGTTCTTCCGGGAGTTATGCCCCTGATCGGTAACGGAAAGCAAGGCGAATAAAAATTCCGTTTCCCCAAAAAAAGGAAACGGAATCCGATAAGTATCGATTATGAATCGTGCCTTTTCCGATTCGCTGGAAACATTCCGCAGGAAAAGGCACGGGCGAAGCCGGAGGTTAGAAACCGCCCGCCATCGCTCCGACCATGATCAGAATGAAATAGATGATTCCCCCCAGCAATCCCACTCCGGCTCCGATCAGAGTAAACGTTTTGGCCTGCTGAGCCGCTTTGACCGCACCCGCATAGTCGTGCATGTCCCACAGTTTGTCCACTTTCGTGGCATAAATGATGGCCACGATTCCCAACGGAAGACAGCAGAGGATGGTGGAAAGAATCGACCATACCAGCCATGAATCCGGACGGGTTTGCGGAGGCGTGCTGCCGCCTGCCTGGTTGAACGTCGCTCCTGCGGGGGGTACGGGAATGCCCGGTTGCTGCGCGGCATAACCCGGAGTACTCTGGTAAGTTCCGCCTGCGGGCGGCACGCTTGCGAAAAGGCACCGGAGTTCTTCCGTTTCCCCCGCCGGTTTCCAGTCGCTCATCCCTTCGTACCAGACGAGGGTCTGGGGCGTAATTCCTTCACCACGCATCTCTTCCAGGGTGTAAGGTCCCTTCTGCGTGTTTTGCGCTCCGATGTAGTAGTACTTTTTCATGCTTGAAATTTATAATTAAAACAGTGAATATCCCGTATACGCAGTGTGAAGGACGTTTCCCCGTCGGTCGAACGTGTACACGAAATCGCCCAGCCTGCCCTCCACGGTGGACCGGTCGTCGTCTTCATCGAAATTTCCGAGGGAGGAGTAAACGCACCGGATCACTTCGTCGCCTTCCGTGTCGATGTAGCCCCACGTACCGCCTTTTATCGACTTGCCTTCGTCCGTTCCGTCGACGTTCACCTTGGCCACTCCGGCTTCGAACGGCCAAATGTAAACATATTTGCAGGGAGTCAGAACGTTGCCACCCCTGTCCGCCAGACCCTGAAGACCGTCCTGAGTCAATTTGAAATATTTTTCATCCCATTCTTCGATCTGGTCGTATATACAGGCAAGAACGATGCTGCCGTCCCTTTCGGCCAGCCCTTCGAGGTCGTTTTTGGTCAATTTGTAATAACCTTCGCCCCATTTCTCCAGTTGATCGTAGGCACAGGGAAGGATTTCTGCGTTTTCTTCCGACAGCAGGCCCCATTTCCCGAAACGCTGCACCCGGTAATAAGTGGTGCCATAGCTCTGTTCCTTATAAATCCGATCGTAAAGGGGTTTTATTCTCGTAAATCCGAACCGGTTGACGATCCCGTGCTTGCCATGCGAAACGATTTCCATCGTTCCGTTTTCATAACCGATCCAACAGCGTTTTATGGTGCCATAGTAAACGCTTCCCGCCAGAAACGAAAGCAAAATCGGAGCATAAATCAAGAGAAACGGCAGAAAATATTTTCGTCTCCGAACCAGCAGGAACACGACGCACAACACTCCGAACAGTATTGCTACCGGACTGATCAGGACGGTAGGGTCGGAATCGAAGATCGAAGCGATGAAGGCGGTGAAGATCGGGCTGAGCAACACCAATATCACCGTCAGACCGGCGGAAAGGCCGATCAATAGAGGATGCAGGGGCGTTCTTTTGACGGGAACGGAAGGCGGGACGGCGGATGGAAAAGGAGGAACCTCGGTTGCCGACGGTTCGGCCGGAACGGGCGGAGGCGTTTGTCCCCGGAACAAATCCGAAAGTTCCGGGACGGTACCGGCCTGCACCCATCCGGGCAGCCCTTCGAACCATACATAGGTTTCGGGGGCGATTTCCGCCTGTTTCAGTCCCTGCGTATCCGTAGGGCCGATGGGGTTCCCGTTTCGATCCAGATAAAAATAGTTCATCTTTCCCTTTTCGCTTCCGTCAAACATACCACCGGATCGATTCTGTTGTCCGGTTGCCGAGCACTGCAAAATTTCCGTCGGATTCCGGATGCATTCGCAAACGCTCTGACGTGCATTGCCGTTTCATAACCGAGTTGCTTTCAACGCATTTTCTTCGGATTGCAACGGTATACATCCGCCGCATCCGAATATTTTCCGCGTGTATGGGCGGTTAAAACATTGCTAAAAGTATAAAAAATCCGGATATCGTGCAATTTTTTCCGGAAATTCGCCGCCGCATTCCGGAACGGTACGAGCGGAAGAGGGGGAGCGGAAAGGGACGGCGGCTTTCGAGCGAAACGGGAAAAAGAAAAAAGCGCCGAAGCGCTTTGTTCTGGTTATTGGGGTTGTTTTTCGGTTTCGAGTTGTTTTTCCACGATGACCCGAAGGTCTTCCGTACTGACGACGCCGCTGTTCCTCCAGACGATTTCCCCTTTGCGGAACAGGATAAGGGTGGGAACCGACCGGATTTGATACAGGCTGGTGAGGCCGTGGTTGGCCGGCAGGTCGATGTCCACTTTGACGATGGTCAACTTTTCCCCGACGGCCGATTTCAGGTCGTCCAGAATGGGAGTCATTATTTGGCAGGGGCCGCACCAGTGGGCGAAAAAGTCGACCAGCACCAGATCGTTATCGCTTATGAGTTCCTTGAATTTTTCCATGGTTCGAAAGTTTTTGGCATTCCTTTCCGATTCGTTCAATTTTCAGACCAATCGAATGGCTTTTAGTATAATATTTGCGGAAGCCGCAAAATTGAATACCTTTGTTTGGTGTAAGAATTAATTCCTGGGTTATGAAACTGCTTTTCAAAATAATGCTGTGCTGTGCGGTCGTGGGATTGCTGGCCTGCAAGGAACGGGAGGAGCATAAAGCGCCTGCGACGGGAAAACCCTACGATATTTTCGTAGTGATGCCCGAAGCGGAGTGGAAGGGGGAGCTGGGCGACACGCTTCGTTCCATCCTGCTCGAAGAGGTTCCGATGCTCAATCAGCGGGAGCCGCGCTTCGATCTTTACCACATCGTTCCCGGCAACTACAAGGGGCTGCTGCTTCAGCACCGGAACCTGCTTACGCTGAACGTCTCGCCGTCCGTCGGCGAGCCTGCGATGGTGGCCGAATACGACGTGGACGCTGTTCCCCAGTTGCGGGTGACCCTTCAGGGGCCTTCCGACAGCACCGTGCTGGCCTACGTGGACGCTAACCGGGAAGCGTTGCAGCGGATTTTCGAAATGGCCGAGCGGGACCGTTTCGTGAACAAGGGGAAAGCCTTTCCCGAAAAATCCATCAACCGGCTGATCGAGGAAAAGTTCGGTTTCACGATGAGTATCCCGATGGGGTATACCGTCCGGAAAGAGGCTCCGAACTTTTTGTGGATTTCCTACGAGATGCCGTTGGCCAGTCAGGGCATTTTCATTTACAGCTATCCGCTGACGTCGGGCGCCAATTTCACGGTTCCTTACCTGGTGGAAAAGCGGAACGAGTTCGCCGCCCTGATACCGGGGCCGACCGACGGTTCCCGCATGACTACCAGCCAGGAGATCGAGCCCGTTCTGAATACGGTGATCATCAACGGACGCCTGTGGTTCGAAATGCGGGGCTTCTGGGATGTGACCGGAGATTATATGGGCGGGCCTTTCGTCAGCTATACGACGGTGGATGCCACCCGGAAAGAGGTGGTGACCATCGACGGATACGTCTATTCTCCGAAGCACGGCAAACGGAATTACATCCGTCAGTTGGAAAGCCTGATTTTCAACGTGGAGTTTCCGACCGATACGACTGCTTCCGTGCGGGTTCCGGTGGTGAATCCCCAGCCGTGAGGCGACCTTAGCGAGCGAGAGCCGAAAAACATAGCCGGGCTTCCTGTAAAAAGGATGTCCGGCTTTTTATTGCGACCCACTTTCCGGTGTCGGGACAACTGACAATTTCGTTATCGCACCGGCCGGCCTTTCGACAGGGGGGTTACCCCAGCAGGCTGATTTTTTTCAACAACTCCATATCCCGGATGCGGATGCGCTTGCCGGTGAGTTCCACCGCACCGTCCGCTGCGAAAGCGGAAAGCGTCCGAATGGCATTGGAGGTGTTCATGGAAGAAAGCTGGGCGAGGTCTTCGCGCGAGAGGGTGACGGCGATGGTCTTGCCGTCTTCGGCAAAACCGTAGGTGGCGATGAGGAACAGGAGGGCGTCCGCCAGCCGTCCCCGGATGTATTTCTGGGTGAGGGAAAGCGTCCGCAGGTTGGAAATTCCCAGTTCGCAGGCGATGGATTTCAGGATGTTCAGGGAGATTTCCGCGTTGGAGCGGAGCAGGGTGAAAAAGACTTCGCGCTCCACCAGGGCGATGACGCTGTCGTCCAGCGTGACGGCGGAGGAACGGTAGTTCTCTTCCGCGAACAAAGCCCGGTATCCCAGAATCCCCATGGGGCGTACCAGCCGGATGATCTGCCCCCTGCCGTTGATCCCCCGTTTCACCACTTTGGCGTTGCCTTCGAGCAGGCAGACGAATCCTTTCGGCCATTCGTTCTCCCGGTAGATGAAACGTCCTTTCGGCAGGGACCGGATGACGGTTCGGGGACGGACGGCATCCTTTTCCGCGTCGGTGATGGCCGGAAAAAGGGAAAACAGCTTTTCCTTGTACTCGGTTTCGTCGGTCATTTCCCGTGTAAGAAATTACGTTTTTTACCAAAGAGGATGCGGAAGCCGGTTCCCGATGCGTTCCTCCGCGACGATGGCGGTTGTCCGTTCGGGCCGGAACTGATCCTCTGGCAAAGATAACATCAATTTTCCAATGTAAAAAAAGCCGTCCGGTGTCCCGAACGGCCTGCATGTGAAAAATACGGACGACGCCTGCGCCCCCTGTCCGATGGTTTACCGGTTGACGATCTGCCGGAACAGCTTGCGGAAGCTCACTTCCTCGTCGATCAGGCGGGGCAGCTCGTCGATCGTCACCCGTTCCTGCGCCATGGTGTCGCGATGCCGGACGGTTACCGTCCGGTCTTCTCGCGACTGGTGATCCACCGTGATGCAGAAGGGCGTTCCGATGGCATCCTGCCGGCGGTACCGTTTCCCGATGCTGTCCTTTTCATCGTACTGGCAGACGTGGTCGAATTTCAGCGCATCGAACACTTCGTGAGCCAATTCGGGAAGACCGTCCTTTTTGACCAGCGGGAGTACCGCCGCCTTGACCGGCGCCAATGCCGGGGGGAACTTCATGACCACCCGGTCTTCCTTTTCGAGCTTTTCTTCCGTATAGGAAGCGGAGAGTACCTGCAACACCATCCGGTCTACGCCGATCGAGGTTTCCACCACGTAGGGAACGTAGCTTTCGCCCGTTTCCGGATCGAAATACTGTATTTTCCGCCCGGAGAATTTCTGGTGGTTGCCCAAATCGAAGTCGGTGCGGGAGTGAACGCCTTCCACTTCCTTGAAGCCGAACGGGAATTCGTATTCGATGTCCGTCGCGGCATTGGCATAATGGGCCAGTTTGTCGTGATCGTGGAACCGGTAGTGGTTTTCGCCGAATCCGAGCGCCTTGTGCCAGCTCATCCGAAAAGCCTTCCAGTGTTCGTACCAGCGCATTTCATCGCCCGGACGGATGAAGAACTGCATTTCCATCTGTTCGAATTCCCGCATCCGGAAAATGAACTGCCGGGCCACGATTTCATTCCGGAACGCTTTCCCGATCTGGGCGATCCCGAAAGGAATCTTCATGCGCCCCGTTTTCTGTACGTTCAGGAAGTTCACGAAGATGCCCTGCGCCGTTTCGGGACGCAGGTAAATGGTGTTGGCGCCGTCGGCCACCGAACCGATCTTGGTTTCGAACATGAGGTTGAACTGTCGCACTTCTGTCCAGTTTCGCGTGCCGGATATGGGACAGACGATTTCGCAGTCCTCGATGATCCGTTTGATTTCGTCGAAATCGTTGTCGTTGAGGGCCTTCGCCATCCGTTCATGAACCTGATCCCGTTTTTTCCGGGTCTCGGCCACGCGGGGATTCGTTTCGAGGAACATGGCTTCGTCGAAGCTTTCCCCGAACCGTTTGCGTGCCTTTTCCACTTCCTTGGCGATCTTTTCGTCCTGCTTGGCCAGCCAGTCTTCGATCAGCACGTCGGCCCGATACCGTTTTTTGGAGTCCTTGTTGTCGATCAGCGGATCGTTGAAGGCGCCCACGTGCCCCGAGGCTTCCCAGGTGCGGGGATGCATGAAAATGGCGGCGTCGATTCCCACGATGTTGTCGTTGAGCTTGACCATCGAATCCCACCAGTATTTCTTGATGTTGTTCTTCAGTTCGACGCCCATTTGTCCGTAATCGTACACGGCGCTCAGGCCGTCGTATATTTCGCTCGACGGAAAGATGAATCCGTATTCCTTGCTGTGTGCGACCAGCTTTTTGAACAATTCCTCCTGTGTCATAATTCTGTTTCGTTTCTTTGTCGTGCGCAAACTTACAGAAATATTTCCTGAAATCCATATTCGCGACGGGAGGCGGAATTTTCCGCCCGGGATTTTCGGAGCGGCATCCGTTTCCTGACTCTCCGGTTTCCCCAAATTCCGGGCGGAAGCGGTCGCAACAAGGACGTCGGGAGATCAGGATTTCAACCGATATTGGCCGGGAGTCATGCCGGTGTGCTTTTTAAAGAAGCGTCCGAAGAAGGAGGCGTTGGGGAAATTCAGCTCGAGAGCGATTTGTTGGACGGTCTGTTTCGACGATTTGAGCAGCACCTGCGCATGAAGCACCAGGATCCGACTGATCCATTCCGGAACGGTATGTCCGCTCAGTCTCTTGATGACCTTCGAAAGGTATTTGGGGGTAAGACACAGCCTGTCCGCGTAAAAACCCACGTTCCGCTGTTTCAGGTAGTGTTCCACGACCAGTTCCATGAATTTCCGGAGCAGATCGTTTTCCTGCAGGGAGGACACGGGAAGTTCCGGCATCGGCTCTTTCCGATAAATGTCGGCCAGTTCCACCAGCAGCGCATGGAGGAGATTTTGCACCACTTCCGTCCGGTATCGGGAATCGTTTCGCAGCAGGCGGTCCCGGATGAATTCGTAGTAGCGGTCGAACAGTTCCGTTTCGTTTTCCGTCAGTCGGGTTTGGGGACGGTCTTGCATCGAGAGGTAGAAAGGGACGTTCCGGGTGAGCGTCGTACTGAGAAAAGCCGGATTGAAACCGATCACGCGAACGCGGCAGTCGGGGCTGTAATCCGACGGCTCCACGAGGGAATAGGGCAGGAGCGAAATCAGATCGTGTTTCCGGAGTTCGTAGTTGTAAAGGTTGACCGAGAACCGGCAGTTTCCTTCCAGACAGACGATGATGATCAGGAAAGAAGTGCGATGGGGACGGGGATGGAAATTATCGGGGGAGGGCTTGAAATCGGCGATGAAAAAGTCGTTTGCGATCGTTTCGACTTCATTCGTTCCGAGGGCGCTGTGCAAATAATCCGGGATAAACACGGGATCTTTCATGGGTGCATGGGTTTGGGCTTAAAAATAGATACCGGCCCTTGTTCCTGCAAATTTTCCGGAAAAGTTTTTTCCAGACCGGAAAATTCGCACGAAATCGACACGTGCAGTTGCTTGGAAATTTCCCCGGATTCATTTTTCGCTCTGCCCGCGGCCTCCCAGCCTACTGCATTTCGGTGAACCGGGTGGAATCCGTCCGGTACTCCATCGGGGGTTTTCCCGTCATTTTCTTGAAAAACGTGGAAAAGTACTCCACGTTGTCGAAGTTGAGGGAAATGGAGATTTCCTTGATGCTTTTTTTCGTGGTGACCAGCAGGGCTTTGGCCTTCTGCAGCTTGAGTTCGCTCATGTATTTGGCCGGAGCGAAACCGGTGTATTCCTTGAAGGCCCGCCGGAACCAGGAGTAGCTCAGGTTCAGCTGTTCGGCGATCTCTTCCGGGGAGACGCTGTTGAAAATGTTCTCCTGCATGATGATTTTGGCCTTGTTGATCCGGTTGATGATTTCCTTGTCGGCGAACTGCCTGTTCCGGTGGTTGAAGTACAGGATGCTGAGCAGGTGCGACACGATCCCGGCCATGAACTGCTGAAACCCGGCCCGTTCTTCTTCGGCGGCGTCGATGGCTTTGTTGTAAAGGGCCACGACCTCCTCGCTGATCCCCATGTAGTACCGGGGATTCGTTTTGCGGAAAAAATTGTTTTTCAATAGGTTGTCCGCTATCGGGCCTTTGAAGCCGATCCAGTATTCGTCCCATCCGGTTTTCGGATCGGGGCGGTAGGTGTGCCACTCGCCCGGGAAAATCAGCAGCATGTCTCCTTCCCGCACATGCTGGAGGGGGGTGCTGGCGGTGCGGAAACTTCCCGTACCCCGTGTGATGTAAACCATCTGAAACTCATTCAGAATCCGGCCTTTGGCATAGTCGAAGTTGTATTCCGTAGGATGGTCTTTGGGCGGATAGTTTTTCACTACCGTCATCCGGTGATAACCCACCGTGGTGACGGTCAGTCCCCAGAGCGCATCGGTTTCGTTAGCTACCAGGTATTTGAACAGCGAAGAGTATTCGGATACGGACACGGCGTCTTTCATGGCAGGGACGATTGGCGCATTTCCGTTCAGTGGAAAATACGTTTGTGTTCTTATTTTCCTTCAAATATAGCGGTTTTTTGCCCGAACGTCGCTTTTCTCCGAAAAAAATAATCAAAATGACCATAAACAGAATCAATAATCAAAGCTGATTTGAAGGGAAAATGCCTACATTTGTCTAGCCTTGTCCGGATGCGGACGGAAAAACCGACTGACTTGAAAAATATGGAAAAAACTTTTTTGGCCATCGACCTGGGGGCTACCAGCGGACGATCCATCGTCGGCAGAGTAGAGGGAGACCGGATCGAGATGAAGGAACTGACGCGCTTCGGGAATCATATCCGGAAGATCAGGGATCATTATTATTGGAATATATTCAACCTGTACGAACATATCAAGGAAGCGCTCGCCGCCTGTACCAAGGCGGGCATCATTCCGGATTCCATCGGGATCGACACCTGGGGCGTCGATTTCGCGCTGGCAGGAGAGGACGGGAATCTGCTGGGGCTGCCTTATGCCTACCGTGATCCTCATACGGAAGGAGCCCCGGAGGGGTATTTCCGGATCGTGCCGAGGGAAGAGGTTTACCGGCTGACGGGAATTCAGGTGATGAATTTCAACAGCCTGTACCAGCTTTATGCCCTGAAGCAGGAAAAGTCTTCCGTGCTGGAAGCGGCCCGGAAACTCCTTTTCATGCCCGACGCCCTTTCCTACCTGCTGACCGGAAACATGGTCACCGAGTATACGATCGCTTCCACTTCCCAAATACTGAATCCCGAAACCAAACGGATGGAACCCTCACTGATGGAAGCGATCGGACTTTCGACCGACTTGTTCAGCGAAATCGTCATGCCCGGTACCGTTATCGGATACCTTTCCGAGGACATTGCCAAGGAAACGGGCGTGGGGCGGATACCGGTAGTAGCGGTGGCGGGACACGATACCGCATCGGCAGTGGCCGCCGTGCCGGCGCTGGATGAAAAATTCGCCTACCTGAGTTCGGGCACCTGGTCGCTGATGGGGATCGAAACCCGCTCTCCGATCATCAACGAACGGTCGATGCAGCTCAATTTCACCAATGAAGGAGGCGTGGACGGAACGACCCGCTTCCTGAAGAACATCACCGGCATGTGGATTCTGGAACAGTGCCGGAAAGAGTGGGAGCGGGAGGTGCAGTATTCCTATCCGCAGTTGGTGGGGATGGCTTACAGCGTGGATCCTTTCCAGTGCATGATCGACCCCGATCATCCTTCGTTCGCCAATCCGGAGAGCATGACGGGGGCCATACATGCCTATTGCCTGGCGACCGGACAGAAGAGGCCGGAAACGCACGCCGAAATCGTCCGGACAATCTTCGAGAGTCTGGCTCTGAAATACCGGGTGGTGCTCGAAATGCTCCGTTCGGTGGCGCCGTTCGAGATCGAAAGGCTGCACGTGATCGGGGGAGGCTCGCAGAATGAGCTGCTCAACCAGTTCACGGCGAATGCGTTGGGAATTCCCGTGCTTTCGGGGCCGTCGGAGGCCACGGCGATGGGGAACATCATGATCCAGGCGCAGGCTTCGGGGCTGGTGGATTCTCTGCACGGGATGCGCGAAATGATCGCCGCTTCCATCGACATCAAGACCTATGCGCCCCAGCAACGGGAAATGTGGGCCGAGGCCTATGATCGTTATGTGAATATTTGTAACCTAAAATAATTAACCGACCAAAAAAAATGAGCAAAGAACAAAAAGTGGAACAGGCGTTCGCTGCAGCAGCGGAACGTTATGCGGAATTGGGCGTGGATGTGAACAAGGCCCTCGAACAGTTGCAAAATCTGCCGATTTCGATTCACTGCTGGCAGGGGGACGACGTTTCCGGCTTCGAGAATCCGGACGGGCCGCTGACCGGCGGGATTCAGACGACTGGAAATTATCCGGGCAAGGCCCGCACGCCGAAAGAGTTGTATGCCGATTTGGAAGAGGCGCTTTCCCTGATTCCGGGGGTGCACCGGGTGAACGTGCATGCCATTTACGGCGATTTCTCGGACGGCAGGGCCGACCGGAACCAGATCGAACCCAAACATTTCCAGGGCTGGATCGACTGGGCGAAAAAGGTAGGCGTGAAACTCGATTTCAATTCCACCTGTTTCTCGCATCCGCTGGCGGACGACGGATTCACGCTTTCCAACCGGAAAAAGGAAATCCGGGATTTCTGGATCGAACACGTGAAACGGTGCCGGATCATCAGCGCCGAAATCGGGAAGCAGCTCGGTTCGCCCTGTATCCACAACATCTGGATTCCGGACGGTTCGAAGGATATGACGGTGGACAAATTGTTGTACCGGCAGAACCTGAAAAATGCGCTCGACGAGATTTTTAGCCTGAAGCTCGATCCGCAGTACATGCGCGACTGCATCGAAAGCAAGCTGTTCGGGATCGGAAGCGAAAGCTATGTGGTGGGTTCGCATGAATTCTACATGGGATACGGCGTCGCCAACCAGGTGATGATTACGCTGGACGCCGGTCATTTCCATCCGACGGAAGTGATTTCGGACAAGATTTCTTCCCTGCTGTTGTTCGCTCCGGAAATCATGCTGCACGTCAGCCGCGGGGTGCGGTGGGACAGCGACCACGTGGTGACGCTGACGGACGAACTGCTGGCGCTGGCACAGGAAATCGTACGGGCCGACGCGCTCGACCGGGTGCATGTGGGACTGGACTATTTCGACGCTTCCATCAACCGGATCGGGGCTTACGTGACCGGAACGCGGGCTACGCAGAAAGCGTTCCTGCAGGCCCTGCTCGAACCTACGGCCAAACTGCGGGAGTTCGAAGATAAGGGGCAGTATTTCGAACGCCTCGCTTTCCTCGAAGAAATGAAGTCGCTGCCGTGGAATGCGGTTTACGATTACTTCTGCCTGAAGAACGGCACGGCCGTCGGTACGGAGTATGTGGGGAAAATCCAGCAGTACGAAAAGGACGTGACCTCCAAACGGTAACCGGTATTTAGCAGACAGAAGAAGCGTATGAATACCATTATCGGATTACTGATCATAGCGGTCGGGAGTTTCGGACAGTCGAGCTCTTACGTGCCGATCAACAAGGTGAAGCAGTGGTCGTGGGAGAGTTTCTGGCTCGTGCAGGGACTTTTCGCATGGCTCGTTTTCCCGTATATCGGCTCGCTGATTACGGTCGGCGAAAGCGGAGCCTCCCTTTCCGCCATTCTGGGAGCGGGGGACGGCGCTGCGTGGAAGTCCATCGGATTCGGAATGCTCTGGGGGGTCGGCGGACTGACTTTCGGGCTGAGCATGCGTTACCTGGGAGTGGCTTTGGGACAGTCCATTTCTCTCGGCACGTGTTCGGCTTTCGGGACGCTGATTCCGGCCATCATCAAGGGAGACGACCTGTTTTCGGCTTCGGGGCTGATCCTGTTGTCGGGCGTTTGCATCACGATTGCAGGGATTGCCGTTATCGGGTATGCCGGGGCGCTCCGTTCCAGAAATATGACGGAAGAGGAGCGGCTGGCCGCCATCAAGGATTTCGCGTTGAAGAAAGGTTTGCTCGTGGCGTTGCTGGCGGGGGTGATGAGCGCCTGCTTCAACCTGGGACTGACCGCCGGCGAACCCATCAAGGCGAAAGCCATCGAGTTGGGCGCGCGGGAGTTGTTTGCGCTGAATCCGGTCATCATGCTGGTGACCGTCGGAGGGCTGATTACCAACTTCGCTTACTGCATTTCGCAGAACATCAAGCATGGCACGGGGAAGGATTATTTTTCGGTGCCGGGTAAGATTCTGGTGAACAACATCCTGTTCTGTGCTTTGGCCGGAGTGCTGTGGTACTCGCAGTTCTTCGGACTGGGAGCCGGACAGAGCTTTTTCGAGCCGGGCAGCGTGATGATGGCTTTTTCGTGGAGCATCCTGATGGCGCTGAACGTGATTTTCAGCAACGTCTGGGGCATCATTCTGAAAGAGTGGCGGGGATGCGGATCGAAGACCATGGCTGTGCTTGTGTTGGGGCTGTTGATCCTGATTTTCTCCGTGTTCTATCCGGAACTGATGAAATAGTCCTTGTTTGAAGATAAGACGAAAAAGGGCTGTGCTGCGGATGGCAGTACGGCTCTTTTTTTCTACCTTTACCTTCACTAACCCGAATACCGAAGTCATGAAAAAAAAGCATGGTCTATTGATCGTCGCCTGTAGCCTGCTGTCCGTGGCGACCGTAGCGCAACCCCGATTCCGTTTACGGACGGACGAAGCCAACCGGAAAGTCGACGTTTGGGCGGACGGACGGCTTTTCACTTCCTATTGCTTCGAGGAAAAATTCCGGAAGCCTGTCTTGTACCCGGTCAATACGGCGTCGGGGATCGAAATCACCCGCGGGTTTCCATATCGGCCGAGGGCTTTCGAACATGCCGATCATCCCCACCAGGTAGGGATGACTTTCGTGTTCGGAAAGGTGAACGGCCGGGATTTCTGGAACGATTCCTACGCCCGTCCTGCCGCGGATAAATACAAGTACGGTTTTATCCGTCACCGCAAAATCACCCGTTTGTCGGAAGGAGATGACCGGGCGGTGCTCGGCGTGGAAACGGAGTGGCTGGACAACGACGGAAACGTTCTGTTGACGGAAGAGGCGACCTATGCGTTTTCCGGCAGCGGCGATCTGCGCACGGTCGAACGGGAAAGCGTGTTGACCGCCGCTACGGACACGGTCACTTTTTCGGACAATAAGGAGGGGCTGTTCGCCATCCGGCTGGAAAAGGCGTTCGAGGAACCGGCCAGGGGGCCGGAGTACCATACGGACAGTCTGGGTTATCCGCTGCCGGAAAAGACGATCTTCAACCGGGGTACGCGGGGCGTGATGCGGAACGACCGGGGCGAGGAACGGGAAGCGGGCGTTTTCGGAAAGCCTGCCCGGTGGATCAGCAACACCACCGAAAAAGACGGGGAGTCTGTTACCGTGGTTCTGATGGATCACCGGAGCAATCCGGGCTATCCGGCGCGGGCTTTCGCCAGGGGATACGGATTGTTTTCCCTCAACAACCTGGGAACGCAATGCTACGATCCGAATGCACAGCCGTTTTCCCTGACCCTTCGGAAAGGGGAATCCTTGCGCTTCCGGCACAAATTCGCCGTGGTTTCCGGTCGAAAGGTAACGGATGCCGAAATCGAAAGCATGTGGCGGGAATTCAATGCTGGGGAACGGTAAATCCGGTCCGTTTCCTTCGAAAAAAGGATAAATGAACAGGAAAGGGTTTCGGTATGAAATGCCGGGGCCTTTTTTTGCTTAAAATCTATGGGCGGAAATTCTTTTTTTGGATAAAATGATTTACCTTTGGCGAACCGAAGGGAATAAGACGGTGAAAAAGACGGGGTTACAAGCCTGATATGCTGTTAACAAACTAACGGCGCGGGAAGGGTTGCATCCGGAATGTCATCACTTTAAACATACTTTTTATGAATATACCATCGAATTTGAAGTACTCCGAAGACCACGAATGGTTGCGAATCGAAGGAGAAGAAGCCTACGTAGGTATCACGGATTTCGCCCAGAGCCAGTTGGGCGATATCGTTTTTCTGGATGTGGACACGGTGGGCGAGACGCTGGAAAGCGGCGACGTTTTCGGTACCATCGAGGCGGTTAAAACCGTTTCCGATGCTTTTTTGCCGGTGGGCGGCGAAGTGCTGGAATTCAACGAACTGCTGAACGAGGCTCCCGAAACGGTCAATAAAGATCCTTACGGAGAAGGCTGGATCGTCAAAATCCGGATGACCGATCCTGTGCAGGCGGAAGGGTTGCTTTCGGCGGACGGGTATGCGGCATTGATCGGCTAAGGGCGATACCGCGGCGACAGCGGAATTTTTTCCCGGAAAACCGGGAACGAATCATACATTGGACAATAAATTTTTTTGCAAATTATGGGAAACAAAGTAACGGTAGTGGGCGCAGGCAACGTGGGAGCCACGTGTGCCAATGTGATCGCCACGCGCGAGCTGGCCAGCGAACTGGTGCTGCTTGACATCAAGGAAGGATTCGCGGAAGGCAAGATGCTGGACATTTTCCAGACGGCTACGCTGCTCGATTTCGATACCCATTTGACCGGGGTGACGAACGACTATGCGCAGACGGCCGATTCCGATGTGGTGGTCATCACTTCCGGGATGCCGCGCAAACCAGGGATGACGCGGGAAGAGTTGATCGGAGTGAATGCCGGCATCGTGAAAAACGTGGTGGAAAGCGTGCTGAAATATTCTCCGGATGCGGTGATCGTCATCATCAGCAACCCGATGGACACCATGACTTATCTGGCTACCCGGATCAGCGGGCTGCCGAGAAACCGGGTGTTCGGGATGGGAGGCGCGCTGGACAGCGCCCGTTTCAAATGCTACCTGAGCAAGGCCCTCAAGGTGAATTCCAACGAAGTGGAAGGCATGGTGATCGGCGGCCACGGAGACACGACGATGATTCCGTTGATCGACAAGGCGCATTACAAGGGCATTCCCGTGTCGGAACTGGCCGATTCCGAAACGCTGAAAAAAGTGGCGGCCGACACGATGGTAGGGGGCGCTACGCTGACTTCGCTGCTGGGTACTTCCGCCTGGTATGCTCCGGGAGCCGCTGCCGCTTACGTGGTGGAATCGATCCTGCGCGATCAGAAGAAAGTAATTCCTTCGTGCGTTTCGCTGGAAGGGGAATACGGACAGAACGACATCTGTATCGGAGTTCCGGCTGTGATCGGTAAGGACGGGGTGGAAAAGATCCTCGAACTGAACCTGACCGAGGAAGAAAAGGCCGCGTTCGAAAAGAGCGCCGCTGCCGTGCGCAAAACCAATTCGGTGCTGAAGGAACTCAGCGTATTGTAATTCGGTCGGAGAGCGGAGCGCATTTGTCGCCCGCTTGTCCATGAATAAAAAGGAGGGCAACGGATTCGTTGCCTTCCGCCGTTTTTAACCCTTTCTTAAATTGATGAAAAAATTAGCACTTTTACTGACTTTATGCGGATTGCTGGTATGTCACGCCGGACAATGCTGGGATAAAAATTATTGTTCTTCCATCGGATTGACAGTCAAGGCTTCGTCCAATGGAGCGGGCGGGGAGTTCTATTATCGCCTGCAGCCCCGCTTTACGATTCGGGCCGGGTACGAATACCTCCGTTTTAAGATAGATCATGATTTCGACCAGCGGGATATCCAACTGTCGGGAAAAATCCGGTACCGCACGGGAAGCCTATTCGTGGGCGCCACGTATCAGTTTCTCGGTTGGATGTACGTGAACGGCGGGGTCGGGTGGTTGAATTTCGAACCGACCGTGAAGGCCGCCTCCATAAGCGGATTCGAATACGGAGACATCGTCCTGAAACCGGATGTGGTAGGAGATATCCGTTTTACGATCAAGCCCGGCTTGCGGGTGGCGCCTTACCTCGGTATCGGTTTCGGGCGGATCGCCCCTCGGCACCGAACCGTTTCCTTCGCTTTCGAACTCGGGGCCTACTACATGGGAAAGCCCAAGATCGACATCCAGGCGACCGGTATGCTGGCGCCTTCCATGGAAGCCGACCACATCGCTTTGCTGGAACATCAGATTCGGGATTACCGCCTGTATCCGGTATTGAAGTTCAACCTTTCTTTCAAACTGTTTACCTTTAAGAAAAAATAGACCGACATGAATATTTGTACGACAGTCCGAAGCCTGGTTTTGCTGGGAAGTTGCGCGTTGTCGCTGTACGGATGCGAATTTTCCGATCCGACCGAAGACGACAACGGAGACAAGATCCCCCTGATCCGGGCCGATCTTCCCCGGTTCGATGCTTCCTACACGTTTCGTTTCGTCGAAGCGGATGCGCTACCGGCGGAACCCGTTTCCGGCAGGCTGGAGATCGCTTTTGCCGGAAAGGACGGGGAGCAGCTGGTAACCGAAGCGGGACGCATCCGCCCGTTCTATACCGTGACGGGCGGCATGCTGGAACTGCACCTCAATCCCAACATCGGGGTTTCGGCATCGAACCCGGCGGAATTTACCGTGACGGGAACGGCTACGACCTCCGGTTACCTCGTGTTGCCGTATGCCGTCAGACAGGGAGTGCCGGGACAGCGAAACATCGACGTTCCGGTGATCGATCTGTCGTCCGCTTCATCCGCATCCGTTTCTGGACAGGAGTCCCGGACGAACGGCGGATTTACGGTCACAGGGCCGGATGGAACTCCCGTTTCCAGCGTTGTTCCGCTAAGAGAAATTCCGTGCGGGAATGGGTATGCTTATCTCGCCCTGTACCGAAGCGGGCGGGCCGGTATTTATGCCTGTCGTTCCGCAATTACTGTCGGAACATACGATTCTTACGGCTTGTACCGGTTGACGGATGATTTGACCGGGGAACCGGCCGCGCGGCTCGATATGGGGACGGGAGAGTATTTCGTGCTGGCCGCCCGCAGGGCGGGAACGGTGCAGGGAAACATTCCCCTTTATATTGAAGGTCCGGCCGGAACCGCCGCTTTCCGGTATACGGTGGAGACGAGCGGACGTTCCTATTCGGGAACCGTTTCCGGTATGCTTCCGCTCCAAACGGCCATCGAACAGATTCCGGTGACGGCTTCGGACAAGAGCGCCCGTATCACCCTGGCGGCGGATGAGCCTTATTCCCTGAAAGAGGAAACGATCGACGTGACGGATGTAACGGCAGGGGAGCCGGCACGGTTCGAGGCGTTGACCGGGTCGGAAGGCTTTCGCCGTTACGACCTGAGAATCGTCGGATATTGCGCGACGGACAAAAGCGTTACCTACGCCGTAACCAAAAGTTTCTTTTACAGTCCCGGCACGAAGGACGAAGCCGGCATGCGCGAGTGGCGGCAGGGACGTCTGACCGCCGGCAAGACTTCGCTCTGGCTGGAACCGGGCCGGATGTACACTTTCCGGATTTCGATCAATAACGAATGGTACGATTACGACATCACCACCGATCCGGCCCGGATCGGACAGGTGCTGGATCGGGAGCAGGCGTCGGATTATATTACACGGTATGCGTTGAAAGACAATTCGGACGGTACGGTGTCCTTGGAGGTGGAAATCGTAAACGGGGAACTTTGCAACCTCTGACAGAACGTTTTTCGCGCAGCCGCCGATGAACGGAAAGGGTACCTTTCCGGTTCGGGTGAAAAAGAGCGTTTCGCTTCGGTGGAACGCTCTTTTTGCATGAGAAGCGGGGGAGAGCTATCTTTGCCCGAATTTTGGACATCGGGATGGAAAACTACGATTCCCTGCCCGGCAGGAAGAAATGGTCGAAAGCGGTTCGCTATGCATGTGCCATGGCGTTGATCGGATGCATGGTCGGAGCGGCGGATTTTCTGGGGGAAAAGGAGGTGATTTTCCCGGAAGCCGTTGCGCTCACCGTGGGCCTGTGGATCATCGACAAACGGGTGTGGAAGGCCGGTCGGATGCAGGTCATCGCCCTGATGACGGCGGGAGCGTTGGCCGGTATTTCCATCGTGCGTTATTCTCCGCTGCCTTTGATTCTCGATTTGTTCCTTGCTTTTGCCTTTGCCGCCGTATGTTTGACGATTACCCGTACCACGCTGGTTCCCTTGATTTCCGCCTGCATGCTTCCCGTCTTGCTGGGAACGGAGAGCCTGGTTTATCCGGCGACGGTTTTCTGCCTGATTCTCATCCTTGCAGGCGGACAGTGGCTGATGGAAAAGGCAGGCTTGAGAAAGCCGATTCCGTTCCGGCGGGCGGAAAAGCCCTTTAAGCAGCGGATTCGCCGATGGGGTTTGCTGGCGGGCTTGCTTCTGGCCGTGTCTTTCCTGCCGATTCACCTGAACAAAATCTATTGCATCGTCCCGCCTCTGATCGTAACGTTGGTGGAATTCGCCAATCCCGAAGCCGGTTTTCGCAAGACTCCCGGACGGGTGCTTTTCCAGCTTGCGGCCGCAGCCGTGTTGGGAACCGGTTCCAGACTCCTGTTGCAGGAGGGTTTCGGATTCCCGACCGTAATCGCCGTATGGGTGGTTTGCGGGCTGTTGTTTTTCCTGTTCGAGCGGATGGAGCGGTCGTTTGCGCCCGCAGGAGCGTTGGCTCTTGTGCCTTTCATCCTGCCGAACGAAGGGTTGATTTGGTTTCCGGTGCAGGCTGTTGTCGGAGCCGTCATTCTTATCTTTTTGCCGCTGAATGTTTTCCGGAGCGAGGCGGAAAAAACGGCAACCGCGGAAACGAAAATCCCCGGCCGGAAAACCGTTTTTCGCCGACCGGAGACCTTGTAAATAAAGGAAAATCCCGCTTTACTTGACGATTACGATATTTTCCGGAGTCGTCACCTTTTCGCAGAAATGACACCGCAGTCCGGTGATGGCATTCCCCTGCCGCTGGACTTCGAACCGCGTGCGGATTCTTTCGTGGTTGGTGATGCAGCGCGGATTGCCGCATTTCACGAAGCCCTCCACTTCTTCGGGAGCTTTCACCGTTCGTTTTTCCACGACCTGATAGTTCCGGATGGTGTTGACGCAGGCCATCGGAGCCACGATGGAGATCCGGTTCACCTCTTCGTCCGCGCAATAACGATCGGCGATTTTGATGATCGCTTTTTTGCCCATCCGTTTGCTTTCGAAGTTGGTGCCGAAAGTGACCTGCCCCGTTTCTTTTTCCAGATCGAGGATGTTGATGATCTTGAACAGACAATCGGCGGGGATATGGTCGATGACGGTTCCGTTCTCGATGGCGCGGACGTTCATTTGTTTTTTCGTATCCATGGCTCTTATTTTTTGACTCCTAACAGGTAACTGATGATGGCCATCCGTACGTAGACGCCGTTTTCCGTTTGGTTGAAGTAGTAAGCCTTCGGATTGTCGTCCACGTCGGTGTCGATTTCGTTGACGCGCGGAAGAGGATGGAGGATGCGCATGTTGGGCTTGGTATCCGCCAACATGGCGTTCTTGAGGATGTAGGCGTTTTTGACTTTTTCGTATTCCATCAAATCGAGGAACCGTTCCCGCTGCACGCGGGTCATGTAAACGATATCGGCTTCGTTGATGTGTTCGCCGATGTCGGTCGTTTCCGTATAGGGGATGCCCAGGTCGTAAAGTTGCTGTTTGTATTCGTCCGGCATCCGGAGTTCCGGGGGCGCGACGAAGGTGAACGTGGTTTTGAAATGGGACATGGCCTGCAACAGGGAATGCACCGTCCGTCCGTATTTCAGGTCGCCGACCATCATGATGTTGATTCCGTCCAGGGTTCCCTGGGTTTTCTTGATGGAATACATGTCGAGGAGCGTCTGGCTGGGATGCTGGTTCGCTCCGTCGCCCGCATTGACTACGGGAACCTTCGCGATTTCGCTGGCGTAGCGGGCCGCCCCTTCGAGCGAATGCCGCATCACGATCATGTCGCTGTAATTCGCGATGGTGGTGATGGTGTCGTGAAACGTTTCCCCCTTGGTGACGCTCGTATTATTGGTGTCGGAGAACCCGATCACCCGGCCTCCCAACCGGTTGATGGCGCTTTCGAAGCTGAGGCGGGTGCGGGTGGAAGGCTCGAAAAAGAGGGTGGCGATCACTTTTCCGAGCAGGATGCGCTGGCAGGGATCGGCCTCGAATTCGGCGGCGAAATCCATGATGCGCAACATCTCCTCTTTGGTGAAATCGGTGATGGATACAAGGCTTTTCTTCATGGCGACAGCAACTGTTAGATTATTTTCGATTCGCATTTTTCATTCTTTCTCCCCGTTACCCGATCCGGAGGAAGGTGAGTTCCGTTCCCTCCACTTTCGACAGTTTCCCTTTCAATCCTTCCTCCCGGCTGCGCCGGATGGAAAGCACCATCCGACAGCGATTATCGAATTCCTGTTCCCGGATAACGGGCTGTTCTTCCTTGACGACCTTCATCACGTCGTTCATGACGGTGTAGGGGAAAACGACTTCGTACCAGGCGTCCTCCGTTCGGGTCACGATCCGGCTGTTTTCCAGCACGTCCAGCGTCGCTTCCCGATAAGCGTTGATGAGTCCCGGTACGCCCAGTTTCGTCCCTCCGAAATACCGGACGACTACCACCAGCACATAGGTAAGCCCTTTCGATAACAGTTGTCCCAGAATCGGGCGTCCCGCCGTGCCGGAGGGTTCCCCGTCGTCATTGGCCCGGAATCTTTCTCCGTGCGCTCCCAGACGCCAGGCGTAACAGTGATGCGTAGCATCGTAGTACCGTTTTTTCAACCGCGCCAGATGTTCCCGGATTTCCTCCTCGCTTTCCACCGGAAACGCATAGGCCAGAAAACGGCTTCCCTTGTCTTTGAATACTCCTTCCGCCGGCTCTGCAATGGTATGGTAAATGTCGTCCGTCATCGTTCTCCGGACAAAAATACGATTTATTCCCGGCATTCGGAACGCTTTGCCGGATTTTTCCGGCCGCAAAAAAGGGGACGAACCCGTCCCCCCGATACGGTCGCTTGTGTCTGACCGTCAGTGTATTTTCCGGAACATTCTGTTCCAACGGATGTTGGCGGGAAAAGACTTGTCCTTGTCCAGCGAAAGCCAGATGAACGACGCTTTTCCGACGATATGATCTTCCGGGACGAAACCCCAGAACCGGGAATCCGCCGAGTTGTGCCGGTTGTCCCCCATCATAAAGTAATAATCCATTTCGAACGTATAGCTGTCCGCCGGCCGGTCGTTGATGTAAATCGTATCGTCTTTCACCTCCAGCTTGTTCCCTTCGTACACGCGGATGATCCGTTCGTACAGCGGAAGATTTTCGAGAGTAAGGGGAACCGTGACGCCTTTTTTCGGCACCCACAGCGGCCCGAAATTGTCTTCCGTCCACGCATAGTCGGGGTTGTGCGGAAAGGTCATGCCGGAGGGCTGCGCATTTTCGTACTTCACCACTTCGGTCACGTTCCGGAATTTCCGGATTTTTTCGGCGTTTTCGGCCGTCAGCGGCAGCGTATAGACGCCCGCGTTCTGGTTGTAGGCGATATCGTCCCGTGCGATTCCCATGTCCTGCAGGGTTTCGGGATTCAGCATCGTGCCGTTCGTCCGGACGAAATAGACGAATTGTTTTTTCGGAATGTCTGCTTGCGGTTTCCCGTTGATGAACACTTCCGATTCCCGGATGAGGATCGTGTCTCCGGGGATCGCCACGCAGCGCTTCACATAGTGTTCCCGTTTGTCCACCGGACGGCTGACGATTTCGGAATCGGCCCAGACGGCTTCCCGTCCGCGGTAGCGCACCAGATCGTAATAATCGGCCTGCGGATCGGAGAGGGCTACGGTGTCCCCTTCCGGAAAGTTGAAAACCACCGCATCGTTCCGCTGCACCGTTCCCAGCCCCTTCAGCCGGTGATAAGGCCAGCTGATCCATTCCACGAACGATTTGGCCGTCTGCGAAAAAGGCATCGTATGATGTACCATCGGGAAGGAGAGGGGCGTGTTCGGTACGCGCGGGCCGTAGGCTACCTTGCTGACACACAGATAATCCCCTACCAGCAGGGATTTTTCCATCGAGGGGGACGGAATGACGTACATCTCGAAAAAGAAGATGCGGATCAGCGTGGCCGCTACGACTGCGAACACGATGGCGTCCACCCATCCGAAAACGTTGTTGTAGGTTCTGGAACGCTTGCGCAGTTCTTTGTGCTTGTGGCCCCAGAGCCGGTACATGTATTTGGAAATATAGATGTCGTAAATGATCGGGAGCCCCAACAGCAGCCAGAGGTTCCCCGTCCATACCACGAACAGGAGCGTGTAAATGACGGCTACCAGCGAAAAGCGAAACCACCGGTTCCGCCAGATTTCCTTTATTTTGTTCATGTGCTTATGCATTCATTAAGTCGTCCATGGTGAAAATGCCTTCCTTTCCGCACAGGAATTCCGCGGCCAGCACGGCTCCCACGGCGAATCCCCGCCGGCTTTTGGCCGTGTGGGTGAAGGAAAGCACGTCGGCTTCCGATTCGTAGGTGACGGTATGGATGCCCGGCACCACGCTGCGCCGGATGGAAGCGATTTCCAGCTCGTCCGGTACCGTGGTCGTCCCGTCGACCCACTTCGCCTTGCGCTCCAGTTCTTCCAGAATGCCTTCGGCGATCGTGATGGCTGTTCCGCTGGGGGCGTCCTTTTTCTGCGTATGGTGCACTTCCTCGATCGTGACGTCGTATTCGCCGAACCTGTTCATCAAACGCGCCAGTTCCCGGTTTATTTTGAAGAAGATGTTCACTCCGATGCTGTAATTGGACGCATAGAAAAACGCGCCGTGCTTTTCCCGGCACAGGGCCGCCGCTTCGTCGTAACGGTCGAGCCACGCCGTGGTTCCGCAAACCACGGGAGTACCGCATTCGATGCACCTCGTCACATTGTCGTAAGCGGTTCGGGGCGTGGAAAATTCGATGGCGACATCCACTTCTTTCAGTCTGGTGGGGTTCAGGTCGCCCGGATTGTTTTCGTCCACGATCAGCACCACGGTGTGCCCGCGTTCGAGCAAGATCTTTTCGATTTCCCGGCCCATTTTGCCGTATCCTATCAGCGCAACTTTCATACGGGTAAAATTTCTTACAAACTTACGCTTTTTAACCGGAAATTCAAAAGACGGCCCGGAACCGGGACAGGAGACCGTCCCGGTTTGAGAACATTTCCCGGATCGGCATCGGGGGCTCCGGCGGAACGGGGTACGGGATGAAGTGCCCGGTTTTGCAAATCTTTCCCGAATGGATATATTTGTGGAAACAAAAACGCGCCGATGCGGTTTTTTCTCTATCTTTCCTACAAGGGTACGGCTTACCACGGGTGGCAGATCCAAAAGAATGCTCCGTCCGTGCAGGAGACGTTGCAACGGGCGTTGTCTCTGCTGCTGAAGGAGCCGGTGGAGGTCGTCGGTGCGGGACGAACGGATACGGGGGTGCACGCATCGTTTTACGTGGCCCATTTCGATACGGACAATCCGGCCCCTTCCGAAGACGCTGAGGCTTTTTGTTATCGCCTGAACTGCGTATTGCCGCACGACATCGCCGTACGGCGGACGGTACGGGTGACGGATACGGCTCATGCCCGGTTCGATGCGGCGTTGCGGGAATACCGGTATTACCTTTTGCAGGAGAAAGACCCTTTCCGGCAGGAAACGACGTGGCAGTATTCGGTGCCGCTGGATGTGGAACGGATGAACGAGGCGGCCGCCCTGTTGAAGGAATATGCCGATTTTACCAGTTTCAGCAAGCTGCACACCGACGTGAAGACGCACATTTGCCGCATTCGGGAGTCGTTCTGGTCGCGACAAGGAACGGAACTCGTCTATACGGTTTCGGCGGACCGTTTCCTGCGGAATATGGTGCGGGCCATCGTGGGAACGCTCGTGGAGGTAGGGCGCGGCAAGATCGGCGTTTCCCGGTTCCGGGAGATCATCGAAGCCCGGTCGCGGGGGATGGCCGGTACTTCGGCACCCGCGGGGGGACTGTTTCTCACGCGGGTCGATTATCCTCAGGAAATTTTTATGAACGGTATAATTGAGAAATCATGACGATTGAGAAAGTGAACGACGCCTTCCGGCGGAACTTCGGGACAGGAGGGAACCTCTATGCTTCCCCCGGCCGGGTGAACCTGATCGGGGAGCATACGGATTACAACCTGGGATTCGTCCTGCCGGGAGCGATCCGGCAGGCGATTTATGCCCGGATAAAACCGAACGGAGGAACGCTGTGCCGGATATATTCGGTGGATTATGATGAGAATGTCGAATTCGATGTTGCGGCTTCCGAGTTGCCGGTGCAACAGTGGGCGCGTTATGTTTACGGCGTGGTGCACGAGGTCCGCAAACTGGGGAAATCGGTGGCAGGATTCGATTGCGCTTTCGGCGGGGACGTGCCGTTGGGAGCGGGGCTTTCTTCGTCGGCCGCTTTCGAAAGCGTGATCGGATACGGCCTGAACGATCTTTTCGGATTGGGATTGAGCCGTCTCCAACTGGCGAAGGCGGGACAGATGACCGAACACAACTACATCGGAGTGCGGTGCGGAATCATGGATCAGTTCGCTTCCCTGTTCGGGGAGAAAGACAGGCTGATCCGGCTGGACTGTCGCTCGCTGGAATACCGGCTGGAACCTTTCCGGCCCGAAGGCTACCGGGTGCTGCTGCTGGACACGCAGGTAAAACATTCGCTGGCATCTTCCCAATACAACGTGCGCAGGGAACAGTGCGAAGCAGGGGTGACAATCATCCGCAGGCACGTTCCGGAAGTGGAATCCCTGCGGGACGTAACCCCGGAAATGCTGGAAACTTACCGGGGTAAAATGGAGGACGCGGTGTACCGTCGCTGCCATTATATCGTCGGAGAGAACGGCCGTTTGCTGAAAGCGTGCGAAGCCCTGGAAAGGGGGGATTACGAGACCTTCGGACGGCAGATGTTCGGATCGCATGAGGGTTTGAGCCGGGAATACGAAGTGAGCTGTGCGGAACTCGATTTTCTGGCAGGGGAAGCTGCGAAGCATTCCGGCGTATTGGGCGCCCGGATGATGGGCGGCGGTTTCGGCGGCTGCACGATCAACCTGGTGCGGGAAGCGGAGTATGAAAATCTGGTGGGAGAGCTGAGCGAAAAATACGCGGCCCGTTTCGGAAAGGCTCCGCGGGTGATCGACGTGGTGATCGGCGACGGCGCGCGTCGGGTGGAATAGCGAATGGAAAAACTTCAAGAACGATAAACGCATGTTTGAAAATTTGAAAACGGAAGTGGAGCGGATCTGGGAAAACCGGGATCTGCTGAAAGAAGAAAAGTCGCGTCGCCTGATCCGGGAAGTGATCGCGTTGCTGGACAAGGGGGAACTGCGTACGGCACAGCCGCTCGAAGACGGCAAGTGGCAGGTGAACGAGTGGGTCAAAAAAGCCGTGATCCTGTATTTCCCCATGCAGGAAATGAAAGTCATGGAGGCCGGGCCGCTGGAATTCTGGGACAAGATGGAACTCAAGCACGGTTACGACAAGCTGGGCGTACGGGTGGTGCCCCATGCCGTGGCCCGGTACGGCGCTTATCTGGCCCGGGGCGTGGTCATGATGCCTTCTTACGTAAACATCGGTGCCTATGTTGACGAGGGAACGATGGTGGACACGTGGGCGACGGTAGGATCGTGCGCTCAGATCGGGAAGCACGTGCATTTGAGCGGCGGCGTGGGCATCGGCGGCGTGCTCGAACCCGTGCAGGCGGCTCCGGTCATCGTGGAAGACAATTGTTTCATCGGTTCCCGGTGCATCGTGGTGGAAGGCGCCCGTATCGGTACGGCGGCCGTGCTGGGAGCCAATACGGTGATTACCGGTTCGACCAAAGTGATCGACGTTTCGGGCGCGGAGCCGGTGGAATACCGGGGATACGTGCCGCCGCGGTCGGTGGTGATTCCGGGCGTATACCGAAAAAATTTCCCGGCGGGAGAATACGGAGTGCCGTGCGCGCTGGTCATCGGACAGCGGAAGGCTTCGACCGACCTGAAGACTTCGCTGAACGACGCCCTGCGGGATTTCGAGGTCGCGGTCTGACGGAATTCGCAAAAAATACGGAAGGAAGAGTCCCGGAATCGAACCGGGACTTTTTGTTTTTCCGGAAAGTATCCTAAATTTGTAGTCCGAGAACTATCAAAAACGGAATGGATAGCACGATATTTCAGGCCTTAACCATCATCGGTTCACTGGGTTTGTTCCTGTTCGGGATGAAGTTGATGAGCGAGGCCTTGCAACGGGTGGCGGGAAACCGGCTTCGGGACATACTGGCCGCAATGACCTCCACCACGTTCAAGCGGATTCTGGTCGGAACCTTCATCACCACCGTCATCCAGTCTTCGAGTGCTACCACCGTGATGATTATCAGTTTCGTCAATGCGGGTTTGCTGACGCTCGTGCAGTCCATCGGACTGATCATGGGGGCCAATATCGGGACGACGGCGACCGCGTGGCTCATCAGCCTGTTCGGATTTACCATCGACCTGGGGCAACTTTCGGTGCCGCTCATCGCTTTCGGTTTTCCCATGATGTTCTTCAAGAGCAACCGGGTTCGTTCCATCGGGGAATTCATCATCGGGTTTTCCCTATTGTTCCTGGGGTTGGGAATGCTGAAAAACGCCATGAGCGGCCTGCAGGAAGACCCGTCCGTGCTTCATTTCCTGGCGAATTTCAGTGATATGGGCGCCTGGTCGGTGCTGCTTTTCGTGGTGATCGGAACGATCCTGACGATTATCATCCAGTCTTCGAGCGCCACGATGGCCCTGACCATCATCATGTGCAACAACGGATGGATCACCTTCGACTGCGCGGCGGCCATGGTGCTGGGGGAAAACATCGGTACGACGGTAACGGCGAATCTCGCTTCCTACGTGGCCAATACCGAGGCGAAACGGGCGGCGCGGGCGCATTTGATTTTCAACCTGATCGGGGTCGTGTGGATGCTGGCCATCTTCCCGCTGTTCATCAAGCTGATCGTTTATATCATCGAGGCTTTCGGCGGCAGTTCTCCGATTACGGACCCGCATTCGCGTCCGGTAGCGCTGGCACTGTTCCACACTTTGTTCAACGTTTTCAATACGGCGGTATTGGTTTGGTTCACTCCTCAGATCGCCCGGCTTTCGACCCGGATGGTGAAGCAGAAGGAAGACCCCAAGTCCCGGCTCGCCCATTTGGAGGGAGGACTGCTTTCCACGTCGGAGTTGTCCATTATTCAGGCCTATAAGGAGTTGAGCAACTATAGCAAGCGATCCTCGCGGATGTTCGGTTTCGTGCGGGATTTGTTCCGGGAAACCAACGGCGAACAGTTCGAGAAGACTTATGAGCGGATCGTGAAGTATGAAAACATCAGCGACCGGCTGGAGGTGGAAATCTACAATTATCTGACCCAGACCTCGCAGGACGATTTGGGAGTGGGCGGAATCCGGCACGTGCAGATCATGTTCAAGGTGATTTCCGATATCGAGGTCATGTCGGACTGCAACTACAAAATCGCTAAGATCATCAAATACAAGCGGGACAATAACATCTGGTTCAACCAGGAACTCCGGGACAAGGTGAACGAGATGTTCGACATGATCGACAAGGCCATCGCGGTCATGAACAACAATATGGCCAGCGTTTTCAGCGAGAAGGAAGGATTGAAGGAGGCCTACGTGCTCGAGCAGAAGATCAACAAGATGGAAACCGATTTCAAGCGGAAGTACCTTTACGAGATGGAGGACAGGGAGCTGAAATACATTGCGGCGGTGATTTTCTCCGAAATCATCAGCGAGACGGAGCGACTGGCGGATGCGGTGGAACAAATCTCCGAAGATATTCTGAATATCGTGCCGCATACCAAACCGGAACTGCAAACCGCGGTGGCCGAAGCCTGAAAAGATTCTCCATGAAAGACGACGTGGAAAAACTCCGGACGTTGGAAACACGGTACGGTGTCCGAATCTTCTATTTTTCCGAAACCACTTCGACCAACGATTTGGCGCGGGACGAACGGTTCCGGCAGGGAGACGTTATCGTAGCCGAACGTCAAACGGCGGGCAGAGGGCAGCGTGGAAACCGGTGGAGCAGTGAAGCCGGAACGAATCTGACCTTCACGATGGTGTTGGAACCGAAAGAATTGGAGGCGGAAAACCAGTTTTATGTTTCCAGGGCCGTGACGCTGGCCGTGACGGATATGCTGGCCAGATTCGGTATCGGAGCATCCGTCAAGTGGCCGAACGATATTTACGTGGATGATCGTAAAATATGCGGTATCTTGATCGAAAACGACCTGATGGGGTCGAACGTGGTGAGGAGTATCGCCGGGATAGGGATCAACGTGAATCAACACGAGTTCGATCCCCTGCTTCCCAACCCCGTTTCCATGGCTTCGGTGAAGGGAATGCTTTTCGACCGGACGGAGGTGCTGGGGAAATTTCTGGAAGCGGTCAGGCAGCGAACGGAGCATTTGGATGGGGAGGAATATTCTTCGCTTGACCGGGATTACCGGAAAATTTTGTATCGGGCGGATGGAAAGGAATACTTTTTTCGGGAACCGGAAGGTACGCCGTTCCGGGCCGTGCTGGAAACCGTGCTTCCCGGCGGGGAAATGGTACTGCGGAAAAGCGACGGCGCCCGAAAGTCCTACTGGTTCAAGGAGGTGGAATTCGTACTGTGAACAACCGTAAGAAATGTTTATGGATACCGATTTCATAAATCTGACGGCGGAAAACCTTGCCGATGAACATTTATGCTGCATTATCCGCAGCAAAAAGTTCCATCCGGGTATCGATGCGAAGCGAAAATGGCTTTCCGACCGGCTGAAAGAAGGTCATGTTTTCAGGAAACTGAATGCAAAGGCGACGGTTTTTATCGAATATGCTCCGCTTGAAACAGCCTGGGTTCCCATAACCGGTGACAACTATTATTATCTGTATTGCTTGTGGGTTTCGGGCAGTTACAAGGGGAAAGGGTATGGAAAATCGTTGATGGAGTATTGTTTGGCGGATGCTAAAGAAAAGAGGAGATCGGGCGTTTGCATGCTCGGAGCAGAAAAACAAAAGGCCTGGCTTTCCGACCAGGCGTTTGCGAAGAGGTTCGGCTTCGAAGCGGTCGATACGACCGCCGATGGATACGAATTGCTTGCACTTTCTTTTGACGGGTCGACGCCGAAATTCGCACCGAATGTCAGAAACCCGAGGATCGAAAGCAATGAATTGACGATTTATTATGATCTGCAATGTCCGTATGTTTATCAAAAGGCGGAGAGTATAAAACGGTATTGTGAAACGAACGGCATTCCCGTATCTTTGATCCGGGTGGACACGCTGCAAAAAGCGAAGGAACTGCCTTGCGTTTTCAACAACTGGGCCGTGTTTTATAAGGGGGATTTCAAAACGGTGAATTTATGCGATGTCGCTTTTTTGGAACGAATGCTCAAAAAATGAAAATCGCCTTTGTTTTCTTCCATTGATGGGGGATGATTTTACCGGATGGTCAGGAGACGAAAGGGGACTTGGAAAAAACTGTCGGGTTATTCCTTGACATATACAACGAAACGCGATTTGTTCAAACTTGAAAGGAGACATCAGCATGGTGCATGTGGTATATTGCGATAATACCGGCAAAAAAGGAGAACGTGTATCGGATAAAATTCTCTCCGGTACGAAAACGATGATCGTCAGAGGCGCAGCCGGTAGAAAGATCCCGCACAGCAGGGTCTTTGAAAACGAAACGCTCTACTTTATGGAAAAAGGAACGGCTTCCATATTTGCCAAGGCAACCGTAAAGGAAGTGCGGAATTACGTGAAATTGTCCGATGAAGAAATTTCGAAGGTGCTGGAAGAAAATCAGGCGAAACTGAATCTCACGGATAAGCAAAGGGCGCGTTGGCACAAGAAATGCCTGTGCCTGGTGGAGTTTGGCGATGTTCAGAAAATCGCTCCGTTGGCGTTCGATCATCAGGGAAATATGGATGACTGGCTTATTGTCGAGAAAATCGAAGATGTGTTGGTCGGAACGAGCATTCCCTATAATTATGAAAAATCGAGATTTAAAGGATAAAACGATTTTCATCGGGCCGAATATCGGAGCCGGCAAGAGGACTCCGTAGAAATCCGTTACCTGTGCAAACAAAAATATCCCGCTTCGACTGAAGCGGGATATTTTTGTCCGTAAGGCCTAACAAGGAAAAGCTACTTCCACTGACCCTTCTTGATCTTCCGGAATACCAGCTTGTCCGCATCGATCACCGCATGGGCGATCTTTCTGCGCCGCCACGTATAAACCACATGTACGAGTCCGTCCGAGGTCTGGATGATCGACGGATAAGAGTACTGGCTGAAAGGCATATCTTCCAGCACGGCAGCGGAATACCACGTTTTGCCGTCTTTGGTCATGGAAAGGTTCAGCGGAGTGCGCGGCCCTTTTACGAGGTCTCCCGGAGGAAGTACGTGGTTGTAGATCAGCAGGCTCCGTCCGTCTTTCAGCGTTACCGCATCCGTTCCCGAATTGTTGTTCGGCAGCGAGCTTTTAGCCATCGGCGTCCACGTCATTCCGTTATCCGACGACCACGATTCCAAAATGGCCCGGTTCCGGCTCCGGCAAAGGATCTGCAACCGGCCGTCTTTGTGGAAAATGATGCTCGGCTGGATGGCGTTGGTAGTTTTTCCATCGTTGATGGGACCTACCTTATGCCACGTCTTGCCATTGTCTTTCGTATACTCGAAATGCACGCGCCAGCCGTTTTTTCCTTCGGAGCTCGATGGACACATGATCGTACCGTCGCTCAGCATCACGGGTTTGTTCTTGATGGGGCCAAGGAAACCTTCCGGCAAATCTTCCGGTTCCGACCACGTCACGCCGTGATCCTTGGAGCGAAGCATGTGTCCCGTCCATCCCGGAACGTTCGGACCGACCTTGTAGAAAAGCCACAGTTCGCCTCCCGGCACCTGATACAGTACCGGATTCCAGCAGGCATAACGCGTCTTGCCGTCCGGCTGGATGCCGTTGGCTACGTTCACCGGAGTCGTCCATTTCCCGTTTTCGTAACGGCTCACCCAGATACAGACGTCCGGGTTCCGTTCCTTCGTGCCTCCGAACCAGGCGGCTACCAGTCCCTTCGGGGTTTCCGCGATAGTAGAGGCGTGACATTCGGGGTAGGGAGCCGTTTCGTAGATGAACTCCTGTTTGATCACCCCCGGATCGCACCAGAACTGCGACTGGGCATCCGCTCCGGCGATTGCGCCGCACAGCAGGGTCAGTAAGATGATGAATTTTTTCTTCATTCTTCGTTTCTCTTTTTTAGGTATGGTTATTTACTGGTTTTCAGCGACAAAAGGTAGTAAGACGCCTTGTCCACCGGATACCCCGCTTTTTCCAGCACGAAGTTTTCATAAGCTGAACGGTCGGGGTGGAGATTCTTGTTGGTTTCCCCTGTCCGGAATACGATTTTCGTAAAGGAAGGCACGGGTGCATAGAATCCCTGCGTGGTTTTCTTTTCTCCGTTCACATAGACCGTGTACCGATAGTTTTTCGCATCCACATCCAGTTTGATGTCGTATTTTTCCCCGGCCTTGTAGGGCATGACGTTTCCGTATTTGGCTCCCCGTTTCACACGGATCATACCGTCGGGATCGAAGCATACCCGGACGGCCGCGCTGCTCTTGTCGTCCTGCAGTTCCACGTTCAGCAGGCCCGTATTGTTCTGGGCCGGAATGATGGAGTATTCCACGGTGAACCGGCTCGCTTCCGGGAAAAGGCGTTCCACTTTCGCATAATCGTACGGATCGCGGTCGGAAAGCGCCAGCGCATTCTGTCCGTTCGGCGCCTTTTCGATGGCTACCGGCGCCCACAGCGGCGAATAGATGTTCCAGCGGTCGAGTTCGCTCACTTTGGTGTATTTGGACAGATTTTCGTTGACCTCTTCGGTCGCTTTGTCCAGAATCGGCACCGTCACCCGCATCACCCAGATATCTTCTTTGTTAACGCTGTACGTCAGCCACATGTTGTTGTCCGGCACGGTTCCGTTGCCCGGCATGATTCCCCGCAGGTATTGCGGGCCGTAAGATTTTTCGTTGCCCGTGTAGCGCATCGGGGATACGTCCCCGTGTACGCACGCCAGCGTCTTGTAATTCAAGCCGTCGTCGCTGACCGAAACCGCCATCGGCCACCGGAATACGGACGGAATATAGACCATCGCGTATTTGCCGTCCGATGTGCGCTGTCCCCAGGATTTGGCCGTTCCCGTAATGATACCCGGAATCTTGTACGGTTCCGTCCACGTCCGTCCGCTGTCGCTGCTGAACGCGGTCATCCCCCCTTTCCAGAGCGCGACATCCCTTCCGTCCGGCAATACGTAGTAGCAGAATGCCTTGAAGGGGCGTTTGAACGGGATGACTTCATCGTTCCGATCCGATTCTTCCACCCACTGCATCGTCATCATCGGATCGGCCATCAGTTCGTCGCAGGCCGCTACGAATTCGGCATCCTTGCTTTGTTTGTAGAACGGGTAGGAGGTGTTTTGTTCGTTCCAGCCGTGGTTGTAACGGATGAAGTAAATCGGCCCGAACGTACCGTCGGGATAAATTTCCCGAACCACGCGCCCCACGCCCTGTCCGTCATTCGGATTGTCCTTCGGAACCACGCAGATACCATAGTATCCCAGCGTCAGCAATTTCCCGGTTTTCGGGGAAACATAGAATCCCATCCGCTGGTGCATCACGGCATGCATGTCCTTGGTCACCTCTTCGCGACCTTCCTGCTTGATCCCGTCCGGGAGTTTGTAAATAGGGAAGAGCACCTTGGGCCGCGACCAACGGTATCCGTCTTTCGAGGTCTGCAGCAAGGTCTGTCCGGGAGGATAGTGTTCCCCGTCGGGATCACTCAGGTAATTGATGTAGAACGTGTCGTTCCAGTAGGCGATCATGGCGGCGTGGTTGTAAGCCCAGCCGAAGCCGTCCGCCAGTTCGGGCTGTTCCTTGTTGGCCCGCATGGTCTGGATGTTGTGCACGCCCATCACGGAAGGAAGCTGTCCGTGGGGATAGTCGATGTTCACCCGCATGTTGCCCGTGTACCGTACGGAATCCTGTGCCTGCAGGGAAACCGGCAAGGTAAACAGAACGGCAGCCGCCGCGGTTAAGATGGTTTTTTTCATATTCGATTGTTTTTATTTATTGGCCGTACTGTCTGCCGGAACGGATGCCTGTGCCGCCCGGATCTTTTCGGCGGCGGCTTTCACCCCTTCCAGCGTCTTCTCAGACACCATAAAAATGGTGCCGTGTTTGTGATTTTTCGGAACGCTGATCTGATCGGAAATATCCGTGAAGGTTTTGAAATCGGTCGTGCTGACCGCTCCGTACCGGTATTGACGATAAACGTCGAAATAAATCAGATACTTGTCGCCCACTTTCGCCCACGTCGGTCCTTCCGAATATTCCGGGGTGAAAGGTTCGCTTTCATTGCTCCAGGGGCCGGCAGGGGTAGGGCCGAACGCTACATGGATATCGCTGTATCCCGGTTTCCGGTTGTCCTTGACAGCCAGCACATAATCTCCTTTGCCTCGTTTCAGCACGGCTCCGTCGATGGAGTTGTAGCCCGGATCGTAGAAGAGTTTGGCCGGTTCGAAGGTCTTGAAGTCCTTCGTCCGGGTATAGTATTGCCGATGGCTGCCATCGAATTTGGACGGAATGGACGACGACCAGGCGATATAGAAGAAACCGTCTTCATCGTCGTAAAAAAGTTCGGGCGCCCAGACGTTCCGGGTCGTCGTGTCCCAGTCCATCACTACGATGTGCTGCTGCGGCGTCCAGTTGACGAGGTCTTTCGAACTCGAATAGCCGAATCCCAGGTCATTGCGCCAGCTCGAAGTCCATACCAGGTGGAACGTGCCGTCCGGCCCCTGAACGATGGACGGGTCGCGCATCACCTTTTGCGTTCCCACTTCGGGATGAAGGAATACGGCGCCCATGTCTTCCCAATGATAGCCGTCCCGGCTGTAGATGAACCGAAGACCGCTGTCCGCCGGTTCGCGGAAGGACGTGGAAATATAGATATTCTTTTCTTCGCCTTCCTTTTTGCCTCCGCAGGCGAAAATCAGCCCACTCACGGCGGTAAGAAGCATTATTTGTTTCAACATGACTTTTCCGAATTAAGATGAAAATGCCTTATTTTTTCGTATCGAGCACGAGCACCCAGTCGTTGCCGTCGGCCCGGGTACCCGGAGGCGTGAATTCCACGACTCCCGTATTGGGGAATACGCCGATTTCGGTGTAACCGCCGTCGCGGGGACTGAACCACGAAGCAACGACTTCGTCTTCGTCGATTTTGCCCATGTTCACCGAGAAGGGCCGTCCGTTATAAACGTAAAGCATCGCATAATTCTTCCCACGGGTCGCCACGATGTAATCGTACTTTTCCCCGTTTTCCCCCGCTACCAGCGACTGATCCGGTACCCGGTCGAAGTAGGGCCGGGAAAGCATCAGGTCTTTCAGGTGATGCATCTGTCCGGCTCCTTCGGCATCCATGGCCGTGCGCCAGTCGAGTTGCGCCGCATAGTTGGCTCCCCCTTTTTTCGGCTTGAGCATCTGCATGATGGAATTTTCCCCATAAGTATATCCTGCACCTCCGGAGAAAACCGACCAGTATCCGTACCTCCGTACGTCGGCGGCTTTCCATCGCGGCGTGATCGTGTCCTTCTTCAGCCCGTGGGGAATGTTTTCATAGGAAGGTTCCCCGTCCAGCGTCGGCTTGGCAGGCGTCATGGCGTAGTCTTCTGCTACATACTTCCAGTTGTCTTCGGCATGTTCCTTCTGGCCCGGCCCCGAAGTTCCCTGTTCATACGTGCGGTGTCCCGACTGGAACATGTTGAAATCCAGCCACGGTTCGTTGTGGAACCACATGGTGGACGATGTCCGTCCCCGCGGATGGTAGGTCATCAGGTGGACGGAATCCACCGACTTGATGATATTCCCCAGCGTCTTCCAGACTTCGGTCGAATCGGCGCCGTTGATATCGCCGCCGTTCAGCCAGATGATGTTCGATTTGTCCTTGTAGCGATCGGCGATCCATTTTCCGTAGGTTTCCGCCTGCTGTTGGGTTACATGTCCGTGTCCCACGTTGGAACCCCATACCGGAACCAGTGCCATATAGATGCCTTTCTTTTCGGCCCGGTCGATGATATAGTCCATGTGGTCCCAGTAGTCGTACTGTACGGAATCGGCCGGATCTGCTCCTTCGGTTACCAGCGGACGGGTCACGTCCATGTTCACCAAAGCGCTGTCACCGTAGATGTTGGCGATCCCTACAGTGTGAAGTACCATGACCTGAATGACATTGAACCCTTTTTCCCGACGGTTTTCGAGATAGGCTTCGGCTTCGTCCCGGTCGAGGTTCTTGAACAGGAGCCAGCCCGTGTCTCCCAGCCAGAAGAACGGTTCGCCGTTTTCGGTCACGAAATACCGCCCGTTTTCCGAAATTTTCAGAGCGGGCAGCCGTCCGTCGTCGTTTGCCGTTTTGGCCGTCTGCGATGAGCAGGCGACGGCAAGCGCGAGAGCGAGGATGATACAAAGTTTTTTCATAAACAGTTTTATTGGTTTTTCGGTTGGTTGCGTATGTATCTGCAAAAAGGCGGAAACCTCTCCGTCCTTCCGCCGGGGTTCGTTCCGGTGCGGGGGCGAAGAGGTTTTAAAGATAGTTATTTTTTATCGAAATAGGAAGTCGCTGCATCCGTGACGATCAGTACCCAGTCATTGCCCACGCGATACCGGCCGGCCGGGACGAAACGCTGCGTGCCGTTATCGAAAGTTCCGATGAAGGTTTTTTCTCCGGTAGCCGGATTCATCCACCACGCATCCTTTTTGGCTCCGGATATCTTGGTCATGTCCACGATGATATCCTGTCCATTATAGGTGTAGGCCAGAATATAGTCTTTCCCACGAGTAGCGATGATCCGGTCGTACTTTTCTCCGTTGTTGCCCACCAACACGCTCTGATCGGGTACCCGATCCGTGTAGGGAAGAGCCAGCATCAAATCCTTCAAATGGTGAAGCTGCGTCGCTCCCGGAGCATAGATGGCGTCGTACCAGTTGACCGTGTTGCCGTATCCGCCTCCGACTCCCGGCTTGTGCATCTGCATGATGGCGCTATGACCATACGTGTGTCCGAAAGCTCCCGCAAACACCGACCAGTAGGCGTATCTTCTCACATCTCCCGGGCCCCACTGCGGTTCGTCCACATCGTGCAGTCCCTGCGGAATTCCTTCGTAGGAAGGTTCGCCGTCGATGATCGGCTTTATAGGCTTCATGGCCAGTCCCGCTTCCACGTAACGCCAGTTGTCCTCTTCCTGATTGGCTCCTTCGTACTTGTTGTCCTTGTCGCGCCGCAGCATCTGGCCGTAACGGCGATGCCCCGACTGGAACATGTTGAAATCGAGCCACGGGGCATCGTGATACCACTGGATAGAGCTCGTCCGTCCGATGGGGTGGAAGGTCATGAGGTGGTTGGGATCGTATTTTTTAATGGTGTTTCCGATGGCATGCCACACGTCCTGCTTCAGCCCGCCATTGATGTCGCCGCCGTTGAGCCAGATGATATTCGGTTTGTCCTTGTAGCGTTCCGCCAGGAATTTCGCGTATTTGGTCGCCCGTTCCACATCGAAATCGCCCCGTTTTACCGGGCCTCCCCAGGTCGGTACCATGGCGATGTAAATTCCTTTGGAGGCGGCCGTGTTGACGATATAGTCGATGTGATCCCAGTAGCCGTACTCGCCCGGTTTGTCGATCTTGTCGAAACTGTCGAAGTCGGTAAAGGAATATTTGCCGTAAGTATTCAGCACCGGAAAACCGTTGACGACCATCATCTGAACGACGTTGTAGCCCTGACTCTGCCGCACGCCGAGATAATGCCCTACCTCGTCCCGGTTGAGGCGCATGCCGAGCAGCCAGCCCGTGTCTCCGAGCCAGAAAAATGGGGTTCCGTTTTCATAGACCAGGTAGCGACCGTTGTCGCTGACCTTCAGTTTCCCGTTGCTCCACGGTGACTGCTGCCGCTGGGCGAACAGCCCTCCCGTCACAAGCAGGAGCGCCGCGAAGGCGATCGTTTTGAAGAATTTCATAGCGGTGGTTGGTTTATTTTTGGTGTTCTAATCTCTTGCGGAAGGTAGCGAACAGGGTCAGGATGTAACCCACGAGGAAAATGGCCGTCGTTCCGAACACGATGGTCAGGTTCATGTGCAGCGGGCTGCGGAATTTCACCCAGTGGCTTCCGTCCGGAATCAGCGGACTGAGGCTCATCCAGGCGATCACCAGCACACCTACAACGACGCCTGCGATGGCTTCCGGATTTTTGGCTTTCCGACTGATGAAGCCGAGCAGGAACAGCCCCAGCATGCCGCCGCTGAAAATGGAGGAGAGTTTCCACCATGCATCCAATACCCCGTTGACGCTCATCATCAGCAGTCCGACGATGACGCCGACGGCACCGAGCATGGCGGAAGTGCTGTATAGGATAATCATGTTCCTTTTTTCGCTGATTTTGCGGGAAGAAAGCCGGTTTACGAAGTCGGTCAGCACGACCGTGGCCGCACTGTTGATACTGGTCGAAACGGTGCTCATTCCCGCTGCGAAAATCGAGGCGATCAACAGCCCCGTAACCCCCGTGGGCAATCCGTGGATGATGAAATACGGGAATACCCGGTCGCCCGTGATCCCTTCCGGCAGCAAGCCCGGCTGTGCATGGTAGTAGGAGAAAAGCGCCGTTCCGATGTATACGAACAACAGGGAAACCGGCACGTACAACAACCCCCCGAACAGGGTGGAGCGGCTGGCGCTTTTGTCCGATTTGGTCGTCATGTACCGCTGTACATAATTTTGGTCGATTCCGTAATTCTGGAGGTTGATGAACAGGCCGTAAATCAGAATCACCCAGAAGGTGGGTTCGCTCAACGAATCTCCGAAACTGCCCAGACTGAACTTGTCGTAGGCATTGGCGATGTCGAATAACTGCTTAGGCCCTTCCGGCATGGAAAAGGTCAGCACCAAAGCGCAGGCGAGCGCTCCGGCGATCAGGATGATGCCCTGAATGGCGTCCGTCCAGATCACGGCCTTTATTCCTCCCATCATGGAGTAAAGCAACACGCACACGCCCGTCACCACGATGATGGTCGGGATGTCCCATCCCAGCATGTAGTTCATCGGCAGGGCCATCAGAAACAGGATGGAGCCCGTCCGCGCGACCTGAGTCAGCAGGTAACAGATGGCTGCATAGGCCCGTGCCCAGTATCCGAACCGGACTTCCAGGTAATTGTAGGCAGAAACACTGTTCATGCTGCGGTAGAGCGGCACGAACAGTTTGGCGGCGATCCATGCCGCCACCGGTATGGAAATACTGAAAACGAACGGATTCCAGTTCTTCATGTAAGCGTCCCCCGGCAACCCCAGAAAACTGATGCTGCTGACGAAGGTGGCGAAGATGGACATCCCCACCACCCAGGAGGGAAGGGAACCGTTGGCCGCGGTGAAGGCCGAACTGGTCCGGCTGCGGAAATAGAACGAGCAGCCGAAAAGCACCACTCCGGCGATGAAGGCGAAGAAGACGATGTAATCGAGCGTGGTTAAATCCATGAATCGGAAGTTTTAGGCGTTCGGTTAAACGTTCCGGATGCGCCGGCCCTGCATCCGTACGGAAAAGGGGGCCTGCGTCCGATTATCGAAAAAATCAGGGATTGACGATTTTGACGTTCAGTTTCTCCAGAATTTCGCGTGCCTTGTTGCGTTCTTCCGTCCGGAACTTGTGGAACGGGGCCGCGGCGAAATCGCTGCATATTCCCATCAGGGAAAGAGAACATTTCACGCCCTTCAAAAAGCTCGATCCGTATTTCCCGATTTTGTACAGCGTGGTGCTGATTTCCATCACCCGGTTCTGCAATTCCCGCACCTTGTCCAGATCGCGGGCCACGGCGGCATCGTAAAGGTCTACGTAAAGTTTCGGAAACATGTTCGCCCCGCCGTTGACACCTCCGGCCGCTCCCATCATCACGCTTTCCGCTGTGAGTTCCTCCGGCCCCACGAACAGGGCGAAATCCGGTTTGTCCCGCATGATGTGAAGCAGGGACTGGAAATAAACCATGTTGGCCGAACTGTCTTTCAGCCCGATGATGTTGGGATGTTCCGAAAGGATGCGCACTGTCTGAGGATCGAAAATCACCTTGACGTGCGAAGGCATATTATAAAGGTAGAGCGGCAGCGGCAAAGCGTCGGCCAGCTCGGTGTAGTATTCGATCAGTTCCTGTTGTGCCGGGGCGAAATAGTAGGGGGGAGCCGATACCAGGGCGGCGGCTCCGCAGGCTGCGGCATGGTTGGCCAGCCGAATGCTTTCGGAAATGGACGTGTCGGTGATGCCCACCAGCACGGGAACCCGTCCGGCCACTTTTTCACAGACCAGTTTGATCAGTTCGTACCGAACCGCATAACTTAGACTCGGCGCTTCACCCGTCGTTCCTAAAATGAAAAGGCCGTGAATACCCCCTGCCAGCATGTGTTCGATGAGTTTTTCCGTTCCGGCTTTATCCAGCGTATCGTTATCGATCAAAGGCGTTACCATGGGGGGAACGATTCCTTTCAATTCAAGTTTCCTGTTCTGCATGATTCGAATATTTAAATTTTTCCAAAAATAGTAAAAAACCGGATAAATTCGAAAAAAAAGACAATAAAACATAAGGTTTTATTGTCCGAAATAGAATGAAAGAATCTGAGGAGAGAGTCACTTCATCGCTACGGTTTCGATTTCTACCTTCGCGCCCATCGGCAGGGCTGCGACCTGATAGCAGACCCTTGCCGGAAGCATGCTCTCGTAATATTCGGCATAAATTCGGTTCATGGCGGCGAAATCTTTCATGTCCGCCAGCAGGACGGTCGATTTTACCACTTCTTCGAACCGGTAACCGGCCGCCTTCAGGATGGCTCCGACGTTTTCCAGGGCCTGACGGGTTTGTTCCTCGATGGTTCGGGGCATATCGCCGGTTTGCGGATGGATGGGCAGTTGGCCGGAGATATACAAGGCTCCGTGGATTTCGACCGCCTGGCTGTAAGGGCCTACCGCTTTGGGGGCTTCGTCCGTGTGTATGACTCTTCTCATGATTCGTATGTGTTAAATTTGTAGAAATTTTTCGGAAACGACGACCCGGACGGCCCGGTCGAGAATTTCGAATTCAAAAGGAGAGTAGCCCAAGGCTTCTCCGTCCACTTCGATTGCGATCTCCGGATCGGATTCCACGCGGATTTTCCGACCGCGGTTCAGCGATATTTTCGGATTCCGGTAGATTTTTCCGTTGTATAGGGATTTGAAATTGCGAAGCACGCCGAACCCCGAAATCTTCCGGATGATCGTCACGTCGAACAATCCGTCGTCCGCAACCGCATCCGGGGTTTGAAGCATCCCGCCGCCGTTGAATTTTCCGATGCCGATGGTGGCGCTGTAAACGGGCTGGTCGGCCACCGTCCTGTCGTCCACCGCGACCCGGACGTGAGTGGACTTGTATCGAAGCACCGCTTTTACGGTACTCCAGAGGTAAAGCCACTTTCCCCGCTTTCCCTCGTCGCGGAGCCGATTGTACCGCTTGTTGACGCAGGCGTCGAATCCGATGCCCGCGACGTTGGCCATGTACCGTTTCTGTGGATAGTTGCTTTTGTAGTAGGAAACGATGCCGATGTCCTGCAAAAAGGAGTGCCCCTCCACGATCGCCCTGATCGCTTCCGTGTATTTGCGCGGAATACCGAACATCCGAATCCAGTCATTGCCCGTTCCCACGGCGATTACGGCCAAGAGAATTTCCGTAGAAGGAACCTGTTGCTGGATGAATATTCCGTTCACCACCTCATGTATGGTGCCGTCTCCTCCGATGACGATGATTTTCCGGTAGCCGTTGTTGATGGCTTCCACCGCCAGTTCGATGGCGTGGAATTTTTTTTCCGAAAAAGCAAAGTCAAAGGCGATCTGGTGATCCCGCAGCAGCTTGCTGATCGTGGGCCAGTCCGTCAGCCCCTTTCCTTCACCCGCCACCGGATTGACGATGGCGAACCACCTGTTCTCGGTTTCGATGATCATGACCCGATGCTATTTTCGGGGAGCGTTTTCCAGAACGGCCGTCAGAAAGTTCCAGAATTTTTCCACCGACGGAATCGATACTTTTTCATCCGGTGAGTGAGGGTAACAGATGGTGGGGCCGAAAGATATCATATCCATTTTCGGATACCGCCCTCCGATGATCCCGCATTCCAGACCCGCATGAATGGCCCGGATTTCCGGAGCACGGCCGTACAGTTTCCGGTAGCTTTCGGTCATGACGTTCAGGATGGGGGAGTCCATGTTCGGTTTCCAGCCTTCGTAACCGCCCGTCATTTCGATTTCGGCTCCGGCCAGTTCGAAGACGGACGCGATCATCTCCGCCAGGTCTTCCTTGGCCGAGTCGACCGAGCTGCGCAGCAGACAGGAAACGGTGACCGTTCCGTTTTCGGAGATCACGCGGGCCAGATTGCTGGAGGTTTCCACCAGTCCCTTCATCGAGTCGCTCATCCGGATCACTCCGTTCGGGCAACCGTATACCGCGTTGATCAGTTTTCGCTGAGCCTCCGTGTCCATGACGATGGCCGGTTCCTTTTCGGGAATGGCGGTCAGCGTAATATCGGGGTCTGCGGCTGCATATTCGCTCCGGAAAATCCGTTCGAATACTCCGACGGCAGCTTGGAATTCCTGCTCGTGAACGGAAGGCACCAAAATCACGGCTGCCGATTCCCGCGGGATGGCGTTTCTCAGACCTCCGCCGTCGATGGAAGCGAGTCGCACGGCGTACCGACGGGCGGCGAATTTCAGGAACCGCACGAGCAGTTTATTGGAATTCGCCCGTTGCAGGATGATTTCCATCCCGGAGTGACCGCCTCTCAGTCCTTTGATTTCCAAACGATAACCGATATAACCGGCTCCGACCGGTTCTTCCTTGTAAGGAAGTGCAGCCGTAACGTCGAGTCCGCCGGCACACCCCACATACAGTTCTCCTTCCGTTTCGGAATCGAGGTTCAGCAGGATTTCTCCTTGCAGCACTTCCGGTTCCAAGCCGAATGCTCCCGTCATTCCTGTTTCTTCATCGATCGTCAGCAGGGCTTCCAGCGGCCCGTGTTTCAGTTCCCCGGATTCCATTACGGCCAGAATCGCGGCTACTCCCATGCCGTTGTCGGCTCCGAGCGTCGTTCCGTTTGCCGTGACCCATTCCCCATCGATGTATGCTTCAATGGGATCGACGGTAAAATCGAATACCTTATCACCGTTCTTCTGGGGCACCATATCCAGATGTGCCTGCAAAACGATCCCTTTCCGGTTTTCCATCCCCGGAGAGGCAGGTTTGCGCAGGATAACGTTTCCGGTATTGTCCACCACATACTCGATTCCATGCGTTTTCGCGAAATCGACGATGTATTCCCGTACCCGGCTTTCCTGCTTGGAAGGGCGCGGGATTCGGGTCAAGGCATGAAAATGCTTCCAGAGCGCCTGCGGCCGAAGCGAAGTTATTTCGTGATTCATAACCGTGCTGAATTTTGGTTCGAGCCGCAATTTATAAATATTTTCTTCAATATCCGACCGAATCGGCCCGATTGCTCAAAGCCTGTCGTGTTTTTCGAGCACGGTGTGCGGAATATCTCCGTGATACATCAACTGGATGGGGCAGTCGTAGGCCAGCAGTTCTTCCGGGGTAATGAGGTTCGAGTCGTGATAGTGTACCGTACCGTTTACGCAAACCACGCTCTTGATGTAACAGGTAATGGTGCCCAGATCGTGAGAAACGATCAGGATGGCCATCCTGTCGTTGAATTTTTTCAGCAAATGGTAAAGCTCGTTCTCGAATTTATTGTCCACGAAATTATTCGGTTCGTCGAGGATGAGCAGTTTCGGATCCGAAATCAATGCACGGCACAATACCACCCGTTGGAATTCGCCTCCGGATAATTCGCCTATCGGTCTGTCGGACAAATGGCTGATGTTGGTTATTTCAAGCAGATGTTGCGCTTTCTCACGATCATCGGCGGAATAACGTCCCCAAAGTCCTTTCCGGGCCTGGAGACCGGAAAGAACGACTTCCCGTACCGAAATGGGGAAAGCCCGGTCGATGCTGTTGATCTGGGGCAGGTAGCCGATTCTGCGGTATCCGCCTTCTTCGAGAAGGGGATGATATTCCACCGTTCCGCGGTACGGAATGCTTTTCAGGATAGCTTTGACCAATGTAGTCTTACCGCCGCCGTTGGGGCCGACCACTCCGATGAAGTCATGCAGGCGGATATCCAAATTTACATCGTGAAGAATCTCTTTTCCGTCGTAGGATACGGAAAGGTTACGGACGGAAACCAGTTTTGTGTCGCTCATCGTTGCATGGATTGTCTCAACAAATCGGTGATGTGTTTTAGATTCCGCGGCCAGTCGTATGCCAGCGGATCGACCCCTTCCGGTTTCAGTCCCGCTTCCCGGGCCAACGCGTCCACCGTTGCCCGGCTGAACTGTTCCTGGTAGAAAATTACCGTAAGTCCTTCTTGCCTGGCTGATTCCGTCAGCGATTTCAAGTGATCGGCCGAAGGTTCCTTGCCTTCCTGTTCAACCGATAACTGGGTAAGTTCGTAATCCCGTGCATAGTAGGAGAGGAAGGGATGATATGTGATAAAAACTTTTCTTTTTATGTCTCTGAATGATTGATCGATGTATGAATCAAGTGAATCGATACTTCTGATAAAGTTATCGGTGTTACGGATGTATTTTTCCGCAGAATCGGGCCGGATTCGGGAAAGTTCCCGACAAATGGTTTGCGTCATGATTTTAACGGCGGGAGGGGAGAGCCAAAGATGGGGGTCGGCTCCCGCCAAAGCCCCCGAAGCGTGATTATGTCCGTGTCCTTCCAAAATGTCCGCCCCGACGGATAGGTCGACGACGTGCAGATCCGGAATGCCATGGAGAAGTCCGGAGGAAAGAGACTGTTCGAAGTCGATCAAACCGAGCTGGAAATAAACGGTCGATCGGGCCAACTCCTTCATTTGGGACGGTGTAGGTTCATAGGTTTCGGGGCCGGCTCCCGGCGGAACAAGCACGTTGACCTGAAAATCGTTGTCTGCTACCCGGTTTACGAAGTACTTGAGGGGAAGAATACTGACGGATATTTCCGGCTTATCTTTCGGCGAAGAAGATCCCGAACACGATGATAATACAGGTAACAGGATAATTAATAATAGTATATGCGTTTTTATCCGAATCATAAATTGAGCTTATGGTTTTCTATTTTTATTTCTATAGACCTCCTTGTTTCCGGGGATGCTCACATTCCTCCGAATGGCTTTTGGGCAAGAATCCTACCGAACAGAAGGGATTCTTCTCAAAGAAACGTTATTCCTTTCGACAAAGGTAGAATATAAATCCGGATTATAAACCGGAAGAAGGGAATCTGCTTTTAACATAATCAATGCAATAATTCGGGCTCGTTTAAAAAAGGAAGGAGGGGGGAGAATAAAAAACAGTATGAATGTTGCGTATGATTGGTTTTTTGGCAAAAGAGGGAGAAGCCGATGGTTGAAAGAGGCGCTATGTACTTTTGTAAATACTATTTTTAATTAACCGAATTGAAATGTTTATATTTGTATTGATTACATGGTTGCAAATGTAGTTAAATATGTAAATCACCCCCGCTACAAAATAACAAAATACCAACCATAAAGCATAAGTTAATCATTATGATCATACATGTACTATCAATCAGTTCGATATAAGGATTATATAAAGTTATAAATTAAAAAATGATTTAAAAAAGAAGTTGAGTATCCGGATTCGATAGTGGTATTTGTATTTAATTTTCAAAACAATATGTAATTCAAGTAGATATATAGATTATATAAAGTCACTGTTGATTTGATGTGCTTGATGAATCTATGAGGATGAATTTTATCTGCTTTATGTTTATGCATAGCAGGCCAGCTTGTTGTTTACATGTGTAAACAATGTATTTGAAAAGCATAATTACAAGTGTAATGTGACCTATTTGCCGGATTCGAAATAAACATATACATTTGTAATAATTACGAAAGGATATGAATGATCGGATCTTGCATTTTCTGAAACAAAAAAATCTCTCGGCTCTCAAGCTTGCGGAAATCATGGAAGTTCAGGCTTCCAGCATATCCCATATCACTTCCGGAAGGAACAAGCCGAGTTTCGATTTCATTGCCAAATTTCTGATGCGTTTTCCCGATGTGAATCCGGATTGGCTAATCCTGGGGAAAGGTAATATGTTTCGTAATCCATCCGCCCCGCAGAGAATCGAAAACGTAGGAAATTCCGTTTTACATAATGAACCGGAATTGGCCGGGCTGTCTGCAGCCGATCCGGGCGACGAACGGTACGGACGGGTTGAATCGCCGCCGCCTCTCGTCCGGCAAAAAGAAATGATCCTGTCAGAAAGCCCTTCGACGGATACGGATAATGAAATCCGGAAACGGATGGAGAGCCTGCCGGTTTCTGAACCCTCTATCGAGCGAATCGTAATTTTTTATTCCGATCGTACTTTTACCGAATATTCGATGCGAAAATAAAATGAGGGCCGTATTCGATAGTTGGAAGGACACTCCTAAGCTAAGAATAGGCTTTTCGCTGCGTCAAAGACGATATCTGGTCGCTCCAAAAGAGGTTGGTTATTCTTCTTTTATAATCAATACGAATAATATTTGTCAGTGTGAATTATAATATATATTATGTTAAGTTAATGGAATGAAAGGGCAATAGCTTTCTGAGTAATTAAAAACCCCGAAGGTCAGTCTCCGGGGTTTTGTCCTTTGCAAAAGCTATTGTTATTCCCTGCTATACACCGTGACATCCCGGATGACGCAGGCAGCCGGATGGCCGGCCAGTCCCCGCGCCCGAATAGCGACATGTCCGCCGGAAAGCGGGCTTTCATCCGTCGTTTCCACGATCAGCCGATCGTCCACTTTCAACCATAAACGATTGCCTTGACGTCCGGTTTCGATATCGTAATAAACGCCCGGCAACATGCAGTCTTCATCGGCGGCAACCAGCGTCGCGTTGTCCGGGTGTTTCCGGATAAAAGGCGTCGTGGCATGCGGAGAATTCCGGTAAGCGATGAAGTAATTTTCCGCTACTTCTTCCAGATACCCCATATTGCCATCGTAGCCTTCCGGAAGCGTCAAATCGGCGGAGGTTCCCCTGTCCGACAAGGAAAGGAGCGTAATCATAACGGTTGCCGGATTCAGGGTCATCACCTTGTAACGAACCACCACGTCTCCTGTATAGGACTTGGGGCTGACGATGAGCGTGCCGGAAGTGTTTTCTCCCTCTTCCAGGCAGGCCTGCCGTCCCGATTCATCATAGAATGCCCCTACTCCATAGAATTTCCATGCCTTCAGAAATTCGTCCAACGGATACGATTCCGCCTTCATTCCGCTCAAGTCGGTGGAAACGGTAGCGGTGTCCTTGTCATTCGTCATGGCGTTCGGCTGTGAAGGCTTGCATCCCGTTCCCAGCAAAACCAGGCAGGATAAAGATACGGTAAGTACGGTTGCGGTTTTCATAAATTCAATGGGTCAATAGTATTTATGGGTAAAGAAAAAGTTTCCGTTAACGGATCCGATCCATGGACCGAACCAGTGCTTCGTCCCTGGCGATCGCCCGAAAAGCCAGATAAACCAGCACGAGAGAAATCAAAGGGAAAAGGTCGACCACCGAAAACACAAGCTGGTGCGAGGCTTGCACCGAAATGGTTTTCCAAACCTTGTAAAGATAGAAAACGACATACAGCTCCATTCCCACCAGCAGCACCATTTCGACGATGCATAAGCGGATTTGGATCAACCTTCTTTTGTACAGGAAAATCGTGACCAGCGGAACCAGGATGCTCAAACCGAGCAGAATCCCCATATAGACGGACGGTACCACCACCGTAGGATGCGGACCCGTGGCCCGAATTCCCCAGGCGAACAGTTTGTATACTTCTCCCCCGCTCAGAAAGGATGCCAGCGGAATGAAACAGAGGATGCCCATCAGGATTACGGTCAGCAGGAGGTAAAGCGATTGAATGCGTTGTATCATTTTTTCGTGGTTTTTGATTATTCCGATATTTTGATGTTGTCGACGTCGATTTTGTCATCTACCAGATAGCTGTTCCGGTCGGAAGTCCTGCGTCCGATCAGTTCCCCGAGGAAACCTGCCAGGAACATCTGTACTCCTACGATCGCCATCGTAAGCGCCAGGAAGAACAGCGGCTGGTCGGTCACCGGACGGGCGGCCAGTCCGTGAGACTGGATCGAAAGCTTTTGAACGATCAGGTAAATCGCGATGATTCCTCCGATCAGGAACATCAATGTTCCCCCTCCTCCGAACAGGTACATCGGACTTTTTCCGAACCGGGTGATGAACACGACGGTAATCAGGTCGAGATATCCTTTGATCATGCGTTCCCAGCCGTATTTGGAGCGTCCGTATTTCCGGGGATGATGGCGTACCACTTTTTCCCCGATTTTCCGGAAACCGGCCTGCTTCGCGAGGAACGGAATGTAACGGTGCATCTCCCCGTAAACCTCGATGCTTTTCACGACTTTTTTCCGGTAAGCTTTCAGCCCGCAGTTGAAATCGTGGAGTTCGATGCCGGAAACGCGTCTGGCGGTGGCATTGAAGAATTTGCTCGGCAGCGTTTTGCCCATCGGGTCGAAACGCTGCTTCTTCCATCCGGATACCAGATCGTATCCTTCCTCCCGGATCATCCGGTAAAGCTCGGGGATTTCATCCGGAGAGTCCTGCAGGTCGGCGTCCATGGTGATGACCACGTCTCCCTGCGCGGCATAAAACCCGCTGTACAAGGCTGCCGACTTCCCGTAATTTCGTCGGAAACGTATCCCCTTGACGTTCGGGTTTTTCGCGTGCAGGGCGGTAACGGTTTCCCAAGTGCCGTCCGTGCTTCCGTCGTCTATGAAAATCACTTCGTAACCGAAACGGTTTTCATGCATTACCCGTTCGATCCAGGCGACCAGTTCGGGAATGGATTCGGATTCGTTGAAAGATGGAATGACTACGGATATCTCCATGTGTTCGGGTTTCTTCGGTTATTCCGGTTGAGCGGTAGAATCGTTCTGAGTTTGCCCGTTTTCGGGCTGCCGTTTGGTGAAAATGGAGACGATCAGCCCTACGATGCCTCCGTAAATGAGCATGCTGAATATGCCGCTCAGCACCATCACTCCCGGATTCTGGATGAAGCGGTTCATTTGCTGCCGCATTTTGAGAGCCTGCTCCGCCTGCGTTTCGTCAAGCGTATTGTACAGCGTAGCTTCGTACAGATTCCGATAATATTCCGGATCGATCACCACCTGCATCAGGTAGCTTCCCAATCCGTAGATGATGCCCGTGAAAACCATCATGGCGAGGATAAAACCCATGGACTGACCGTAGGTGAAACCTTCCGCTCCGCGGAGCCGGCCCATCCGTCGGGCCATGATATAGGAAACGACCGCAATCAGCAGGGTTTCCGTAACGGAGGCCAGGGTCGGATGATGGATCGACCATTCCCAGCGATACGACAGGTACAGGAATCCGAACAATAGCAAACCGAGTATCAATCCGCCGAGAGACGCTTCGCTCCAGAAGATTTTTTTCAGGTTTTTTTCTTTCATAGATTCAGGTATAAATATTTCAGAAAATCAATTCTCCCAATCCTTGCCGGACGATTTCGAATTCTTCACCCGTGCAGTCCACCACCGTGGAGGCTTCGTTGTTTCCATATCCCCCGTTCACCACCAGATCGACGAGATTGCGGTATTTTTCATGAATCAGTTCCGGATCGGTGGTGTACTCGATCACTTCGTCCTCGTCCTTCACCGAAGCGGTCACCAATGGGTGCCCCAGAGTGTCGACGATGGCGTGGGCGATCGGATGCTCCGGTATTCGGACGCCTATGTTTTTGCGATGTTCCAGAAATTTGTCCGGTACTTTTCCGGACGCTTTCAGGATAAACGTGAAAGGGCCGGGAAGGTTTCGCTTCAACAGTTTGAAAACCGGCGTGTCCACCCTGGCATAAAGGGAAATATTGCTCAAATCCGGGCAAACGATAGCCATGTCGTTTTCTTTCCTGCCCCGGAGGGCTTTCAGCCGCTCGATGGCTTTGGGGCTTCGCAGGGAGCAGCCGAATGCATAAACGGTATCGGTCGGATAGACGATCACCCCGTCGTTGCGGAGCACGTCCGCTACCTGTTCCAGAGCCTTCCGGTTCGGATTTTCCGGATAGATTTTTACGATCATACCTTTTCTCCCCTTTCTGCGTTTTTAACAAGTAAAGATAAAAAAGGATTCCAAATAAAAAAAGGGTAAGCTACTTACATCGCACCGCTCAACCGCACTACCCTTGCTACCTTCCGGTCCTGGGGGATTCAGCAGGAGCTGGTCGTGTAAGACTTACCCGATGCAAAAGTAGCTGTTTTTTGAGAAAAAGCAAATTTTATACTCATTTTGCTGTCTCCGAAAAGAAAACCCTATTTTTGCAAAATCCCGAGCGGCAGCGGATCTGGAAAACAAGGAGACGGCCTGGAACCGGTAAGGCCGCGACCGGACAGGATAACGATACGAATCGAGAGGATTATGAATCGGAAGAGTAAGCGGAAACGGATTTTATGGTATGTTGCGGGGGCGGCTCTGTGTATGGCGCTCGGAATCGGTATTTTAATTTATGGCGATTACAGCGCGGGAACCGCCGTTGTCCGGGACGGGTATCTGCATGTACCTACCGGCGCCCGGTACGAACAACAGCTGGATTCGCTGCGAGAAGGAAAGTTTTTGCGGAACGAGGGCCGTTTCGACCGATATGCCCGTTACCGGAAGCTGAATGAAAAGGTCCGCCCCGGACGCTATAAATTGCAGAAGGGGATGTCTTATAAAAGGCTGATCGGTACGCTGGCGGGCGGCCTGCAAAGCCCCGTAAATCTGACGTTCAACCATATACGGACGAAAGAAAAACTGGCAGGGACGGTTTCCCGTTATATCGAGGTCGACTCGCTGACCCTGTTGCGGGCGCTCGAAAACGATTCCGTGGCGGCTTCGTACGGATTTACGCATGCCTCTTTCATCGGCATGTTCGTTCCGAACACCTATCAGTTCTACTGGAACACGAATGCGACGGGGTTTTTGAACCGGATGAAAAAGGAATACGACAAATTTTGGAACGATGCCCGCGAAGCGAAGCGAAAAGCGGCAGGGCTTTCGCGTAACGAAGCGATTACCCTGGCTTCCATTGTGGACGAAGAAACCCGGATGGGAGACGAAATGCCCCGGATTGCGGGAGTGTACCTGAACCGTTTGCGTACCGGCATGCTGTTGCAGGCCGATCCTACGGTCAAGTTCGCTATGGGGGATTTCGGACTGAGACGGATTTTGTTCCGTCATTTGGAAACCGATTCGCCTTACAACACCTACAAATATCCGGGACTTCCGCCGGGACCTATCTGCGCTCCTTCCGTCCGGGCGATCGATGCGGTGTTGAATGCGGAAAGGCATGATTATTATTATTTCTGTGCCAAGGAGGATTTTTCCGGTTACCACAATTTCGCCCGTAACCTTGCCGAACACAACCGGAATGCGCGGCGCTATTCGGAAGCATTGAACAGACGCGGTATCCGATAAGATCAGGCGTGAAACCGCGGGCCGAAAATGATCCTTCAAGCCTCACGTCAACCTTCGGGAAGGTACGATAAAAGGGCCGGAATGCTGATTCCGGCCCTTTGTTGCGGTTGTTTTTCGTTTAGAAAATCTTCCAGCCTACCGAAAACTGGAAGACCTTGTTCTTCGCGCTGTTGTCGCCCGTCACCTTGGTCAGCCCCATGTTGTACCGGGCGCTGATGGTGAACCGGTCGATGTCGTAGCCTAACCCGAAAACGATTCCGAAGTCTGCGTCATGATACCCGTGGAGTTTCGTGGTGTTGTTATCCCCGTGATGTTTCAGCTTGGAATTCAGGCGCAACCCCAGCTGCGGCCCGATTTCGACGTTCAAACCGCTCCGCAGGAAATAGATTTTCGCCAGTACGGGAATGTTCAGATAGTTGAGACGGACGGTGTATTTTTCCCCGCCGTTCTTGAATTCGCCTCCCTGCATGGAGAAAAGCACTTCCGGCTGGATGGCGATCAGGTCGTTGAACCGGTACTGGATGAACCCTCCGGCGTTCAGCCCGTAGCGGCTGCTGGAATTGTCCAGGTTGGTCAGTCCCGTGATGTTCAGCCCGACCTTCGGCCCGAGGTGCAGACGGCGTTCCTGATACTCGCGGGCGGCGACCGTACGGGTACGGGGAGCGTAAGCATCCGTCGTACGGGCGGGCGCATAGTAAGTGTCCTCATAGACCTGGGCATTCGCCAGGGATGTCAAGGCCACCAATGCGACAAGAGACAGTAAGATTTTTTTCATGATATACGCTTTTAAAAAATGTCGGTGTTTATTCCGACTTATTTTTTACAACAACTGTACCTAAATTATTCCGAAAAGTCCGTAGATGGAGTGAGCCGGAATGATAAGGTTGTAAAAACAGCCTGCAAGAGCGCTTCCACAAAGCACTCTTGCAGGCTGTCGATAATTCCGGTCCGGATAGGTAAGTCTGTCAGCGGATATCCATTTCGTCGAGCAGGTAACCGGCTTCGGCCACTTTCTCGATCACGAAAAGCACGTACCGGATGTCTACGGCGATGTTCCGGCAGACGGTCGGATCGTATTGCACGTCGCTCATGGTGCTTTCCCAGGTACGGTCGAAGTTGAGTCCCAGCAGTTCTCCGTCTCCGTTCAGCACCGGGCTTCCCGAATTGCCGCCTGTCGTGTGGTTGGTGGCGATGAATCCGACGGGCACCGTTCCGCCCGTTTCCCAGCGACCGTAGTTTTTTGTCCGGTATAGCTCACGGAGTTTTTCCGGTACGTCGTAATCGTAGATTTCGGGATTGTCTTTTTCCATGATCCCTTCCAGCGTGGAGAACGGTTCGTAGTAAACCGCATCGGCCGGTTCATATCCGGCCACTTTTCCGTAGGCTACCCTCAACGTCAGGTTGGCGTCGGGATAGAATGCCCTGCCCCGCTCCATCTCCATCAGGCCGCGCACGTAAGTCCGGTATTGTACGTTTATTTCGGCCGTAAGCCGGGCATATTCTTTTCCTATAGCGTTCTTGTAGAGGTCGGTGAATGCCTCGTAGAATTTTACGGCCGGGTCGTTGGCGAGGGCTGCGGCCATCCGTCCCGGAGCATCCTGCAACAGGTTGTCGAAACGGGCCCGCGTCGTAAGGGCGGATTCGTCGAACATGCGCTTGATGCCGGCCTCGATGCTTCCGTACCGGGATTCGTATTCCCGGAACAGTTGCGGATGGAATCGCACGGGAACGTTCCGGACATATTCCCGGATCATGGCGACGGCGGTTTTCCGGTCGATCGCGTCGGAGTAGTTTTTATAAAATGTTTCCCCTCCCCTTCTTATCCTTTGCAGGCGGGCCGAATCGCTTTCCCCGTCCAGCGGTTTCGAGATGTTTCCGGCGAATCGGGCCAGTTCCACGGCTCCGAACGCTTCGACGTAATAATCCCGCGCAAAGGCATAATCCGCAAGTTCCGCATACAGCTTTCTCAGGGTCGGAAGCACTTCCCGGTAACGGGAACGACGGGAGGCCCATGCTTCGAACCGCCTTTCCTGTTCGAGTTTGCGGTCGAGGGTTTTCATCCGGTGGATACCCTTGCTTTCACCCTGCCACTTTTTCCAGGCGTTGGCCACGGAGGCATGTTTGGAGGCGTATTTGATGCGGGTGGCGGCATCCCTGGCCTGCTCTTCGGCCATGATGTTCAGCCGCAGGGTGCGCAGGGCGATTTTATGAGGGTTCCCCCGGTTCAGCAGGTAATCCACCGCATCCGAGGTCACGTATTCCGTGGTGCGTCCCGGAAAGCCGTAGACCAAGGTGAAATCGCCTTCTTCGGCTCCGCGGGTGGAAACGGACAAAAAGCGCTTCGGCCGGTAGGGAACGTTGTCTTTGGAGTAAGGGGCCGGTTTGTTGTCCTTGTCCGCATAGATCCGAAATACGGAAAAATCCCCCGTATGGCGGGGCCACATCCAGTTGTCGGTGTCGCCTCCGAATTTGCCGATGGAAGAAGGGGGCGCTCCCACCAGCCGGACGTCTTCGAAAACTTCGGTGACGAACAGAAAATACCGGTTGCCATAATAAAACGGTTCCACAGTCGCCTTGTAATGGGTTCCTGCGACCGCTTTTTCGGTAATCCGGGCATTGTTCGTCCGAATCCGTTCCTGCCGCTGCGCTTCGTCCATACCGGGCGTTACGCCTTTCAGGCTCTTTTTCGTCACGTCTTCCATCCGGACCAGCAGGGTGACGGTCAGGCCCGGATTGGGGAGTTCTTCTTCCCGGTTCATCGCCCAGAATCCGTAGGTCAGAAGGTCGTTTTTTACGCTGCTGTGGGACTGGATGTAGTCGTATCCGCAATGGTGGTTGGTCAGCACCAGCCCTTCCGGGGAAACGATTTCCCCCGTGCACCCACCCCCGAACCGGACGACGGCGTCCTTCAGGCTGGGGCTGCCGGGATCGTACAGGTCGGAGGCATTCAGCCTGAAGCCTTTGGCCTGCATGTCTTTCAGTCGCATTTTACCTACCCGATTCGGCAGCCACATTCCCTCGTCGGCACGAACCTGTACCGCCGCCGTTACCAGAACCAACCCTATAATTCCGAAGAAGCACTTCATAAATTTTCTCATTAACAAATATGACACTAAAAATCCCTGAAAATTTCTCGCCTCAACCGGCATCGACGAACCGATCCAGTTCCGCATACAGCTGCTGTACGGGCAATCCCATCACGTTGTAAAACGATCCTTCGATCCGTTCGATCCCCACATATCCGATCCATTCCTGAATTCCGTAGGCCCCCGCTTTGTCGAAAGGCTCGTACCGATTCACGTAGTAACGGATTTCCTCTCCGGTCAGCGGGCGGAAATAAACATCGGTCGATACGGAGAACGTATGTTTTTTTCCCGGTTTCCGGAGCGTCGCTCCCGTTACCACGCGGTGCCTTTTTCCCGACAGGGCATTCAGTATCCGGACGGCGTCTTCCCGGTCTTTCGGCTTTCCCAACACCTTTCCCTCCAGGCACACCACGGTATCGGCGGTGATCAGAATGTCGTTTTCCCGCAGCGGTTCGGGATAGGCTTCCGATTTTCGTTCGGAAAGAAAGGCGGGTATCTGTTCGGGTGAAAGCGACGGAGGATACGTCTCTTCCGCTTCGCAGGGCGTCCCCAGCATGTACGGAATGCCCGCATCCCGCAGAAGCTGACGCCGCCGGGGCGAATGGCTGGCCAGGATAAGCCGGTAGTCTTTCAATTTTTCATGCAACAGCATAGGATGTCTTTCTGGAATTTACGTTGTTTCGGAAACTTTTACAAAGATAGGCGGTTTAGTGCAGGATCGAAAAAGGTCGGATGATTTTTACCTGCTTCGGCCTACGGAAAGGCGGCCGAAGCGGACGGTTAGTCCGGAAGAAAAAACGAAACCGGACAAATCCGTCCGGTTTCGATGAGCGTTATCGGAGATAAATTTCCTTACCCCCGCAGCATGGTTACCGCTTTGGCAACCCCTTCGGCCAGCCTGTCCGCTTCTTCCAGCGTATTGTACAGGGCCAGCGAAGCCCGTACCATGCCCGTCAACCCATAGTGGGTCATCACCGGTTCGGCGCAATGCGTCCCCGTCCGGACGGCGATCCCCATCTTGTCGAGGATCATGCCGATGTCGTAAGGGTGAGTTCCTTCCGCCGTGAACGAAACGATGCTGCATTTGTCCGGCGTCTGGCCGTAAATCCGAAGCCCCGGAATCTGCAGCAGTTTTTCGGTCGTATAGTCCAGCAGGGCATGTTCGTGTTGCCCCAACGCCACCAAATCCAGCGTTTCCAGATAGCGAACGGCTTCGCCCAGACCGATGGCGCCGATGAAATTGGTCGTTCCCGCTTCGAATTTCAGCGGCAGTTCGGCATAGATCGTTTTGGCGAACGTGACGGTTTTCACCATATCCCCGCCGCCCAGAAAAGGCGGCATCGCTTCGAGCCATTTTTCTTTGGCCCAGAGCACTCCGATTCCCGTAGGGCCATAGAGCTTGTGTCCGGAAAAGACATAAAAGTCGCAGTCCAATTCCCGCACATCGACGCCTCCATGCACGATGCCCTGACAGCCGTCCACCAGCACCGGCACACCGGCATCATGGGCCATGTGAATCACGTATTTCAGATCGGGACGCGTACCCAGCACGTTCGACGCCTGGGTGATCGCCACCATTTTGGTGCGCTTGTCCAACAGTTCAGGCAACCTGTCGGTTCTCAAAGACCCGTCGTCCGAAAAGGGAAGCACCCGCAGTTCCGCTCCTTTCCGCTCGCAAAGCAACTGCCACGGAACGATATTGGCATGGTGCTCCATTTCGGTCACCACGATGTTGTCCCCTTCGTGCACGAATTTCTCCCCGTAACTGTAAGCCACGGTGTTGATGGATTGGGTCGCTCCGGAAGTGAAAACGATTTCCCGTGTGCTTCCCGCGCCGATAAAACGGCGTACGGCTTCCCGCGCCGCTTCATACTCGGAGGTGCATTCCTCGCTCAGGTAATGGGCGCCCCGGTGAATGTTCCCGTTCAGTTCGGAATGCAGGTAATTCACCTTATCGATGACCTGCCTGGGCTTCTGGGCCGTGGCCCCGTTGTCCAGATAGACCAGCGGTTTTCCGTAAACCTTCCTGCCCAGCAGGGGAAAATCGGCCCGTATCTCTTGAAGGTCGAACATGACTCCTCTCCTTTCCTATCGTTGAATTGAATACGCTGTCTTGCCTGCGCCGGATTCCTGCGAACCGTACAGGGACATCAGATGCGTCCGATTTTGTCCGTAGCGACCCGGCTCATCAACTCGGCCAGCGGCTGGATGTTCACTTTGCCGATGATGTCGTTGACGAATCCGTACATTTGCAGTTTTTGCGCTTCTTCCTCGCTCAGGCCGCGCTGACGCATGTAAAAGACGGCTTCCCGGTCGAGCTGTCCCACGGTAGCTCCGTGGCTGCATTTCACGTCGTCCGCATAGATTTCGAGCTGGGGTTTGGTATAAATCGTCGCTTCGTCGCTCAGGAGCAGGTTGTGGTTCTCCTGAAAGGCCCGCGTCCGCTGGGCATCCTGTGCGACCAGAATCCGCCCGTTGAAAGCCGCTGTGCCGTTCCCGGAAGCGATGCCCTTGTAATTTTCGTAACTGGTGCAATCCGGAACGCGGTGTTCCAGGTTGGTATAGTTGTCGATGTGCTGTCCGTTTCCGGCCAGGTACAACCCGTAGATATGGTTTTCTCCCCCCTTACCGGTAAAGATCACCGTGCTGTTGTTCCGTACCGTACCTCCGTCCGTGGTAATCACCGTGGCCTGAAAACGGCTGTCGGCTTCCTGCCGGGTGTAGTTGTTGGACAGGTGCACGCTCCGATCGTTTTCCCGCTGGATTTCTGCGATTTCCGCATCGGCGTTCCGGGCCGCGAAAGACTCCGTGACCTGATTGACGAGAAACGAATGCTCTCCCACCGTATGGGAATTGAAGATCACCTTCGCTTCCGAATTTTCCCCGAATACGAACAGGTTCCGGTGATAGACATAGATATTTTCGCCCGCATCGTAACAACAGGCCACGACAAACGGCTTGTCCGCTCTGACGCCGCGCGGCACGTACACGAATGCACCGTCCTGCATGAAGGCGGTGTTGAGCGCGGCCAGACTGTCCGTATCTTCGCTGGCCAGTCGATTGTAGTATTTTTCCACGATTTCCGGACAGGCGCTCGCTGCCGCCCGGAGCGATCCGTACACGATGCCGTTCTCCAACTTGGTCAATGGTTTCTCACTTATCCCGTAACCGTTCAGCAGGGGAATTTCATAGGCGTCCAGCGGCAGTCGTTCCAGGCCTCTGCATCCCGCGGTATCCGGCAGCGGAGCGAAATATTTTTCGTATTCCCGCCCTTCATACAGGGTTCGGATATCCGTATATTTGTATTTTTCGACTTTCCGATCCGGCAGTCCGTTCAGCCGGAAGGCCTCGATCGCTCCGCTCCGCATCCGGTTTACGTAGGAAGGAAGCCCCTCTTCCAGCAATTCGAGATTGGCCAGATAAAGATCGACCAGCTGTTTTTCGATGTTGGTGCTCATGGCTTCGTCCTTTACTGATAATCCTTGATGAGCCAGTCGTATCCTTTTTCTTCGAGTTCGAGCGCCAGTTCCTTTCCCGCCGAATGGATGATCCGGCCGTTGTAAAGCACGTGCACCACGTCCGGAACGATGTATTCCAACAACCGTTGATAGTGGGTGATGACGATGGTCGCGTTGTCCGGCCGCCGGAGCTTGTTCACTCCGGTGGCCACGATCCGCAGTGCATCGATATCGAGGCCGCTGTCCGTTTCGTCCAGCACGGCCAATTTCGGTTCCAGCATCGCCATCTGGAAGATTTCGTTCTTTTTCTTTTCCCCGCCCGAAAATCCTTCGTTCACGGCCCGGTTCGTCAGTTTCTCCTTGAGCTCCACGATAGCGGCCTTTTCCCGCATCCGTTTGAGAAACTCACCCGCCGTGAGCGGTTCCTCGCCCCGGTATTTCCGCTGTTCGTTGAGCGCCAGCCTCAGAAAATTCGCCATGCTGACTCCCGGAATTTCCACCGGATACTGGAATCCGATGAACAGTCCCTCCCGCGCCCGGTCTTCCACGCTCATGTCGAGGAGGTTCTTTCCCGCAAAGCATACTTCTCCGTCCGTGACCTCGTATTTTTCGTTTCCTGCCAGCACTGAAGCGAAAGTGCTCTTTCCCGAACCGTTGGGCCCCATGATGGCGTGCACCTCTCCCGCCCGTACTTCCAGGTCGATTCCCCGCAGGATTTCCTTGTCCCCTACCGAGGCATGCAGATTCTTGACTGTAAGCATATGTTTCTTTTTTTACATTTCATACTTGGCACTTACCCTATCCCACGCTCCCTTCCAGACTGATGGACAAGAGTTTCTGGGCCTCTACCGCGAATTCCATCGGGAGTTTGTTCAGTACTTCGCGGGCATAGCCGTTCACGATCAGCCCTACGGCGTCTTCCGTGGAAATGCCCCGCTGGTTGCAGTAGAAAAGCTGGTCTTCCCCGATTTTGGACGTGGTGGCTTCGTGTTCCACCACGCCGGTTTTGTTGTCCACTTCGATATAGGGAAACGTGTGGGCACCGCACCTGTCCCCGATCAGCAGCGAATCGCACTGCGAAAAGTTGCGGGCGTTTTCAGCTTTTTTGGCTACCTTGACCAGCCCCCGGTAACTGTTCTGACTCTTTCCGGCAGAGATGCCTTTGGAGACGATCCGGCTGCGCGTGTTCTTTCCGATGTGAATCATCTTGGTGCCCGTGTCCGCCTGCTGGTAATTGTTGGTCAGCGCCACCGAATAGAATTCGCCGATGCTGTTGTCCCCCCGCAGGATGCAGCTGGGATACTTCCAGGTGATCGCCGAACCGGTTTCCACCTGCGTCCAGGAAATTTTGGAATCGTCTCCCTTGCACAGTCCCCGCTTGGTGACGAAATTGTAGATTCCGCCTTTTCCTTCCTTGTCTCCCGGATACCAGTTCTGCACGGTCGAATATTTGATTTCGGCGTCTTTCAGCGCAATCAGTTCCACCACGGCCGCATGGAGCTGGTTTTCATCCCGCTGCGGTGCGGTGCAACCTTCCAGATAGCTGACGTACGCTCCTTCGTCGGCCACCAGCAGCGTCCGCTCGAACTGTCCCGTGTTGGCCGCGTTGATCCGGAAATAGGTGGAGAGTTCCATCGGACAGCGCACTCCTTTCGGGATGTAACAGAAAGACCCGTCGGAAAAGACGGCCGAATTGAGCGCGGCGAAATAGTTGTCCGTATAGGGTACCACCGATCCCATGTATTTCCGTACCAGTTCCGGATAGTCCCGCACGGCTTCGGAGAAGGAACAGAAGATGATCCCTTTCTCCGCCAGCGTTTCCTTGAAGGTGGTTTTGACCGAAACCGAGTCCATCACGGCGTCCACCGCCACCCCGGCCAGCATCATCTGTTCTTCGAGCGGGATGCCCAGTTTGTTGAACGTTTCGATCAACTCCGGATCCACCTCATCCATGCTGGCGTATTTGGCCCGCTGTTTCGGAGCCGCATAGTAGATGATGTCCTGATAGTCGATTTCGGGAATCGACAGGTGCGCCCAGCGGGGCATCGTCATTCCCTGCCAATAGCGGAACGCTTTCAGTCTGAAATCGGTCAGCCATTGGGGTTCCCCTTTTTTCCGGGAAATCAGCCGGACGACCTCTTCGTTCAGCCCTTTTGGGATCGTTTCCGTTTCGATGTCCGTTACGAACCCGAACTTGTAGTCCCCTTCGGTGGCTTCCGACAATATTTTATCCTGTTCTTCCATGTAGATTCCGACCCTTTTTACACTTCGCAAAGATAGTCTTTGCGGTGGTTCCTGCAAAAATAAAACCACGGCGGAGCGGCAGGGGCGCGGAACGCTACTCTCCCATCACGATTTTGTGCAGATCGGCGTCGAAGCGGTCGTAAAATGCCTGATCCACCCGCTCCGGCCAGCTCAGGATTTCCAGCACGGCTTCCGGGGCCTCCTCCTGATAAACCGGACACACGTGCCGGTAAGGATTTTCCTCGAATCCCAGATTCCGATAGAACCGGAGCCTGCGCCGGGAAACGTCGTCCTCCGGCAGGTCGATTTCCAGGATGACCGTCCTGCCTTCCGCTTTTTCCAGGAAATCTTTCAGGATGGCCGTTCCGTAGCCTCCCCCGCGGGCTTCGCGGGCCATGGCGTAATGTTCGATATAAAGGTAATCGTCTATTTCCCAGTATCCGATGAATCCGACGAGCTTTCCCCCATCGGTATAGTATTCCAGGTGGTAGCGCTCGTCTTTCAGTATTTCCGCCTGCCGTTCGAGCGTCCTTTTTTCGTGCCGGGGAAAGCTGTATTCATAGATTTCCCATACGGCTGCGAAAGCCGCGTCTTCGGTGTTTTTGATTCGATCGGTTTTCATTTCGTTCGTTACCATAAGTAAGTTTCGGATGCAACGGTCCGACAACTCCGGCCGCAAATATTCACATCAGTTCGTCTGCGACCGGTATTCGTTCGGCGTATATCCCGCCACTTTTTTAAACATGCGCGTAAAGTGCTGCGGATACTGGAATCCCAGTTCGAAAGCGATCTGGCTGATCGTTTTGTCCGGAGCGAGAACACGGTCTTTGGCGATGTCGATCAGTTTGATCCGGATGTATTCCTGCGCCGTTTTTCCGGTTTCCTTCTTCACCATGTCGCCGAAATAGTTGGGCGACAGGCACAGTTCGCCTGCGCAATATCTGACGGAAGGAAGGCCTTTCCGTTGTGCCCTGTCCCCTTCGAAATATTCGTCGAGCAAGCGTTCGAAACGGGTCAGGATGTCCCGGTTGACCTGCTGTCGCGTGATGAACTGTCTTTCGTAGAAACGCAGGCAATAATCGAGCAGCATTTCGATCTGGATCGTAATGAGCCGCTTGCTGTGCCGGTCGATGGGATGTTCCAGTTCGTGCCGGATTTTTTGCAGGCAGTCTGTGACCATCCTGCGTTCCCTCTCGGAAAGGTGGAGCGCCTCGTTCACCGCGTAGGAAAAGAACGAATATTCTTTCATGTTGCGGCCCAGCGAAGTGCCCCGGATCAGGTCGGGATGGAAAATCAGCGCCCGGCCTTTGGGCTGAAAGGTTTCGCCATTGTCTTCTAAGCCGATCACCTGTCCGGGAGCCAGACAAACCAGCGTGCCCTCCTGATAGTCGTAATATTGCCGGCCGTAAATCAGATTGCCGCACTTCACTTCTTTCAGAAAAACAGCGTAGAAACCGAAAACCTGCCGAAAGTGTTTCATCGGATTCGCTTCCGACAGGTCGATCACGCTGACCAGGGGATGAAGCGTTTCCACGCCTATCAGATCGTTGTAGGCGGAAACCGTTTCGATGTTCGCGATTTTCTTGTCCATAAGCCGTTGGTTTTACCGGTACGTACAAAGATAAGCGTTTTCCCGGATTCTGCACGGGTGCGGAACCCGGAACCCGGAATTCGGGTAGGACAATCCGTAATTCGTCTATCGCGCAGGTGAAATGCGGTTCATAATTTTGTACCGAAAAAAGGAGATGTCGTGTTTAGGAAAGCGGGGATGGCATGAATTTTAAAAGGGTGAAAACGAAAAAAACGGTTCGACGGCGTGCGATGATGGCAATGGTGATTTTCGCTTCGGTGATTGCAGTAACAGCTTTATTCGGATGGTACTTCGTGAACCGTCCGGAGTTCGGACGTCTGCCCGGGGGCGAGCGGTTGGAAAGAATCCGACGCTCTCCGCAATACGGAAACGGGCGGTTTCACAACCGCCGTCCGACGAGACTGATGACCTCCGACAGGGGACGTTTGCGGATTTTGTGGGATTTCCTGTTTTCAAAACCGGAAGGGCTTTATCCCGACCGACCGATCCGGCCGATCAAAACCGATCTGCACTCCCTGCCGGAAAATTCCGATCTGATGGTCTGGTTCGGTCATTCGTCCTATTTGTTGCAACTGTCCGGCAGACGCGTGCTGGTAGACCCCGTTTTTTGCGCGGCCGCACCCGTCGCGTTCGTAAACAAACCTTTTGCCGGGACGGATATCTACCGGCCGGAGGATATGCCCGATATCGACTATCTGGTCATCACCCACGATCACTGGGATCACCTGGATTACCGTACGGCGATCCGTCTGAAAGACCGCATCCGGAAAGTGATCTGTCCGTTGGGGATGGGCGAACATTTCGAGTATTGGGGATTCGAGACGGAACGCCTGATCGAACTGGACTGGGACGAAACGTCCGAACCGGACGACGGCTTTACCGTTCATTGTCTGCCCGCACGGCACTTTTCGGGACGGGGACTGGCTTCCGACAGAACCCTGTGGGCTTCCTTTTTGTTGGAGACGCCTTCGCGGAAAGTTTATATCGGAGGCGACAGCGGCTACGATACGCACTTTGCGGAAATCGGGCGGCAGCATCCCGATATCGACCTGGCTGTATTGGAAAACGGGCAATACGACGAGCGCTGGCGGTATATCCACACGCTGCCCGAATACCTGGGCAAAGCCGCACGGGACTTGCAGGCCGACCGGATTATAACCGTTCATCATTCCAAATATGCGCTTGCACGGCATCGTTGGGATGAGCCGTTGGAAAACGAACGCGAAGCGGCCGAAAGGGATTCCCTGAAACTGATCGTTCCGGCTATCGGACAAATCGTATATCTGGGAGCGGATGCAACAAATACGCTCCCGACCCCATAGGATTTTTTCTCCTCTTAAATGTCCCGGTCATGTCTGACGGATCGGAACCGGGAACACAATTCGGCTTGAGGCGACGAAAATCTTTTAAAAAATCCTCAAAAATCGCTCGCCGGTCGCGGGCAAGTGAATTTTATTTATATATTTGAAACGACCGTACCGTAATACGGGTATGATTATCCGTAATTTGTCTACCGTTAGATTCCCGCGTTTCAAGGTAACTTTGCAGGCGGAGGAACGAGGAAATGACGACAGGGAGGATGCGGTTGCGGGGAGAGCTTTTGTTTCGGAAAAACGATCGTGTATATATACCTGATATTAATACATTGAAACCTATGTTGCGAAGAATCAGAATAGCGCTGGCCGTCGTCTGTTTTTCGTCGATCACCCTGCTGTTTCTCGATTTTACGGGAACCCTGCATGCCTGGTTTGGGTGGCTGGCGAAAATACAGTTGCTTCCGGCCGTACTTGCCGTCAATTTGGGGATAGTGGCGGCGCTCGTCGTGCTCACCCTGCTTTTCGGCCGTGTCTATTGTTCCGTAATCTGTCCGTTGGGCGTGATGCAGGACGGTTTCGGGTGGCTGGGAAAACGACGGAAGAAGTATCGTTACTCTTATTCTCCGGCTGTTTCGTGGCTGCGATACGGGATGTTGGGTGTGTTGGTGATTGCGATCATCGTCGGAAGCGGCTGGCTCGTGGCCCTGCTTGCCCCTTACAGCGCCTACGGGCGCATCGCGCAGAACCTTTTTGCTCCTCTCTGGCAGTGGGGAAACAACGGGATAGCGTATCTGGCCGAGCGGATGGACAGTTATGCTTTTTATTCGGTTGATGTCTGGATGAAAAGCGCCGCGGTTTTCGGCGTGGCTGCGCTGACGTTCGTGATATTGGGAGTGTTGGCATGGCGTAACGGTCGCACGTACTGCAATACCGTTTGTCCCGTCGGAACGGTGCTGGGGATGATGTCCCGGTTTTCCTTTCTCAAACCCATGATCGACGAATCGAAATGCAACGGTTGCGGTTTGTGTGCCCGTAGCTGCAAGGCTTCGTGCATCGATCCGAAGGCGCACCGGATCGATTACAGCCGTTGCGTGGCCTGCATGGACTGCATCGGCGCTTGCCGTCAGGAAGCCATCCGGTACGGGCGGCAAAAAAAACGACCGACCGTCGATGTTTCCGAAGGAAAAGCGGACGTCTCGCGCCGCCGTTTTCTGTCCGGAGTCGGGCTGGTCGCCTTGACGGCGGCTGCCAAAGCGCAGGAAAAGAAGGTGGACGGCGGTCTGGCGGTCATCGTGGATAAGAAGATACCCGACCGGCGCACTCCGCTTGTTCCGCCGGGGGCGCAGGGATTGAAAAACATGACCGCGCATTGTACCGGCTGTCAGCTGTGCGTTTCGGTTTGTCCGAACGGGGTGTTGCGTCCTTCGTCCAAACTGGCGACCCTTATGCAGCCGGAGGTGTCTTACGAACGGGGTTACTGCCGTCCCGAGTGTGTGAAATGTTCGGAGGTGTGTCCTGCCGGCGCTATTTTGCCCGTTACGGTTGCCGACAAATCGGCCGTTCAGATCGGCCATGCCGTTTGGATTCGGGAGAACTGCGTCCCGCTGACCGACGGCGTCGAATGCGGCAACTGTGCCCGGCATTGTCCGACGGGAGCCATTACGATGGTGGGATCGGATCCCGAAGCGGAGGATTCTCCGAAGGTACCCGTGGTGAACATCGAGCGGTGCATCGGGTGCGGTGCCTGCGAAAACCTCTGTCCGGCACGGCCGTTCAGCGCCATCTATGTGGAGGGACATGAACGGCATCGAATCGTTTAAACGAATGACCTATGGAAACGAAAGATAAAAAGGGAATGGATCGCCGCGAATTTCTGAAACGGCTCGGAGCGGGAGCCGCGGTGTCGGTCGCCGCGCTGGCCGGGTGTGATCCGAAGAACAATCCCGTTACGGGCGACCGGTCGGTAGAGGGAGAAGTGCCGACCGATAAAATGACCTACCGCATGAATCCGACCACGGGCGATCGCGTGTCGCTGCTCGGCTACGGGTGCATGCGCTGGCCGCAACTGTCCGCTCCCGCCGCCGACGGCAACGTAGCGGATCAGGAAGCGGTTAACCGGCTGGTGGATTATGCCATCGCTCACGGAGTCAATTATTTCGATACGGCGCCCGTGTATGTACAGGGCTTTTCCGAAAAGACCACGGGGATCGCTCTGAAACGGTATCCGCGCGACCGGTTTTTCATCGCTACGAAGATGTCGAATTTCTCGAATCCCACGCGTGAAAATTCGCTGGCCATGTACCGAAAATCGTTCGCCGATTTGCAGGTAGACTACATAGACTATTATTTGTTGCACTCGGTGGGCGGCGGGGGCATGGAGAATTTCAGCAGGCGCTACCTCGACAACGGCGTCCTCGATTTTCTGCTCCGCGAACGGGAGGCGGGGCGCATCCGCAACCTCGGTTTTTCGTATCACGGCGATGTGAAAGTGTTCGACTATCTGCTTTCGCGGCAGGATGAATACAAATGGGATTTCGTCCAGATCCAGTTGAACTACGTGGACTGGAAGCACGCGAAAGAGGTCAATACCAAGAATACCGATGCGGAATACCTGTACGGCGAACTGCAAAAGCGGGGGATTCCGGCCGTCATCATGGAACCGCTTCTGGGCGGACGCCTTTCCAAAGTGCCCGACCACATCGGTACCCGGCTCAAACAGCGCCGGCCTGCTTCCAGCGTCGCATCGTGGGCCTTCCGTTTCGCCGGATCGTTTCCCGGCGTACTGACCGTCCTGAGCGGCATGACCTATATGGAGCATCTGCAGGACAATTTGCGCACTTATTCCCCGCTCGAACCCCTGACCGAGGACGACAAGGGATTTTTGGAGGAGACGGCGCAACTGATGTTGCGCTATCCGACCATTCCCTGCAACGATTGCCAGTACTGTATGCCCTGCCCCTACGGGCTGGACATTCCGGGCATCCTGCTCCATTTCAACAAGTGCGTCAATGAAGGCAATGTGCCTGCTTCGTCGCAGGATGCGAACTACCGGCAGGCGCGGCGGGCTTTTCTCGTCGGTTACGACCGCAGCGTACCGCGCCTGAGGCAGGCCGCCCGCTGCATCGGCTGTAGCCAGTGTGTGCCTCACTGCCCCCAGAATATCGACATTCCCGCGCAGATGCAGCGCATCGACGGGTTCGTTGAAGATTTGAAACAGGGACGCGAATTTTAAGGAAGATGGAATATCGGGTATTGGGAAGAACGGGATTGCGTGTGAGCGCCGTGGCGCTCGGCTGCGAAGGCTTCATGCACCGAACGGCCGGGGAAGTGAAAGACAGTTTCGACTTCGCCGCTTCGAACGGGATCAATTTCGTGGACATTTATTCGTCGAATCCGGAATTGCGTTCGAATATCGGAGCGGCGCTCGAAGGACGACGGGAAGATTTTATCATTCAGGGACATCTTTGCACGGTCTGGGAGGACGGTCAGTACCTGCGCACGCGCGATCCGGAAAAAACCGCCGCTTCATTCGCTGCGCAGTTGAAGCAGTTGCGGACGGATCACCTCGATATAGGAATGATTCATTACGTCGATGCGGAGGACGATTTCCATGCGGTGTTCGACGGGGAAATCATCCGTTTCGCCCGGCGGTTGAAAGCCGAAGGGAAAATCCGGCACATCGGCCTGAGCAGCCATAATCCCGTGGTGGCGCGTATGGCCGTGGAAACGGGGCTGGTGGACGTGCTGATGTTTTCGATCAACCCCTGCTATGATCTGCAGCCCGCCGGAGACGATGTGGAGGCGCTCTGGGCTCCCGAAAGCTATGCGGAGGCGAAACACAACATCGACCCGGATCGGGAGCGGCTTTATGAATTGTGCGAACGCACGGGAGTGGGTATCGACGTGATGAAGGTCTACGGCGGAGGCGACCTGTTGAGCGGGGAAAACTCCCCTTTCGGTCGACCCCTGACGCCGGTGCGGTGTATCGAATATGCGTTGACGCGTCCCGGCGTGGCGGCCGTGATGGTAGGTTGTAAGGATCGGGCCGAAATCCGGGCTGCGCTCGACTGGTGCGACGCTTCGGCCGCCCAGCGGGATTATGCCTCGGTGATGGCGGGAATGGAAAAGTTCACCTGGAAGGGACACTGCATGTATTGCGGGCATTGCGCGCCCTGCTCGGCGGGTATAGACATCGCCTCCGTCAACAAGTTTTACAACCTGGCTGCGGCAAAGGACGAAATTCCGGAAACGGTGCGCGAACATTACCGGGTGCTCGCTCACCATGCTTCGGAGTGCGTCGGTTGCGGGAATTGTGAAACGCGGTGCCCGTTCGGGGTGGAAATCGTAAGTGCGATGCAGCGGGCCGCCGAGCGGTTCGGGTATTGAATGTCGAATGTGCAACAGAAAAGAAATGACGGATACGATATCTCCCGAAGAACGGCGGCAAGCCATCGATCTGCTTTTTGCGGAAAGGTGTTCGTGTGTGATCCGCAACGGGGACGAACTTCGCCTTTTTCGGGAGCGGGGCGTGAAAGACCTGTACTGCCTGTTGAAGGAAATGCCGGAACTGTTGAAAGGCGCTTTCGTGGCCGACAAGGTCGTAGGCAAAGCGGCCGCGGCCCTGATGGTTGTGGGAGGGGTGACGGACGTGTTCGCCGGGGTGATGAGCACGCCGGCCCGCGATCTTTTACAGGCTGGCGGTGTCGAAACGGACTGCCTTCGGGAAGTGCCTCACATCGTCAACCGCACGCAGACGGGATGGTGTCCGTTGGAAACCCTTTGCTTTGGGTTACGGACGCCGGAAGAGTGTCTGATACGGATCGAAACGTTTTTGAACGGGATGAATGCTAAAACCGAATAGATGAAGAAAATATCGTTTTTATGCTTGCTGATCGGCGGTTTTGTTACGGCACGAGCCGGGGAGGCGCCCGACAGTCTGCAGGGCGGAAGCTATGACATCGGGGAGGTCGTGATAACCGGTACGCGCAACGAAACGGACATCCGCCACCTGCCGATGACCGTTTCGGTCGTGGGGCGCGAGCGGATCGAGCGCGGTTTTCAACCTTCGCTGCTGCCGGTGTTGACCGAGCAGGTTCCGGGGCTGTTCGTGACGGGCCGGGGCATGATGGGATACGGCGTTTCCGGAGGCGCGGCCGGGCAGATGTCGTTGCGGGGGATCGGCGGCCCCGCGCAGGCGGGCGTCCCGACGACGGGACTGTTGGTGCTGATCGACGGGCATCCGCAATACATGGGGTTGTTCGGGCATCCGATTTCCGACGCCTATCAATCGATGCTGGCCGAGCGGGTTGAGGTGCTGCGCGGCCCGGCGTCGGTGCTTTACGGTTCGAACGCCATGGGCGGCGTCGTCAATATCGTCACGCGCCGGCAGCGGGAAGACGGTGTGCGGACGAACGTGCATGCGGGCTACGGCTCTTACAATACGCTGGAAACCGAGTTCACGAATCGGGTGAAGGCCGGGCGTTTCACGAGCGTGGTCAGCGGTTCCTACAACCGCACCGACGGTCATCGTGCCGACATGGGGTTCGAGCAGTACGGCGGTTATGCCAAACTGGGGTATGAAATTTCAGAAGCGTGGAATGTCCGGGCCGATGTGAACCTCACGCATTTCAATGCCTCGAATCCGGGCGAAACGTTCGATCCGCTGATCGATAACGATCAGGAAATCACCCGCGGGATGACCTCTTTCGCGTTGCAGAACCGGTACGAAAAGACTTCGGGGGCGTTGAGCTTTTTTTACAACTGGGGAAAGCATCGGATCGACGACGGTTATCATGCGGACGAGGAACCCCTCGATTACCGCTTTCATTCCCGTGACCGGATGCTGGGCGTATCGTGGTATCAATCCGTGCAGCTTTTCCGCGGCAACCGGCTGACGGTCGGCGTGGATTATTTTCGTTTCGGCGGAAAGTCGTGGAATCAGCCTCTGGACGGCGGCGAGCGGACGCCGCAGGTCGATAAGGTGCAGAACGAAGTGGCCGGATACGTGGATTTCCGGCAGAATGTCGGGTCGCGGTTCACCTTCGATGCAGGCATTCGTGTCGACCGCCATTCGCATGTAGGCACGGAGTGGGTACCGCAGGCGGGCGTGTCGTTCCGTCTGCCGGCCGGCGCCGCTATCAAATTGACGGCAGGCAAGGGCTTTCGTTATCCTACGATCCGGGAACTCTATATGTTCCGACCGGCCAATCCCGACCTGCGGCCCGAACGGTTGTGGAGTTACGAACTGGCATTTTCACAGCAATCGCCGGGAGGACGCTTGTCCTATGGCGTGAACGTCTTTTACATCGATGGGGAGAATCTGATCGTACGTATGCCGGTGAGTGGGCGTCCGCTGAACATCAATACGGGGAAGATCGAAAACGCAGGCATCGAGGCGCAGATCGCTTACCGCGTTTCGGAAGCCTGGTCGGCGGACGCCAATTACAGCTACCTGCATATGGAAAACCCCGTGCTGGCTGCGCCGGAACACAAGCTGTATGCCGGAGCTTCTTTTCACAAAAAGCGCTGGTTCGTTTCGACCGGAGTGCAGTATGTCTCCGGACTTTACAAATCGCTCGATCCGGCGCAGACGGAAGATTTCGTACTTTGGAACCTGCGCGGTTCCTTCCGTGCCGCCCGCTGGCTCGACTTTTGGATCAGGGGTGAAAACCTCCTGGCGCAGCGTTATGAGATCAATGCCGGTTTCCCGATGCCGAAGGCGACTGCGGTGGCGGGAGTGAATGTGAGGTTCTGAGCGATTGCGGATGGAAGGATACTTTCGGTTTTTCCGGGCATGCCGGAGAAACCGGAGACGGAATAAAAAATGGAAAAACATAAACGTTAACCCTTATGAAACGAAGTATTTTTATGCTCTTATGTCCACTGCTGTTTCCGGTGGCCGGAACGGGTTCCGCGCAGGCCGGTAGTCCGGAAGAAGTGTCCGGCAAAAAGGCGGACACGCCGAAAGTTTATCTGTTCACGGAGATCACTCCGGAAAATCTCGTGAAGATTTACGAAGCGTTGGGCCGCAAGGCGGAAGGCAAAGTGGCCGTCAAACTTTCGACCGGCGAACCGGGCGGCCATAATTTCCTGCAACCGGCCCTGATCCGCGATCTGGTGCGGAAAGTGAACGGCACCATCGTGGAATGCAACACCGCTTACGGCGGAGGGCGGGCCGCTACGGAGAATCACCTGAAAGCGGCCCGGGATCATGGATTTACGGCCATCGCCCCGGTCGATATCATGGATGCCGACGGAGAGGTCGCTTTGCCGGTGAAGGGAGGTAAGCACCTTAAGGAAGATTTCGTCGGCTCGCATTATCCGGATTACGATTTCACCGTTATTCTTTCGCATTTCAAGGGGCATGCGATGGGCGGTTTCGGAGGGGCGGTCAAAAACATGTCTATCGGTATCGCCTCGTCTGCCGGGAAAGCGTGGATACATTCGGCCGGGAAGACCAAAAGTCAGGCGGAAGTCTGGAACAATCTTCCGCCCCAGGACGATTTTCTGGAATCGATGGCCGAAGCGGCCAAGGCCGTAGCCGACCATTGCGGCGACCGGATTCTCTACATCAGCGTGGCGAACAAGCTATCGGTCGACTGCGACTGCGATGCGCATCCCGCAGATCCGAAGATGGGCGATATTGGAATTCTGGCGTCGCTCGACCCTGTGGCTCTGGACAAGGCTTGTACCGATCTGGTACGGGCGTCGGAAGACCACGGCAAGATTCACCTCATCGAACGCATCGATTCGCGGAACGGAATGCACACCCTGGAACATGCCGAGGCGATCGGCTTGGGAAGTCAAACCTATGAACTCATAAAACTCGACTGACATGCAAACGACAGCCCTGAAACTTTATTCGCTGGAATACAGACAGGCGAAGACCTATCTGATCGCCGCCCTTTTCATAGCAGGCAACATCCTTTTGCCGCAGTTGTGCCACCTCGTGCCGCAGGGCGGCGTCCGCTGGCTGCCGATCTATTTCTTCACCCTGGTCGGAGCCTACAAATACGGATGGCGGGTAGGATTGCTGACGGCCATCGTTTCTCCGCTGATAAACTCGGCTTTGTTCGGCATGCCTCCCGTGGCGGGGCTTCCGGCCATTCTGCTCAAATCGGCTTTGTTGGCCGTCGCTGCTGGATTCGCCGCTTCGCACTTCCACCGGGCGTCGTTGCCGTTGCTGGCGGCCGTGATCTTGTTTTATCAGGGGATCGGTACGCTGGGCGAATGGGCCATGAAAGGGGATTTCTTTGCAGCCGTGCAGGATTTCCGCATCGGCCTGCCGGGTATGCTGTTTCAGCTTTTCGGAGGCTGGCTGGTCATTAACCGGCTGATCCGCAGGTAGCGCGGGAGGAAGTTGAGGAACTTCTCTTTCCTTTTATAATAGAGACGGATAAGAGAGGTTTGAACCCGCTCGTGAAGCGTTTTTCAACACAAAGGCGGCAATCCATACGATTGCCGCCTTTTCATTTGAGTCCGATGACCTTCAATGCCTGTTTGCGGGAAGTTCCGCCTGCGGTCGCTTTTGGCCGAATTTTGCATCCGGCCGGAACCTTTACCGGATGCCGGTTACTCCCCTCTCCTTCCGCGTTCCGGTTCGGGCGTTTTCGAGTTTCCGGTATCGCATGAATCTGAAACCCCAGGCAGCTATGACATGAAGTCCGATGCGACGACGGGCATGGGCGGACGATTTCTTCAATGCCCGTTTTCCGGGGGGCATTTTTTATCGAATAGTGCGCTTCGGCATTTTTCATCCTGCTTTTTCCGGGAAAATATATGGCTTCGAATCCCGTTATTTTCATATCCCGAAGGCATCTTCGAGAAATACTATCGTGTTATATTAATATTGCTAATGTGATTTTTTATACACTAACATTTATTTTTTAACTTCCCTTTCGTATCTCATTTTAAACCCTTATATTTGCATGATATGAAGACGTGTCCGCAGGGCCGGTACATGTCTTAAGATGCGAAGTTATAACACGTTAGTGTTTCGTAAATAAAAAAAGAAGGCACCTCCGGTGCCCTCTCGGACAACATACTATTTTGAGTGAAAGATGAAAATTGCAGGTGAACCCAAGGCATTTCTGAGCAATGAAGCCCGTCAGCTTCTGAATCTTTACGAATCGCTCGGCGAGCGGGCGGAAATTTTCCTTCCGCGCCACATTTTCGACAACCTGACCAGTTTCGCGGCGCTCTGCATGGAAGAGCCGGACGATCCCGCCAAGCAGCAGGCGGAGATCAACAAATACCTGCTGAAGTTCCGGGAAGACATTCCGGGATACACGCACGTGTCCCTGATGCTGATTCCCCATAACAATTCCAAGGCGTTCGAACTGAGCAGCCGCCGGGGACAGTTCGTGCGGAAGATCGATTCGCTGATCGATACGGACGGAACGACGCCGGAAACGAAAAAAATCCTCCGCAACATTCGGGACAGCCACGACGTTTCGGTCGGGACGCCGCCGGTGAACACTTACCATATCGATTTCATGTCGCAGCTCCAGCTGGGCGGGCATGTGCGGGATTTGCGGAAATACCGCGACGTGATCGGCGTGACGGGCGATATCAACGAAGCCCATTGGAACTACCTGATGGACACGTTGGAACAGATGATCAGCCAGAGCACCCATTACACGACCCGGGCGGAAATCAACGATTTCCTGAACCGGAGCGAGTGGACGGTGAATTTCAAGGGGATGAACGGTATGATCCGTACCGTGGTGTCGGGCAATGCGGACAAGGCGGTGGCGCTGCTGAAGGGAGACGTTTTCAGCCCGTCTGCGGTCGTGGTGATGGAAAGTCCCGCACCGGAAGAGCTGTATGAAAAAATGACGGCGGACACCACTTCCGTCTTCGTGGTGAAGGTGAAGCATGCCCGGATCAACCATTATTCGGGAGAACGGTGGTTTCCGCTGCTGACCCGGCTGGTGATCGTGGACGACTCGAAGGAATCCCGCAGTTCCAACACGTCGCTGGTATTCAGCTTCCACAACGGCATCATCAATACCCTGAACAAGGTACATACGAAGAAACTGGGATCGCCCGCCAACACGCAGCTGAACCTGCGGCTGATCCTGGAAAACGTGAACCTCACCTACCTGAAGGAATTCCGTGAAAAGATCGAAATGCAGATCGACACCTATGCGCAGGAACTGAACCGGCTGCTGACCGAGCAGACCGGCGATCCGGCGGATGCGAAGAAGCGGATCACGCTTTTCAAGCTGGACGCGTTTTCGCGGCAGGTGGTGCAGGACAAATATTCGCTGGAAAAACTGCGCGACTTCATTTTCTTCCTGGAAAACTGCCACAAGCAGGATACCAAACAGATCCAGACGCAGGAACTGATCGACGAATTCGAAACCCGGATCAAGAATTACTTTTATTCGGGAAATAAATACATCGACATCGTCACGATTCTGGAAGGGGGCGGACGGCACCAGATCAAAACGTTCGGGGATTACCTGCGGCAGAAGCCGTACAACAACCTGAGCAGTCAGATCCGGTATGCCTGCAAGCTAATTCTCGACATCATTCCGAGCAATTACGAGCGGACGCTGAAGAACCATTTTCACAAGAATTTCGGAATCAACCTGTTTCTGGAAAAATACCAGGAATACCTGAGCAAGGTCGGCAAGGATGCCGACAACAAGGGGCGGTTCGAGAAGTTCCTGATCGATCTGGGCATCCGCGACCGTTATTTCGCACTGAACGACGAAGACCGGGACATCGTACGGAATTTCCTCTCTGCATTGGGAAATCTGGATCAGACTTCGGTATCGGATTCGGTGCAGATGATCATCCGGGATTTGCTGTTCAACCCGAACGGAAGGCCGAAGCCCTATATCGTTTACAACGGCGTGCAGGCCTGGGAATACAAGGACTTGCTGCCGGACGACGTGTTCGACGTGAATCCGTTCGACATCGAGATCGAAAACCTGCCGAACGGACGGCTGGCTTATGACCGGCTGATCGACAAGTTGCAGCGGATCAAATCCACGCTGGCGCTGTTCGACGACAGCGGCAACCTGTGGGATTTGTTCTGCGAAAATACGACGATCGTCATCAACGACCCGAACAATCCGACCGGGTACACCGATTTCAACAGCGAGCCGGAACACAATTTCCTCCGGTTCATGAACACCTGTAAAATCACCCTGTTCCTCGACGAGGCCTATGCGGAAAGCGTGAAAATCGAGGATAAGACCATGCCCAAATGGCGGACGATTTCGCGGTATATCATCAACAATATCAATGCTCAGTCGAAGATCAGGGCGGTTTCTTCGCTTTCCACGACCAAGAACCTGGCCGCGACCGGGGAACGGCTGGGTGCGGTGGCCGTGACGCCGGCTGCGGCGGAATTCGCGGCCTTCGCCCGCAAGTGCAACGGAGCCGAGCACGGGAACAACAATTCCCTGCTGATGCTGAACAACACGCTCGAGACGGCGCAGGTGGCCAAAAGCATCAAAGACCGGATCGAAGCGGAGTTGCCGAAAAACGCTTCCCGATCGAAGATCAAGAAGGCGCTCGAAAAGTTCATCGTGGATCAGATCGGCCAGACGGCCCAGAACAACGAAATCAGCCGCAAAGACCGTCAGTTGCACAAGACGGCGGGATTCGAAGGCTCTCCGCTTTACCTGTTCCTGCTGGACGAGCTGGTGGCGTTGGATAAGCTGGATGTGCTGGGGTTGCCGGACGATTTCAAGTACCGCGACGAACCGTTCTTTTTGTACTACCAGACCAAGCTGGTGGAAAATCTGAACCGGTTCCGGGTGAACAAGAATTTCCGGAGCGAGTCCCTCAAGCGGTTGAAGATGGCCAAAAGCGTAGCGGCGCGGCTGTTGGAAACCCGGAATCCGGAAGGCGGGCTGGAATACATCGACTCGGACGGCTCCTACCTGTTCAACTTCCGGATCAAGGGCGGGTTCCCGTATGCGGACATTCTCGCTTTCTGCCGGGCGCTGGCGCAAAGCCGCGGGGTGGCTACGGTGCCCTACCCGACCGGCGTGGTGCGGTTTTCGCTGGGGGGATACATTTCCGCTTCCAAGGAAGGAATGAAGGTATTCACGGCGGAAATCGAGGATGCCTTTTCCATCTTCATCAACTACTGGACGAAATTCGCGGCGGCCCGCCGGGCTCCCGAAAATAAGGGAAAAGAGACGGACGAAATTTTGGGAGAAATCTTCGGAAGCGTCAGGGATCAGGAATTCATCGACCGGGTGATCGGGGACTATGCCTGCTCGGCCGGATACAGGAAGGATAAAGCCCCGTCGTTGCAGATCCGGGACGTGCGTTCCCTGTACCATACTTCGCCGGAACGAAGCGGCGTGACGATCACCACCATCGGCCGTTCGGCCAATTCGGTGATCGAGCTGCACGGGGATATCGTAGGATCGTGCCGGGACGTGTTCGAGTTCATCCGAAGCTCCGCCTTCACGAAAATCTACGAAAACCTGCTGGCGCAGGTTTACAAGAAGGTGCCCGCTTTGGCCGACCTGGATTTCAATACGGTCAGTTCCCGGTACAGCAAGGCGGTGATTCTGAAATACATCACCAACAAAAAGACGTTCCAGCCGAATCATTACGTGCTGGACAATCCGGAAGAGAAGAACGTGATGATGGAAATCCTCATCGAGATGGAACACCTGCTGTTCTCCGACAGCAAGATGAAGATTCTCGCCATCAACGCCACGGGCAATCCGGAACTGGACAAGGCGAAACTGGAGGGGATCAATTCCATCCTGAAAAAATACATCCGGGAAATCCTGCTCCACTTCAACCTGCCTTTCGAAAAGGAAAGCCTCGAGCCGAGCCGCCGGGAGATCATCCGGACGGCCGGGGAAACCTTCGAAAACATCACGGGCATCCGGTTGAGCGAGTTGAACCTCAATATCTGGATCGACGAATTCATCCGCAACCTGCGGGATTTGCCGCAGTTCCGGGATGTGGCCCTGTCGCAGAAGAGTATCGGGTACATCATGGACGTGATCGCTTCCGGGTTGGAAAATGCCGAAACCGTCACGGACAAGATCCTGTACCTCTATCTGCTGAACAACGACAATTCGTTCTACAAGCTGGTTTGCAACAAGTTGAAATATTTCAACGACCGGCTGGCGCAGTGCGAGGACGGGGAAGTGCGGATGTTCACCGAGGAATTCGTGGCGAGCACGATGCCGATGCAGTTGCAGGAGCTCAGCGACTACATCATGCGCAAGCGGGACATCAAGATCGCCGAAAGCGAAATCTATTCGGTGACGCGGAAAGTGGTGCGTTTCTACCTGAGCATGATCAAGCGAACGCGGGGTACGGATTATTATAACCGGTACGCCCATACCCTGATCCGGATCGTGGAGACCGCTTTCCGGAAACAGAATTCGAGCGTCAACGAAATGGTGCAGCACGGAATCTCGCTCTACAAAGGGTTCGAAATGGAAAACAAGGCGCTGGAAACCTTCGAGGATGGCCGGATTTCCTGGATCAACGAACTGATGTCCAAGTGCGGAGTGATCTCTTCCGAGCAACCGGTACAGGAACATACCCGCATCGTGACCGATGCCAAGAAGCGGGAATATCCCTTCCACAAGATCGACCGGATCGTCAGCCGGAAGAAGGAAATCGACGCGGCCGATCCGTTCGGAGTGGAATACATCCGGCATATCGAGAGCCGTCCCGATTCCGCGTTCTTCGCCGAACGGCTGGCGCGGTTCGTGGCGAACATGGACTCGGACGACTACCGGTGCAAGGTGGTGAAACACGGAATCGTGAAGGAGCTGGTGATTTTCCAGAAGGGGTACCTCAAGTACCTGACCGACAATTACCGGCTGAATTATACCGAATACATCAGCCTGAAGGATATCCGGAACTTCATTCCGGACGTCATCAGCCTGCTGGGGGCTCCGGAAAAGCTCATCTCCTTCCCCCAGATCGGTTACTTCGACATCAAGGGACCGGCCGGGAACATCAAGACCATCGTGACCCCCCTGAAGTCGGAAGCGGACTATTTCGGAGACGTCAAGAAACCGCGTCTGACGGTCATCAACGAAAAGGTGAAAGAGTTGGGCGGGATTCCGCGGCACGGCTCCCTGTTCCTGGTGGAAGAAAACGACGGGAGCGTCTTCGTGGTGGAAATCAACGGGGACAGCGGCGTGGGCAAGTCGGAAATGATCGCCGCCTTCATTCTGAAATGGCTGCGGAACAACCTCGAAGGCATCCGCTCCATCAAGATGATCGCGGGAGACATGTTCCACGAGTTCCAGGATGCCGAAGGGAATCTTTACGGGATCGGGACGGAAGTGGGCGATTTCTCGCGGACGACGGACTTCGACCCGGACTATATCAAATACTACAAGTACCTGTTCGAAAGCAGCGCGGACAGCAACGTGGACGACCTCAACTCGCGGAGCACGGTCAGCGGCATGTGCGACATCACGATGCCGTACAAGATCGACATCATGCTGAGCGCCAGTAATTATGCGAAAGAGGAAGGAGGGATCACGCGGGTGGACAATCCGGAAAACTTCCTGCTTTATATCGACGCGCACGGGGAACGGAAGGAAAAGGCGACCAGCCAGGACGGCCCGAATTTCCAGCGGACGCTCAAGCGTTACACTGCGGACAGGAACATCGTGGACGTGATCGCACGGCACGGAAATTATTTGGACGACGTGTTGGACTGGGACTATAATCCCACGGACAAGCAATATTATCTGGCATCGTCGTTCAAACTGCTGGACAAGATCGATGTGACCGAAGCGGTGAAAATGATCTTCGTGGGCAAGCAGTTTGCCCGGGACGGATTCGACTATACGATCGAGGACGTTTCGTTCGACATGATCCAGAACCGGTTCATCGCCGATCTCTCCTACCGCAGCGGCGAAGACGGCGGGGACGGGGAAACCGTATCGCGCGATATGGTGATCGACCGGAAGATGTTCAGCGCCATTTTCGACTCGCTGGCCAGCACGCCGGGCGGTCAGCCGTTCATCGCGGAAGAGGGTCAGGTAGAGTGCGTGCAGTCGCTCATCACCTGCCTGCGCGGCGGTAAGGACGGCAAGGGAAAGGCGCGGTTCATCCAGTGCGGGGTGCTTTCGACCGAAATCGGGAAAAAAGGCCGGGAAATCACCGGGCCGCAGAAAGCCGCCGCCGCTCTCAAGCAACTGATCCAGGAAGTGCGGGTCAGCAAACCGGAAATCAACGAGGGCAAGATCAAGGTCAGGAGGCTGCTCAACGAAAAATACCGGGCTATTTTCGGCGGAAACATGAACAGTTCGGAACTGTGGCGCTACAATTTCTACCTGTACCAGCTGGAAAACATGCGCAAGGCCGACCTGCGGCGGATGGACAACCGCAACAAGAAGGTGGATATCAGCAACCTGGTGGACTTCCATCCTTCCGACCGGAACCAGGAATTCAGCCCGCTGCTCGTCACCCCGAACCTGAACATCGAGCTGAGCAGTTTCAGCGAAACGTTCGAGGAACTGATGAGCCTGCCCAACTATCCGGATTTCGCCGAAGAGTTTGCGGCGCGGGTGGATACGCTTTATGTGGCCGAAGGGTACAGTGAGGAAACGAACATCAACAACATGATCGTGCAGCTCCTGATGCTCGAAGGATACATCAATAGCGATGATCTGGCGCGCGGCAGCGTGATCGAGAAGGTGAACCGGGAAACGATCGCTGCGGCCAAATACGCCGTGGTGCAGTTCCTGAACGGAAAGCGGGACGCGACGGAAGAAGCGGAAGATAATGACGGGGAGACGAAACCGCAGGCCGGAAAGGACAAAAAGCCCGGCGGTTCGGTGAGCGGCAAGGGAAAGAAGGAAAGCGACAGGTAGTTTTTCTGTCCGATACGAGTATCGGAAAAAAGAGGGCCGGGGGATTCGGCCCTCTTTTTGTCGGAAGGAGGAACGAACGCCTCGGTGAGTCGGGAATGCCGTGTCGTTTCTTTTGTTAACTTTGCACACCGTTAAAGCATTCGCATGATTACGTTTTTTCAGGAGATTTTCCAGTACGGGTTCCTTTCCAACGCGGCGATCGCCTGCGTGCTGTCGGGGCTTGCCTGCGGGATCATCGGAACCTATATCGTTTGCCGTCGTCTGGTGTTCCTGAGCGGGGGCATCACCCATTCGTCCTTCGGCGGTATCGGAATCGCTTATTACCTGGGGTGGAATCCGGTTTGGGGCGCATTGGCATTCGCCGTCCTCTCGGCTATGGGGATCGAAGGGCTGAGCCGGCGCGGACGCATCCGGGAAGATTCCGCCATCGGAATTCTCTGGTCGCTGGGTATGGCCGTCGGGATCGTTTTCGTGGCCATGACGCCCGGATACGCTCCGAACCTGATGAGCTTCCTGTTCGGAAACATCCTGACCATCAGCCGGGCCGACCTGATCGCCATGCTCGTGCTGGACGTGATTTTGTTGGGCGTCATGCTGCTGTTCTACCGCCCCGTCCTTTACATTTCCTTCGACCGGGAGTATGCCGAAACCCAGCACTCTCCGGTTCGGTTCATCAGTTACCTGATGCTCGTGCTGGTGGCGGTGACCATCGTGCTGTCCATCCGGATGGTGGGAATCGTGCTGCTGATTTCCCTGCTGACCGTTCCGCCCGTCATCGTGAACAGCCTGACCCGATCTTATAAAAAAATCACCGTTTATTCCTGCCTCGTGACCGCTCTGGCCGCTTTTACCGGCCTTTATGTCAGCTACCGAACCGACATTCCGTCGGGAGCCTCCACAATAATCGTGTTGACTTTTGCGCTTATTCTGGTAAAAGCCGGGGTTTATTTGTTCAAAAAACACTAAATTCGCACTTTCATCAGCAGGGCCGGAATGAAGACCGTACACAAACTCATCCTGAAATCGTATCTGGGACCGATGTTCCTGACTTTTTTCATCGTGATGTTCGTGCTGTTGATGCAGTTCATGTGGCGTTACATCGACGAGCTGGTGGGAAAGGGATTGGACGTCCATGTCATTCTGGAGCTGATGTTTTACGCTTCGGCCACCCTGATCCCCATGGGGCTGCCGCTGGCCACCCTCCTGGCCGCCATCATGACGATGGGGAATCTGGGAGAAAACAATGAATTGCTGGCCCTCAAGTCGGCGGGGATTTCCCTGCCCCGGATCATCCGGCCGCTGGCCATCGTGATCTTTTTCATATCCATCGCCAGCTTCTTCGTCGCCAACAACCTGGTGCCCTATTCCACCAAAAAGATATTCGCGCTGATTTACGATATCCGGCAGCAGCGCCAGACCATCGAATTCAAGGACGGGATCTTTTTCAACGGGATCGACAACATGAGCATCCGGGTGGCGAATCAGGATCCGCGGACGCACAAACTGGAAGAAGTGCTGATTTACGATACCCGCAAGACCAACGGCGACATGACCACCACGGTGGCCGATTCGGGATACATTTCCCTTTCCGACGACAAAAAGTTCCTGCTGGTCACCCTTTACAACGGGGAAACCTACGAGGAAACCCGCAGCGGGGACTGGTATGAAAAGAGCGGGTTGCGGCATCACATTTTCGACTTGCAGGATTGGGTGATTCCGCTGGAAGGATTCGACATGACCCGGACGGACGAGTCTATGTTCAACTCCAACAAAACCAAAAACATCGGCGAGCTGACTCAGGACATCGATTCGTTGCAGAACCTCGTGGACGACGCCGTACGCGAGTTGAACAACCAGTTTCTGTCCAATTCCCTCTTTGTCAACAACAAGGAAATGGCGGTCGACACTCTGCCGAAAACCGACCGAAAACCGCTGGATATGAGCGATTCCATTGCGGGACTGAACGAAGCGCGACGGGCCGAGGTGGTGAAAAATGCGCTCAACATGGCGACCGGCGCCAAATCTTATCTCAATTTCGATGAAGAGACCACCAAACAGAACGTGAACAACCTCTATAAATACCAGATCGAATGGCACCGGATGCTTTCGCTTCCCGTCTCCATCATGATCTTTTTCCTGATCGGAGCCCCCTTGGGCGCCATCATCCGGAAAGGAGGGCTCGGAACGCCGATCGTGGTTTCGGTGGCTTTCTTCATCGTGTATTATATTATTACTATCTTTGGACAGAAAATGGCGGGAGAAGGCACCTGGTCGGCTTTCGCGGGAATGTGGCTTTCGACCTTCATCCTCTTTCCGATAGCCGCTTTCCTGACCTACAAGGCGACCAACGATTCGAGCCTGCTCAACGGAGACTGGTACCGTCATTTGTTCCGAAGCGTGAAAGAAAAAGTGCAGAAATTTGTTCGCGTCCATAAAAAACGTGCATAAAATGGCAGAAAAAACGACAGCAGGAAAGCTCAATACGGTAGAAGAAGCCGTGGAAGCGTTCCGCAAAGGGGAGGTGATCATCGTCGTGGACGATGAGGACCGGGAAAATGAAGGGGATTTTATCGTAGCCGCTGAAAAAATAACGCCGGAGATCGTAAACTTCATGGTGACTCACGGACGGGGGGTGATGTGCGCTCCCCTTACAGAAGACCGTTGCCGGGAACTGGAGCTCGACATGATGGTCGGGAACAACACTTCTCTCTTGGGAACGCCGTTTACCGTATCGGTGGATCTGCTGGGGAACGGTTGTACGACGGGGGTGTCGGCTTCCGACCGGGCGAAGACCATCCGTTCGCTGGTGGATGAAAATACCAAGCCCGCCGATCTGGGTCGTCCGGGACACATTTTTCCCCTGCGGGCCCGGAATCGGGGCGTGCTGCGGCGTCCGGGACATACGGAGGCGGTCATCGACTTCGCCCGGCTGGCCGGGTTGAAGGAAGGCGGGGCATTGGTGGAAATACTGAACGAAGACGGGACGATGGCCCGACTGCCCCAGCTGCTGGAAATCGCGAAGAAATTCGGCCTCAAAATCGCTTCCATCGCCGATCTGATCGCCTACCGGCTGAAACACGAATCCATCGTCGAAAAGGTGGAAACGGTGAATATGCCCACCGAGTGGGGAGACTTCAAACTCGTCCTTTTCGTTCAGAAGAGCAACGGCTTCGAACATGTCGCGTTAGTGAAGGGCGAATGGGAGGAAAACGAGCCGGTGTTGGTGCGGATGCATTCCTCTTGCATCACGGGAGATATTTTCGGTTCCTGCCGGTGCGATTGCGGAAAGCAGCTGCACGAGTCGATGAGGATGATCGAGGAGGCGGGAAAGGGCGTCATCGTCTATCTGAATCAGGAAGGCCGTGGCATCGGATTTACCAACAAGATCAAAGCCTATAAGTTGCAGGAGGAAGGCTACGACACGGCGGAAGCGAACCTGAAGCTCGGCTTCGAGGTGGACGAGCGGGATTACGGCGTGGGGGCCAGTATCCTGCGGGAAGCGGGCGTGAAGAACATCCGGCTGCTTACCAACAATCCGCAGAAGCGGGCCGCGCTGGAAGGATACGGCCTGCATATCGTGGAAAACGTGCCTATCGTCATTCCGCCGAATCCGCATAACCTGAAGTATCTGGAAACCAAGGAAACCCTGATGGGGCACCGGCTGGGGCTGTTTTCCAAGGAAAATCGCTGACAGGGCGGTGTGAAGCGATCGTTTCAGGGAGGAAGGCGTGGAACCTTCCTCTTTTCAAAAAGCCAAAGGTCGAGGAAATGGAAGGAAAAAACTTGCGGATCGTTTATCTGGGAACGCCCGATTTCGCCGTGCTGCCGCTTCAAAAGCTCGTGGAGGCGGGATACGACGTGGCGGCCGTGGTGACCATGCCGGACAAACCGGCGGGCCGGGGGTTGAAATTGCAGGAAAGCGCCGTGAAGCGATATGCCGTACAAGCAGGGCTTCCGGTGCTCCAGCCGGTCAAACTCCGGGATCCGGAATTCATCGCTGCGCTGGAAGCGTTGAAACCCGACCTGGGCATTGTCATCGCTTTCCGGATGTTGCCGGAAATGGTCTGGCGTCTGCCCCGGCTGGGGACGTTCAACCTGCACGCTTCCCTCCTGCCCCAATACAGGGGAGCGGCCCCGATCAACTGGGCGTTGATGAACGGCGACCGGGTTACGGGCGTTACCACCTTCCTGCTGAACGAAGAGATCGACAAAGGGGCGGTGATCGGTCAGAAGAAGGTGGAAATTTCGGAGGAAGATACGGCCGGAACGTTGCATGACAAGCTGATGGAAGCCGGGGCGGAACTGGTGCTGCAGAGTGTGGAGCAGGTAGCGGCAGGCGGATTCGTGCCCGTCGAACAGCGGGAAATGATTACGGGCGAATTGCGTCCGGCGCCCAAGATTTTCAAGGATACGTGTCGGATCGATTGGACATCGCCGTGCGAAGTTGTCCGGAACAAGGTACGGGGGCTTTCTCCCTATCCGGCAGCGTGGAGCGAGATGGTGTCCGGGGCGGAGCGTATTCCGGTTAAAATCTATGCCGTGAATTCCAGCGTGCAGGGTATTTCGGGAGAGGTGCCCGGAACGATCCGTACGGACGGGAAGACAGCGTTGGATGTGGCCTGCGGGGACGGTACGGTGTCCGTACGGGAACTGCAACTGGCCGGAAAAAAGCGGATGACGGTCGAGGAGTTTCTGCGGGGATTCAAACGGATCGGCGATTACCGGATGGAGTAACGCGGCCTGCCGTTAAAAGAAGGAAACGCTTTTTCCTGTATGGAAGAAGCGTTTTTTATCGGGCCGCTGTTCCGTGAGTTTTCATCCGGAAAATCCATCCCGTATTTTTCCGTTTTCCGGATAAATTCAGTCTTCGTAATAGGTGAAAGTGCGTTCGGTCATCGGGGCCGTTATAATGCCTACGCCCGAAGAACCGATGTAGGTTCCGTCGTAGTCCCTGCACCATGTCCAGTTTTCGCACCGGTCGTATTCGTATTTCGCGGAATCCCCGACAGTAAGGATTTCCATCCCCGGAAACCAGGGACGATCTATGCGACGACCGGATGCATCGCGCCTTTCCACGAGCGACCATACGCCATCCTCGCTGCTTCGTGTAAGGGTTTCCGTTATTCCGTCCCCCTTCTTTTCGTATCTGTATTCCAAAGTGTAATCGAATTCTCCGTTCTCCTGATAACGGCGCTCTTTGAGCGGTTTGCCCTGAGCATCGTAGAGATATTCCGTCCGTTCTGAAATCCTGTCGTCGCCGTATATGAACGTCCGGGTGGTTTTCTCCGCAAGCAACCCCGCTTCGTCGTATGCGAACAGCGTCCGGTAACAAAGGTTGCCGTTCTCTCCATAAGTGAGCGATTCCTTTAAGAGCCCGTCTTTTCCGTAAATGAAATCGGTGCGTGCTCGGTAAGTATAGGCTGGGGTTTCCCGCCTGACGATCCTTCCGTTTTCGTCGTACGTATTCCTTTCTTCCAGATGCGTTTTGCCGCCTTTCCGGTCGATCCGTTGCTCGGTCAGTCGCCCGGCAGGATCGTATTCGTAAACGGTGACGGCTTCGCTTCCGGGATGGAAGATGCGCTTTTCAAAACCTGCGCTGTCATACGTGTAACCGATTTCCTCGACCAGCACGCTGTCCAGGCTGAAACGCCTGATGCTCTCGAAACGCCCGTCTTGCGAGAAGGAAACGACAGTCTTGTGCACTCCTTCATACTCGTATTCGCCGCCTTTTTTCCATTGGGGCTGTTTTTGGTTCATCAACTCCCTCCGACTTAATTTTCCCTTCGGTTCGGGCCTGTAAAAACGGATGTCCATCGACTTGACTCTGCCTTTCAATGCCAGCACGGTTCGGTCGTTGGATAATGTATCCGCAGAGCGGTCGCATCCGCAATCCTCTGCTCGGACATTCCTTTCCGAACAGGCGGAAAGAGCGAATACGGTCAGCGCCAGAACGGTGTGAAGGATTCCTTTCATTTTTATCTTCTATGAGTTTGGACGGTTTTGCATCGGCGGATGCCGGTCAGAAAAGGCGCATGCATATGTACATGGACAGGAATCCGGTCAGGAATCCGGCGATTACCTGCCACAGGTCATGTCGTCCCAAGTACAACCTGACGGTGCCGAGCAGGCCCGCCAGCAGGATGAAAACCATCAGCGCCACGGGCATCCTGCCGTATCCGAGCAGGTTGACCGATAACAGCAGTCCCACGATGCCGCCCATGGCCGTCATGTGCAGACTGATCTTCCAGCGAAAATTTACGATGAAACAAACGAGCAGGGCAATGAGCGCTCCGTACAAAACCCCGTGCATGATCCCGATCATCATGTAGCGGGACAGCATGACCGCACACAACACATAACCGACCGCCACCGCCAGCATCGACAGGGTGCGGTCCCGCCGGGAAGCCAGGGAAAAATCGGACACCAGACCCGTCCGGCGCAGGATGAGGATGACGGCGGCCGGAACCGCCATCGTATCGGTCATGACTACCCCGATCAGGTAATATTTCAGAGACCGGGGCAAGAGGCTCACGAACGTATTTCCGAACAGCAGGAGCGTCACTCCTATCGTCGGCAAGAAAAAGGGATGGCACACGATCGAATAAATCCGCGCGAACAAATCCATTCCTTTGCGCCGTTCCGCCGTTCCGTAATCCAACGCCCCCGCCCCTTCCGTTTCTTCATTCATTTCGTTTGGTTCTGTGCTCTTTATATCTGTTTGCGCAACCGTGCTACCGGAATGCCGAGCATTTCCCGGTATTTGGCCACCGTACGCCGGGCGATCTGGTATCCCTTGTTATTGAGGATTTCCATCAGGGTTTCGTCCGTCAGCGGCTTTTGCTTGTTTTCATTGTCGATGCATTCGCTGAGTATCTTCTTGATCTCGTACGAAGATACCTCTTCGCCCGATTCCGTCTGCATCGCTTCGGAGAAAAGCGTTTTCAGCGAGAAAATGCCGAAATGGGTCTGGATGTACTTGCTGTTCACCACCCGCGAGATCGTGGAAACATCCAGCCCCGTCCGATCCGCTATGTCTTTCAGAATCATGGGTTTCAGTTTGGTCTGATCCCCGTCCACGAAGTAATCCTTCTGGTAGTCCAGGATCGCCTTCATGGTTTGCATCAGCGTGTTGTGCCGCTGCTTGATGGCGGAAATGAACCACTTGGCCGAATCGATCTTGTGCTTGACGAACTGCACCGCCTCCTTGTCGCTTTCGCTCTGCCGCTCCCCTTTGGCCGTCATGTCCTTGATCAGATTCACGTATTTGCTGTTGATCTTCACGTCGGGCACGTTGGAGTAGTTCAGCGACAGGTCGAACTCCCCGTTCTGGTAATCCAGCAGGAAGTCGGGCGTGATGTGCGGCGTCGCTCCGGATGCCCCCCCGTTGTAGAGGTTCCCCGGCCGCGGCGAAAGCCGGATGATTTCCTCGATGGCGTTGCGGAATTCGTCCACCGGGACTCCCAGCCGGCTGATCAGCTTCTCGTAGTGCTTTTTGGTGAATTCGTCGAAATAGCTCGTCAGGATTTCCTTCGCCAGACGGGCCGACTTGGTCTTGATCCCCTTGGATGCGAGCTGCAGCATCAGGCATTCCTGCAGGGAACGGGCTCCGATTCCGGGCGGTTCGAGTTCCTGGATGGCTTTCAGCACTTTTTCCAGCTCTTCCCGTGTCGTTTCGATTCCTGTGCTGAAAGCGATGTCGTCCACCAAGGAGTCCAGCTCGCGCCGCAGGTATCCGTCGTCGTCCAGACTTCCGATCAGAAAGTCGGCGATGGTTCGTTCCCGCTCGTCCAGCGTTTTGTAGCCCAACTGTCCCTTGATGTATTCGTGGAACGAAAGCCCGTCCGACAGGTAGACCGGACGCCGCTCGTCGTCCTTCGAGTAATTGTTTACGTAGTACTTGTAATTGGGTACGTCTTCCTCCCGCACGTATTCGTCCACCGAAATATTTTTCTGTTCTTCCTGCCCCTCTTCCTCCTTCGCTTCGGTATCTTCGTCCAATACGGGGTTTTCTTCGATCTCCTGTTTAATACGTTGCTCTAATTGTAAGGCCGGCAGCTCAAGCAGTTTAATCATCTGGATCTGCTGAGGAGACAGTTTTTGCATCAATTTCTGGATGCTGCGCTGATTGAGAGTTGACATATCAAACAATACGATTTTGGTTTTCTCTTAGGGCCGTCCCCTCCGTGCCCGGAGTATCAGAATTCCGCGCTCTTCGGGGTACGGGGGAACGGTATCACATCCCGAATGTTCGCCATTCCGGTTACAAAGAGGAGCAACCTTTCAAAACCCAGGCCAAAGCCGCTGTGCGGAGCCGACCCGAAACGGCGGGTGTCCATGTACCACCAGACGTCCTTTTCGGGGATGCCCAGCTCGGCGATCCGGGCGGCCAGCTTTTCATAGCTTTCCTCCCGCTGGGAGCCGCCGATGATTTCCCCGATCTTCGGGAAAAGCACGTCCATGGCCCGAACCGTCTTGCCGTCGTCGTTCTGCTTCATGTAAAATGCTTTTATCTCCTTGGGATAATTTGTCAGAATAACGGGCTTTTTGAAGTGCTTTTCGACCAGATAGCGTTCGTGTTCGCTCTGCAGGTCGAGCCCCCAGCTGACGGGAAACTCGAACCGGTGTCCCGACTTCATCAGGATGTCGATGCCCTCGGTGTAATCCAGCCGCACGAAATCGTTTTCCACCACGAATTTCAGCCGGTCGATCAGTTCCGGATCGTACATCTTGGCCAGGAACTGCAGGTCGCTCATGCAGTTTTCGAGGGCGTATCGTACCAGACTTTTGATGAAGTCTTCCGCCAGGTCCATGTTGTCCTCGATTTCGTAAAAGGCCATTTCGGGTTCCACCATCCAGAACTCGGCCAGGTGGCGCGGGGTGTTGGAATTCTCCGCCCGGAACGTAGGGCCGAAGGTATAGATTTCGGAAAGCGCCATGGCTCCGAGTTCCCCTTCCAGCTGTCCGGATACGGTCAGGTTGCAGTGCTTGCCGAAAAAGTCCTGCGCATAGTCCACTTTTCCCGCTTCCGTTTTCGGCAGGTTGTCCAGGTTGAACGTGGTGACGGTGAACATCTCTCCCGCCCCTTCGCAGTCCGATGCCGTGACGATCGGCGTATGCAGGTAAACGAATCCCTTGTCGTTGAAATATTTGTGAATGGCATACGCCATGGCATGCCGAATGCGCAGCACCGCTCCGAACGTGTTGGTTCGGGGGCGCAGATGGGCGATTTCCCGCAGAAACTCCAGGGAGTGGCCCTTTTTCTGCAGCGGATAACTTTCCGGGTCGGCCGTACCGTACACTTCCAGTTCCGCAGCCTGGATTTCCACCCGTTGTCCGGAAGCGGGGGATTCCACCAGCCTGCCGGTGGCCCGGATGCAGGCTCCCGTCGTGATTTGCCGCAGCAACGCTTCGTCGAAAGCCGCCACGTCGGCCACGATCTGAATGTTGTCGATGGTGGAACCGTCGTTCAGGGCGATGAACGCCACGTTCTTGTTGCCCCGTTTGGTACGTACCCAGCCCTTTACGGTCACTTCGCTGCCCGCTTCTCCGTCCTGCAGCAGCCGGACGATCTTGGTTCTTCCTCCGCTTGACATAAATCGTTCGATTTTATCCGTTATGTTTCTTAAATTTTTTCCTGATAGTACCGGGTGGTCGTCTGACCGTCCAGTTTGGCCGTGACCGAATAGGGCGGATTGCACATCCATTGGTTCCCCCGGTCGTAGGTGACCGAATCGATGCCCACGCTTCCCGTATTGGCGTCCAGCAGGATGATCCGTTCCTCGCCGCCCGATTTCTGCAGGTAGGTGCACTGAGCCTGATACAGCAGAGGCGATAGAATCTGGTACCGGAAATAGGAGCTGTAAAGGTTCTTGCCTCCGTTTTCGTTTCCCGGCAGGATTTCCACCTGGAAACGGGCGTCGGTCAACGCATCGGGGGTCTGATTTCCCTGAACCTGAGTGATTTTGACGCCCACATACCAGTTGGAATACAGGCCCATGGCAGTCATCCGCATGTACACCCCGTCATTCGGCGTGACGACTTCCCACTGATCGGCAGCCGTAGTCCGGATCATGTAGGAACCGGTACTCAGCCGCTGTTCGATGATTCCGTAGTTCGTCAGGTTGACCTGATAAGGGCGCGCCTGCGTGGTGGTTACCGTCCATGTCGTTCCGGGCGTGGAAAGATCGGCGCCTTCGGTATGCACGATGACATCTCCCTGACGGTTCAAGTCCCGCCGAACTTCGCCGGTTCGGAACGTATAGCTTATCGTGTAGGTTTTATTATCCTTCGTGAGAATCTGAGCTCCTTCAAAAAAACGGTTCCGCAGCGTTTCGGCCTGCCGGGGATCGGCAGCCACCGCCTTCAGGTAAACGTTCAGCCGGTAAGCTACGTTGAACGGATCCAGCGCCAGGTCGTTTTGCGCGGAAGTGAGCTTGTACCATTCGAGGTAGATTGCGAACGGATCGTAGTCCTCCCCTTTCGAGTTGTTGCAGGAACTGAGCAGCGCTAAGGCGGCTATGATCGGCAGAACGAGTCGTTTCATAAGTCTTGTCGGTTTAAGGCGATTTTCCGAGGCAGCCGTTCCGCCCTGCCCCGCAGCAAAGCAGCGGGGCGATGCGAATCGGTTCTTCTGCATCGTCGTGTCAAGGTTGCAAATTTAACGGTTCCGAAAGGAATAAACAAGCCGCTTCCCCGGGCGGACGGGGTTTTTCAAAATATATTTGCAAAAAACGGGAGAGGCACCCTGCCGAAAGTCAGCCTAAGGTTTCCCCCTGTTCTCCCTGACCGGTTCGCAGGTTGCTGTGAAGCTCGTGGATGATGCCGTCGGCCAGCCCCAGTTTCGGAACGGCGATCTGATCGATTTTCGCCGCCTTGCACACGGCGAGGAAAATCCTCATGGCGGGTACGATGACATCGGCCCGGTAGGTATTGAGTTTCAGCACATGAATGCGATCTTCGTAACTATAGGAACGGACATAGTCGTAGAGCACTTTCAGCTCGGTATAGGAGATATTCTCCTTTTCCTTCTTGTTCAGCAGTTTTTGCACCCGGTTGATGTTGCCCCCCGAACCGATGATGACCGACGGGGTGTGGCGGACGGCTACGCCCTTGAGCCACTTTTTCATGCGTTTCACCTCCTCTTCGTCCATTCCCCGGTTCAGCGTACGGACGGTTCCCAATGTGAAAGACCTTGCCTCGACGATCCTCGAGTCGGCATAGACGATGATTTCGGTGCTCCCTCCGCCCACGTCCACATACAGGTAAGTCTTGTCGGGGCCGAACAGGTCGGCCGCTCCGCAGGCGAAGGCGGTTTCCGCTTCCCGGAGGCCGTGAACGATTTTGATCCGGACTCCGGTGCGGCGGAAAATTTCATCCGTCACTTCCTGTCCGTTCCGTGCTTCCCGCATGGCGCTCGTGGCATAGGCCAGATAGCGTTGTACGCCGAAGGCTTTCATCAGGTGTCCGAAACCGGCGATCGCTTCCTCCAGTCGGAGGGCTTTTTTCTCTCCCACCCGGCCGTGTACGAAAACATCTTCTCCCAGCCGGATGGGAACCCGGATGAAAGCCGCTTTTTTGAAAACGGGTTCGTGCGGAAAATTTTCCACGTTCATGATCAGGAGCCGGATCGCGTTGGAACCGATGTCGATCGCTCCGAGTGTCTGCATATTCATCTTTCCCGATTTCGTTAAACATGATTCATTCGCCGGAGGCCCAGAAGTCGTAAAGCTCCGTCTGCGAACGACGGCGCTCGTTTTCCGGAATGTTTTCCTCGTCCCCTATGTATACGTTTTCCCGGAAAAGGCTCAGATCGCGCGCCTTGTCGGTATCGTTCCACTGGATGTCGAAAAATCGTTTCAGGGTCCGGCGGATATCCTCGTCGAGGACGGGAGCGGCCACTTCCACCCGTCGGTCGAGGTTCCGTTTCATCCAGTCGGCGCTTCCGATGTACGCCTTTTCGTTTCCTCCGTTGCAGAAAATCGCCAGCCGGGCGTGCTCCAGATATTTGTCCACGATGCTGATGGCCCGGATGTTTTCGCTGAGGCCCGGCACGCCGGGTTTCAGGCAGCAGGCTCCCCGTACGATCAGGCGGATTTCCACCCCGGCAGCGCTGGCTCGGTAAAGCATGCGGATGATTCCTTCGTCCGTCAGGCTGTTGAATTTGGCATGAATGTACGCTTTTTTTTCGTTGCGTGCATTCCGGATTTCCCGTTCGATCAGGTCGTAGAATCCGCTCCGCATGAAATCGGGAGAAACCAGCAGTTTCCGGTATCCGGCATGCCGGTTCCGGTTCACCAGAAAATCGAACATCTGCCCCACTTCCTCCGCAATTTCCGGACGGCAGGTGAACAGGCTGAAATCGCTGTAAACCTTTGCCGTGTCCTCGTTGAAATTACCGGTGCCGATGTGGGCGTAACTTCGCACGGAACCGTTCTCCCGGCGGGTGACCAGAATCAGTTTGGCGTGGACTTTCAGCCCTTCTTCCCCGTGCACCACCTGCACGCCCGCCGCACGGAGCCGTCCGGAATTCTCGATGTTCCGTTCCTCGTCGAAACGGGCCATCAATTCCATGCATACGATCACCTGTTTTCCGTTTTTGGCCGCATTGATCAGGGCGTTGATGACCTTCGACTTCCGGGCGGTGCGGTAAAGGGTGATGCAGATCGAATCCACCCGCGGGTCCACCGCCGCTTCCCGCAGAAAGTCGATCAGGTGGTTGAACGTATGGTAGGGATAATTCAGCAGAATGTCTTTTTGGCGGATGGCTCCGAAAAAGCCCGTGAACGGCGGAGCGTCCGGATGCCTGAGCGGAGGAGGATTCCGGTTTTCCAGTTCGGGAGCCACCTTCGGAAAGTACATCAGATCCCGGAGCAGGTGGTACCTCCCGCCGGGACTCAGGTTTTCCCGGTTGTGAAGTCCCAGTTTCCGGGCCAGGGTTTCCAGCATGTCGGCAGGAATCTCCTTGTCGTATACCAGCCGGACGGGGCGCCCGTGCCTTCGTTTGGCGAGACCCTGCTCCATCTTTTGGATCAGGCTTTTCCAGACGTCGTCGTCCAGCGTCAGTTCCGCGTCCCGCATGAACTTGAAAGTGTAGGCCGCTATCCGGTCGTAATCGAACATGAAAAAGATTTCGTCCAGACACAACCGGATGATGTCGTCCACAAAAACGATCGAGACGGTGGCGTCGGCGGAAGGCAGCACCACGAAACGCGGCAACGTATCGTGGGGCGGGATTTCGATGATGGCGTACCGCACGTTTCGGGCGGAGGACATCTGAACGGCCAGATAAATCCGGCCGTCCCGAAGAAACGGGAGCGGGGTCGATTTGCGCAGCATCAGCGGTACCAGCAAAGGGCTGACTTCGTCCGCGAAATAAGCGCGGCAGAAACGTTCCTGCGCCTCGTCCAGCTGTTTTTCGTTCCGGACGAAGATGCCGTGCTTTTCCATCCCGGACAGGACGGCGGCATAGGTCTCCTCGAAAAGGAGCTGCGATCGGAGGCTTTGCCGGTGGATTTCTTCCAGCAGTGCTTCCGGAACGTATCCCCCGGACAGTTTCTTGTTTTGCGTCGCCTTTACCTGCGTGCAGCGTTCCAGGTTGGCCACGCGGACTTTCACGAATTCGTCCTGATTGTTGGAATAGATACCCAGAAAACGAAGGCGTTGCAGCAGCGGCACTTTTTCGTCCCGCGCCTCCTGAAGCACCCGTTCGTTGAAGGAGAGCCAGCTCAGTTCCCGGTTGTACAGCATGTCCCTGTCCGATTTTTCCGATGACTTTTTCATGGCCTAAATTACGTATCCGGTATGGAATTGCCGTTAAGGGAACGTTAAATATTGCGCCGGCGAAGGCGGCACACGGGGAAGATTCAAAAACAGTGCCGGTAAGGAATTACGGTTCAGTCATTTCACGATATAGATCACCTCGCCCTCCCGCTTCATGTAATAGTTTTCCCGTGCCACCCGTTCCAGAAATTCGTCGTCCTTCAGATTTTCCAGCACGGTGCTGTCTTCCACGATTTTTTGAAGGTAGTAATTCCGCTGTTCTTCCAATCCCCGGATTTTGTTCCGCAACGCCCAACTGTCCATCAGGTTGTTCTTGTCGACGAATACGATCAGCACCGCGAATACGAGAGCGGTGAGCGCGAAAAGCCGTTTTCTGGGAAAGTGGAAACGTGGCATCCGGGTAAGTCCTTTGAGACAAAGGTACGAAATTGTCCCTTAAAAATCAGTCCCAGTATTTGAAAAAATGGTGAACGCCTCCGTGACCGTGACCTATTTTGTAGTCGGCTCCCGCCCGGATTGCGTCGTGGATATACTCTTCCGCTTTTCCGACCGCTTCGGGCAATGCGAAACCGAGCGCCAGAAAAGAAGCGATGGCTGAAGAAAGCGTGCAGCCCGTTCCGTGCGTATTGGGGGTGAGCGTTTTTCGATACGGATAATCGTATTGCTTTTCCGGCCGACCGTCGAAAAGCAGATCGCATACCTCTGCCCCTTCCAGATGTCCGGCCTTGAGCAACACCCCGTCTGCACCTTTGTCGAACAATCGTGCAGCCATTTCCCTGAACGAATCCTTCGGATTTTCAGGCAGCAGGCGGATCCCCGTCATGAATTCCGCTTCCGGGAGATTCGGCGTCACCACCCGTGCCAGCGGCAGGAGCCGGTTCAGAATGGCTTCCGCCGCTTCCTTCGAGATCAGGCGATCGCCGGAGGTGGCGATCATCACCGGATCCAGCACGACGTTCCGTACGGCGTGTTTTTCCAGCACTTCCGCCACCGTTTCCACGATTTCCGCCGTGGGCAGCATCCCCAGCTTGACCGCATCGGCGCCGATGTCGCTCAGAACGGCCTCCGCCTGCATTCGAACGAAGGACGCCGGTACGGTATGGATGCCGTCGACTCCCTGTGTATTCTGTGCCGTCAGCGCCGTGATGACCGATGCCACGTAGCATCCGCAGGCCGATGCCGTTTTGATGTCGGCCTGAATTCCCGCTCCGCCTCCGCTGTCGGAACCGGCGATCGTCAGTACCGTGTGGTATCGTTTCATGGCTTTCGCTTTAAGGTGATGAGCGTGATTTCGGGCGTGGCTCCGAGCCGGAACGGGAAAAGTACGGTTCCGATCCCTTCGTTTACGTAAATGTATTGTTCCCCTTCGCGGTAAAGACCGCCCCACAATTCGTATTTCCACGCGGCGGGGGAATATCTTTTGTCGCCGATGCGGACGGCCAGCTGCATCCCGTGGGTGTGTCCCGACAAAGTCAGGCCGATGTCCTCTTTCCCCTTTACCTGTTGCGACCAGTGATCGGGATCGTGAGAAATCAGGATTTTATAATCCACTGTTTCGGTTCCTTTCAGGGCCGTTTCCAGATCGGCATACTGCGGGAACGGCGGATTCCCCCAGTTTTCCACACCGATCACAGCGATGGAATCTCCCCCGTGACGAATGATCGCGGAAGCGTTGTTCAACAAGTGCCAGCCGATTTCGCGGTAGAAATTTTCCAGGGCCTGCCGGTTCGCCCGGTAGGCTTCACGATTGGGCCAGCGGGTGTAGTCCCCGTAGTCGTGGTTCCCCAGTACCGCATAAATGCCGTCCCGGGCATGGAAGCGGCTCAGTACGTCTTTGTACCGGGGCAGTTCGTTGCTGCGGCTGTGCACCAGGTCGCCGCTGAAAACGATCAGGTCGGGATCGAGCGCTTCCGTTTTTTTCAGCACTTTTTCCAGCAGGCGGGGATTGCGCATGTTTCCCACATGCGTGTCGGAGAGCTGGACGATCCGGTAACCTTCGAAAGCGGGCGGCAGGTCGGACGCATAAACCGTCGCTTCCGAAACCCGTACGCTGTTGCGGCCTATCAGGTTGCCGTAAAGCAGTCCCAGGAAAACGGTCAGTCCCACGATGCCGCCGAACCAGTAAAATACGTTCTTGAACGTCCGGTTCCGGCTGAGAAAGGCGGGAAGCGAACAGACCATGTAGACCAGCTTGGGCAGATACACCAGCAGGTAAACGTACATGAAGGTCTGGTAAACCTCGTGGGAAATCATCCGCTCGCGGCTGTCCACCGTGAACAGCACCACCATCGTTACCGCGAACAGCAGGTCTGCGATCCAGTGCAGACGCCTGATCCAACGGCTCGTCGTCACCCGGCAGATGAAGTAACGGTAAAAGTAAAAATCCGCAATTACGTTGAATAAAAGCAGGTATATCAGTGTAAACGTCAACATGCGTCCGATCATGGCTCTTTACTTTTTAAAAATGCTCGTACCCCCGGAAGTCTTCCGGCACCCGGATGCCGTTGCGGTACCATTCGATTCCGGGTTTGCCTGCGGCGATTTCCCCGATCACGGTGAATCCGGCGCCGAAACGGGCCTGAAAATCCTTTTGCAATCCGTTGCATTCTTCTGCATCCGCCGTGAACAGCAAAACATAATCCTCTCCTCCTTCCGCGGCCGCCCGTTCGGGATTCCATCCCCTTTCCCGGCACACTTTCGTCATTTCCGGCGAAAGGGGCAGCCGGGACAGTTCGATCCGGGCGCCGACGCCGGAAGCGTTCAGGATATGCCGCAGGTCGGAAGCGATGCCGTCCGAAACGTCCATCATGGCGTGCACGGCTTCCTGCGTACCCAGCCACGCTCCTTCCTTTACCCACGGCTTCGGGGTATGGTGCATCCGTATCAATTTATGTTCCTCTTTTGCGTACTCCGTCGCTTCGGTCAGCAATTTCAGCCCGACGGCGGAATCTCCCAGCACGCCCGTCACGCAGACCGCATCTCCCGCACGGGCTGCGTTTCGCCGTTTGATCTCCCTTGCGGATACCTTTCCCAGAACGGTTACATTAACGGTCAGACCGGTCTGTGAAGAAGTCGTATCCCCTCCCAGCAGCGGAACCCCGAATTCTTCGGAAAGGCTTTTGTAACCGTGCAGAAACCCTTCCGCCCATGCCGGGGCGATATCCGCGGGCAGAGCGATCGACAGAAACGATGCCGCAGGCGTCGCCCCCATGGCGGCCGCATCGCTCAGGTTCACCGCCAAAGACTTGAAACCCAGCTCGAAAGCCGTAATTCGATGGCGCAGAAAGTGGGTTCCTTCCACCAGCATGTCGGTCGTCACCGTCAGCAGCTCTCCGTTTCCCAGGGGAATTACGGCGCAGTCGTCTCCGATTCCCTCCGTGCCGGAAGGAACGAGCGGCAGAAACAACCGATTGATATTCCGGATGAATTCGAATTCTCCGGGTAGTTTTTCAGGCATGATCGACCCCGGTCGGTTTTTGAATTAGGATTGAAAAGCGACTTATTTCGGGCAAAAATAGGTTAAAAATCCATTTTGTGGTGTAATTTTGCAGCGGAATATTCGGAAAGATGGCAAAAATATTAATTATCAACGGCCCCAACCTGAACCTGCTGGGACAACGGGAAAGAGGCATTTACGGCGAACGGACATTCGAGGATTACCTGCGGGAACTGAGGGAACGTTTTCCGGGCATAACTCTTGATTATTACCAGTCCAACGTGGAGGGAGAAATCGTCAACGCCCTGCATGCCGCGCAGGACGTGTACGACGGAGTGGTGCTGAATGCCGGCGGTTACACGCATACCTCGGTGGCTATCGCGGATGCCGTGGGCGGTATTTCCACGCCGGTGGTGGAAGTTCATATTTCGTGCATCCTGGCACGGGAAGAATTCCGGCACGTGTCCCTGCTCGCCCCCAAATGCAAGGGGTCGGTGATGGGATTCGGACTGGACTCCTATCGGCTGGGAATCGAAGCCATTCTGGGATAACAATTCGAAATGCCCGTTTTCCGGTGCGGAACCGTATCGCGGTTTCTCCGGCAGGCATTCAAACAAAGACATATATGTATAAAAAGACGAAAATCGTGGCGACCGTCTCGGACATGCGGTGCGACGTGGGATTCATCCGGGAACTGTACGAAGCGGGGATGAACGTGGTACGAATCAATTCCGCCCATGCCTCCACCGAAGGAGCCACCCGGGTCGTAAACAACGTCCGGGCGGTATCGGATCGGATCGCGATCCTGATCGATACCAAGGGGCCGGAATTGCGTATTACGGGGATGACGGAGGAATACAAAGACGGTATTCCGGTGGAAGTGGAGGAAATCGTCCGGATCAAGGGAACGGACAGGAACCTGCCTTCTTCCAAAAACGTCATCTATGTCAATGACGCCCACGTATACGACGACGTGTTCATCGGCGCCTTCATTCTGATCGACGACGGAGACATCGAGGTGGAAGTGATCGCCAAGAAGCAGGAAACGCTGATCTGTCGGGTGAACAATGCGGGAGTGATCAAGGGAAAAAAGAGCGTCAACATTCCAAACGTCAAAATGAACCTTCCTTCCCTGACGGACAAGGACAAGGCGTTTATCCACTGGGCGATCGAAATGGACATCGATTTCATCGCCCACTCTTTCGTTCGGAAAAAGGAAGACGTACTGGAGGTGAAAAAGATTCTGGATGAACATAACAGTCACATCAAAATCATTTCCAAGATCGAAAACCAGGAAGGGGTCGACAACATCGACGAAATCCTGGACGTGACCTACGGGGTGATGGTGGCGCGCGGCGATTTAGGCGTCGAACTTCCGGCCGAACACATCCCCATCGCCCAGCGCTGTCTGGTCAACAAATGCATCGAAAGCAAGAAACCGGTCATCATCGCCACCCAGATGCTGCATTCCATGATCCGCAACCCGCGTCCCACCCGAGCCGAAGTGAGCGATATCGCCAATGCGATTTATCAGCGGGTGGATGCCATCATGCTGAGCGGGGAAACCGCCAACGGGGACTATCCGGTGGAGGCGGTGAAGACCATGGCGCGGATCGCCCGCGAGATCGAACGGGACACGGCTCCCATCATCGACATCAACATGGTGCGTATCAACAATGAAATCACGGCGCAGCTTTCGCGCTCGGCGGTCAGGGCCTGCATCAACCTGCCGGTGAAAGCCGTGGTGATCGATTCCATGACGGGGCGCACGGGGCGGTATCTGGCCGCTTTCCGGGGACAGAAACCGGTTTATGCGGTGTGTTACCGTCCTTACGTCATGCGGGAACTGGCCCTTTCCTACGGCATCGAATCGGTATACCGGAAGCCGCTGGTCAACCATGACAACTTTCCCCTGAACATTCTGCTCGACCTGAGGGAACGGAAAGTCCTCACGAACGATGATCTCGTCGTAGTGATCGGAGGCAGTTTCGGTGCGGCCAAAGGAGCTTCCTACATGGAGATCGGGACCGTACAGAACATCACGGACAAATTGCTCGGCATCGGCCAGACCCATATCTGAACAGGCGGCGGGATATCTTGATCCATATGGTTTGAGAAAGCGGTGAAAGCCGCTTTTCTTTTTTGTTTTCAGGCGCGGGTGCTCTGTCCGTAAAAATGCCTTCGGGAAATTTTGCTCAGGAGGTCGAAATACCGTATGCTCCATACTGCCGGGAGGCCCGGAACCGTTGTTTTTTAAGGAGAATTGGATACTTTTGTAACCGAATGCGGAAGGTATGAACGGAGTGTTGAACAACAGCGTGCAGTTTATCCCCGGCGTGGGGGCTAAACGGGCTCAGGTGCTTGAAAAGGAGCTGGGCATCCGGACGCTGCGCGACCTGCTGTATTATTTCCCTTACCGTTACATCGACCGGAGCCGGATTTTCCGGATCGGCGAAATCCGGGATGAATCGGCCGCTTACGTACAGATCCGGGCCCGCGTGGAATCGGTTCAGATAGCGGGGGAAGGCCCACGGAAACGGCTGAAGGTGACGGTTACCGACGGCAGCGGATGGGCAGAATTGGTCTGGTTCAAGGGAATCAACTGGATTCAGCGGCAGCTGGAAATCAACCGGGAGTATATCGTTTTCGGGAAACCCTCGATTTTCAACGGCATGCTCAACATGGTGCATCCCGAACTGGAATCCACGCTGGTGGAACGGGACAGGCTCCGGGTCGGCGTGCAGGGAATGTACAGCACGACCGAAAAGCTGAACAGCAACCACATCTCTTCCAAAGTGCTTTACGGAATCATCTGCAATGCCTGGCAACTGGCGGACAAACACATTCCCGAAACGCTTCCGGCGTCCGTTCTGCGGGAATACGGCCTGATGGGGCTTCGGGACGCTCTCTATCACATTCATTTTCCGGGCGGGCAGGAACAGCTCAAGGCCGCTCAGACCCGGCTGAAATTCGAGGAACTGCTTGCCATTCAGCTCAACATCCTGAAGCTGAAAAATTACCGGACCACCCGAAGCAAAGGATTCATTTTCGGTGTGGTCGGAGAAAAGTTCAACCGCTTTTACCGGGAAAAACTCCCTTTTCCGCTGACCGGAGCCCAGAAACGGGTGATTAAGGAAATCCGGGCCGACGTGGCCGGCGGGCGCCAGATGAACCGTCTGCTGCAGGGAGACGTGGGGAGCGGTAAAACGATGGTCGCCCTGATGAGCATGCTGATCGCCATCGACAACGGATACCAGGCCTGCATCATGGCTCCGACCGAAATTCTGGCCAACCAGCATTACGAATCTTTTACCGAGTTGCTTTCGGGCCTCGGCATCCGGGTGGCCCTGCTGACCGGCTCCGTCCGGAACCGGCCCCGGAAAGAGCTGTTGGCCGATCTGGAAAAAGGGGACATTCATATCCTGATCGGTACCCATGCCCTGATCGAAGACCGGGTGAAATTCTTCAACCTCGGATTCGTGGTCATCGACGAGCAGCACCGGTTCGGGGTGCAGCAACGGGCCCGGCTCTGGACGAAGAACCATTACCTGCCCCACATCCTCGTCATGACGGCGACCCCGATCCCCCGGACGCTTGCGATGACCCTGTACGGCGATCTCGACGTTTCGATCATCGACGAGCTTCCGCCGGGCCGCAAGCCGATCAAGACCCTTCACTATTACGAATCGCACCGGCTCCGCATGTTCGGCTTCATCCGGGACGAAATCGCCAAGGGACGGCAGGTGTATATCGTTTATCCCCTGATCCGGGAATCGGAAAAGATGGACTACCAGAATCTGGAGGAAGGTTACGTGGGAATCACGCAGGCGTTTCCCCCGCCTCAGTATGTTACGCTGGTGGTGCACGGCAAGATGAAACAGGCGGACAAGGACTACGGAATGCGGATGTTCAAGGAAGGAAAGGCTCACATTTTGCTGGCGACCTCGGTGATCGAAGTCGGGGTGAACGTGCCCAATGCCACCGTGATGGTGATCGAAAGCGCCGAGCGGTTCGGCCTCTCCCAGCTGCATCAGCTGCGCGGGCGTGTGGGCCGGGGCGGCGAACAGTCCTATTGCATCCTGATGACCTCGGTCAAGCTTTCGGCGGAATCCCGCAAACGGATGCAGGCCATGGTCGCCACCACCGACGGTTTCGAGCTTTCGGAAATGGACATGCAGCTTCGCGGGCCGGGGGATTTGCAGGGAACGCAACAAAGTGGTATGGCATTTGAACTGAAAATTGCCAGTTTAAGCCGCGACGGACAAATCCTTCAGTTGGCCCGTGGTGCCGCGGAAAGGATTCTGGAAGACGACCCCGTGCTGGCTAAGGCTGAAAATCAACATCTTGTCGAGTTGTGCAAACGTTACGAAGCGGAAAAAGAGATTGATTTTAGCATGATATCGTAATTTTTCTTACATTGTTCCTGCCAAACGGCAGATAAAACGTTGAAAATGAAATTTCTGACATACCTTGCCTTATTCCTGACGATTTCAATTACCGGAAACGTTTTTCCCCTTCGCGGACAAGAGAAGGTTCCGTCGGATCGGATAGCTTTCCAGCAGGGAGAAAAACTCGTGTATGCTGTCAGCTATAAAATCGGTTTCGTGAACACGGACATCGCCGAAGTGATTTTTTCCACGAGCGGAGGAGCGGTGAACGGTCGCCCGACCTACCATGTTACGGCCATCGGACAGACTTATCCCTTTTACAGCTGGTTTTTCGAAATGAGGGACGTTTACGACACCTGGCTCGACGTGGAAACCCTCAAACCTCTCTACTTCAAAAACAATATCCGGGAAGGGAATTATCGTTTCGTGAGCAGCATGGTGTACGACTGGGACAACATGCGGGTGAAAACCAAAGCGAAAAATCTCCGGATCGGGCAGGAACGGTCGAAGGAAATGGAACTGAGCCCTACCAGTTATGACGGGGTAGCGCTTTACTACAACCTGCGCAATACGGACCTCCAGACCATCACGGACGGATTCCGCGGCAATATCGAACTGGTGCTGGCCGATACCATCAAGCGGCTGCAATACCGTTTTCTGGGGCGGGAAGTAAAAAGCGTTCCGGGCCTGGGAAAATTCAATACGCTGAAATTCGCCTGTCAGCTGACCAACTCCAAAGACGACAATGCATTCAAGGAAGGTACGGAGTTTACGGTATGGTTTTCCGACGACCGGAACAAGATACCTCTCTACATCGAATCCCCGATCCGGGTCGGCTCGATCAAAGGACGCCTGCTGGAATGGAACGGACTGAAATATCCACTTTCCAGCCGGATCGAAAAGTAAATTTGATAAGGAGCGGATTCCGGTTTCTCCGCAACGATCGTTACGGGTGGTGATAGGGTTCGTTGTTCAGGATGGTGAAAGCGCGGTACAACTGTTCCGCAAAGACCAGCCGCACCAGCTGATGGGAAAAGGTCATCCGGGAAAGGGAAATCATTTCGTTCGATCGGGCATACACCTCCCGTGAAAACCCGTACGGCCCTCCGATTGCGAAACAAAGACGGCGGGTTCCGGCGTTCATCTTTTTTTGCAGCCATCCGGCATACTCCAGAGAAGAGAATTCGCACCCGCTTTCATCCAGCAATACCAGAATGTCGCCGTCTGCGATCCGGGAAAGGATCGTTTCTCCTTCCTGCGCCTTCTGTTTTTCGCGGGTCAGTTTCGCCCCTTTCACGTCCGGCAGGGTGACGACATCGAATTTTACATAGCGGTTGATCCGCCGAAGGTACTTTCCGATCCCTTCCTGCAAATAGGATTCATCGGTTTTCCCCACCTGAATCAGCGTAATGTGCATGGGCGTTATTTGTCTTTCGGATAATTCCAGTTGATCAAATCCCGGCTCCAGGCGATGCCGATGGAACTGTTCCGGTCGAAATCCCCGTCCCGTTCCTTCAAAGGCCCGGAGCCGTGAAAAAACATCAGGTAAGCCCCGATTCCCGGAACATCCGTCAGGTTCACCACCGTACCGGCCGTGACCCGTCCCCTCGCCCACTCCCAGTCTTTTTGCCCCAGAGTAATGATGTTGCCCCAATCCAGCCAGTTTTGCAGCGTCCTCGACTTTTTGATGCCGATGCCGTTCTTCGGGGAATGGAACAAGATGTATTCGTTATTTTCCGTCAGCACGCAGACGTTTTCTCCCGACCGTACCGACCCGTGCGGCACCCAGTTTTTCAGATCGTAGGAATAGGACATGCTCACTCCGTTCTGCTTGTAAAAGCACCACCATTTTCCCGGTTCGTCCTTGTCCTCCACCAGATAGGGATCGATCATGCGCCCCATCCGTTCGAAGGGAACATTTCCCTTCACTTTCATGAGTTCCGGTTCCGACCAGTTGCGCAAATCCCGGCTTCGCATCAGGTACAGCCGTGCATCCCGGTTGCCGTAGCGGGGCATCTGGTCAACTGTGTATCCGGGTCTCGGATAGGACTGCAGGCACAATATCCATTCGTCCCGGAACCGGATGACGTTTCCCGGACTGGAATAATTTTTGTCCTGCAGGTCGGGCGTAATACGCCGGGGTGTCGTCCAATGCAGCAGGTCGTCGCTTTCGGACTGGGCCGTGTAACCGTGCACGCTGTCGCCCCGGATCTCGAACAAACTGAAAAACAAGTAGAAGCGACCATCGTGATACAATACCGCCGGATCCCGGTACGCCGTGACCGAATCGCCGCGGAACACCACCGGTGAAGACAGCTTCGCGAGGTCGTAACGCGTCGCCCTTTCTTTCCGGCATCCGCCCAAAGAAAAAAGCAAAAGCAATATCAACCCGATTTTCCCCATGGCGCCCCCTTCCGGTTTTAAAGGTTGTTTTTCACGAATTCGATACAGCGTTCCAACAGGTGATTCCGTCCGCCCGGCACCATGCCGTGATTCCGGTCGGGATAAATATGCGTTTCGAACGCCTTGTCCGCCTTCACCAGCCGGTCGATCATTTCATACGTATTCTGGATATGCACGTTGTCGTCCGCCGTTCCATGCGCGATGAGCAGTTTCCCTTTCAGCCTTTCGGCGAAAAAGATCGGGGAATTGTCATCGTATCCTTCCGGATTCTCCTGCGGCAAACCGTTATACAATTCGGTATAAATCGTATCGTAGTACCGCCAGTTGGTCACGGGCGCCACCGCTATCGCTGCCTTGAACACGTCGTTTCCTTTCAGGATGCAGTTCAGCGCCATGAATCCGCCGTAACTCCATCCGTATATGCCGATCCGGGCAGCATCCACATAAGGCAGCGTTCCCAGATAACGGGCCGCCTCGATCTGATCCAGCACCTCGTAATGCCCCAGATTCTTATAAGTGCATTTGCGGAAGTCCGCTCCCCGGAAGCCCGTTCCGCGTCCGTCGACACAAGCCACGATATAACCTTCCTGCACCAGCACGTCCTCCCACGACATTTTCCAGCTGTCGGCCGCCGATTGGGAGCCGGGGCCGCTGTACTGGGTCATCAGCACGGGGTATTTCCGGGCCGGATCGAAATCGGCCGGTTTGACCAGATAGCCGTTCAGTTCCGTTCCTTCCGAAGCGACGAAAGAAAAGAATTCCTTCACCGGTACCTTCAGCTCAGCCATCTTCACCTTCAGCTCCCGATTGTCTTCCAGTACCCGGACGGCTTTTCCGTCCGCACGGTGCAGCGTGACGGTGTTCGGCGTAGCGGCGTTGGAAAAGTATGCGATATAATACTTGAACCCTTTGCTGAAAACGATGTCATAGGTGCCTTCTTCCCCGGTCACCCGTTTTTTCCCCGTTCCGTCCAACCGGACGCTGTACAAGTTCCTTCGGAGCGGCGAAGTTTCGCAGGAAAGATAGTACACCGTTCCTCCGCCTTTCCCGTCCCGGTCTTCATCCACGCCCAGCAGGGCGGTGACGTCCCATGCCCCCTCCGTGATCGCCCCCAACTCTCCCCGTTCGACATCATGCAAATACAAGTGCATGTAACCATCCCTCTCGCTCTTGACCACGAACCGCTTTCCGTCCTTCAGAAAGGTGATCGTTTCGTCGTCGATCCGTTCCACATACCGAGGGTCGGTTTCGGTGTAAATCGTTTTCGCATTTCCCGTATCCGGATCGGCCAGTAACAGATCGAACCGGTTCTGGTGCCGGTTCAGACGGCAAATCGCCAACTCTCCGGCCGGTGTCCAGAGTATCCGGGGAATGTATTGATCCGTCTGGTCTCCCACGTTCATTTTCACCCGTTTCTCCCCTTTCAGGTCATAAGCGTAAATTTCCACCACGGAATTTTCTTCGCCCGCCTTCGGGTATTTGAACGTGCGGACGGAAGGATACAGCCGATCCCCGAACACGGTCATGCCGTACTCCTTCACCCGGCTCTCGTCGAACCGATAATAGGCGATTCGGTCCGATCCGGGCGCCCACCGGTAAGCCTGCGCGAATCCGTATTCCTCCTCGTAAACCCAGTCCGGAATCCCGTTGATGATCCGGTTGAACTCGCCGTCCCCGGTCACCCGTACTTCCCGTCCCGTTTCCCCGGTCAGGTCCGCATAAAAAAGGTTATTGTCCCGCACGAAAGCCGCCTTCGAGCCGTCCGGGGAAAAGGAGGCCGCCTGCTGTTTTCCGTTTTCGGAAAGCCGGCGCAGGGATTCGGTTTCCAGGTCATAAACCCAGTGTTCCGCACGGAAAGAGTGACGGTATATCGGTTCCTTTTCCGTTACCAGCAACAGTTTTTTCTCGTCCCCGCTGAATGCGTATCCCTCCGGAACCGGCATTCCCTCCGGCATGGTGAAAACGATATCCAGCATTTCTCCCGTTCGGTAGCTGTACCGGACGATACTCCGTCCCTCCTGGGTCGTATAACGTTCCCCATCGTTCATGGAACGGACCCCCGAAACCGTGCGCGGCGTAAACGTGCCGTCGCTCAGGTCTTTGTATGCGAATTTATGTTGTGCGTTCAGCGTCATCGTTACCATCATCAGGCACCAACTCAAAAGCCCCTTCATTTTTCACCTTTTAGCGCACGTAAAAATAAGGATTTTATCGGATAAAATCAACAGCCGCAGCATTTCTTTCCGGATCGCCGAAAAGGGGATGCAGCCTCCGTAAAAAACATCCGGGAAAGAGATCGACTCTTTCCCGGACGGATGACTTCGTTCGGAAACCTCACAGCAAATGATAAGCCACCGTCAACCCTGCCATCACGATGGAAACCATGCTCATCAGCTTGATCAGGATGTTGAGCGACGGGCCGGACGTATCCTTGAAAGGATCGCCTACGGTGTCCCCGACCACGGCCGCCTTGTGGCATTCGCCCCCTTTGCCGCCATGGTTCCCTTCCTCGATGTACTTTTTGGCGTTGTCCCACGCGCCGCCCGCATTGGCCATGAAAATCGCCAGCACGAATCCGGTGCTCAAACCGCCGACCAGCAGTCCCATTACCCCGGCCACGCCGAAAATCAACCCCGTGAGGATCGGAACGACGATCGCAATGATGGACGGGAGCAGCATTTCACGCTGAGCGCCTTTCGTGGAAATGGCCACGCAGCGGGCATAGTCCGGCGTCGCCTCGCCCGTCATGATCCCCTTGATCTGCCGGAACTGACGGCGCACTTCCTCCACCATGCTCTGTGCCGCCCGACCTACGGCGTTCATGGTCAGCCCGCAGAACAGGAAGGCCATCATCGACCCGATGAACATGCCCACCAGTACGGTCGGATTCATCAGGTTGATCTGGTAATAGTTCATGAAATCCACGATGTTCGCATCCGCCACTTGAACGGTTCCCCCGTCGGGCATGGTGAGAACGAACTGTTTCATGTGCTGGAAGCCCATTTTCACCTCCTCGATATAAGAGGCCAGCAAAGCGAGGGCCGTCAGAGCGGCGGAACCGATGGCGAATCCCTTTCCGGTGGCCGCCGTCGTGTTGCCGAGCGCATCCAGCGCATCGGTACGTTTCCGGACTTCGGGGCCCAGTTCGCTCATCTCGGCGTTTCCGCCCGCATTGTCGGCGATCGGGCCGTAAGCGTCGGTGGCCAGCGTGATTCCGAGCGTCGAAAGCATCCCGACCGCCGCGATTCCGATGCCATATAACCCCAGACTCAGGTTCTGCGCTTCCAGCATGTGTTTCACGTCGAAACCGATAGCGCACAGGAACGCCAGTATGATGGCTGCGGCAATGGTGATGACCGGGATGGCCGTGGAAAGCATTCCCATTCCGATCCCCGAAATGATGACCGTCGCAGGCCCCGTCTGAGCGCTTTCGGCGATCTTTTGAGTCGGCTTGTAGGAATGAGAGGTATAGTATTCTGTCGTCTGACCGATGATAATGCCCGCCACCAGCCCGCAGATCACGGAAAAGGAAATGCCCAGCCAGTTGGGAAGCTGAAGCGCATACAGGATGACGAACGTCAGAATGGCGATCAGCACCGAACTGGAATTGACGCCGCGTCCCAGCGAACCCAGCAGTTGTTTCATCGTGGCCCCTTCCTTCGTCCGCACGATGAAGATGCCCAGGATGGACAGAAGGATGCCGATGGCGGCGATCAGCATCGGGGCGAAAACCGCCTTCAGCTGCATGTCCGGAACCAGGTAGAAGGCCGACGCTCCGAGCGCCGCCGTTGCCAGGATCGAACCGCAGTAACTTTCGTAGAGGTCGGCCCCCATACCGGCTACGTCTCCTACGTTGTCCCCCACGTTATCGGCGATCGTAGCGGGATTCCGGGGATCGTCCTCGGGTATCCCCGCTTCCACCTTCCCCACCAGGTCGGCTCCCACATCGGCGGCCTTCGTGTAGATTCCGCCTCCGACACGGGCGAAAAGGGCCTGCGTGGAAGCTCCCATGCCGAAGGTCAGCATCGTCGTGGTGATGACCATCAGCTTTTGAGCCCCGGTTGCATCCACGAAGGCATTCAGCACCAGATACCACAGGGAAATGTCCAGCAGTCCCAGACCCACGACGACCAGCCCCATCACGGCCCCGCTTCGGAAAGCGACCCGCAGCCCTCTGTCCAGGGAATCGCGGGCGGCATTGGCCGTGCGGGCCGAGGCATACGTCGCCGTCCGCATTCCGATGTAACCCGCCAGCCCGGAAAAGAATCCCCCCGTCAGGAAAGCGAAGGGCACCCACGGGTTCTGCACCTCCAGCCCGTAGGCCAGAAAAGCGAAAAAGAGGGCCAGCACCACGAACACGATGCCGACGACCTTGTACTGTTGCCGGAGGTAGGCCATCGCCCCTTTCCGTACATACAACGCAATCTCCTTCATCCGGACGGTGCCTTCGCTCTCTTTCATCATGGCTTTGAAAAAATACCACGCGAAAAAGAGCGCTACCAGCGAAGCCGCCGGCACGATCCAAAAAATCCACGGAATATTCATCACGATAACGGTTAGTTTGGTTTTCGAAAATTTTCCCTCTAAGTTGAAAAATCTTTTTCGGAATTCCAACCGCAGACGGCAAAAAAGATACGGGTGTTTTCAAAAAAGGGATGGCTTCGACTGCCGAAGCCCGCACGGTTCCTCCTGCAAATAAGCAGAATAGAATCAAGCCATTTCTCCCAGCAAATCCCGGATGACCACTGAAGCGCAGACGCATCCGAATACGGGGGGCAGGTAGGAAATCGTCCCCGCATTCGACTTTTTATTGGTTTCTTCGCATAGCACGAGCGCCCCCTCCCGCACTTCTTCCGGGGAGAAGACCGCATAAAATCCCGTGCGGATGCCGAACTTGTGGAGCCGTTTGCGCAGCATCCGGGCCAGGGGGCAATGGAAGGTTTCGGAAATGTCGCATGCCCGGATCCGGGTCGGATCGGTCTTCGCCCCGGCTCCCATCGAACTGACTACCGGAATGCCCCGATCGAGGCATCCCTTGATAAGGTTCACTTTCGGCGAAAGCGTGTCGATGGCGTCGACCACGTAATCGTACCCTGCGTCCAGCAGTTCGTCCGTTTTTTCGTCCTTTACGAATTCCCGGACAACCGTCAGTTCGATTCCGGGATGGATGTCCCGGAGCCGTTCGGCCAGCACATCGGCCTTCGGTCTGCCTACGGTGCTGTGCAATGCGACCAGTTGCCGGTTGATGTTGGTCGGGCTCACCGCATCGGCGTCGGCGACGGTCATTTTGCCGACGCCGGCCCTTGCGATCATTTCGGCGGCATAGGCACCTACGCCGCCGAGCCCTACCACCAGCACGTTCGCTTTTCGCAGCCGTTCCAATTTCTCGTCTCCCAGCAACAGACGCGTCCGTTCCAGCCAGTCTTCCGTCATCCGAATACCTTTTTATAATTGGTGAATAACCGTTCCTTCAGTTCCGTTTCCTCTTTTCCCAGCACTTCCGCCGCCCGCTCGTACACTTCCCGGATCGTTTCGGGCGCTTCGTCCGTTTCCAGAAAAATCCGCTCCGGAGCCGTTTCCTGCAATGCCTCCATCGTTTTCGGGGAAACGAACGTGCGCATTCCGAACGAAAGGTAAAATCCGTGCCGGGTCAGTTCGGTGGCCAGCTGGCGGCTACCGGTGAAACCGTGGATCACCGTCGCTTTCAGGTTGCGATGTTTCACTTCTGATAAAACCTCTTCCCAGGCTTTGACACAGTGGATTATCACCGGAAGATCCAGCCGTTCCGCCAGGTCGAGCTGCTTGCAGAACAGTACAAGCTGCTTTTGCGGATCGACGTTCCGGGCGGCGAAATCGAGTCCGGTTTCGCCCACGGCTTTCAGAAAAGGATTCCCGACGGGAAAATCGGTCAAGGCTTCCGCGTCCGTCTTTTCCGCATCCCAGGGGTGTATTCCGGCGGAAAAAAAGCCTTCGGGCAACGCGACACCGTTTCCCATCCTCAGGGAAAAAATCCGGATTTCATCCGGTTCGGTTCGGTGCCGATGCGTATGTATGTCGATATAAGGCGTTTCCATATTCACCGATTCGAAACGAAAAACGGGCCGTTTTTGGCCTTGTCCATCCCTTTCGTAATTTTGCGGACAAAGATAACAAAAAATGAAACCCGACCGGAACGAGATCATCCGCCTGCTGCAAAGCGAAGGAGCGGAAAAGGAAGCGCTTTTCGCACGGGCTGCGGAGGTGAGACAAGCGGCTGTGGGATCGAAGACTTACCTCCGGGGCCTAATCGAATATTCCAACGTTTGCCGGAAAAATTGCCTTTACTGCGGCATCCGGAGGGACAACGGGTCGGTGGAACGGTATACGCTTGCGAAAACCGAAGTGCTCGACGCCGCTCGCCTGGCCGATCGGTACGGATTCGGTTCCGTCGTATTGCAGGCCGGGGAACTTACGGGAGAAAACCACATCGCTGCCGTGGAGGAACTCGTCCGGAGCATCAAGGAAATTTCGGAAGGGCGTTTGGGCATCACGCTGTCGCTGGGCGAACAGACGGAAGAAACGTACCGTCGCTGGTTTGACGCCGACGCCCACCGCTATCTGCTTCGGATCGAAACTTCCTCGTCGTCCCTTTACCGAAAAATCCATCCGGACGATCCGTTGCATTCCCACGCCGCGCGTCTGGAAGCGCTCCGCGCGCTTCGCCGTGTCGGATACCAGACCGGAACGGGCGTGATGATCGGGCTTCCCTTCCAAACGGTGGAAGATCTGGCCGACGATCTGTTGTTCATGCATCGCTTCGATATCGACATGTGCGGCATGGGGCCTTATCTGGAGCACCGCGAAACCCCCTTGTATGCGTATCGGGAAACGCTGAAACCGACGCTCTGGCGGCTGGAAACGACTTTCAAAATGATCGCTTTGCTGCGGTTGCTGATGCCCGACATCAACATCGCGGCCACCACCGCCCTGCAGGCGATCGATCCGCTTGCCCGGGAAAAGGCGCTCGGACTGGGGGCCAACGTGGTGATGCCGAACCTCACGCCTTTTGCCTGTAAAAGCTGTTACAAACTGTATGAGAACAAGCCCGTTTCGGAAGAAATCAGTCTGCCCCGGAGCGTCATCGGATACGGCGAGTGGGGAGATTCCCTTCGTTTCCGGAGACGGAAGGGCGAGGAAGGCTGATCCCCGGTTTTCGGATGTCTGTTCCCGTCCTCTCGGAAAATTGCATATCTTTACACCCAAAATGGGGATCATGGATTTTAAAGACAAAGTGGCCGTCATTACGGGAGCGTCTTCCGGCATCGGACTGGCGCTGGCGCGGGAGTTCGCCGCGCAGGGAGCGGCTGTGGTGCTGGGCGCCCGCACGGAGGATAAACTCCGGGAAGTGGCAAAGGAGATCGAAAGCCGCGGGGGACGGGCCGTTTTTGCGGCGACCGACGTGACGAAAGAGGCGGACTGCGAATGCCTGATCGAAACCGGAGTGAAAGCGTTCGGGAAAATCGACATTCTGATTTGCAATGCCGGAATTTCGATGCGCGCTTTGTTCGACGACGTGGATTTGAACGTGCTGCATCGGCTGATGGACGTGAATTTCTGGGGAACGGTGAACTGCGTGAAGTACGCCCTTCCCCATATCCGGCAAAACCGGGGCTCCATCGTAGGGGTTTCCTCGGTGGCCGGCATCCACGGACTGCCCGGTCGCACGGGTTATTCCGCCTCCAAATATGCCATGCAGGGCTTTCTGGACACCGTCCGGGTGGAAAACCTGAAAAAGGGGGTGCATGTCATGGTGGCCGCGCCCGGATTCACCGCTTCCAACGTCCGGTTTTCGGCGCTGACCGCGGACGGCACTCCGCAGGGAGGAACACCGCGCGACGAAGGGAAAATGATGACCGCGGAAGAAGTGGCCCGTCGGATCGTGCGGGGAATCGCGCGGCGTAAACGCACGCTTCTGATGGAATTTCAGGGAAGGGCGACTTCGTTTATCAAGAAATTCTCCCCCGCCCTGCTCGATCGCCTTTTTTACAGCCACATGGCCAAAGAGGAAAATTCGCCGCTGAAATAGCCGACCGCTTTACGGAACGCTCATGGAACCGGGAAAGCACGTCTGTCTGCCGTACGTTTCCGCCTCGCTTTTCATGGGGCCGGCGATCGGCTTCTGTTATGCGGAACGGATCCCCGATTTCGACATCGGATTCAGCGAAACCTTCATCGCTTTCGAATGTTGGATGCTGATTGTCGTTCTGTGGGGAGTCGAAACCGGAGTTTTGCGGATGCTGCGGGCCTGCATCGAAAAACCACGACGGTTCCGGCAGGCCGCTTTCGGGCTGACGATAGGATACGTGCTGATCGTGTGGGGATGTTGCCATTACCTGTGTGTCGTGGAGGCGATGCGGGATTGGAATCGGTGGATGAGCGGAGACGTGGGATAAAATGCTTCCCGCTCCGACCCGAAACGGTTTTCCGCTTTCCCGTTTGCATCCTTGGATTAAAATGCTATCTTTGCTTGAAACCATTGCTGATAACTGATGATGACACTGAAGGAAAAATACGATTCTCCGGAAGACGGCTATTACGTGGAACGTCTTCCCTACGAAACCAAGAGGGTTTGTCTGGCCGTCGATCTTCAGGACGACCCGGAACTGATCGCCAAGTACAAACATTACCACAGTCCCGCCGCTTTCTGGAAAGAAATCGGCGAAGGCATCCGGAAGGCGGGAATTTCGGTGATGGACATCTATCGGGTGGATACCCGGCTTTTCATGATATGCGAAGTTCCGGTCGACACGCCTTTCGACGAGGCGTGGAATGCCCAGAGCCGCTATGAACGGCAGGACGAATGGAACGAATTCATGCGCGGATGTCAGAAGGCGCTTCCGGGGCACAAGCTCGAATGGGTCAAGATGGAGCGCGTGTTCGAATTGCCGAAGTAACCGGATCGGGTGACGGAAACGTCCTGTTTTAAACTTCATTATTAATTTTCATACGATGGCACCGAATCCTTTGTTGGGGCTGTTGCTGATCGGCATCGGCGCTTTTTCCGCGGGAAGTTTCGCCGTTCCTTTCGGACGGGTCAGAAATTGGAACTGGGAAAATTACTGGCTGGTAGCGGGCGTGGCTTCCTTTATTCTGGCTCCGCTGGCCGCCTGTTTGCTTCTCGCTCCGGATTTTCTCCGGGTTTATGCCGACATTCCGGCGACCCGATTGTGGTGGGTTTTCTTTTTGGGCGCTCTTTATGGAATCGGAAGCCTGACCTTCGGGCTTTCCATGCGCTATCTGGGGCTTTCGCTGGGATATGCTTTGGCATTGGGGCTGCAACTGGTAATCGGAACCCTGTTGCCGCCGCTGTTGGACGGACGGCTCCGGGAAATGATTCTGCATGCGGGCGGCTCGCTATTGCTGTGGGGAATCGGGCTGGCGCTGATCGGAATCGCTTTCACGGCGTGGGCGGGGTACCTGCGGGACAAAACCGTTTCCACGGCCGTCAAGCAGGAGTCCGTCAAAGACTTCAATTATGTCAAGGGCATCCTGGCCGCTTTGCTCACGAGTATCACGGGATCGGCCATGTCGATGGGACTGGAAGCCGGAAACGTCGTGCGCGAAACGGCGATCGCACGGGGCACCGATCCGCTTTTTGCGGAAAATCCGCTCCTGTTGCTGGTGCTTTCGGGAACTTTCGTCACTACGCTGGTCTGGTGTCTGTTTCTGGCCGCCCGGAACCGTTCGGTGCATAATTTTTATCGGAAGGAACGGAATTCCCTGCCGGTCAATTACCTGTTTTCTCTGCTTGCAGGCGCTCTGTGGTATGTGCAGTTCTTTTTCTTCGGCATGGGAAAGAGTAAGATGGGGCCTTATACGTTTACCTCGTGGGGCATCCTGATGGCTCTTATCATCGTCTTTGCCACGCTGTGGGGGCTGTATCGACGGGAATGGCAGGGAGCCACGAGGGGAATTTACGTGAGGATGTTCATCGGTCTGCTCATCATTACCGCTTCGGCGGTGGTGATCGGGATCAGCGGAGCGGTCTGAAAGGGAGTCGAAAACCGGAAACATAAATTTGCCTTATGACGCATAAAGAAAGAGTGCTGGCCGCGCTGGCACGCGAAAAGACCGACCGTCCGGCTTCGTGGCTGGGGCTGCCTGTTCCCGGAGCCGTTCCGGAACTGCTGAAACATTTCGGAGTCGGTTCGGTGGACGAACTGAGGGTGCGCATCGACGACGACGTTTATCCGATTCTCGTTCCCTACGACAATCCGCCGGCCAACGACATCGGATGCTCCCTCGAATTCGCCAAACGCACGGAAGGCGGACACCGGCAGGACGAACGCACGCTTACGGCGCCCGGATTTTTCGAGGATTACTCGCTGCCGGAAGACGTGGAGAAATTCGACTGGCCCGATCCCGCCCGGCACCTCGACCGGGAGGAAAGCCGGCGGCGGGCGATGTCGGCTCCCGCCGACCGCTTCCGGATGGGGATCATGTGGTCGGCCCATTTCCAGGATGCCTGCTCCGCCTTCGGGATGGAAAAGGCCTTGATGAACATGTACCTGAACCCGGACATGTTCCGGGCGGTGATCGACCGGATCGTGGAGTTTTACCTCGAGGTGAACGAAATGTTCTACGAAGCGACGAAAGGGTATCTGGACGGCGTGCTCATCGGAAACGATTTCGGGAGCCAGACGGGGCTGATGCTCTCGCCGGAGGCGTTGCGCGAATTCGTGTTTCCCGGAACGAAGCGGCTGATCGACCAGGCCAAAAGCTATGGATTGAAAGTGGTGCATCATTCCTGCGGCTCGATCTATCCGGTCATCGGCGACCTGTTCGATCTGGGAGCGGATGCCATCCATCCCATTCAGGCGCTGGCGGCCAACATGTCGGCGCCGGAACTGAAGGCCGCCTTCGGCCACCGGGGAGCTTTCGTCGGGGGCGTGGATGCCCAACATCTGCTGGTGAACGGTACGCCGGAAGAAGTGCGGGCCGCGGTGCTCGCCCTGCGGGAGGTTTTTCCGACGGGACTGGTCATATCGCCGAGTCACGAAGCCATCCTGCCGGACATTCCCCCGGCCAATGTGGAAGCCCTGTTCGATGCCTGCCGGGAGTAATACGCGGGCGGGAGGAGGTCAAGGGGCATATTTTGTTTTTACGGTAGAAGGACAATATAAAAAGGGATTCGAAATTCGAATCCCTTTTTCTCGTGTAGCACCAAAAAATTCGGTATATGTGGTAAATTTCAAAAATTATCCCAATACTGAAACATTGATTGCCTGATCGCCTTTCTTGCCTTCGGTCACGTCAAATTCGACTTCCTGGCCTTCTTCCAGTCCCCGGAAACCTTTTTTGGCGATGCCGGTGTAGTGAACGAAAACGTCCCCACCCTGTTCGGTCGTGATAAAGCCATAACCCTTGGCCGTATCGAACCATTTTACTGTACCTTTCATAAAAAAGAAATTAAAGAATAAATAATTCCTCACAAAGGAAAGAAAAGATTCCGAATAAACACTACTTTCCGCAAAATTTTTTACTTTTATTCCTCACTTTTACGGCAAGTGCCCTGAAGACGTATGAAATTCCTCTATATCAACAACGATCTGTGCGCCGGTTGCGACAGGTGTTCCGGAATTTGTCCCACCGGAGCCATCTACGTTTCCGGCGGGAAGAAATACATCGACTACGATAAGTGCGTTTCCTGCGGGAACTGCTTTCGGGAATGCCTTCACCATGCCATCTCCATCGAAAAGATCGAGCGGATCACGCGGGAAATCGACCGGCTGGACGAACACCGGATGCGCATCGAGCACCTCGAACGGGAAAACCGGCGGCTTCGGGAGGAATCGTCCGCCCTTCTTTCCGGGTTCCGGACCCTCATCCGGAAATTTCCCGTAGCCGTCGCGCTGGCGGACGGAAACGGCTTCGTGCTGTGCGCCAATCCGGAGTTTATGGAACTGACCGGAACCGGGAACGGAAAAAACACTTCGGATGCAGGCGCATACGAAAATCTCCGGCAGTCTTTGCCTTCCGATCTGTACGATCTGGTTATGAATACCGCCCGCGGCGGGGAAGACATCGACGGAAAACTCGTCCGGCTGGGGAAACATCCGGTCAGTTTTTCGGTGTATGCTGTCGGAAAACGGGACATGGCGGTCGTGCTGCTGCGCGAGCTGCGGAGTGCATCCGTAAAGGGAGACGAGGTTGTCCGCCGGGTCAAGGGAAGCATCGACCGGCAGATGTCCATGGTGCAGAAAATCGGTTTTCTGCTGGGAGAGGAGGTTTCGGAAATCTCCAAGAACCTGGATTCGGTCATCAAGATCGCGGAGGAGGACAGCCATGCCGGGTAAATGGTTCGCCGATATTGCGTTCGAGAGCCTGAACTGCGGCGGAGAGCGGATTTGCGGGGATACGTTCGCCTACCGTCGTATCCGGACGGAGCATCGGACGGTAGCCGTACTTTCCGATGGCATGGGACACGGCGTGAAGGCCAACGTGCTTTCTACCCTGACGGCTTCCATGATGGTCAATTTCGCTCCGGTGAAGGAAGATATCGAAAGGAGCGCCCGCATCATTCTCAACAACCTGCCGGTATGCAGCGTCCGGAAAATCAGCTATTCCACCTTCACGGTCGTGGATATCGACCATGCGACGGAAGAGGTGGCCGTCGCGGAACACGACAATCCCCGGAGCATCGTGCTGCGCGAAAGCGAACCGCTGTCCCTGCAGCGGGAAGCGACCGTGATCCGGGGACACGGCAACCGTCCCCAGACCGTTTACACCTCCCGTTTCACCGCCCGACAGGGCGACCGGATCGTTTTGGTTTCCGACGGCATCACCCAAAGCGGTCGGGGAACCGACGGGCAACCGTTCGGATGGGGAGAGGAACGGCTTGCGGAGTTCATCGGTCGGATCGTGCAACGAAATCCCCGACGGACTGCCGGTGAGTTGGCGATCGACATCCTGAACGAAGCGTGGAATAATGACGGTCGGTGTTCCCAGGACGATATGAGCTGTGCCGTTATCCATTTCCGGGAGCCGAAACGGGTGTTGCTGGCCTCCTGCCCGCCCGCCCGCCGCAACCAGTACCGGGAGTACACGGCGACCATACGCGGATTCGACGGCACGAAAATCCTGTGCGGTCATCCGCTGGCGGAAATATATGCACGCGAACAGCATGCCGACATCGTGCGCCCTTTCTCCGAAACGGGAGAGCCTTCTCCGGTGTGGCACATTCCGGGCATCGATCTGACCACCGAAGGTACCGGTGTACTCAGCCGGCTGTTCGATCTGCTCAGCGACGGGGATGCTTTTCCGCAGGAGCGGGAACCGGCGGCGGAGGTACGGCGTCTGCTGCTGTCGGGCGACGAAATCACCCTGATGATGGGAACCCGGAAAAACGCCGAAGAAAGCTCCTATTTTCCCGGCGAATTCGAACTGAGGCGGCAATTGCTGCGCAGGATCGCCTCCCTGCTGGAAAACCGTTACGGAAAAGAACTGAAAATCTGTTATATCTAATTCAAACGTAAATCATGAAAAGAATCTGGATCGGATGGCTGGCCTGTTTCCTGTTGGGTGGAACGGCCGCGGCGCAGGACACGGCCAAATACGTGTTCACGGACATCAAGGTACTGAAAACGACCCCTGTCAAGAATCAGAGCAGTTCGGGCACCTGTTGGAGTTTTTCCGGCATCGGACAGCTCGAAAGCGAACTGCTGCGAACAGGCAGTGCGGACACCCTCCTTTCGGACATGTGGATCGTTCGTCATGCGTATCGGGACAAAGCCGAAAAATTTGTCCGGCTGGACGGCACCTCCAATTTCGGCCCGGGCGGAAACACGCACGATATCTATTACGTGATCCGGAAATACGGCATGGTTCCGGAAGAGGTTTACCGAGGCCTCAACTACGGAACGGACAAACACGTGCACGGAGAGCTGGACGCCGTGATGGCAGCTTACGTGAAAGCGGTGGCGAAAGATCCGAACGGAACGCTTTCGACGGCCTGGCTGAAAGGGATTGACGGGATTCTGGACGCTTATTTGGGGCCGGTTCCGGAAAAATTCGTCTACCGGGGAAAGGAGTACACTCCGCAAAGCTTCGCCGCTTCGCTGGGGCTGAACTGGGACGATTACGTTTCCCTGACCTCTTTCACCCATCATCCTTTCTACACCCGGTTCGCTCTGGAAATTCCGGACAACTGGCTGTGGGGACTCTCCTACAACGTGCCGATGGAAGACCTGGAGCGGGTCATCGACAGTTCCATCGACCAGGGGTATACGGTGACGTGGGCTTCGGACGTGAGCGAAAAGGGATTTCAGTACAGAAAAGGATTCGCCGTGGTTCCGGCGACCCGGCCGGAAGAGATCGCCGGTTCCGATCAGGCCCGCTGGACGGGGCTTTCCCCCGAAGACCTGACACGGATGAGCGCGGCTTTGGAAGGCATGGTGCCCGAAAAGGCCGTCACTCAGGAAGACCGGCAGAAAGCCTTCGACAACTACCAGACGACCGACGACCACGGGATGCTGATCGTCGGGATTGCGAAAGACCAGAACGGCAACAAATTTTACAAGGTGAAAAACTCCTGGGGCGATTCCAACCTTTATCACGGGTATTTTTACGTCTCCCCGACCTTTGTGAAATACAAGACCACCAACCTGATGGTGAACAAGCATGCGATTCCGAAGGATCTGCGGCGGAAGCTGGGGTTGAACTGACTCTCCGGGCAACGCATGAAAAAAGGGAAGAATCGGATTCTTCCCTTTTTCGTTTCCGGCTTTGACCGATGCCTTACTTCTCGATCAGTTCGACGCTCCGGCGGATGAACCGGGTCAGGTCTTCTCCTTTGAGCATCCCGTTGGAAAGCAATGCCAGATCGATCAGCTGTTTGACCAGTTTGTTCCCCTTCCCCGCCTCTTTCAACTGCGTGTTGCGGTCGGTCAGGATGCTTTCGTATTTGTTGTCCAGATCGGTTTGCAGCTTCTTGTCGTCTTCCGAAATTTCCTCCGGTTTGTCTTTCAACTTGTCGTCGATCATCCGTTTTTCGGAACCGATGCTGTCGAGTTTGCCGTTCAGCAGGTCGAGCTGTTCGCCCATCTTTTCCTTCACCTGATCCAGCGCTTCGATCACCAGCGGATGGTTGCCGTTCACCACCACGTTGTAGCTGTCGGGCAACTGACCGTAGAAAGAATACATCCCCCCGCCCATGGCCGACATGTCTTTCATCCGTCGCATGTACTCGTTGCGGGTGATGACTACCGGCTGCTGGTTCTCATCCATCGGTTCGAAGCTGACCGCATAGCTGACCTTGTCGTTCGACGGCAGTTGCGCCTCGAAAACGGGACGCAGCACGTCCTGCTGGATCGAGGACAGCGTCATGGAGCGGTTTTCCTGCTTGTCGATCAGCTTGTCCACCACGTCGGAATCCACGCGGACGAAGCGCATGTTCGAATTCCGGTTTTCGCACCAGCCGATGAAATGGGCATCCAGCTGACCGTCCATCACCAGCACGTCGTATCCTTTCGACCGGGCCGCATCCACGAAACCGTACTGTTCCTGCGGATCGTTGGTGTACAGGCAAACGATGTTGTTGTTCTTGTCCGTCTGATTTCCCTTGACGAGGTTTTCGTATTCGCCCAGCGTGAAATACTTGTCCTCCGTATTTTTCACCAGCACGAAGTCGGCCGCTTTTTCGGCGAACTTTTCATCGGTGACGATGCCGTACTGAATGAAAATTTTCAGGTCGTCCCACTTCCGTTCGAACTCTTCCCGGTCGTTGCTGAAGATTTCCTGCAGGCGGTCGGCCACCTTGCGGGTGATGTAGCCGGAAATTTTCTTCACGTTGGAATCGCTTTGCAGGTAGCTCCGGGAAACGTTCAGCGGAATGTCCGGCGAGTCGATTACCCCGTGCAGCAGGGTCAGAAATTCGGGCACGATTCCTTCCACCGAATCGGAAACGAATACCTGGTTCGAATAGAGCTGGATTTTGTTTTTCTGAATTTCGAAGTTGTTGCGGATCTTCGGGAAATAGAGCACCCCGGTCAGGTGGAACGGATAGTCGATGTTCAAATGAATGTGGAACAGCGGCTTGTCCGTCATCGGATAGAGTTCCTCATAGAATTTTTCGTAGTCGGCTTCCGTCAGGTCGGCCGGCTTGCGCACCCAGATCGGGTTGGTGTCGTTGATGATCCGGTCTTTGTCCGTATCCACGTATTTTCCGTCCTTCCATTCCTGTTCCTTGCCGAACGCGATCGGAATCGGCAGGAACCGGCAGTACTTGCGCAGGAGCGAAAGAACCCGTTCCTTTTCGGCGAACTCCTTGCTGTCTTCCGCGATGTAGAGAATGATGTCCGTTCCCCGGTCGTGTTCTTCGTCCAGTTCGGTCATCGTATACTCCGGCGTACCCTCGCATGTCCACCGAACCGTTTTGGCCCCTTCCCGGTAGGAGCGCGTTACGATTTCCACCTTGTCGGCCACCATGAACGCGGAATAGAAGCCGAGGCCGAAATGCCCGATGATTCCGGTCTGGTTCCGGTATTTCTGCATGAACTCTTCCGCGCCTGAAAACGCGATCTGGTTGATGTATTTTTCCACCTCTTCGGCCGTCATCCCCACGCCGCGGTCAGTGATTTTCAGGATTCGTTTTTCGGGTTCCGCGCTGACCCGAATCGTCAGATCGCCCAATTCGCCTTTGTATTCCCCCACCGAAGCGAGCGTCTTCATTTTCTGGGTGGCATCCACCGCATTCGAAACGAGTTCGCGGAGGAAAATTTCGTGATCGGAATAGAGGAATTTTTTGATGATGGGAAAGATGTTCTCCGTAGTAACCCCGATTTTTCCGCTTTGCGTATCCATGACCTGTCTTTCTTTTTAGGATTGTTTCGTATTGGTTTCCCTTGTAGCCGATCTTCGGCCCAACCCGAATTAACAAGATACGTGCCACCGGAAAAAACCGGACGACGTCTGTCATTCTGACAGAAAACCGGGGCAAACAGGGTGACAAATTATCCTTTTCCGAACACGTGACGGGAAGATACGGCCAGCGTAACCGCGCTGATCCGACAGTTTTCCACGCGGGACAGCAACGTCTCGGCGCAGGAAACGAGGGTGGCTCCCGTTGTTATCACGTCGTCCACCAGCAACAAATGCCGGTTCCGGAACCGGTCGGGATTTCGTACGGCGAAAATTCCGTCGACATTCTCCCATCGCTCTTTTTCGCCGCGACGGGTCTGGGTGGGATTATGAGTTTTCCGCACCAGATTTCCCCGGCACACTTTCGCTTTTAGTTTTTTTCCCAGACCGAAGGCGAAAATTTCGGCCTGGTTGTAGCCCCGTTTTAGGAACCGGTACGGATGCAGGGGTACGGGAACGATCAGATCGACGTCTGCATAGTACTCCGACCTTCGCAGTTCCTCTCCGAACCATTCTCCGAAAGCTCGGCTCAGAGACGCTTTCCCTTCGTACTTGAACCGATGGATCAAGCGGTCATAACCGCTTCCTTTTTGATAATAGAAAAAAGCGGAAGCACGGCAGACGGGAAAAAAATCGCTCAGTCGCTCCTGCATGGGATTTTCCTGCGTTTTCCACCATCCGGTCAGCGGCATTTCCCACCGGCAGGCGGTGCAAAGGAATCGCTCCCCTTCTTCCAGCACCCGTCCGCAAACCGGACAACAGGGCGGTACGAAAAGGCGGAACAGGTCTTTCGCCCATTGTTCCGCCTCCGAAGCCAGCCGTTTTGCCGTCCGGTTCATGATTCGATTCCGATCAATATCCGTAGCCCGGCGGTCAGTTGACGGTACGGCGGTCTACCGTGGTTTCGTTGGCTTCCATTTCGTTTTGCAGAGCGACCATCTTGATGGCCGTGGCAGCCGCCTCGTCTCCCTTGTTGCCGAGCCTCCCCCCGGCCCGCTCCAGCGCCTGTTCCAGGTTCTCGGTGGTCAGTACGCCGAAAACGACCGGCATGTTCCAGGTCAGCATCAGTTGGGTCGCCCCCTGGGTCACGCCCTGACAGATGAAATCGAAATGACGGGTTTCTCCCTGAATGACGCATCCCAGCACGATGACCGCATCGACGTCGGTATATTCGGCGAAAAACTGCGCCCCGAGCGGCAGCTCGAAGGTTCCCGGCACTTTCTTGACGATGATGTCGTTTTCATCGCAGCCGTATTCCTTCAGGGTGTCTATCGCCCCTTTCAACAACGTTCCGGTGATTTGCCAGTTCCATTCGGCCACCACGATACCGAATTTCATCTCTCTTGCCGAAGGAACCTCCCCTTCGAAAACCGATAAATTTTTAAGACTCGTTGCCATCTCCGTTGATTCTGAAAAAGTTTGCCTTCATTAAAAAAGGTTGCCCGTTCTTGTTTGCGGCAACCTTTTTCATATCCTGTCCGACACGGGAAACCTACAATTTCTGTTCCACCTGTCCGATGTATTTGTCGATGTCCCGCCATTCCATCGTTCCGGGATATTCGTTTTTCACCTTCCGGTACCATTCCAGCGCCTTCCCATAGTCGCCCATCTGCTGATAGACCTGCCCTGCTTTTCGGCTGTAGTAGGGAGCCGTCACCTGATTGTCATTGATGGAAACGGCCTTTTCATACATCTTCACCCCTTTTTCCAGGTCGCCCATCTGAATATAGGCATCTCCCGTGAGCCCCGCATTCATGGCGTTGATCAGCTGCGCCGGTATCCCTTTGGCATCCTTGTAGCGGTCGAAGTATTTCACGGCTTCCTGATACTGACCCAGCCGCAGATAACACTGTCCCGCATAATGCCGGGCCAGATTCCCGCTGGGCGTGGAACCGTACTTGTCCACGATCTGAAGAAACCCCTGAGCGTTCCCGTCTCCGTTGAGCGCCAGCTCGAACGAATCGGCGGCGAAATAATTCTGGGCCTGGAACATGGCCGTAGCCGCTTTTTCCTGACGGGGCCCCACATAGAGGTATTTATAGGCGAAGAATCCCCCTACCACAATGACGACAGCCGCCAGAATGCCCAGCAGCAGTTTGCCGTTCTCCCGGATAAACATTTCCGTTCTGCCGATGGCCGATTCGATGACCACTTCCGGATCCGCCTTCACCTGATGTTTCTTCTGAACCATAGTATCGTTTGAATTACTGTTTTTTTAATTTCATGCAAAAGTAAACCTTTTTGGTAAATAACATGCTCCTTTACCGAAAAAATCGCTTTTTTATCGTTACTTTTGTTGTGTCCCGCCAAACCGGAAAAGGAGAGAAACGGCTGACGGAAAACGGATTGAAAACGGTTTGCCGAAGGGATCCGCCATTTTTAGGGTTACAATATGTATCTGCAAAAACTGACACTGGTCAATTTCAAGAATATTTCACAGGCCGATCTTGCCTTTTCCCGCAAACTGAACTGTTTCGTGGGGGGAAACGGAGCTGGAAAGACCAACATCATCGACGCCATCCATTACCTGTCGATGTGCAAAAGCGCCTTCAACCTGACCGACGGACAGAGCGTCATGCACGGCTGCGATTTTTTCGTGGCCGAGGGACAGTATGTGCTGGGAGAAGACCGGAGAGAAAACATCTGCTGCGGGTTTCGACGCAACGGGGGGAAAACGCTCAAACGCAACGGGAAGGAATACGAAAAACTTTCGGAGCATATCGGACTGCTGCCCGTCGTTCTGGTATCCCCGGCGGATACGTCCCTGATTCATGAATCGGGGGACGAGCGCCGACGGTACCTCAACACCCTCCTTTCGCAGTTGGACCGGGAATACCTTTCGTCCCTGATCCGGTACAATCATGTGCTCGCCGAGCGAAACCGGCTGCTGAAGCAGGCGATCCCTCCCGAAGCGGGGGAACTGCTCGAAGTACTGGATGAGCAACTCGTTCGGTTCGGAAACATCCTGTACGAAAAGCGGAAGGCGTTGATCGAAAAGCTCACTCCGGTGGCGGAGAAATACTATGCCGTGCTTTCGGACGATCGGGAAACGATCGGGCTGTCGTATAAATCCGACCTGAACGACATGCCGTTCGGGGAAACGCTCCGGAATGCCAGAGAACGGGATCGGGTGCTTCAGCATACGACTACGGGCATCCACCGCGACGACATCCGGATGAGCATCGGGGGACACGCTCTGCGCAAATACGGCTCGCAGGGGCAGCAGAAGTCTTTCCTGGTAGCGCTCAGGCTGGCGCAGTTCGAAATCATCTTTTCCGAATGCGGATACAAACCGCTCCTGTTGCTGGACGACATTTTCGACAAGCTGGACATGCAGCGGGTGGAGCGGCTGATCCGGCTGGTGTCCGATCAGCGGTTCGGGCAGATTTTCATCACGGACAGCAACAAGGTCAGGCTCGATCTGATTCTGGGCAACATCGAACGGGAATACAAACTTTTCAACGTGGAAAACGGAACCATCCGGGAGGAACAGGCATGAGAAGAACGGAACCGACCCGCATCGGGGAGATCATGGGCGAATATTTCCGGGAACATCCCCGGCTTTCCAAACTGCAGACGGAAGGACGCGCCATCGAAGCGTTCCGGGAAGCGGTCGGGGAAAGAATCGCATCGTGCATCACCCGCATTCAGGTCTATCAGGGGCGAATGTTCGTCCATATGGATTCGGCGATCGTCCGGCATGAGATTTTCATGCGGCGTACGGCGCTGACCCGGCAGGTGAACGCCCTGCTGGGCGCTCCCGTGATCCGGACGATCATTGTAAAATAAGCGGTTGCCGATGGCCGTTGCATAATTATTGAGGAGCGGGAACGGAGTGGAGAAGATTATCGAATAAAGTATTAAATTTGTAAAAAAATTCCCGGGATGCTTCAGAGAGAACAGATCGATTTTTTGCTGACCAACGCCTATAACGCTTCTATCCGTGCCGGGGCGAAAGTCATGGAAATTTATCGCAGCGACGACTTCAACATCAACCTCAAGTCGGACAGCACTCCGATCACCCTGGCCGACCGGGAAGCCCACGCCCTGATCAAGAATTTCCTCGGCCGCACCCGCATTCCGCTGATGAGCGAAGAGGGCCGCAACATGCTGTACGAAGAGCGGTGCCACTGGGATTTGTTCTGGCTGATCGACCCGCTGGACGGCACGAAGGAATTCATCAAGCGCAACGGGGAATTCACCATCAACATCGCTCTGATGGTGGATAACGTTCCTTCGATGGGGGTGGTTTATGTGCCCTGTTTCAACAAGATTTATTTCGCCGATCCGGAACGCGGCGCCTTCAGCAAAGAGAACGTCGTTCCGGATGAAGCGGCTGATTTCGGTATCGCCGAAATTTACGCTTCCGCCCGGAAACTGCCGGCGATCGAACGGAAGAACGGCCCGGTGCGAATCGTCATCAGCCGTTCGCACGTTTCTCCGGAAACCCATCACTTCATCGAGCTGATGAAAATGAAGCACGGGGAAAACGTGACGGTGATCGAACGGGGCAGCTCCATGAAATTCTGCATGGTAGCGGAAGGGGAAGCGGACTATTATGTGAGGACTACCCGTACGTTCGAATGGGACACGGCGGCGGGGGATGCCATTGCCACGACCGCCGGCGCGCGAACGATCGACCTGAACCAAGAAACCCTCCGGTACAACAAGACGGATTTGCAGAATCCGTTTTTCGTCTGCCGGAGCAAATTTATAGAAGACTGATATGGAGTTGGAAGACAAAAAATTCGCCCGGAAGCGGATCGCTCTGGTGGCGCACGACAACATGAAACACGACCTGGCGGAATGGGTGGACTGGAACTGGGAAATCCTGCTGAGGCATCACCTGATCTGCACGGGAACGACCGGGAAAATGGTGGCGGCTACCCTGATGGAAAAACGGAACAACGACCACTCCCGTTTCGATATCACCATGCTGAAATCGGGTCCGCTGGGCGGGGATCAGCAGTTGGGCGCCCTGATCGCCGAAGGCGAGATCGACATGGTGGTTTTCTTCTGGGATCCGATGATGGCGCAGCCGCACGACGTGGATGTGAAGGCGTTGCTGCGGATCGCCAGCGTGTATAACGTTCCGATGGCGATCAACCGTTCGACCGCCGATTTTCTGATCTCCTCCCCGCTGTTCACCTGCGAATACATGCCGGTGGTGAAGGATTACCGGTCCTATATCGAAAGAACGCTGGAACAAAAGTAGCGACAGGGGAACGCTTCCTGTTTTGCGGAAACGGGTCCCATGCATGTCGTTTCCGGAAAGCGTCGCTTGTGCAATTAACGGATAATATCGTATGGCCGAATATAATCCCAATAACGTCAGCATCCCCAATGGCAATTATTTCGGTATGCCGTTCACCCCGGAAGAATCGGACATCGTGCTGATTTCGGTGCCGTGGGATGTCACCACTTCCTATCGTCCCGGCACGTCCAAAGGGCCCGATGCCATGCTGGACGCTTCGCTTCAGCTGGACATGTACGATTTTCACAATCCCGGCGGCTGGAAACGCGGGATCGGCACGCTGGAAATCGACTATTCCATCCTGGACACGAGCCGCAAGCTGAGGGAAGAGGCTGAAAAAGTAATCATTCACCTCGAATCGGGCGGCACCCCGGAGGAAGAATACGCCCGGAAAAAACTCCGGAAAATCAACGAAGCCTCGCAGCACCTCAACGAATGGCTCTACGAGGAAAGCCGACGGTGGATGAAGGCGGGAAAGCTGGTGGGCGTCGTGGGAGGCGATCACAGCGTGCCGCTGGGTCATATCCGTGCCGTGGCCGATCAGGAAGGGGAAATCGGCATCCTTCACGTCGACGCCCATGCCGACCTGCGCAAGGCTTATGAAGGGTTCGTCCACTCCCATGCTTCCATCATGTATAACGCATTGGAACTCGTGTCCGGCGTGAAGAAGCTGGTTCAGGTAGCCGTACGGGACGTGTGCGAAGACGAAATGCAGCGAATCGCCTCGGACGGACGCATCCGATGCTTCACGGATCACGAACTGACGGAAAGCCGCATGAACGGTACGGGGTGGAACGAACAATGCAACACCATCGTGGCGGAACTGCCGGACAAGGTATATGTCAGTTTCGACATCGACGGGCTTTCGCCGGAAAACTGTCCGCACACGGGAACTCCGGTGCCGGGGGGGCTTGCATTCAACGATGCGGTGTGGCTGCTGGGAAAGATCGCCACTACCGGCCGGCGGATCGTGGGATTCGACCTGTGCGAGGTGGCTCCGGGAAACAACGACGACTGGGATGCCAACATGGGGGCCCGGATGCTTTACAAATTGTGCAATTTGACTTTGTTGACGAATCCCCGTCCCGAGTAAGAACTACATTTTGTTCTTTCGGCCCCCTACTCTTTGGGGGATTGGCCGGAATTGTCTTGTGTTGCTGGCTCTTTTTCTTCTTCTCGTCCTGTTTTGCGGAATTGGTCTGCCCGGACTTTTAGAAAGTACGTGTGGATCTAAATAAGAATCGACCCTATGAAATCGTTATTCCCCTTGTTTCTAAGCTTATTTTTTATAAGCTCATGTAAAAACGAAACTAAAAAGGAAATATCCTTTTCAGACATTCAATCGGTTGTCGGTGAGAAAATAGCCATACATGAAAGGATATATCCGGATTTTTTTCATATAAAGTCCGATTATTTAATTGTATCCAGCAGTAAGACCGATACAATGCTATATGTTTACTCTTTACCCCAGCTCGAATTTATTAGCAGTGCAGGGAGAAAAGGACGAGGGCCTAATGAAATTCCCTTATTCCCGATGTTTTGCAACTCGGAATCGGAAACATCGTTATATATTTGGGGTTATACGCCCTCTTCTTTAAAAAAGATTTCTTTCGATGAGGCCGGGAAGTTTATATATGAAAGCGATATTCGTTTGAATTTTTACGATGCTTTTAATAACATGTACCTGGAGGATGATTTATCTTTGATTTATTATTCGCCGACCGAATTGGTGATCAAAAAATACAGTGTAAAGGATCGGAAAATAACCGATGAAATAATATTCAAATCGGACAAAACGCTTGGGTCGTATAACCCGGAAATCGGTGTAGCGGATATCGGGCCTTCTCATATCGTTTACGCATTCGAATTCAAAAAACAAATAAACATTTACGATAAAAGGAATTTCGAATTGCTTACTGTTCTGACAGATAACGAATCTTATGATCCGCCCGCCCCTTCGGAACCTCAAGGCATCGTAAGACAGTACTACAACATTATAGCAGGAGATAAACGTTTTTATGCCTTGTCTCCGAGCAAGAGAAAAGACGAAGATTCAGAGGGAAAAACGTTGATGGAAGTTTTCGATTATAAAGGAAATCCTGTTGGTAAATACGAATTCGATACGTTTTTAAATCCTTGTATCATCGACGAGAAACGAGGATATGTATATGGTTATTCATCTGTTTACCCGGATTCCTTTTTAAAGTATAAGCTTGGCTTCGCCAAAGTAAGTTGACCCCATAAAACAGAGTAAGAAGACGACCGATTCGGGAAGACCGGCGCCGGATATGCCACCGAAGCGGAACCGACAAAACGAGCCTTCCATGAGAAAGACCAAACTGTTTCTCTGCGCCCACCTGAACAGGACCAATGCGCAAAACCTCAACTGCCTCGGTCTGGCCCTTCATTTGGACACCCGGAAATACGATGTCCGGGCGATGGTTTACGACAAGGGGGATTTCGACCTGCCTCCCCTGCCCGGTATCCGGTTGTGGAAATGCCGCTGGCCCTATAAGGCGTGCCGGTATTGGTATATTCTGAAAGCGGCAGCGACCTGCGACCTGCTTTACCTGCCCAAACGGGATGCCGTTCCCTACACCTCCTTTTTATTGAAACTGTTCCGGACGCGGTCTTTTCTGACGGTGGAAGGGGTGATCACGGGCGAGCGTTTCGAAAAAATCATCCGGCAACTGGGGTCGGAAGAAAAAACGCGCAGGAATTTCAATTTTACGGACTATTCCTTTTCGATTTCCCGTTTCATGGCCGACTACAATTTCAAGCGGCTGGGCATCCGGTCGGACGGCATCCTGCATCTGGGAATCGTTTCCGAACCGTTCCGGAATACGGTCGTGCGGGGAGAAAATATGCGAAATGTCGTCTTCATCGGCAACGATATTGCAGGAAAGGGAATCGGGGATTATCTGGATGCGGCGGCGGAATTTCCCGAACTGACCTTCCACGTGATCGGCGGGAACGGCCGGTTCGACCTGGAAGGGGAAACGGCCCGGCGGAGCCTTTCCAATGTGGTTTATCACGGGAATTTGTCTCACGTGCAATTATGCGGGGTGCTAAAGGAAATGGATATCCTGTATCTTCCTTCCCGAAGCGAAGGTTTCCCCAAAGTGGTGCTCGAATGCGCGGCGGCGGGCATTCCCTCCATTTTGTACGGAGATTACGGAGCGGATGAATGGCTGAAGCACGGGATCAATGGATGGGTGGTCGATACGCCGCAGGAAGCCCGCAGCGTTATTGCAGAACTGATGCGATTCCCCGGAACGCTGGGCCGGATGGCGTCCGAATGCGTAGCCCTGGCGGAACATTACGACTGGAAAAATCGAATCGCGGATTGGGAAAAAGCCATCGAGGGAATCATGAAGTCTTCCCGGAAACGAAGCCATAATTAATTTTTCATATGCAGCATTTCAAACGCCACCGACGCCTTTACCGGTTTTTCATGCGCCGGAACCGCTTTACCCACAGTCAGTGGGCAGGCGGCACCATCCTGCTGGTCTGCGCCCTTGTGGCCATTCTGCTGGCCAACCTCGACGCGACCCGCGAACTGTACCACCGGTTCTGGCAACAGAAGGTGACGCTCGGCGTGGAAGGTTTCGGGCTGAGCAACCGAACGGTCGAAGAATGGATCAACGACGGATTGATGGTGGTCTTCTTCTTCGCGGTGGGACTGGAAATCAAGCGGGAAATCATCGCCGGTCAGCTTTCCACCCTGAAACAGGCGGGACTTCCCATCGCTGCGGCAGTGGGCGGCATGCTCTTTCCCGCCCTGATCTATCTGGCCTTCAACATCGGCGGCCCCGCGGAAAGCGGTTGGGGCATCCCCACGGCCACCGACATCGCTTTCGCCCTGGGAGTGCTTTCACTGTTGGGCGATCGCGTTCCCCTTTCCATGAAGGTGTTTCTGACGGCGCTGGCCATCGTGGACGACCTGGGAGCGATTCTCCTCATTGCTCTTTTCTATTCTTCCCACATCGACTGGGGAATGCTGACGGCCGCCGCCGTTACGTTTTCCTTCCTGTTCATGCTCAACCGGCTGAAGGTGTACCGGATGAAATACTACATCCTGCCGAGCCTCCTGCTGTGGATTCTGTTCCTGCATTCTGGCATCCACGCCACGATCGCGGGCGTGATCGTAGCCATGACGATTCCCTCGACGCCCCGGTACAGCAAAAAGTATTTCATCTACAAGGTCAAAAATCTTTATAAAGCTTTCGTGTACGAAGACCGGAAAGAGGTGGAGGTGCTGGGAAACGAAAAGCAGCACGAGTATCTGCAGGCCATCCGGCTCATCAGCCGCAACGCCATCAGTCCTTCCCAGCGGCTTGAATACGCTCTACATCCGACCGTCACATTTTTTATCATGCCTTTGTTCGCTTTGGCCAACGCCGGAGTGGAGATCGATACGGCGCGGTTGGGAACGCTGGTGAGCGCTCAGTCGCTGGGAATCTTCTTCGGCTTGATTCTGGGAAAACCTCTGGGTATCTTTCTTTTGTCCCGGTTTACGGTACGTCTCGGATGGTGCGTGAAACCGGCTGGCATTTCCTGGATGACTTTTCTGGCGGTGGCCTGTCTGGGCGGAATCGGTTTCACCATGTCGATCTTCATCGACACGCTGGCGTTCGACGACCCGGCGATGGTTTCCACCGGCAAGGCGGCGATTTTGCTGGCATCGTTCACCGCAGGCTTCATCGGATGGCTGATGATCACTTTGGCATCGAAATTGAAAACTCATCCCCGCTGAAACCCGTGGAAGCCGAAAACATTTTCGTCTCCTTTTCCCAGCTCGGACGCCGGAATTAAATATTGCCGGGAGGAATAGGAATTTGGATGTTTTTGATATACTTTTGCCGTGTAAATTAATTTTGTATTAATACTATGATGAAAAAATCAATCCTTCTGCTTGCTGTCGTCGGAGTTACGGCATTCAGCGCCTGTCACAACAGCGGCTCGAAAAGCCTGAAAACAGAGTCCGACTCGCTGGCTTACGCCATCGGAACCGACTTCGGCATGTCCCTGAAGAATGTAGACAGCACGATCGATGTGAACGTTCTGGCGAATGCCATCCGGGATGCCCTGAAGAACAAGCCGGGAATGACCCCGGAAGCCAGCCAGGCTTTCATCCGGGAATACTTCATGGTGAGAAAACCGGCCAAGACGAAGAAAGAATCCGAAGATTTCATCGCAAACGTGGTGAAAAACAATAAAAATGCGGTACAGACTTCCAGCGGTCTGGTGTATGAAGTCATCGAAGAAGGCGGTGCCAAGGCTACGCAGAACGGAGATACGGTCGTCGTGCATTATACGGGAACCTTCCCGAACGGGACGAAATTCGACTCTTCCCACGACCGGAACCAGCCGGCGACTTTCCCGCTGAGCAACGTGATTCCGGGATGGACGGAAGGTATGAAACTGGTCGGCAAAGGCGGAAAAATCAAACTGTGGATTCCTTCCGACCTGGCTTACGGCGAACAGGGGAACTACGGAATCGCTCCGAATCAGGCGCTGGTTTTCGACGTGGAAATTCTGGATGTAAAACCGGCTGTCGCTGCGGATTCCACGGCCAGGAAGTAATCGTTTCGGATACGCAAATCCGATCCGAAAAACGGATTCGATTCCGATTATCGACAAAAAAGCGGGGGATTTCCCCGCTTTTTTTTACTTTTGTCCTAAATACAAGGGATTATTATGAGAAAAGCGGAGATTCACACTTCCAAAGGCGTGATGAAAGTGAATTTTTTTGAGCAGGATGCTCCGGGAACGGTGGAAAACTTTTGCAAATTGGCCAAAAGCGGCTTTTACGACGGGCTGACTTTTCACCGCGTGATCCCCGGTTTCGTCATTCAGGGCGGCTGCCCGAAAGGAGACGGCACCGGCGGGCCGGGCTATACCATCAAATGCGAGACTTCGGGCGGCAACCAGCATCACGACCGCGGCGTGCTGTCGATGGCCCATGCGGGGAAAGACACGGGCGGATCGCAGTTTTTCATTTGCCATAACCGCGAGAATACGAAGCATCTGGACGGGGTGCATACCGTATTCGGAAAAGTATACGAGGGACTGGACGTGCTCGACGACATCCGGCGCGGCGACGAAATCGAAAAAATCGTAATCATAGAGGAATAAAATGGAACTGGAAGGAAACGTTTTTCGGGTATTGCCGGTCGTAAAAGGGACGAGCGCCCGGGGAGAATGGTCGAAACAGGAAATCGTCATCGAAATGCCGACGGAGTTCAACCGGAAGGTATGCGTGAGTTTCTGGGGGGACAAAGTGCAGGATGTCGCAGCCATGCGGGAAGGCGACAAGGTAAACCTTTCCGTGAACATCGAGTCCAGGGAATACAACGGACGCTGGTTCACCGAGGTGCGGGCCTGGAAGGTCACCCGGCCCCATGCGGGAACTACGCCTCCCGTCGCTCCGATGGAAATGCCTCCCATCGGAGTGAACGATTTCGAGGGAAGCGCTTCGGAAGAAACCGACGATCTCCCGTTCTGAGCGGACAGATATTTTTCTGTCCGAAAGCATAAAAAGCGCCCCGAAACCGGGACGCTTTTTTCATAGCCTCTTTCCGGCCCTTTTAATCTTCTGCTGCGACCGCCCAGACCGGCTCGCTTTCCAGATGGGTCGCACTGAGCGCTGTCACCGCATACCGGTAACCGATCCCGTTCTTACCGTCTTCCGGCATCGGAAGCCGGATGTCATGGCTGCCCGTAACCGCCACGAGGTGCTCCGGGTCCGAAAAATCGGCTTTTTCCCCTTTCCGGAAACGGTAAACCGCATAACGCCGGCTCCCTTCTTCCGGCTGCCAGTTCATGCGCACAAACCCTTCTTCCACCCAAACCACGGGAGAACCGGGTGCTTCCGCCGGTACGGGACGGATGCGGGGATTTTCAGGAGGCAGGGATTTCGACCGGTAAACCGATTCCTTCAGCGCCTTCCGCAATTCCGGATTCAGCAGGGACTTGGCGCTGTACATAATCGAACCGCCGATGCCGGCCAGCGTCCGGTTCAACCGGATCTGACGGATGATTTCTTCGGGGGTTTTCCATGCCTTCGTTCCGGACGAAGGAGTGATCCGATAAGAGGCGTGTCCGATATACAGCGGCGTTTTGTAGGCATTTCGGTTCCACCATTCGGCCAATACGCGATAGTCCGCCGCAGGGAAACCGATATGCCAGTACAACTGCGGTGCGGCGTAGTCGATCCACCCTTCCCGCTCCCATTTCAGAATGTCGGCGTAAAGATCGTCGTAGTTGGTCTGTCCGGCTCGGGTCGCGGAGCCTTTCGGGTCCCGATCCTTATTCCGCCATACGCCGAAAGGAGAAATGCCGAATTCCACCCACGGCTTCACCGCTTTGATCGTATCCCGGATTTGCCGGATGATCCGATCCACGTTGTCCCGGCGCCAGTCGTCCTTGCTTTTGAAACCGCGGGGATCGCGCCGGAATTCCCTTTCGTCGGGAAATTCCTCTCCGGCCACCCGGTACGGGTAGAAGTAATCGTCCATATGGACGGCGTCTATGTCGTAATGCCGCACGATGTCGGCCACCACCCGGCAGATGTAATCCCGGTTTTCCCGCAGGGCCGGATGCAGGTAGGCCGTTTTTCCGTACTGGACGATGCGTTCGGGGTGCCTCTGTAAAAGGTGATCCCTTCCGGCCAAAAATCGATCCGCACTGTCGAGCCAGACCCGATAGGGGTTGATCCACACATGAACGAGCATTCCCCGCCGGTCGCATTCGTCGATTACGTACTGCAAGGGGTCGAAGGACGGAGCCCTGCCCTGCTCTCCCGTCAGCCAGTGCGACCACGGCTCATGGGCGGACTGGTAGAAAGCGTCCGCCGTAGGCCTTATCTGGAAAACTACGCAATTCAAATTCGCATCCGAGGCGGCGTCCAGCAACCCGTTCATTTCGTGTTGCAAAGCTGCAGGATCGGTCGTCTGGGATCGCGGCCAATCGATGTTGGCCACCGTAGCGATCCACATGCCCCGCAGTTCCCGTTTCGGCGGATGCGCACAGGAGACCGAAACGATCAGAAGCCCCCAGAATAGCAATCGTATCTTTTTCATTTTTTCGATGAAGCGCCGCAAAAATAGCGAAAGTTTTCCGCGCGGCCGTAGTGATTTAAGATTATATTTTGATAATTTTGCATCAGCATTTTAAATCCAATTCAACCATGAAGAAAGTACTGTGTATGACCGTTTTGCTCGGTTTGATTTCGTGCACCGGGCAAAAAAAGGAACAAACCGTGGTCATTGAAAATCCCACGCAAAGCGCCCGACCCGATGAAGCCGTCGTGCTGAAGCGCGCTCAGCTCCGTTCCGCCGCCGACAACCTCGTGCCCGCCCTCGTGGATACAGCCGGCAACTATGCGGCTTCCCAGGTGGACGATCTCGACGGAGACGGCAAGTGGGATGAACTGGCTTTCGTAACCGACCTTGCGCCTGCAGAGAAAGTCACGTTTAAAGTCGTGTGGTTAGACCCGGCGCAGTATCCGAAGTTCCCCGTCCGCACCAATGTCCGGTACGGAAAGATGACCGTTCCGGGACACGTCGAGGAACAGGCCTCGGACATGCACTACAAAGATACGGTTTATTTCATCAATACCGAAGGATACCCCTACCAGATGGACGGAATCGGCTGGGAAAACGACAAGGTCGGCTTCCGGCATTACTACGACGGCCGCAACTGCCGCGATTATTTCGGCAAACGGGTTTCCGACATGGTGCTCGACACGGTCGGCCTCCGGGCGGACGGAACGCCGGGAGACACCTATCATGTATGGGCCGACTGGGGACGCGATATCCTGAGTGTGAGTACATTCGGACTGGGCGGTCTGGGCGGATTGACGGACGACGGACGTTTCGTCCGGCTGGGACGCGTGAACGCCGATCCGGTGGATGTGATAGATTCGACGGGATTCAGGCTCATTACCGAAGGGCCGGTACGGTCGATGTTCGAAGTGGATTTCTACGGCTGGGCGGTGGACAGCGCCACGAAGGTGAATTTCAAGGAAATCACCACCATCTGGGCCGGGAAATACAACTATGAAAACAAGGTGATCGCTCCGAACCTGCCGGCCGGTTTGTCGCTGATCACGGGGCTTCCTCGCAACTTCAACGACATGCCGCTGGAAAAGCTGGATTTTGGAAAACATGTGGCGATGACGACGCACGACCATCAGTCTTATAACAAGGAATTCGTCATCGGTTTGGCCGTGTTGCTGCCCGACAGCAGCGTGGTCGAAATTTTCGATACGCCGGATGCGGACGCCGACCTGGCCGGAATGTGGTGTGCGAAACTCCGACTGGACGACAAGGGAGAAGCCTCCTACAAGGCGTTCGGCGCATGGGAACACCAGGATACGATGTTCCGCAACCGCGATTATTTCAGGAATTTCATCAAAAGCGAAGGCGAACGGATGGATCATCCGGTTATCGTGACGGTGGAATAATTCTTTAGCGGGTAAAAGGGGGGAGCTTTTCCCTGCAACGGAGACTGAAAAAGCGTTTCGGAAAATTCCAGTAACCTTAGAGCTGTGCAACAAGTTGATAGATAACTTGTTGCACTTTTTTTGATGGGATGAGGTAACGATTAGGCAACGGTACTATTTTACGTTTTGTGCGTCGATATTCACAACCTCAAATAACTGATACAAAGATAGTAAAATAATTGAGGACAGAAAAAGTAGTTGTAACTTTATATAAAGTAAAAAATATTACTTTTGAGAAATATTTGATTGATTATGAAAGTCAAACTTAATCAAGCGGCTAAAGTCTTTTTTGGGAATTCTTCTCTCGAAATGGTGTATATTGAAGCTGTGGCAAATGCTTTAGATGCTCATGCCAATAAGATTGATATTGATATAAATGTAAAAGCATACAATCAACCACAGTCACTCAGAATTATGATTCACGACAATGGTGTAGGGTTTACTGATGATCGGTTTCAGAAATTCTGCCATCTTTTTGATGTCGAAGAAGATTCTCATAAAGGATTAGGGCGCCTTGTGTATTTGTGTTATTTTGACAATACAGATGTCTCCAGTAACTATGATGATGTTTATCATCGAGAGTTTAGATTTTCAGATGCATTTGATAACAAAAATATTGTGACACGTGTGAGCCCCACAGATTCTGGAACAACATTGGTCATGTCTGGTTATACATTATCTAAATTGAGAGATTATTCCTATTTGCAGCCAAAATACTTAAAAAAGAGAATATTAGAAGAATTTTATCCTAAACTCTACGATATAAAACAACATGCAAAAAAAGTAGAATTTTCTATTACTGCCACTATTAATGGAGGTACCCATAGTGAACTTTTCTCGACAGACGAAATACCCGCATTGACACAAGTGGAACTGGACTCATCGCTATCTTTAATTGATAAGATGTATATTCATTATTCTATTCAAAAGTGTGAGAATACTGATTCCTCAGTAGTAACGGCTATCTCTGTAGATAATAGGACACAAAAGGTGGAGATCATATCAAAGGAGAATATTCCATTGGGATACGAAATGATATTCCTCCTTAATTCTGATTGGTTCGTGGGAAAGGTTGATTTAGCCCGCCAGAACTTGACTGTATCAAGCTCGGAATTAAAGCAGATAAAAATCTTGTTTCGCAAAAAAGTATCTTCCATTATTGAAATGCATGTGCCTACTATAGCAGCAATGAATAAACAGACAAGAAATTCATTGCTTGATCGTTTCCCTCATTTGAATGGATATTTTGACAATAGTGAGATAGGATTTAGCGCAAGAAGTGAAGTACTCAAGAATGCTCAAGACAAATTTTTTCACGCACAAAGAGAAATTCTGGATGCAACTTCATTGGACGAAGAGCAATACAATAGATCTATCGAATTGTCATCAAGAACCCTAACTGAATATATTTTATTTCGACAGTTAATCATAAATAAACTTAAAAATACCGATACTGACGATAAAGAAGCCTATATTCATAATCTCATTTGTAAGATGAGACGTCGTTATGAGGGAGAGGATGTATGTGGTGATTTGTATAACAATAACGCATGGATATTCGACGATAAATACATGACTTATAATGTCACTCTGAGTGACAGGGAAATGACTGAACTGGTTGATGTGATTACGGAAGGGGAAATAGTTGATGAAGACGATGATAGGCCTGATCTTGCATTGATATTTTCCAATAATCCTGAATCAACCCCTAAAGTTGATGTTGTTATCATTGAATTAAAGAAAAAAGGACTTACGCTTGAAGATAATATGAAAGTTGTAACGCAACTTGAAAAAAGAGCGAGAAAGTTAATGCAACACTATGATAATAAAATTCAACGAATATGGTATTATGGTGTCGTTGAATTCAATGAGGATTTGGAGTTGCATTTATCTGGAGAGTATCAGGAACTATATTCTACAGGTAAAATATATTATCGAGAAGCAAAAGTGGCAATTCAAAAAGAGCCATTATTGCAAATACCCATAGGAATTTTCATCATGGATCTTGATTCGTTGGTTAGCGACGCAAATTCGAGAAATTCAATATTTTTAAATTTGATCAAAAGTAAACTTATTAAAGATTGAGATACTATTTGTTATAACTTTCCTTTTGTGAAATATCATTTCTGTTGAAATAAGCCCTGTTCATGGAATGAGTAAACGTGCAAGTCGTATCCTGGCCTGAGTTTTTAATGCTTACTTTCTTTCGATACCAACCGAGCGCGAAAAAAGCGACCTTTGCGGGGTCGCTCTTTCTTTTCGCACTTTCGCTATAAGAAGAAAATCAACAATCTTCCTTCACCATCTTGAAAGCATCGAGGTCTTCCGTCGACAAGTTCATAATATACTCGTACCGTTCCCGGTTTTTGGCGTAACCCGCCTTCACGTAGATTTCCGCCGAACGCCGGTAGTCTTCGTCGCTGCCCCCCTGGATCATCAGCAGGTACCCCAGAATGATATGACCGGCCATTTCCACCAATCGCCGGGCATGGAAATCGAGGTACTCCCCATCTCCTTTCGAAACGACGGCTTCCACGGCGGCGGCATAGTCTTCCCGCATTTTGATCTGTGTCTTCAGCAGGTCGGCCACTTCCGGGCAGAAATCCGTTTTTTCGTACTCCATCATCTGATTCAGGTAGGTTCCCGTGGTCACGTGGCGGATGGCGGCCACCACCTGCAACTGGGAAGTCCCTTCGTAAATGTTGGTGATCCGGGCGTCGCGGTACAAACGTTCAATCGGATAATCCTTCATGAATCCCGAACCGCCGTGGATCTGCAACGCATCGTAGGCCACCTGGTTGCAATACTCGCTGGACATCAGTTTCAACAGCGGCGTGAAAGCGTCGGCCAGCCGGGAATAGGCTTTCATTTCGGCGCGTTCCGCCGGTTCGAGCTTCCGTTCTTTCGCAATCGCTTCGTACAGCTTGTACACTTCCACGAACCGGGCGGTTTCATAGAGCATGGCCCGGCTGGCGTGGAGCTTGGATTTCATGGTCGCCAGCATTTCGTAGACCGCCGGGAATTCGATGATCGGCTTGCCGAACTGCTGCCGTTCATGGGCGTATTTCAGCCCTTCTCGGTAGGCCGCTTCGGAAAGCCCCGTGGACTGCGCCCCGATTCCCAGCCGGGCGGCGTTCATCAGCGCCATCACGTACTTGATCAGACCCATCTTCCGGTCGCCGACCAGTTGAGCCGGAGCATTGGTGAATACCAGTTCGCATGTCGGCGATCCCTTGATCCCCATCTTGTTTTCGATGCGGCGTACCTTCGTGGCCCCGTGTTTTTTGTCGTAAACGAACATCGACAACCCGCGGGCATCGGTCGTTCCCTCTTCGGAACGGGCCAGCACCAGGGAGATATCCCCGTCCCCGTTGGTAATGAACCGCTTCACGCCGTTCAACAGCCACGTCTGCTTTTCTTCGTCCCAGTGAGCCTTGAGCATCACGGCCTGCAGGTCGCTCCCTGCGTCGGGTTCGGTCAGGTCCATTGCACAGGTAGCCGCCTCGTTGCATACGCGCGGCAGGTATTCCCGCTTCAATTCCTCCGAAGCGAATTCGTTGAGGGTTTCGGCGCAGTCCTGCAACCCCCAGATGTTCTCGAATCCTACGTCGGCCCGTGCCACCATTTCGTTCGACATCACGAAACAGGTCAGCGGGAAGTTCAACCCGCCGTACTGCCGGGGCAGCGAAATGCCGTACAATCCCGCCCTGGCCAGCGCCTCATGGTTCGCCTGCGTCCCGGCGGCATAAATCACCCGGTCGTTCACCACCTTCGGCCCTTCGTGATCCACCGACTCCGCATTCGGAGCGATCACGTCCCCGCAGATTTCGCCCATGACGTCCAGCACCCGGTTGTAGCTGTCCACGGCGTCCTCGTAATCCACCGGAGCGTAGTCATACACGTCCTTGTCCCGGAACCCGCGTTCGCGCAGTTCCACGATCTTTTTCATCAAAGGATGGTTCAGGTGATACTGAAAATCCTTGTTATCCTGAAAGAAATTTGCCATAATTCGTTTGGTCGTTTTGTACCTGCCGAAAATCCGTCCGTCCCTTTCTCCGCCTCTTTTTTCCGCAGGCCGCAACCGTTCCCGTCTTCCGGCCCGGATGCTATTTGGAATTTTGTTTGTAGAACTTGATCATTTTCGGAACCACCTCCATCACGTCGCCCGTAACGGCGAAGTCGGCGATCTTGTTGATCGGCGCTTCGGGATCGGTGTTGATGGAGATGATCATCGCCGACTGATCCATCCCGGCCGTGTGCTGAATCTGCCCGGAAATACCGCAGGCGATGTAAAGCTTCGGACGCACGGTCACTCCGGTCTGTCCCACCTGACGCGCATGGTCGGCGAATCCGGCGTCTACGGCGGCACGGGAAGCCCCCACTTCACCGCCCAGCGTTTCGGCCAACTCATAGAGCAACGCGAAATTTTCCTTCGAGCCGACCCCATATCCCCCGGCCACGATGACCGAAGCTCCCTTGATGTCGATCTTCCGTTCTTCCATGTGACGTTCCAGAATCCGCACCACCAGATCGCTCGGCTGCAGGTATTTGTTCACGTCCACCTTCTTCACCGCACCGTCGGTCGGCTTGCCGTATTTTTCCTTTTTCATCACCCCTTCCCGGACGGTCGCCATCTGGGGACGGCACTCCGGATTGACGATGGTGGCGATGATGTTTCCTCCGAAAGCCGGACGGATCTGGTATAACAGGTCGCTGTATTCCTTTCCCGTCTTGGCTTCGGTATGCCCTCCGATTTCGAGGCTCGTACAATCGGCGGTCAAACCGCTGTGCAGAGCAGAAGAGACCCGCGGCCCCAGATCCCGGCCCACGCTGGTCGCTCCGAACAGGGCGATCTGCGGTTTTTCTTCCCGGAAAACGCCGCACACGACCGCCGTGTGAGGCAACGTCCGGTAAGGAGCCAGCCGGGCATCGTCCGCCAGGTGCACCACATCGGCCCCGTATTCATGCAATTCCTTTTCCATGCCGTCGAGCCGGTGTCCGGGTACCAGCGCTTCGAGCTTGCATCCCAGCGTGTCCGCCAGCACGCGTCCCTTGGTCAGCAGTTCCAGGCTCACGTCGGCCACGCGGCCGTTCTCCGTTTCGCAATATACAAATACGTTGTTCATGAATCGAATTTTTAAAGATTTAGCGTAAGCCCCGTTAACCCAGGGTGTGGCTGGCGATCAGTTCCGCCATCAGCGCGTCCATGTCGGCATCCGAAGCGGACAGGCGCTTGGCTTCCTTGGCCTGGAAAACCACGTTTTCGATTTTCTTCACTTTCGTGGGCGAGCCGGACAACCCTAGCTGTTCCGGATCGGCATCCACGTCGGCCACGCCCCATTCCGGGATGGCCAGATACTTCCGGGTTTCGCAAAGAGAGAGGTAGTAGTCTTCCGTCTTCTCCTGCACCTCGCTCAGGGTTTTGGCATGCTTGTATTTCATCACCAGTTTGGCGTGACGCGGACGGCATTCCGGTGCGGAACCGTTGACGGTCACCACCAGCGGCAGCGGGCAGGCCGCCACTTCGATTCCCTGTTCCAGGCGGCGTTTTACCACCAGTTCGTCCCTTTCGAATCCCATGATTTCCTCCGCATAGGTAATCTGGGGCCAGCCGAGTTTTTCAGCCACCTGGGGCCCTACCTGAGCCGTATCCCCGTCGATGGCCTGGCGGCCGGCTATGATGAGATCGGGATCGAGTTTGCGAACGGCGCAGGAAAGTGCATAGGAAGTGGCCAGCGTATCCGATCCGGCGAATTTTCGGTCGGTCAGCAAAACGCCCCCGTCGGTTCCGCGGAACATGCCTTCCCGAATGATGTCCGCAGCGCGCGACGGCCCCATCGTCAGGATGTGAACCGTTGTTCCTTCATACCGGTCTTTCAGCCGGAGCGCCTGCTCCAGCGCGTTCAGGTCCTCCGGATTGAAGATGGCCGGAAGCGCCGCACGGTTCACCGTGCCGTCGGCTTTCATCGCATCCTTCCCTACATTCCGGGTATCGGGCACCTGTTTGGCCAGCACGACGATTTTCAGTGATTTTTTCATTGTTTACAGTGAGTTATAATTTTTTCAATGCAGACACGGTTTCTTCGTTTCCCATACGGGCAAAGGGCCGTACAGCCGGTTTTCCTCATTTCATTTTATGTCCTCTCTCGTTCGGTTTCCCCCGCTTTTCGCTAAAGCCCGACAAACTTACATATTTTTTTGAAAGTTCGCAACCGTGCGCCTGCAACTCCCTCTCCTCTCCGTTCCTCCCGTTTTCGGGAAACGATTGGGGTTTTTCGTATAAAATTCCTATCTTGTGCCGTTTTTCAAGGGGGTCCGCCGGAAGGTCTTTTCCACCCGTTTTCCGGCGGACGAACGAAGGCGACGCAAGAGACACAAACACAGGATAGCATGAAAGTATCGTATAAATGGCTCCGGCAATACATCGAAACGGACCTGACCCCGGAAGAAATGGCTTCCGTACTGACCGACATCGGACTGGAAATCGAAGGATTCGAAAAGACCGAAACCGTCCGCGGCGGTCTGTCGGGCGTGGTGGTCGGCCGGGTGCTGACTTGTGAAAAACACCCCGATGCCGACAAGCTGAAACTGACGACCGTTGATCTGGGTGACGCCGTTCCGACGCAGATCGTATGCGGGGCTCCGAACGTGGCTGCGGGTCAGAAAGTGCTGGTGGCGACCATCGGCTGTACGCTTTATCCGCAGGGAGAGGAAAACGGGATCAAAATCAAGAAGAGCAAAATCCGGGGCGTGGAGTCCAACGGGATGATCTGCGCCGAAGACGAACTCGGACTGGGCGACAGCCATGAAGGGATCATGGTGCTTCCGGACGACGCCGTACCGGGAACGCCCGCCCGCGATCTGCTCGGCATCGAAGACGATTACACCTTTGAAATCGGATTGACCCCGAACCGGATCGACGCGGCTTCGCATTACGGTGTGGCCCGCGATCTGGCGGCCTGGCTCAAAGCCAACGGACGGCCGGTAACCCTTCGGCTGCCCGAAGCGCCTGAAATAGAGAAGGAGGCGGAGGGGAAAGCCATCGCGGTCGAAGTGAAGGATTCCGAAGCGGCTCCCCGTTATATGGGGGTTACCGTTTCCGGCGTCCGGGTGGGACCGTCTCCGGAATGGCTGCAAAACCGGCTGCGGAGCATCGGGCTGAATCCGCACAACAACATCGTGGACATTACCAATTACATCCTGCATTCCGTGGGGCAGCCGCTGCATGCGTTCGACGCGGACAGGATCGAGGGAGGCCGGATCGTAGTACGGACTACGGAAGCGGGTACCCCTTTTACGACGCTGGACGGGACGGAGCGCAAGCTTTCGGAAAGCGACCTGATGATTTGCAGCGCCGAAAAGCCGATGTGTATCGCCGGGGTTTTCGGGGGGCTGGATTCGGGCGTGACGGAAGCCACCGTGAACGTGTTCCTGGAAAGCGCCTATTTCAATCCGGTATCGGTGCGGAAAACGGCGAAGCATCACGGACTGAACACCGATTCCTCCTTCCGTTTCGAACGGGGCATCGACCCCGATATGACCCCCTATGCCCTGCGGCGGGCGGCACGGCTCATTCAGGAAGTGGCCGGGGGCAAGATCACGTCGGGTGTGGTGGATATCTATCCGGAAAAGGTGTTGCCTTTCCCGGTGGAAGTTTCCTATGCGAATATAGACCGGCTGGTAGGCAAGGAAATTCCGCGGGAAAAAATCCGGGAAATCCTGCGCGCCCTCGATATCCGGATCGTCCGGGAAACTTATGAGGGGCTCTCATTGGAAGTGCCTCCCTTCCGGGTGGACGTGCGGCGCGAAGCGGACGTCATCGAGGAAATCCTCCGGATATATGGCTACAACAACGTGGAAATACCGCTTCACGTGAATTCCACCCTGTCCTACGGCCAGCGTCCGGATCGGGACAAAATGGTGAACATCGTAGCCGACTATCTGACGGCCAACGGTTTCAACGAAATCATGAGCAACTCGCTGACCAAATCGGCCTATTACGAAAACAACGGCGTCTGGAAAGCAGAAAATGCCGTCAGGATACTCAACCCGCTCAGCAACGACCTGAACGTCATGCGGCAGACGTTGTTATACAACATGCTGGAAGCGGCCCAGCTGAATGCCAACCGGAAAAACGGCGACCTGAAATGCTACGAATTCGGGAACTGTTACTTCTACTGCCCCGAACGGGCGGCGGAAGACAAGCCGCTGGCAGCCTACCGGGAAGAATATCGCCTGGCCATGCTGGTTACGGGAAAAGAACATACCGAGAACTGGAACGTCAAAGCGTCCCCGAGCGACTTTTTCACGCTGAAGAAAACGGCGGAACAGCTTCTGAAACGGTTCGGCATGGACATTTACGAAGCCCGGACGGAATCGCTGGCAAATGAAATTTACCGGGAAGGGCTGCGGTATGTTCTGCGGGGAAAACCATTGTTCGAGATGGGCGTGCTGACCAAAAAACTCCGGAACGCTTTCGACCTGAAGACGGAGGCTTGTTATCTGGAAATGAATTTCGATACGCTCCTGAAGCTTCTCCGCAATCAAACGGTGCGGGTGAAGGACTTGGCGAAATATCCGGAAGTGCGGCGTGATTTGGCCCTGCTGGTGGACAGCGGGGTGACGTTCGACCGGCTGCGTCAGCTCGCTTTCGCCACGGAAAAGAAACTGTTGAAAAACGTGGGGCTGTTCGACGTCTATGAAGGGGATAAATTGCCGGAAGGCAAGAAATCGTATGCGCTCTCCTTCGTCTTGCAGGACAGCGAACGAACGATGACCGACGAGGCGACCGACCGGATCATGAACCGGCTGATCGAACGCTTCGAGAAAGAGGCGGGAGCGCAGGTGCGCAAATGACCGAAAGCGGGAGGAACGACCCCGTGGAAGAAACCGAACAAAAAACTACGAATCGCAATATGCAGGAAAAAATCTTAATTCTGGATTTCGGATCGCAGTATACGCAGCTCATCGCACGACGGGTGCGGGAACTCAATGTGTACTGCGAAATCCATCCTTTCAATCATCCCCCCATGATCGACGCTTCGGTCAAGGGGGTGATTCTTTCGGGCAGCCCCTACTCCGTTCGGGACGAGAAGGCCCCGCAGATCGACCTGTCCGACATCAAGGGAAAACTTCCGCTGCTGGGTGTTTGCTACGGAGCGCAATACCTGTCGCACCATTTCGGCGGAGAAGTGCAACGGACGGGCAACAGCGAATACGGACGGGCCATGCTGACCAGGGTGGCGGACGACTGTCCCCTGATCAAAACCCTTTCCAAGACCTCGCAGGTGTGGATGTCGCACGGAGACACGATCGTGAAAATTCCGGCCAACTACCGCATCATCGCCAGCACGGAAGATGTAAAAGTAGCTGCGTATCAGATTGAAGGAGAAGATACTTACGGCATTCAATTTCATCCGGAAGTTTATCATTCGACCGAAGGGAAGGAGCTGTTGCGGAATTTTGTGGTGGAAATTTGCGGCTGCCGGCAGGACTGGACGCCCGATTCGTTCATCGAAAGCACGGTGAAAGAATTGCGGGAGAAGCTGGGGAACGACAAAGTGGTGCTGGGCCTTTCGGGCGGCGTCGATTCTTCGGTGGCGGCCATGCTGCTGCATCGGGCCATCGGGCCGAATCTGACGTGTATTTTCGTGGACATGGGCCTGCTTCGGAAAAACGAGTTCGAAGACGTGCTGGCCTCCTATCAGTCGATGGGATTGAACGTGATTGGCGTGCGGGCCGGCGACAAGTTTCTGGGCGACCTGAAAGGCGTGACCGATCCGGAAAAGAAACGGAAAATCATCGGCCGGGATTTCATCGAGGTGTTCGACGAGGAAGCGCAGAAACTGAAAGACGTGAAATGGTTGGCGCAGGGCACGATTTATCCCGACGTGATCGAATCGGTATCGGTGAACGGCCCTTCGGCCACGATCAAGTCGCACCACAACGTAGGGGGGCTGCCGGAGAAGATGCATCTGAAGGTGGTGGAACCCCTGCGGCTGTTGTTCAAGGACGAAGTGCGGCGTGTGGGACGGCAGTTGGACATTCCGGACAATATCCTGGGACGCCATCCTTTTCCGGGGCCGGGGCTCGGTATCCGGATTCTGGGGGAAGTGACGGCGGAAAAAGTGCGGATTTTGCAGGACGCCGACAAGATTTTCATCGACGGGCTGAAAGAGTTCGGGCTGTACGATCAGGTATGGCAGGCGGGCGTCATGCTGTTGCCGGTGCAGTCGGTCGGCGTGATGGGCGACGAGCGGACATATGAAAACTGCGTAGCGCTGAGGGCGGTCACCTCGACGGACGGCATGACGGCCGACTGGGTGCACCTTCCCTATGAATTCCTGGCCAAAATGTCCAACGACATCATCAACAAGGTGAAAGGGATCAACCGTGTGGTTTACGACATCAGCTCCAAACCGCCCGCAACGATCGAGTGGGAATAACGCCCTCCGGATTTTAACAGACCGGCCCCATCCTTACGGACGGGGCCGGTTGTTTTTTCAAAATTTGCAGGCGAACGGAAAGTTTCTTTCTCCCCTTTCTCAAGCCAGCAACAGGATCATCAACTGGGCGCACAACACGCGCAGGAACATGGTGACCGGATAGACGGTCGCATAGCCTACGGCGGGAATATCGTTCCCGGCCATGCTGTTGGCGTAGGCCAGCGCCGGAGGATCGGTCATGGAACCGGCGATCAGTCCGCTCAACGTAAAATAATTGAGCTTGCAAAGTTTCCTTCCGATCACACCGACCGTCAGAATAGGGATAAGCGTAATCAACACTCCGTAGCCGATCCATTTGTATCCGCCGGCAACGATCGTCTGAATGAATGTCTCGCCGGCGCCTAGTCCCACGCAGGCCAGAAACAGGGCGATCCCCACTTCGCGCAGCATCAGGTTGGCGCTCACGGTCGTATAGGTAACCAGCTTGTATTTCGGCCCGAAACGGCTTACGAGTATGGCCACGATCAACGGGCCTCCGGCCAGCCCCAGCTTCACCGGTTGCGGTATGCCGGGAAAGACGAAGGGGACGCTGCCGAGGATCACGCCGAGCACGATCCCCGCGAAAATCGGAAAGAGGTTCGGATGATCCAGCCGTTTCAAAGAGTTACCGAGTTTTTTCTCCGCTTCCGCGATGGATTGGCGGGTTCCGACCACGGTCACCCGGTCGCCGATCTGCAAAGGCAGGTTCGGGGTCGCCACCAGGTCTATTCCGGAGCGGTTCACCCGTGTGATGCTGACTCCGAGACTGCGGAGACGCAGCTGGGAAAGGGTTCTCCCGTTCAGTTCGGATTTGGTGATGAGGATGCGGCGGGAAATGAACTGCGTATTGAGTTGCTGCCATTCGATATCCGCCACCTCTCCGATAAAGGCGGTGATGGCCGGAACCGCCGACTGCGAGGTGATGACCAAAACCGTATCGCCGGTATGGAGCACGGTTTCCGCATTGACCATTTTGACGGTTCCGTCCGCATAACGTATGCGCGAAATCACGAAATTTCGCTGGATCATGTCGTGAATCGGGCCGACCTTCATCCCGTTGATGGCCGGATTCGTCACCCGCAGGGATATTTTGCAGGCCGCATATTCCTGAGTGCCGTCCGATGCCGTAGCACGGTCTTCCTCCTGCCTGAGGTCGACCCGGAAAACATACCGCAAAACGAGAATCGTCCCGATGATGCCGACCACGGCCAGCGGATAGGCCACGGCATATCCCGTGGCGATGTCCGGATTATCCAGCCCCGTAACGTCCATATTGGCCTGCTGCGCCGCCCCGAGTCCCGGCGTATTGGTTACCGCGCCGGACATGATCCCTACCATGACGGGAATCGGAATGTCGGTGAAAAGGTGAAGGACGTAAGTCACCGATACGCCGAGCAACACGATGCCGGTAGCCAGCAGATTGAGCGTAACGCCTCCCTTTTTGAAGGAGGAAAAAAAGCCGGGCCCTACCTGCAACCCGATCGAATAGACGAACAGGATCAGGCCGAACTCCTGAAAGATGTGCAGGATATTCCTGTCGACCCGCATCCCGAAATGGGAGAATACGATTCCGGCGAACAATATCCAAGTGATTCCGAGCGAAATCCCTTTGACTTTTATTTTTCCCAATACGATTCCCACGGCGATGACCACCGCCAGCATCAGGATGGAATGGGCGATACCGTGGCCGAAAAAAAGTTCCTGTAACCAGTTCATATTTTGTCTGAAGCAGCCTGTAGCCGCGTTTTTCGAAGGGTTGGTTCGTATCTCGTTCCGAAGCGTTTTCCGGGACGGCATGACCTTGCGATCCCGTTTCCGGCCGTGCGCCGCAGGCGGACAAAGTTAACAATATATTTTCAATCGTCCCCTTTCCCGGTCCTGCTTCGACGTACGGCACCCTCTCTTCCACACAATTTTCGCTCCGTAACCGTTTCCGGGTTCGAACAAAGGCGGACGGTGACGCATGACATGGAACGGACTCCGGAAGCGTTTTTCAAAAGTTCCGCTTTTCCGGAAACGACAATTATCCCTATTTTTGCAGGCATGAAAAGCTACCTGAAACTCGAAGGATGCCAGCCCCGGATCCCGGAACTGCAATTCCGGAAGCCGATCGACTGGACGCTCCGCGAAGGAGAATACTGGGCCGTAATCGGAGATAATGGTTCCGGAAAATCCGTACTGGCCGACATGATTCGGGGACGTTATGCCCTGAAAGCCGGGAGGATCGCCTACGGATTCGCAAAAGGAACCTCCGATTTCAAGGTATGGGAATCCGTACGGTTGCTTTCGTTCGACAGCGTGTACGGTCTGGCCGATTTTCGGAATTCCTATTACCAGCAACGCTGGCACAGCAGCGAGAACGACGATATGCCCGCCGTGGAAGAATTGTTGGGCGAAGCCCCCGACCCTGCCGTAACGGGGCTGCTCGGCGTAGACGCATTCCGGGATAAGAAAATCAACTACCTTTCCAGTGGAGAACTGCGCAAATTTCTCATTACCAAAGCACTGTTGGACAAACCGCGGTTGTTGATCGTCGACAATCCCTACGTCGGACTCGATGCTCTTTCCCGGACGGCAGTAAAGGAGTCGCTCCGGAACCTGTGCCGTTGCGGCGACATGCAGGTTATTTTCCTTTTTTCAGCGGCGGACGACCTGCCCGATTTCATCACGCACGTGCTTCCCATGCACGACCTGGAAGCCGGAGAACCGATGGATTTTGAGGCTTTTCAGGCCGGATATCCGGAAAAGCCACTGGAAACATTAGGCCCGGCTCCGGAAGCGAAGCGTGAAACGGAACCGGTGGTGGAACTGAAAAACATCCGGATCCGGTACGGACGCAAAACCGTCCTCGAAAACATCGACTGGATCGTTCGCCGAGGGGAGAAATGGGCCTTGTCCGGGCCGAACGGCAGCGGAAAATCGACCCTGTTGAGCCTCGTCAACGCCGACCATCCGCAGGCTTACGCCAACGACATCTCGTTTTTCGGACGCAGGCGCGGTGCGGGTCAGAGCATCTGGGACGTGAAGAAGCGGATCGGTTACGTGTCCCCGGAAATGCACACGCACTACTACCAGAACATTCCGGCTGCGGATGTGGTCGGTTCCGGCCTTTTCGACACCATCGGAACTGTCCGGCAGTGCGATGAAGCACAAGCCGCCCGGTGCATGGAATGGATGGAACGTTTCGGAATCGCTCATCTGCGCGACCGTTCGTTCATCAAGCTCTCTTCCGGGGAACAGCGGCTGGTGTTGCTGGCCCGCACATTCGTCAAGGAACCGCCGCTGCTGATCCTGGACGAACCCCTCCACGGTCTCGACCTGAAGCACAAGCGCGCGGTGCGCAGCCTGATCGACGATTATTGCACGGAAGACGTCACGTTAATTTATGTCACCCACTACCTGAACGAGCTTCCCGGTTGCATCGACCGGCATTTCCGGCTGGAAAAACGCAAGGATTGAAACTTGTTACCGACTTTTCGCCTTCCGGTTACCACCAGACCTGACGTCCGTTTTCGTAGGTGAATATCCGTTCCTCCCGTCCCTGCGTGTGGTTGCGCAGCCACAGAAGCGCCCCTTTCGGCACGTTTTCGTACGTCAGCGAATCGGCTTCGGCGGTCTGCCGTCCCAGCGAATGCCAGCCCATGTCGTAATAGAAAAGCTCGTACAGTTCGCCCGGCATCACCATGTTGGTGTCGTTGCGAAGGCAGAAGGAAAAGGATGAAACGGCAGAGCGGTTCCCCGCTCCCAGATCGTATCCGAACCAGTAACCGTTGATCTTGGATTCCGAATAAGTCAGGTAATCGCCGTCGAATGCCTTGTGAATATTGCCGTACGGAATGTCTCCGCCGATCTCCCGGCCTGACAGCACCGTTTCCCGTCCGTCGCCGGTCTTACTCCGGAAAACCAGTTCGGCGATGTTGGGACGCGCCTCGTCCGGGGAAACGAAACGCAGGTAACGATAGGGCCGCTGCGCATTCGCTTCGATAGTAACCATTCCGAAAGGAATCTCTTCGATCTCGTACAGCACCTTCGCATCGCTGAAGTCCGGATAGTCGGAAGCTTCGAAACGACTGCCCAGCGACTTATGCCAGCGCCGCACCCAGAGGGCGAACAGCGGATATTTTCGCTTCAGCACTACACGTTCCCGTCGGACGGTATCCGGTTCCAGCGAAACCGTGGTTCCGTCGGGCTTAAGCAGGAAAGGTTGCGTCAGCGGAACGATCCGATTGTCCCGGAAAAGGGCCGGCAGATAAACGATATCCCCCGTAATATCCCGGAACACGGCTTTCCGGCCGCGCGGAGCGGTGCAGACCACCGGCTGCCAGTCCTTGATCGACGCGAAAGTACAGAGGTAGACGTTTTCCGAAACCCGTTCGGACAGTTGCACCGTCACGCTCTCCCGGCGCCCGTAGGAGGCGGAAACGTCCATCGTATGGTAATCCCGGAAAAAGGAGGGCATGCCTTCCTCCGGGCCGTAATCTCCCGGAAACCGGAGCGCATACATCCGCCGGAACAGCTTGGAGGATTTTTTCAGAGTATCCACCTTGCAGATGGGGCAACTGTTCAGATCGTAGGGGAAATCGAAGAGCACCGTGGACGAGTCGATCGGCCGGAACCGGGTCGGCATGGTGTCTTCCCCGTAAAGAATGTAAGTTTCCCCCGGCTCTCCGGGATAGGAAACCCACGAATGCCCGCCCTGACTGTAATTGGCCCAGTAGGTCACCAGATCATAAGCCGCCGGAATGCCCAGCGCCCGCATCACGTGCACCATGTAAACACACTGCATCGAACAGATGCCGTGCTGCATTTTGTTGAGCGTCCGCACATCCGGCAGGTAGGCATACTCCACCGGACGGGTAATGAAATCCTTGTACACTTTCCGGTAAACGATCGCGAAAGCCCGTTTCGGATCGTCGACTCCGGCGATCAGGGGAGCGTACTTTTCCCGCAGGGAATCCCGCCAGACGGCCGGCGGTTCGTTCAGCACGCGGTAAGGAAGGATGTAGTTGCAAAAAGTGTCGAAGTCGATCCGGTCGTGCCAGGGTGCAGTCTCCCAGGCCTCGAACGCCTGGTCGATGTTCCGGATCAGCAGATCGGCCGGTACGGTACGGACGTCCTGCACCATCCGTACGGCGTCTCCCCGCTCCCGGATCCGCTGCCAGGCGGTGTCCAGCCGCTCGTATTCCTTGGTGCCCATGGAAAATACCGAATCCCGGTAGTCTTCGACCGGCTGCCCGGCCGGATAATGGTGCAGGGGCATGTTTTCGACCAGGAACCGGGCCGCCTTGTATTTCAGCGAATTCTTCGGGTAATGCTCCAACGCTTTTTCCAGTTCGCTCCGGTTGTCCCCGGCCAGTTCCAGAGCCTGCCGAACGCCCCGGTCGCAACCGGAACAAAAGAGCAGGAAGAATGTACAGCAGAGAAAAGAACGCAGCATTTTCACGACATCCATTTATTTCAGTTTTTTCAGGGTTCTTTTCCACCGGATATCCTCCGTATGGGGATTCTCGGAATAAAGCACGCGGGTGGCTACTCCGATGATGTATTCCTCCGGGAGGAAGCCCCAGTATCTCGAATCCCGCGAATTGAGGACGTTGTCTCCTCCCATGAAATAGTAATCTTTCAGAAAGGTGTAACTCCGGATTTCCCGATCGCCCGCAAACAATTTCCCGTTCCGGTAAACGAGCGGATTTCCCGTTTCGTAACGGATGACGGAACCGTACAACTTGTAATTGGTCGAATCCAACTCAACGGTTCCTCCCCGTCGGGGAATATACAGGGGCCCCAGCTCCTTGATGTTCCAGCGCGTTTCCGGTTCGCCCCGCTTGAGCGACCGGAGCACTTTCGGATCTAGGTCTTCCGGCCGGGTACGGGACAGATCGAGTTGTCCCCGCAGGTATCCCAACGTGCTGTCGGGCACAGCCGGATTGCAGTAGATGCCGTTACGGATCGACAGCGTATCTCCGGGCAGACCGATGCACCGTTTGACGTACACCTTGTCTATGGCAAAGGAGATCCCCTTTTTGGAATGCGCCCAAGGGTAATTGAAGACGACCACGTCGTTCCGGCGGATTTTGCGCCATCCCCAGGTTCGCCACGATTCCATCTCCTTCCCTTCCAGAAAATCGAAGTTTTTGTATATCCTGGCTCCGAAAACCAGTTTGTTCACCAGAATGTGATCTCCCGGAATCAGGGTGGGTTCCATCGAGTCCGAGGGGATGGAGAACTGATCGAAGACGAAGATCCGGACGGCGAAAGCCAGCAGAATGAACGCTATCCCCCACCCGACGATTCCGACGAGAATATCGATTGCCTTTTTCATGGTCGGTCGTCTGTTCCTCCGGTTTCCTCCAACAGCTTCCGGGCTTCGTTTTTCATTTCCCGTACGGCGGGCGAATCCACTTTGGGTGCCTGAGCGCATAGTTTCCGCGCCCACTTTTCCGCTGCTGGCCGGTTGCCGCGTTCCCGTTCCAGATTCATCAACAGGTAAATCGGATACAGGCGGTTAGGAACGATATGCCGAGCTTTCAGATAGCAGGCTTCGGCCCGTTCGAAATCGCCCGTCGCCCGGCCGTTGTTCCCCATCACGTTCCAAAACATCGGATCGGCGCTGAAACGGACGCCTTTTTTCAGCACCCGGTCGCTCTCTCGGTAGTCTCCTGTTTTGTTCAACGTATGCCCGTACTCGAAAAGGAACTTTCCCTCGTCCTTCAGCTGCGGATAAAGCGCGGCATAGTCCCCGGCCACCTCCTCGTAAAGTTGCATCCGGTACAGCATCTGCACTCCGTTCCACCGATCGTACGCCTTGTATTTCTCCCGCATGCTTCCGACCGTTCCGACGTTCAATGCCAGGGTTCCCGCCAAAAGCAAACCGTAAACGATTTTGGATCCGATATGTCCCAACATGGCTTTTTCCTCTCCTCCTGCAGCCAGAAACAGCACCAAAAGCACGCACAGCGGCAACACCCGGAACGGATAGGAAGACAGGGCGAATACCAGCAGGGCGGCCAGTCCATAAGCCAAAGGCCGTGTGTTTTTCCGTTTCAGGCCGCCGAAAGCGGAAACGACCATCGCCAGAAACAGCCCCAGACCGATCAGTCCCGTTTCCGCTCCCAACTGAAGGTATTCGTTGAAGCCGTATTCGGGACTTCCCGCCGTACGGATTTCCCAGGAAGAACGGTCTTCCGCCGCGAAATACCGGGCCTGCGCTTCCGCATAGGCCCCGCCGAATTTACCGAATCCGGCTCCCGTCAACGGATGTTCCGCGATAATAGCCGCAGTCGTTTTCCAAGCCAGCAACCGGCCGTTTGCGGAATCTTTTTTCACAGCATACAGCCCGAATCCGACACAGCCCGATACGAGAAGCGCAATCGCTATCCAGCCGACAGCGCGTCCCCGAACCGCCTTGCAGTAATTTTTCAACCGTCCGACCGCACCCGTTTCGATGGCGGCCATCGTCCCTCCCGCCAAAAGCACCGCCAACCAGGCCGAACGGCTCATCGTGGCCGGGAGCATGATTCCGGTGAGAATCGCCGTCATCACGGCCAGAACGAACATCCCCGTCCGCCGGTTCATCAGCCATCGCACGTTTCCCGATCCGCGAAAACGGGCGAAGAGGCGTTCCTGCATCCGATAGCCCGTCAACCATACGTATACCGCCATGACGAACACGATTCCCAGGTATCCTCCGTAAGGTCCCGGATTGAACAAAGTGCCGGTGGTTTTGAACAGCGAATGATGGGAAACGGCCAGTCCGTACACCTGCCGCAATCCGATCCAGGCTTCCACCGCTCCGGAAATCAGGACGCCGGCCAACAGCCAGCGGGCCGCTCCCGGGAAACAGGTGAAAACGATCCGGCCCTCGAAATACAAGGCGACCGACAACAGGAAAAACAGAAAACGGGTCTCGGCTTCCCCTCCCGTCAGGTAATGGTTCACAGCCGTACAGCCTGCAAAAAGCGCCATCCACAAATCCGTCCGGGAAAACCGCAGCCGCCGGTTCAGAAACAGCAACGGAACCGATACGCAACAGGCCGCCAGGGAAAAATACGTGAAATATTCCCGTTTGGCGATCACCGTTCCGTCGACATAGCGTCCCGATACGGCGAATACCATACCGACCGCCGCCCACAACAGCAGTACCGCCAGAACTTTCGGTAGACTCCGCTCTGAAAAAACGATATCGCTTTTTTGCCGCATGCCCCGAATCAAGGATTTGCAGGCGTTTCCATTTCGTCCCGGTACAGTTTCCACAGCTTTTCATTCCGGACGGGCGAGCCGACCACGGCTACCCGGTTCTGCGGATCGAGCAGGAACGTGTGGAAACGCACGTCTTTCGGCAAGCCGGGGTTCAGCCGTTCGAATTCCCCTTCGAGGTCGTAATAGACCGGATAATCGAATTCGTAGTTTTTCAGCATGAATCCCAGCTCCCGCACCTTCTTGGGATGAAAGACGAACACGATCCCGGCCGGGACGGACAGCGAATCGTTGGCCCGAATCACGTCTTTCCAAAGCACCAGATTGCGCAGCTTGCATTCCGAGCATCCCGTAGAATCGGTGTACACGACGATTCTCCAGTCTTTCCGCCGAAAGCCCGGATCGGGAACGTCTTCCCCCAGTTGTTTGGATTGCAGTCCGTCCGGCAAACGGATTTCCTGCCCGACAAAATTCGCCAGCGTGCGCCGCAATTCCCGCTTGGGAGAGTTGCATCCCGCCACAGCCAGCAGGGCCAGTCCCAACAAGAATTTTTTCATGTTTATCCGTAATCTATTCAAGTTCTTCATCTACAACAGTTACCTCTGTTTATTTCAAGACGTACTTCAAAATCCAGTAGCTGTCTTCAAGCAAGCGGAACCATTTACCGGATTGCTGCGCTGCCGATAAGGGGATACCTTTTCCGGAACCGGAACGGACAAAAAATCCGCGAAATATTTTCCTTTTTCCGAAGGCAGCCAGCCGGTCTATTTCGGTTTCATCGTGCCGGGTTCGACTTCTGCAATCGGCAAGACCGGTTGCGGCGGTAAAGATAAAAGGTTTTCCGCTTTTTCCTATCCTTTTATCTTGTAACAGATGATGACGGGATTGCTGTCTTCTCCGATATCGTATTTCGCCCGGATGTCCGCATAGATCGGCTCGGAAGCGATTTTGTAGGCATCGACCATCGTCACGAACAAATCGTCTTCCACCAGCCAAACCGGTTCATCCAGCGCTCCGTTTTTTCCCGATTCCTCTTCGCTGACGTTCAGATACTGCTTTCCCGTTTCCAAATCGTAAAACAAATTGTGCGGACATTTGTTCATCCAGAAATAAAGATTCAGGAAACGAGTATTGCGATTGAATCCCAAAAAGTAAAGCTTTTTTTCTCTATCCAACCTTTTCCGAAATTCCGATAAGGATTTGGATCCCAATTGGTCCTTTACAAAAACAGAATCGGCCCAATGATCTCCGAAATCAAAACGATATGCCAATTTCGCCCCGTCCTTTTCGATCCTGTATATACAATTACTGAAGCTGGGCACGTAATATAAAGTTTCATTCTGCCATGAAAACTTATTATATGAACTCATATCGATCGTTCTTTCCAACCGAACCTTATTTATTTCCTCCTTCTGTATCCGATGACGCTTGTCCATGACCACTAAAGAATAAGGAGAATCCGAATTCACAAATATGTCACCAAATATGCGGTCGCCGATTATTTCAAAATCGTAGTAATATTTAGAATATTTTTGAACTTCCGTGCATTTTCCCGTTTCATCGAATTTCAACAGCTTTTTAGATTGCTGGTCATTGATCCAAAGAATATTTTCATGAGGGCTAACCGATACATCGCCTACCTGTAAAAATTCGTTTTCCGCCTTTCCGATCGCGTCGATCGTATGAAGGTGTTTTCCCGCTTTATCGAATACGGTTACGGTTTTGTAGCTGTAAACGAACCAGCAGGAATCATTCCCGGTCAGGCGGGAATACCGGTCGATCACGCAACTATCGTTGTATTCCAACGGAACGACCTTCACGATTTCAATCCGGGGCTTTGCTTCGCTTTCCACGTCGATAATGATCCTATTTTCATCCGCCCGTCTTTCTCTGCTTCCACAGGAAGCAAGCATCCCCAAGAAAATCAATAGCAGTAATTTCTTCATCCTCTTGCTTTATCGGTTAGTAGCAGGCCGCCTTCTTCGCATGCATTATATCTTTGCCGCTCGAGTTTAAAATTTCGGCAAAGAAAGTTAACGATTATTTCCGTATTCCAAAGTATCCTCTGGGTTCTTATCGGACTTGTGCCCGTATTTTCCACATCTTTCCATCCTGCGGTAAAAAATCCGTATTCTTCGGATGAAGCATACGGATAAGTATGAACCTGTCTTTCCGCTGCGGCGCCTTACCGAACCGGCAGATCGAACAGCACGAACGGAAGCTCTCCGGACGTCGTCACGCCGACGATCCGGTTTCCTGTCGTATCTACGGTCAGTCCATCGATGAACCGATCCAGCAGGTAACAGGTTTCGGGACGCCCCTTCGCATCGAAAACATAAATGCGGTTACCGCCCTCGATCCGGGAATCGCTGCGGGCCGCTTCCTCTTTTTCCTCTCTGGAACGTCCCGAAAAAAGAGCATAGATTTTATCTCCGATCCACTTCACGTCGCAGAATCCCTCCATAACGCTGCCGTAAGCATTTCCTTTCCGGGCCGAGGGAACTCCCCCTGCCCCCATCGATACCTGTTGCGTACTGTCGGTCAGGTCGTAAATTTCCAGTACTTCTCCGAATTGAGTGGCCAGCGCTGCCTTTCCCGATTCGGGGCTGTAGCTCAGGAATGCCCGCCATAAATATCCGGTCTTCGGGTCGGGAAGCGTACCGTCTTCCTGTGCCGGCAGGGAAAACATCTTTTGCGCCTCGCCGCTCGCCGGCAGCAAGATCAACCGGCTTTCCCCAGTCAGGTTTCCCAACACGACCGTAGAATCATCGACCACTGCCATGTCGACCGCGGCAGGGAGTTTGCCTTCGAACGATACCCGACGCACGGAATCTTCCTCATCCAACGCGGACAACGGATAAACGAGCAGCGTGCTCTTCGAGCCGTCCCAAACGTAAACACGACCGTTTCTTACCGTCATGGGCGTGCATGCAGTGATTTCGCGCGGCCCTTTCCCCTTGCGACCGAACGAACTTTCGTATTTCAAGCCGGGATACGACAGAGCATGATAAAAACAATCGGTGCCGTGCAAATCCATGACAATCAAGACAGAATCCGCCAGCTCCAGCCGGTAGGGATAAGTCATGTAGAGCGAATCCACCCCCAGCGATTCGCCCGTGAGCTCGATCGTTCGGGGAAAAAAGAAGCCTTTCGGTTCCTCCCTGCCGCAGGAAATCGTCCACCAGCATTCGAGCAGCAGACAACCGCAGATACATTTTCCGTCCATTTCTTTTCGGTTTATTTGTAGTAGTCGGTATTCCTCTGTAATTGCAACCTTCCGGACAGGCCGCAGATTTTCCCGTCATCCGGGATCATTCCGTTCCACCCCGTCGCTTCGGTCTCAGCGGCATGAACACCGGCATATAAATCCACAAGGCGAGCAGGGAAAACGTCAGCCCCCCCATCGTACCCACCGCAAACGAAAACCAGAACACCTCCGACTGACCGTCGTAGAGGAACGGAATCAATCCCAGGATCGTGGAAAGCACGGTCAGCAGGATCGGAACGATCTTGTGGTGATAAGCTTTCAGGTAGAGCCGTACGCCTTCCCGCTGTCCTCCGGCCCGCATCAGATTGTACTGGTTGACCATATAGATGCCCGCATTCACCACGATTCCCGCCAGCAATACGAAAGAGGCGAACCCGCCCTGATCGAACCGGAAGCCGGTCAGGTAAAACGTCAGGAAGACCCCGATGAACGAAATGGGGATCAAAGAAATGATCACCAGCGGTTGAAGGAGCGATTCGAACAGCACGGAGCAAATGAAGTAAATGATCACGATGATCAGCACGATCAGCCAAAACTGCGTCCCGCCATCTTCGTCCCGCCAGCCCATGGTGCCGGCTTCGGCTTTATACCCCAACGGGAGGCGTTCGTCCAACTGTTCCGCCTCCGCTTTGGTCACCTTGTTCGCCAATTCGTACGGCCCGATGAAATCATAGGCCACCGTCAAGGCATACTCCTGATTTTCCTTGTAGATGTCGTTTCCCGTCCGGCGCTTCTCGATCGTCCCGAACGAAGAAAACCGAACGGCGCGATCTCCGGCAGGGATATACCGGTTTTTCAAATGCCACACGTCGAACCCCTCCCGGTCGGCGGATACCAGAGCCACATCGGTCAGAGCGCCTTCACGGACGACCTGTCGCAGGGTTTGACTGTAAAGCTGCCGACTGAGGGAAACGTAGCAGTCCGCCAGGCTGAAATCGTAAAGCGCGATATTCTCCCGGTTATAGTCGATGAAATACTCGTTCCGCGAAACCGTTGCGTTCCATCCCACCTCTCCGTAAATTCCAGGTTCGCTTACGCGCGGATTCTTCTTCAGGGACCTCACCAGTTCCTCCGCATATTCATAAAGCCGGTCATAATTGTAGCCGGTCAAGGTGATCCGGTTGGACTTGTAGCCCGAATAGAGCTTGTTGCTGAAGCCGTTCATGTCGATGCCGTGCACGCCCCAGTCGGCTCCGCCGTAGACGTTGGCCTTTCCGATCACGGCGTTTTTCAGATACAGGGGAAACGATCCGTTTTCGTATTTGGGTTTGAAAGTCACCTCTATGCTCCCCTGATCGTAAGCGGTGATACGGGTGCGGAACATTTCGATTTCCTCGAATTGGCTGAGGTAGTTGTCCATCACCACCATGATGTCGTTCAGCTGCTGCACGGTACAGCCTTCGGGCATTCCGGCGTTGATGTAAAGGGTCGTCCGTTCCGGTTCCCGGTAATAGCCGTTGTTGCCGACGCTTTCGGAAAACAGCCGGAAACTCCCGCCCAGGCATTTTTCCAACGGTTCCCGAAGCCTTTCCTGATAAAAGGAGCTTCCGAACGTTTCGTTGTAGGCTCTTGCCCAGAAACTAACCGGTTCCTCTTTTTTCCCTTTGATTTCCTTGGGAAGCAGGTGAAGCGGCAATCCGAAACCCAGAACCGCCGCCACGATCAGCGCCCATCGCCATCGCCGGCCGAACCGAATGAACCGCTCGTAGAAACGGCCGAACCGTACCGCACGCCGTTTCCTCCGGAACCGATGTCTCTTTCGTTTGCGGGAAGCGATCGGGCATTGTTCCATCAGCGCGGGAACGAACATCAGGGCGACCAACAGGGAAACGGCCAGGTTGACGATCACGACGGCGGAAAAGTCGGCCAGATTCGCCTGCTGCCGCTCCGGCAGGAAAAACACCACGGACAACGATCCGATGGTGGTCAGCAGAGCCGCCAGAATGGCCAGGAACGCCTTCCGGTTCCGGTAGTAACCGTAATGGTCGATCATGATGATGCTGGTATCGATGATGATCCCCAGCGAGACGGTGATCCCGGCCAGCGAATAGAGATGGATTTCCAGCCGGAACAAATAATAGAAGATGAAGGCGATGGATATATTGGCGGCCAGGGTCAGGGCAATGATACCCAGGTAGCGTAAACTGCGGCTCACCGCGTATACGAAAAGCAACAGGATCAGCACGGACAGCACCGTCCGGAAAACGATCTTTTCCAATTCCGCTTTCAGGTAAACGGAGGAATCGTCGGCTACGATGGCCGAATAGCTCGGAGGAAAAGTGGCCTCCAAATGCTTCATCTCCGCTTTGACGAGGTCGGCCAGCCGGATCGTGTTGACGTATTTGTCGGCGTACACCGTCACGTTGATCGTATTTAATCCGTTGATTCGCAAATAAGACGAAGGAAGTTCCTCCCGGTAACGAATGTCGGCCACGTCCCGCAGCCGGACGATCCGTCCTTCCGCATTTTTCACGGCGATTCCGCCGAATTCCTCTCCGTCGCCTCCGCTGCTCAAAACGACCGTCATACCTGCATTTTCTCCTTCCTCCGAAGGCATCCGTCCCAAAACATCATCCCTTCCCAGCGCCGAAACGATGCGTTCCGAAAGTTCGTCCACCGTGATTCCGTAGTGATGCAGCCGATCCGGATCGTAGCGGATTTCATAATAAAACGGATCGGCCCCGGACAGCACCACGCCGCTTACTCCCGGAATGCGGGAAAGACCTTTGAGAATCGTGTTTTCAGCGTATTCCTTGATCCGCTGGGTAGGCAGGTCGGCATTCAGCGTATAGGTGATGACCGGACGGCTTTTTTCTCCGGCGGTGGACAGGGAAATGGCCGGATAGGAAACGCCTTCCGGAAGTTTGGGATAGACCTGCCGGATCAGGGAAGCGATTTCGAAACGGACGGCGTCGATGTTGACGTTTTTTTTGAATGTCAGCGAAATGTTCCCCCGGTCTTTTTTCGATACCGAACGTATGTTTTTTATTCCGGATACCGAAGCGAGCATCCCTTCCAGCCTGGAAGTCACCTCCTGTTCCACCACCCGGGCCGAAGCCCCGTTCCACCTGTAGCTCACGGTCATGCTCCGTTCCTTGACCGAAGGGGCGTATTGGATGCTCAGCAAAGGAACGACGGCTAAACCGGCGATCATCAGCACCACCATGATCAGCACCACCGAAAAGGACGGAATCCGATCCAGCAAGTCTCCCTTATTTTTTTCCGCTGCTTCCATAGACTGGCCGCGCTTTTCGCCGGTACAATTCGTAATAGGCCATCGGGACGAAGAAGATGCTCACCAGCGTTCCCACGACCATTCCCCCGATGAGAGCCAGCGACAACGGATACTGGAGGTCGGAACCCATATCGCCTCCGTAAAGGAACGGGACCAGGGCCAGGATGGTCGTCAGGCTGGTCATGATGATCGGCTTGAGTCGCCGGGAACCGCCCGTCATGATGGCCCGGATCAGCGAATATCCCTCCTTCCTCAGCTTGTTGATGGTATCCACTTTCAGGATGGAGTCGTTGATGATGATTCCGCACATCACCACCAGCCCGATCAGCGACATGATGTTGATGCTCGAACCGAACGCCCACAGGATCAACATCGCTCCGAACACGTCCACCACCACTTCCGACAGAATGATCAGCGGCTGCACCACAGATTCGAACTGCGCCGCCAGGATGAAATAGAGCAACAGCAAGGCGATCGCCAGCACGACGACCAGTTCCCGGATCATTTCCCGATCGGAAAAATAGGTTCCGGAGAATTCCACGTCGAAATCCGGATCGGCCTGCACGGCTTCCCGAATCGTTTCCATCGTCCGGCGAACGTTCCGGCTGCCGGGATTCAGGCGGAGCGGATAGTAGTCTCCCTCCGCCCCGGACACGATGCTTTTCAGGTCGCGATCCCGGCTTTCCGTAACCAAAAGCGACAGGGGCACTTCCGCACCGTCTTCATTGACGATTCGTTGCTGCAACAGGTTCCGGGCGGTCTCCCGGCCTTCGCCGGTCAGCACCGGCACGGAAAAAGCTCCTTCCTGGACGGTAAACAGGGTATTCTGGTTCATGGCGTTTTTCAGAGCGGAGAACACGGTGCCGTAATCCACCTTATAGAGCGCCAGCAAATCGGGACGAACCGTCAACCGGATATGCTCCTGCCACAATACCTGCTCCAGCGAAACGTCTCCGAGCCGACGATCCAGCCCGGTCAGCAGCCGATTGAGTTTGTCCGGATCGGGGGCCTTCCCGTCGGTGGGCTTCAGGCGCGCCACCAGTTCGGGTTCCTTGTCGGAAAAAATCAGATCGAAAATATTGCCCGACATTTCGAAACCGTACCGGGCTTCCGGATAATGCCGTTTCATAAATTCGGCCACACGTCGCTCGATTCCGGAAAGATTCTCGGGCCGTTCCGCCTTCAGATAGACCGACGCTTCCGAAGTCCCCTGGTCGGGCGTGTGCGACAGAAGAAACTGCTGCACGCCGATCATGGAAGTACGCTGGACGGTCAGTCCGTCGAGCGTCTGTAAAAGCAGGGCCACCCTCCGACCGTTCTCCTTCATCGAAATCGTCCCGTTCCAATCCACCCACAATATCGTATCGTCGTGCGTCAAAGGCGGCAGCTTTTCCTTGTCGATCAGCGTATAGATGCCCCATATCCCCGGAACGGTCGCCAAAAACACAATCCATACTACCGCCTGATGTCGGAAGAACCACTTCAAACCCCGTTCGTACGTCCGATGATAATCCCATCCCCGGAAACGGCTCAGATACCGGTTCGGCTCGCGCCGATTCCGTCCGGCATAAAACAGGCGATAATAAACGGGGATCACCAGCACCGAAACCAGCAGGGAGGAAAACAGAGCGATGGTCACCGCCATGGCCTGATCGTAGAACAGGGCTCCGGTGATTCCGCTCAAAAAAATGAGCGGAACGAACACCGAGCAGGTCGTGAGCACCGAACTCAGCATGGGGGCGAAAACCTCCTCGGTTCCCTTCACCACGGCCTCCCGGAGTTTCCAGCCTTTATCCCAGTATTGGGAAATGTTGTCGATCACGATGATGGAATTGTCCACCATCATCCCGATCCCCAGCACCAGCCCGGACAGGGAGATGATGTTGATGGAGAGTCCGAGCAGATAAAAGCCCAGCAGCGACACCACCAGCGACAGCGGCACGGTGATGGAAATCAGCACCGGAGACCGGAAATCCCGCATGAACAGGAAAATGACCAGACAGGCCAGAATCCCCCCGACCAGAATATTGTTTCTCAAATTGTCGATGGAATAGTCCAGCAGCTGCGTCTGGTCGCGCGTGACCGTGAACCGCACATGCGGATACTCCGCCCGGAAAGCTTCCAGTGTTTTGGAAATTTCTTTTCGCAGCATTTTCATCCGGGCGTCGGACTGCTTGATGACCGCCAGCGAAACGGCATCCCGGCCGTCCGAACGCACCATGCCGGTTCTTCGCTGCGGATGTTCGATCACCCGGGCCAGATCCCGAACCTGATAAAGGCGTCCGTTCAGGTTCAGGTAAACGTCCTCGATCCCTTTTTTTCCCGTCAACGTCGACTCGAAACGGATGCTGTACTGGTACTGCCCGTCGCGGATCGTCAGGTTTCCCAACCGCAGGTTGCTTTTCTGAATGGCGGCATCCAACCGGGCGACATCGATGCCCAATGCCCGCAACCGGGCCTTGTCGGGAACAATCAGCAGTTCGGGATACGCCAGCCCGCTGACATCCACCATCGCCACCTCCGGAATCTGTTCGATCCGTTTGGTAATGACCTGTGCGGCGAAACTGCTCAAATCCATAAACCGGGAAGACACGGGAAACAGTTCGTCCCGCATTTCGACGGATCCCGACGAGTCCTGCAGCGTGAGGTTGATGTAAAAAGCGGGAATGTCCGTCGCGCTCGCCTTGATGACGCGGGGCCGTTCCATCTCCTTCGGCAGAGAACCGAGCGCCCGGTCGATTTTCTCGTTCACTTCGATGAAGAGGAAGTCGATATCGGCGCCATGTTCGAAACGCATGAAAATATTCCCCGCATCGTCGTTCGCCTCCGTTCGGATCTCCTTCAGGTGCGATACCTGCATCAACTGGTTGCGCAAGGGTTTCAGCACCGTCATGTCCACTTCCCGGGCCGAGCTTCCCGGCGAGGAGACCTGTACCGTCACCTGGGGAATCGCCACGTCGGGCATGAGGGAAACCGGCAGCAGATTCGCAGCCACGATGCCCAGCACGATCACTGCAATCAGGGTCATCGTCACCGCAATGGGTTTGTCGGTCAGCTTTCGGATCATCTTCCGCCGGGATTAAGGTTTCGGATTCTGGCGGATTTCCACCCGGGAACCGTCGGCCAGATTGAGGTTCCCCGACACGATGACGGCATCGCCCGGATTGAGCTCCGCTCCTTTGCTTCGGTTGGGAGCCACCACATGGGAATCGCTGTTGGACATGAGCACATCCACATACGTCCACATCGCCTTCCCGTCCGGTCCGTACCGGAACAGCACCTCCTGATTGTCCCGGATCACAACGGCCGATTTGGGCACCGCCCACTGTCCGCTCAAGCTCTCCCGCAACACGACCCGAACGTTCATCCCCTCCATCAGCAGGCCGGAAGTGTTCGGAATCTCCGCCCGGATGTTGATCTGTCCCTTTTCATCCACCAGCGGGTTGATTTCGGTAATCCGTCCTTCATAGTAAGCTTCCGGTTCCAGAAAAGTGGATACTTTCACGCCATGCCCCCTTTTCGCAAACGGAATCTCGGATTCCAGCAAATTGAAATCCACCTGGAAAAACCGGTCGTCGATCAGGGTGCAGAAAGCTTCCGGAACCTGTTCGTAAGCCTTGACGCCGACATTGGCCACCTTGCCGGCGAAAGGAGCTTTCAATACGGTGGCCGCCAGTTCCATCTGCGCCAGTTCCAGGTTGTTTTTCGCCGTCGTGTACCCCGACCGGATCAGGGCCACTTTCAAAATGTCTTTCGGTACCTGCGCGGTGTCCGATCCGTATCCGAATCCGATCAGGTTGTCGGTCAGGTCGATTTCCGCCTTTTGCATGTCCTGCCGTGCCTGCCGCAGTTTCAGCTCGCTCTGCCGGGGATTCAATACGGCCAGCACCTCCCCTTCCTCCACACGCTGTCCGTTGACGACACGCACCTCGGCCAAGTCCCCCGTGCCGCCAAATTTCAGGACGCTTTTGCGCAATGCCCTCAGTTTCCCGTTGCCGAGAATTTCCAAAGCGAACTCGCGCGGCCGCAGGATCATCGTATCCACTCGGTTCCTTTCCGTCTGGTATTCGGCGCGTCCGACCTCCGGATTTTGGTTTTTATCGCTAGTTCCCGTGCAGGCCAGCAAAAGAATTGCGGCGGCACCCGCTCCCAACGCATGAAAATAATTCATATCCTTCTTCGTTTTCGGTCAATTTTCCACAATCCGGTCGAATTCCGCGGAAATATTGGTATGAGTGAGGTAATCGTAAAGGCTCATCTTCCGGATGGTATAGTAATATTGCCAGTAGTTGCGCAACTCGGTGACATAGCGGATCACCGCCTCATCCTTTTCCGTCTGGGCGGTGTTGACGTCGGTGACCCCTACGGTTCCGTGGATAAACCGCTCGCGGGTAAGGTCGTACCTTTCCTGCGCAATCGTATCCGCTTTGGAAGAAATCAGGCACTGACGTTTCTGATTGTTGAACTGCATCACCCCGATCATCACCTCCTGCCGGTGGTCGGCCATGGCCTGTTCGATCTGCGTCCGCACCACCGCCTCCCGCGACTGCGCCATTTTGACACGCCCCTTTCCCTGTCCCCAATCCATGATGGGGATACTGAATCCCAGACTGAGGATCTCCTGATCCATCGGGTTCCGGTAAGCATGCATGAATTCCGAAGCCTGCTGGGTCAACCCGAACTGGGCTTTCAACTGGGCGCTCAGGCCGCGGCTCGCATTGGCCTCGGCTACCGCCTGCTGGGCTTCCAGCAAGGACAAGTCCTGGGTGAGAACGAAAGAAGAATTTTCATACGAAAGCTCCAACACATGCGTATAGTCCAACGTAATGTCCGGCACCCCTTCCGGCATGACGGGCACGATTTCCACCGTTTCGTTGTATCCGAGGAACGAACGCAGCTGCGACCGTGCCCTGTCCGCTTCCAGCCGGTTTTCGTTGATGGCCAGTCCGTCGTTCAGGAGCCGTAGTTCCAACTGAAGCAGTTCGCTTTTGGTGATGCTTCCGAGCTTGAACCTTTCCGATGCGATTTTGTAAAGCGTTTCGGTATTGCGGTAATTCTTTTCGGACATTTCCAGCCGTCGCTGGGCCAGCAGCAAATCGAAAAAATAGCCCGTCGCCGACAGCGTGATATCCTCCATCGTTTCCAGATACGTGCGCTTCGCCCGGTCGTACTCCTTGGGTTCGATTTTCTTTTCCCACTTCAGGGAATTGAAAGCCCGCAGCGGTTGCAGGTAAGTGATGTTGATGGGCTGCGAATTATACGTCGTACCGTCGTTCGGGGAAAACTGGTCGAGCCGGTTCAGGTTGGTGAAAACGGATACCGTTCCGCCCGTAAACGGAATGTTCTGGTCGATGGAAAGATTCAGCTGGTTGTTCAGGTTGTTGTTTTCCCGGTAATTGATTTCGCCGGTTTCCGCGTTCTGCAGCGGGATCAGCGAACGGTTGAAATTCCCCACCGTTCCCGTGAGGTTCAGGGACGGCAGAAGTTTCGCCTGAAAGGAACGGTATTGCCAATAGCTGGCCCGGAAATTATGTTTGGCCATCATGGCCCTCGGAGACTGATCCTGCGCGGTGGAAATGACCTCCTCCAAAGAGAGATTCAGGATACGGACGCTCTGAGCCCTTACCGGGCATACGACCGAACAAACCGACAACAAGGCAAGCAATTTCTTCATCCCGATTTCGAATGGATAATTTCAGCAGTTAAAATTAGCAAAAAACACGAAAGTTCCCAATGTTTTTTCGTACCAAAAGCGAGAACCGAAAAAGGGCGGAAAAACCGAAGCTTTTCCGCCCTTCACCAACTACTAAAAATAAAACTAAATTATGGAGCAATTGGCATAGCACCACGATGCAAACATAGGATGAAACCGCCCTTCCCATCATGGTTTTTCGGTTCCTTTTTTCGCCGGCCCTTAATTTTCCGGCAAATCGAACCTGACCAGCAGGGCTTCGTCTTGTACGCTCAGTCCGTAAACGGCGCGTTCTTCCGGTACGTAACTGATCGAATTCACAGGCCTGTCCAACCGGTAACACACGAGCGGATCGCCTTCCCAGTCAAAAGTCATCAGGTACTCGCAGTCGGTCAGGGCCGTTCCGTATTCCTCGAATGTTCTTCCCGAATAGATCGTATAAAAACACTCGTCGCTTACATCCACGTCGCAAAATCCCTGCCGGTTGGTTTTCCTGACGGCGAAAGGAGTACGGCTTCCGCTTTCGATCCGAACCTCGGCCGGATAGAAATCCAGGGACTTGTGCAGCGAAATGCTTCGGTCGTCGATGTTGTAAATATCGATCCGTCCCGCGATATTGTCCACGCATACGAAACGGGTGCCGTCGGGTTTCATGCCGAGCGTACAGCTTCCGTACAGCATCCCCTTTTCCATATAGCCCAGTTCCGGATAATCCGGATGTTCGGGGTAATCGCAGAAGTACCGGTAGGAACTGTCTTTCAGGTTGTAATACATGAAACGTCCCTCCTCGAACATGCCTCCGAGCACCACCATGCTGTCCCGTCGGACAACGGAAGTGTAAGGCCCTGCCGTAGGGAGCTTCCGAAAGTCGCAAACCAAACTGTCGCCCTGCGAACGGAAGTCCAATAAGTATCCCCGGTTCGCTTCCACGGCATTGACGTATTTACTGCCCGATGATGAGGTTAATGCATTCATCCCTAACGCTTCTCCGGGTCCCTTTCCTCGTCGAAGCAGATTTTGTTTTGTACCGGTATAAAGATCGATGGCAGTTACGTGATAGTCATCTTTGAAATTATGAACCATAATTAGAGAATCTCTCGCAACCACTTCATAAGGTGCATATATATAATAATCTTCCATTCCTAAAGAAACGGAAGAACTCATTAAAGCAGGCATATTAAATAATGCTACCGGTTCTTCCGGTAGCATTGAAGATTTGCCAGTGCAGGCACACAATCCAGAGACAAGGCAACAAAGAATGTAGTATGGTTTCAAGGATTAGAAAATTTATATAGCCCTTAGACCTTCGTAGGACATAGCATTACCATTAACGTACAACCAACATGCCCCATGCGCGACATAGCAGGAAGTGTCGTCACCCTCTATATCTGCTAGAGCCTCTATATTTTTACTTAGATCTATAACATCTTTATTCTTTTTTATAAAAGAAGTGTAAATTACCCCAAAAGCAATAAAGATTCCTATTAATTTTCCTACCTGTAAAATCTTTTTCATACACGTAAACACTAAAATTTTTCAAAAATATTTTAAATATCTATAACTGTTAATTGTTTTTAAGTATATTTTTTACACAACATGGAATTTACAGTATAAATATCGTACATAATGCTTATTAATTTACTACATTTGACAACATGTTATATTAAATGGTAGTGAAAGCAATAAGTATAAAAATAAAAATTCCATTAATTATCACTTCTTTTTCTATAATCGGAATTTTAATGTTTCAATGGTTATGGTTCAATAATATGTATAATATTCGAAAGAATGAGCTACAATCAAATTTATTTTTAAAGTTAGAAGCAACTACATATAATGAAACCACATATAGATACGCCAATGGTATAGGAACAAATAACTTTCTGTCTGCTAGTGTAGATTATACCAATAGAAGTATCACGGTTAAAAGAAAAGACGGAAGTATTATGAAAAACATTTACCCTACGGTAAATGATCTATTGTTAGCTAACAAACGTATTGCATACGATTGTGCAGGAATCAGCCTCAGTCATTTAGACTCCTTGTTTTTATATGATCTAAATCATTTGAATGTATATACTTCTCACGTTCTTGAACTTATTGATTTAAAAACGGGGGAAGTTATCGAATCCACTGTTCCAGGATACATATCAGATCGTTACACTTTAACGACAAAAATTGATACCCTCGGAATTATGGGTACCGAAGGCATCCGTGTGCGGTTAGAGAACCCAGACAAGGTCATTCTGCAAAAGATGACAGCGATTATCGTGAGTTCGCTGTTGCTTTTTCTGTTGCTGGTAGGCGCTTTCGTGTATCTGCTGCGAACCATCTTTCTGCAGAAAAAGTATTCCGACAACCGCGATGAAAATATCCACAGTTTTTCCCACGACATCGCCAATCCTGCCGCCTTTGTCAAAAATGCGTTGTATCCGCTTTATAACGCTCCCGACGGCTACTGCCTGACATCATCGGACCGAAATATTATGAGACTTTGTATCAAGAAACTGACGGCGCAGGCTACGCTGGCATCCCAGATGAACTTCGCCCAAAGCAAGGCGCCGATCGACATCCGTCCCGTCGAATTCGACCTGCGCGAAGAAATGGAAGACCTGGCCCTTATTTACAACCGCACTCCGGTGGACGGAAAAATCGGAAAGATCAACTTGTCCTACGAGCTTTCGCGAAATACGATCGTCGCTGACAAAATCCATTTTGTGGGAGCGGTGGAGAACCTCATCAAAAACGGGGTGAAATATTCGCTGGATCCGGTCATCGAAGTACGGTGCTATGAAGCGGACGGCAACATGTGCATTTCCGTAAAAGACAACGGAGTCGGCATCGCCGAAAAGTTCCAAGCGAAAATCTTCGAGAATCATTTCCGGATCAAGGAGGTCAGGAATGCCACGGGATACGGAATGGGGCTCAGGTATGTGCAGAAGGTAATCAAGGCACACGACGGCAACATCCGGCTTCAAAGCGTGAAAGATCAGGGAAGCGAATTTACCATTCTAATCCCTATTAAATAATTATACTATGAATACGAAATACAGATTGCTGTATGCGGAAGACGATCCGGATCTGCCGGATTGCATGATCCCTTTCCTGACGAAACAGGGATTCGAGGTCATTTTTGCCAAAGACGGAAACGAGGCATGGGAAAAATACCAGACAGAAGACCCGGATGTCCTGCTGTTGGACAGTCTCATGCCGGGTAAGTCGGGACAGGAAATCACCAAACTGGTTCGCAAGCGGGATACCATTACGCCGATCGTTTTTCTCACTTCGGTCATGGAAGGCGAGGAAGCGATCCACACCCTGAAAATGGGAGCGGACGATTACATCCGCAAAGACACGATCATGGAGGGAGAAATGGTACAAAGGCTTTTTACCACGCTTCGCCGCAGTCCCAAACGAGGCGGTCTGATCCGGTTGAGCAATTTTTCCGTGCTCGAACTCAAGGAAATCGGGAACAAAGGCAAAAGAGTGCTGCATGTCAAAGACAAGACCACCGCTCTTTGTTGTCACGAATACGGCGTCCTGCGATATCTGGTCAACAACTGCAACCACCTTGTTCAGCGGGAAGACGTCGCACAGTGCGTTTGGGGATTGAACACCAACGCTTTGGAATACCTGAACAAAACGGTTTCGATTTTGCGGAAGCTGTTCCGGCCGGATCCGGAAATCAAGATCATCGCTTACAAGAAGGAAGGACTTAAAATTCAGATCGATGTGAATGCCCCGAGCGACATCCTGTTCCAACAGGACGACCCGGCAACGGAGTAAAACCCGAAAAACGAACGGAAGAGGCGCCCTGGGGCGCCTCTTTCTTTTTCATCGGCCGAAGCCGCCTTATCCGCCTTTTGGAACGGTTTTCGCAGCGAATCCCGCAACGGACGACGTCCGCATACTTTTGTTCATTAAAATAAACGGATATGCAAACTTTTTACGAAAAAATCGATTACGCCGTGAAGAACTGGTGGCTCTCCCTGATCGTGGGCATTCTCTTCGTCGGTATCGGCATCCTGCTGATGTTCACACCGGTTCAAAGCTATATCGCCCTGAGCATCTTGTTCAGCGTCACGATGTTCGTGAGCGGTATCTTCGAAATCGTCTTCGCCGCCAGCAACCGCAAAACCCTGTCGAGCTGGGGCTGGTATCTGGCAGGAGGGATCATCGACCTGATCCTCGGTATCTACCTGATGCTTTATCCCGGCATGTCGATGATGATTCTGCCTTTCGTCCTCGCTTTCTGGCTCATGTTCCGGGGATTTTCCGCCATCGGTTATTCCATAGACCTGCAACGGTACGGAAACCGCAGCTGGGGATGGGCGCTGGTACTGGGCATCCTCGCCATCATCTGCGCCTTCCTGTTCATCTGGCAGCCGATCGCCGGCGCGATCACGGTGGTTTACTTCGTGGCATGGGCTTTCCTGTTCATCGGCATCTTCCGAATCGTTTTCGCTTTCCAGCTTCGGAAACTGCATCATACGGCAGTACGGGACGGAAAAAGCATTCGGGAAGAAATCCGGGAAGAGAACCGCACTCATCGGGATTGACCCTGCATTCGACCACGCCGTGAATTCATGGCCGAGATTACCAAAAAGAAAACGCCCGGTTATACAACCGGGCATTTTCTTTCATGGAAGAAGGAAAATTATTTCTTCCCTTTAACCGTCACTTCGACCGGCAATTCGTCTTTCCAGGCATCCACATACCGAAAAAACGCATCGGCGCTCTTATAACCGAACTCTTCCTTCTCGGCTCCGAAAGTGATCCGATAACAAATCTTTCCCTCGCCGTCCGGTTTCACCAGATAAAGGTAATTGACCCTGTCTTCCGCCGGCTTCACCACGTACCGGGCCGGAATCGCAATTCCCAACCCTACCGTCTGCTGCGGATACTTCACGGTATCGGTCACGGGAAAATCCCGCCCCCAGTCGGCCACCATTCCCCGACCGTCGGTATGCATCACGTCCCCTTTCCGGATTTTCTGGACTCCGGTAGCGAATACCATATCTTTCGCCCCGTCCCCCGTAAACCGGTGGCATACCTGTGCATCCCGATGCCCCGCATACAGATAGTAGCGGCTCAATACGTTTATCTTCTTCCCGTTGTATTCCCAGTTTTCCACTTCCATATCCACTACCGTCCGCACCGGGCCTTTGGCCAATACACGGGCTTCCCGACGGGTCATCGGATCGATGTGGATGGTTTTCCGGCCGTCCCATCCCTTGATCGCTCCCAAGCCGACGCTTCCGCCCACGTAAAGCACGTCATCCCCGTACTTTTCTTCCAACTGGCGGTCGGTCGGATACCACATCGTCACCGGCAACTCGATACGCGGAACGACCTTTCCATAGATATCCACCGTTTGCTTCTTGTCGAAATAGATGCGATAGGCCGTCAGTTCCGACTCGAACGCAGGCCCGTGGTGGTGAAGCTTGTTGTACATATTGTCTTCCGTCCCTACGATGGCGTCCTTCGGTACGATCTTGCCGTTTTCCTTCAAAAACATCTGGGCATTCACCCGGTATTTATAGCGTGCCGGATCGGCGGGACTTTCCGAAAAAAATATCTTCACCGTCCGACTCTGCCGGGGCTTCAAGTCGATTACGAAAGACAGTTCACGGGTCGCTCCGCCGTCCAATACATCGAACTGGGAGGGAATCTCTTTCCTTCCGTCCAGCACCACGGCGCTTTTGAAATTTTCATTTCCGACTTTCAAGACCACGGGAGCATCGGTCAGCGCCACGGCATTGGGGTTCCTCACCACGCATACCGCTTCGTCTTTCCCCGTCTCTACATGGATGACCGGCTGCGCATAACTCGCGGTTACAGTCAGGCCTACGAGTGCAGCAAAGGCAAACCAGATTTTTTTCATATCCTTGTCCGTCAATTGTTTTCAAGTACCACTACCTTCGTATCCTCCACGTCGAGCCTGCTGTTTCCGGCGTTGATGGTCTTCGATGAAACCTTGATGTTCGCATTTCGGGTTCCCTTCACTTCCAGCGCCGTTTCCAATCCCTCCGGGCAATCGAAATTTTGGATATTGAGGTTCTTGCCGTTCTTGATTTTAAGCGCGGCCCCGATTTTCGGTTCCACGTAAATGTTTTTGAGGTTCACGCCGTCCACTTCCCGCAGTTCGGCTCCATAGGTCGCGCTGATGCAAGCGTTTTCCACGTTGATGTTGGTAATGTTCATTTCGGGAAGCCCGTTGAAATACATGGCCCGGTAAGCGTTCCGGCAGAACACGTTCTTAATGTATATGTTCCGGAACGACGGCGTTTCTTCCGTCACCGCCGGAATGGGGTCGGTATCCTTGTCGCCCGGTTCGATACCGGCCTGCAGCACTTCGGCAGCCGAAAGCCCCATATAATAAAGGTCGAACAGCACCGCTTCGGTCGCCAGATCGACCATGCTCAGATTCTCGGCGTAAATGTTTTCCACGACGCCCCCGCGGCCCCGCTTGCTCTTGAAGCGCAGCCCCACGTCGGTGCCCAGGAACTTGCAGTTGGAAACCGAAATGTTCCGGGCGCCTCCCGACATTTCGCTCCCGACCACGAAACCGCCGTGCGCCTTGAACACCACGCAGTTGTCCACGATTACGTTTTCCGTCGGTCTGGCCCGTTTCCGCCCTTCGGCATCCTTGCCGGACTTGATGCAGACCCCGTCGTCCCCGACGTCGAATTTCGTATTCACCACGATTACGTTCCGGCAGGATTCCACGTCCAGCCCGTCCCCGTTGGCCGCCCAGTCCGGATTCCGCACCACCAGGTTGTCCACGATCACGTTTTCGCAGAACAACGGATGAATCGTCCAGCAGGGCGAATTCTGAATCAGCACGTCTTCCAGCAGCACGTTCTTACATTCGATCAGGCTGACCATCACGGGCCGTATCCGGGCCCGGTTGCCGGCGGGCATCCAGCGTCCGTCCTTCGCCGTGCCCGGCTGCGACGTAACGAAATTCCATTCGGCTTCCGTCACCTTTTCCCGAGCCAGCGGACGCCAGGCCTGCCCGGAACCGTCAATGGCCCCTTTCCCCGTAATGGCGATGTTTTCGGCTCCCCGCGCCGAGATCGGCGACTGGCAACGCTTCGATTCCCAGCCTTCAAACCACGTGTCAATGACCGGATATAAAGCCAGATCGGGATTGAAAACGATCAAAGCCCCCTTTTCCAGATGCAGGTTCACGTTGCTTTTCAGCACGATCGGCCCCGTGTACCACACCCCGGCCGGAACCACCACCGTACCGCCTCCTTTGGCGTTCACGTCGTCGATCGCCTGCGCGAACGCCTCCGTATTCATGGCTATGCCGTTTCCGATGCCGCCCGCATCGGCGAGGTTCACCGAGTAGTCCGGAAAGACGGGTTTCTGCACGCGGGGCATGTCGAATTTCAGGTTCTCGTACAGATACTCGTATTCATAGGCCGCCGGCGCTGTTCCGCCTCCGCTTCCGCAGGCACAAAGGCAGAACGCCGAAGCCGCGGCAAGAGCCGCCTTTCCCCAAAGATTTTTCATTCCAACAGTTTGTTTTTAGGTTAATATTCGATCACGAATCCGTGTCGCCTCCGGAAACCGTTTTCCGCTTCCGGGCTTTACAAAAATAGCCAATTTTGATTAAAAGGAAATTAAAAAGCGAAAGGGGAACGGACGGCTATCAAAAAATACAGTTTTTTTATCAAAATATCCAAGCCGTATCCGGTGAATGTTCCTAATTTTGTCATATTGGAGATTTTATCGGTTCGGCAGCAGCGAAGCAAAGACCGTCCGAAGGTATCATGACATGCACAAGGATCGAAAAAGCGTGTGCGCTTCGCAGGCAGGAAAACCGCCCGGACGAAATTCCGGAACGAAAGATTTGAAATAAAGCGATAACAACCAACTTAAAACCGAAAAATGAAAAAACTGCTCTTTGCACTCGCTTCGCTCTCGGTCGCCTGTTCGTCCGCGGACAACTCGCCGATCGACCGTCAGGCGCTCGTTACCCGGCACAACATCGCCGTAGACAAATTCGATCCGCTTTCCTCCGTCTCGGTGGGAAACGGCAAATTCGCCTTTACGGTGGATGCCACCGGATTGCAGACTTTCCCGGACTTTTATAAAGCAGGGGTGCCTCTGGGCACTCATTCGGAATGGGGCTGGCATTCCTTCCCTAATCCAAAAAAACTGCGGCATGAAGAAACGTTGCGGGACTACGATTTTCGGGGGAAACCGGAACCGTATGCCATTCAGTACAAAGAGCCGGAACGGAACAAAGAGGCTTCGGACTGGTATCGGGTCAACCCGCACCGCATTCACTTGGGATACATGGGGCTGGAAACGAACGGCCTCACGCCGGAACAGATAGCCGGCGTGAAACAGACGACCGATCTGTGGAACGGGCGGATATCGAGCACGTTCACCATCGCGGGCCAACCCGTAGCCGTGGAAACGGTCTGCAGCCCTTCGCAGGACATGGTGGCGACGACGGTTTCCTCGCCGTTGATGGGCAAAGGCGATCTGAAACTGAACTTCCGGTTCCCCTACCCGTCCGGCGGACATTCGGACGACGCTTCGGATTGGAACAGTCCGGAAAAACATGCGACCAAAGTGGTGGAACAGGGGAATGACTTCGCCGTGCTGGAACGGACGCTGGACAGTACGACCTATTTCGTCCGGATCGAGTGGAACGGTCCGGCGACCCTGACGGAAAAGGACGCTCATTATTTCGTGCTGACTCCGCAAAGCGATTCCCTGTCCGTCAGCTGCCTGTACAGCCAGACGAATCCGGCTGCGACGAATCTGCCGGAATACGCAGCGACAGCGGACGAAACGGCGGCCTATTGGAACAGTTTCTGGCAGCGGGGCGGAGCGGTCGATTTCTCGCAGTGCAAGGATCCGAGAGCGGCGGAACTGGAACGGCGCGTGGTGCTTTCGCAATACCTGACGGCCCTCCAGTGTGCGGGTTCCTTCCCGCCGGCGGAATCGGGACTTACCTACAATACATGGTACGGCCGGCCGCACCTGGAAATGCATTGGTGGCACGGGGTGCACTTCGCCCTCTGGGGACGCCCCGACCTGCTGGAACGGAGCCTCGACTGGTATCCGAACGTGGCCTATCCGGTGGCGAAGCAGATCGCCCAGCGGCAGGGATTCGACGGTATCCGGTGGATGAAGATGACCGACAATTGGGCCAACGAAGCCCCGTCGAGCGTCGGTTCCTTCCTGACCTGGCAGCAGCCGCACTACATCTATTTTGCGGAGCTGATGTACCGCAGCAACCCCACGCCCGAAGTGCTCGAAAGGTACAAGGACATGGTCTTCGAAACGGCCAAATTCATGGCTTCTTTTCCCACTTACGAAGAGCTTGAAATCCGCTATGTCCTGAAAGGCATGATTCCGGCGCAGGAAACACTGCGGGCCTCGGAAACCATCAATCCGCCGTTCGAACTGTCCTACTGGCATTGGGCGCTTTCCACGGCGCAACAGTGGCGGGAACGGCTCGGCATGGGACGCGAACCTCAGTGGGACGTGATTCTGGACAAACTCTCTCCGCTGGCCGCCAAAGACGGGAAATACCTGGCCTCGGAAGACGCCGTGGACACCTATTCGGACGTCCGGTTCACTTCGGATCATATGATCGTGCTCGGCGCGTTCGGCATGTTGCCGAAAAACAAACTGTTCACGGAAGAAATCATGGGCAACACCTTCGACTGGATATGGGACAATTGGAACTGGGGCCGGACGTGGGGCTGGGACTATCCCATGACCGCCATGTCGGCCGCCCGGCTCGGAAAAGCGGATAAGGCCGTGGATGCCCTGCTGATGGAAAAACGGACGAATACCTACCTGGCGAACGGACACAACTACCAGGACGACCGGTTGCGGATTTACCTGCCGGGGAACGGCGGCCTGTTGACGGCGGTGGCGATGATGTGCGCCGGCTGGGACGGCAGCGAAGGCGATTGCCCCGGCTTCCCGAAGGACGGCAACTGGAACGTGAAATGGGAAGGACTGGAACCGATGCCTTAATCTTTCCGACCGAAGCGGAAAAACCGATAATTTATTTATATTTGTAACGGACTGTTCACCCTAATTCTGCGAAGAGTTAGGGTGAACTTTCAAAAGCCCCGACCGACGACATGCGAACCATTCTGCTGACCTTATTGCTGACTTCTTTTCTTTTTCCGGTTTCCGCGCGACATGCGGGCGAAGGAACCGCCTGGTGGCACGGTAAAAAACGGGAACTCCGTTACCGTCCCGACGGGGAAGATTTCGTGATCGTGAACGGCGAGCGGCGTTTTACCCGCGCTCTGTATGGAACGAACACCGCTTTCCGGGTGGAAACGGGCGACCGGCCCGAATTCGCCTTCTACATGCCGGGCATGGGCGGAAACGTCCGGCTGGGACTGCTGGCCGGAGGGAAATCCCTCTGGCTGGACAAGGCGGAATATGTCGAATCCCGTTACCGACCGGGAGCCCGGCTCTATACGGTGAAAGACCCGGCCATGGGGCCGAAGGGGAAAATCGACCTGTACGTGCTGGCGCTCGGCCGGGGCGAAGGCTTGATTCTCCGGGCCGTGTCTTCCGGCCTTCCGGCGGGAACGGAACTGGTTTGGTCTTATGGAGGCGCTTCCGGCGCACGCCTGAGCCGCAACGGAGACATGAACGCCGATCCGGAGTCGAGTTTCTACCTGCTGCCGGAATATTGCGTGGAGAATCGATTGGAAATCCGGGGGGAAACCTTCGCTCTCCGGTTTGGCAACAAACGGGATACGTTCGAAATGAGCGGACGGTTTCCGGAAGGAAGCCGGTTGTGGCGGGGAGATGCCCGACGGCTTTCCACCCCTGCGGAAGCATGCGGCGTGGCGGATGGCCGGGACTTTCCCGTACTCATCGGACGGAAGAATTTCGGTGGAAACGACACGCTTTTTTTGTGCCTGTATAACACCGGAACCCGGCGAATCGACCGCTATGCGGAACTGCCGGAAGTGTTCCGGGAAGCGGAAACGCATCGCAGGGCCGTAGCGGGGAGAATCCGGATCGACACGCCTGACCCATACCTGAACGCTATGGGAGGTGCATTGGCCGTGGCTGCGGATGCGATCTGGGAATCCCCCTCCTACCTGCACGGAGCGATCGGGTGGCGGGTACAGTTGCCGGGATGGCGGGGAGCCTATGCGGGGGATTTCCTCGGCTGGCACGACCGGGCACGGGAACATTTCACCGCTTATGCAGCCTCGCAGCGAATCAACATGCCCGACAAGCCGGTCATCATGGACACTGTCCTGAATCTGGCCCGGACGGCAAAGATTCCGGGAACGCCGATGTACAGCAGCGGTTACATCAGCCGCTATCCCGGACGTACGGAGGACATGAGCCACTACGACATGAACCTCGTTTACATCGACGCCCTGTTGTGGCACCTGAACTGGACGGGGGACACGGCCTATGCCCGGCAGGTATGGCCGGTGCTGGAACGGCATCTGGCTTGGGAAAAACGCAACTTCGATCCGGACGGGGACGGGTTGTACGACGCTTATTGCTGCATCTGGGCCAGCGACGCGCTTCAATACGGAGGCGGGAATGTGACGCATTCGTCGGCCTACAACTACCGGGCGAACCGGATCGCAGCGCAGATCGCCCGATTGCTGGGCGAGAACCCGGCCCCTTATCAGGCGGAAGCCGACAAAATACACAAAGCCGTCCGGGAAAATTTGTGGATGCGGGAACGGGGACACTGGGCCGAATTTCGGGATTATGGGGGGAGGCAGCGGCTTCATGCTTCTCCAGCGGTGTGGACGTTCTATCATGCCGTGGATTCCGACCTGTCTTCGGACGGTCTCGAAGCCTGGCAGGCGGCCCGGTATGTGGATCGGGCGATTCCGCACATTCCGGTCCGGGCCGAAGGCTATCCGGACGATGGCAGCTACGTGGTCGCCACGACGAACTGGATGCCTTATGTCTGGTCGATCAACAACGTAGCTTTCGCCGAATCGGCTCACACCGCCCTCGGCTTGTGGCAGGCGGGAATGAACGAGCGCGCTTACGGCCTTTTCAAGGGAACGATCCTCGATGCCATGTATCTGGGGGGTAGTCCGGGAAACGTGGGACAGGTGAGTTTTTACGATGCGGCCCGCGGAGAAACCTATCGAGACTTCGCCGACCCGACGGGTGCGGCGGCACGGGCGCTGGTACAGGGACTATTCGGCATCCGGCCCGACGCCCTGCACGGAAAACTGGAGATTCGTCCGGGACTGCCCTCGTCGTGGGAACACGCTTCGTTTTCGACGCCGGACGTCGACTTTTCCTATCGCCGAAAGGGAGTGACGGAAACCTATACGGTCAACCAACGGCTGCCGAAACGCTGTCGTCTGTTTCTGACGGTTCCGGCCCTTCGGGAATTCGTCGGAACGGTCACCGTGAACGGTGAGAAAGTCCGTCCCCTGCGGGAAACCGGCGTCGGTCGTCCCGTCTGGAAGATCGACTGCGGAACGGCGGAAAGCATGCAGGTGGAAATCGCATGGAAAGGGAAACCGATCGTCAATAAAACCGATTGTCCGGACGTTATAGCTCAGGGAGACCGTCTGACCGTACGGCTGGCTCCCGGCCAGTCGCTGGAAGAAGTCCGCGACCCCCAGGGAGTGGTATCCGAACCTGTTCGGAAGAGCGATTCCTTTTCCGGACGGGTAACGGGACAGGAAGGACATCGGACGCTCTTCCTGCGAGTGCGGCAAGGCGATACGCAATGGTATCTGCCGGTGGAAACGGAAATCCGCCCGGCACTCGAAGCGATCATGGAGGAAAAAGAGGGTAGCAATTTGCATTTCAGAATCATAAACAATTCTTCGGAAAGTGTGCAGGGTACTTATGCCGTGAACGAGGCCGAATCGGCTCCCTTCGAATTGGACGGACGGGACACTTCTGAAACCTTCGTCTGCCGGGCTTCGTTCGTCCGGATGGGGACGAACCGTCTCCGCCTTTTTCCGGACGAAGGGAAAGCCGTGGAAATCCGGCTGACCGGCTGGAACTTCCGCAACCCGCGGAATACGGACTATGAACCGGTGGACATGCAGTCCGTCTGGAACGATCGGGTCACGCAGATTTTCCGGAACAGGTATCTTTCGCCGCGTTATCCTCTCGGAACCCTTCAGATTCCGGTGCAGGGCATCGGCGAATGGTGCCAGCCGAACATGCAGGCCGACATCGACGACAGCGGTGTCCGCCGGGCGACCCGGAACGGACTGTTTCTCTCTTCGATGGGAATCCCCTTCACGAGCGAAGCGGACTCGCTGCGGAACAATGTGCTTTTTACTTCTTTGTGGGACAACTATCCCGATTCGGCGGAAGTTTCCTTGCAGGGAAAGGCTTGCCACGTCTACCTGCTGATGGCGGGTTCGACAAACCATATGCAAAGCCGGATGGTGAACGGAACCGTCAGAATCACCTATGCGGACGGTTCTTCCGATCTGCTGGAACTTGTGAACCCGGAAAACTGGCCCCCGATCGAACAGGATTATTTCGAGGACGGAGCCGCCTTCCGGCTGGATGCTCCCCGTCCCTATCGCGTACAGTTGAGTACGGGATTGACGACGAGGAACCTCGGCAAAGCGCTGGGATTGAAGGGCGCCGCATCGCGACGGATACCCGGCGGGGCCGCGGTGGTGCTCGACCTGCCTCTCGATCCGAGCAAGGAACTGCGAAAGCTCACCCTGACGACCCACTCCGGCGAAGCGGTGATCGGCCTGATGGGAATCACACTGATGAGACCAACCAATTAAAAAACTGATACGAACATGAAAAAAATGTTAACCGCCGTGCTCCTGACCGTTTTTGCGGCGACGGGACTGACGGCCAAGGAAAAGTATTACAAGGCGTTCGCCGACTCCGAAATCAAGCGTTTCCCGGAAGCGTGGCAACTGGACTACGGTTCCCGTCCCTACTTCGGTTACACGCAGGGGCTGGGGTGCCTGGCCATGCTGAAAGTCTGGGAAAAAACCGGAGACCCAAAATATTATGACTACGTACACAAGTACGCCGATTTCATGATCAATAACGACGGGGTGGTGCATGCCTTCGACCATGCCACCCAGCCCCACAACATCGACATGATCAACGCCGGAAAAATCCTTTTTACCATGTACAGGGAAACCGGCAATGAAAAGTACAAAAAAGCGATGGATCGGCTCTACAACGCCATGATGACCCACCCGCGCAACAGCGAAGGGGGATTCTGGCACAAGCAGCGCTACCCGTGGCAGATGTGGCTGGACGGGCTTTACATGGGGTCGCCTTTCCTGGCCCAGTACGCCGCTGAGTTCAACAAGCCGGAACTGACCGAGGATGTCGTCAATCAGTTCCTGCTGGTGCGCAAGCATATGTACGATCCGAAGACGGGGCTCTATTACCATGCCTGGGACGAGAAGAAGGAACAGAAATGGTGCGATCCCGAAACAGGGCTTTCCCACATTTTCTGGGGCCGGAGCATCGGCTGGTGGTTCATGGCGCTGGTGGACGTGCTGGATTACATTCCCGAAGACCATCCCAAGCGCGGGGAGCTGATCGCCATGATTCAGGGACTGGCGGACGACCTGCCGAAGTATCAGAAAAACGGCCTCTGGTATCAGGTCGTGGATCAGGCGGAACGGGAAGGAAACTATCCGGAGGCTTCCGTGACTTCGATGTTCATGTACTGCTACGCCAAAGCCGTCAACAAGGGTTATATCGACAAAAAATACAAAAAGTACGCGGAAAAGGCGTTCAAGGGGCTGACCACCGACCTGATGCGGGTGGATCCGGACGGCACGCTGAACCTGCTCCGATGCTGCGCCGTAGCCGGACTGGGTGGAAATCCTTACCGGGACGGCAGTTACGAATATTACATCAATGAAAGGATCCGGGAAAACGACGCCAAGGCGACCGGCCCCTTCATCATGGGCTGCATCGAACTGAACAAATAACCGTTTCCGCTGCACACTAACCCCGATTTGCCATGAAAAGAAACCTGAAACCGATCCTGCCGCTGGCCGTACTGCTGGCCGTTTCCTGTACGGGAACGGCACCGGTGACGGAAGACGGCACCGACTGGCCGGAGGTGCAGACCATCCACAAGCCCTATACCCGCTGGTGGTGGCTCGGAAGCGCCGTGGACAGCGCCAACCTGACCTATAACCTGGAAAAGCTCACCGAAGCCGGCATCGGAGGCGTGGAGATCACTCCGATCTACGGGGTGCAGGGAAACGAAAGCAGGGATATTCCCTACCTGTCGCCCCGGTGGATGAAAATGTATGTTCATACGGTGGAAGAGGCCCGGCGGCTGGGTATGGACGTCGACCTGAACAACGGAACGGGCTGGCCCTTCGGCGGCCCGGACATTACGCCGGAGCTGGCCGCCACGCGGCTGCTGGTGCGTCAGTGGCCCGTAAGAGCCGGACATGCCCTGCCCCATCCGATCGTTCCGGAAGAACCGGCTCAGGCGGAGGTCTTCACCCTGAGCCGCCTCGTGGCCTATTCGCCCGACGGCAGCCGGAAGCTCGATCTGACCGATCAAGTCTCGCCGGAAGGCCGGCTGCTCTGGACGGCTCCGGAAGCGGAAAACGATTCCCGGGCGGTGTGGACGGTTTATGCGCTGTTCAACGGAAAGACCCTTCAAAAAGTCAAGAGGGCAGCTCCGGGCGGCGAAGGACTGGTGATGGATCATTTTTCCAAAGCGGCGCTCGCCACGTATCTGCGCCGGATCGACAGCGCGTTCAAGGCGTCGGGAGCTCCTGCACCGCGTAATTTCTTCAACGATTCCTACGAAGTGCACCGGGCCGACTGGACGCCGGATTTTCCGGCGGAATTCTCCGCCCGACGGGGGTATAAGCTGGAAGATTACCTGCCTGCTTTGCTGGCGAACGATTCCACGGACGTTTCCCGGCGCGTCGTTTCGGATTACCGGCAGACGGTCGCCGAAGTGTTCATGGACAATTTCGTAACGCCATGGACGGAATGGGTGCACGGCATGGGATCGTTGGTACGGAACCAGTCGCACGGCTCGCCGGGAAACCTGGTGGATATCTATGCATCGGTCGATATTCCGGAGTGCGAAACCTTCGGCCGTACCCGCTTCGATATTCCCGGCTTGGCGGTGGACAGCGGCATGCGCCTGAACGACTCCAATCCCGCCGTGCTGAAATTCGCGTCCTCGGCGGCGCATATCGCGGGGAAACCGCTCACTTCGGCGGAAACCTTCACGTGGCTCACCGAGCATTTCCGGACGGCCCTTTCGCAGTGCAAACCGGAAATCGACCAGATGTTCGCATCGGGGGTCAACCATGTGTTTTTCCACGGCACCCCCTACTCGCCCCGCGACGCCGAGTGGCCGGGATGGCTGTTTTATGCGGCGATCAACATGTCTCCGACCAATTCCATCTGGAAAGACGCTCCCGCATTTTTCCGGTATATCGCCCGCTGTCAGTCTTTCCTGCAGCAGGGACAGCCGGACAACGATTTCCTGCTTTACGTGCCGATCTACGATTTCTGGAACGACTGGCGGGGGGACCGGTTCATGCCGTTCAGCATCCACAACATGCTGGCGATGATTCCGGAGTTCGACCGGACGGTGGCGGAAATCATGGATGCGGGTTACGATCTGGACTATATCTCGGATACCTTCATCGCCTCGCTGCGGTATGAAAACGGAGAACTGGTCACTTCCGGCGGAAGCCGGTACAAGGCGCTGATCGTTCCGGACAACCGGCTAATGCCGACCGAGACGCTGGAAAAAATCCTCGCGCTGACCCGGCAGGGTGCCACGGTGGTTTTCTCCGACCGCTATCCCGCCGATGTTCCGGGACTTTCCGATCTGGCGGCCCGGCGTAAAACGATGGACAAACTGCGGGACGAACTTCCCGAAGCCTCTTTCGGCAAGGTAACGGTTCACCCGTTGGGAGCGGGCAACATTGTCACTGGAAAAGGCTACGGCGAACTGCTCGCCATGACCGAAGCCGTTCCCGAAGCGTTCAAAACCGGATTCGGCGGACAGTACGTGCGCAGAAAAACCGAGGACGGAAACATTTATTTCTTCACCCTGCTCCGAAACGCCGAAGTGGACGGTTGGGTGACCCTGGGCCGGGAAGCCGCATCGGTCATGCTGTTCGATCCCATGACCGGACGAAAGGGGCTGGCCCGCACCCGAACCGAAAACGGGCAGACGCAGGTACGATTGCAGCTTCGCCCCGACCAATCGGTCATTCTGAGGACTTTTCGGGAAGAGACGGTGGAAGCGGAACCCTGGGAGTATCTGGAACCGCAAACCGAACCGCTCGCCCTGGCGCACGGGTGGTCGCTAAAGTTCGTCGAAAGCGAACCTGCCGTCGGGGGGACGTTTGTCACGGACACCCTCTGTTCGTGGACAATGGTGGATGACAGGAATGCCGCCGTGAATATGGGCACCGCCCGCTATACGACCGCCTTCGACCTGCCGGAAACGAAAGCCGACGAGTGGCTGCTCGATCTGGGCGACGTCCGGGAGAGCGCCCGCGTGCGGATCAACGGACAGGATGCGGGAACCCTTTGGGCCATTCCCTTTACGGCGCAGGTGGGCAGGTTCCTGAAACCGGGACGCAACACGCTGGAAGTAGAGGTAACCAACCTCCCGGCCAACCGGATCGCGGATTACGACCGGCGGGGCGTGAAGTGGCGTAAATTCAAGGACATCAACATCGTCAGCATCTTCTACAAACCGATCACGTTCGACACGTGGGCGACCGCTCCGTCCGGGCTGCTCGGTCCCGTAACGCTTACGCCGATGCAGAAAGCCGACTGACAGCCGGCTTCGGAAGCATCTTTTCCACCGAACTCCCGTTCACGATGAACGGGAGTTTTTTGTACGGAGCGAATCCCGCGGAAAGCGCTTTGCACGTCTGCCGGAAAAACACTACTTTCGTCAAAAATAAACCGACCGTCCGAACCGTTCCGATTCCGTTATGAATACGCTGGATATCATTCTGGGCATACCGCTTCTCTACGCCGTCTACCGGGGATTCCGGGACGGCGTGATGGTGCAGCTCGCCGGACTGGTCGGAATTTTGGCGGGCATATGGCTGGCCTTTCGGTACAGCGCTCAGGTCGGAACGTGGCTCAAACTCGATCCCGACGTTTCCACACCTGCGGCTTTCGTGCTGATCGTCCTGGCTACGCTGCTGGGCCTGGGCATTCTGGGACGGATTCTGAGCAAGATATTCAGTTTCGCCGGGCTGGGAATGTTCGACAAAGCGGGCGGCATCGTGGTCGCGGTGGCTAAAATGACTTTGATTTTGAGCGTATTGTCGATGGCCTTTTCCGCCATCAACCTGAAAACGGAACTGGTGAAACCGCAGACCCTCGCCGGTTCCGTCCTTTACAAACCGATCAGCGGCGCTGCACAGTACGTTTTTCCCTATCTTTCCGAGATGAAAGAAATGCTGACGGATAACGAGGCGAAAAAAGAATGAACACCGGAAGAGTCATCAAAAACACCGGAAGCAGTTACCGGCTCGAAGACTGCGAAACGGGGGAAGAAATAACCTGCCGTATTCGGGGGCGTCTCCGACTGAAAGACATCCGCACGACCAATCCGGTCGCAGTCGGGGATGTGGTGGATTACGAAGCCGATCCGAAAGGCGGATGCGTCATCACTCATGTTCATGACCGGAAAAACTACATCATCCGCAGGGCATCCAACCTCTCGCGGGAAGCGCACGTCATCGCCGCCAATCTCGACGCAGCGTTCCTCGTCGTCACGCTCGATCATCCGGTCACCAGCCCGGAGTTCATCGACCGTTTTCTGGTGACGGCCGAAGCCTATCGTGTTCCGGCCACCATCGTGCTGAACAAGTCCGACCTCTATACCGAAGCCTATGCAGAGCGGCTGAGCCGTTTCCGGGAAACTTATAAGCTGGCAGGATATCCCATCGTCGAAACTTCTACGGTTAGCGGTCTGGGAATCGAATCGCTGCGCCTAATGGTAAAAGATAAAATCAGCCTGTTCACGGGAAATTCCGGCGTGGGAAAATCGAGCCTGATCCGGGCGATCGACCCGACCCTGAATCCGCGAACCGGGGAGATTTCCGCCTATCACAACCGCGGGAAACACACCACCACCTTTTCCGAAATGTACCGGCTGTCGGAAGGAGGTTACCTGATCGACACGCCGGGCATCAAAGGGTTCGGGCTGATCGACTTCGAAAAAAAGGAGATTTGCCGTTACTTCCCGGAGCTGATGCGGTACGCCGCCGAATGCCAATATTACAACTGCACCCACACCCACGAACCGGACTGCGCCGTCAAGGAAGCGGTGGTGCTGGGCTATATCCCGGAATCCCGGTACATCAGCTACCTGAAGCTGCTGGAGGACGAAAACGACAAATACCGGAAATAAACCACGGCTGATTTCGTTTTCCAAAAAACGGGAAGGCAGACCGTTGGTCCCCCCGGACGGATGCCGGTTTCCAAAGACTGTCGCCGAAGGAAAAACGGCAACGGGTTTTCACACCCCGAAAAAGAACGGAAACGATTCCGCGAACCGTTCCCGTTTATCCGATCGAGAGCAAGGGACTCTCCTTCCCCCTAAAAATACCGGACTTCCCGATCTTCGATGGCGCTTAACAGGTCGTTCGCCAATGAACTGGCCCCGATGCGGAACAAATCGGGCGTCAGCCACTCGTCCCCCAACACGGATTTTACGATCGTATAGTACAGTACGGCATCCTCGACGGTACGCACCCCTCCGGCCACTTTGATTCCCACCTTCTCCCCCGTCAATGCGAAATAATCCCGGATCGCTTCGCACATCACGACTACGGCATCCGGCGCAGCACCGGCTCCGTTTTTACCGGTGGACGTCTTGATCATGTCGGCCCCTCCCGCCATCGCCACCACGGCAGCTTTCCGAACATCCGTCAGGAACGGCTGCAAGCCGGATTCGATGATGACCTTCAGCACCGTATCCCGATCCAGTTCCTGGCGGATGATTTCGATTTCTCCGGCCGCCACCTGGTACATGCCGTCCCGGAACAGCCCCGGATTCAGCACGATGTCGATCTCGTCGGCTCCGTTTTCTTCGGCCATGGCGCATTCCAGCATCTTCACCTCTACGAAAGTCTGGCCCGACGGGAAGCCGCCCGCTACCGCCGTAATACCGATTTCGCTGTCTTCCAGCGCCAATCCGACCGCATCCACGAAAACGGGGAACACGCAGACCGTAGCCACGTCCGGCAGGTGAGGAAAAGACTTGCGGAAATCCGCCGCCTTCCGGGCGAAGGCCGTGACGCTTTCACGGGAATCGGTCGCTCCCAGCGATGTCAGATCCAGACAAGACAGACAATGCGCATACACTCGTTTCGTCCGAAAATAGACCGTGTCCGTACGAAACCGTTCCGCTTTTTCCGCTACCTCGTGAACGTCTATGTCTTTGAATAGCCGGTCGGTGATATTCGAATAATCCATGGGCAAGTAATTTTTAATCCCGTCGAGTTTCCGCGTTTCCTCCACTCCGGGCGCGGAATCGCTTTCGAAAGATACGCATTTCTCCGGGAATAATAAGCATCCCCGGCGCCCCGATTTTACGATCAGGATTTTTCAGTTCTTGGGATATCCGGTACGTAAAACGGCGAAAATCATCACCATACCGGCTGTTCTACAGGCTGTTCCTTCTTTTCCGCCTCGCTGGCCGTTTGACCTTTATCTCTATTTCGGACTGCCGTCAAGGCTCCCGTAGGACATTTTTCGACAACTTTCATGATTTCTTCCGCCGATGCCTGATCCACGTCTATCCACGGACGGCGCAGCGGATTGAACACCTTTCCCAGTTCGGTGTAACACACGCCGGCATGGATGCATTTGCTCTGATCCCACCGCACGGTAATCTCCGGATTACTGTACTCGTCGTGATATATTTCCATAGATGCATTATGATATAAATATTGGGATTGAATTTTATAATCGGATATATTATAATATATATAGCTATCGTTTGTTCCGTCTTAACAACGGCCTTTGCTGCATCTGTACGGTCATGCAGAAAAAGCCTCACTCCTCCTCTTCCGAATCGTCGCTGGTATCGGCGATCTCTTCGGCGCCCTTTATTTCATCGTCGTAATAATCCTTTTCCTCCTCCTCTTCCACTTTGGAATCCACCTTCACATCCACCTTGATCAAGTAACTCGCATCCTCCGTTTCCAACATGATGGCGTAGAAAAAATCGGTCGGGCTTTTGTCGATGCGGATCATGCTGTCGGTGTATCCCTGAGGGTATTTCTTTCTCACTTCCTCCTGCAGTTCGGGCGTGAGATTTTTGTAACTGATTACAACACGCTTTTTTGGCTTACTATTTGAGTCCATATCCGTACATAATTTTTCTGCAATTATACATAAAATTTGCAAATGCAACAGGAGCGTGGGAAAAAATCGCGGTTTTATCCGGGAAACGTCTCTGCATTTTTCCTGCCATTCCGAAACGAAAGGCCAAAATGATCTCCGCCGGCCCGGAAAGAGAAAGGATTCGCATACGAATCAACCGGTTACGTCCCGAAACGAACGGGATTTTCCTTTCGCTCAAAAACCGGGTTCGTTTTTTTATTACTTTTACCACAACAATCCGTGAAAAAGCGATGAATGCCAAAGAGAGAATTGAAGAACTGAGAGCGTTGCTGAATTTCCACAACTACCTCTACTACGTGGAAAACGCCCCGAAGATCAGCGATTACGATTACGATATCATGCTGCGCGAACTGAGCGACCTGGAAGCCGCCCATCCCGAATACGCCAGCCCCAACTCTCCCACCAACCGGGTGGGAAGCGACATCACCGCCACCTTCACGCAGGTACGGCACCGTTTTCCGATGCTGTCCCTGTCCAACACCTACTCGCTGGAAGAAATCGCGGATTTCGACAGCCGTATCCGCAAGGAAGCGGGAGGCGACTTCGAATACGTTTGCGAACTGAAGTTCGACGGCACGGCCATCAGCCTCACCTATGAAAACGGGGAACTCGTCCGGGCGGTGACGCGGGGAGACGGAACGGCTGGAGACGACGTAACGGCCAACGTGCGCACCATCCGTTCCGTCCCGCTGAAGTTGCTGGGGAATGACTATCCGGCTTTCTTCGAAATCCGCGGAGAAATCTTCATGCCGCACGCTTCCTTCCGAAAACTCAACCGGGAACGGGAAGAAATCGGCGAAGTGCCTTTCGCCAACCCCCGGAACGCGGCGGCGGGAACCCTCAAACAACAGAACTCGGCGGTGGTGGCGCAACGGGGGCTGGACAGTTTCCTGTACGACATTCAGGGAGAAAATCTGCCCTATGCTTCCCACTACGAAAACCTGCAGAAAGCGAAAAGCTGGGGGTTCAAGGTCTCGCCCGACATGCGCAAATGCCGGACACTGGAGGAAATTTCGGCCTACATCGCTTATTGGGACAAAGCGCGGGAAACGCTGCCCTACGACACGGACGGGGTGGTCATCAAGGTAAACGAATACAACGTGCGGCGGCAGCTCGGTTCCACGGCCAAGGCTCCGCGGTGGGCCGTAGCCTACAAATTCAAGGCGGAACAAGCTCTTACACGGCTGCTGTCCGTCGATTTTCAGGTAGGCCGGACGGGCGCCGTCACGCCCGTGGCGAACCTGACCCCGGTGCAACTGGCGGGCACCACAGTCAAACGGGCGTCCCTGCACAACGCCGAACAAATCGCGTTGCTCGATGTGCGGGTCGGCGATATGGTTTATGTGGAAAAAGGAGGCGAAATCATCCCCAAGATCACCGGAACCGACATTTCCCAACGTCCGACGGACAGCACGCCGTTCGTATTTACAGACCATTGTCCGGAATGCGGCACTCCGCTTGTCAAGCCGGAGGGAGAAGCACGCCACTACTGTCCGAACCAGTTGCACTGCCCGCCTCAGATTCTGGGACGCATCATCCATTTCATCAGCCGGCGTGCGATGAACATCGACGGGCTGGGCGAGGAAACGGTGGAACTGCTCTATGAAAAAGGACTGATCGGCAACATCGCCGACCTGTACGATCTGAAACGGGAACAACTTTCCGTACTGCCGCGGCTGGGCGAAAAGTCGGCGGACAACATCGTCACGAGCATCGAAAATTCCCGGAAAGTGCCTTTCGGAAGAGTACTGTATGCACTCGGCATCCGTTTCGTCGGCGAAACCACCGCCAAGAACCTGGCATCCCATTTCCGCACGCTGGACAATCTGCTGAAAGCAAGCCGCGAGGAATTGACGGAAGCGGAAGAAGTGGGCGGCAAAATCGCGGACAGCATCGTTCGGTACTTCGCCGACCCGGAAAATGCGGCTATCGTCGACCGGCTGCGTGCGGCGGGCATACGGTTCGAAATCGAAGAAAAAGAGGCGCAGGCAAATACGCTGGCAGGGCTTTCTTTCGTTATATCAGGGACATTCGAAAATCATTCGCGCGACGAGCTCAAAGAACTGATCGAAGAGCACGGAGGCAAAAACCTGAGCACCGTTTCTTCCAATACGACCTACCTGCTGGCAGGCGCGAAAGCGGGGGGGGCCAAACTGACCAAAGCCAAAAAGCTGGGAATCCGGATCATTTCGGAAGCAGATTTCATGGCGATGATCGGCACGGCGGCTCCGAGCGTGACGTTGCAGACGGGTTCCGCTGCGACACCCGCCGAAAACGGAGAAAATACCGCTCAGGGTTCACTGTTCTGAAATAAACATGACGACCGAAAAATTCGCCGACGTTATCCTGCCGCTGGCCGTGGAAGGCAGTTTTACCTACCGGATTCCGGAAGAACTGGCCGGGGAGGTGGTTCCGGGCAGCCGGGTGATCGTCCCGTTGGGACGAAGAAAATATTACGCGGCCATCGTGCACCGCATCCATACCGAGAAACCGGATTATAAAACCATCAAGTCCGTTGTATCCGCCGTGGATACCCGGCCCATCGTCACGGAGCATCAACTGAAACTTTGGGATTGGATCGCTTCCTATTATATGTGTTCGATGGGGGAAGTGATGAAAAGCGCCATTCCGTCGGCATTCAAATCGGACGGTTACAGCGAAAACATCACCGATTCCTATACGGTCAAAACCCGAACGCATCTTACGTTTTCTGCGGCCATCTCCAGTGAAAAGACGCTTCATGAAGCGCTGGATTCGCTCAAACGGGCCAAAGCCCAATACAAGGCGCTGATCGATCTGGCGGAGCTGCTTTCCCCGGTCGATTTCGGAGCGCCCGGCTCCGTGACCAAAAGCGATTTCGTACAGGCGGGACACGCTTCCTACCCCGTACTGAAAGCCTTGGAAGCAAAGGGATTCCTTCGCAGCTTCGAAAAAGAGGTAAGCCGGAACGAGGCGATGGAAGCCCCGATCGATCCGATGCCCGTCCTGACCGGGCCGCAGGAAGAAGCGTTCCGTTCCGTCCGCACGCATTTCGGAATGCGGAAAACCGTGCTGCTGCACGGCGTAACCGGAAGCGGCAAAACCGAAATTTACATCCATTTGATCCGGGAAGCGCTCGATACCGGAAAAGACGTGCTTTACCTGCTGCCGGAAATCGCCCTGACGACCCAACTGATCGAACGGCTCCGGCTCCGTTTCGGCGACCGGGTAGCCGTCTACCATTCCCGTTTCAGCGACAACATGCGGGCGGAATGCTACCTGCAGGTACTCGAAGAAGACCGGGAACCGCTGCTGATCGTGGGAGCCCGGTCCGCGCTCCTGCTTCCGCACCGCCGGCTGGGGCTGGTCCTCGTGGACGAAGAACACGAAAACAGTTACAAGCAGTACGAACCCGCTCCCCGCTACCATGCACGGGATTCGGCCCTGATGCTGGCCCGGATTTCGGGAGCCGCATCTCTGCTGGGCAGCGCCACCCCCTCGGTGGAAAGTTATTTCAACGCCGTTACGGGAAAATACGGACTGGTTACCCTGACGGAAAGATACGGAGGGGTTTCCCTGCCGAACATCCTCGTATCGGACATCATCCGTTCGGCGCGGCGCGGAGAGCGGACATCGCTGTTCAATCGGGTGCTGTTGGAGGAACTGGACAAAACCCTTGCCGCCGGGAAACAGGCCATCCTGTTTCAGAACCGGCGCGGATTCGCCCCCTATACGGAATGCGGCGCCTGTTATTTCGTGCCCACTTGTCCCCACTGCAACGTGAGCCTGACCTATCACAAGGCCACCGAGTCCCTGACCTGCCACTATTGCGGCTATGCCGTACCGGTGCCGCCGGTTTGTCCGGCCTGCGGCGCCGCCGATCTCCAGACCAAAGGATTCGGCACGGAAAAGATCGAAGAGGAACTGCAGAAAATTTTTCCGCAGGCGGTCATCGCCCGGCTCGACCTCGATTCGACCCGCTCGGCCAAAGGCTATTCCCGGATCGTCTCGGCGTTCGCGGCGGGAAAGACCGACATCCTGGTAGGCACCCAGATGGTCACCAAGGGGTTCGACTTCGAAAACGTCACGCTGGTAGGCATCCTGAATGCGGACAACATGCTTAATTTCCCCGACTTCCGGGCCTCGGAACGGAGCTTTCAACTGATGATGCAGGTAGCCGGAAGGGCCGGACGCCGGAACGACCGCGGACAGGTGATCATCCAGACCACTCAACCCGATCATCCGGTCATCCTGCAAGTCCGGGAAGGAAATTACGAAGCCCTGTTCCGGACGCAGATCGCCGAACGGCAACAGTTCCTCTATCCGCCCTATTGCCGGCTGGTCAGGTTCACCCTGAAACATGCCAAAAAAGAAGTGCTGAACCGTGCCGTTACGGATTTCGACCGGGCGATGCGAAAGATTTTCGGCAAACGGCTCCTCGGCCCGGAAATTCCGGCCGTGGACAAGATCCGCAACGAATACCTTTGCGGGTTCCTGTTGAAAATCGAGCGGGGAAAATCCTTTGCGGAAGCCCGCCGGCTTGCATCGGAAGCCATCCGGAGTCTCCTAAAAAAGGAGGGATACGCTTCCCTGACGATCATCCCGGACGTAGACCCGCAGTAAGCTCGAACACTATTGCATACCGGAAGGCATAGACAGGCTTTCCGTTTACCTGCGACCCAACCGAATACGAAAGGCTGCCCGCGGACAGCCTTTCACTTGTTTTATTCGGGAAGATGTTTTTTCAGTTGTCGCTCGAGATTCCCTTCACCATACCCTTTCCAGGCGGCGAGAACGATGCCTTCGGGCGAAATGAGCACCTGATGCGGTATGCCGTTGACCCCGTATCGGGCATTGAACGACGGATCGTCGGAAGCATTGAGGTTCACCCACGTAATCCCGTGCTCTTTCGTAGCCTTCTCCCATTGTTCCCGTGGATCGGAACAAACACCTACCACGGTCAATTTATCCCGATACGATTCGGAAGCCGTTTTCAATTCGGGTAAGGACTGGATGCAGGGGCCGCACCAGAAAGCCCAGAAATCCAGCAGGATGTATTTTCCCAGGTATTCCGAAAGCCGGTGCGTTTTTCCGTTCAGATCCACCAGTTCGGTATCGGCCATCCGGTCGCCCGTTTTGACCTTGACGGGCGGATAAAGGGCCAGATGCATTTCCTTTCCGGCCGCGGATGCCTTTACTTCTTCCGATAGCCTGTCGTATTGCTCTATGGCCCGTTCCCGGAGAGGCGCAAAGGTTTCGTAATGACGTATCATCATACATATGTCACGCAACTCGTCCGCAAAAACGACGGAAGGTTCCGCCCGACCGAGCAGGTCGAGCGTTTTATCATAAATCCGGTATCTCAGACTGTCCTGCAAACGGTTTATATCTCTCAGTCTGTTCACGATGCTGTCCCGTTCGGCCGGAGCGGGAGGATTTTTCAAGAGTCTATCGTATTCCATTTTTAACCGTTGCAGTTCCTCATATTCCGCCTTGGAAGCCTGTTTGTAACGTTCCGCTTCCCGCTGTTCCGGAATGCGGCTTTTTACGCTCCAAGTGTACTTCAGGTTGTTGTCGCCCGTAATAACGGCTTTTTTACCGGGTTCCGACCAAAGGGGCAGCAACATGTTCGACACTTCATCCGAAAAACTCAAGATGATGAGCCTGCTTTTTTCCGTAACGGGATAACGGAAGGAAAAACGGCCGTTCCGCACATAAGCCGTGTCGACCGCCATCATCAGGTCGCCTTCAAACCGGTTGAGCGTCAACAGGGTGCTGTCTTTCAAGGAAGGGACATGACCTTCGACGACAAAGACGTCTTTCGGCGCACCGCAACCGGCCGCCCAGACGATACAAGATAGAAAAAACAGCTTTTTCATGCGAAATCTTTTTACGCTTAAAAGTAAATTATTTTTAATAATTAACCTAAAAGAAGTTACCGGTAAGCCCTGCCCCTGCTCTTTATTTTTATCTTTGTGCGAATCAGCATGCGATTCCAAAAGTTTATTCGTCCCTAAAGTATCGCAAAAACTTTGATGAAAGCCGCATATACGAACGTTTCAAAATACCATTATGACGAACATGAAAAAAATCGATCCCGCGTCCATTCCCGACAATCCCGTCCGGCTGATTGGACAGGAATGGATGCTCATCACCGCGGGAAAGCCCGAAAAGTTCAACACGATGACGGCCAGTTGGGGCACCCTCGGTTTTCTGTGGGGGAAACCGGTAGCCTTTGTTTTCGTCCGGCCGGAACGCTACACCTATGAATTCATGGAAGCGGAAGCGGGATTCACCCTTTCGTTCCTCAGCCCGCAGTATCGGAAGGCGCTCAACATCTGCGGTTCGGTTTCGGGACGCGACACGGATAAGGCGGCCCAGGCAGGGCTTACGCCGTTCGCTGCGGAACACGGCGGAATGGCTTTCGAAGAAGCCCGTTTGATCCTCGAATGCAGAAAGCTGTACGCGGATTTTCTGGAAGCGGAACATTTCACGGACAAAAGGCCTCTGGAAAAGTGGTACGGAGAAAAAGAAGGCGGCCTGCATAAAATGTATGTCGGAGAAATCCTGAGTGCCTGGGAGAAATAATTCCTCCCATCTCCTTCCCTTTCGGTAACACGGGTTATTCCGCCCGTAATACATATGTATAGGATGGACAGAACCGGAACGTGCGGGTGTACGTTCCGGTTCTTATTCATTTCTCCTCTTACGGTTCACGTCTATTCCGTAATAAACGGAACGCCGGGAATGGTTTTGATGTTCCCGTCAGCGATATTGCGATCCGAACGCAACAGGAACAACAAAATATTTATATATTTGGATAACTCCTTATACAAAATTGCGATGTGGTCATATCTGGAATATTTTTACGAAAAGGTCTACTTTCCCATAGGACAGTTCATCGATGTCACGACCAACTACATAGTCGTGGCGGTCGGCGTTTTCGTGTTCGTCAAATTCGCCTATCTTCCCGTCATATTTCCGCTCCGAAAGGTTTTTGCAAAACAGGGACTGACTTTCGGAGAATCCTTCCGGCTGGTTTTTACGTTCGGCAAAAAAGCCTACGATAAAATCCGGGTGTACATGGAATTAGCGTGCATTCAGAACAACACTTCCCATTTGTCGCGGGAAGAATGGAAAAAGCTGCGATATCGGTACAACGAGTTGATAAAAAATTACCCGAACGATCCGGCAAAAGCCTGCATCCGGGTGGATACCTGTTCCGATCTGCTTCACGAACAGGTCAAACTGAACATCAGCCGTTATTTTCGTTTCATGAACAACACGCTGCACCCGGAGGAATCCCGGGCGGAACATGCGACCGGGATCGCAGACGTTTACCTGCGAATCGGAAGGCGTTGGAATTTTCGCTTCAACAAGTGGTGGTACAAGCACTATGCGCATCATTATGGCATGAATGCGAATGCCTCGACGTCCTTTCTTTCGTCCATCGAGATCAAGGAAGGTTTTCTGGCTCCGATGGCCGTAATCACCGGCCTCAACGACCGATTCGAACAGAACTGGAAACAAATTCTGGATCGGTATAACAGTGCATTGAATATCGAGCGGGTTCTTCCGGAAGAACTGTTCTTTTCCTTCAACTGGCTGATGTGGGGCCCCAGCTACCGGATCGACTACGATCCGGAAGAAAAGGACAAAGCCTGCATCCTTCTCTACGGTTACGGCGACGAAGCCAATTCCGTCAACGTGCTGATGCGAATGCGTCGTATCATCGAGGAAAAAGGGAAAGATATTTTGCAGGAACTCGATCTGTCGAACGACCAGCCGGGGGAATTCGGCAAATACGGAACCATCGCAGGGAAACTGACCGACACCCGCCGGTTTTGCCAACTGAACCGGGGAATCATCGAAACGAACTCGAAGCCTTTTCTCGAACGCATTTCACAGGAAGCGCTTTCGACTCCTTTTGTACTGGACATAAAATCGTTTACCCCTGTAGACATTTGTCACCGAGAAAGGAACATACCGTTTTTTTCCGCATATTTGTGGATCATGTTTCAATCGGAAGACGCCGACCCGTCTTTCTCCCCGGCTAAAAGCGTCACTTTTTTCGAGCACTCCAATCTTCCCAACCCCGGCAACTACAAGTTTTTAGCGGAGTGCCTCATCGAGAAGGCATTCGGTTATCTGAGAAAAATCGAAGGAGACGATCGTTTGCGTTCCCGTTCGTACCGGTACTGTCTCGCTACGAACAAATACATCGAAAGCCTGTTCCGTAAAAAGCTGGAGAAATACAAGGCCGAAACCGGGAGTTTTTCTTCCTGGCTGACCGGACACGTGTATCCCGAACCGAAAGTGGACATCATAACGGTATTGGATGCGTTCGACCGCTACTTTCTCACCACACGCATCCGGCGACTCACCGACACGGAAGCCGACCGCATGATCTTGAGTGAATTTTACGTCCGTTCCTATCATCCGCATTTCAAATCAACGAACAATTACCGCACCTTCGATCACATGCTGCAGAAACTCTCAGGGGACGTGACCGACGGCTGTCTGTACGCAGAATTCGACCATCGGGATCAAATCATCGCTTTGACCTCGGTTACTTATTTGCGGGAAAAACGTTTCTACCTGATCGAATCCTGTACCCCGGGGCAGCACTTCGGATCCTCGGAAAAGAAGTTGACGGAACAAGCCGGTCATTGGATAGAACGTCAGGATACGGACCAAAACAGCCCGAAGAGAATCCTGTGGAAAATACCGCGGTTGAACCGGAAACCGGATGAAATTTCCGCCTGTTGCATAAATCAGGGATTCGATCCGTTTCCGTCATCCGCCCCGAATGATCCCGTCCTGTGGTTCGTTTCAACCGACTCTACGTTCGAAAAAACCGAAATCCAAGCCATAATAAACGAACTGGGCTAACCCGTAACGTTCGGTTCATCGAAAAGGAGCGACAGAGGACGACGCGTAACGGCTTCGGAAGAGTAAAAGGATTTTTGCAACCGTTTGTAGAAAGCCGGTCGGCCTTCCACCTCAATCCGATTCTGTGTACCGAGCCATCCGACCAGCCGGGAAGCCGTTCCGTCCTCATGTGCCTTGAGTACCGAAATATAAAAGAAGCGTCTCAGATGCTCCTGAAGGATAAGGGCGGGCACCTGCGTTCCGGATGCCTGCTTAACGTTAAGGGTAAGTATGGTACAGGCCTTTGCATCTTCCGACAAAGACGGCTGGAAGTAATTGAAACGCAACCGATTGTATCCTTTTTTGCACCACCATGCCAGACGATCGCACTGATCTATGCGTGCATGCAGGCAATCCGTAAAATATTCTTCGGAAGTCATCAGTTCGGGAGCATTCTGCTCGCAGAAAGAAAAAACTCTTCCTCTGAGACATTCCGACTGCGCCAGCCAGGCATCCGCACTCCGTTCCATCTCGTTCAACAGACGGCTCGCGATCCCGAGCGACCGGTATTCACCCCGAACGAAAATATAATGAATATGAAGGGTCGCCCGACAATCGTACTTCTTTTTCACACAACGGGGCATGGAATACGCAGTGTAATTGATTCCCCCCAGGAGTTCGTCGTCTTCCTCGCTACCGACAAACAGCCAGCACTCCCGGTAGGGGCCGAAACGTTCGAGGAGTTCTCTGTCCGCATTCAGTTCCAACGCCCTGCGGAACCCTTCAAACGATTCGGATTCTTCGGGCAGGGTGAAAATCGATCTGTACAGGTCATACCCCTTCTGTAAACCGGGGTCTCCCGGAGAATCGACGAACCTGAATTTTAAAGACCGGTAAAAGTTTTCCGTCGAACCGTATTTCCGGATAATCCTTTTCCGACACTCGCGCATTTCCGCTGCCAGAAGCTTTCTTTCCCTGTAAAAAGCCTCCCGCAACGCTGCCACTTCTGTATTTCTGCCCATGTTACTACCATCCGCTAAATTTTCCCCTCCGTTTTCCTTCGCAAACGAAAAGCTTTACGAGCCTCCATCCCCCCATATCACAATCCGATAACGTTTCCGAGGCGGCCTTCTTTATTCATTACACCGGCCCATCAATTGAAAAACCGGCCGATCCGGGATATGGCCGACGGCAGGGCGAACACGACCACCCGGTCGTAGGGCTTGATTTCGAAATTTCCCACGGCGATAAACGTTTTGTCGCCCCGGACGATCCCGCCGATGATCGCACCGTGCGGGAATTCCAGTTCCTTGATCTTGCACTTGGTCGCCGGCGAATTGGGTTTGGCGATGAATTCCAGCACTTCGGCGTCCGATCCCGTCAGGCACTTGATGGCCTGCACGTCGGTACTCATCGTGAACCGGAAAATGCTGCTGGCCGTAATCAGCTTCTTGTTGATGATCGTGTCGATTCCGATGCTTTCGGCCAGGTTGATGTAATTCAGGTTTTCGACTTCCGCAATGACTTTCTTGACTCCCAGCCGTTTGGCCAGCATGGCGGTCAGAATGTTGGTTTCCGCCCGGCCCGTCACGGCGACGAAAGCATCCATGTTGGCCAACCCCTCTTCCAGCATCGCCTCCGTATTTCGGCCGTCCTCGTGGATGATGAGGGTCTTTTCCAGGATTTCCGCCAGTTTATACGCCTTGTCCGCCGTATAATCGACCAGCTTGACATTCACCTCTCCCTGCAAAGCCCGCGCGATCCCGACACCGATCCGGCTCCCTCCGAGAATCATCATGTTTTTCACGTCGATGTTCGTTTTCCCGGAAAAGGTGGTCACTTCCCGGATGGCGCTCTGGTTGACGATCACGTAGATCATGTCCCCTACCCGAAACACATCGTCCCCGCGCGGGATGATGGTTTCCCCGTCGCGGGAAATCGCCACCGTCCGGTATTCCAGACTCTCCCGGTCGCGGGTCACCTCCATCAGCGACCGATCCACCAAAGAGGAGGTGGCATCCAGCTTGAAAACCACCAGCGACAGTTTCCCTCCGGAAAAATCCACGAACTCGGTAGTGCTGGTATGCCCCAGCAGATTGATCACCTCCTTGGCCGCTTCCTGTTCGGGATAGAACAGGTAGTCGATCCCCATATTGATGAATATCTCCTTGTTGTTCGGAGCGAGGTATTCGTTGTTGTCGATCCGGGATATGGCCTTGCGGGCGCCGAGCTGCTTGGCCAGAATGGCCGAAAGCACGTTCGCGTTTTCGTCCTGACACACGGCGATGAACAGATCGGCCTTCCGCACCATGGCCCTGTTCAGCACGGCGAACGTCGTACAGTCCCCCTCGATGGTGATGATGTCGGTGATTCCAGCCACGTCTTCCAGGTGCTTGGGATCGTCGTCTATGATGGTAATGTCGTGGTACTCGTTGTTCAGCATTTTGGCCAGATGGCTTCCCACCTCCCCGGCTCCGGCTATTACGATCTTCATAACGTTCGCGCTTCCTCAATTTTCATACAAACTTACGCCATTTTTCATAAAATTCCGTAAGTTTGCATCAAATAAAACCGATATGATTAAAAAGGGAGACAGGGTGAAATTCATAAGCGACACGACCGTAGGCGTGGTTACCTCCATAAACGGTTCCATAGCCAGCGTCATGGTCGAAGACGGATTCGAAATCCCTGCCATGATCACCGACCTGGTGGTCGTGGCCGCCGAAGCCGAACAGGAAGCCATGAAAAAGATGGGCGTCGGTGACGGTACCCCTGTCAATGCCGGAAGGCACAAACCCGACGCTCCGAAGGAAAAAATCAAAACGCCCCGCCGTTCGGCTCCGCAATACGGGCGGATCGCTCTCGCCGACGATTACGAGGACGAAGACCCGATCGATCTTTCCTACATCAAATCCAATTACATCCGACAGACCGCACAGGCCAACGAAACGGCCCGCAGACAGGAAGAAGAACGGCAGCAGCATCTGCCCGCTCCCACCGATCTGACCGATTATGAAATCAGGCTCTGTTTCGTTCCGGATCGTCCGCAGGCTCCGGAAACTTCCGCCCGGCTCACCCTTCATCTGGTCAACGACAGTTCCTATTCTTTGCTTTATTCCATCGCTCAATGGAACGATGGAACCGATCATGCAACCGCGCTGAAAGCGGGACAGCTGGACGAAGACAGCAAAGAGGAAATCGCCGTCATCAGGATGGAAGAGCTGAACCGGCCTCGTCGTCTGCTGGTCAGCGCGATACTGTTCAAGCCGACCCGCTATGTTCCGCAACCCACCGAAAGTTTCACGCTCGAACTCTCTCCCCTGAAATTCGTTCGCCGGGGAAATTATGTCGAAACCGATTATTTCGAAGAACCCATCGTGATTTATACCGTAGCTTCCAGCCGGGAGCAGCGAAAAACGGAACCGGTTGTCACGAAAGATACGGCGATGACATTGGCCGAAGCGTTGAAGGAAAAAGGAGACCGTCCCAAAACGGAATCCCGGATCGCTCCGGAAAAGAAACCGCACAAAGAGCCTGAAATCGTAGACCTCCATGCGGAACAAATACTGGACGATACCGCGGGAATGACGCCGGGAGAAATCCTTAAGGCCCAGCTTTCCCGCTTCGAAATCGCACTCGATCTGGCCGTAAACAACAACCGGGGCGGCAGGATGGTTTTCATCCACGGCGTGGGAAGCGGCAAGTTGAAATACGAAATGAAAAAATTGCTGGCATCCAAATATCCTCGGCTGAGGTACCAGGACGCTTCGTTCCAGGAATACGGATACGGGGCCATCATGGTATTTTTGTAGGCTTGGGGGCGGTTTTCGGCATGAGAATTACAATATGCAGGGGAAAGGCTTTCTCCCTGCAAAAATTTACACAGCAGGACGGCTCTGCCGCTGCCCGCCTTCGGGCGGGGAGAGGAAAGTCCGGGCAACACAGAGCGCCGTTCTTCCTAACGGGAAGATGTCCGCAAGGGCATAGCAGCGTAACAGAGAACAACCGCCGCGGAAAGGCAAGCTAAAGGTTCTTCGGTAAGGACTATGATCGTCCGTTCTGCGGTAAGGGTGAAAAGGCGGTGTAAGAGACCACCGGTGTCCGTGGAGACACGGACAGCCGTACGCCTAACGGGTTGCAAGACCATGTACACCGGCGTTTGAGGGCTGCTCGTCCGAGTCGGGGGGTAGGTTGCTGACGACCTGACGGGGCGACCCGCAGGCTAGATAAATGGCAGAGGCCGCCGGAAACTTCGGTGCCCGGCGGTACAAAACCCGGCTTATACGTCCTGCTGTGTATTATTCAGGAAGTGCTCAAGCACTTCCTTTTTTGTTTTTTCGGAGTATTCTCCCCTTTCTTTCGGCATAGCAGTTCATACAAAATGCCCCGGTCATTTCCCAACGGAACGACCGGGGCACTTCCCCTCAATCAACAAAACAGGAAACATCATTTCGACTGTCGGATTTCCGGAGCTCGGCAACCGAAAATCATTTCCAGGTCTTTACAGCCTTCATTGCATTATTTCAACGATGCTTTCCAAGTCGGATAAGCATCCAGCACCCGCTGCGGCGCCGTCGTGTACCAGCCGTATCCGTTCCGGCGTTCGTAACCGATTTCCGCCAGCGTAGCCTTCTTGATGCCGTCCCGATCGCAGAAGAACGGCTTTTCGGTTTCCAGATCGTAGAACCGTGCCCACATGGCCGGCGCGTTCGGATCCGAAACGATGTGTCGGTTGTACTCTCCATTAGCTTCCTTCGTCTCCAGCCGGATGCCTTCGATCTTGTGCTCTTCGAACCATTTGACCGCTCCGTCTACCGCCCGGACGATTTCCGGCGACGGATTCGGCAGTTTCATCAAAAGCAGGACGATTCCCACCGATTCGCCCCCGCTGTACGAAGGCAGCTCGTAAGCCCGTGCTTTGGCAGGCGCCAGCGTCACTTCGTCGTGCTGGGCGCACCATACGGTCTTCTGCCCGTTTTTCACGATCTGCGTTTTCAGGATACAGTCGATCCCCTTGTCGAAAGCGGCCTTCGCCCGGGCCACGTTTTCGTCCGTTTCCGCAAAGGCGTAAACGCCCGTCCGGTTGAAAATATCGCTCAACACGTTCAGAATATTCACCATGCAATCGTCGTTGAACGTGATGTGGGTATAATATCCCTGACGCAACGGATAAAATTGCGGCCACCCTCCGTTGTCGTATTGAGCCGCAAAAATGTAATTCAATCCCTTGTCGAAAGCCCGCCGGTATCGTTCGTCTCCGGTCTGGGTATAAACCTTGGCCAGAAATTTCAGTTCGGTCGTGGTCGCATCGTTGTCGAGCGTCGCTCCGAGTTCGGATTTTTGTTTGAGCAGCTCGGCTTTTTCGGCATCGGAAAGCGGTTTGTGCATGGGGGTGTTTTTAGGCCATCCGCCGGCATCGCGCTGATAAAGCAGTACGTTTTCGGCAACGGCTTTCGCTTCGTCGGTGCCGTACCATTGTTCCGGCATCCGGGTGGCTACGGATTTCCAGGAGCGGCCGATGGCCGGTGTCTGGGCGATCGTCGCACCTGCCGCCAGGCAGAATGCGCAGGCGAACAGGCCGGTTTTAAGCATTTGAAATTTCATGGTTTCAGTAGAACGATTAGGTTAAACAACTAAAAATCATCGGACCAGCCGGGCTTTCCAGGCCGGATAGGCATCCAGTACCTTTTGCGGCCCGCTGGTATACCAGCCGTAGCCGTTCCGGCGTTCATATCCCACTTCCGCCAGCGAATTCTTCTTTACCCCGTCGCGATCGCAGAAAAACGGCTTTTCGGTTTCCAGATCGTAAAAGCGTCCCCACAAGGCCGGAGCGTTCGGATCCTGCACCACCTGTCTGTCCCGCCGGCCGTCCGGCCCCGTCACGGTCGCCACCCGGATGCCTTCGAGCTTGTGACTTTCAAACCACTCCACGGCGCATTCGACCGCCCGGATCACCTCTGGAGAAGGATTCTCCAGACTCATCAGGAACAACACGACATTCACCGATTCCGAACCGCTGAACGAAGGGAGTTCGAAAGTCCGTCCCATGGAAGGCATGAAATTGTATTCGTCATGCTGAGCACACCAAACAGTCGGTTTTCCACCCTTGACGATCTGCGTCTTCAGCAGGCAGTCCACACCCCGATCCATCACCTTTCTGCTGCGTTCCACAAAAAATTTGTCCAGGAACGCAAACTCGGGATCGCCCTTCACGATTCGCTGCAACAGCACGAGATTGTTATACGTGGCATCGTCGTTGATGGTGATGTGAGAATAGTATCCCGGACGGAGCGGCCAGACCTGCGGCCATCCCCCGTTATCGTACTGAGACCGGAAAATAAAAATGAGTCCGTCCTCAAACGCCTCCTTGTAACGGTCTTCGCCGGTTTTATTGTAAACCTTCGCCAGAAATTTCAGTTCGGTCGTCGTGGCGTCGTTATCGAACGTGGCATTGTGGATACTTCGCTTGTCTTCGATCAGCGCAGAACGATCTGCGGGTCTCAACGTCTTATGCATGGGCGTATTCTTTCCCCATCCGCCGGACCATTTCTGATAGACCAGCACATTGTCCGCCGCCGCCTTCGCTTCATCGGTGCCGTACCATTCGTCGGGCATTTGCGTAGCCACCACTTTCCACGGAAGCTCCTGGTAATTCCTCCCTTCGTACGATTTCTGGGCATGGGCCGTCAGTCCGAAAACGAGGGCCCCGCCCAGCATCCAGGGTATGAGTCGGTTTTTCTTCATAGAGTTAACCAATAGATTGGATATGATTTGTATGAACAAATATACTTTTTTTACGCCGTCGGTCGTATTAAAATTCGATTATATTTCACCCGCTCCCTCCGTCCGTGAATTTGGGGCCGAAAAGATTTAGGTTTTAAATAAAATTGTATAATTTTGTGACTTAATCGATCTCGAAAACCTTTTTCAATGGAAACGAACGAACTGAACGCATCTGTTCCGGAGGAACAAGTCAGCGGAGGCGCGCCCGAAGCTGAGGATACGAATGTCGCTGCCACGGAAACTCCGGCGCCCGCCGCCGAAGAAACCGGAAACAAGAAAGAAGAAACCGTATCCGGCACCGAGACGCCGGCGGTGGATTTTGCGGACGAAGAAGCGGATTTGCAGGCCAGCGCCCCGGAATTCGATCTGGGGGAAAATACCCCCGAAGAAGAATCGGGCGCGGAAGGCACCGATCGGGAAAGCGGAACGACCGATTTCGGCAACATGAACAAAACCGAAATCGTGGACGCCTTTGCGGAAAGCCTCCGCACCAAACCCGTGCAAACCCTGCGCCGGGAAGCCGAAGCGGCCAAAATCGCTTTTTACAAGGCTTACCGCCAGGAAGTCGACCGGATGAAAAAGGAATTCGCAGCCACGGGAGGAGCACCGGAAGAGTTCGCTATGCCCGACAACGGAGACGAGGAACGCCTCAAGGGACTTTTCGCCCAGTACCGGAAGGAAAGGGATGCCTACATCGCCCGTACCGAAGCGGAAAAGGAACACAACTATCGGGTGAAGCTCGGGATCATCGACGAATTGAAAGAACTCATCAACAGCAACGAAACCCTCAATCAAACCTTCACGACGTTCCGCGAACTTCAGAACCGGTGGAAAGAAGCCGGCGCGGTACCTCAGGCACATGTCAAAGACCTGTGGGAGACCTATCACCTGCATGTGGAGAACTTTTACAACTTCATCAAAATAAACAACGAACTGCGCGACCTAGATCTGAAAAAGAACGCGGAAGCCAAAATCCGGCTGTGCGAAGAAGCGGAAGCGCTGCTGCTCGACCCTTCCGCGGTTTCGGCGTTCCATCAGCTTCAGAAACTGCACGAACAATGGCGGGAAGTGGGACCCGTGGGCGGCGAATACAAGGAACAGCTTTGGGAGCGGTTCCGGGAAGCGAGCTCGAAAATCAACAAACGCCATCAGGAATATTTCGAAGCGCTGAAAGAGGAACAACGCCGAAACCTCGACCTGAAAACGGAATTGTGCACCAAGGCGGAAGGGCTGCTGGAAAAAGCGCCCGCCAGCCGGAAAGAATGGGAAAAAGCCTCGGACGAGCTGATCGAAATCCAGAAGGTCTGGAAAACCATCGGTTTCGCTCCCAAAAAAGACAACACGAAAATTTACGAGCGGTTCCGCGCCGCCTGCGATCGTTTCTTTGAGAGCAAACGGGAATTTTACGCGGGCCTGAAAAGCGAAATGGAAGCCAACCTTCAGGCGAAAACGGCCTTGTGCGAGCAGGCCGAGGCCTTGCAGGACAGCGAGGAGTGGAAAAAGACCACGGATGCTTTGATCGCCCTCCAGAAGAAATGGAAGGAAACGGGGCCCGTCGCCCGTCGCCATGCGGATGCCGTCTGGAAGCGTTTCCGCAAAGCGTGCGATACGTTCTTCAACCGCAAGGCGGAACATTTTTCGCAGATGGACGACCGTTACGGCGAAAATCTCGAACGGAAACGAGCCTTGCTGGAAGAAATCCGGGCCTTCACGTTCACGGACCGGGAAAGCGGATTCGAAACGCTCAAGGACTTTCAGCGCCGCTGGGCCGAAATCGGGTTCGTCCCCATCCGGGAAAAGGACAAACTGCAGGCCGAATACCGCCGGATCATCGACGAGCATTTCGCCCGGCTGAAAGGGAACGACAAGGAACGCCGGATCGAACGTTTCCGGGACAAAATCAGCAATCTGAAAGAAGGGAAAAACGCCCGGAGCCTCCGTTACGAACGGGAACGGCTTTACAACAAAGTGAAACAACTGGAAGCGGACATCGCCCTGTTGGAAAACAACATCGGGTTCTTCGCCAAATCCAAGAACGCCGAGTCCATGATCCGGGACGTGAACAACAAGATCGCCCAGACCAAGGAAGAAATGGCGCTGACCATCGACAAAATCAACATGATCGACAAACAGAGCACGGAAGAATAAATGGAAACGCTAACTCAACCACAGACCAAATACATTTTCGTGACGGGAGGAGTCGCCTCTTCCCTGGGAAAGGGGATCATTTCCGCCTCCCTCGCACGACTGCTGATCGCCAGGGGTTACCGGGTGACCATCCAGAAACTCGATCCTTATATCAACGTCGACCCGGGCACGCTGAATCCCTATGAACATGGGGAATGCTATGTGACGGAAGACGGGGCCGAAACCGACCTCGACCTGGGGCATTACGAACGATTCATCGGACTCCATACGACCAAGGCCAACAACGTGACGACGGGTAAAATCTACCAGAGCGTCATCAACAAGGAACGCCGGGGCGAGTTTCTGGGAAAAACCGTACAGGTCGTGCCTCATATCACGGACGAGATCAAACGGCGTATCCGACTTGTGGCCAGCAAGAAACAATTCGACGTGGTCATTACCGAAATCGGAGGGACAGTGGGCGACATCGAGTCGCTTCCCTATATCGAGGCCGTGCGGCAGCTCCGATACGATCTGGGGGCGACCAACAGCGTGGTAGTGCACCTGACTCTGATTCCGTACATGTCGGCATCGGGAGAACTCAAAACCAAACCGACGCAGCATTCGGTGAAAACGTTGCTCGAGAACGGGCTGCAACCCGACATTCTGGTGCTCCGGTCGGAAAAGTCGCTCAACGAGGAAATCCGGAAGAAGGTGGCGCTCTTTTGCAACGTGGACCCGGATGCAGTGGTCGAATCCATCGACGTGCCCACGATCTACGAGGTGCCGCTCAAAATGTACGAACAGAAGTTCGATTCGGTCGCCCTGCGCAAGCTCAATCTGCCGGCCGACAAGGAACCCGATCTGAAAAACTGGATCCGGTTCGTGGAAAAGGTGAAACACCCGGAAACGGAAGTCCGAATAGCGCTGGTGGGGAAATACACCGAACTGCCGGACGCTTATAAGTCCATCGTGGAGTCGTTCATCCATGCAGGAGCCGCCCACAATACGAAAGTCAGGCTGGTTTATGTAAACTCCGAAAAGCTCACGCCCGAAACCATAGATACGGCCTTGGGGGACAAATGCGGCATTCTGGTGGCGCCCGGCTTCGGGAACCGGGGCATCGAAGGGAAGATTCTGGCCGTGGAATACGCCCGGACGAAGAAAATCCCGTTCCTCGGGATTTGTTTGGGGATGCAGTGCAGCGTGGTGGAATTCGCCCGGAACGTACTGGGATACAAGGATGCCAATTCCACCGAGATGGAAAATACGGCCCATCCGGTCATCGACCTGATGGAAGAACAGAAAAACGTCACGGAAAAGGGAGGGACGATGCGGCTGGGAGCCTATCCCTGCCGGCTGGTGGACAAACATTCCCACACTTATGCGGCCTACGGATGCGAAGCCATCAGCGAACGCCACCGGCACCGGTACGAATTCAACAACAAGTATAAGACGCTTTTCGAAGCGGCAGGCATGAAGGCGGTAGGGATCAATCCGGACACCAACCTGGTGGAAATCGTGGAAATCCCGGATCACCCGTGGTTCGTGGGCGTGCAGTTCCATCCGGAATACAAGAGCACCGTGCTGAATCCGCATCCGCTTTTCGTGGCATTCGTGAAAGCGGCGCTGGACTATTGCCGGATCGCGGCGAAAGACGCCGGAGAAGAAAACAAATCGGAAAAATAAGGTAGGATAACATAAATGGATAAAAAATCGATTATAGGTCTGGTCATTATCGGGGCGATCCTGTTCGGATTTTCCTGGTACAATTCCAACCAGCAAAAGAAATTCAACGAAGAACAAGCGAAAATCGACTCGGCGGCGATGGCCAGCCGGCTACAGTTGATGGAAGAAACGGCTGCGGAGGCACCGGCGGCCGGTGCGCAGTTGCTTCCGGGCGCTTCCGTAGCGCAAGGGGATAGCGTGCGGAACGCGGCTTTCCAGCAACAGTTGTCCGCTTCGCTGGGAGAATCGCTCTATGGAGCGTTGCAGGGGGAAGAGACTTTCTATACGGTGGAAAACGACGTGATGGTGCTGACGTTTTCCAACAAGGGAGGACGGGTGGCTTCCGTCATGCTGAAAGATTACAAACGCTATAACGGCGAACCGCTTTACCTGTTCGAAGATTCCACTTCGAAGTTCGATCTTTCGTTTTTCACCAACCAGCAAATCAACACTTCCCGGTTCTACTTCGCTCCGGCGCAACCCATGGACGGAACGGTTACGGTCGGGGAAAGCGATAAGAACGGGAAAGAAATCGCCTTCCGGCTTTATGCCGATTCGACGTCTTATCTGGAATACGTCTATACGATCTATCCGGACAACTACATGATCGACTACCGCATCGGTTTCGTAGGGATGGAAGACAAGGTGGCCCGGAACCAGCCCGATTTTCTGCTCAATTGGGAAACCGTGGGGCTCCAGAACGAGAAGGGATTCGACAACGAAAACAACTATACGACGGTGGCCTACATGTTCCCGGACGACGACAGTTTCGAAGACCTCGGCATGTCGAAGGGAACGAAGGAGGAAAGCATCAATTCCCGGATCAAATGGGTGGCATTCAAGCAACAGTTCTTTTCGTCCATCATCGTGTCGGAAGACGGTTTCCAGAACGGGGCTTTGAAATACGAAACCTATGCGCCCCATTCCGGGAAAATCAAGAAATTCTACACGCAACTATCCATCCCCTACTCCCCGCAGCAGACTGCCTACGATTTCCGGTTCTATTTCGGGCCGAACAAATACAACATTCTGAAAAAATACGACCTCGGCATTCAGAAACTGGTGCCGCTGGGCGGGTGGCTGATCGGCTGGATCAACCGGTGGATCGTGATCCCGACGTTCGATTTTCTGGGAAAATACATCGCCAGCTACGGATTGATTATTCTGTTGCTGACGATCTTCATCAAGCTCCTGATCTCGCCGCTGACCTACAAATCTTACATGTCCATGGCGAAGATGCGGGTGCTCAAGCCCGAAATGGACGAGCTTGCCAAGAAGTATCCCAAACAGGAGGATGCCATGAAAAAGCAGCAGGCTACGATGGAGTTGTACCGGAAGGCCGGAGTCAATCCGATGGGCGGGTGTCTTCCCCTGCTGATCCAGTTCCCGATCCTGATCGCCATGTTCCGGTTTTTCCCGGCGTCCATCGAGCTAAGGCAGAAAAGTTTCCTGTGGGCGGACGACCTTTCTTCCTACGACAGCATCCTGAACCTGCCTTTCGACATTCCGTTCTACGGGAACCATGTCAGCCTGTTCACGCTATTGATGGCGGTTTCGATCTTCATTTCGTCGCGCATCAACTACAACCAGAGCAGCAGCAGTGCACCGCAGATGGCCGGGATGAAATTCATGATGCTTTACCTGATGCCGCTGATGATGGTGTTCTGGTTCAACAACTATTCCAGCGGGCTGAGCTACTACTATCTGCTGTCGAATATTATCACCATCGGTCAGATGTATGCTTTCCGCGGCATCGTGAACGAAGAGGAGCTGCACCGCAAGATGAAGGAGAATGCCAAAAAGCCGAAGAAGAAATCCAAGTTCATGCAGCGGTACGAAGAAGCCATGCGCCAGCAGCAGGAAATGGCCCGGCAAAAACAACAGCCACAGCGGAAACGTTAACGGAAGCAGTTATTATGATAACGGGGGACAAGTCCTGTTCTCTCTCAAATGCAAATCCTCCCTGCCGATAAACGGCGGGGAGGATTTCTTTTGGATCGGACAGCATCCCGATTCGCTGTCTGGATACAGAAGGTCCCCCGTCCTTGCCAACCGATCCCTGTCCGAAAAGAAATGAGGGAATGCACGCATTCCCTCATTTGTCAAAAACCGGCTCCGGAACTTTCGTGTCCCCGCCGCGAAAGCGTGGACAGGTGGGTAGAAAGTCCCGGAACCGGATTCTTACAAGGTTATTTCAGAGGATCGAACGTTCCGGCACCGCCGTGCAAGTCCTCCCATCCTTTCGTTTGTTCCAGATAAGGATTGATCTCCAGAATGTTCTTCCGGATTCCACACAGGTAGTAATGCGATTTCCAGTCGATCTTGAAGACGGGAGAGGCATCCAGACCGCCGTCCACCGCTTCCACCCTTCTGACCCGTTTCAGGTGGTTGTCGTAAAACTCGGCGAGCGTTTCGAGCCCCTTGTTCCATACCTCGTCGTCCGCATCCGGATCCACACGTCCGATGTTCGGATCGATTTCGGCCCCGTCGAACTTCGGCCGCCATCCTTCCCGATAAATCGGATCGTCTTCCAGCTTGTTCGCCCCATAACAAATCGAGTCCGCTCCCGGACGGCGATCCACCGCCAGCAGCCACATCCCCGTCCGACGACCGCCGTTCAGGGGCTTTACGCCCAGATAGTCGCAGGTATTGCCGTTCACATAACCGCTGTTTTCCCCGCCTCCGTCGAACAGCATCCAACGGTGCAGGTCATAGAAACGCTGGCCTTCGTAGGCGAATTCCACCCGGCGTTCATACAAAAGCGCCTCGAACATCTGCGCCCGGCTCATCCCCGGCTTCAGACCGTAATACCCATCCGTTCCGGCCGGCAGGCTGGCCCGTTTCCGGATGCGCTTGAGCACTTCGTAAGCCTCGTCCATCCGGTCGATTCCGGTAGCGCACTCCGCCAGGTTCAACAATAATTCCGCGTACCGGAATTCCATGAAGTCGATTCCGGAATATCCGAAATCGTCCGAAGCGATCTTCCCGTCCTGCGACATTTTCCGGACATAAACGCCGGTCGCATTATCCTTGAGCTCGGTAAAGCCGGCGGGCGCCATGTTCTTCACGTCGGGCGTATTCGCATCGCGCTTGGCCTGGGTATCGTACCAGCAGTAGCTCCATATCGTGGCGTTGTTCACCGAGTCCTTGTACGGCCAGAAGCTTCCCGTGAAAGCGAAAGTCCGATAGAAACGGGGATCCCGGTTCAAGAAGAATTTCAACGAATCGTATGCAAACGACGATTCGCCCGGTTTCTTCCCGTCGGCCATGGGCCACATGTCGATCATCTCCACCGGAGGCTTGATGCTGGCGCTTCCGCCGACGGAACCGCCGGGACGGATGGCTTTTTCCCAACCGCTGTACTTGGTGAAGTCCTTGACGTCGGTGGTGGAATACAGGAATACGATGATCGCCTCGGGGTTCACCTTGTTGTCCTGGATGAACATTTCGTGCCATGTCTTGGCACGCACCCCCGGATCATCTTCTCCGTACAGACCGTAACCGTTGGCGTCGAGAATTTCCTTGGCCTTCACATTGGCATCGTAGGCTTTCTGCCAGCGTTCCCGGTCGTCCGTCCGGTTGAATACCGGGCTGGCCCAGGTCAGCAATACCCGTCCTTTAAGCGCGGCAGCCGCCCCTTTGGAAATCCGGCCCCAGTCGTTTCCTTCCATCTTTCCGGGCAGACAGTTCACCGCGGAATCCAGATCGGCGCAAATCTGTTCGATGCATTTGGAAGTGGCGCTGCGCGGTGTCGCCATCTCCGTATTGCCCCCCGAACCTATGATCGGATTCTGTGGCACGAGCACGATGGGCACTCCGCCGTACAACCGGATCAGTTCGAAATACTGCCAGGCACGCCAAAAGAATACCTGTCCTTTCAGTTTGTTCCGTTTTTCGTAGGAAATATACTGGTTCCCGTACTGGTCGATGTTCGCCAGGAAAAGGTTGGCTTCCCGAATCCGGGTCCAGGTGTTGTTGCCGATACCGCCCGGAATCTTGACTCCGTAATATTGCGGAGCATTTTCCACGTCGAGAGTCTTTCCCGGATCGGTGAAATCGGTCTTTCCCCCCAGCTCCTCGGTACACTTGGCCCAGGCGTCGCTCCATGAGTCCCCCGGACCCCGGCGCTGCACGGGCGTACCGTTGTTTCCCGGCAGGATCAGATTATACAGGTAATCCACATAGGCCTGCGCCATCAGCTCATCCTGGAACGTCTGTTCGTTGAAACCGGCATAATCCTTCATGTCCTTCAGGAACTGGTCGCTGCATCCTACCGTGGCGAGGAGCAGCAGCACGAATGCAATCCCTTTCTTATATATTTTCATATCTTATTACGATTTTAGATGGTTACAACGTAAGATTCAAACCGACCGAAACCGTTCTCAACGTCGGGTAGCCTCTGGTGCCGGTGTTCGGATCCCGGTAATCGTAAGGATTGTAGAAATTGGCCAGGTTGGTGGCGGATACGTTGACCCGGATCGAACCGATGTTCAGCTTTTCGGTGAACTTTTTCGGCACGACGTAGGCCAGCGTCAGCGTACGCAAAGACATCCGGAAGGACGGAATCTCCCAGAAGTTGGACGTGACATTGTTTACGCCGCTCTGGTAGATGTTGGGATATTTCCCGTTCGGGTTCCGTTCGATATCGAACATATCCCTCCAATATCCGGCAGGGCTGTAATAAAACGATGACGAGCTGGTTTTCTGATCCCGTGCGTCCAGTTCCGCCCAGCCGCCCCAGTTGGCCGCAATCTGAGCCGACAGAGAAATTCCCTTCCATTCGAACCGGAGGTTGGTGGTGAACCCCCAGACGTTCCCCGATTTCTTTTTCAGTTTGATCTGGTCGTTGGAGTCGATGATTCCGTCCGGGCCCTCGAAAGTACCGTCCTCACGCATCGCCCCCCGAACATCCCGGTAGTAGAGCATTCCCGGCATCAAAGCATCGACATTTTTCCCTAACATTTTGGTAATACCGTACTGGGCCACATAGCGGTCGATGTCCTCCTGAGTACGGAACATCCCCAGACAGTCGTATCCCCACTTTCCGTTATCCCGTGAACGGTTGCGGAGATTGGATGTCCACGGATAAACGGTAGTCGGAAAATCGGCGACTTTCGTCCGGCTGTCCGACCATCCGGTATTGACTCCGATGCTGTACCGGAAGTCCTTCCCGATCTTATCGCGCCAGGTTACCGCCAATTCCACCCCGTAAGCGTCGATCGCTCCGTAGTTCTCTTCCGCAAGCGAACCGCCGATGGTGATGGGCGCATTGGCCGTCCGCTGCATCAACATGTCCGTGTTGTGATCGTACCACATTTCGATGGTCGTGGAAAGCCGGTTTTCCAAAAACGCGGCGTCAATCCCGAAGTTGTACTTGTAGTCGGTGTCCCAGGTAGCGTTCGGATTCGGAGTGGCTTCCATTTTCAGCCCCCATCCCAACTCAGCCGCGGGGTCGGTACCGAAAATCACTCCCTTGTTCGCCTGATAGGTATACCGCTGCCGCCACTGCCACGGCTTGGTGTTGTCCTTTCCGACGAGTCCGGCCGAAAACCGGAACTTGAGAAAGTCCACCCAGCTCACCTTGAAAAAGTCTTCCTTCGAAATCACCCACCCCACGGAAAGAGACGGGAAGAATCCCCAATAGTTATCCGGAGAGAACTTGGTGGAGGCGTCCGTCCGGAAAACGAACTGCGCCAGGTACTTGTCCGCATAACTGTAACTGATACGTCCCAGGTAGGAAAGCGTCCCCATTTCCTTCTTTTCGGTCTGGCCGTCCACCTTTCCGGTAGCCGTATTGGTCAGTCCGTTGTTCACATCGAGCGGGCCTTCCTTGTTCAGACGCGTCTTTTTCCATTCTCCTTCGCTCTTTTCCACGGTGAACATCCCGCTGATGTTATGTTTCCCGAACGTCCGGTCGTAGAGCACGAAAAGGTTCATCTGGCTCCGCTGGGTGAAAGCCTTGTCGTAAAGGAATCGGTTCCCGTTACGGGTAATCTTGTCTTCCACGAATTCGGAATCGGGAGAAGTGTAAAGGTGTTCCCCGCTTCCGCCCAGCTTGGTCGGCCGGAGCAGCGTATAGGCGGTTCCGATCTGTTCGTAGTCGTCCATGGAATAGGTCTTGGCATAACTTCCCTTCAAAGAGAGGCCCTTGACGAACGGCACGTCGTACTGCGCGTTCAGGTTGATGGAATAACCCGCCTTGCCGTTTTTCTTGTAAGCACCGGAATTCTGCATCTGAAAATAGTTGGAACTCGACAGGCTGTTGGCGTTCTTGCCCGGATACGTCCACGGATTCATCATCAGGGAAACGTATTGTCCGTCGATTTCCCAGGGAATGTGTCTGGGCATGCCCAGCAGCATCTGGTAGTCGATGTCGTTGCTTTCCCCGCCGATCTTGTTGAAGGCGCTCGTCATGTCGGTATTGTCCCCCGAAAGTTGAATGCCTACCTTGAAATTGGAAGTGAGTTTGACATCGACGCCCGCCCGGAACGTCCACTTGTCATAGTCGAGCCGGCCGAGGTTTCCGTCCTGCGTATAGTACGTCGCGCTTCCGAAATAGGTCGCCCGCTCCGATCCGCCGCTGACGTTGACCGTATGGCGCATGTTCCATCCCGCACGCCACGCTTTGTCCAGCCAGTTGTAATTGAGGTGTTTCATTTCTTCCAGTTCATCCGGCTGGAAGAAATTCCGCTTGTTGTTCACGTCCCTGTTCGCCCCGTGGATGCCGTTGAGCGTGTTCATCCACAATCCGTATTCATAAGCGTTGAGCACATCCGGCACGCAGGTGGCGTCGTTCCAGCCGTAAAGGCCGCTGTAGGACACGCGGGGAACGCCTTCTTTCCCCCGTTTGGTAGTGACTACCACGGCCCCTTGTGAAGCACGCGCCCCGTAAATGGCCGCCGCGGCGTCCTTCAGCACGACGATGCTTTCGATTTCCGACGGATCGAGGTTGTTGAACGCCTCCTCGTCCGGAAGTCCCGTATAGGGGTCTACCTGAATGACGTCGTCGATCACGTACAGCGGAGCGTTGTTCCCTCCGTCTTTGGAAAGCGTGAAGGGACTGCGGATCGTCAGGGAAGCCTGCGTTCCCGGGCGGGTCATCCCCCCGCTTACGCTCAGTCCCGTTACCATCCCGCGCAGAGCGGCTCCCAGGTTACCCACCGGCAGGTCGGCAATCTCTTCCGGATCGATTTCTGCGATGGCGGTGGTGGTGTTTCCCCGTTTCTGGCTTCCGTACCCGATCACCACCACTTCCTCAATTCCCTGGGAATCCTCGTAAAGGGTGGCATCCACCTGTTCCCGTCCGTTCACGGGTACGTCCAGCGGAGTATAACCGATGAGCCGGAAAGTAAGCGTGGCTCCGCGGGTCGCGCCTTTCAGGGCGTACCGTCCCGCGTTGTCCGTGGTGGTACCGATGGTCGGCGTATTTTTGTCGAACACGCTCACCCCGGCGATTCCGTTCCCCTCGGGGTCGGTCACCCGTCCATGGATGATGAAGGGTGTCCCCTCCTGGGCTCGGATGGTTCCGGGGACGAACCCCGCCAGGCAAACCAGCACGATCAGCCCTGGCAGCAGTCCCTGCCAAAAACGCCTTTTACCGCGTTCGGGCCCGGTCAGAAAATAAAGTTTTCTGTCCATAAGCATTGTTGATTAAAAGGTTAGTTAATAATTAAAAAAACGGAAACGGAAGGCGTTATCCGGAAAGTCTTCCGTTTCCACCGATAGTCAGTTATAATGGGGAAGGAGGCTATGGCCGCCGGTTTTCCAACCGTTGCTGCCAGGCACGACGTTCCTGCGTCAGGTTGTATCCTTCCTGCGAGAGGTAGTTGTTGATCCGGCCCTTGTACCGGCCGAAAATCTCATGCTTCTTCCCGGAAGACTCCGCGTCCATGGCATATTCCCGCGCCTCCACCAGCCAGACGTAGATTTTTTTCTTCTGGGCCTCCGTCAGCGAAGGAATCATATCCAGGTGCGCATCGTACGTGACATTCAGCACGTTGTAAGTCAAACCATTCTTCACTGCCTCGATCTGCTCCGGAGTCAGATCGAGCATCAGTCCGGCCAGAAAACCGTAGTGATGACGATAAAGGCGGGAATCGGTCAAAGCGGCGATACATTCCTGCCGTTTTTTGACTTCGGTTTCCGAAAGGCCCTGCTGGCGTTCCGTCGCCAGAGCCTTATTCAGGCTGTCCCGTGCTTCGTAAATATCGTTCAGCGCGAAATAGTGATCCATGATCCGGGCCTTGACGCGCGCCCGGGCTTCGGAATCCGTTACGCCGATCGAAGGCATGAGTTTCTCCGTCCGATCCTCGATCACTTTCACGTATCCGGGATCGCGTCCAACCGCATCCTGCCCGTAAAGGACAAAATGGCAAGCCGTCAGAACCGGAATCAACCACAGCATTTTCAGTTTCATACATCTTCGCGGATTAAAGCAGTTTACCCTTTTCGGCCAGCGTATCCCGGTTGTTTTTCAGATCGCGCCAATCGACTTTCTTCCTGGGGTTGATGCCGTTGATATACTTTTCGATGTTGGTATAACCGTCGCCGTTGACATCCGACGAGTCGTTCGGATTCAACCCGTACTTCACTTCCCACTCGTCCGGCATGCCGTCACCGTCGTTGTCCCTATAGGGCGCGCCCTTATATTCCGGATATCCGCCCACCTGGGAAACATCCGTGATGATCCCCTGTTTGTAGGAATCCTTCGGCAGACGCCGGTACTTGAACTGATAGTAGGATTCGGGATCGACCGTTTCGTCGTAATAAACCTTTCCCGTCCGGATTTGTTCCATGAGCCGTTCGTCCACGATGTCCCGCTTCGGAACGGTGGCTCCGGCATTGGCCAGCACGAATTCGTAGGCCTCCTGCGTCGGCATGATCGAAATGTAAGGCATCGGGAAAGGCCTGTTCCAGCGAATGGCTTTCGTATATTCTCCGGTGTTCGGCAGGTCTTGCACCTGAATCCCTCCGTCCCAGTTGTCGCGGGTCACCCGT
>CAMLTW010000004.1 GCA_946486375.1 uncultured Rikenellaceae bacterium
CTTTTTACTGAAAGCTGCTACTAACGACTCATAAATCTACCCTTAATCGTGTATTTGATGATAGTTGCGGATTTTAGGTTCTATGCTTTTATAGACAGCCTGTTTTACAAAACTGCGCTGGAGGTGCATACCCTTTATATTCGGCCAGATTATTCCTCTTGTAAGAAATATATGATTTCCTACCTGCCGGCACTTTCTTGTCGGAGAGATTTTATATGCGAAGGTACAGCGACGGACGGTCGCCAAGTACCGCTATGCTAACGGTTCCCGGATATTCACGGCAGCCTTCCGCAAATCATAGATTTGGGTATTCCGCTTTATCCTGTCCACTGTTTACTTGTCTTGTTCGTCCTATGCTCGCTGTCTGTCCTGCATAAAAATCATTCCCTGACAAGAAGGCCGAAAGGCTTCAAGAAAAGGGAAATAAAAACAACAACTTAAAATTCAGAATTATGCACAGCAGAGTTTTTCAAATTTCAACAACGCAGATAGACAAGGAAAACTATCTGAACGAAGACACCCTCAATCAGGGCGACAACAGTTTTTACGATTATTGTGCCGACATCAGCGATGAAGAGCGCAAGGAAGAGATAACCAATTTAGTCAATTCCATCCTGCCGAAAGGAATGTTCGAACTTGTATCGGAAGACACGATACGTTATACAGGTGATGGCATGGAACAATGGAAAGAGAAGTATGTTGCAGAAATCCGGAAGAAAGCGGACGCCATTACTGTCGAAAATATGTTTGAGTGGAGTTCTACATATTACCTCAAGCAGGCAATAGATAATCCGCTGGATACCGGCTATCATTTTTATCTGAATGGAGACGGATGCCAGTCATTTGCCGAGCCATCCTTTGAGTTCATGCTGTTTGTCAGCTCTCTTGAACCCGGCACTTTGCTCTATGTCGGAGGCGTCATTGATTATCACTTCTGACGGTATATGTCGTATAGCCACCCGCTACCATGCGGGTGGTTTCACCCAACTCATTTAATGAAGTACAGCAATTGAAAGTATTACAATGAAGACAAAAACACTCCATAGTCAGGATGCAAAAAAAGTTGGCATCAGCAGTTTCCCCAATTTTCACAAGTCAGGAAGCATCAGTGGAATGAAAAAAACCTATTATGGACGGGACGCCCTGCTTGTGCGTTGTGGCAGTTATATTTACAATGTGTCAAGTGCCCCTGAAATATACTACAAAGTAGCACATTAGTATTTTAGTAAAGTAGTAAAATAGTAAATAAGTAAAATAGTAACATGAAGACTTGCAGAAAAGATTTTCAAGGCAGGAAAAGCACAACGGTTCTTAAATTGCTTTGCCGTAATATAGCTGCCGGACGTTTTAACTGGCGGAGATACTGTACGCCTCAGACTTATTTCGGTCAGGAGATTTGCGTTACACCATTGCACTGTTCCTATGGCCAAATCGGCTACACCGTGCATTTCCCTTACTCCAACATGCCGGAAGTGGAATATGATTGGGAAATGGGAAAATTGACAGTAGATGAAGAAAACTGGAAAGAATATTTCCGACATAGCGAACAATGACAAGGGGCTGGCATTCACACCAGCCCCAAATCCTTTTCATTCATCGTCGCATTCCACCGCTATATTCGGCCTCCTGCTGTTCCTCCCTGTATTCTTCCAGGTCGTTCAGTTGCTCATTCACGCCCTGGAGATTGGCATCCAGTGTCATGTTGTGGTCATAAGGGTAATGATGCTTCACGGTCATGCCCGCGTTGGTCATCGTCCCCACATCCAGCGAGTCACTGTCCCTGTTGTAATTGACATGCAGCACGTCGCCGTTCGGCATTTCGAAGACCGGCATCTTGTGCCGCGTCATTTCCGCAAACTGTTCTGCAGCCATCTCCCTCGCCAATGCCTTCACATCCTCGCTGGCCCTGTCAACTCCATATCTTCGGATATGGTCTCGAACTTCCTGTTCGGTGTATTTCAGCATCACGTCATAAGTTCCTCCTACACTACCGTTATACACGACAGCGAAATGCTGGTCTTCAATCAGCAGGTCATCGCCACGGTTCTGCAAAGGAGAGGCATAGGTGTACTGTTCATCCATTCCGTTCCCGTCGTAATACTCTTTCGCAAGAGTGAGCAGCCCGTTGTAGTCCCCTTTGTCTTTCAGTGCGTCAAGTCGGTTGGTATCGTCCGCCATTTGCAGATAGGCTACAGAAGCATAATATACCTTTTCCTTCGGGGTTTCCGTCCGTTCCTGATTTTCGGTCTTTTCCCTTTCTATATCCCTGGCTATCTGGTCTATTTTCTGCGTGATCATGGATGATGCCTTCTTCACGTCCATAAGTACGGTCTTAATGTACTGGGGTGACTCCTTCAGGTTATCCAGCCACGATTTCAGATACGGACAACTGTCCTCTTTTATATGTTTGGCCATTCCGTAGCGTTGGGAGATCAATGCACCGCACAATTCGGCCACAAGTTCTTCATCGCTATACTCCTTTGAACCGAAAGAGGTCGGTTGGAAACGGTTTAGCACACCTTCCGCACCAGTTGAATGTCCCATCTCATGGAACAGTGTTCCGTAAAATGCTTCCCCGTCCTTGAACTGCACCTTCTCCGGTACGGTGATTTCATTCTTGCTAATCGAGTAAAAGGCATCATCCTGATGTTTCACGTTGATGGGACATATCCATAGATTGTCGCGTATCATCCTATCCACCGGTTCGAAACTGAACATTTCACCTTCATGGACGAATGGACGGCCGTTTTCCTTTTCCAGCTTCTCCCACAGTTCAGGACGAGCCTCTTTCAGATTCGTCTGGGCGACGTTGAACACGCGGAATACCTGCATCTTGGGATACACGTTATACTCTTTCTTTTCGTCCTCGGACAAGTTTTTGTAATCGTCATACTTGATCTTCTCCTTGGTCTCCTTGTGGATGCAGGTAAATGTGGTCAGCATGACGGGAAACGATTTCTCGCCTTTCAGTACCGATACCCTCGGCAGTTCCTCGCCGTTCTTGCCCGGTTTGTTCAGTCTCTGCACGCAATCAAATGTGCAGAACCTCGGAATAGTGTATCCTTCCTTTTCGCAGTGCAGCATGAGCATAAGCGCATTCATACCGTTGTATTCGCGTCCGGACAGATTGCGTGGCCACTGAAGGCTGCCCTCGGTGAACCAGGGCTTCTTCCAGTCCTTGCTGATAGTCTCCAGCTTTTCAATCATCATTTCCGCAAAGAGGTCGAGAGCCTTGTCTTCGCTGTTCGGCCCGTCTGTATTTTGTCTCCTGTAGCCTGCCATAACCGTTACTGATTGGAGTTAGACGAATCTGCGACACATTGTGTAAGTTCCTCTACACGGCAGGATACATTAGGCTTACCGTTATGGACAGTCAGGCCCATCTCGCCCTTGGCATCGATCTTCACACCAGGCTGGAGCCATTCTTCACGCTGCCTGTTGAAGCAGAAGAAACGTACCCATTGGTACTCAAAGCCGTCAGCGACTTTCTCCGTGCTGAATGCCGAGAACATCGTGTAGGACTGGTCTTTCTTGTCCTTCTTTTCCTCGATGTTCTTTCCGACCTTTCCACAGAAAACCATCTCTCCTTTGAGAGTATTGGCCGCATCGGCAGCCACATCGCGGATCTCGTTTGCGAAAAGGTTGAAATAGGTCCTGTCGCCCCTGTGCTTCAGGTACATCGTACCGTCAATCTCGACACGTGAGCCTTTCCCGTAGCAGGAGGCTTCCTCCTGACCGCCATCTTTGCTCACATCGATCTCGACAGGCTTTTCCTGACCATCAGTTGCAGGAACCATTATCTGGAGAGGGAACGTAAAAAACGGTTTTCCCTCCTTGTTTGTGCGTGTAGTAGCATCGCGGTTGATAATACCGCATACAGTAACATTACATTTAATCATAACTCGTTTTGTTTTTAGAATGGTACATATCATCCGGCAAATGCTGGTTATATTGATGTTGAAGGTCTGAGAGCATATTCTAATCGGGCGCACGGATCATTGCCCAGACAAGCCATCCGGCAACGAGCAGCTGCACTCCCACGATAAGGAATGTTGCCGTCAAGCCAAACAGCTTGTAGCAGGACAGGACATACAAAGCCAGGTAGGATAATCCTGCCAGATACTTGCATAGCTGTATCATCACGCATTTTATCATATCGCCATGCTTCATCTTTTCAGATTTTCCGTTTGTCCTCGCTGCTCGGACATGCCCTGTTCGAAATTCTGTGAAGCCATTTCCGAAAGGATGGCAGTATTCAGCAATCCCGTCACGCGCATCCGCTTGGCTTCATCCGTAAGGGTACTGTTGTTCAGCACGGCCGACAGCCGGCTCAATTCTGCGGAACTCAACTCGCGCGATATATGCTGTTCGCCGTTATCCGCCTGAAGGACGGCTTTCCCGTTCTCTTTCATGGTCAGACTACAGCTTTTCATGTCAGGCAGCAGTGGTTTCAAGTCGATCTTTCCGCTATCCATGGCCCCCGAAACGGCGGCTTTCTGCTCTTCCTCGTTCTTGCTGTCAATCTGAACGGCCAGCACCATCAGTGAGGTAAAGGCCGTCATGGCCATCTCCATGACAGGGTCATTGCATCCGGACATGCCGACGCCACTGTCCTCCGAGGACAGCAGCTTTTTCATCCAGTCTTCGGTAGAAAGAGGTTTCTCGATTTTGGGTTCTTCTGTACTACGGTATTTCGCGAGCAGGTCATTGCCGTTGTACAGCACCTGCTGCTTGATATTGCCTTTCTGCGCAATCTCGGCCAGATATGCAGCCGGGTCGATGTCACGGCGCGTCCCGTCCGAATGGATGTTCACCACCCCGAAATGCAGGTGCTCTCCCGTGGTCCGTGTCCCCGTGTTGCCCGAGGTTCCAAGGCGTTGTCCTGCCTTGACACTGTCTCCCGCCTTGACTGCGATATCGCCAAGGTGCATATAGGTACACTGCACCTTGCTTCCATCCGGGCGGCTGTATTCGACGGTTACACTCTTGCCTCCGGCAGAGTTGGCATTGCCGTTTACCGAAACGACCTTTCCGCCGTTTTCCGTGGCCAGCACCGCATCGCCTTTGCATCGTATGTCAAGCCCCTTGTGCATCTGCTGCTTTTCTTTGTCCATCGGGTCCTGACGCATTCCGAAAGCAGAAGTGACAAAGAGGAATTCCTTGCGTTCCACCGGAAATGAATAGGCTTCTGCCTTTTCTTTCTCCTGGAGAGGATTGCTTTCCAGACCGAACTGCTTGCCCTGCGCGGCCATTTCCTGCATGACCTGATGGTCGTATTTGTCCAGGCCGTTCTGCTCGATGATCTTCTGCAGAGTCCCGGCATAGTTGCCCCCGGTCGCGTAACCGGCTTTGGCTATACCTTCCGTCCATCCCTTGTAGTCATCGGGACGGAGATTGAAACATTCCGCGTAGCGGCTGTTCTCCTTAAGGAACCTCGAATGGTGTTCATAGGAGTCTCCTACGTTATCATAGCTGCAGAATTTCTCGTTCGGCTTGTCATCCGAATACAGGCTGTACCGGCCGCCTTCCGCAATCCATGACTGTGTGGCCTTGATGCCGAAATGATTGTTTTCCTTGCGGGCCAGTTCACTCTGTCCGTTGGAACTCTCAAGGATCCCTTGTGCAAGTGTTACCGAAGCGGGGATGCCATACCGGCGCATCTGCTCCATGGCGTACTCTGCATACTTGTCTGCATATTCTTTATTTTTTCCTGCCATATCATTACCTCCTCATGCTTGAACGCTGTTCATTTTCTTCCGGCTCAATCCTGCGTTCGGACTGTTTCTCCTGTGCCGTATCAAAGAGAGTCCGTGTCTGGCCGTTTCCGGCTGTCCTTTCTGTTATGCCCGTTGTTCTGTTCCGGGCATCCGCGAGTCCTTCTGCATCCCGTATCACCACTCTTGCACCGCTTCTCGCAAGTTTCTGAAGGAAAGTATCGAGCTGGCTGACTGGGAATGTCACGGAAGCCGTAAAGCCTTTTTTCATGTCAGCCTCGTGCTTCTCCATTTTCAAGGCAAGCGTTTCCGTTACCTTGACGGCATCCTCGTTATAAGCCGTATAGTTGTCACCGGTTCTTACAAACTGGATAGCGTCCGGGTGTTTGGCCTTTATCTTGTCCCAAGCCTCTCTCTGCGGACTGACGGATTCAACGGTACGCTCTTCTCCATTCTGTCGGCTGACAGCTTCTCCCTGCCGTATCTCGGTTTCCTTCTCCTGCTTTTCCCCGGCGTGTTCCTCCTGCGACTGTCCCTTTTGCAGTATATCGGCAAACAGCGAGGCAGCCAGGTGCCGTTTGTAGCTGTCACGGTCTTCCGCCACCCACATGCGCTGCCATTGTTGCGGTGATACACTGCGCGGCTGCAGTTTCTGCCCGTCAATCGTTACGGCACACAGTACACCGTCCTGCTTGGTTTTGAATACGGACACACGCTGTATCCGGTTCAGGTCCACGTCCTGTGTCCCGCTGTTGAACAGATCGACTTTCAGGTCGGGCTTGATTTCAGCAAGCGCGTAATATTTATGAGCCAGTTCCATGCGGACCTTGTCTATATTATCCATGGACTGCTTGAGTGTGGAAAAGAAGCGGTTTATGTCTTCCTTATCGGGGTATATGCTATAACCTCTCTGATGCTCCGGCTTTATATAGAGAGCCCATCGGTTCTTGTCGTCCTGAATCATCTGGATCTTGTCAAATCCTACTTCGTTGGCCCGTTTTACTGCAGGGCTCACGTTCAGGGTCGAAAGCACTTCCAGGGCCCAGTTGTTCAACCGTGCCAGAGAGACCTGTTTCTCGGCAAAATACTTGTCATCAGGTCTGTAACCCAAGGCTCCGTCCGGATTGAAGAAACGCACAGTCTCGATGCCTTCCCGACGTAAAGCACGTCCGATACGGGCTTTGTTCATGCCGGGAATCTCGTTGTCCACCTCCGGTGATGCCCCGGCGGGAAGGATCACATCAGCCGACTTTGATACGGGATCTATGACAAGGACAATGGTTTTCTTGTCCTTGTCCGGACGTTTCCGTAACTCATCGGCCACGAAATAATGCTTGGGCAGCTGATCCTGCATGTCAGATGTCTGTTTCCTGTTCCGCAAGGTGGCATATTCGATTTTCTCTCCACGTTCCGCTTTACGGATAACTTCGAGAGCATTGTTCACGTCACTCTCGAGGGCATCTATCATATTCGGGTTCTCTTTGAGTTCCCGGTCCCAATATTCCACCAAACTGAGACTTTCGTCGGACAAGCGGGCTGGCAGTCCCAGCTCCAGCATCTTGATTCCCGATGCTATTTCCACGACCAGCCGTTCCTGTTTGACGGCATCGTCAGAAGGCGGCATACCGTTTTTCATCACCATTCCCTCGCGGGCAAGCCGCTGCTGATGTCCGGTGGCACTTACTATCTGGCGCAGGGTTTCCTGCACATAATCGTTGTAATGGTCAAAGTTCTTTTGGCGGGGCATATAGACGGCATCTTTGTCCGTTTCATAATGGGGCATTCCGCTGCCATCGTAACGGACCGGCACAAGGTTGTCACGCATTTTCAGCAAAAAATCATTGAAGCGGATATGCATACGCCGTGTGTCTGCCTCCGAATATCCTCGTTCCATGGCATTCCCATCCTGTTGCAGAACGGCCCTGTAAGCCTCTTCGTCCACATGGGGAAATGTCGTCTGGTCTATATTGAACAGAGTGCGTATCTCTCTGTTATGTACTCCCTTATATTGTTTCTTCTGCTCATCGTCCAATGTGAGGTAGGTTCCCCGGTTGATGAACTCTTCAGGATTGTTCCTGTGGACATATTTGTTCCAGTTATAGTACAGGAACGGCACACCCTGTTCATGCTCACGTACCGACGTGCCGCGGGCCTTGGCATCACTGAACAAGGTGAACAGGTTCGTATTGCATCCGTTCCGATCGGAATGCAATGCCATGAACAGTGCATTGAACGGGCTGGCCGACACGCCGTGCGGGTACAGCCTCGGATACCTCTTTCCAGAAGCGTTGAGCCAGTAACCATTGGCCTTCGAAGCCTCTCCCAAAGCAGTGGAAAGCAGACTGATTTGCCTTTCCTCTGCATTTTTCTCTATTTTGGATTTTTCTTTCATACAGTATATGTTTTGGGGTTATATGCTACTGGATACCTCGTGTACGCACGATAGTCTCCTGTTGTCCGTTGTCGTAATTGTCCGAGGCCCTTTGACGGAGCTGTTCGCTTCTGGCGAGTACGGCGTTTGCCAGCGTGTTGAGCGGTAAGGCTCCGGCCCGGTAAGCGTCAGTCACGGTCTGCGATAATTGGATAGTACAGGGTACACGGTCAATTGTCGCGACAAGCATGTTGCCTTGAAGTACGGGATTCGTGATGCGGGGATTGAGCGGTTCGTCAGGATAATGGCGGTATTGGGCTGCGCCTCTATTGGCCGTGTTCATTTCGCCTTCTGACCGTTCACGCAGCACTTCATGCCCGGCCTTGTTCAGCAGGTTCGCCCCGCCGAGACCGATAAGGAGCATCTTCAGCAGCGGATTCCGCACAAACATACCGGCCACTATGCTGGCTATAGGCAGCAGGTTGTCCTTGATGTTCAGGGACTGTGTCTTGCCTGTAAATACTCCCAGTAGAATATCCGGCAGCATCGCCATCACATAGCCGAGATTGCCGGCAATGTCTCCCATGCCGCTCAGTCCAAGGGTGCCGAGCAGATCTTCCCATCCGCCCGTGTTGCCGTTGGATGCCGGCGTTTCAGACAGGTCATTCACGGGATGTACCCCTGTTTCCTGCATGACCTCCGGCTCTTTTTCCGGTTGTACCGTTTCCTGATGTACCTGTTCCGGCTCTTCCGCATCCGTTTGTTTCTTTTCTTCCAGACTTTTCAGGTAGACTTCTTCCTGCCCCGGTGCGACGACCAGCGGCACATCCTTGTAGCGTTCCGGCCGTTCCTGTTTCAGCTTGTCCTGCAAACCTTTCAGGAACGGGAACGGCTGCTGCTTCTTCATCCAGTCCGTAAAGTTGAAATTGCAGACCGGTATCTGTTTCTTCAGCTGCTCATTGGCGGTCGCCGTGAAACTGTCCTTGTCTGCGGTCATGGTGGCTGCTTCACGCCGGAAATCTTCAAACACATTGTGTTCGCTGCCGAATACACCCTGGCTGATACATTGTTCGACTGAAATCGACTTGGGGTCTTCCGGCTCCAAATGTGCCATGGTGGCGGAGACGGCAGCATCCACACCGATGAATCTGGCGAATGCCGCCCATGAGCCGGCACCGCCCAGCATGACGGTATCCGCCGAGGCACCCAACAGCCATCCCGCACCCTGCTCGACCTTGCTCGGCCGGTAAGCGGCCTCACCACGCTTCTCGATCTCCTCGGCAAGCGGGGAACGGCTCAACATCTGCGGCAGGCCGAACAGGCTTGATTCCGCGGCCTTGCGGATGATATAATCAGCCGAAGACTTGGGCATACGGTCTTTCACCAGTTTGTCTATCATCTGCTGTTCCAGACGATAGTCCATGTAGGCATAGGCGAGATCGCCGCCAAGCTGTTCCGACAGTTCGTCGTACCGTTCGCGGCCGATTTCCTTCACGACTGCATCACGCCATTGCCCGGCCATATACGCAAGGTCGTGCTGTATGTCTTCCGAAGCGGCGATTTTCTCCTTGCACATCTCTACATAATCTTCCGTTGTCTTGGAGTTCCATTCGCCGGTAACTTTGAGCAGCTGGTACGGGTCGTTCAAAGGTTGGGCTGAAGAAGCCATCATGCTGAGAACCCCGCCAAGGGAGGTGGAATATTCCTTCATTTCCTCACCTTGTTTCCGGGCAAGATAATCTCTTGTCTCATCCATGACGGAAGCAAGGTGGTAACGGAAATAGTCATCCGAAAGACGTTCCAGTTCTGCGAATCGTCTGCTTTGTTTTATAGTTCCGTCCATAAGTATCCTATATCATATTTATCTGTTTCAACAGTTGTTCTTTTGTCTGTTCAATCGCATTGTGGTACACTTCCATCTGTTTGGGGAAGAACTCCTCCAGCCATGCGTCTTTCTCGATGTTGTCATGGATGAAGCGTATCGCCTGTTCACGCTCTATCTCCACGGAGGCTTCACCTTCCTCCCGGTTGTTGAACCATGCCTTTGTCCACCAGCGGACACCAGCCCGGTCCGGATATACGGACACGATACGCGGTATGTCGAAGCTCTGGATGTCGATGTCGAGTTCAGCCAGCGGATCAATGATGCCGCTGTAGCTTACGGCTTCGTCATGGAGTTTTTTTTTATGTCTCCGCTCATGGTGGAGAGGTACACGTTGTGACGCAGGGCCAGGTAATGCAGGAAATCAGCGATGAGCAGGTTCTGTACCTTGCTGACCAGCGGGATGGATTTATGTCCCAGTCCGAGAGGATTGGCCATGCTCGGCATGTTCTCGTAGAAATATTCTCTCATCGCCCCCATGGTGAAGATGTGGCGCAGAGACTGCTCCGTGTGCTCGGGCAACACGTAGGCTCCGCGTTGCAGATCCTCCATGTAGTACGGCAGGAAACGCAGCATCAGTTCCTCGATTTCCCGTTTGTCCTTGTCGTAATCGGTCTTCACGGTCATTTCCAGATCCGGGAATGCCGCCGTTTCATGTCCTCCCGCCTGACGAAGCGCACGGATGTTGCCGTAAAGCATGGTCAGGAACTCCAGCGGATTCAGTTCCTCTCCCTTGAACCGGGCTTCGACGTGCAGCCTGTCACCGCTCAAGGCCACAGTCTGACCGGCTTTCACGCGTTGCCCGAACTGCGCAAAGACATTTGACAGGTGTCCGTATGTCACCTCATATTCCCCGTACCGGATAGTCTGGCATATCCCGTGTACCGGATCATTGCCGACCCCTGACACGATTCCGCTCGCGACGGCAGACAGCCTGTAATATCGGGCGTTGAAGTCAATGCCATGGTGGAAAAACGGCTTGCCCGTTCCCGGGTCGGTCTGTTCGCCGTAACCGAGAGTCATTTCCACCTCCTTGCCCTGGGGCTCCTCGAAAGGCATACAGTAGCCGCTCTCGGAGTGAAGTATCATTTCTTCTGTATATTTCATTTCGTTCTGTATTGGTTCATAATGTTATCTTCTCATTCCTCCGTTATAAGTCTGTTCCTCGCTCTGGCCGGGGAAAGCCTGTATCCTTGCCACGCTCTCCGTGTTCGTGTCACGGAAGACGCCGGCATTGTTGCCGATGAGCATCATGCCGAGGAAAGCCCCGGCGATCTTGCCCAACCACCCGAAACGTCCGAAAATGAGAAAAGCGGCGGCTATAAGGCCCGCGATGCTCAATCCAGATACGTTGCCATGGCCGAGGTTACGGACAAAATTGCCGAGCATGTTCATGCCTCCGCCACTCGAAGCCTGCCGTAGGAAATTGGATACCCCGTCAAGTTTGGAATCTATTCCCGCCACAGCTCCGCTTAACGTGCCGACGGCTTCTCCGGCCTTGTCCGTCAGTCCCCGTACATCCTCGGCGGTATCAGCCAAGGCATCCGTGGCCGGTTCTCCGATGACCGCATCGCTCACGATACGCACCACGCTCTTGTCTGTCGTCAGCTTTTCCCAGCCGACATAACCGATCGCACCTCCGACGGCGGCAGTCTTGACGGCTTGTCCGGCGCCCCGTAACGTCTGCGACGGATGAAGTGCCGCTTCACCCACGTTTTTCCCGGTTGCCAAAACAGCCTTGCCGGTACCTTTGGCCGCCTTGCCGCCATACTTCAATATTGTACTCCATACTCCCATATCTCGTTCTTTTTAAGGTCTTACATTTTTTCCGATCTGCTTCCATCTTCGTTTGGCGGCTTCCACAATGTCGCGTTTGTCCGCAACAGGGCGTGCGCCTTCGTCGATTTCATACCAGATGTCACTCATAGTCGTATATTTCACGGCCTTGGTCAGCCGTTGCAGCTTGGTGTTCATCAGCTTGAGCTTCGGCCTGATCCCGAAGACTATCTCCATGCGTTCCCTTTCCGTCATCTTGTTTTCCGCAAGACAGGCCATTCGTATGTCATTTACTATTTCCACACTGCCAAGCATCAGCTCCCGGTAAATCCTGTTGCGCTCCGTGGAAAGGGCTACTGCCAATGCGTTGGTCGTGCTCCGGCTAACCTGCCTGGTAAAATCTTCCATATTGTCTGTCAGCCTTGAGATTTCGTGATAAAAGCCATAAATCTGTGCGGCGTAGCAGACGATGGACCGGAAAGAATCCAGATACTTGTTGAACTCCCTTTGCAGGTCGGCCGTAGCCTGTACTTCCTCTTTCGTCCATATATGTCCGGTAGTCTGCAGCATCATCACCTTCTCCTGGTTTTTCAGCTCTTTCTGCGCCTTGTCCGTGTAGAGCAGTATCATTCCGGCCAGAACCGGATCGTTCTGTGCCTGTATCTTGCCGATACAGATGCCCGTCAGCAGCATAACTATCAAAATCGTCCGTTTCATCGCGTCATTCTTTATCGTGTCAGGGAGGCTGCCCGGCGCCAGCGTGACATGGCCATGCGGGCCACTTCACCGTTGTTGCGGTCAAGCATACCTGCCGTCACATTTCTCCATACATCATTGAAAGTATAGTACCGGATGCTCAGGTAGAGCAGATGCAGCTTCCGGCTGAAAGCCGACAGCCTGTCATTCAGCGCCCATAGCGTAGTGCTGCGCTCCGCACCGGTCAGCATATTCTCTTCACCGCCTTTGGCAACGGCATCGTTCAGCAGTGTATATACGGAGACCAGTTCCGTGGCCGTCTCGATATAAAGGTTGTTCATGCCCATACTGGCAACGATACCCTGCGGGTTGTCCTTTATCGCTTTGCCCAGTTTACCCAGAGTCAGGAAGATCCGGACCCCGTCGTTATAGAGATGCGTACAGGCTTTCAGTGACGAAGCGTATCCGTTCACCGTCTTCAGGTAGCCGTTGTACTGTTTCTGCCATTCATGGATGCGGTTGAATTCGGCGGCGATGCTGTTCTGCAGGAGTGCCGTCTGCGTCTGTCCCTTGATCTGTTTTTCAATCTGGCCGTTTATCAGCTCGTTGCCCTCCGCCAGAGCAATCCACTCCAGCGGATTGGAAGCCGCTATCTGGGCTTTGGACACCTGCGGCAGAAGCAGGACGGCAACGAGGGCCAGACTCCAGTTAATGATTCGTGATCTCATATATTCCCTTTTTTCTTTTGTTGTATTCCACCCGTTCGCGGACAAGTGTTACTATGTCATCCCTGCGCCGGATACCGGTCAGATCAAGCCTGGGGGTATTCCGGTCCATCGAGAAAATGCTCACCGTCTTCAGCCCGCAAAGCTGCTGCAGCAGGCTTTGATTTTCCGTGAAGTCCACGATACGGTATAATTCCATATAATCTGTCTTACGCCAGATGATGCCATGCTCGCACACGAGCTGTTCGGACCCGATGCGATAGCGTATGCGTCGTAGATAGATGAACCTGTACACCAGGAACAGGGAAAGCAGAAGGGCGACCCACATGGACAGAGTCGTGAACGGCAAGCCGTCAATCCCGCCAAAGACCCATCCTGCACAGCATAACACAAGAATGGGCAGCTCGTTGATGACGAACTGTCCGGTGTGGGGCACAAACACATGAGTGCGGAATAAACGGTCTGTCTGCATGATGTTTTCTTTTTATCTGTGATAACTGGTCTGCCGTTCTTCCTCGTCCTGTCCTGAATGCCGTACTTCAATCGGATTGACCAGCCCCTCGGTCTCTTTGAGGTACTCGGGATTGGTCTTGCCAAGCAACGCATCGTTCCAGTCCTTGTAGCAAGGCAGAATGGGAAATTCTCTGATATTTTCCGGGGAAATGTTCATCTGTCCGGCTATTGCCTTGAACTTTTCCACGAACAGCCGTCCGGCGGCATCATTGTCGAAACAGAGGTAATGGTGTGCCTCCGGTGTGGCGGCAAGCATACCCTTGATCTGACCCTCTGTAGGGGTACCGCCGGTAGATACATACACGCTCTTCCTGGATAGGTCCGGGTTGTTCTTGATCTGTTCCCGGTTGAGCTGATAGAAGGCCATCGCGTCATAGGCACTTTCAAACCATGCCACTCCGCCGACGGAATCCAGGTCACCCTTAAGGTTGGCTATCCACAGCCCCTCGCTCGAATTGCTGCCCTCAGCCTTGCCCTTGTAACTGCCGCTGCCGTCCGGACGCGGGCGGCCTCGTTCCTCAAGGCCGACAACCGTCCCCGGGTCTTTGGGCAAAGACATCGGAAAGGCAAGGTTCGTGTATCGGGTCCCGTCTTCACGGACTTTTGTCGCCAGGTAGAAATCACGGTGGAAGGCATACTGCGTGTAGAGGTCGATTCCACGGTGTTTGAAGAAAGGATAGAACTTCTTCTGCGTATCCCTGTCCTGAGGGTTGAACCTGTGAATCTCGTAATCCGTTATGTCGAACGGTTTCACGTCCCGTTTCGGCTGGATAATCCGTGTACTGCGTTCCTCGATGGGATGGTTCAGCAACCGGTTGCACACGAGATTGACAAGCCGGTCCGGAGATACTCCTGCCCGGTATTCCGCGAAAAACTGCGGGTATTCCTTGATGAAGGATATGATGTTATAGACTTTCTGTTCCTGTGCCTTGAAACAGCACTTGCCGTTCGGCATCACGATGAACTTGTCGCCACGGATACGACGGCCTTCGCTGTCCATCCGCACATACGACGGATAACGCAGACCGTCACGCTTGTTCAGATGATAGCCCGCGTCAATGAGTATGTCCTGAATGTTCAGTCTCTGTAGAAAATCATCGTATGTAAGGTCTCCGTTCCTCATAAGTTTACCTCCCCATTCTCATATCACCGATTTCCCGGTTCATCTGTGCCTCGAAATTCCGGATGGCAACATCCCTCGGAGTGTCAACACCGGGTTTGAAATAAGGACGCGGCCCATGGTAATGTTCCTCATAACACTCCGGCCCGTGATGGCATCTGAGATTATGCACGACCTCGGAAACCACCACGGCACCTGCTGAAAGGGCCGCAAGAATCTTTATGCCCAGTCCTTTGCTTGTTTCCGGACGGGGGCGCAGGTCTGCCTCGCTGAAGATCTTCGCGAAAAGTTTCGTCCGATGGTAATCGTCCGTGGCGAGAAACTTGTCGTATTCCTTCTGGGTAATCTCGTGGCTGTAGGTCTGCCCGTCGATGACGGCGGTCATCCTATACTTTCCCTCTTCCGGTCCGGGTTCCACGGCAATCCGGCTTATCTCGGTTCCATGCCCGCCGATCTCATCCGACAGCTGCAGGCTGTTGCCATAGTCTTCCGTCTGCCCGTTCGCCTGTGCGTATTCCTGGTAATGTCTTGCGGCCAGTTCCTCGTGCACTTCAGGATGGAGGCCGATGGCGATATGCCTGTCACTGTTCAGATCATCCAAGGTCACTTTATCCGCGAAATCTCCGGCAATGACCCCGTTCAGGAGCTCCAGACGTTGCTCAATGGAATGCTCTTCAAGAGAATTCGATGTAAGCGTTTTGATTTCCTCTTCCGTCAGGTCATAGACCATGTCCGCGTTGACATTCTCGGACTGCACGGTGAGGGTTCTGTTCTCCGCATCGACAATAAGCCCGTGCGAAGCAAGGCACTCCGACCATTTTTCGTTCGAGAAATAGACTGGCGAAGCGACAAGCTCCCTGTACGGGCGGGCAGGTTCCTGGCTGCGGGGACGACTGACCATCGGTGTAATGGCAGCCTGCAAGTCCTGCAGGACATCACGGGGCTGTACGGGTTGTTCCGGCTGTCCTCCCTTGTAATAAAAGCCGTAGCCTCCGGACTGCAGCTCGCCGGGCTTCATGCGTCCGTCAGGACGTTCGGGGACAATGGGCGCTCCGGGGAAAAAGAGCTGTCCGCCGACCCTGCGCAGATGAAAACCGCCCTGCTGGCGCGGTGTCCATCCGAGTATGGGAGGAAACAGCCCCCAACGGCCTGTACGCCCGTATTCACCCATTCCGATACGGTAGCCGTGCAGACCCATCGCCACACGTCCGTTGGCATTGCGGGCATGGACAAAGTTCTTGGGCAGATAGAAATCCTTTGCAAGGATGCTCGTGAGCACATTGTAGGCTTTCTTGTTGGCGGTGTTTGTTCCCCAGTCCGTAAGCGCCAACAGTTGTTTCTCGGTAATCGGATAGGTCAGCAGCGGCGAATCGTGTCCCTGTACGATCAGCTTGTAGCCGCCACCGTCAAATGCGATATGGGCTTGAAGCCCGTTGCGCATCAGTATGTCGCGCATTTCAGGCTGCAAGTCCATCGCTCTGGGGTTTGTATTGGTTCGTATTGCCATAGTCTGATGTTATGATTGTTATCCGCTATGCGTTTCCTTCCTCCATCGCCGCTTCCAGCTGTTCGTCCTTGTAGCGGACAAATTCGGCGGCAGAATCATTCCCGATAACGAGGTTGCGTTCCTCACAGTAACGGGCATATTCCTCCTGCCACTCCGCGGAAAAATGGTTCACATAGTCGAGCCAGCCGTATTCGCCGCTCTGCATTTTCTCTATCAATACCTCTTCGGGATAATACTGGTGCTGTGCCATATCAATCGGTTTTTATTTGTGAATAGCTGCCGAGCGGTTGCGTTCCCCGGCTTTTTTCTGTTCGTTCCACAACTCTTCGGTATATTCCTCTTCCGGAACATAGTCGAGGTTTCCGTCATCATCCATGACCCAGCAACCGTAACAGCCGAACGTGTATTTGTCCCATTCACGCTTGGACTGTTCCCTCCATCGCTGCTCGTCGCCGGTACAGAAACGGATACCGGTCTTGGAATGAAGGTCAATACCTACCGTGACGGGCTCATCGTCCACGACCAGTGTCAGCGGATCTCCGTGCTGCATTCCGTTCACCTCCGTTGCACCGAGATGCAGCTCCTCGGCCAGCACCTGCAGATTGCGCCCGATGATGGGCGTGGGAACATACATGACCTGCTTCGTCCCCGTGTCAATCTGGACGAAAGCCTTGTTGTGCCTGCCGTCAGCGGTTTCCACATCCGCGATGATGGCCTTGCCCTCAAGCAACTGTTTCTGTTGCGTTTCGTCAAAGCGTTCCAGCGGCGAAGATTTCAATGCCGGATAGAAGACCACGTCCGTCTGGCCACCCTCCATGCGGATAAGAGCGAATCGGGTACGGCTTTCCACCGTTTCTCCGTGCTCGTCGGTGACACGCACGGGAAGAACGGGCGAATGGCGTCCGTTGTAAATATCATCAAGGACGTGCATCGGCAGATCCTCGATCATCTCCTGCGTGAGCCCGAATCGGGCAAGCGTCGAAAAGGGAATCTCTTCAAATTCAAAATGCGCCTTTTTCATACTATATCAAGTTTGTAAAATTATGTTCGGCAAATATAGTATGACCTTGTAAATTCAAACAAAAACACAGATATATAAATGATTATAATATACCATTTTTATAACATTAGTACGATTTTCTTTGAATAATCGTACTAATTGCGATAAAATATGCAAACTAATAGCAGAATGCATGGCCGTTCATGTCGAACATAGACAGACCATGCTAATTTTGCAGCATGAGAAAAATTTTATGGATGATTATATCAGGCATTTCGCTCAGTCTGATACCGGCAATGGCACAATTCAATACAGTTTCCTCCGCTTCCGATTACTATCGGGAGGAGAGTGTGCAGGCGGCCACCAAGGACAAGGAAACAGCTTCAGACAATACGGGTTCCGGGAAAGGTGTATCGGAAAACACCGGCAAATCCGGGGCTCGCGGCGATGTGCAAAGGCAGATGGTGGTTGAGCGTTACCTGAGTGTCAGTTATCCGTTACCGAGAATCAAGGTAACTTCTCCATACGGTTACAGGAAAGACCCCTTTACCGGCAAGCGTAAATTTCATGGGGGAATCGATTTGCAGGCACGTGGCGACAAGGTGCTGGCGATGATGGCGGGAACTGTCGTAAAGGTCGGGCAGGACAAGACTTCCGGCAAGTATGTAACGCTGCAGCACGGGAACTGCATGATCAGCTATTGCCACCTTTCAAAGATTCTCGTAGCCAGGGGAACAGCCGTCCGGCCGCGTGATGCGGTCGGTATTACCGGCTCTACAGGACGCAGCACGGGAGAACACCTGCATATCACCTGCCGCCTCAATGGCAAGAGTGTCGATCCCGCAATCCTTTTTGAACATGTCAGGAGAGTACAGCAGGAATGTGTTTCGGCACTGGCCGAACTATGAATTTTTTCTCCCTTTGATTGCATGGCTGATACTGTCGCCCCATACCGACATCCGGACGACGGACATCGGCGGCATGGAAAACGTCTTTCCATAGAAAATGGCGGCCACCACCTTGCCGCCGTGCCTTTCTATTTCCTCCTTGTAGTCGGACACACTCTGTCCGGTCGTCAGCACATCGTCAATGATAATGATTTCTTTTCCCTTTATATCACCGGTAATCTCGTAATTCCGCTCAAGGACACGGCTGTCCGCTCCGTCCGCTTCATGTAGGCTTTCCCGGGCATCGCAGATCACCGTATCGTACAGTCCTGATGTCAGATCCGGCCTGTGCTTGCCCATATACCAGTTCAGCCGCTTGAACCGCTGTTCATACTTTATCCAGTTGCTGCACGGCATGAACATGATATGATAAGGCTTGCCGTCCGCCTGTATGGCGGTCATACATGCCTTGAAGAACTCGATGCCGTGTATCTCTCCCTGCTTGAACCGGTAGATGGAACGGCAGAATGTCCGTTGTGCTTCATTGAGAAAATCATTGTACCGTGACGGATAGTAATAGTCGTAAAATGCAATCCGGATTCCACGGAACTTGAACGGTTTGAGCGGATGCCTGTCGTCGAACCGGTCGGGATACATGCAGCAGAACATACGGCAGGCGTCTCGATGTCCGGCCATTACTGCCATACGGCAATAGCGGCCTCTTTCGTCTTCCCGGCTTGCGCTCCGTGCGGCTGCATACGCCGCTTCACCGGCTTTCCGTCGCCAGAAAGCGATGACATGCAACAGCCCGGCCACTATGCCGAGCAACACCAGGAGCACAAGTTTCTCACTCATATTGAACCTTTTTACTTTTGCAAAGTAAGCAAATTATCGGTGCTGGCCTTGAAATGGAACCGGTAATTTGTTCGATCCCATTATATATCCTACTTGCCGTCCCATTTTACAAGTCTCTTCCTTTTTCCTATGGGGCTTCCTTTCTCTTTTCGTCGGCGAATATAGGACGAAGCGTATCAATGCCAAACCGCATTCCATTCGGATGACGAAAACAGACTGCTGCACAATCGGTTTTCTATCCGGATTTGGCTTATGATACCAGCTGCTTCATCCTCCTTATGCCTCAAAAAGTTGAAAATACAGCCCTCAGTTCAAAAAGAGGGAAATAAAAAAACAGATTTTCAAACAATTAAAACGGAAAGAAATGAAAGAAGAAATCAGACAGGACGGCAGGACAATACTGTCAAGTGAAGACGGATTCAGCATCCGCATGTTTTTCAACAACCTGAGCGGAAAGAACTTTTCCGGAAAGGAGTACCGGGACTATGTCAGAAACATAGCCTTCGGCGAAATGGGATTCAGACCGGGAACAATCGAACTCTATTGCGACGGGAAGAAAGTCAGGACAGGCACACTTCCCGAACTCTGAACAGCAGTCAGGGGCAAAAGTCAAATTTCGTGAGGATAACTTATAAACGGGAGCCCAAGCGGTTCCGGCTAAAAGAATGAACAACTAAAAAATACAGGTATGGACACAACAGCAGCAACAATGCATCCGGCAGAAGAATATCTCCGTAACGAACAGAACCCACCGGTCTTGTATGTCAGAATTTACGGGGAGCGCAGGAAATTGTTTATCAACCGAGGCAGAGAGAACGTCGTCGGTATTATTGCGAAAGGAAAACGCAAGCATGGCTACATCTTTTCAGACTGGAACAGCATCGAAAAAATCTATTATCCGTCACAGGAAAAGGAAGACGAAAAGGATATGGACAGGAAAATGATTCTCAAATACCAGAAGCTCGCACGCCTTGCCACGCATACCAACGACTGGCTCCGTAAGATTGCAGCAGCAGACCTTGAGAAGTCCCTGTACGAAAACCGTATCACCACGGGAACGGCTATTGACGGAAAGTGCATCCGACTCTCCACGATTGAGAAGTATTGCGGAAGCTGGGACATGCAGCGGTTCCGCCAGGCCATGAAGAATAAGGAGAAATTCTCGACGCTTCGTTTCGACTTTTGCGGTTATGACGGTACGCTTTGGTGCGAGCCGCGGGACAATGGTGACATGGCTGCAGGATTCAGCAAGGAGTACCGGAATTGCGGCAACGGCTATTACTATCTGCTAATCAATGACGAGTTTGTGATTGGTTACGATATTGACTGATAATCCACGGACAGACCTTACCGGGGGCCCCGGCAGGGTCTGTTCCGGCTTCGGTCTGCCGACGGCATAGTCCCTTTTTATCGACGGCATGGCCATGCGCCGTCCTTTTTTACCTCAGATCTTCCTTTTCTATCTTTCCATCCGCCTGTTTTCAATCCTTTTCTATCCATCCCTCTTGTAGCTGCTCTTCCGTTCTCCGCCGTGCGACCTCGGGGGATTGGATTTTTCAGCAAAGGTAACCGCCGGTTTCCATTCCTGCCAATGCCGGCATTCTGCCCGTGGGGTCTCGGAAAAATCTTCCTCTCCGGCTGTCGAGCGTATTTTTCCTTACCGGCCATGGCGGATGTCCACCGCCACCTTTCAAGGCAGAAAAATAATCCCTGCGGCCGCAAACGGGCCGAAAAAAGGGAAATAAAAAAATAGGTTAAATCATGGGTTACAACAAATTGACATCATTATCGGCCAACATCAAGGCCATAGAGACAGCAGTAGCTATCCACTCGCAGGGCAGGACAGCCACGCAAGAGGAAAAACAGGTATTGGCGCAGTATTCAGGTTTCGGCGGTATCAAGGATGTACTGGACTTGGGTACGGACAAGCCGCTTGACAAAGGGGTTGCCGGGCTTTTGAACCGTCTGCTGGATGCGTTAAGGACACTTGCAGGGGGTGACGAGGCAGCTTGCCGTTCACTTGTTGAAAGCATCAAGTCATCTGTATTGACAGCGTTCTATACGCCGCAATTCCTGATTGACGCAGTGGCGGCACAGATACACAAGACATTTTCTGCCAACGGCTTGCAGATGCAAAGTTTTCTTGAACCGAGCGCAGGTATCGGCGGTTTCCTGCCTGTAGCCATGCCCGGCACACGCAGCTATGCTTTTGAGAAAGACACCATTACAGGACTTGTACTTTCGCTGCTGCATGAGGACGCAACCACCGTAACGGCAGGGTTTGAAACGATAGGCACACAGGAGCTGGAGCATCGGAAATTCGATGTCATTGCGTCAAACATTCCTTTCGGCAACTTCCGTGTCTTCGATGCCGACCTGTGGAAAAAGGGCGGTATCTACGAACAGGCCACAAAGACCATTCACAACTATTTTTTTGTCAAGGCTATGGAACTGCTTTCCGAGGGCGGTCTGCTTGCCTTTGTCACTTCAAGAGGTGTGGCCGACACGGCAGGAAATAAGTTTGTACGTGAGTATCTGGTGAACCATGCCGACCTTATCAGCGCAGTACGTTTGCCTGACGCTCTTTTCATGCAGACAAGCGGTATCGAGGTGGGCAGCGACCTGCTCATATTCCAGAAACATACCAATAAGACGGCACTCTCCGCACGTGAACAGATGTTTTTGCAGGTAGCCAAGGAAATGTACGACATGAACGGAACGATGACTGAAAACGCCAACAGGCTGTTTTCCATGCCGAAGACCGTACTGGCGACCGACAGCCGTATCGTGATGAACCAGCACGGCAAATATGTACGCAAACACCAGTGGCTCGGCTCTGATGCGGCCATGGCACAATACCTTTCCGCTTTGCTCAAATACGACTTTGACCGGTATTTCCGCAAAATACTTTTCGGACAGCAGGGCGAAGCGTCCGTGCAGATGTCGCTGTTCGGGATGCAGGAGACGACCGCACTCTCCGTAAACAGAGGACGGAGAGCCTACACGGAAAAACTCGAGGACTGGATGAAAAGCGGTACATTGGTAATGTTCGAGGGGCAGATTGGTACGGTCGTGTTCCGCAAGTCAAGCCACTATACCGATGTGGCCGTGGATTTCGTTCCGGTGGACGAGGGAAAGGTCAATATGGAGCGTGCAGCCGACTATTTCCCTGTCCGTGAAGCGTATTTCATGCTTTCTACGAAAGAAAGGGATTTGCAGACTGAACAGACTGCCATACGTGAGCGGCTAAACACCCTCTATGATGCCTTTGTAGCCAAATGGGGATTTTTCCATGAGAACGACAACAAGGAGTTTATCATGCTTGACAGCCTCGGTGTCGAGGTGTTCACTATCGAAATGCAGCTTGGCGGAGATATAGTCAAGGCCGACATCATGCGTGAGCCAGTGGCTTTCACCAAGATTGCGACTGACCGTATTCTACAGCCGTCGGAAGCGCTGGCAAGCAGCCTCAATTTCTACGGCAAGGTGGAAATGGACTACATCATGCGCTCTACCGGCCTGTCTGATGAAGATGTAATCGCAGCGTTGCAGGGCGAGATATTCTACAATCCTGTTACGGATGAATGGGAACACAAAGGCAAGTTCATTGCCGGAAATGTGGTTGACAAGTACAAGGAACTCACATCCTGCCTTGATGACCTGTCCGGCAGGGAAAGGGATTGGACGGAAATCTCCGCAAGGGCACTGGAGAACGCAACGCCCGAAACAATTCCCTATGAAGAGCTGGATATAAACATGGGCGAGCGTTGGATTGACCCGCAGCTTTACGCCGACTTTGCGGCAGAACTTTTCGGGGTGGAAGCCGAAGTGATGTACTTTGATGTCAACGATACCTATGTAGTTCGTCTGAAAGGTTACTCCCCGGCAGCATACAACACCTATTCCGTGCGCAATTTCAACGGTGAAGACCTGTTTGTCCATGCCTTGCATGACACAGTGCCGGAGATAACCAAAGAAGTGTATCGCAACGGCGACAAGGTACGTGTGCCCGACGAGGAAGCCATTCAGGAAGCGGCCACCAAAATACAGGAAATCCGCAGCAATTTCAACCAGTGGCTCGATGCCCGTCCTCTGGAAGTCAGGGATGAACTGGTACGCACATACAACGAGCGTTTCAACTGCTATGTCCGTCCGGCCTATGACGGTTCGGCACAGACCTTTCCGCAGCTTTCCTTTGAGCAGTTCCCGTACAACGAACTCTACCCGTCGCAGAAAGACGCAATCTGGATGATTAAGCAGAACGGTGGTGGTATCTGCTGGCACGAAGTAGGCACAGGCAAAACCATGATTATGTGCGTCTCGGCCTATGAAATGAAGCGTCTGGGATTGGTACAGAAGCCTCTGATTATCGGCCTGAAAGCGAATGTACACGAAATTGCCGACACGTTCCGCAAGGCATACCCGAACGCAAAAGTCCTGTACCCGGGCAAGGAAGATTTCACACCGGCCAACCGCAAAGAGGTGTTTTCCAAAATCAAGAACAACAACTGGGATTGCATCATCCTGACACACGACCAGTTCGCCAAGATACCGCAGTCCGAGGAAACCATGATAGAGATATTCACAGAAGAGCTTTACGATGTGGAGCGAAGCCTTGAAGTGTTGGAACAGTCCACCATGCGCTACCGCAGCCGCAAGATGCAGAAAGGGCTGGAAGTGAGACAGGAAAATCTGAAAGCGAAGCTGTCAGAACTCCGTACAAAACTGGACGACCGCAAGGATGATACCGTGGACTTTCATTCAATGGGTATAGACCACATCTTTGTCGATGAATGCCACATGTTCAAGAACCTCATGTTCCAGACACGCCACAACAGGGTGGCAGGTATCGGCAATACAAAAGGCTCGCAAAGGGCGATGAACCTGCTGTTTGCCATCCGTGACATCCAGCACCGCACAGGCCGTGACCTTGGGGCGACTTTTTTGTCCGGTACGGTGGTGGTAAATGCGCTGACAGAGCTTTATGTGATGTTCAAGTATTTGCGCCCACGTGAACTCAAGCGTCAGCAGATTAGCTGTTTCGATGCCTGGGCGGCCATATTTACCAAAAAGACAGCCGACTATGAGCTGAACGTGACAGGGGCAATCAAACGCAAGGAGCGTTTCCGCACTTATATCAAAGTGCCGGAACTGGCGATGTTCCTGCGTGAAATCACCGACTACCGTACAGCCGACATGATACATCTTGATGTGCCGGAGAAAAATGTCCGCTTCCTCTCTCATGCGCCGACAATCGAGCAGGAAGAAATGATCGGACGTCTCGTTTCCTTTGCAGGTAGTGGAAACTGGGAAGACCTCGGGCTTGACACAATCGAGCCGGACAACCTCGACAAGGCAAAGATGCTCATTGCTACCAATGTGGCACGCAAGATGGCTCTCGACATGCGCCTTTTGGGTAACAAATTCCACGACGATGCGGACAACAAGGCTTCCATCTGCGCCCGGACCATCTATGACTATTATGTACGCTCGGCGGCCAATAAGGGTACGCAGTTTGTCTTCAGTGACCTTTCCACTTACAAGCCGAACGAGTGGAACATCTATACCGACATCAAGGAGAAACTGGCACGGCTCGGCATCCCGGCTGACGAAATCCAGTTTATCCAGTGCGCTACCACGGAGAGAGCGAGAAAACGGCTGTTTGAGGATATGAACAGCGGCAGGGTGCGTGTTCTCTTCGGCTCTACATCCATGCTCGGTACAGGAGTGAACGCCCAGCAGCGGGCTGTGGCGGTGCATCATCTGGAGATACCATGGAGACCTGCCGACATGGAGCAGCGCAACGGTCGTGCGGTACGCAAGGGCAACACCGTGAAACTCTGGGGCGGTAACGTGGTGGACATAATCATCTATGGAACAGAGAAGACTTTGGATGCCTACAAGTTCAACCTGCTCAAAAACAAGCAGATGTTTATCAACCAGATAAACAACGGCACTATTGCCGTGCGCCGCATCGACGAGGACTGCATGGACGAGGACAGCGGAATGAACTTTGCCGAGTTCGTGGCTATCCTTTCAGGAAATACTGACCTTTTGAACAAGGCCAAGCTCGACAACAAAATCATGCAGCTGGAGAAAGAACAGGCCATATTCAAGAAAGAGCGCATCCGTGCGGAGCGTAAGATTGCGGCCAACACGGAAGCTGTCGGCAAGGCAGAGCGCATCGTGGCGCAGGTTGGGCAGGATATGGAGTATATCGCATCCTATAGCGGCAACAGGGAAACGCTGTTGCTCAATCTGCAGCAGGCTACCCGGGAAGAGACAGGCCGTGAACTGCACCGCATAGCCAAGACATACAGGGGCGAGGCTTACCGTACCATTGGCAGCTATATGGGGCTGAACCTGCTTGTCCGCAGCGAGTACACCCTTTCCGGTTCGTTCGACCGTAACGCTTTCTTTGTAGAGGGCGTAAGCGGACTGAAATACCGCTGTGGCGTGTCGGGAGCCCTGCCGTTGGGATTTGCCGAATCGGCACGATACCCGCAGGCCGCACTTGAAAGGATGCCGTCTTTGATAGAGAAGCAGCAGAAACAGATAGCCATGCTGCAGCACGAAATACCGACCTTGCAGGAAATCACCGCCCGGAAGTGGAGCAAGGCGGAAGAACTGGAGCGGTTGAAACAGGGATGTAAGGAATTGCAGCAGCGGATTGACGAGGCACTCAAGGAAGCCGAGCGTCCGCAGTCCGAAGTTCCCGAAGAAGAACACACTGTCAGGGCTGCCTGACCGTGATTCATTGATTTAACCTTTTGCCTGTCCGGTCGTGATGATCGGGCAGGTTTTCCTGTGTTTCGTCCTGCCGGGGCCGGCTGGCTTTTGTAGGCTGGCATCTGCCTTTTTTATCCTCCTTTTCCCTTTTTATCGCCTCCCTTTATATCTGTCTTTCAATCCTTTTATATCTTTGTCCTTGCAGTCCGTCCTGACCTTCCGGCTTATTGTTCCGCGAAAGTAACGGATAACAGCTGCACCTTGCAAATCCTCACGGCCTGCGGTGGCCGACGGAAATCTTCCTTCTCGGGGAGAAGCGTATTTCTGTCGCCAGATTTGTCCGGTTGCCGTTATCACTTTCGTGATGCGGAAAAATAAATCCGGCGAAGGTCTTTAAGGACCGAAAGCAGGGAAAGAAAAAAGTAAACTTAAAAAATGATAGCATTATGGAAAATGAAATCAGAGAAAGGGAAGTGGTTGTTGACGGCAAGACTTTGACGTTGTTACGCAAGGACGGAAAATGGGTTTTTCCGTTTGTCACGTATTATCAGCATGGACTCGGAACACCACTTTGTCTGGCATTGTTGGCGTATGTAGAAGACAGTAACGAATTTGAGTCGGAAGCTGTCATCACGGTCAATCTGCCTGGTGCGGAACGCAGTGCCGGGTGTCAGTTCATCGACACGAACAACAACGGGGAAGAAGTTCTCGACTGGCTCATGCTTTACGGTTTATGTACCCCTACCGGCAGATACGCCGTTTCCGGTTTCTGCAAGTACCCCGAGGTGGATTTTTATCAGAGCGAACGCTTCATGAAGCAGAAAGAGCTTTGCGACAGGTATTTCAACTTTGTTGATTGACAGGCAGGAGAAGGCGGTCATACGGGACTGCCTTCATGGCCTTGCCTGCCAGTGTCCTTTTATATGGATACCTTTCCTGTATTTTCTTCCTTTTATATGCGGCTTTCCCTACCCGAAATTAAGGTATGATGTCTGTGCCGCGGTCCGCCCTCCACTCCAAGGTACGGAAGGCTGTGCCCGATCAACGGCAGTCTGCTTCATACCGCTTCATGCCGGAGCTTCGACCTGTCGAAACAACCGGTATTCCGCTATATGGGCATCCTGCCTGGTTGTTGCTCCGGCACATTCCGCCTTTTGTCCGCAGCTTTCCTTTCCGGGCCGACGGCGTCGTGGGCAAACGGTGACACATTCTGCTTGTGCTGTCCGTCGTGTCTCCGGCATGTCACAAGCAGAAAGAGTCCCCATTTTGTTTGCTCGGCAGACCGTTTTTTACCCACCCAAGCCGTCATTCATCACTTTTATAAACATCCCCTTATATATACGGGACGATTCTGCCTTTTATATCTGTATCGGGATTACCTTCTCTCGTCATTCCTTGCCTGCCGCCGCGTAGGCTTTATCAGGTGCGAATGTAGGCTGTCGCGCCTGATTCTTCCGTTTTGAAGTGCATTTTGAAGGAAAATCTTCCTTGCCGGGCAAGAGTATTTTGCTTCAAAAAACGTCGAATGGGCTGTACCGACATCCTTGTCATGCACCATAAAACCCCAAGGCGGTCCGGCAGAAAGGATCCGACCAGAGGGAAGAAAAAAACAAAGTCACAGGTAATGGCAGGACTAACCACCTTGCCGCAAAACATTTTCAAATTATGCTATACATTCACACTATCGGTCGCATCGGAAAGGATTGTCAGGTTATCGAGGGTACACACGGTTCGTTTATTGCTTTTGACATGGCAGTAGATGACTTCTCGCACGGAAACGCCGTTACCACATGGGTAAGGGTACGCAGCAACAAGGAAAACCATATCCGCCTCTCCGAATACCTCACCAAAGGGCGCATGGTCCTTGTCGGGGGAACATTGTCAACTTCACTGTGGAAGGACAAAAACGGCGACAGCCAGATCCAGCTCTCCATCACGGCGGATGCCCTGGAGTTCATCAATACCGGTAAGCGGGAAGGTACAACCTCCGAAGCCGACTGCCAAGCCGCAGCTGCCGATAACGCACCAGTTCCTCCGGCGGACATGCCACAGGACGGGGAGGAAGACCTTCCGTTCTGACATCTTCCGGAAAACGGTCACGGATGTAGTATTTACTAATTGTAGTAATTTAGGAGATTAGTAAATCCCGGGTTACGAAAAATAGTAGATACTACATTTAGTGGCTAAGTCTTTTAGTAGAGTAGTAAATACTACGATACTAAAATATGTTATAGTAGTAAAATAGTAAATACTAATTGTAGTGAAGACTAAAAATAGTATTATCTTTGTACCAGAACATTAAGACTCTGAATCATGACAAAAATTATAGCAGTTCTGAATCATAAAGGTGGGGTCGGAAAGACAACCACTACCATAAATCTCGCTGCCGCACTGCAGCTGAAGAAAAAACGTGTGCTCCTGATCGACATGGACGGTCAGGCAAACCTCACGGAATCCTGCGGCCTGTCCATCGAGGAAGAACAGACCGTGTACGGGGCGATGAAGGGCGAATACCCTTTGCCGCTGGTCGAACTGAACAACGGCCTTGCCATTGTTCCCTCATGCCTTGACCTGTCGGCTGCCGAATCGGAACTTATCAACGAACCTGGCCGGGAACTGATACTGAAAGGGCTGATTGCGAAGCTGCTTGACAGCCGGAAATTCGACTATATACTGATTGACTGTCCGCCATCGCTGGGACTGCTCACGCTCAATGCTCTTACCGCGGCGGACTTCCTGATTATCCCGGTCCAGGCACAGTTCCTCGCCATGCGCGGTATGGCAAAGATTACTAATGTGGTTGAAATCGTCAGGCAACGCCTGAATCCGGGACTGAGCATCGGAGGTATCGTGATCACCCAGTTCGACAAGCGCAAGACGCTTAACAAAAGCGTGTCCGAGCTCATCAACGATTCTTTCTGCGACAAGGTGTTCAAGACCGTCATCCGGGACAACGTGGCTCTGGCGGAAGCCCCTATCAAGGGTCTGAACATTTTCGAGTATAACAAAAACAGCAACGGGGCCAAGGATTATATGGACTTGGCGCTGGAGGTACTGAAACTAAAGTAAAAACAATATGGGCAAAAGCGATTTATTGAAAGACGGTATGAAAAGCGGCCTTGACGGGCTGCTTTCATCAACCAAAAAATCCCCGCAGAAAAAAGAAACGGCTCCGGCCAAGGCGGAAAAGGAACCAGCGGTGCATTGCAACTTCGTCATTAACAAGAGCATTCATACCAGGATGAAATACCTGGCCATCGAAAAGAACATGTCTCTCCGTGACATCGTCAACGAGGCCATGAGAGAATATCTGGAGAAGCATGAAAAATGATTGAAAATTTGAAAGACGCACTATGAGAGAAATAAATCCCAAAGAAACCACCCGTGCATACGCATTTGAGCTTTGGATGAAAGCCCCGATGCCGATGGTTACATTTTTCAAGACTTTGGATGTCAGTCGTCTTGTCAAAATCAGCAAAAAGTCAGGTATGAAATTCAATATGCTGATGTGCTGGTGCATCGGCAAGGCGGCAAGCGGTATCAAGGAATTTTATATGCTGCCTGTCGGAGACAAATTGATGCAATATGATGCCATTGCGGTTAATACCATTGTTATGAACAAGGACAATGAGGTCAGTTCATGCGATGTGCCCTTTTCTGATGATTTGCAGCTATTCAATGAAGATTATCTGAAATTGACAACGGAAGTAGCACAAAGCTGTGAGAACCACGACTTGACTGAAAGCATGGTAATAGGAACTTCCGCACTGGCCCAATATGAAATTGACGGTGCGGTAGGTATGTACAGCGGTATCTTCAACAATCCGTTTATAATATGGGGCAAGTACCGTAAGGGGTTCTTCAGGACGACACTGACGGTTTCATTCCAATTCCATCACACTCAAATGGATGGGGCACATGCTGCAAAGTTCCTGGATCGCTTGCAGCAGGAAATCAATAAATTACTTGTATAGCGATGAATATGGAAACACAAAGATTGATACTTCGTCCCTGGACAGAAAACGATGCAGAGTCTCTTTATAATTATGCCAAAGATCCTGCTATCGGCCCCATTGCCGGGTGGCCTCCTCATACATCTGTGGAAAACAGCAGAGAAATAATACGCGATATCCTTTCTGCACCCGAGACATACGCTGTAGTATTGAAAGAAACCAATGAACCGATAGGCAGTGTCGGAATTATGTTCGCTGATGGCGTACACAGTGCGGATATGCAGGATGGAGATGCAGAAATAGGATATTGGATAGGTGTTCCTTATTGGGGACAGGGACTTATACCGGAAGCCGTACAACGTTTGTTGAAGCGTTGCTTCGTCGAACTTGATGTGAAACGGGTCTGGTGTGGACATTATGACGGAAACATCAAATCCCGCAGGGTAATGGAAAAATGTGGATTCAAGTACCATCACACAGAAGAAGGAAAGACTTCTCCGTTAGGAGATATCCGTACAGAACATTTTACTTTGCTTACCAGAGAGGACTGGAAAAAACGGTAAGAGAAATATAAAAATGTCCCATGATAAGAACTACGATAAAATCATTTATACAGGCTGATTTGGAATCTGTCTGGCATTCTGTCACTTCACTTTACGACTATTCATGGCGAAGTGACATAAAGGACATAGAAGTTTCCGACGAGCGCCATTTCAGGGAGATAAGTAATGAAGGCTATGTCACCTGTTTTACTGTTACTGTTATAGAGCCTTTTCTAAAATATTCATTTCTTATGGATAATGTGAACTTTTCCGGGGAGTGGACGGGACATTTCAGACAGGCTGAAAATGGAACGGAAGTGATTTTTACAGAGTCAATTAACCTAAAGAAATGGTGGTTATATCCTTTTGCATTGTTGTATTTGAAATTACAGCAGAAACGGTATATAGCTGACCTGAAAAGAAAATGTGAACAAGAATGAACGGATCGGCCAAGTATATAATACGCCATTTGCAAGGTAGTGAGAACCATTTGCTAAGAGAATTTCTTTACGAAGCGATTTATATCCCTGAAGGAGTCAAACCGCCCTCAAAGGACGTGGTGGATTTACCTGAACTGAAACTGTATATTGAGGACTTCGGAAAGAAAAAAGATGACTTTTGTCTGGTCGCAGACTGTGAAGGGAAAGTGGTCGGTGCAGTATGGGTACGTATTATGAATGATTACGGACATGTGGATGACAGGACCCCATCGCTCTCCATATCCCTATATAAGGAATACAGGAGTAAAGGCATAGGAAGCCATCTTATGCGTGAAATGTTTCGATTACTTGAGAGCAAAGGATATAGTCGCGTCTCTCTGTCCGTACAAAAGGCGAACTATGCCGTCCGAATGTATCTAAAACTTGGATTTAAGATCATCCATGAGACTGAAGAGGAGTTTGTCATGCTTAAAGATCTCTCACTATCCTACTAAAGACGGACAACCTCTTATATATGTCATCTTCTTCAAGAAGACATCTCCCTATTATATTATAGATTACCGGTAAATTATCGGTAATCTTTTTCTTTTATAGTTCCATAGAACATTTCTTTTATAATTCATCTTTTACCGCTTTCCGGCTTCATTCCCGCCGCACCGGCCTTGGTTTTATCAGATGCAAAGGTCTGCTGTCGCGCTTGATCCTCCGGCTTGAAGTGCATTTCCTGCAAATTCTTCCTTTCTGTGAAAGAGTAATTGGCAGGAAAAGCCGTCGTATGAAGCTGTACCGACAGCTGTAAACCGCATCCATAAAACCCCAAGGCGGTTCAAACGGGAAAAGAACCGACCAGAGGGAAATAAAAAAACAATTCAAAATTGACATCGACATGGATAAAATAAGATTGGTAGTTTACAACGAATATGCACTGGGCTATATCATGCCCCAACAACCCGACAAGGTTTGCACATTGGCAGACAGGACTACGCTCGGCGCACCGTTCCGGACAATGCTTGAACCCTATTTCATCGGAAAGAACGATACCGTAAGGCTGGCCGGCAGGAAAGACTTCGACACGTTCCGGCTATCGTTCGGGGGGTACGACAATACGCAAATGTACGAGTATGACACCAACCAACAGGAATAGCAGTAATCAGAAAATCAATGTATAACAAATCAAAATTTATGAATTATGGAAACAATGAACATTCAATCAGTAGCAGAGAAGAACATCGTATCAGTAGTTTTGGCAGATATTCAGCCGAGTAACTATAACCCACGCAAGAATTTTGATGTAGCAAGCCTTGCGGAATTGGCGGAAAGCATCCGTCAGCAGGGCGTCCTCCAGCCTATCGGGGTGCGTCCCATTGCGGAGAACCGCTTTGAAATCATATTCGGGGAACGCAGGTATCGTGCCTCACTCATGGCAGGACTGGAAGAAATTCCGGCAATCGTTCTGAATGTTTCGGACGAGACCGCCGAAGAAATGGCGGTGACGGAAAACCTGCAACGCAAGGATGTAACCCCTATCGAGGAAGCAAACGCCTATCAGAGGCTGATAGAAAGCGGACGGCACGACATTCAGTCTTTGGCCATGCAGTTCGGCAAGAACGAGACCTATATCCGCACCCGACTGAAGTTCGTCTCCCTTATCCCCGAAATAGCAGAATTGTTGGAAAAGGATGAAATCACTATCAGCGTGGCAAGCGAAATTTGCCGATATGGCGAGGACATCCAGAGAGAGGTTTTCGACAAGCACTTGAAAGAGGGTATCATGTTTGGCAGTTGGCGAGGCATGAAAGCGACCGAGGTGGCAAAGAACATCGAGCGCCACTTCACGACAGACCTTGAACGCTACAACTTTGACAAGACCCTTTGCCTGTCATGCCCCCATAATACCAACAACATGACATTGTTCTGTGAGGGAACATGCGGAAAATGCGCCAACAAAGGCTGTCTTGATGAAATGAATGCCGCATTTTTGACGGAAAAGGCAATAGAGACCATTAAGGCTTATCCTGCACTATCTCTAAGCCATGACGCATATTGCTATAATGCGGATGCGGTTAATCGCCTCAAGGAAATGGGCTATGAGGTTGTGGCACTGCAATGCAGATACAAAGACTACCCGACACTTCCCGAAGAGCCTGAAGCCGGAGAATATGATACGGAAGACGAATATAAGGAAGCCAAGGTTGAGTATGAGCAGGATATGAACGATTATATGGAAGAGGGCAAGGAACTTGTACGCAGGGCAGAAGTAGGCGAAATATCGCTCTTCGCACGGATTGGGAACGAAGACATTGTCAAATGTTATGTGGAGAATTCCATGATGAATGCCGTCAGTGGACAACAGGCAGGACAGGAACAGCTTTCCCCGATTGAAAAACTGGACAAGCAGGACAAGCGAAACAAGGAGATTGCCAGGGAAAAGACCGTGGAAGATACCAAAAAACAGATTTTGGAAGTGGATATGACCGAAACCAAGTTCGGGGCTGACGAAGAAAAGATGATTTATTTCTTCCTGCTTTCATCGTTGAGAAAGGAACACTTTGCCGCCGTTGGCATAGAGGGAGAACATTCGCCCTATCTGTCCAACGAGGACAAGACAAATATTGTGGCCAATCTTACCCCAAAGGCAAAAGCCGTCATCCGCAGGGATTTCCTGATTGAGAATTTCAAGAACGCATACGGAAGCAACGCCATAGCCGACATGTTGCTTGAATTTGCAGGAAAACACATGCCGGAAAGACTTGCCGACATCGAGAACGGACATAATGAAGTTTACGAAAAAAGACATCAGCGCATCGAAGAAAAGAAAGCCGTCCTTTTGGTGCAGGAACAGGCCAAACAGGAAGCAGAGCAGACTGAAACCGATGCGGACAACGAAAAACAACCTCAATCCCAAGAGGTTGCTGCTTGACCATAATTCATAGTTGATTTCAGATGCAGGGCGGAGAAATCCGTCCTGCTTTTCTGTTGAGTGCCGGAGGCAGACCGGCGCCGCCTGACCTTTTTTATACACCTCCCTGTCTTTCGGCAGTCTCCGTCTGCTGAAACAGTACGGACCGGGTTCTGGCTGATTCCTACAGGCCGCACGGGCGGTCTTCCGTCATCGGCCGGCCCGGATAACCTTTATAGCCGGACCTCTTATAATACCCCGGTAGTCTCAACATTTGTTTTCAGCGAAGTTACAGCATCTTTCCGGACAAACGCAAGATCCGGGTGAATTTGGGAAACAATCTCCAATCCTGCGGATAGTATTCTTTCCCAAAATCTTGCACGAAGTCCAGACAGAGCTGTGCACGGGCGAAAAAAATTGTTTCACCTTAAATCTTCGTTATTATGAATACATTTTCTTTCCCTCAGATTTCAGTAAATTACAAGGATGCCGATGCTGCAAAACGTACCTTGGTAAACTCCTCCAGAGTGAGCTACGACATCTTCAAGGAGGCATACGATGAATGTATGCAGCATCATGAGGAATGCTGGGTGATGTTCCTCAATCAAGCCAACAGGCTTCTCGGACTCTCCTGCATATCAAAATGCGGCATCAGCCAGACCGTTGTGGATGTCCGTATCATCCTGCAGACGGCTCTTCTGGCCCATGCCTCGGGCATAATCCTCAGCCACAACCACCCGTCAGGCAACATGGTGGCCAGCTCCAGTGACAATGCCATCACAAGCAAACTCAAGAAAGCCTGCGAAATCCTTGACATCACTCTCCTTGACCATATCATCCTCTCGGATACAGGCTATCTGAGCTACGCGGACGAAGGGATGCTTTGACAGCATCTCTTTTCACGGCAAATCCCGTTATACTGCCGCCCTCATGTGCGCCAGGCGGAGACTGTTATAAAACCTTCATGCACGACGGCAGCCCTGGGCTGCTGTAAGCACTCCGGTCCGGATCTGTGGCTGATGACGGAATCCGGCACGGGCCGTATTCTGCCATCGGCCGCTCCGGGAACCTTTATAGCGGCACCTGTTTTAACGCCGTCCGTCATAAGCCCCCGCCACCACCCTTATCCCTTTCTATTTTCCCTCTTGTATTGACATGAGAGTCATTTCATCTTTCGTCGTCCTTCTCGTCGCCGCGTGGACTTTACTGGTGCGAATGTAGGCGGTCGAGCCTGTTCCCTCCGTTTTGAAGTGCATTTCCTGCAAATTCTTCCTTTCTCTGAAAGAGTAATTGGCAGGAAAAAACATCGGGAGAGGCTTTGACGACCGTCTCTCGATGCACCGTAAATCCCGAAGCGGCTCCTCCGAAAAGGAGGCCGAACAGAGGGAAGAAAAACAAAATTGTTAAATATCAGAATTATGGACAAGGACATCAAAGAAAGCAGAGAGTACCGTCTCGCTAAAGACTGGGAAATGGCAGTCAACAATTACAGTTTCAATCCGGCTCGATTTGCAGCAGCAATACCGACCATGCACCCGACACTGCAGCAAAGCCTGTACAGGTTGATTAAAGAGTGCATCAAGGTTATGGCGGATGACAGCCGCAGGTACGACGAACGCAATATGGCTTCACACGAGGAAGCGAAATGTATCATGGAGTACCTGAAAGAACACGGGAGAAACATACCATTAAAGTGATAGACCGATGAAAAAGAAAGAGGTGGAATTTGCCGGCAGAACTTATTCTTGCCGTGTGGTGAAATCAAATGAAGGTGAAGAACTCCTTATCGGCTCAACAGGTTTGCTTGACGCACTCCAGCCCGGTAGTTTCGACAGCGAGAACGAGGGCTTTGCGAGTAAGGAGGCTGAGAAATTATACGATGAGATTTTCTTCTTCACCGATGCCGGAAGTCTCGAGCTGCCGGATGACGAGCTGGTTGAGATGCTGAAAGAAGACAACCCGGAATGGTTTGAATAAAATGAATATATAAATCTATTAAAAATCAAGATTATGGATAAAGAGTATGTAATGAGAGTGGCTGCGACAATTCGCGAACAGCTGGTAACGATGACCGACACGCCGGTCCTTATGTCATGGGGCATCGAGGAGTTTATGGCAACAGTATTCAAGAACCTGCCGGGACTGAAATTCCATGTAAACGGAAGACTCTTCCAAGGGGAAGTGCTGATCTGTCTGAACGGCTCGGACTATTATGAAGTATATCTCCGGAACGGGACAGACATAGAGTGCCTCAGTGACGAAGTCTGCTTCGATGAACTGGGAGAACTGATAGACCGCCATATTGAAAGCGGAACTGACAAAGAGGAATATGCACGCTTCTGTGAACAGGCAGCCATGTCATTCGGATTTGGCAATTGATGAAGTGCTGTACTTATAGGCTAACCCCGAAGGCTCGCGTCTGAACCTCCGGGGTTATTGCTGTGTTATGGATGTGTTTTGTCCTTGTCTGTATCTTGATTCTCACACCGGTTCCCTTGTTTGTCAATGTAGTACCAGTCATCACTTTCCCAATACCAGTGCTCGCCGCCGGAGCCTGCCACCTCTTTCCGTTCCCCCGAATCGGTGACTTTCGCCTTGCCACCCTCGAATGGATAGCCGAAGGCAAAACGAGGACGGATGACGGTCTTGCCTGTCTCGTCTGCGTAACCGATACGCCCTTTCCGGTCCACTATGCGGTACAGTCCTTCACTTACATAGTCGTCTCCGTTGTCATATTGAAACGCTGCATAATGTCTTGCACTGCCGCAACTGCACAGCAGCAATACGGCACTCAGATAAATGATAATCTTGTTCATGATGCGGGTTGTTTTCATTTGATAATCTGTATTTGTTAATGTCAAGGCAGCAGGAACTGCATGTTGAAACGGCAGAACAGCATCCTTCTTTCCCTGATTATATTCATGTCTTCTTTTCTCCATATTCCATTCAATGATACCAAGTAAAAAGCCAGAAGATTAAACACAAATCAATCAGCCACAGACCAAGCGGCAATAGTAACTGAAGCCAGAAATATTTTTTATCCTTTTTTTCAGGATATCGGCGGTAATAGGCTTGTTCTCTCGCTTTTGTGAAATATTTCTTTTCTATCCTGGAAAATTGACGGAAATACACCGAAAGATTCTCCCTTCTTTTTTACTCTTCAAAAAGCAGCAGATATTCCACCTTCCTTCTCCGCTCGATGCTCGGAACTACCTTGCCTTTATAGCAGCGGAAGGAAATGTACTCCTTGTAAATATCCCTGTTTCCGGCTTCCAGTTTTTGTATCAGCTTGCTTTTGGGAAAGTCTTTGCTACCTAAAAGCCGGTACGGGCCTACCTGGTAGGCAAGACACGAGAGCAACGTAGAATCACGCCCGAATCTGCTGAACAGACGGCAAAGTTTCATCATGTCCGCTCGCAGGATGGAGTCTCCCTGAGCTTTTGTGATGTCGTTGGTAAAACTCTCTCCGGGAAGAACCTTATGACCCCATCCCACATAGGGCCAATGTTTTTTCTCACCATGCCAACCCTCATAGTATTTCGTGCATCTGATTGCCCTCTCCAGCGGTGGCAGCTTGTATATGGACAGTTGGGCAGTTCCCGTTTCTGTCCCATGCCTTTCCTTCCCATAGACTGTTGCCACTGCAGATACCAGCAGTATGATGACAAACATCCTTACGTGCTTCATTTCGCACCCCGTTTGTTCAACACATCCTTGATCATCTCCTTCACGTCCTGACCCACCTGCACGAAGTTCTTGTACAGGATGCGTTCCCGTTCCTCCCTCGATTTGAAGGTGTAGAATCTCGGCAGCGGCACATACGCGGCTTCCTCTTTCTTTATCTCTCCCATATCGAAGTCCGTCTTGCAGAAAAACTTTGTGGTCTTGAACTCTTCCGACTCCTGAATGTTCATCGAGCCGCCTACGCCGGTCTTGGTTTTCACGAAGTCCCTCGCTGTCTGCCCGCATATCCATCCCGTTGCCATATCGGAAATCTTTGATGCCGGCACCAGACTGTCCATGTTCTCGTTCAGGTTAATGCTGGTCTTGTCACGGTCAATGGTCACGCCCTTCTTCACTTGCACGACCTTACCGAAAATGTCATTCGACAGCCATTCCAGTGTCTCTTTCGAGCGGGCCGAACCGCTGACCACGTTACCCACGGTCGTGATGATCTTCTGCATACCTACCTTGCCGTAGTCGGCCTCCAGCTGCGGCAGCTCCTGGAATCCCAAGGTCACGCTCACCTTGTTGCTTCGGGCAGTTCCTATCAGTCGGTCTATCTTGTGGAAATACAGCGTCGGCAGCTCGTCCACGATGATGCTCACCGGGATGTTCTTCCCTTGGCCCGTATTCACTCGGGTGACAAGACGGTTCAGGATAAGGGCGTTCAGCGCACCGATAATGCTCTCCATCTCCGGGTCGTTGGCGATGAGCAGGTAGCTCGGGTTCTTCGGATCGCTCACCTTCAGGTCAAAGTCATCCCCGTCACGGTGGAATATCCAGTACGATTCCTTGGTCGCCAGACGGGACGTATAGACACGCAGCGTACCGATCATACCTTCCAACTGCTCCATGGCCTTGTTCCTGAAGGCAGTCTGGAACGGCCCGAGCAGCGGTGCCACCTCGTTGTCAGTCTCCAGTACCTCAAAGATGGTCTGATAACTTTCGTTCAGGAACGATAATATGTGCGGCATGTCCGAATACTTTCCCAGCCAGTAGGCCGGCTCCACGATGTTGCCGCCCTCTTTGTCACGCACGACTCCGGTCGGCTTCCAGAATTTGGTTTCCGGGTCCTGACGTTTCTCCGCATACAGCATGTTTCCGTCCTTGTCATACGGCTCCCGTTCGTAATTGACAAAGAAATAGATGCAGGCAGCAAGGAAGTTCACAGCGGATGTCTGGAAAAACTGGTCGCTTCCGCCGCCACCTTCCTTCTTGCCCTTCTGCAATGACTCGAGCAGGGTTTCCGCCGTCTCACTGGCTGCCGCCAGGTTGTTGATGTATTTTGCCTGAATAGGATTGACACGACGGCTGTATTCCACGTCCACGAAGTTGATCATGTTGAACTTGCACCCCTTGGGAACTCTTCCAAGTTTCTCGTTCAGCTTGTAATGGTAGTAAAGTTTCGTGGCAAGTGTCGGGAATTTATAGTCATATACAACCATGGCAAACCCCTTGGCACTGTGCTGACGGATGAACGGTTCAATGATACTGAATGTTTTACCCGAGCCGGGAGTTCCCACGACCCACGTCCCGCGGAAAGGGTTGCTGATACTGACCCATCCCTTGCGGAACTTCCCCTTGTAATAGTAGCGCATCGGGATATTCACGCTGTATTTGTTCTCCTGAATCTCTTCGCTCTGCTCGAAACTCTCGTTCTCGAAGTTGAAGCGGTCCTTCATCAGGCCCTCCTTGATGAACTTGGAGATATTGTCCAGGGCTATATGTACCAGTATCACTCCCACGAGCGAAGCCGCCATGTATAGGATACGGTTCAGCGGCAGCGTATAGAGCCGCATTTCCATCGGATGTCCGAACAGCCATACGGACAGGACAAGCAGAAGCAGTCCGCCGGTCAGGGGAAAAATCACCTGCTTGCGGGCGTTGAACTCCAGATGCTTCTTGTTCCTCGTACCGATACAGGTGATGCAGATCAGCAGTATCGTGGCTATCTTGCTGTACACGAGATGGCCGTCCTGATAGATCGTCCATCGCTTGATACGTCCGTGGATGTCAGTCAGTATGCCGCCCCACTGGTCGAATACTGCCGGGTCAATGGCATACTCGAAGAACTCCAGCAGAACCGACACATAGACGACTGCACGGAATATCTTGTAGAATCCTTGTAACTCTTTGCTTTCTTCCATTTTTTATAGCTTTTTTATTGGGTTGTGGTTCTGATCGCCTCGGATATTGTTGGACTTGATTATTTTGATTCAGACGAAAATAAATGTCATGTTTTTGCAGTAAAAAACAAGACTTTTCTTATATTTGCATCCGGAACAAAACGATTCGATTATGGTGATTACTAAACAGGTACAGGAAATACTGGACGCCACGCCTCCGGGCAAGGTGCTTACCATTGCCGATTTCAATGTGCTGCCGGAGTACCAGCCTGCGTTGGTCAAGGCACTCAGCCGTCTGGTGGCAGAAGGCTCTATCTGCAAGATTGCCAAAGGACGGTACTACAAGCCTAAACAGACGGTGTTCGGCACATTGAAGCCTCCGGTGGCAGAGGTGGTCAAGGACCTTCTGGAACGTAACGGCAAGCCAATCGGCTATATGACCGGTACGGCAGCATTTGCGCAGTTGGGGTTGACGACACAGATCACATCGGCCATTACGATAGGCACGAACAAATACCGCCGGCCTATGAAACGGGGCGAATACAGCGTGTCCTTCCTTGTACAGCCTAATGCAATCACACGGGAGAACATTCCTCTGCTGCTGATCCTTGACGCGCTCAAATTGCTCCGTGAGATTCCGGCAACATCACCTGACGATTGTGTGCGGGGCGTTGCTCGGCTGATAGCCGCTCTGTCCGAAGGCGATCTGGAGAAACTGGCGGACCTGGCCGAAAATTACCAGCCGTATGTCCGGGCATTGCTGGGTGCCATTCTGGACAGTCTTGGAGCTGACACCCGACAATTGCGTGCGACACTCAATGGGGTCACGACCTACAAACTTCCTGTCACCGCACAGGCTTTACCCACCAAATTAAAATGGAACATCGTATGAGACTACACGAGAATCAGCAACTGTTTGCCGATGCCATAGAAGCGGCTGCACGTCCGGTACAGGACGGCGGACTCGGCATCAAGAGTATCTTTATCGAGAAAGACTATTGGATCTGTCGTTCGCTGTCGCTTATGGCTACCGGAGACAAGGATAATCGTGCCATTTTCAAGGGCGGAACTTCCCTGACCAAGGCCTACGGCATCGGGGCACGTTTCTCCGAGGACATTGACGTGGCCATCGCCGAAGCATGGACACTGAGCGGAAACCAGCTAAAGAACCTCATACGCCGTACATCGAAGAATATGACAGCCGGACTGGAGGAACTGGTCATCCCCGGCATGACAAGCAAGGGATCGCATTACCACAAGGCGTTTTACACCTATCCACGGGCCATAGATACGGAACAGGTCGGAGCAATCCGGGCTGGGCAACTCCTGGTAGAAATCAACAGTTTTGCCAATCCATATCCTTTCGAGCGGCGTTCTCTCTGCAGTTTCCTGACAGAGTTCCTGCAGGCTACCGGCAACAACCGTATGATAGAGGAATACGGGATGCAGCCGTTCGAGGTCAATGTGCTTGACCGTCGCCGCACGCTGACCGAGAAATTGGTGTCACTCATCCGATGCTCGCTGGCCAATCTGTATATGCCGCAGTTGACGGCCAAAATCCGTCATTTCTACGATCTGCATCATCTGCTGAAAGATGAAGAGTGCCTCACGTATCTTCATAGCGATGCTTTCCCCGAAGATTTCAGGTCACTGCTCGAACACGACCGGCAGAGCTTTGACAAGCCCGAAGGCTGGCGTGACCGGCGACTGGAGGAGTCCCCGTTGATGACAGATCTGCCGCAGGTTTGGGGCAACTTGCAGACAGTTTACATGGGTGAACTCCCGGATTTGGCATATCGTGCCATTCCGGCCCCCTCGGATGTCGAGGAAAGCATACGTCGCTTGATGGCATTACTGCGTGAATTCGGCTCTGGTTTGTAATCGTATGTTGTCCAACAATGTCAAAGAACGCAATCGTATATCTCTGGTTTACCGGTTGATGGTTATAATCGGGCGTACCTTGTGCGCCTGTGTCTTGGGTGTTTCCTGTATGGCTCCGCTGCCCATCGAGTAAAGCCAGGCTTTTGCCGTTTCCTGTTCGGCCACTTCCGTGGATGTCCAGTACCAGCAGTCGCCGTCGGTCAGGGGCAACGGATCGCCCCCGCACTGTTCGATGACAGGATTTACCGTTTCCCGGATAGTATATAGCAGACGCATCTGTGCCACCGACGGAACGTATGCGCTCTGCCCGTAACACCAGAGGTCAAAGACCGCTTCCGCCATCGGCGAAGCCGTTTCCTTCGTTTCATATAGAGCGAATGTATTGGCATTGCCGTCATGTGCCGCGAGGTCCGCAGATGTGCCTTGGGCAATACCGAGGCTGTCGGCAAATGCCTGCGGGGTGATGTCCCACAGGTAAACCGCGTAGCCGTTTCCTTCCGCACCCTCATGCTGCCGGGTGTCGAACACGACGGCCACAGCCTTTTTCCCGGATTGCTGGTATTCCGTGTAGGACAAGGCCGTTCCGTCCTCGCACAGGACATGTCCCGGGCGGACAGCCGTGTCCGGTACGTCTATATGCGCGTCACAACCTGTCACGGCGACTGCTGCGACAAGTACCGGTACGAACCGGCTCACCTTTCTGAAAATGTTCTGTTTCATCTTTTCCCTTATTTTATCGGTAGTTTCACACCAAGGGCTACACCTACCCGAAGCAGATCCGCGCCCTTTATCATCAAATCACTCTTCGCCTGCCAGTACAGCGTCCATCCGGACCGCAGCACGTAATTGTGCTCGTAACCGAAATGCAGGCCGCCCAGGAACTTCTTCGTGTCGCTTCCTGCCGAAGCTCCTATACGCAGGTTGCCGTAATGATTGCGGCCCCGTACCACGCAAGGCTTGTATGCCACGCCAAAGCCATAGGTGCGGTAGTTGCGCCAGAAGGATTCCGGACAGATATGGCCGCACGGGCCGCATTCGGCCCACTGCAGGTAGCCGTTGGCAAAGAACTCCCACGCGTGCCGGTAGTTCATTTCATGTTCGTATGAAAACGTCACGTCCATACCGTTCCTGTAAAGCAGCCCGACCCCCAGTGAAAGACGGCCGCTGTTGCGTTGTGCGTTCGCGCTGAAGGCAAGGCACATGCAGGCAAACATCAGAATCAGAGTCTTTCTCATAATCATTCCTCCTCCAGCAGGTCAGCGTTAAACGAATCGGCAGACAACACATCCTCATAATCGATGTTCAGGCTGATATTGCGGCCGCTGATTTGCTTTTCCGTCATTTCGACAGTCAGCAGCTTGTCGTTCGGGAAGGTCATCTTCTTGATGACAAGCACATTCCTGTAACCATGTCGGAATGTCTTTCCCGGTTCCAGTATCATCGCCGGAGTAAGCTCGATAGTCTGGGCGTTGGTGGCCTTGGCGAGTTTCTTGTCAACGAGCTTTACCCTGATCTCATCGATGTCGAAACGGATGTTCGTCTTGTTCTCTATGGAAAAGTCTATGAAGAAGTAGTCCCCGACAGAGTATATGTTGTTCAGGCGCATCACCATACGGTGTGCCTTGGTGGCCACATTCCTGATTCTCGCCGGAGAGTTCCAGATCCGTCTGGCAAAGCGTGTCATCTCGGCGGTTGACATCGATACTGCCGGGTTGTTGTAGGCGTTGCGCTCGTGAGGGAGTATCTCCTTGTCCGTTACGGCTTCCTTAAGCCGTGTGGTGTAAACCAGCGCGTATTGCGTGCGGTAGCGTTCCGTGATGACGGTCACGATGGCAATCACCTCGCCGTCCTCGTGTCCGGCTTCCTTGGGTTTCAGCCGTACAATGTTGTCCAAAGGCTGGTCGCCAACCACCTTGTCGGTGGAAATGTCCACCATGCGTACCGGCTCCGATGCCGTGATGACGGTCGTCACCTGTTCGTTGACCGTCAGTTGTTCCATTTCCTCGTAGGTCGTCTGCGCCTGTGCATTCCGCGTTCCCAGCAGTCCGGCTGTCAGAAGAAATACCGTTCCGATTTTCTTGAGATTCATATTCATGTCGTTGATTGTTTATATTCCATTTGTTTTTCTTTTACCCTTATGTCGTCGTATGTATTCGCTCCAGTTCTTCCCGGATACGGAGTTCGGCGATGTCGCAGTACTCCTTCACGGTCTCGAATCCGATATAGTGCCGTCCCGAACGGATTGCGGCAATGGCAGTCGTTCCGGACCCGATGCAGTTGTCCAGCACGGTGTCCCCCTCGTCGGTGTAGGTGCGTATCAGGTACTCGACCAGTGCCACAGGCTTCTGGGTCGGATGATAGAATGCCCCTGTCTTGTGTTCTTTCGGGATGAAAATGACCGATGTCGGATATTTGTTGTCCGCCATGCGTACCGGTACCAGCTTCATCTCCCCGTAGCACCGGTTCGTGAAACTGCCTTCCGTCATGCTGCGTCCATGGTTTCTCCTTTCGGGAGGGCACGGTGTCATCTGCGGATGATACACGGGCTGCTTCATGTAGAACACCAGAATGTCCTCATGCTGGCGCAACGGCATCCGGTTGGCATTGAGATGGCCCGTAACACGGTCCTTCTGCCATACGAGGTTATAACGCCAGATTCCCGGTTGGGAAAGCATGAGATGCGCGGAGAAGATTCCCTGGGCGAACAGGATGATCGGACTGTCCGGCTTGATAATCCTACGGTACTGCTCCCACAGCGGACCAAGGGGTATCTGCCTGTCCCAACATGCTGACCGGTTGCCGCGGTTCAATACACCGTAAGGCAGGTCGGCGATGATGGCATCGACGCTTCCCTCCGGCATACGGCTCATGCCTTCCAGGCAGTCCATGTTGTATATCTTGTCCGTCTCTATCATATCGCGTTGTTTTTCGGCCCTCCAAGCTGCAGGGCACTCGCCCAAGTACAACGTCCCTTCCGGTTTTCCCGGACCTCACACTCCCAGAAGGTATTCATCTCCGCGTGCTTGAAATTGACCGCACCGTCTCCCGGCCCGTAAAAGCCAGTGTATTTCTGGAAGGCGAACAAGGCGATTCTCCGCCCGTCCTCTGCCAGAAAGTTGCATATCAGGGCGAAGCGTCCACCTTTCTGCCACCATTGGGTACTCACGAGTTGCCCGACGAATGTTTCGGCCTTGTCGGGAGCGAGGAAGTCATCGTAGTAAAAGCCGTCCGTTCCCTCATGTAGTTTTGAAATATCTGTTTCCATTGTCTCGAACCTTTTTATTTCCTTTTTTCCTGACCATTGACCAGATAGACGAAAGTCCCGTATTTCAGCTTGACCTTGTTTTTCTTGATGGCCTTGCTGATGGCGTTGCTCGTCTTCTGGTAAGCGTTGTTCACCGCCTGCATTCCCCATTGGGCGAGGCTGTTTCCTGTAGTTCCGGTACTCATGCTCATGTTGCCCGACATGGCACTGCTGGCCACATCCTTGCTCGTTTCCCGGAACTGGCTGTTCGGTACATACAGGCCCTCCATACCGTCCGTGTCATAAAGCGCGAGACTGACCTTCACAAGCTCGTCGTCCACAAGGATGCTGTTGATGTTTCCCTTGACACGTCCGGACGAGAAGCCGCTTACCGTGGCGTACAGGTACGTACCCCGTTTCACCACGCACTCGTCTATTTCCACGTCATCCAGCAGGCGCAGCCTGATGCGCGAGCCGTCCACAACCTTGATGTCCTCGTCTATGATGGCCTGGATCAGCTTCGGTTCACGGGCATCCTTCGCCAGCGTGTTGAAATAGTCCGAGGTGGTCTTCACCTTGCGGACTACCGCGCTGGGCGGTTCGTCTGCCGACGGTGCTTGCACCGGACGTTTCTCCTCGTCGATGGTGCCGGCCTCCGGTACATTCTGCGGCGGAACGGTGTCCGTGGTATCCGCCTCTTCAGGGGGCATCACCATGTTCTGTCCTTTCAGCCGTGCTTCGGCAAGGGCCTTTTCCAACTCCGCGAGTGCTTCCTGTTCACGCTCTTTGGCGGCGGCAATTTCCGCTGCCGCTGCTTTTTCCTGCTGTTGCTCATCGAGCAGGGCGATGTCATCCTGCGTGTATTGTGATTCATATTCTTCCTTGTTTTCATCAGGTTCGTCTCTTTCTATGTTGCCGACCGCCGAGTAGTCCTGTATCTTGCCCCACGATTTCTCCATGTTCTCGTATTTGCTGCCAATGCCGTCATCCTTGATCTGCGCTTCCGGCAGTTCCGGATTCAGGAATTCTGTTGTCTGCAGCGTCTTGTCCGGTATATCCGCCGTTTCGGTATGAAACAGGTCGAATATGAAGTAGGACGCACCGAGCAGAGGGATATAAAGAATGGCAGGGAGCATGTACTTCGGCTGTCTGAAATTGATTTTCTCAAATATCTTTTTCATGGCAAGTCTGTTTTGCTACGGTTTGTATTTCCTGTCCCGGTTTCCCTCAGTTCCTCTTCCTGCAACATCCTGTGTCGCTCCCTCAATACCGAATCCTGCATCTCTGTCGCTGTCCTCTCCGCAGGCTGGTGACGATATACCACTGTTATACGGTAGATGTTCCATGCCAGCCCGCCCAGCACGAAAGCGAACACGATGACCAGAAAAAGAGTACGGTGCACGTTGGCAAAGCCCTGTACCTTGGCTGCCGCCTTGTCTATACGGGTCGCCTTGGCAAACTTGCGTCCGGCTTCCACATCACGCTCATAGCGTTCCTTGTACTTCGGATCATTCCTGTCAGGCATCTTTTCGCCCAGCAGCATCCGTCTGAATCCCTTGATGTTCATATCCTTGATTGTTTAATAGTTGCTCTTGCTTTTCTGTTCTATATCCTTGTTAAGGAGAGTGCGCCAGTTCACTATCAGCAGACCGTGAGGGTTGTTCTCCGTTCTCGGTACACGCTTGAGCTGACCGGCAGTCACCAGCTCACGCATCAGGATGTTGCTTCTGCGTTCGATTCGCTGGCGGCCGTAGTAGGTGAACTCCATGGTGCTCTTGTCAAAGCGGATGCTGTCACAATAAATCGAGAACACGGCACTCGTGCCGAGGATGTTGGAATAAAAACCTTTCTCCTTAAGAGTGTTATATTGCGCCAGACCTGTTTCGTCCACCAGGTACATCGCCTTTTCCATCGTGTATTTGATGTATTTGTCATCAGGCGGCAAGGTGAAGAAATAGTGGTGGAACATCTCCACATGGCTTTTGGCTTCCACGTCAAGCGTTTCATCCATCGTGGTACGGTTGACAAGAATGGGCACGTTGCCGTCCAGCACGTACACCTTTTTCTGTGCATCCGACACCATTGTCCTGGCTGTCCAGATGCTCGATACGCTGATGATGACACATCCCACGAGAAAGGCCGTGCAGATAATGCCCACCAGCCGTATCTTGTTTTCCAGATGCTTGATAATCATATCGGTTTATTGTCTTTTCCCGTTCAACATCATTACATATTCATCGTGCAGCATCGGCATGACTGTTTCCTGCAGTTCCGCAGCGAGAGCCCCGAACTCATCGGAAAAGACATGCACGTAATGGCCCAGCGTCATGACCTGCACGAATACCCACCAGATACCGCGTTTGCGCACTTTCGCCTTTTTCTGCAACTTGGCCATTTGCAGACGGTAGGTCAGGTAAGCGGCCAGCGGCGCTGCATAACGGTCGTCATACTCGAAGCCTTCGTCAAGGGCTTCATACTCCGGGGTAACTACATGGTTTTCCGGAACTTCGGTAATCTCTTTTCTCATGCGTTCATTCGCGTAGAGCAGGAAGCGTCCGTCCTTGCACCATTCTTTGATTTGTTCTTGTACGTTCATACTTTTTTATTTTTAAGGATTGTTGTTTATATGTTTTTTATCTTATCTCATGATTGCCCCGATACCGCCTGTCGCTGTCATCTTGGCCTGCTGTGCCACGCCTTCTCCAAAATTTCTCGTACTGAAGGCCGTGTCGCCCTCCGGTATCATCCACGCCGCAAGGTCAGGTACAAGGTTCAGACATTTCAAGGCTACAATGCTTGCCGCCATCAGATAACCGGCGGAGAAGAAACTGTTCTGCAGGTAGGCCGCCATTGTCTGCTCGCTGGCCGTGATTGCGGTCAGGTTTTCCACCTGGATGCACAGCACGATGTCGAAAAGGAGCAATACATAGAAGCCCACGAAGTAGAGCATGGCCCCGTAGAAATGTACCGTCAGGTAACGCGTCAGCCATTTTGCCCAGGAACCTTCCCATTTCGGCAGCAGAGAGAACGCCCATTGCAACGGGCCGAATATCGTCAGCATACCGAGCAATATCTGCTGGCAGTAGATCGTTGCCCACCAGCCTATGCGGAACACGACAAGGGCAATCAGCATGATGATTTTGTCTATTCCCACGACGACACCGGCCGTCAAGGAGGTGAACCACAGTTCCGCGGCATCCTTTTCCATGCTGGTCACTTCATCCACACCGGTCTGCTCCATGGTCGCCTCGATAAGGTTGGGGTCTGATGTTCCCGTGTGGGCGACATCCGCCTGTGCCTGCAGGCTGTGGTACATCGTGTCCCTTACGTGGATGAGCTGCTGCACTTCCTCGAACTTGTCCGCTATCTGTGTGGCTTCCGCCTCGTACAGGTCATGCGTGTACGAACCGATGCAGTTCGGGATGTAGGAAAGGAAGTCCAGAAAACACCAGTTGCTTCCGCTGCCGGCCATACCCGTGTCTGCAGGCGGATACCACCAGCAGAGAACGATGGAAACAGCCAGCGGCCTGAACAGCTTCATCACATCCAGCGGCTCATGCTTCACCATCATCTTGTAGGCCATGCCTGCCGCCATGACAAGTGAGAACAAGGCGGCCAGAGCCATGCACATCTGCAGTATCCACCAGAACGGCCCCTGCGAACCCGTAAACGTCGCGTCCGTGAGGAACTCGTTCGTTTGAAAAATCACATCGTCAATCTCCTCCTCAAGAAGATTGATACCAAAATCAGTGAGTATATTTCCGTCTGCCATTTGCCGTCTGTCTTTTTAGTTTCACCTGTTTACACTCTCTTCACCGTCACCCCCGGAACTGCCGCCCGACTGTGAGCCACGCACCGCGAGACGCGATTCGTTCCAGCGGCTCATGGCTTCCCTGATGACGCTGCCTTTGTCCAAGGTACGGTCCGAGGTCGCGTTCAGCAGGTTGCTCGTCAGGGTGGCATTCTGCCGTTTGGCGAGATAGCTGACAAGAATCTCATTCTGCTGCACCACGTCGTCGTAGATTCGCAGATACTCTTTCTTCCGCTGCGCATTGGGCATATAGGCATCCCTGGTAGCATCAATGGCGCACTGGAAAACATGGTAGTATTCCGTCCAGCGTTCCCTGTCCTCCGGGGTACCTCCCGCAGGAAGGATACGGTCGATGTTACGCTTCATCCTTTCCATCTGGCCGTTGATCTTGTCACCTTCGGCAAGCCAGGCGATATCAGCCTGTCGGTCTGCCACGTTCAGGGCCTCTATTTTCGCGCGGCTCACCAATGCCGAATCGATGGATTCGGCTTCGTCCGTCTGGTTATAGAGGTTGATGCCGGCTGTCGTGCGGAACGCCAGTTTGTTCTTTGCCGCCGCCGATTTCTTGTATTTGTTGTGTAATGCCCAGTAGTACAGTTCCGGCGTGAGGGAGCCCGCACCGGTTTCCATGACCGTAATCTGGTTCTGCTTCGGCGAGTCGTGGTTATAGGTCACATACTGCGCCTGTGCCGTTGCTGTTGCAATGATCGCAACCGTCATGAGCATGAGTTTTCTGTTCATCTTTTTTCCCTTTTATCGTTAGTAATCCAGCCTTCCGGAGTTGCGCCAACGTCCGAAGGCTCCTTCAATTATCTCCTGTTTGGTATGTTCACGGTATATCTTCGACTTCCAGTAGCCGATTCTTACCTGTATGTATCGCCAGGTCTCCATATAGGCCCGGTTCAGATGCCGTTCGATGTCGTCCAGAGACCTGTTCACGGCCTCCAGCACCATCAGCAGATCCGAAGTGGAGCAGGCCGCCGCTCCCGTGGCATACAGCGCCAGGTCGCTGACCGACTTGTAGAGTTGCTCCCCGTCATGGGCTATATCCCGTATGGCTTTCTCGTTGATGGTGATGAGCAGGGCGTCGGAGGGTTCGATGCGTCCGCGTTTCAGCACCTTCTCGTGAAATGCCTCCAGCATGGACTTGTAGTCCGCTATCCGGTCACTTACCGTATTGTAGGTGTTCTTTGCGTTCAATACCGTGCGTAACGACTGGTACATCACATCAATGACATCAAAGGCACGGGTGTACCGGTCAAGGTCGATATTCAGCTCCTTGTATTCGCCGACCTCCTTGCGGCTGTATTCGTGCAGCAGCTGGTTGCTGTACTCAAGGGTACTTCGGGCCAGCAACAAGCTACGCTGCTTCTTATGGTCATTGATATAGGCTTCAACGGACACCACGTCGAATGTCCATTGTGCTTTGACGACATCAGGCAGGAGTGCAAGCAGCACTATGGTTATCAGCAAGGCCCGTTTCATGGTCTTTCCTCCTTTCTCCCGCTTCGCAGGCTACGGGCGTTTTCCACCCAACGGTCATGGCATTCTTCCACGAGAGTGAGGCGTCGCCCTTCGTCCATATTCAGATCCGGAAGGACATCCTTCAGCACGTCGATGATGCTACGCTTGTAATGCATCATCTTTTCCAGGGATACCAGGTCGGCGTATATCTGCGTAATCCGGGAATCCACTTCACGCGCGATTTCAAGACGGTCACTTGACCACAGCAGGTGGTACACCTCTCCGGTAGAGGTATCTTCCATCGGGGTGGTACGGGCATATTCCGTCGTGATCTTGCATGACGGATGCTCCCGGGCAATTTCCGCGATACGTTCATTCACGATCCGCTCTTTTTCTTCTTCCGGAAGGTCCGGGTCGAATGTCAGCACGTCGGCCACATACGTGTCGGTGTATTGCGAGGTCAGTTCCCAGCTGATCTGTACAATGGCACGGTGAATCTTGATGCCGAGGAAGTATTTCGGCTTGCGTGCTATGCTGATGGTTGCCTTGAAAGTTATCTCGCCGTCTATATTCGGCATGGTCGCCTTGCGGACGAACGTGTATCCGTTCCACGAACCGCCGTCCTGCCACGACAGACTGTAGGCAGTCTTGCAGTCCTGCATGATGGCCGGGATACGGTAGTAGTCGTCCGTCGGCACGTCATTGTCGTTTGCCGCTTCCTGCTTCGCATCCGCGTATTCCTTCTGTTTCTTCTGCCACTCGGCCAGTTCTGCCTTCAACTCTCCGATACGCGTCAGGTTGGCGTTGTACTGCTGCCTGTAAACGGCAGCATCCTCTACACTGGCCTCGGATATTTTCTTCAGCAGCTCCTTGTTCTCATCCTCCAGTGCCTTGATCTGTGATTGAAGCATGGCTACCTGGTTGTCTGCCTCCCGTATCAGCTCATCCAATTCCGAAAAGTCAAGTTCATTTTCCGTCACGGAGGTCTGCATGGAGCAATCCTTGGTATGGGCATTGGGTGAACCGCCGCATTTCCTGCATTTGTACTGGGTCGAACCTTGGCCCAGGGTGGCCCCGTCCGAGCAGGTGACGCTGATGGTCACGCTCTCGCATCCTTTAAGTTTGGCGGCATCCGTTGCCTGATAGTAGTTCCGTGCGTCGGAAGCTATGTAATAGACATAGCCGTCCTCGTTCTCGTTGAATTCCGACAGACGGGCATTGAGCTGCGCCTTGAAGGTCTCCAGATCCATAGTGTAGGAATCGAATATCTCTTCATACACGATTTCCTCATGGTTCCAGCTTTTCTTGACATGTATCTCGTAGGCGTAAGCCTTCTTTGTCTGCTTGCCGCCGCGGCTGATGATGTAGGCGTTCTGCCAGTAGTTGATGCTGTAAGTGTTGCCGTCATTCTGGTTGTTGAGCTGCTGTACACGGTTTCTCGACCATCCGGCATATCGTTCCGAGTTGGAGAGAGCCTGTTCCCGCTGCGAGGCATTGGGATAAAAACCGGGGTCGCTCGTTTCGAAACGGGTCCACTCACCGCCGTTCAGGATGCTGTTGTCGTCCGTGGGCGGGTAATAGTCACACAATGACACGCTGCCCTGGTCACGTCTGGCGATGTACCAGCGCTGCGTGTAATAAGTCCCGGCTTCGTCGTCTATATAGTCACTGATCCAGCCGGCAAGGTCGTAATCCCCGAACTCGAACAGGCCGGCCACGTTGTCAGGACCACCGATCTTGTCCAGCAGCAGGTTCCCGATACCTTGTTCCGCTTCCTCGAACAGACCGGAGTAATGGTCGTACAGGTTGGCAATCTCGCTGACCTTGCCCGAAAGCAGGTTATGGAACATACTTTCAGGCAGCAGGGCATCGCCGAGATTACTCGCACCGGCCGTTGCCAGACCGACACCCAGATTGTAGAGATTGTCAAGGTCGCTTTGCAGGTTCTCCCGTGTAAAGCGGTCAGGAATCCGGGAAAAATCGTCCAGCATCCGCTGCCAGTCTATACCGCCCAGTTCCGAAAGTTTCAGCAGAGGCACGACCTCGCTGTTGATCTCCAGAAAAGCGATGTCCGAGAACGAAAGTGTACTGTTTGTCACAACGCTTTCGAACTGCATACACAGGCTCTTCGTCTCATCGCACACCTTCATCAGGTAGCTGCCCCAGTGGATCGCTGTCTGCGGGGAGTGAAGCATCTGCTTTGCCACCACCCAGATTTTCGGTATGATCTTGTCGGCCACCATGTGGTAGATGCGGCGGTAATAATAATTCTCTGTGCTGCTGCACCAGATACCGAGGTCCGAGAGTGCTTTGTGTTCCAGAAATTTGGAAGAGAAAATTCCGGCTGCCGCCACCTCCGCCGCCGTATAGTGCTTCAGGATGTCATCGACCTGCTCACGGTAGTAGCTTTCAGCCACGACCTCCGTACCGAACGCGGCTGCCATTGCCGCCACGGTACGTGCGTCATAGTTCACGCTGTAATACTGGGCGTGGACATGCTGCGTGAAGGCAAGCAGCAGAACTGCAAAGACAAGTGACAGTCGCTTCATGTTCATTCTGTTCAACGGTTGAAAATATTACCTCTCCGCTTGCTGCGGTTGTTCTTCTCAGGTACTCCCTGCAGGGCCAGTATCAGCTTCTCTGCTTCCTCCATAGCCTCGTATGGGGACAGACCCCTGTATCTGACATACAGGTCTCTGGCTACTTCATACCGGCGCTGGTCCCACTTGACCGCCTCCGATTCCTCGAAACGCATGATAGCCGCGACGGCTTTGTCCTCGTCTGACTCAAGTCCCATATATACGTCCAGTTCCTTTTCAGTCATGCCCAGACGCAATCCGAAATTGCCCAGCATTTCTTCCATGTGCGCGATGCTCCTTTCCCCCAAATGGCGGAAATGAATCAAGTCCCAGTTGCTGTGCAGGCACAGTTCCCGGATGGTGGCAATATCGTGGCTGTTGCACACGTTGCGGATGCGGAGAGCGTAAGGCTCAACACTGAACAGTTCCGCTATAGGTCGGTTTATGTCAATCTTTCCCATTGTATGTGATTTTATTGTTTTGCTTTCAGGTTCAGTACCCGTCCGGCCTCGTTGACCTTCTGGGCGAATGTCAGGGACTTGCTGATGCCGCTGGCATCCCAGTCCCGGCAATAGGCTTCGATGGCTTCCTGATGGCTGCACCGGAGCTCCCTCTTGTAGAGTTTCAGGGCTTCCTTCTCAGCACGTTCGGTCGTGTAGGTCATGTAGCATTCATGCGGCTCTTCCACGCCATACACGCCGCTTGTCGTTCCCCTTCGTATGAATACCTCCCGGAAGAACGAACGGCCGTCCTTGTTGTCCAGACGGTTGATCGTGAATATCTTCTTGCAGTCAACATCGGTGAGCCCGAGAATGGCCTTGATGGTGTCGAAACGCTCCTTGAACTTGCTCTGGTCAAGCAGCATCACCACGTCGCTGTTGTTGATGATGGCCTCTTTCACGATTTCACTGCCGATAATGTCCTGTATCTCCTGTGTCACAACGCCCACGCTGGCCCAGAACTTACGGGCCGTCTTGTACATGAACTTGATGTACTCGGCCATCAGCGGACTGGCAATGGCTTTCCAGGCTTCCTCGATGACAAGCACCTTGCGGTTCTTCTTGATTCGCATCTTCTGCAGGAACACGTCCATGATTATCAGCGTGACAAGCGGGAACAGCAGCGGATCATCCTTTATACTGTCAATCTCGAACACCACGAAGGTCTCGTCGAACAGCGAACTGTCCATGTTCTCGTTCAGGGTCTTTTCATGGTTGCCGCCCCTGTAGAAGTCCTTCATCATGTAGCGGTAAGTCGAGAGGTCTATGCCCGAAATGTGGTTCTCGTGACAGATGTCCGGAATACGCTGGACGGAGTATTCGTAAAATGAATTGAACGAGAGTTCTTCCACCTTCAACTCCTTGCGCCTGCGTTCCATTTCGTCTATCATGCACTCGATACGGCTGTTCCGTTCCTGCTCGCTTTCCTCACGGTTCCCGTCACGGTTGCGTTCGTCTATGGCGAGGCTTTTTCTCAGGTCTTCCCGCTGCATGGGCGTGAAGCCGTCGAAGCCGTTGAAATACGCGTCGTAATAATCGGTGATTACATTTTCCACCAGACGGTCTTCCGTCTTCGTGACTGTTCCCTGCGTGCCCTTCCAGATCAGCAGGACAAGATTCTTCAGGAAGCCGGTCTTTTCCACGTTCATCTCTTCCTTGTGGATACGGAACGGGTTCATCGTAATGGGGCGTTCCTCCGTGTAGCTGATGTACTTGCCTCCCAGATACTCGCACAATCCCTCGTAGGAGTTTCCGGTATCGACCATTACGATGTCTGTACCCTGTTCGTGCAGCTGGCGCACGACAGAGTTCATGTGGAAGGATTTCCCGGAACCGCTCGGCCCGAGGGCAAAAAAGTTCGAGTTGTCCGTCAGCTTCTGTCTGCCTTCCTTGCCGGTGATGTCGATGGCGACAGGCACTCCCTGGCGGTCAGTGTAATAGACTTTCACCGGGGTGTCTTCGCTGTGCTGCACACGTTCCTTGTACATCAGGCACATCGCCGCGTCCGATAGGGTCAGGAACCGGTCATACTCTTCATTCAGGCTGTAGCAGTTGCCCGGGAACGAGCCGACGAACAGCTCCAGCTGGTTGTAGGCTCGTTTGGAGATATGGATTCCCATTCTACCGAAAGCGTTCTCCAGATGATTCGTACACTTCTGCAGGTCCGTATCGCCGGACACGGCCACTATAAGGTTGAAATGGCTGTACACGAGCTGCTTGCTCTCGCGGGCAATTACCTCCTGTACACGTTTTATGTCTTCGACCGCTGCCTGGTTGCTCGGGTTGGGAATGCTCGCGTGCCGGTTCTTCTTCTTGTCCAGCAGCGATAGTTCACGCTTCTGGTTGGGAAGGAAGATGACCTGGTTATAGACCACTGTATCGGCATTCGGAATGCTGTCAATGGCCGAGACAAGATCCACGGGCATTTCCGTGTTGTTCACTTCTATATTGGTATAGGGTCTGATCATCGAAGGCAGCGAGATGCAGTCCACGTCCACGAGACTGTACACCTTGCAGCGCTTGTCACCCATCGAGACGCTCTCGTCGTCCGACTTGAAGTTCGTCATCGAGATAATACGGTCCTTGAAGTTCATGGCGAAATACCGGTCCACGTAATCGCTTGCCTCGGATTTGTTCAGGAAACGCGCCTGCACGCCGCTGTCCCGCAACTGGTCCTGTACCTTGCGGATCTTGACAAGGAAATCACGCCATTTCTTGTTGTCGAACGAGAAAAGGCGGCTTTTCCTGGCTTCCTGCGTGATGGTCAGGTAACACATGCTGTCCGTGTACGCCCTTCCCTTGAAATACCGGAAATACGATTCAGAAAGGAACTCCTGCTTCCCGGTATCCTCGTTGACAAAACGCTTCCTCACGAAGATGTCCTGCTTGTGAATGGCATAACCTTCTCCCAAGGTCAGGGCAAGGGCGGAGAACAGATGCGTGAAATCGTAGTAGCTGTCTATGTTCGCCGAATACTTCTGTACCGGATTCTCGATCTTCAGCATGGCGGAATATTCGCCCGTCTTGGTGTACAGGACACCCACGCCTTCCGTGTCTTCCACCGAGAAATAGATGTCCTGGAAGATACGCTTGCGCTTGCCTCCGGTACCGAACGCATGGACGGATATGGCCATACCCGCGCATAAGGCAACGAAAATCAGGATAATGTATAGGGTCATTTCAATATACGTTCAATTAAATAGGGGTAGGCCCGTATCTCATACGAACCTACCCGCGTTCAACATTCAATATAGCCACACATTGCTGTGATGGTTTAATTTTGTCAGACCTTACGCGAGTAGGCATAGACGAACACGCCTCGGTCCGTTCTCTTGCTGTGCAGACCTTTCCGCTGCTTGAAGATGATTAGCACGATGCCCACCGACAGAATGACTGTCAGCGCGGCCAGTCCGGCCACGAATCCGGCAAGGCAGTAAGCGGCTATGAAGCCCGCGATGGCTCCGCCTGCCGTTCCTGCCGCCCAATAGATGTAGCGGCCCTGCAATCCCATCACTTCAAGAGGACGTTGCAGCCCCTTGAACAGCGGATAGTCCGGATAACGTGTTTCCTTGCTTTTCATCCCTCGGTACTTTTATGCGTCAATGCCGAAAAACAAAGGAAGAGCCTGTGCTGCTGCAATCAGGAAAAGACATGCACCAACCACCATCATGATCTTCTTTTTGACATCCTGCTCTTCGTTGTTCATGGCGATGTAAACGGAGATGGCGCCGATAATGGCGACTACACCGGCGATGGCATAGCAGAGCTTGACCATGACTGGTACATACTTGACAATTTCCTCCGCCACGGTAGATAGTGCGGTAGTACCGGCTGAATAGTCGCCGGCCGTACTCTGGGCCATTGCCGTGGTACCAGAGAACAAAGTGAGTGCAAGCATCTTCACTTTGGTGGAAACACCTTGGATGAATCCTTTTGCCTTTCGGCACATTTGTTTTACTTTCTGAAACATACTTGATCGTTTTTGAGTTAATATTTATGTATTGGATTGTTAAACAGCCTTATATGCGATAACCGAAAAATGCCGGAAGTACGATGGAGGCCCCGATGATGAACAGGCACGCGCCAAGCAGCGATAAAAAGGATTTGACGATGCCGTCCTCTCCAGTGTTCATCTTGATGTAGATCTGGAAGGCGGACACGATGACCAGAACGGATGCGATGGAGTAGCATATATACAGGACATACAGCATCATCGTGACCACGAAGTCGTGCATCGTGGCCAGCGCATCCGCTCCCCAGCTGTAGTTCACGCTGCCGCTCTTGGCGAAAGCCGCATAGGGTACAAGAATTAACAGGCATACTATCTTTTGCTTAATCGACATGCTACAATTTGTCTTTAATTGGTTTCCAGGCCATCTCCGGACGATTTTCCAGTTTGCCCCTGGAAAGCATCGCCTTGTACATTTCATCTGCACTGAAGCCATCAGACAGGTAGGGCGTGGTTTCCTCCATCTTTTCCTCCGCCTTGGCTTTGAGACGCTCCAGTCTTTCTTCCGGGGTCTCCTTTGTCTCCGGCTTTTTGTCCGCCGGCTTCTGGTCGGTGGCAGAATCGCCGCCTGATGCTGTTTCAGTATCGTATTGCTCGTTGCCGACACGGAACCCGGTTTCACTCTCGCTCACGGCAACACTCTCTTCGTCCTCCAGTGTGCCGAGGTCGAAAACTTCCTCCTCTGTCTTGCCGGTTCTCCTTTTTCCATAGAGATCCTGCATAATGATGACCGCGTAATAAATGAGGTACGCGACCGTCAGAACAATGGCAAAAATGAAATATGATCTCATATCTTTTAGTATGGATATTGAATTTTGTATTAGTTTGATTTCACAAATAAAAAAGGAGAATTTCGAACTACGAAATAATTGTGTATTAAACGGATGTTTTCTTTACAAGATTTATATCGATTTTGAAAATCGTACTATAAAATCGTACTATATCGCCTTAATGAACGGGAAAAATGAAGAAGTCAGGGCATAAAAAAAGCCCTCCGTTCAGGAGGGCTTCCATTGGCAGATTCGCTTTTTTTTAGGTCAGCGTTTCTTGCCTCGCAAGCAATCATTCAGATCCTTGTATTCGCTATATCGGACAGCTTCGTTGCTGACCCGTTCGCCGTATAGTCCGGCTATGGTTTCCACGGTCTTTTGCCCGGCAAGGTCGTTGTCGAGATAACAATGTATATGCAGGTATCTCTGCAGGTACATCAATGCCTTTTTCAGGTTGTTTACGGAGTTCATGACAAGGTAGTCGCAAGGCTGGTCTATACAAATGGTCCAGTTGCATGACTGCTTCAATGTCAGGTAAGACAGAAAGTCCATGAACCCCTCGAACACGCAGACCCGTTCCTGTATCTCTCCGCACTGATGTCCGATCAGGGAGATGTCCTTGTTCTTGATACATCCTTTATAATAGGCGTTGCGCATTTCATATCCGCCCGAAACATTACCGAACGCGAGGGCAAAATAATGCCGGTCACGCAATTCATAATGGATTTCCTTGCAGAACATACGTCCTATGTCAGCATCTATTTTCCGGGACTGAAGGTAAGAGTATAACGCGTGATGCCGTAACGGGACGACAATCAGATTTTTCATATCCGATTCCACGGGACGGGGCGGAAGAGCCTGGAAACGGACTTTCGGCAAAGGCATATCGCTGGAATGCCGCCCGATGTATGCCAGTACCTCGCTTACACTTTCAGTCTGGTAAAGGTATTTACCCAATTCCACGAGGTCGCCTCCGGTGGCCGCCCCAAAATCATACCATTCGTTCAACCGGTCATTGACCTTGAACGACGGCGACTGCTCATCCCTTAACGGCGAGAGATACCAGTACTGATCCGATTTAACGTATTGCGCATGGTGGCCGAGCTGCGCCAGAAAGTCCACTATGCGTACCTGTTTTGCTTCTTCTATAGTCATGGCTGTTTTCTTTCACTTGTTCACACGGAAATGGTTTAGTTTAGTTTTATTCCCTATATATATACATACTAAAGTAAACTGAAATATATATGCCCGCGCCCGGCTTCATTCTTCATCAAAAAGCCTTGCTTCCGCGGGGGTCATGTCATAGTAGAACAGCTTGTCCTGCTTGACAACAAGTTTAAGGTTGTCCGTCAGGTACTGCAGCAGTTTTATCATGACACTGCGGCCACGTTTGAAGCCTATGTTTTCATAAGAGGCGATCAGACGTTGCAGTACATTCTCAAAGCCCCTGATGGGTTTGCCGTCAAAGGCAGCGGAAAGGGCTTCCCGGTGCTGCTCGATGCTCAGCTCCGTAAAGCTTGTCCGTTGCCTGGGCTTCGGGGTGTCACCGAACGTGTGCCCTTCGGCGATGACCGGGAGCCCGTTGTCGTCCACGGTGAACGCGAAGGGTTTGAACTCCTTTTCCCGGATATGCAGGGCATGGACTTCACTGACAGACGGATTCTCGTTGCATTTGCTGATGACCAGTACTGTTTCCGCCTTGTTGCTCATCTCCGTACCGATATGGCCTCGTACATTGTTGTCCCCTTTGTTCAGGTGCAGCACGCAATGGATATGCAGGTCGTAACGAGAGGACCATTCCATCATTTTGTTGATTACCTCCACCGATTCGCTGGTGCTGTTGATGTCCAGCATAAGGTCGCGGATACCGTCAATGATAACCAGCCCGTAACCTTTACCCTGACGAAGGGCATAGTCTATCACACTTATACGGACTGTCGGAGAATACTCCCGCAGGCAGATGAAATCAAGGTTCTCGCTGTCTGCTGTGGTAGGAAGCCCGGCCAGACGCAGAATACGTTCCAGCACCGTGTGACAATGATAGCGGCTCTGCTCGGTATCGACATACAGGATCCGGCGTTTGCCTTCCGGCAGATGCGCCCGGTAGTTCAGCACCTGCTTACCTGCCAGGGAAGCGGCGACAAGGGCGGAGACATTGAATGTCTTCTTGGATTTTGCCTTGCCGGTCGATGCACTGAAATTGCCGAGAGTCGCTATGGTCGAATTGTCAATCCAGATAATTTGCGGCGGGGTCTCGTATGTATCCGTCGCCTTGATTTGGGAAGCTGAAAGAATATCTGACAGACGGGTCTCTTCCAATCCCATTCCCGTCTTCTGGTCAGTTCTTCTTTCGTTTTCCATGGCGTTTCTCATTTAAGAAGGGTTGTACTGCTGCCGCCTCGTGTGCCATCCGCGTGGCATCATCGACGGCAAGTTCATGATTCTGCAGGAGCCATTCGTCCAGTTCCTCCTTGGCAAAGTAGATCATCTTGCCGCGAGGCTTGTAGTGAGGAATCTCCTTGTTGGCCGTAAGTTTATACAGCATACTTTCTGATACCCCGATGTACATGCAGGCTTCCGAAAAAGTAAAGACCTTTTTGGTCGCGTAAATGTTCTTTTCCAGCAATTCCACCCGTTCCAGAAAGCTCTCGACCGGTTCCAATTTCCGGATAATCGCTTCAAGGGCCGTGAGCCGTTCGCTCAACCTTTCCATGAATGTCAATCTGTTGGACATATTATTCGTGATTAAATTAGACAATAAGAGATGCACCTCTGTTTGTAACGCGTTGTATACAGAGGCAAAGGTAGAGTGTGAATATCTAAAAGCATTGGATGACAGTATGATACCGGTTTGGTAGCATATCAGTTATCATACTTTTGCTTTTCACATGGTTGACTTCTTAGCACTTCCTTTCATTCCTTCAGTTGGCTTACAAACTTTCTGATATTGTAAGCGGTTGAAGTCATTTTGTTCCTGACCAACGAAAGCGTGGTGGATATGCTCGTTGCGGATATGAAGTGCGAGCCGTCCTTGGATTGCAGGAAACGCCCTCTTTCGAGGACTGATTGCCAGTAAGGCTGAATGAATGAATTCTCAAGAAGGGCATCGAACAGGATAGCCACACGGCGCACGCTGTTCACCCGAAGACAGAAACCTATCTTGCAGGAGAAGAGAGATTCCATGTCGTCAATAGTTACGGGAGAACAGAACAGATGATAAGTATTGGCGCAAGAAACGATACCGGCCAGTTGTTTGCGCGAAAGACTGCAGTCAAAAGAAAGAAATGAAAACTTTGCCGGATTACAATCGGAAGATGCCAGTTCCGATGTGTCATACTTCCGCTTTAGTTCCATGCACTCCTCGAAAGAGAGGCTCGGGGCGGAAAAAAGCGGTTGGATAAGGTAGGGGCAGTCGGTCAGCAGTCCCTTGACGATGTGGATGTTCATTTCGTGGCAGTTCCGACAGACCGCGTTATCGCAGTCAATATACCGGTGACTGTTCACAAAATCCTCCACATAACGGCGATACTGTTTGCCGTGGATTTTGACCTCCTGGAGATAAACTGTTTTTGCTTCGGTAAGCAGGGCGAAAAGTTCTTCCGCCACGTCCTGTGCCGATTCAATGTGATGCGGGTGTTTGCTCCCCTCAAAAAGAGAGAAGGCCTTTGTCAGCTCTTGTCATGTCGATTTACATTTTATTGGTTTATAATAATATATCATCATAAAGGTATCGTTTTTCGATTGTATCTGCAATCGATGACGCCCTTAAAATATCTACTTGTAAATTTGACATGATATGGTATATCATTGGTCACTCAAACAATCCGTTGACCAGGTTGACCGCATCATCCTTTTTCTGGTTGATGATTTTGGCGTACACCTGTGTCATTTTCACGTCAGCATGGCCGAGCAGCTTGGATGTCGTATATAAGTCTGCTCCGAGTGTCAGCATCATCGTCGCGAACGTGTGCCGCGCCGTATGGAATGTAAAACGCTTGTTTATTCCCGCCGCTTTTGCCCATGGTTTGATAAGAATATTGACCATTGCTGGGGACGGCAGGTCAAACACATGGTCATCAGGAGTTTTGTCTCCACGCGCAGGCATCCACTTCAACGCTTCCGGGGAAAGCGGAAGATAAATCGGTTCCTTGGTTTTCTGCATTGAAACCGACAGACGGTATTGTCCACGATCAACGAATACATCTTTCCATTGCAACTTGATTATATCACTGATTCGCAGACCGCAGAAACAAGAGAACAGATAGGCACCTTTCACGGATTCATTTTTCATCGGGGTTGCGATCAATGCACGCACCTCTTCAATGGTCATGTATGACCGTTTGCTTTCAGGCAGACGGATCTTTTCCGACTTGCTGATTTTCGTGAAAGGATTGGACTTGATGATCTCGGCCCTGACAGCCGCATTCAAGGCTCCGTTCAATACCCGGTAATAAGTATGCAGTGTGTAATTCGACACTCGTTTGCCTCTGGAACGGTATTCGGACTGAAGGTAGTCAAGATAATTCTGGCAGAATGTCTTGTCTATTTGATCCATCAACATACGTTCTCCCGCATAATCCTTCAAGATGCGTATAGTGATGTCAATTTGATAACCGTCCTTTTTGCCACGCTTGGCCTGGTTCTCCTTGTAGGTATTCATCCAGTCAAGCAGGTAAACTCTCTCTTTGGTTTCTATACCGGCCTCGCCGTTGGTCAGCTCGATAATACGTTTGGACTTGATGGCATTGGCGGCATTCATAGTCGCCTGATTCTGCCGACGGGCATTGTTATCCGTTTCCGGAATGAGATACAACTTAAGATATTCGTATGTTCGTTTTCCGAAACGGTATATATCAAGATACAGACTTTGGCTTCCATCTGCCAGCTTCTTTGTCCGAAGGCGGACAGGCTCTTTTACTTTTGTAGGCTTCTTTACTCGTGGCATATCGATCCCTTCATAATTTTGTTTCTGTTGCAAAGATATGAATAAAGGTCGATATTGAGAAACAAACGAGAAACAAAATTGTACCGAAAAAGAACCAATCAACTGAAAAGAAAGAAAACAACTGAAAACATCAAGTACACTATAATCAATTGTAAATAAGCGGTTTTATTTGCACTTGTTTAGCTCTTGTTTTCATTTTAGGGCTTTACTTTATAAATCTGGAAAAACTGTTCTATGCCGAAGGAATGTACCCAAAAACCAACAAATTTTAATATCAGGAGGTGAAGTAGCCAACGAGGAAGAATTCTGGAATCTAATTTTAAATCAACTAGATTGCTCTTATACGGACTCTTCAATAGTTGAAACCTCATCCACTGAAAGTGTTAATGTAACAAATAATGGTCAACTCACTCTTTTTGGAGTTGCTACAGGTGGAAGAGAAAAAAGTACAACGCAAGAAAGGGGTGCCAAAAGTACTCACATACGAAAACACATAATAAATCCCAAACGAAGTGCTATAGACAAATTAATACACTTAAATAAAACGTTAATAATTGATGATTTTCATTATATCGAGCAAGGTGTTCAACAACAAATAATCCGTTCTCTTAAGGCCCCTATTTTCGATGGATTAAATGTAATAGTTTTAGCAGTTCCTCATAGAGCTTACGATGCGCTAAAAGTTGAAACAGAAATGACAGGTCGAGTAGCTCAGTTATCTATTAACTTTTGGACACAAGATGATTTAGCCCAAATAGCGATAAAAGGATTTAATGCTTTGAATATAAAATATGATGAATCGCTCGTAAACGCTCTAGCAAGTGAAAGTTATGGTAGTCCTAACCTAATGCAAGAATTTTGCTTCCAATTGTGTAAGCAAAACAATATTGAAAAAAGATGTAATAAAAAACGTATAATATCATTTTCAGGTCATTCAAACTTTTTTAGTTACATTGCTCACAATGTAGCGTCTAAAGTTGCTTATGAAAAACTAGCAAGAGGTCCTAGACAAAGAACTGATAGAAAACCCAGAATACTTAAAACAGGAAACGAAGTCGATATTTATACAGCTACATTATTAGCAATCGCACATACAGGACCAAAAACTGAAATTACTATCGAAGATTTAAGAACATCCTTTAGGAGAATAATGGACAATCCACCTCAAAGTCAAGAAGTTGCACGAGTATTAGTACAAATGGATAAAATAGCAAAATCAATACCCGGAGAGCCTGTTATTGACTGGGCAAGAGAAGATAATAGCCTCTTTATTGCAGATCCCTATTTTGCATTTTATTTAAAATGGGCTATAAAGTAAAGGCTATAATTCCAAGATATTAACATATATCGTCTTCTATTTCTTTTTCAAACACTTCCGATACACGCCCCATCCGGCAGCGGCAAGGGCCAAAAGCCCCGTCCAAACCAGCCATCCGGGAACGAAGGGACGGCGGGTTTCCTTCGCTTTGACCGTCTCGTCCGCCGTGGCCTCCTTCCGGGTACTGTCCCGAATGATGGTTTGGGCATGTCTTCGGCTGGAATCGACCATCTGGCGGGTTGCAGTCTGCCGGGTTCGCTGAACTCTCCGGGTGGTTTCCTCCGCTTTCAAGGGAGGTTTCCCCGTAGCCGGATCGACCGGTTTTGCCGTATCGTAAACCCTCCGATGGGTGACCGTTTCAACCTCCTCGTCCTTTTCTCTTTCTCTCTGCTCCCGATAGTCGGTCTGTACCGTCTCCTGCCGGTACGCTTCGCTGCCAGTCCAGGTCTGCTCGCTCGTTACTCTTTGGGACTGCACGGCCCTTCGTTTTGCCCCGCAACCCGAAAGCAGGAAAAGGGTCAGCAGAAAGATGCCCGGAAAAACAACCCTATTTCTCACCGCTCCCCTCATCTTCCGCAGCATTTGAGAAGGGCCCGAATGTGCAGCTCGGCAATCGTCCTTTTCCCTTCTTTCGAGAGTAAAAACCGGCAGTCCCGTTCCCGATCCATGAAAAGGTTCTCGGTCAAAACAGCCGGGCACAGCGTCTTTCGAAGGATATAAAACTGCGATTCTTTGTCCGAATCCCCGTCCACCCGATCCGCCCGGATCGGAAAGCCCAGCGGCTGGAGCATCCTGTGGGCCGTGCGGTAGAAGATTTCGGCGTAATCGTCCGATGATGTCTGTCCGATGCTTGTCCATGCCTCCCAACCCGTACCTCCTCCCGCGTTGGCATGAACCGATACAAGAAGGCAACGCTCTTTCCCCTCCCTTCGGGCGATCCGGTTTACCCTGTCGGCGCGTTCGGCCAAAGGGATGTCAATGGTTTCGGGTACAATGATCTCGGTCTCCATTCCTTCTCTTTGCAGCCCCCGGGCCACCATCCGGACGATCTGTCGGTTGAACTCCCATTCAAAGAGCTGCGCTCCGTCTCCCCAGCGGGGCGAGCGTTTTCCGGGCGTATTTTCCCCGTGACCCGGATCAAGCAATATTTTCATCACGACCTGCAAGTTTATGGTTCAACTTGGGTTTCCCCCGGATCGGTCTTTTCTCTTTCCCCGGTCAGCGAGCGCAGCTCCCGAAGAAGGCTTGCGGCCTGCTTCACGTCCCGGCAGCGGATGATCCGGCCGATCGCATCCGGGATGTCCGCCGCTGCCGAATGCTTGGCCCGCAGGTTCTCGATCACAGAACGTCCCTCGATCAGAATCACCGCCAGCGTCCCCAGCACCGAGGCGTACGGAAGAGCGTACCAGGGAAAGATGCTGCCGATCACATCCACCAAAAGGAGCATGGCCAGAACCCGCCAGTATTCGCCCACCTTGGTGATCGTGCGGCGAAGCCCCCCGCTGTCCACGAACTCCCTGCGGGCCTTGGCCTTTTCGATCCCCGTCCAAAGATCCACCAGCACGGCCACGATCATCAGACCCCATAGGATCAGAACCACAATCGCCATCCGCTGAAAAACAGACGGGTCGCTCATTTCCGCAAACACTTGTTTCATTTCCATCAAAACTATTTTTAGTTGTCCAGCACCACAATTTCAAAATAAAACTTTCCTTTGGTAAGCGCATTGTTCGTTCCCAACGTCACTTCAATGTAGGTATTCGTTTCGGCCCAAATTGTAGGCAACACGGTCCACCAATTCTGATGAGTTACGCCACTCAACCGTACATACCGGTGTGAAGTATCGATTGCTCGGGAAAAAGCCGCCGGAAAGGTTAGACGATATCTGTTGTTATCGATGTAAGAGAGAGAGATGGCCCCATATCGTGTACCCGGAGAATAAGTGTTGATCACGGGCGTAGTCGAAGACAGACCAGCGTGCCCGGCCACCCCTCGAAAAACTACACCGTCGACAGGTATCCAATCGGAAAGCAATCGGCTCCATTTATAGACTCCATCGCTGTCCACGCGCAATCCTGTACGATTGTTTCTCATTTCCAAGAGTCCCGGCATGGCTCCGGTATACTTTTGAGAGGATGTTGCGTAAAAAAAGCCGTTACCGAATATTTTGCTGCCATAAGCACTACGCAGCACATTATCCACACACTCCAACGAACCGGTGGATCTGATGCATATGACCGAATCGGCAGGAACAGTTGATGTAAAGGAGTAATCACATACCAAATAACACCCTCCTGGAGGACATGCAACCGATGATCTGTTAAGCGTGAATGCGGGGATCGTAATCATTCCCATCGTTGCGTTTTCGGCCGAATGAGTCACGGTCCGCGAACTGTAAAGCAGGGCTCCGGTCGGAGAAACGAGCCTGACCGTTACGGTTAAAGTAGTGGTCCCCAAAGCCCTGAAAGGATGAACAGTAATGTCCGCTGTCGTACCCAAGGAAGTATACGAATCCCCGACTATCAAATAAGCAAGATCTATACGTCCAACGTCACTGTATCCATATGCATCTACTTCCACCTCGTATATTTTTGAAGTAGTTGTCCGAGTTTCGCTTTGCATTAAGTTTTCAAAAAGCGTATTACCGCTGTACGTCTCCGCATACTTTTGTCCTGTCTGAGAAAAAGACGTCGCAGCACCGGTGTAGAATGTCAACCCTCCGGAATGCAGAATGAGTTTGTTCCGGGAATCAGCATCAACGGACGTATCCTGAATGGTTTGTTCGCCGGAGCGCTGCATTAAAAATTGAGAGGAAGCGCTTACATCCGAGAAATCGCTACATCCGGCAAAAAGAAAGGGCAATGTCGCTCCATTGGTCAGTCCGGCCGTTATCCGGGATTGATCTTTGGTCAAAACCGCTCCCGTCATAACGAGTCCGCCCGTGATTTCAGTGGATGCGTCGGATAAGGATTTTTTCAAATAGTCGAGTGCAGCGGCAGTAGTTCGAACGGCCTCAATGTCAGCCTGTACGTCTTCCGGTGCAGCCGTCCAGCCTATCGGAGGCTTGTTTCCCCGCAGAATCCCGGCGGCATAGAATCGCCAAGTACCTTGCGCGGAATGGATTCCCATAGTACCACCTATAGTATCTGAGCTATGAAAGGTAGACCAATACATGTACCATCCGTTACCCAGATCGATTTTGTTGGCTGAATATGAAATAAGTGCGGCAGAGGTGATTTGCCATCCCCCGAAACTCCAAATACCATCGGAAGAAATCATTTTAGCAATCACGTAATAGACCAGTTCAGAATTAGCAAACGATTCTCGTTCTGCAACTTGATGGGTAGTCATGTAATCTCCGCCCCCTTGTGGCCGAGAAAATTCCACGACTTTCCCTAAATACGGATCATCTACAAGCGTAACAGTCCCTCCGTACCCCTGCCACAGGGCGGTTGTATCATATCGGGAATCGAGCAGATAATTGCGTGTGCCGGTCTGGATAGCATCCACTTTCTCCGTGGCAACCTTATCGGCTTCTTCGGCTGCCTGTTTCTGCTGGTCGGCTAACGATGGCCCCCATACCAGCATGGGTTTGTTGCCTCGGACAATACGAGGATTGGTAACGCTTCCTTTGGATATGTTGTCTCGGTAAAACCCCAGATAATAATCCGTATCCGCAACATTCGGGGAGACACCGAAGGTTGCCGTTCCAGGCCCACCCTGGAAGTGATCCATGATTCCCACGGCTTGTCCCCAGTCACCATTCCACAGGTAAAGATTCACGCCGTATCCGCTTTCATTAGCGGGTACATCCATATCGTCCCAGGAGACAGTATATATTTCGCCAGGCTTTGGACGAACGGATAAAAGGAAGGTTGCCACAAACCATCCGCTTGGCCCGAAGGGAGTAGTTCCTCTCGTTCCGTTTGCCAAATTGATGGAACTGACTTGTATGGCATCGACTTTCTCCGTCGCAATCCGATCCGCTTCGACAGCCTGGTCGGTCAGGGAAGGCGACCATTGATCCGAAGTTTTGTTTCCTTCAACCAATTTGTACCAGTTCACCGTTACCGTTCCCGCCCGGCTGCCATCTCCGGGATGGAGATAAGATTGGATAAAATATGTCTTCGTAAATGGGGCAATAAAGGTAATCCCCGCAACTGTATTTTCCAACGTATGAATATCTATTCCCATTGCCCAAGACCAATCTGAAGGATTGATAATTACGTACAGGAATTTTCCATCGATTATAGTTTGTTGGTCAACATGCCCAGATACTTGGAGGGTATAAGTTTTGCCGGCTTCCAAATTGACATAGCGGCCTGCAAATCCATAGGCATTGCTTGTCTCATTGATTTTGGAATCGTCGATCAGGTTCACGTCTCCGATTTGCAGATTGTCCACCTTTCGGTTAGCCGTATCCGCCGCAGTACTTGCTTCCTGAATCGTTTTCTCGGCATCCCGCCACTCATCCAAATCCTTCAGACCGGACGAACCGGATTTAAATGTGATCCGGCCTCCGATTTCGCCCCGATCCAGATCGAAGTAAGTATTCCCGTCCCGGCTGACGATTTTCGGAACGGTCAGCCGACCCGGCAGCAATTCCGAAAAACCGTACAATTCCACGAAACTGCGCTCCCCGTTCCACTCGCTGTTCAGCACGCCTACCAGAAAATGGTATTCATCCGGCGTCTGTTCCATCGCAATCGGTTCGGCGCTCAAATAAAACACACCTTCCCTGCCTGTCCTGCTCACTTTGGCATAGAGGTAATAGCTTTGCGGATTGTCCAAAACGGGCGAAAGGAATTCGGGCAGGCTCCAAAACTTGTACTCCGAAGGCGCGTGAGAGACACTCAACGTGGAAAGTCCCAAAGTCATGTGTTGAATGGTACCGGCAGGAACCCGAAGCTTTTTTTCTGCAACATCATAAGCAACCGAATGGCTTACGGGCCTCGGATTCGTCGTATCGTCTACGAATCGGAACTGAAGACTCTCATCCCCCATCAACAGCTGCATAGTACTGACGGAAACAGGGTTGATCGAACCGGAAAAATTCAGCAAAGCATCGTTCAGCATCGAAATCGTCTCCCGGGTATCCCGAAACCGCCGTTTGGTAAACTGCAACGCTTCCTTGTGCAGGTCTTCCGTTTTGACCTCATTTTGTTCGATCCGGGCCAGATCGTCGGTTATCGAACCGCCGGCAAGCACGTTGGACAGTTCGATTTCGGGATTGTGCGGATCATGGATGTAATCTTTGATGCCTACGATCCGGATCGGAATTCCTTCCGGCTGGAACTGGGAATCCGAGAACAGGACATATCCGCCCGGAACAATACGGCCGCCTATATTTTCCCAATCCCTTTTGGCCCACACCCCGTCCAGCTCGCCGGTAAAGCTGAATCGGGGTTCTTCGTGTTCCTGGAAATACCGGGCCGCTTCCCGAAACATATCCCAGGAAGCTCCGCTTCGGTCTTCGTTGTTGCACACGTATTCCTCCGGCAAAGCGATACCGAACACCGCATACTTGTCTCCTACCGCCGGACAGAACGTTTCATCGGGCATGATCTGTCCGTCGATTTCTGCAGGAACCAGTTTGAAACGCCTTTCCGAATGCACATAACCGGATACGTCCGCTTCGGATTGCTCGATTTCGAATTCCCGACCGGCCAGCATCCCCGACTGAAAAGCGATCGTTATTTTTTCTCCGCCGATCCGGTACCGGGAAAAATCCAGCGCCTCGGGTATGGTCGTGTCAAAAAAATCCCAGAAATGATTCTCCGCGTCCAGCATTTCCACACGGGTCACTTCCCCCGTCCGTCCCGGATAAATATGGGAACAGTCGAGGCTTTCCTCTTCGTGCGTTCGTAAAGGCTTCTCCGCCTCCGAACGCCGGATGGAAACGCCTTCCGCATCGGATACATAAGTACGTCCTTCGTACACCAGGGTCTGCCCTTTGGGCAGCAACAGCTCCCGCGTACCGTACTTCGACGGATCGATGTTCCGCTCGCCTCCCTGGACATAGAGAATCTCGATAGCTTTGGAACTGTCGTAATTCGTTCTTCCGACTCCCGGTTTGAATCCGTTCCCCCGTCCGTAAGAAAGCGGCAACGGGTTGTCCTTGTTGTATTCGACCTTTCGCAAATGGATCGTTTTGCCGACGACTTCCCATTCCGTTTGAAAAGTTTCAGCCATTGCCTGCAAGGCTTCCTTACAGGAAATATGATTGTAGGAAACGAGCTTTTCGGAAGATTCCAGCACTTCGCCGACTTCCCATCCCTTATCCCTTCGGTTCAGGTTTTCGACCAACAACCGCACATGATCTTCCGGACGGGCCGTATAATTGAACTTCAGGCGCCTGTCTACCGTATTTCTGAGTTTGTAACGGGTCAGCTTTCCCTGGGCGCTGTCCAATACGAGCGTATATTCATAGTTCCGGCTTCCCTGTTTTTTGAAAGTGCCCGGTTGCATCAATTCATACCGCTCCCCCTGAAACTCCGTCCAGGCGCCTATCGGAATCTCCACGAATTCCGGCAAAGAAAAATAAAGGGTAAGGTTGTGCTCTCCCATCACGGCCCGATGCCGGTAACTGTTATCGTTTACCGTTATTTCCCGAACCTGCTGATCATAATTGATTATCATAAACGGATGATTTTATTTTTAAAAGGTGCCGGGCTCCGAAGCCCAAGGTTACCAGTCATGTCCGCTGGTAGTGCGATTGATCCGGCAATGGAATACGATTGTCTGCCCGTCGGAGCGGGTAAAAGTAACCGTTGCCGTTTTTTCCGACAGATTATCTGTCTGCATGTAATAAAATTCCAAGCAGATAGTGACCAGGTTGTCCGGCGTCCAATTGATGTAAATGTCTGAATCGTATTTCCCTTGAGGAGACGCGGCCAATACCGTCCAAGAATTTCCCTCTCCCAACCAATCTTGGCTGGCGGAACCGGCCTGTCCACGCGGAACATTGAGCAATTGAAGGTTGAATTCCAGGTAATAAAAACCGGCTCCGTCGGTTTCAGGAACGCCGTTTGACGGATTGGTATTCACCCACTTCCACGAAAACGGTCCCGTAAAACCGGCATCCTGTATAACCGGAGCAGAGATCTTGGTCACACCACCGAAAGTCGCTGACACAGTTGCACTTCGTGCACCACCCGTGTTGGCAGGAGCCGAAAGCGTGGCGACCCCCGCCCCTGCATTCACGCTTGCAGGAGCAATAGTAAACGCCGGATTGCTCACCCCCATGACAAAAGGGCCGTCGGAAGACTCGGTTTGAGCACTCCCAACACCGTTCCAAAGGTAAGTGCGACGCGCAGTAGAGACATTCACCTTCGTATTTCCGCCTCCAGAAGGGATACCGGCATCCGCAGCCAAGTTGAACTCCCATACCGAATAATCGGTTCTGGCGCCTGCAACCTGTTGCGCCCAACCGAGCGAGCCGTCAATTCCCTCGATCGAGCCGATCACTTCCACTCTTCGAACTGTCGTATCCGTATTGTTGGTGAAGCTTACATCATAATCGTAATAAGCCGAAGTGGCATCCAGAGTAATGGCTTTCAAGGGAAGCTCAATTCCAGCAAGGGTATCGTTCAAAAACAGCGACACGATACCCGACGTTCCATACTCCTCCGCATCCGAAACACCTCCGGAAGTGTAGGTACGGGTAACTGTGCGAACGGGACGATGCATTCGCATCGATGAAGTCCCGCCTACCGCCGGACAAACGGTCTGTCGGTCTCCTCCCAGACGGAACGCCCCGATCGTAGTGGAAACCACCGCATTGGCCCCCTGATGAATCACCAATTCAGTCGAAGTAAGAGTTCTGCCATCGAGCGCTGCCGTGCCCCGGATAGCAACGGTGCGTTCCGGTCCTTCCTGCGTCCCCCGCGAAGCTGCCGTTACGGTACGGGCTGCCGAATCGACGGTAAAACCCGCAGCCGTTCCCGCTATGTCCGTGATGGGAACGGTAACGTTTTCGATCGAAATACTGTTGAACAGCCTCGTGACGGATGACGTTCCGGCAACAGTCGCTGTACCTCCTTCGGCACCCAAAACCGTCTTATCCGCATCGAGGCCGAAAATATAATCCACCGTACCCGCCTCCTGCAAAAGCGCCGTACGTACTTGACCATCCGCGAACGTGTAATTTACAGCAGCCTTACGCAGGCCCGATACCCAGTCGTAACTCCACGAGTCAACGTTCCGAATGCCAGTTTCGGTTTCAACGGCGGAAGAAAGTTCCACCCATTCGCCCCGGCTTCCGTCGCTGTAAATCGATCGACGACGCAGAACCGTCGTACGGCTCCGGGTACCTGTTTCAGGAGTTATCGAATACTCCCACGCCCCGGAGATGGATGAATCGTCTTCCCAGCCGCTTTCGTACCGATATCCCTGCCAGGCCGCCAAATCCCGAACGGCATCTATCCGGCCTTCCACGACGAAAGGATTCCGGATGCACAGTCGGGAAACAGTTCCGTCCGTGGAACCGTTGTTGTCCCATCGGCACCGCACGTCACCCGTCACCGTAGCCGGACATCGAAGAGTTCCCAGAAACAAGTGCCACACGTCATCGCAAACGAAACGTTCCCGGGAAAAATACCCCATCGCACCTTCGTCCGCATAACGTTCGTTCAGAATAAAAAGTTCCGTACCGGCCGCATTCGGGGAAACCTTGTACCAAAACCCGATCGTATATTCCTTGCCGGAAAGGGAAGCGAAAGCCGGAGAGTAGAGATAATTTTCCGTCCGAAGTGGATTTTCCAATACATAATAGCCCCAACCGTTCGCCGTGGCCTGCCAGCCCTTGCCTGTTTTCACTTCCGGAAGCAAATTGGGTATCCCTGCCGCCGCAAAATACTGCGGATTCCGGCACTGCGACTGCAAAGCCTCGAAATCCAATACTTCCGGCAATTGGATATAATTGATATCATACGTCGGGGCATGCGTATAGGAGGACGGAGCAGAAAGTTTTTTCACGCTCAGGTTGGCGATTGTATAACGGTGACCGTCGACAACGTGTAAATCGACGAAATCGTAAATCTCAGAATGGTTGCCGACGGTCACCGTCCCTGCTATCCGGGTAAAGGCTTCCGATCCGACCGTATAGCGTTCGATCGAAACGTCGCAAATATCCACCTGCAAACCGCCGGCTCCTATATCGGTTTTCACATCCATGGAAACCGACCAGGTACCGTTGGAAGTAATAACACCCTTCAATCGAACCACTCCGCTTCCGTTCTCCTCTCCCCTTACCGTAAGGCCGGTAGCATCCCGGCTGACAAGGACCGCTCCACCCGATGTCACTACTTCCGTGGCAAACGGATGGAAAACGTTTTCCCCCGGCCCATTGCTTCCACAGGCTTCCAACAGGGAAAAATCGTCCTCCCCCTCCACCACTTTGCACCAGAGCATCGTCACCGTTCCCCGAATGGCAGCCGAGCCCGCATCGTTATAATGATAAGCGGTGATGCTGACCGCATAATCGGCATCCGGTACGATGGTACTTTTGACGACGGTAATTTCCGTCGCCCGGACATGCGTTCGGTTGACGATGTCCGCATGATCGTACTGTACCATCAGGCTGTCTCCCGCGGCCTGCGCTTCCGGACTTACGTAACCGCACAAATAAGTGGTATATCTAACCCCTGCCCTGAACACGTAAGTTCCGAGCAACCGGCCCGACCATTGGCTGTAAACCCCGGGGGCCATGCAATCCAAAATTACTTTTCCCATGATGAAAGTTTTTCCCGGGACAAATGTTTTTCGCTGCCCCAATATCAACGTACAACGTCCCCGGCCAGTTCCCGCACTTTGCTTTCCAGTTCCGACACCTTTCGCTTCAGGGCTTCGATTTGCAGCGAATGCAGCCCCGTATAATCCAGTTCCATATATTCCCCGTCCGCATGCACCAGAAATCCAAGTCCGGCATCCATCGTTTCCTGAGCGATATAACCGCAGGATGCTATATCGTTATCCCGATATGCAAACCGTACCGTTCTCACCTCCAATGCCCGCCGACATTCCTCCGCTTCCGGTTCCCGGATGTCTTCCTTCTTCCTCAGATCGGACGTGGTAAAATTCGTTCCGTGAAAAACGCTTCCCCAGCATTCGCCGTTCGAGGAAACGCGTATCCCATTATCGGCACGGCCATAACCGAAATAAACCTGACCATCATGAGCATCGATACACGCAGCCCCATCGATAGTTCGTCCCACGAACACGGCTCCGTTCACCGCAAACGTTTCACTTTCCTGCGGATTCCGACCGATTCCCACCCGTCCATTGAAAACCTTCACTCCGCTTACTGACTGATCGGTATCAACAGTCATATACTTGTTGGCGATGACATTGCCCGCACCATCCTGCGTAGCCCGAATCGCCGACGCCACATTAAAGACAGTCGGATCATACGCATAAACGTTTTCCCGAACATTACCGCCCCACACCCAGACAGGTTGCCCTGCCTGAACCGAACAGTTGAACGTGATGGGTTGAGCGACATCTCCTCCGTTCCCCAGCGAAGCGGCGGTTCCCCCGGCAGCCGGCAATGCGACCGGCCTATCGGAAAGGCTGGAAAAAGTCGTATTGTGCGGATTGCTTCCGGAAGCCGTAAGTTGAGTATGCTCGTATGCCGTTTTTCCCCGATCCCCCCGATAGGCCGTCGAAGAGGTTTCTCCGAGTGCCAGCGAAGTACCGATTTCCACGTAATCGGATCCGCTCCAGCGATAGGTCAGATTGGTATCGACGGCTACATAAATCTTTCCCGCTTCTCCCGGCCGGGGAAAACCGGAAAGTTCATCGAATTCCAGCACATCGTCCACGTAGGAAGGCAACTGGGAGGCCGGCACCCTACCCGCCGAATCCAATTGGGCGACCCCGTCCGCGGCTCCGAGGCTTCTTTTGTCTACCTTGTACTCATCGGCATATTCCTTAGCCTGTTGCAGAGACAATCCGATTTTATTTTCTACCGCATCACCTTGTGCCTTTGCATAATCCCCCTGCGACTTTGCATAGTTCGCTTGCGTGGTAGCCTCGGAAACGGCACTATTGGTATCGGTCACCGCATCCTGCGCGTTACGAATAACCGTCTCCGCCTCCTCCCGAATCCGGGAAAAAGCCTGATCAACTCTTTCCGTCGTTTCTTTTGCCGCATCCTGCACCGTTTTCACGACATCCTGAGCCGCTTGATTCGCTGCTCCGGCCGCTTCGTCTGCACGCCCTGCAGCCCTGTCTGCATTCTCCGCCGCCGCTGAAGCGGCGGCGGCAGCTTCCCCGATAAAGGTAAGGTCCGCCGATACGCTTTTATTTTCTGAATTCACCCCGAGGGTTTTGAATCCGAACAACGTTTCCGCTTGCGGAAGCTGACTGATTTTTATTTTTTCAATAGCCATATTTCAAATCGATTGCATGTTGAACATCTTCGGTTATGATCCATTCCCCCCGCTCCGAAGCCAGAAGGTATTGTGTCGCTTCCGGCCGGAAAGCAGTGAACGTCAGCGTCAGGGTGAATTCGCACCACATCCCGCCCCTTGCCGTGACCTCGCACCGGGATACCTGACCGCTCTTGTAGTAGCATGAATACTCGCCTCCCGTAAGTTCGACAAAAAGTCGCCGTTCACCCGGACGCACCAGATCATGAAGCAATGCCTGATAGTTGTGCCAAAAAACCGTCTTGTCCGGAGCCGTTAACAAACATTTCAACGCGACATCCTTGGCTTGGAAAAAGACCTGCCGGTCATCATATATCGTCCCGCTCTGCCCCTTCCCGCCGACCGAAAGATTTTTTTTCACCGCCGGCGCCTTGAGAAGCTCCGTTTCGGAACCGTCCAATACCCAAATGCCGTAATCGGACAAAGGCCGGGCGTCCAGTTCGTATCCACGCTGCCAGACGGCGGGAACGGGAACCGGATCGGCATACGCATATCCTTCCAACGGAAAATCGTCCGCAAACCGAAGCGCGAACTTTTCCAGCCGACGCACCCTTTCCGAAGCCGAATGGGCAACCAATCTCAACCGGCGTTCGCAACCGATCCGCCGAAAGTCGAACACGTGATAGGCCCCCGCTGAAAGCGCTTCGATCAGATCGCCGGTCTTATCCCCATCCACCGTACAGAACGAAACATCGAATTCCCGTCCATCGAGCCGGGGTTCCGTCAGGTCCGGTTCCACGCCGTCTTCATCCGGCCAGTCCACACATTCCACTTTCTTCAAGGGCGCCCAGGAAGCTATCCCGTTGTAGCCGCCCGCCGCCACGAATACGCCGTAGCGATCGAACGCATCGACGCCGTCTATATACAATCGCCCTTTCATTTCACGTGGTCGCATACGACGATTTTTCCGGTTCCTTCCCGGCCGATGATCCGGGCACGGTCATACAGATCGACATCTACCCGGGCCATGCCCTCCGCCCGAATGCGTACACGGGAGTTTCCGTTGACGATCAACCGGGTATACACGGTACTGACCACCGTCAGGCAGCAATCTCCGTAAAGGGCCAGAAAATCGGGATCTTTTATTTCTCCGGTTTTGTCCACGAGAATGCCGTAACGTTCCGCCGTTTCCCGGCTTGCTCTCAGCAGTTCGACCGGCGGAAACCGATGCTTGTCGCAAAACTCCTGAAACTGCCCTTCTTTCCGGTACAAATCGAACAACTGTTCGTCCGTTTCCTCTCCGGTCAATTTTCGAGTCCATCTTTCGCAGACCCCGATATTCCGGGCAGCCTGTACGATCTTATTCATTCTTTCAGCGTTTAATGATGATTCCCTTGGTATTGATGCTGTCGATCCCGTTTTTTACCGCTGAGATATGCCGCTCGATTTCTTCCAGACGACGGCAGTAGGCGGTATTGTTTTCGATCCCGACGAGATGCTGAAGCAAGGCGGCGGTATTGGCGGTCAGCATCTGCATGCTTTCCGCCACGGGAGAAACCGCAGGCGCGATGGAAACGGAACGTTCTTCCCTTCCGGCCACCTCCGTAAAGATTCCGGAGACAGTCTCCGTCAACAGGGACATGCTGTCGCGAATCATGCTCGTATGTCCCTGAATGTTCGTCAGCAATCCGTTGTTCAGGTCGACGCTTTCCTGCGAAGCGGTAGCGATCCCGCGAGCAGCGGCCTGACGCTCGTCCTGCGGTTCTTCCAGAATGTATTTGTCGAGCGTGGAATTGGCTATCCGGTCGGCCTGGCGATAGATATCGTCCGTCAGCCGGGCGATTATGTTTTCCTCCGAAGCACTGATCACTCCATCCTGCAACGCGTCCCGGATCGACTTCCTGAGCGCATCCACCCCCGGATTGAGCCGGGACTTCACCATTTCGGTCACCACGTTCCGGATCATGTTCCGCACCACGTCCTTCACGGATTCCGCCTTGTCGTTTCCCGCCGCCCACGCATCCACATAAGCCCGGGCGAAATTGTCGATGGCCGTCTTGATGTCCTCTCCGAAAATAGCGTCTATCTGCTTTTCCTTGAGAGCCTCGATGGTTTGCAGATTCTCCCGGATCGTATTCTCCCACGCTTTGATCTTCTCTTTGTCCGTCTTTTTCTTATCCTGCTCGAGTTTGATCTGCTCCTGGATTTTAGCGTTCTGCTGCGCCAGGTTCTCGGCTTGCTTGGCATACGTCTCCGAAGCCTCGTAACTGTAAGACTTATCCGCCGTTTTATCCAGCTCGTTGTAAGCGTTCTGCAATCCGTCGATCTCTTCCTGAAGCCGACGAATCCGTTCTTCTTTGTGCTTGTCTCCCTGCTGGAAAATTCCGTCCATCAAACTCGTAATGGCCGATACGGCGCCCTTGACGATGGATAATGGGTTTTTGAAGTCGATGGAAGCCAAGCTGTCGAATGCTCCTATAATTCCTTCCACTACGGGCTCCGAATCTGCGCCGAAAACGTTCGTCAGGCCGGAAACAGCCTTCATGGAGTCGGCCCCGTTGGATAAACTTTCCTTGAAAGAGTCGCTTCGGAGCTTTTTCGACTTTTCCAGCGCTTCCCCCGCATCCCGTTCTTCCTTCCGGGCTGCCCGCAATTTTTGCTCGGCCGCCTTCAATCGGCTTTGTGCGTCCTTGTCTTCCGGATGTTTTTCGCTCTCTTCCCGAGCCCGGTTTACTTCTTCCTGCGCTCCGGCCACTTTTCGGGTAGCCTCGGCCGCCTTCAAAGACGCCTCCTTGACGCTTCGCATTCCTTCGACAAAACCGGTGAAAGGTCGCAATCCGGCTGCCGCTTCCCGCACTTTCAACAGTTGTTCGTGTACCGCATTGAATTCCGCAGGCTGAAGCTCCGAACCGGTCAACAATTCGTTGAGGTGATCGATCACTTGCCGGAGTTCTTTCCGTCCCAAACCGTCCAATTCCCGGAAACAGTCCAGCCAAGCGTCCGAAAGCTTCAACCGTTGGACTTCCAGTTGGGCTTCCTGCGACTTTTCTCCTGCATTCACCCGGGCAACCTGCAAAGCGGCTTCATCCTCGCTGATCATACCGCTCTTTTGGGCCTTCTCGATCTCATCCCGTTGCTGTTGCGCCTTGATGCGAAGTTTCTCGATTTTCCCTTCGGCTTCCGCATAGGCATCCGCCCAGACGGCCCACTCTTGTTGAAGGGAAGCGAGCAACGCCTGCCGCCCGGAAGCATACAACTGATCGGCGGCAGCCATCCGTTCCCGGGCTTTCCGATCGACCTCCCCGATCAACGCCTGAACCGCGCTTTCATCCGGCAACCATCCGCTTCCATCCTCTCCTCCCTCCACGGCTGACGATCTTTCCGCTCGCTGAACGTTCCGGACAGCTCCCCGCTGGGCCTCCTGATCCATGAGAATCTGGCTCACCGTCTGGCGATGATTCACTTTCAACAGCAACAAATCCTTGACGATCCCGTCCTTCATGGTCCCGATTTTCTCCTTTTGAGTATCCAGTTCCAGCTGGATGAGTTTCTTCATCAATTCCTGCCACGCTTTCAGATATCCTTCTCCGGCCCCGTTACCGCCTCCGGCATTTCCCCCCTTGGGCCCGAGCGTGCCCTCCAAATGCGCGATCCGTTCCCGGAGGCTTCCCGTTTCCCCTTCGTTTCCGGAACCTCCCGATTCCAGTTCCGCCAACCGCCGCTTCGCCGAACCCAGCTCCTCCCAGGCTTTTTTTACTTTTGCGACTTTTTCCAGTTCTTCGCCGATGTCCGCATCGCTATCGGGAAACTGATAAGTCCCGTCCGGAAAACCTATCGGCAAGCGGAATCCCACCTTGTTCATCCAAAGCCGCGCTTTCTCGAATTCTCCGATCATCCGGTCAAGCTGTTCCTCGGTCAGTTTCGAATAAGATTCGATGTCCCTTCCGAACTCCCCGACAGCGCCCGTCGTCCCTGACGTCATGCTTTCGGCTTCCTTCTCCAGCATCCGAAACCGACGCGCAACTTCCTGCGCAGCCGTCTTGAACCCGGAATCGTCGAACTTTATTTCATAGTCCAGATTTTTATCTTCCGCCATTTTCTCCCGATTATATTTTTATTACCGTTTCATTTTCCTCTCCGCGGAAATTCCGGGGATCGTTCGCATCCAGCGTCGCATCGAACCCTTTCTCGCCCGTCTCCGCATCGTCGTAAGAAGGAGTGACCGCGCCGTACAGGATCAGATTGACATAGCTCATTTCATACAGGGCGTATTCAGGCGTTACGCCCATATTCTTCACCGCGCCGAGGACGACGGCCCAGATGCTGTCGTTTCCACCACTTCCCCGGTGGGCCGAAGCAGGTTCACTTCGTTCAGGAAAGTGGTAATACCGAAAAAATCCGCGATCTCCATTTCTTTCAACCGTCCGGCGATCACGCTTGCTAGAACGGAAGGCCGACAGTGAAGGAGCAGTTTTTCAGCCAGTTCCTCCTTCAGATTCACGGTAAGCTCTTTTTTCCGCCGCCACAATCCGAAAAAACGCGTTTCCGTAACCGTTCGCTTTTCGGTCAGCCCCCTGGCTCCCAGAATCAGTATGGCGGCTATTTCGCCTATTTTACGACAGTCCTTCGCCGTCCGGAGCACTTCCGTGAGAATACTGTCCGGATCGGGATCGATCCGGGGAAAAAAAGAGACGGCCTCCGAAACGAGGATCAGCGTCGCCAGCGAAGGGGACGCGATCCGATACCGTTCCCCGCAAATCTCGATCGGTTCCGTCGGGCGCTGCAGGATCGTTTCCGCCACGCGGCTTTCAATGGTTTGTGTCATGGGATAAAATTTAAGAAGTGACACGGGGAAGGGAACCGCCCCCTTCCCGGCCGGACGGCCGTGGAACCGCTGATGTTCCCCCGTGTTACGGTTACGCGTGCGCACCGTAAAAAAACCTTTACTCGGAAACCGGCGCTTCCTTTTTGAACTTGGTATAAAGCTCGCCGTCGGCACAGGCCATGATCGTGAAAGTCAGGTCCCCGTACATTCCTTCTTCTTCCGAATGCCCCTCCTTATAGGTCACGTGCGCTTTCCGGATTTTGATCCCGGTACCGCCGATGTTTTTCGGAGTCAGTTTGACGGAATAGGAATCGGGAACGATCAGCGTGGAAACTTTCAGTTCCTTCTTGGCGGCATCGTGTTCCGCTCCCAGCAAAGAGGCCAGAAAGGCGAAATCGGGCTCGATGATCCGGGTCGTCAGGGTAATGGTGCCCTCGCTTTCCTCCTGCGCCACCAGCACTCCGCCGCTGGCTTTGGCTTCCAGTTTTTCGCCTTCGGCCGATTCGAGCGTCGTGGATTTGTCCTTGATGGTGCCCACGTCGGTCAGAGCGGCAGCCATGGCATCGTTCGCACCGGTTTTCCCGATTTCAATGGAGCATTTGCTCCAGGACATGATCAGATTACTCATCATAAAAAAATTTGGTTAAAAGGTTGTTCTTTTGAAATTCAGTCTCAGGTTCACATAGTGTTCGTTTCCCGTTTCGGCCCTGACGGTTCGGATCGTATCCCCGGCCGAGAACTCGTATCCGGCCATCCCGAGTCGTCCCGCGACCTCCGCCAGCCGCTTTTCCAACCGTGCGCAGCTTTCCCGGTTTTTAACGGGACGACCGCTACCCGCATCCGTGTCCGGCACATATACGTTCACATCGATCATCCCCGACTGAATCTGTCCGTTCGTTCCCGAAACGAAGGACACGACCGCCTCCTGCGCTCCGGAAACAACAGGACGCATGCCGTCCGCATAAATTCCCGCAACGGCCTCCTTCAGCGAAGAATCATTCAACAATCCTATCACATCGTTCTCGATTTCACTTCCGGTTTTTATCATATCGGTTGATTTAAGATTATTCGGAACCGCGGAGTTCCTTCCCCCGGACCGGTTTTCGAACGTTCCGGTCACCTAGAATCCATGTTCGGAAAAAGTCCCGTCCCCGCCTTTGCCTCCGCTTTCCGAAAGCATTTACGGTACAAAGAAACGGCATTCCGATCCGCAGGGGTTTCTACGGATTCCGACTTTGTTCACAAGACCCGGAAGATTCGATAAGACGCTACGGAGTTGACATTCCCCATCGGACTTTCACCGGCAGCGAAGGAAAAGCCGACGGGCCGCCCTGAAAAAAGCAGAGCTTTCCCGATAACCGATAAAACAAAAAAAGGTGCATATAGCACCTTTCCCCAAAACTAACTATTAACTAATAACTAAAAGAAAAACCGCCCGGACATCGCGTCTATCGGCCATCTCGTAGCGAGAGAGAGACTTGAACTCTCGACCTCATGATTATGAATCATGCGCTCTAACCAGCTGAGCTATCTCGCCAAACCTTTTCTTTTTCCGAAAAGACGGTGCAAAGGTAATACGTATTTTGAAGAATCCAAATTTCGGGATCATTTTTTGCCCCGGAATCAATCGGGTTTTTACTTGCACAATGCCGGATGATCGCCGGGAAACATACCTTTGAAAAACGAAAAATCCGCTTTCAGCTGTAAAAGCGCCGCGCCCCTTCGCGTTTTTCCCGGATACAAGGAAACCGGTTTTGCAGGATCGGAATTTAGTTCGTATCTTTGTGACGCTTTGGAGAAAGCCGTTTTTTGCGGATGTGGCGTAATTGGTAGCCGCGTCAGACTTAGGATCTGGTGCCGAAAGGCGTGGGGGTTCGAGTCCCTTCATCCGCACCGGAAGACCGCCGGCCGCAGCTCGTTTGCGGTTGGCGGTTTCTTTGGGTTTCCGGGCGGACGGATGTCCGGCAACGGCGGCGAAGTCTTCGGGCAGGGCCGTGAATGTAAATTTTAAACCTGTAATAAATGAACATCGTAAGAGAAAACCTTGACAACGGAACGGTGGTGATGAAAGTGACCGTAAACGAAGCCGATTACGGAGAAGCCGTGGACAAAGCGCTCCGCAACTACCGCAAAAAAGCCAACATGCCGGGATTCCGGCCCGGTATGGTGCCGATGGGCATCATCAACAAGATGTACCGGAAAGGGGTGCTGGCCGAAGAAGCCTACCGCACCGCCACCCGCGCCGCCGTGGACGACCTGAACGAAAGCAAGACGAAAACCCTGGGAGAACTGATGCCGAGCGACCAACAGCTGGAACTCGACTTCGAGAACGGTTCCGAGTTCGAATTCGTGTTCGAGATCGGTCGGGCTCCGGAAATAAACATCGAACTGGGCAAAAAAGACAAGGTGACCCGGTACGTCATCAACGTGTCGGACGAAATGGCGAAAGGGTACAAGGAAAATTACATGCGCCGTTTCGGCAAGCTCGAAGACGTGGACACGGTCACCAAGGACGAAGCCCTGACCGTCACGCTGGACCAGGATGAACTCCAGTTTCAGGACGCTTACGTGGGGCTGGTCGGCATGAGCGAAGAAGAACGGGCTCCGTTCATCGGCAAGAAAGTGGGCGATAAAATGGTCGTCAATATCAACGAACTCTACAAATCGCCTTCGCAGCGCGCTTCCGTCCTGAAAATGAAGGAAGAGGAGCTGAACGACCTCAACCCGGTGTTCACGTTGGAGATCAACCAGATCCGTCAGTTCGTCGTTCCGGAGCCGAACGAAGAATTTTTCAAAACGGCGTTTCCGGACGGCAGCGTGAAAGACGCCGCCGAGTTCGACCGATGGGCCAAAGAACAGATCGCTGCTGACCTGTCGCGGGAAAGCGAGTACAAGTTCGCGCTGGACATGAAGGACTTCCTTATGAAGAAGGCGAACCTGTCCCTTCCGGAAGATTTTCTGAAAAACTGGCTGCTGGCCATCAACGAAGGGAAATTCTCCCGCGAAGAAATCGAAAAGGACTTCCCCGCTTTCGCCGATATGATGAAATGGGACGTCATCCGGAAACACTACGTGGATACGCTGGGACTCGAAGTCACTCCGGAAGAGGCCAAGCAGGAAGCCAAGTCGGTGGCGGCCATGCAGTTCGCCTACTACGGAATGCCGTCGGTAGGAGACGAAATGCTGGAAAACTACGCGGGCTCCATTCTGGGCAACAAGGAGGAAGTGAAGAAAATCTACGACAAGCTGTTCGAACGCAAGGTGGTGGATGCATTGGCCGGACAGATCACTGTTTCGGAAAAGAAAATCAGCGCCGACGACTTCAACAAGCTGTTCGAAGCCCAAAAATAATCCGAGCTTTCGATAACGTACCGGGCCGGTTCCGCATTTTCGAAAATGCGGAACCGGTTTTTCATATTCCGCATCCTTCCGACCGCCCCCTGCCCACTCATTCCCTTCGCATCGTACGACCGTTGCGAAAATCCGGGATGCCTTCCCGGAGAAATTCCCTCTTTTTCCTTCACTTCCGCCGAAAGTTTCACCTTCCGGCTTTTTATCGCCCGTTTTTTTCGATAACCGGAAACAATCTCGCGGGCTAATGGTTATCTTTAGCCGTTTTCCCGGAATCGGATCATCAAAACGTCATGTTGCAAACCCTGAAAAACTGGACGCTTCCCATCGCCATGCTCCTCGGCCTGCTGCTCTATCCGTGGCTGGTCGAAGCCGCTTTCCTGATGCCGTGGCTGCTTTTCGGCATGCTGCTTTTTTCCTTTTGCAACGTTTCGCCCCGAAGCGTAAAGTTCAGCTCCCTCCACGTCTGGCTTCTTCTCATTCAACTGGTCGGCTGCATCGTCGTTTACAGCCTGCTCGCACTGTTCAATCCCGTGGTGGCGCAGGGAACCTTCATTTGCGTCCTGGCGCCGACGGCAGCGGCGGCGGCCGTCATCACCGGCATGCTCGGTGGAAGCGTCCCGTTCCTGACCAGCTACGTGATTTTCTGCAACATCGGGGTTTCCGTAGCGGCGCCGATTCTCTTCTCCTTCATCGGCACCAACCGGGAATTGCCGTTCTGGGAGTCGGTCTGGAACATTTGCCAGGAAGTTTTCCCGCTGCTGATCCTGCCTCTGCTGTGCGCATGGGGTCTGCAATATTTCGTTCCCCGCGTGCACGCATGGATGGTCCGGCGCAGCAAAATCGCGTTTTACCTGTGGGCGGTTTCCCTGACCATCGTCACCGGAGTGACGGTTTCCTTCCTGGTAGAGCAGGGCGGCTCCGCCTATCGGGAAGAATGGATCATCGCGGGAATCACGCTGGCGGTGTGCGTCGGACAATTCCTGCTGGGAAGACGGTTGGGACGTCATTACGGAGACCCCGTTTCGGCGGGTCAGGGATTGGGGCAGAAAAACACCGTCCTGGCGATCTGGATGTCCCACATTTACCTCGACCCCATCGCTTCCGTCGGGCCGGCCGCCTACATCCTGTGGCAGAACATCATCAACAGCTGGCAGCTGTGGAGAAAAAGAAAGAACGAGATAAAGCAGTAAATATAACACATCGTTTTAAGCCGTTCATTGCTTATATTTGTTTTTTCCTTTGTTTCCTCTATTTTCTTGTTTGTACCCATCGAATGCATTTATTTTGTTACCAGTAGATGATATGATAGTTACCAGAACAGCATTAAACACGGATATAGAGGAACTCAAAGCTCTATTTCAAGGCACCGTAACAGTGATAAACAGACGTGATTATTCACAGGCGGAAGTCGAAGACTGGGCATCGTGCGGTGATGATCTTTCCGAACTGGCAGATATGATAAGAACTCACTATTTTATCGTAGCTGTTAATTCCCAGTCCGAAATCGTTGGTTTCTCATCCATCACCCCCCGAGGTTACTTACATTCTATGTTTGTTCACCAGGACTTTCAGGGTCAAGGTATCGCTACGATACTTTTGAAAGAAATAGAGCGGTATGCAACCACGACCGGGATTATGCGGATTACATCCGAAGTGAGTTTAACGGCTCGCCCTTTCTTTGAAAAAAATGGCTATACAGTAGAAGCAGAGCAGAAACGCAGGGCTAATCGGCTTTCTCTTACTAATTTTTGGATGGCAAAGGAGCTGACTGACCAAAACCAAACCTTATAAAGTCGCATTCCTGCTTATGGCGTCTTTTGTATGTGAGGTATCTCGTGTATAACGAGAGAAAGAAACTGTATAAGGAATCGAGCTAAATACTGAACATCAAACACAAGAATGCAAAAAGAGACAAAATGAATGCAGATTACAAAGTCGGCGAGTTGATTTATGACGCAAATATCTATGATGGAATGAATACCCATATGGATGATTTGCAGTTTTACAAACGGTGGCTACCGGAAAATAAGAAAGCTAAAATACTTGAACTTTGCTGTGGCACAGGCCGACTTACCATTCCGATTGCAAAGGATGGATACCGTATTTGCGGAGTAGATTACACACCGTCAATGCTCAAACAAGCAAAGGCAAAAGCTGCCGAAGCAGGATTGGATATTAATTTCATTGAAGCAGATATTAGAACACTGGACTTGCAAGAAAAATTTGATCTTATCTTTATTCCATTTAATTCAATCCATCATTTATATCACAATGAAGATCTGTTCAAAGCGTTAGATTGCGTTAAAAACCACCTAAAAGAAGGGGGCTTATTTCTGTTAGATTGTTTTAATCCCGATATTCGACTTATGATAGAGGGAGAAAAACAGCTGACGGAGATTGCTAAATACATGACTGCTGACGGAAAAGAGATTTTGATAAAACAGATTATGCGTTATGAAAGCGACACTCAAGTTAATCATATCAAGTGGCATCTTTTTATCAATGGCGAATTTGATTCTATTCAAGATGTTGCTATGAGAATGTTTTTCCCTCAGGAATTGGATTCATACCTGGAACGGGCCGGGTTCGAGATTATCCATAAGTTCGGAGATTTCGAAGAAAAAGCATTTAACGATAACTCGGAAAAACAGATATACGTTTTGTCGTTAAAACGGTAAAGCTTTGTATCCTTCAAATAAAAATTAGGTTCAGTGCCTCCTTTTGTCTACATATCCGAAACGAACCGAACCTGTTTCCAGAGACGTTAAGAGACATACTGAAGAAAACGAAAAAAAGAGCTTTCGTCCTCCTTCACCGAAAAAGCACATTCAGACACAGTCATAATTTTCCCGGACACAAAATAAGACAAACAGGCCGAATGAAATACCGGAAAAAGGTTATATTTGTTTTCGGAACAAAAGGCCGGAGGGAAGAAATATGCTTGTCAAATGCTACGGAAGCGCCATTGCGGGAATCGATGCCCTTACCATCACGGTAGAAGTCTCGGTCACGCCGGGAGTCGAATACGCCATCGTGGGCCTGCCGGACAGCGCCGTCCGGGAAAGCCTGTTCCGGATGGCGGCCGCCTTCGAGTACAACGGCTACAAGAAGCCCGGGAAACGGGTGGTGGTGAACCTTTCCCCGGCGGATATCCGGAAAGAGGGTTCCGCCTACGACCTGACGATAGCGGTCGGCATCCTGGCCGCGTCGGAACAGATCGACGCATCCCGGGTAGGGGATTATGTCATCATGGGCGAATTGTCGCTGGACGGGACGATACTTCCCGTCCGGGGCGCCCTTCCGATCGCCGTCCGGGCACGCGAAGAAGGGTTCAAAGGACTCATCCTCCCCCGCCGGAACGCGCCGGAAGCGGCGGTAGTGAACAACCTGGAAGTGTACGGCGTGGACAATCTCAAAGACGTGACCGATTTTCTGAACGGAGATCGCGAACCGGAACCGCTGAAAATCGACACCCGGGAAGAATACTTTTCCCGGATCGCTCGTTTCGCGGACGATTTTTCGGATGTGCGGGGTCAGGAACACGTCAAACGGGCGCTGGAAGTGGCCGCCGCCGGAGGACACAATGTGCTGATGATCGGACCTCCGGGTTCCGGGAAAACCATGCTGGCCAAACGCATGCCCACCATCGTGCCGCCCATGACGCTGAAAGAAGCGCTGGAAACGACCAAAATTCACTCGGTGGCAGGCAAAACGGGGACGGGAACGGGCCTGATCGCCCAACGGCCGTTCCGCTCGCCTCACCATTCGGCATCCGCCGTTTCCATCGTCGGAGGAGGCGCCAGCCCGCAACCGGGAGAAATTTCCCTGGCGCACAACGGCATCCTTTTTCTGGACGAGCTTCCGGAGTTTCCGCGCAACGTGCTCGAAGTGCTCCGCCAGCCGCTCGAAGACAAAACGATCACCGTCAGCCGGGCGAAATACACCATCGAATACCCGTGCAACTTCATGCTGATCGCTTCCATGAATCCGTGTCCGTGCGGGTATTACAACCACCCTGCCCGCCCCTGTAGTTGCAATCCGGGAATGATCGCCCGTTACATGAACCGGATTTCGGGGCCTTTGCTCGACCGGATCGACATGCACATCGAAGTCACGCCCGTGGAAGTGGGAAAACTATCGGAAGAACGGGCCGGGGAAAGCAGCGCGGACATCCGCAAACGGGTCATGCAGGCCCGAAAGCTGCAAACGGAACGGTTCCGGAACGACACCATCCACACCAACGCCATGATGACTTCCCGTCACATCCGGGAACACTGCGTCCTGACGCCCCAGTCGACCCGGTTGCTGGAAGAAGCCATGCTTCGCCTGAACCTTTCGGCCCGGGCCTACGACCGGATCATCAAGCTGGCCCGTACCATCGCCGACCTGGCAGGGATGCCCTACATCCTGCCGCCCCATATCGCGGAAGCCATCGGCTACCGGAGCCTCGACCGGGAGACCTGGGGCGCCGTTCAGTAAAAACAGGCCGACCATGCAACCGGCCCGTCGCTTTCCGGACGAACTCGAACGCCTTCCGTTCGTGCGCGCTTTCCCGCCTTTGGCAGTCGGCATTCTTTGGGCCGTCCGTTTTCCGCTCCCGCCGTGGACACTGTTGTGGTTGCTGGCCGGAAGCATGGGTGCCGTGCTTCTTTTCCACGGATACAAGGCACGGCAGGGCTTCCTCCTGCTTTCCCTTTTCCTGTTGGGAGCAGCATCCACCATAATCCGGACACCCGAACCGTCTCTTCCCGGCAATGAACGTATCGCCGTCGTCTGCGAAGTCACAGACACGCCGCTTATCCGCGACAGGTGGCAGCAGGCTCCGGCCCGGATCATCGCCTTCCGGAAAGCCGGCGATTCTTCCTCCGTTTGGCAACCTGTCGCAGAACGGATTCTGCTCCACGTGGACACGGCCCGTCCGATCCTGACCGGAGACCTCGTCGGCGCCTTCACCTACTTCCATCCGTTCGGGCAGCCCGGTCAGGCGGAAAGCTACGAACAAACCATGCGCAGCCGGGGATTCACCGGAAAAGCGTATGTCACCGCCCGCCAATGGAGGGGAACAGCGGGACGGAAAACGGACTACACGATTTCGGAAAAGATCATGCGCCTTTCCCGTCGCATTCAGAAAGCCATCGGAAAAACGCTGACCGAAACGCTGGAAGAACAGGAACGAAGCGTGGCCGCCGCGTTGCTGGCCGGTGACAAAACCCTGCTGACGGCAGACATGCGCGACACGTATTCCAAAGCTGGCATTTCCCATATCCTGGCCATTTCCGGACTGCATCTGGGCATTCTCTTTCTCCTGTTGAATGGGCTTCTGACACCGCTGGTTTTCCTGCGCCGCGGACGGGAAATCCGTTCGGGCCTGATCGTCTCGATCCTTTGGGCCTATGCCTTTATTACGGGACTTTCCCCTTCGGTCATGCGGGCCGCCTTCATGTTTTCCGTGATGCAGTTTTCCCTCCACACCCTGCAACGCTACAGTTCCTACAATGCCCTGTTCGCATCGGCATTCATCCTGACGCTCATCAACCCGCTCGTTCTGTGGGACATCAGTTTCCGGCTTTCCCACCTGGCCCTGTTGTCGATCCTCTTTTTCCATCCGCGTCTGCGCCGATGGTCGGGAACCGGACGCGCTGCACGCTGGCTGCACCGGAAGGAAAAACGCACCGAAGGATTCCTTCGTTACGGCATCCGGGGAGGGCGATGGATATTCCTTTTCACGGCGGACACGATACTCATAGGCATGGCCGCCCAAATCGGGGTGACGCCTTTGATCGCACACGCTTTCGGACGCATCCCGTTGCTGAACCTGCTCGTCAATCCGGTTATCCTGCCTCTCGTAACGCTGGTCATGGGAACCGGCCTGTTTTATTTGCTGACCGTCGGCCTGCCTGTGGGAACCTGGCCGGGCACCGTCTTATCCGGGTTATTAAATATTCAAAACGCCATTGCGGAAAAAACGGCGGCCTTCCCGCTGGCTTCCATCGAAATCGCTCCGTTTCCGAAGGAAGTGCTATCTTTGATATATTTTTTGTTGACGGCATCGGTATTTTTCATCAAATTCGCAGAAATCCGCCGACGACCGAAAACGGAAACGAACGTTCAGAAACGATGACCGCCGAAGAATTCCGCCTGCTTGCCGACCCAGCCGTAAGACGGCTCGTGGAAACTCACCTGCACGCCGACCCCGTCCGGCTCGCATTTACCCTGAAATGCGACCGGCCGACGGCCCTAGCGGTTTGCGGACAAGTGAAATACCTGCAACGCGCCCGGACGAAACTGCCTTCCTATCATGCGGCCCGATGCATCGTTCCGCCCCTTTCCTACGAACAGTGCAGCAGCGAAGCGGCCGCCGCAGTCAAAGATTATGCGGGAGAACTGTGCATCGACCTGACCTGCGGACTGGGGGTGGACGCCTGTCATTTCTCCCGTCGTTTCCGCAAGGTCGTCGCGGTCGAACGGGATCCGGTGCTGGCGGACATCGCCCGGTACAATTTCCGGCTGTTGGGAGCCTCGAACATCGAGGTGGTGAACGACAGCGCGGAAAACTTCCTGCAAGGCTGCGACCGGGAGACCGCCGATCTGATCTACCTCGACCCGGCGCGGCGCAATGGCGCCGACCGACGGGTGTTTCTGCTCCGGGACTGCTCGCCGGACGTAACCGCGTTGCTTCCCTCATTGCTCGCACACGGAACGAAAACGGTCATCAAACTCTCCCCGCTCTTCGATGCGGAAGAGGCCCTGCGGATATTTCATCCCCACGTTTCCCGGCTGGGAATCGTTTCCATCGGGAACGAATGCAAGGAACTGCTGGTCGAACTGACGCCGGCGGCCCGACCGGGCCGGCCCGAAGAACCGGAATACGCGGTTTTTCCTTCCGGGCGAAGACCCTATGTCTTTCCCCTTTCCGAAAAAGACCTTCTTCTCTCGCCTTCGGGAAACGCCCCGGAGCCGGATGCCCTGCCGGAAAAAATTTCGGAAAGATTCCCCTGGCTTCTCATTCCCGATGTAGCCTTCTACAAAGGCCGGCTGCTCCGCTCCCTTTTCGCCCGGTATTACCCGGAAACGGAAGTCTGCATCCCGACCGAAACGGGTTTCTGTTTTGCGGCGAAAGCGCCTGCGGATTTTCCCGGCAAGGCGTTCCGCATCGCCGAAATCCATGAATACCGGCTTAAAACCCTCCGAAAATGGCTCCGGGAACGGAAAATACAGCGCCTCAACCTGCTGAAGCGCAATTTTCCCTACCCGGCGGAAGCCATTGCCAAGGCGTTGGGAATCGGAGAAGGAGGAAACGACTGCGCTGCGTTCACCGAGGTGAACGACCGGCCTGTCATGCTCCTGCTCGAACCTTTCGAAAGCTACGGACAACCGGCGCCTTCCAAGCATGAAAGTCCATGAAAAAATACTTTTCCCTGATCCAGCGAACCGTCACCGGAAAATCGTTCCGGCATCGGACAAAAAAACGCCGGCCGAAACGGCCTCCTTCCATCCTGCAGTCCGTCGCTCCCATTTTGGTACTGATGGGGCTGATCGCTCTGAACGTCACCCTGCTGGGAAGCGACACCCTTTCGGGCGCCAACCAGCTGTCGCTGATTCTGGCCGCCGGAGTGGCCGCGGCACTGGCCCTGTACAACGGCACCCGGTGGAACGAACTGATGCAGGGCGTACTCCATACGCTCAATTCCTCGATGCCGGCCATCTTGATCCTGTTCATGATCGGCATGCTGTCCGGAGCCTGGATGCTGAGCGGGGTGATCCCCGCCATGATCCATTACGGACTGAACATCCTTCGTCCGGAATTTTTTCTTCCGGCCACGGTCGTCATTTCGGCGGTGATTTCCGTTTCCACCGGAAGTTCGTGGTCTACCATCGCCACGGTAGGAGTGGCGCTGATCGGTATCGGCAAAGCCCTCGGTTTCGGGGAAGCGGTGGTGGCGGGAGCCATCATTTCCGGAGCCTATTTCGGAGACAAGGTTTCCCCTCTTTCCGATACGACCAACCTCGCGGCGGCCACGACCGACACGCCGCTTTTCACCCATATCGGTTACATGCTTTACACCACCGTCCCTTCCATTCTGCTCACCCTCCTTTTTTTCACCGGGATCACCTTTTTCAGCGGCTCATCGGGCCATCCGGCGGGCGTGGAGGAAGTCCAAAGGGCCATCGGAACCACCTACCGGATCACACCGTGGCTTTTCGCCGTTCCGGTATTGGTGCTGGTGCTGATCGCCCGGAAAACCGCCCCTATTCCCGCCCTGCTGCTGGGATCGCTGGCCGGAATCGTATTCGCTCTCCTTTTCCAGCAGCCCCTCATTTCGGGACTGGCGGGAACGGAACACGTATCGGCCGGACGCCTTTATGCTCTGCTGACCCGCAGTCTATATGGCAATCTGGAAATCGTCACGGGGAACGCTGCGGTGGATTCCCTGTTCGCCACCCGGGGCATGGCGGGAATGATGAACACCGTCTGGCTGATCGTGACGGCCATGGTCTTCGGCGGAATCATGGAGGCGGGTCATTTTTTGGAAAGGCTGACCGGAGCGATCGTCCGCCGGGTACGCCGTACCGGCGCTTTGGTGACCACCACCGCATCCACCTGCATCCTGTTCAACCTCACCACCGCCGACCAGTACATGTCCATCGTGATTCCGGGACGCATGTTCCGCCAGGCCTACCGGCGGCAGGGACTGAAACCGGAAGTGTTGAGCCGTACGCTTGAAGATTCCGCCACGGTCACTTCCGTCCTGATCCCGTGGAATTCCTGCGGCGCGACCCAGGCCGGCGTGTTGGGGGTGGCGACGCTCGCCTACCTTCCTTTCACCTTTTTTTGTTACGTCAGTCCCCTGATGAGCATATTATTTGCATGGTTCCACATCCGGATCAGGCGCCTTCCGCAGGGCGAATCCGCTTTGGAAGCGAAAGAATCCTGAAAAAACCGATACCTTTGCACGAAAGCACGGCCTATGGCAGTCAAAAAGATCAAGCGACTCATCCGGTTCTTCACCGAGGATATCTGGAGTAAACGCGACAGCGAATACCACTCCAAATGGCTGCGCATCACGGCCAAGCAGCTGCGCGTATTCATCTATACGGCCCGCAGCTACGAAGAGAACCAGTTGGTCATCCGGGCAGCGGCGCTCACGTTCTACACCCTCATGGCCCTGGTGCCGCTGGCCGCCATCATTTTCGGAATCGCCAAGGGATTCATGTTCGAAACCCGCATCAGCGATTACTTGTACAATCACTTTCCGCAGTATTCCGAGATGATCGGACAGGTCATCAATTTCGCCAACGCCATGCTGGAACGGACGAAGGGAGGCGTGCTGGCCTCCATCGGATTCATCACCCTGCTCTGGGCCGTGATCAAGGTGTTCAGCAACATCGAAAGTTCGTTCAACCACATCTGGGAAGTCCGCAAATCCCGCAGCATCACGCGGAAAATCAGCGACTACCTTTCCGTGCTGCTGGTAGCGCCCATTTTCTGGCTCCTGTCCAACAACGCCTCCCAGCAGATCGGCGACCAGATCCGGAGCCTGACCGACGGGACGTTGTTCCAGCCCGTGGTGACCCTCATCAGTTTCATCCTTCCGTTTCTGGTCATTTGGGTAATGCTGGCGGTGGTTTACTTCATCATGCCCAACACGAAGGTGAAATTCGGATCGGCTTTCCGGGCCGCCGTGGTTTCGGGAACGGCGCTCTACCTGTTCCAGGTCTTCTACTTCTATTCGCAGTCTTCGCTGTCGAGCTACAACGCCATCTACGGAAGTTTCGCAGCGCTTCCGTTGTTTCTGATCTGGATGCACGTCAGCTGGGAAATCATCATGTTCGGGGGAGAACTCTCTTTCGGATACCAGAACATCGAAAAATACGAATACGAACGGGAATACTACCGCATCAGCTATGACTACCGCAGGAAGGCCACCCTGCTGGTCATGTACCGTGTGGCCTGCAATTTCCGGGACGGGCTAAGCGCCATGGACTCCGACCAGCTGGCCGAAACGCTGAACGTCCCCGTCCGAGTTGTGCGGGACGTGCTTTACGATCTGGAACAGGCCAAGCTGATCGTGTCGTTCGAGGACAACACCAACAAGACGATCCGGTACCTGCCGGCCCGGGACGTTTCCAACATGCGGGTCTACGACGTGATCCACGAGGTGGAAAACGCGGGGGTACAGAATTTCGACATCGAACAATGCGAAGACCTGCAATCGGTCAACCTCGTGCTGGCGGACATGGACAACGCCATCAAATATTCCAACGAGAATATCCTGCTGATGGACATCGAAAAAATCAAGTATGGATAAACGGATCGCGGTTATCGGAAGCGGCAACGTAGCCGAAGCCTTGTGCCGGGCCTTGCGTGAGGCGTCCTGCCCTCCCGTGCAGGTTTTCGCACGCAATCCTCTGCGCGGCTGCATCGTGGCGGAAACCGCGGGATGCCCGTTCGAAAACGAAGCCGAACGACTGGCCGAAGCGGACATTTACCTGCTGGCCGTTTCCGACCGGGCGATCCGGGAAGTCTCGGAACGGCTGGATTTCGGAAATGCCGTCGTAGCGCACACGTCCGGAAGCTGCGGTTCGGACGAGCTTTCCCCCAAGGTCAGGCGGCGGGGAGTCTTTTACCCGCTGCAAACCTTCACGGCAGGACGACGGGTGAATTTCCGGGAAGTGCCCCTTTTCGTGGAAGCGGACGACGAAAAGACGCGGGAAGAAATCGGGGAACTGGCCCGGAAACTGTCGGACACCGTGCTGTCGTCCGATCCCGTCCTGCGGCGCAGGCTCCATGTAGCGGCCGTTTTCGTGTGCAATTTCGTCAATCATCTGTACGTGACGGGGGAAAGCATCATGCGGGAAGCCGGTCTGGACTGGGAAATCCTGAAGCCCCTGATCCGGGAAACCACGGCCAAAATGCTGGAAAGTCCGTCTCCGCTTCCCCTGCAAACGGGCCCGGCCGTACGGGAAGACCTTCCCACGCTGGAAAAGCACCGGGAGTTGCTCCGGGACGAGCCGCACCTGCTGGAAATCTACGACCTGCTGACACGCAGCATCATCGCAAGCAAAAAGAAAAAATAATGGGAAATTTCAAGGAAGACATCGCCCGGGTAAAAGCCCTGGTTTTCGACGTGGACGGCGTGTTTACCGACGGCAAGATCACGGTTACGCCCGACAATCAGTTCGTCCGCTCCTACAATGCCAAGGACGGATTCGGAATGAAAGTGCTGACCTCGCGGGGTTACCGGGTCGCCATCATCACGGGCGGACGGGGGAGTTCGCTGCTGGAACGCTTCCGCATGCTGGGTGTGGAAGACGTCTACACGGATTGTTTCGAAAAAGGAAAGGCATTGGAAGATTTCGTCGCCCGCAAAGGACTGAAATACGAAGAGATTCTTTACATGGGGGACGACATTCCCGATATCGAGCCGATGAGCCGGGTGGGCGTGCCCGTCTGTCCGGCGGATGCAGCCGTGGACGTCATCCGGGCGGCCCGGTACGTATCGGCGTTCAAGGGAGGCGAAGGATGCGTCCGGGATATCATCGAACAGGTCATGCGCTCGCAGGGGACATGGTTTGCGGAAGGATATCACACGACCCTGACCTCGGCCTGATTTTCCCCGGGCTTCTCCGCGCTTTGCGCGTCGACCCGCCCAAAGCCGGCAGCGAAAAAAACACCTCCGGGAAACCGAACTCCCGACCGAACCCAAAACCCGATCGAAAAATGAAAACGAACCTTTTAACCGGAACATTTACCGCCCTTTGCCTGATCTTGCTGGCGGCATGCAGCGATTACAAAGAAAAGGGCTGGTACGAATCCGTTCCCGACGGCGGTTATTTCACCCGCGGCAATACCGTCCGTTTCTATTACGTGGACGAAGCGGGCAACGACTTGATCGATCCCGCAGACCGGGCCACCCTTCCCATCCGGTGCGATGCGATGTTCGACACCCGGCCGTCCCTCCCCGAAGACTATCACGAAGGATTCTACAACGGGAATCACGACTGCGTGATCTACGACGACGAGGAACGCCTTTACTACTATTCCACTTCCGCTCCGGGCGACATGCGGTACGGCAGCTACACCTTTTATGTTTTCTTCCGGGGAGAATACGACCGGATGGACATGCGTTACAAATATACGAACAAGGATGTCATCGGCGGAGAATGGGCACCCTTCATCGTTTCCTGGAAGTTCAACGGCCAGCACATCTATTCGGACGATGACGCGACCGACCGGAAAATATTCGTCCGCAAGTCGAACGGAAAAACGACGGTTACGGTTTCGTGAGCAGTACCGATCCATCGGTTCTCACGCCTTTCCATGAAAACCGCACCTCGATGAAGAAAGCATTCGTATTCCTTTTCCCTTTGCTCTTACTGAGCGCCCGTCCGGAAGTGCATGACCGGACGTGGCTGAAAAAAGCGCTCCTATCCGCCTGCAAATATCCGGTTGACCTGCAAAAAAAGAACCGGGAAGCCTGCGTTCTGGCAGAATACCGTGTCGATGGTGAAAACTACATCATCGGAGTTCGGGTCATCCGGTCGACGGACAAGCGGTTCGATCCTTCCGTGATAAATGCCTTTACGGAACTGAAAACGATACGTACCCGCCTGCCCGAGGGAAAAGATACGTTGAAAATACACTATCGGCTGCAGGAAGGCGACCGACCCCGGCGTACACCGGCTTGCCCCGATCCGGATGTAGTCGTCATCGGATACGGCATGTCTTCTAAAAAGGTCTTGGTCAAATAAAAGCGGGAACCGCCCCGAAGACGGCTCCCGCTTTTTACAGGCAGGCCGGGCTTAACAATGACCGAAAATATTCACACCCAGTTTATTGGTAATGTATTTGATGGCCGACTGCGCCTTCACGGAGTTCCCCACCTCGTCGAGCGGCGGAGCGAAGGCGGCGATTCCGAACCGTCCCGGCATCACGCCCATGATTCCGCCTCCCACTCCCGTCTTGGCGGGAATCCCCGACGTATAAAGCCAGTCCCCGGTCGTCTGGTAAAACCCAACGGTAGCGATCAGCGAAACGATCTTCGAAGTCAGGGTCGCATCGAACACCTGCGACTTGGTGACGGGATTCAGACCGTCGTTGGCCAGCGTGGCTCCGCAAACGGCCAGTTGTTTGGCCGTCACCCCCATCGAACACTGCCGCGTGTACAGATCGAGCGACATATCCGGATCGTCGTAGATCCGTCCGTAATTCTTCAACAGCCAGGCGATGGACTTGTTGTTGAAGTTGGTCGCGGTCTCCGACTTGTAAAGTTCTTCCAGCAGCGTCAATTTGCTGCCGCACAGGTCGGCCATGTTCTGTTCGATGGCGGCCCACTTCGCATCCGAGTTCCCGACCGGTTTCACCATGCTGCAGGCAGCGATGGCCCCGGCGTTCACCAGCGGCGTGGAAGGATGATCCTTTTCCAGCAGGATCGCCATGATCGAATTGAAAGGAAGCCCCGTGGCGTCCGCTCCGATCTTTTCGAGCAATTCCTTGGCTCCCGCCTGCTTCAGCACCAGCACGGCGGTCAGCACTTTGGAAACCGATTCGATGCCGAAAACATAGTTCGTATCCCCGGTTTCGATCACTTCCCCGTCGGGCAGGCATACCGCAATGCCGAACAGATCGGAAGGCACGTTGGCCAGGAACGGGATGTAATTGGCGTTGGCTCCGCCTTTCTGATCCTTGAACTTGTTGTACGCCTCGTTGACGGCTTCCCGTATCTGCGATTTATCGAGTTGTTTCATGGCTCTATTTTTTGGCGTTTTCCCGTTTTCCCGTTTCGGTGGTTTTGTCCGACACCGACCGGTTGGTATGCGCTTCGTCCTGCGGATGGGCGGTCGCCGCTCCGCCGGCGGCTACGGTCGCTGCCGTCGTGCTCGCGTTATGCATGTTTTCCCAATGGAACGGCTGGAAAGCCTGAGCGGCCTTCGGGTCTTTCCACGACGGTTTGCGCGAAGCGTAGATGATGAACGGAGCCACCACGACGATGATACAACCGATGATCAGCACGGAGAACCAAACGGTGTGGCTTCCCGTATTGATCTGTCCCGGCGGCACGAAGCTCAGGATAAAAGCGAGCAGCGAACCGAGGAAACCCAGTCCGGCTACGAACCAGAGCAGGCCGTTGCCTTTTTTCCCGATCCGGAAAGGACGCGGGGTTTTGGACATGGAATAACGCAGCTTGATGGCCGAAGCGAACATCAGCAGGTACATGATGAGGTAGAGCAGCACGGTCAGCTGCGACAGAATCTGATAGAAGGACTGTACGGAAGGCATCACCACGAACAACAGGCTGAGAACCGTCACCAGACATCCCTGGATGATGAGGATGTTCCGCTGCACGCCCGCCTTGTTCGACCGCTGGAAGAACGGCGGCAGGTAACCGGCTTTCCCCACGGCGAAGATCCCTTTCGACGGCCCGGACACCCACGTCAGCACCCCGGCCAGCACCCCGATCATCAACGCCACGGCGATGATGGGCGACGCCCAGCTCACGTGGAGGAAGCGGAAATAGTTGTCGAATCCGATCAGCAGGCTCTGCGTCAGATTGATGTCTTTGGCGGGAATGATGAAACCGAGGGCGAACGTCCCCAACACGAAAATAAGCACCGTAATCAGCGAGCCGATGAAAATGGCCCTCGGATAGTTCTTGCTGGGATTCTTGACGTCCATCACATGAATCCCCATCATTTCCATCCCGGCATAAAAGAGGAAGATACTGGAAGCGAGCACCAGGTTGTCGAACTTGGACAGGTCGGGGAAAAAGCCCTGGCTCATGTCCATGTAGTTGTGACCGCCCATGCTGATGTAGACGATTCCGAGGATGATCAGGAGCGCAGCGGGAATGATCGTTCCGATCAGGGCGCCCGCCTTGGAAATTTTCCCGACCCATTTCAGTCCCTTCAACGCAATGAAGGTAGCGACCCAGTAGATCAGCAGCACGACGACCAACGTAAAAATCTTGTTGGAAGCGAGCGCCATGTCATGCGTTTCGTTCATGCCGATGAACGCGATGGAAACGGCGCCGAAAGTCAGCACGGTCGGATACCAGATGGTACTTTCGATCCATTGGAGCCAGATGGCCAAAAATCCGGTACGCGCTCCCATGGCTTCCCCGACCCAGCGGAACACCCCGCCCTGTTTATCCTGAAACATGGCGGCCAGCTCAGCGGCGACCAGCGCAGTCGGAATCAGGAAAACGATAGCGGCGAACAGATAGTAGAAGGCCGAAGAAGGGCCGTAGATCGCCTCGGCAGGCAGCCCCCGAAGGCTGACCACCGCGGCAACGTTCATGATCGCGAGCGTCATGACGCTCAGCTTGAACCCTGTGTTTGTGTTTGTTGCCATATAAGAAGAATTGGTTTTAAATGAAATTTTCCGGATATTATTCTCTCTCATCCCGTTTCAAAAGAGGGGTTCCATGCAAACCGTGTGCATTTTTTCACGAGGAGGCATGAGAAACGGAAGCGGGCCTCCGGCTTTGGAAACGGGTCGTGATGTAAGCGGTGAAGATGGGGAACATCATCATCCCGGCGGCCGCCAGCAGGATGGACAGGATCTGGCCGGCGGGAGTGACCGCGAAAATGTTGCACCCCACCGTCGTGACGTTCATGCAGGCCCACCAGACCGCATCCCAATATTTCGTAATCAGCGGGTTGACCCCCTTTTCAAGAGAATAGAAAATGATGCTGGCGAAATAGGTGACGGCAAAAAGGGTGGTCGTATAGGTTACGAAGAGGTTGGTGATCCGGCTGCGGGTCATCCAGCCGATGACCACGGCCACTCCGTAGCCGCCTCGAACCAACGGGATGGCCCGGATGGCCAGTTCCGCCCCATGAGAAAGGTGGAGGTCGGAAGCGTAAAAGATATTCACATAGGGAATGGATACGAGAAAAAACAGGATGTTCCGGAAAAAGAATCGCCACCGGTGCGGGCTGCCGTAAAGTCTTACAAAAAAGTCCGCCAGGAATATCATGCAAATCCAGAACTGGGCCTTGAGGACGAAGTTGTCGTCGTAGGGAGGAATGTCGTTGAGTATCTCCACCGAAAGCATGATCAGGATGGCGACACTTCCCAACAGAACCAGAATGTTTAGCAATCTTTCCAGATTGGTGAGCGGAGTCCTCGGCATGGAAACAGTCGGTTTAAGATAAAATACAAGGATCGTTTACAACAACGCATGGCAAGAACAAAAACCTTGCAGAAACGAAAAAGGCGGCGAACGAATCCCGGCTTCCGACTTCGTGCCCCCTCCCGTACGTTTCCGTTTTTCAGCGCAACGGAAAATAAAACGAAGAAAAACGAAAAAGGATTTCGATTTTTTTTGCTAAATTGCGCAGGTCGGTTCGGGAAATCCCGACAACCGTTGCACACTAATCGTAAAAAAGCTGTAAAACACCTATGACGAACAAAACCATCCTCACGGTTGCGGCGCTGTCCCTCGCCGCGGCGTTCCAGACCGCAAACGCGCAGGACAAAAGCCTGGTGAACACCTCGCAGAGCCGGCATGCGAAACTTTCCGGCATCGACATGGAAGACGTGGTATGGACGAACGGATTCTGGGGCGACCGCTTCAACCGCATATACCGGGATACGATGATTTACGGGGTATGGAACACGCTCAACGATCCGAGCACCAGCCATGCCTACCGGAATTTCGAGATCGCTTCCGGCAAATTGAAAGGCGAACACAACGGAGGCCCCGCCTTTTTCGATGGGGATTTCTACAAATGGTTCGAAGCGACGGCCGCCGTCTACGCCGTGACCAAAGACCCGAAGCTGGACAAGCTGATGGACGACATCATCCCCCAGATCGCGGGTTCGCAGCGGGAAGACGGCTATATCCATACTCCGGCCATCATCGAAGAACGGAACACGGGGAAAAAGACGGAGTTTCAGGACCGGCTCAATTTCGAGACCTACAACCTGGGGCACCTGATCACGGCCGGTTGCGTGCACTACCGGGCCACCGGAAAAACTTCGCTGCTCGACGTGGCGAAAAAAGCGGCGGATTACCTGTATGACTTCTACAAGCGCTCCTCGCCCGAACTGGCCCGCAACGCCATCTGTCCTTCCCATTACATGGCGGTGGTGGAAATCTACCGGACGACGCGCGACCCGAAATACCTCGAACTGGCCGAAAGCCTGATCGACATCCGGGGGCTGATGGAAAACGGAACGGACGACAATCAGGATCGGGTGCCGTTCCGGCAGCAGAAAAAGGCGATGGGGCATGCCGTACGGGCCAACTACCTGTATGCAGGGGTGGCCGACGTCTATGCCGAAACGGGGGAAGATTCGCTGATGAACTGCCTCGAAAGCATCTGGGACGACGTGGTGAACACCAAAATGTACATCACCGGCGCCTGCGGGGCGCTTTACGACGGGACCTCGCCGGACGGCACCTGCTATACGCCCGATTCCATCCAGAAAGTGCACCAGTCCTACGGACGCTCCTATCAGCTTCCGAACATCACGGCACACAACGAATCCTGCGCCAACATCGGAAACCTGCTCTGGAACTGGCGGATGTTCAACGCAACGGGCGACGCGCGCTACACCGACATCGTGGAACGGGTGGCCTACAACAGCCTGCTGGCCTCGATCAGCCTCGACGGGAAACGGTTCTTCTACACCAATCCGCTCAGCGTCGACGAAGAATTCCCCTATACCCTGCGCTGGTCGAAAGAACGGGAAGCGTATATCTGGGTATACTGCTGCCCGCCGAACATCACCCGGACGCTGGCCGAAATCGGTTCCTACGCTTACAGCAAAGCAAAGGACGGAATCTACGTCAATCTGTACGGCAGCAACCGACTGGACACCGAGCTGAACGGCAAGTCGTTGAAAGTCGTTCAGCAATCCGACTACCCGCATGACGGCAAAGTCGTGCTGACCGTCGAAGAAACTCCGGCGGACAATTATGCGGTTTATCTGCGAATACCGGGCTGGTGCGACGACAACGTTTCCCTGCATGTCAACGGGAAAGCGGTCAACAGTCCGTTGAAACCGGGAACCTACGCGAAAGTGGCGCGGAAATGGAAAAAAGGCGACCGGATCGAACTCGACCTGCCGATGCGGGTGCGGCTGGTGGAAGCGAACCCGCTGGTGGAAGAAGCCCGGAACCAGGTGGCCGTGGAATACGGCCCTGTGGTTTACTGCCTGGAAGCGAAGGACATTCCGGCAGGAATAAGGCTTTCGCAGATCAAGCTCCCGGCGGACAACGGACTGAAACCGGTGCACCTGAACATCGACCGCACCGACATACTGGCCCTGGCTGGAACGGGGCTGGCCTTCGACGAAGATTCGTGGCAGGGCACGCTTTACCGGGAAATCCGCGATAAAGCCGGGCGTCCCGTGCAGATCAGACTGATTCCCTACTATGCCTGGGGGAACCGCGGAAAAGCGGACATGAACGTCTGGATTCCGTTCACGCGATAGTTTTCGTTGCGGCTCCGCCGAGCCATTATCTCGAACAGGAACGAAAAAAGAGAATCCGAAGGTTCGGATTCTCTTTTGATTCCTTACATATAACCCGAACGATGAAAAAGCAAACAGGTAAAACAACAGCCGTCCTCGCACTGGCGCTTTTGGGCTGCAGCGCATGGATCGGCGCCGGGCAGCAGCCGAAAACGGCGGTTCCGGCCGTTCTTTCCGCGGATTCCCACTCCGCCCGGCCACACTGGGCGGCAGAAGGCGATTCCGCCGTGTCGGATTTCTGCCGGAGACTGGTTCCGGTGGGACGGATACTGGAACAGGAAGGATATTATGTATGGGGGTGCGCTCCGATTTTCGACAAGGAAGGAAAAGTGCACGTATACTATTCCCGCTGGCCGGAAAAGTACGGCATGGGAGGATGGATTCACAAATGCGAAATCGCCCATGCCGTAGCCGATTCGCCGGAAGGGCCTTACCGGTATGTGGAAACGGTGCTGGCCCCGCGCCCCGGCTATTTCGACGCCACGACCTGCCACAATCCCACGATCCGGGAAATCGGAGGGAAATACTACCTGTTCTACATGGGAACCTCCGATGGCAAATTCGGCACCAAGCGGATCGGAGTGGCCGTGGCGGATTCCCCGTGGGGACCGTGGCAGCGAAGCGACAAACCGCTGCTGGAACCGGGCCCGGAAGGAGCGTGGGACGACTACATCACGACCAATCCCGCCCTGTTGGTGCATCCGAACGGAGAATACTGGCTTTACTACAAATCCTGCAACGAACGGGAATACACGCAAAAGATCAACGGCATTTCCGGAAATCGGCGTTACGGAGTGGCCTTCGCGAACGATATTCTGGGGCCTTACCGGCGTTACGAAGGAAATCCCATCGTCGATTTCTCCGTCTACGGCGGGAACCGGCAGGTGGAAGACGCCTATGTCTGGTATGAAGATGGGAAGTACAAAATGCTGATGCGGGACATGGGCTATTTCGACCACACGGTAGGGCTTTATTTCGAGTCGGACGACGGCCTCCGCTGGTCTCAACCATGGATCGGCTGGTTGGGTGCGGAAGCCTATATCGAGCAGCCGCCCGCACCGAAACACCTGACCCGCTATGGCCGGTTCGAGCGGCCCCAGCTACTGATGAAAGACGGGCATCCGGTCTACCTGTTCACGGCATCGCAGGGCGGCAAGTACATGACCGCATCCGGATTCGTGTTCCGCATTCTGCCGGAACCCCCGCAGGAATAAGTTTCCGTCAAAACATTTCCGGAGCCCTGCTTCTTGTAAAACCCGTTCCGAATCCCGATCCGAAGACGTCCGTTCGGACGTCTTTTTTCAGCCCCGCTCCGAACCCGGCTTCCTCCGGAAGCGACGAAACAGCGCCTCCAGCACTTCGTCCAGAATCACCGATCCCGTCGCTTTGGAAATACCGCCGTATACCACCATTCCCCCCACAAGCTGAGCCGCCAGCAACAGATATGGATTCGGAATCACATAGCGCAGCGGATAAATCGCCAGCACCATCAGCATGGCGATTCCCGCATAGGGGGCGATATCCCGAAGCTGTTCGCTCCAGCGGTAACCCGTCAGCCGGGAATTGAGTCCCGCATAGCAGGCATAGACGATCGCCTTGGAAACCGCATCCGAAGCCACGGCCGCGAGCAGTCCGAACCGCACGGTCAGGAACAGAAAGGAAACCAGCAGGAACGCATTCAGGAGTTCCATTTTCAGAATCGCCCCCGACCGCCCCGCCACTTTGATGAAGTTTCCGTTCATCTGGCTCAAAATGAAAAAAATGGCTCCGACGCTCAACCATCGCACGAAAGGCACGGCAGGAAGCCACCGGTCGGTGATGAGAATTTCGATGACGGGAGGAGCGACGACCGCAATCCCCAGCATGACCGGAAAAGCGACGAAAGCGGCGGTGCGGACGGTCTTGCGCATGGCCCGCTTCAACCGAGGCTTGTCGTCCTGCAGGCTGGAAAGCATCGTATAGGTCGACGTTCCGAAAGCGCTCCAGACCACCGAAGAACCGGCATCCTTCATCTTCCCCGCCTGCACGTAGTAACCGACCTGCTGCATGGGGAAAAACCGGCCCAGAATAAAGGAATAAAAGTAATTGGAAAACGTGTTGACCAGGTTCCCCGCCAGCAGCCGGGACGAAAAAGGAAACATTCCGCGAAACGAAGCCCACGAAAAAATCCGCCGGGGTTTCCACCGGCACAACAGCCACAGCATTCCCGTTTTCACCCCGGCCATCACCACGTTCTGTGCGATGAGCGCCCACACCCCGTAGCCGGTAAAGGCCATCGTCACCGAAACGGCGCCCGAGCAGAAAAAGGCGGAAAGGTTCGCCGCCGTCAGCCGCCTGAAATCCATCCGCTTGATGAGCAAAGTGGACTGAATGATTCCGAAGGCGTAAATGATGCAGGAAAAAGCGAGCACCCGCACCAGCGCCGTCATTTCCGGCTGCCCGTAAAAGCGGGCGATCAGCGGTGCTCCGAAAAAAAGGAGCAGATAGAGTACCAGACTGACCCCCAGGTTAAAGTAAAAAACGGTGTTGTAATCGTCCTGCGTCGCATCCTGCCGGCGGATCAGAGCCAGCGAAAAACCGCTTTCGAGGAGGATGTTGGAAACCGCCACGAAAATGGACAGCGACCCTACGATCCCGAACTCTTCGGGCGTAAGCAGCCGTCCCGTAAAGATCGCCACCACCATGAATATCCCTTGCTGGCCGGTTTTTTCCAAGGCGCTCCACAAGAGGGCCGTCCGGGTCGCTTTTTTCAGATCCGCCATCTTCCTTTCTCGATCGTTTTCGAGGTAAAGTTAACGGTTTGCAACCGATTTTCCGCCCTCCTTCCGGCCTCTTTCACCCGCTGCGGAAAAAAGCAGGGGCAAAATTTCCAGTTCCCCGGCCGAATCTCTATCTTTGAAGGTCGGAATCAAAACGAAAGGGAAATGGGTTCAGGTCTTGAAAATACGAGACGGACGTTGAACGAAGGGTTTCAGGGAGCGTTCAGCACGGCCAAAGCACTCGTCGCCTCTTCGTGGCACAACGGGCATTTGCGAGGCATTCCCCGCAAACACGACCGGCTGGTGATTCTCGGCAACGGGCCGTCCCTGGCTTCGGTGCTGGAATCGAAACGGGAATTCCTGCAAGACAAGGATCTGATGTGCGTCAACTTTTTCGCCGACTCGGACACGTATGCGGATTTGAAACCCGCTCACTATATCGCCACCGATCCGATCGTGTTTCAAAACCCGGAACAAAGCGACCGGCTGTTCGGAGCCCTGGCGGAAAAAACCGACTGGGAACTCCGTTTCTTCGCTCCGTGGCGTTACCGGAACGAAACAGCCTGGCAGGAACGCCTGCATGCCAATCCGCTCATCAGGCTCCATTTCATCAACACCACGCCCGCCGAAGGAAGCGACGCCTGGTGTTTTCCGCTCTACCGTCGGATGCTGGCCATGCCCCGGCCCCGGAACGTACTGATTCCTGCACTGATGACCGCCCTCTGGATGGGTTATCCCACCATTTATACGGCAGGCGTGGAACATTCGTGGCACCGGCAGTTGTGGGTGAACGACGACAATGTGCTGATGATAAACGACACGCACTTTTACGATGCCGGGACGCCCCAAAACCGGCGACACGGCGACTTCACGGTGGGATCGCTTTTCCGCTCCCTCGCCATCGCTTTCGACGGATACCATGCCGTGGAACGCTACGCCCGGCAGCAGGGAAGCCGGATATACAACATCACCGAAGGGTCTTTCATCGACGCCTTCGAACGGAAAAAAATTTAAAATCGGATACGATTATGATCAACGGCAGTACGGTTCTGGTCACGGGCGGCACGGGTTCGTTCGGAAAAAAATTCATCAAAACCCTTCTGAAGGACTACTCACCGAAAAAAATCATCGTTTACAGCCGGGACGAACTGAAGCAGTTCGAAATGCAGCAATCCCCCGACTTCCGGTCGGAACGGGTGCTCATGCGGTATTTCATCGGCGACGTGCGCGACCTGCCCCGGCTGGACATGGCCATGCAGGGAGTGGACATCGTCGTGCACGCAGCCGCGCTCAAGCAGGTGCCCGCAGCGGAATACAACCCTTTCGAAGCGGTCAAGACCAACATCCTCGGCGCACAGAACGTCATCGACGCCGCCCTGAAAAACGGCGTAAAACGGGTGGTGGCGCTCAGCACCGACAAAGCGGCGGCCCCCATCAACCTCTACGGAGCGACCAAGCTCGCTTCCGACAAGCTGTTCGTGGCGGCCAACAACTACAAGGGCAGCCGGGACATCCGGTTTTCGGTAGTGCGCTACGGAAACGTCATGGGCAGCCGCGGCTCGGTAATACCCTTTTTCCAGGAAAAGAGGAAGGAAGGATACCTGCCGATCACCGACCCGCGCATGACCCGGTTCAACATCACCCTCACCGAAGGGGTGAACATGGTGATCTATACCATCGAGAACGGCTGGGGCGGGGAAATCCTCGTCCCGAAAATTCCGTCCTACCGGATCGTGGACGTGGCGGAAGCCATCGCCCCGGAGTGCGAAAAGCGGATCACCGGCATCCGGCCGGGTGAAAAAATCCACGAAGAGATGATCACCGAAGCCGACTCCTTCTTTACGATGGATTTGGGAAATTACTACGCCATCCTGCCTCAGGTTCCGGTCTGGAACCTGGAAGACTACAGAAAGCATTTCCATGCGGTTCCGGTGGAACAGGGCTTCCGCTATAACTCCGGCACCAACCCCCGCTTCCTGACCGTAGAGGAACTCCGCGATTTGATCGAGAACCGGATGAACGCCTGACCGCTCCTAAATCTGCATGCCATGAAACCCATTCCTTACGGCACACAGCACATCACGGACGAGGACATTGCGGCCGTAACCGAGGCTCTGAAATCTCCGTTGCTGACACAAGGGCCGAAACTCGCCGAGTTCGAACGTGCTTTCGCCGATTACGTGGGGGCACGGTACGCGGTGGCGGTTTCCAATGGAACCGCTGCGCTCCATCTGAGCGCCCTGGCCGCAGGACTGGGGCCGGGAGACCGGGCGATCACCACTCCGATCACCTTTGCGGCAAGCGCCAACTGCATCCGGTATTGCGGGGCGGAAGCGGTTTTCGCGGACATCGACCCGCAAACCTACCTGCTGGATGCAAACCGGGTGGAAACGTTGCTGCAACAGGCCGAACCAGGAACCTACAAAGCCCTCATACCCGTCGATCTGGCCGGCTATCCGGTCGATGCGGAACGGTTCCGCCGGCTAGCCGACCGATACGGACTGCGCATCATCGAGGATGCCTGTCATGCCCCCGGAGCGTGGTTCACCGACTCCTCGGGCAAACGGCAGCGGACCGGAAACGGCGCCTATGCCGACATGACCGTATTTTCGTTCCATCCGGTCAAGCACATCGCCTGCGGGGAAGGCGGCATGGTGACCACCGATTCGGAAGAACTGTACGAAAAACTCCTGCTGTACCGGACGCACGGCATCACCAAAAACCCGGAACAGCTGGAACGGCATCCGGGCGGCTGGTACTACGAAATGCAGGAACTGGGTTACAATTACCGGCTTACCGAATTTCAGGCGGCGCTGGGCCTCTCTCAATTGAAACGGGCGGACGCAGGACTGGCCCGACGGCAGGAAATCGCACGGGTTTACGACGAGGGACTGAAAGATTGTCCGGGCCTCACGCTTCCCTCGCGGGCAAAGGACATTTACCACGCCTTCCATTTATACGTCATCCAGTGCGATAACCGGAAAGGACTGTACGACCACCTTCATGCCAGCGGCATTTTTGCACAGGTGCATTACATTCCGGTGCACCTTCAGCCCTATTATCGCAGCTTCGGTTGGAAACCGGGCGACCTGCCCGTCGCGGAAGGTTACTACGAACGGTGCCTGAGCCTGCCGATGTATCCGACCCTGACGGACGAAGAGCAACGGTATGTCATCGACCGGGTCAAAGCCTTTTATCGCTGAGTTTTCTTCGGTTTTTCTGGAAAGGAAACGGACTTTCACCCGATTTCCTCCCCCTGCCGCGCCGTACGCCCACCATCCGTCATCCACGCTCCTGACCGTTTCGGATTTTCCCTTCCCTGAAGGAAAGCCGGAGAATCATTCCATTGTCCCCGTTTCCGGCTCGCCTTACTCTTCCGGTTTTTCCGACCGGATTTTCTCAAGCGCTTTAGCCAACTGATCGGGACACGAGGTTCCTTTGCCCTTGCAATCGATTCCCCGAAGCCGTGCGATCGCTTCCCCGACCTCCATTCCCCGGATCAGGGAAGCGATGCCCTGCGTATTTCCGTGACAACCTCCTTCGAAGACCACCCTTTCCACTTTTCCGTCCCTCACGCATACGGCGATCGACCGGCTGCAAACTCCGCCCTGCGGAACATATGTTATGCTCTTATCCATAATATTATGTGCATTTGGAAATACAAAGATAGAGATTTCTACGGAACCCCTTTTTCCCAAATATTAGTACCGATATATGTATGAAAATACAAAAAATATTAGTATATACTTGATATTACCGTGCTAAATATTGTATATTTGCGAAGTGAAAAGAATAATTAATATAATTTTAAAATATTTATTTGCAATATTTCTTAAACGCCCCCTGCACGGAAAACTGGTCATTTTCATTCACAGAGGGGGCGTACGAGAAAATGCCTGCAAATGGAAAACACGGGCATGTTCTTTCCGAGTGAAGAGTAGACCAGTACTTCCGTGCAGGGAAGAGCATGGCCCCGTGTTTACTGAAACCCGATAATTCAACCCGACTCATGAAAGGAAAAAAGCTCTTCGTGACCCATCACGAACTGATGGATAAAAGTTTCGATTTCATCCGAAAAAACATGGAAACCGATACCGACGGCATTCCGCGCCACCTGCAGGAATTCTGGATGGTGGAAGACCTGCGTGCCTGCGAACACCTGTCCAAGGACGAACAATACAAATACGAAATCTTTTCTTTCGCCCTGGAGGAATACCGGGCGCGGAACCTCCGCAAGGCCCCCGATTTGAGCCGGGATGCGCTTCTGTCCCTGTTTACGGATTTCCAGATGTTGCTGCTGGTAGCCAACACCAGCCCCGCCTACCGTGCCTATTACGGAGCCATACCCCTTTTCGATTTCGACAAATATCCGCGCTGCATCCGGAACCTGAGCCATCCGGAGGTGCTCTCCCAGCAATTGGACGTAGTGATGACGCGGGTCAAGAACTTCGCCACCCCGGCCAGATAATCCTTTCTCCGTTCCCAGAACGACGGAGTATATGTCCGGCAGAATGGTCTTGAAAAAAGCCCGGCCCGGCACCAATAAAAAAGCGCCCGTTTTCTTTCGGGCGCTTTTTCGGGTACTTCGGCCGCAACCTGCGGATCGCAGCCGTTTTTCGTGGAGGTGGAGGGATTCGAACCCTCGTCCAAACAAGGAACCAAACGGCTTTCTACATGCTTAGCTTCTGCTTGATTGTCGGGGTACCGCCCTGCGAGAAGCAGGCAAAGCGATACCCTTAGTCTGTTCGTTTCGCCCGGAGTTACAGACTTTCTCCGGACTATCTCCTTGGAATGATACCCCGTATGCCTTTCGCCAAAGAGCGGGACGATCGGCGGGATACTCGTCGGAACACCTCCTCGGGCGCCCCGATTAAGCCAATTTTTACTCTAAAAATTAGGCAGCGAGTGCATAGCTATTATCGCCATTTGTAGTTTGAAAGTTGATATTTACGAGCTCCCTTACAACGCTCGGCATGCTTACCATCCGACTCTGCCTGCTGTCAAAACCGGTCACCCCCGGATGGAATTCCGATCTGCAAAGACGATGCAAAACCATGCGCCGGACACACGAAACCGCCCCGGCGAAATGCCGCCCGTCCAAACAGAAATTCGTTCGGTGCAAAGATAAACATTTTTACCGCACTTCCGCCGTTATTTTCGCTTCCGGACATTCAGGCGTCCGGAAATTGTATTTTACCGGGAAAAATCTCATCTTTGTAACGTTATTAAAACGAAAAGGATGCCATTTTTATTACCCTTGTACGTCCGTTGGAACGTCGATCCGGCCCTGTTCCAGATCGGAAGCCGGGAAATCCGTTACTACGGGTTGCTCTGGGCGCTGGCGCTGGCGATCGGTCTTTATATCTTCTACATCATCATCGTCAAGAAAGAAAAGCTGGGCGAGAAGGTGCTGGATTCGGTTTTCTGGTATGCGACCATCTGCCTGATCGTCGGGGCGCGGCTGGGCCACTGTCTGTTCTACGAACCGCAATACTACCTCTCCCATCCGCTCGAAATGCTGTACATCTGGAAAGGGGGACTGGCCAGCCACGGAGCGGCCATCGGTCTGCTGATAGGACTCTGGCTGTTCTCGCGGAAAAACCGGCTGCCCTATATCTGGTCGCTCGACCGCATCGGAATCGTCGTGGCCATCGGGGGAGCGGCCATCCGGCTCGGAAACCTCATGAATTCCGAAATTTACGGCATCCCCACGTCTCTTCCCTGGGGATTCGTTTTCGTCCGCAACGGGGAAACCGTCCCCATGCATCCGACCCAACTGTATGAAGCGCTGGCTTACCTCGCGATCTTTTTCATCCTGTGGTACATGTATTTCAAAAAGGACGTCGCCCGGAAAATGCCGGGGGTCATGTTCGGCGTATTCCTGATTCTGCTCTTCCTGTCCCGGTTCCTGATCGAATTCATCAAAAACCCGCAGGAGGAATTCGAAACCACCATGTCCCTCTACATGGGACAATGGCTCAGCATACCTTTCATCCTGGCCGGAATCGTCATCCTCATCGCGGCTCTGCGTAAATACCGGCAACGAAACCCGAACCCCAAACTTCAGCGAAAACATACATGAACCCGATCAACCAACTTTTATTCAATCTGCTGGCCCGACATCAACATGTATCCTTGCCCGGACTCGGAACGTTCCGGGTGGAGCGGACGCCCGCCGTTTTGGACGAAACGTCCGGAACCCTCGTTCCGCCGGCCAATCGGTTGACATTCGATGAATCCGTTGCGGAATCGCTTTCCCTGCCCGCCTGCATGGCCTCTCTTCCCGGCATGGAGCCGGAACGGGCCGAAGGGCTTTACGAGCAATGGCTGGCCGACCTGAAAAAATACGCGGTGGAAGGAAGCTACGTACTGGAAGGCATTTGCATCCTGACGCCGGGCCGCACCGAAACGGGGAAAGCGCACACGGTCAATCCTTCGGCGGAACTGGCCCGGTTGCTGAATCCGGCGAGCACACCGGAAACCCTGCACCTGCAGCCCCTCGAAGGAGCCCAGCCGACCGCAACCGCCGAGCCCGCTTCGCCGATACAGCCGGGAAAAGAAGCGGCTCCGAAAAGCGCCGAAAGGAAAGCCCCGTCCAGAATTTCCATGCTGGCCGCCGTAGCGGCGGGAATCCTCGTGATCGGGGGCATGTACCTGCTGTTCCATCATTTCGGAGGATTCACGGGACGCTCCCGGCAGGCTCCTGCCACGGCGACCGTACAACCGGTCGCCCCTAAAGCAACGACATCCGCCGTCGACAAAACGCCTCCGGTTCCCACGACGCAGGCAGAGGCTGTCTCTCCTGCCTCCGGCACCAAGCCTAAAGCTGAAACGGAAGATTCGACGGCTCCCCGAACCGTCTACCGCATCATCAGCGGCGTATTCAGCACGCGGGAAAACGCGGAACGGCACATCCGGGAAAACGGGCTCGTTCCGGCGGAATGCGAAATCCTTCCCACGCCCGGAGGCAAGTTCATGGTCAGCATCCGAAAATACACCGACCGTCGGGAAGCCAACCGCACCATGATGCGGATGAACGAGAATTATCCGGGTGTCTGGATCCACCGTTCGACCGAATGACTTTGGGGCCGGAAGGACTTTCTCCGACGGACGTATCGAATGAATAAAAAGGCGTTTCTTCAGAAGAAACGCCTTTCGTATTTACCGAAAATTCGCTGTCGCAAACTGCCGGACAAGGTCCGTTGCCGAACCTCCTCATCCGATCATTTCGCCACGATCAGGTAATAATTCTTCTTGCCCTTTTGCACCAGCAGGTATTTGCCGGAAATCAGCCGGGAACCGTTCACGATCGTTTCCGGATCGGTGACTTTTTCCTTGTTCAGGGAGATGCCGCCCCCCTGCACCAACCGGCGCAGTTCCCCTTTGGAAGCGAATACCGGAGCCTTTTCCGTGCAAAGGGTGAGAAACGAAACGCCGTCTTTCACTTCGTCCGCCGGCACGTCGAACTGCGGTACCCCTTCGAATACCTGCAGGAAAGTCCGTTCGTCCAGATTCCTGAGCGCTTCCGCCGTGGCGTTTCCGAACAGGATGTTCGACGCCTCCACCGCTTTTTCGTATTCTTCTTCCGAATGGATCATGCAGGTCACTTCCCGGGCCAGTCGTTTTTGCAGCAACCGCAGGTGGGGCGCTTCCCGGTGCTCGGCGATGAGCCGTTCGACGGTTTCCCGGTCGAGCATCGTGAAAATTCGGATGTAGTTTTCCGCATCCTCGTCGGTTACGTTCACCCAGAATTGGTAAAACTTGTACGGCGACGTATAGTTCGGATCGAGCCAGACGTTCCCGGATTCGGTTTTTCCGAATTTCACCCCGTCCGATTTCTTGATGAGCGGGCAGGTGATGCCGTAAGCCTCTCCCCCCAATTTCCGCCGGATCAGCTCCGTCCCGGTGGTGATGTTCCCCCACTGATCCGAGCCGCCCAATTGCAGTTTGCAGTTCTTCGTTTCGTACAGGGTCAGAAAATCGTATCCCTGCACGAGCTGATAGGTGAATTCCGTGAACGACATTCCGTCCCCTTCCCCGTTGAACCGTTTTTTGACGGAATCCTTGGCCATCATGTAATTGACCGTAATCAACTTTCCGATATCCCGGATGAAATCCAGGAAAGAAACCCCTTTCATCCAATCGTAGTTGTTCACCATTTCCGCCGCATTGGGGGCATCGGAATCGAAATCGACGAGTTTGGAAAGCTGTTTGCGGATGGCTTCCTGATTGTGCCGAAGGGTGGCTTCGTCCAGCAGGTTCCGTTCCTGCGACTTGCCCGACGGGTCTCCGATCATTCCCGTCGCACCCCCGACCAGAAAGATCGGCTTATGCCCGCAGGCCTGGAAATGCTTCAGGATCATCACGCCGACCAAATGGCCGATGTGGAGCGAATCCGCCGTCGGATCGATGCCCAGATAGGCGGTAGTCATTTCTTTGGCAAGCTGCTCCCCGGCTCCCGGCATGATGTCGTGGATCATGCCCCTCCAAGTCAGTTCTTCTACAAAATTCATCGTATGCTGTTTGTCTTCTTTTTCCGGACGACAAATATAAACCAAAAAGCCGGGCTTCCCCAATTTATCCCGCAAGAAATTGTGAATTAACCGGTTTATCGAAAAATTTCCTACCTTGCGCCCGGATTCGGATACCGTGTTACACCCAAACGTACTGTCATGAAGAAAACGCTGATCCTCACCCTTCTGCTCGGCTGCATCGCCTGTCATCGCTGCGACCGTTCCAACCCTGCCGAAGTGGCGGAAACCTTCCTGAACGCCTATTTCTCCTACGATTTCGACCGGGCGGAAGAAACGGCGGACGACCAGACGCAAACCGCTATCCGACAAATGCGGGAACAATTCCGGGCGCAGGGAACCGATTTAGGAAAGTTGCAGTGGGAAAGCGAACGGTATCTAGTTACCGTCCATCATGTGCTGGTCGAAGGAGACACGGCGATTTGCAGCTATACGGTCAAAAAGGACGAAACGGATGCCAACGCCATGAACGAAAACCTGATCCTTGTCCGGAAAGGGGATGGATGGGCTGTAAATTTTTAGTCGCAACCCTCTGAAAATCCGAAATAATTTACCTACATTTGCACCCTCTTTGCAATGTAGAGAAGCTACATTCACATCGAGAAGCACCAAGTAACCAAGACGGATCATTTCCATTAGCGCGCTGCCGAACATGAAAAACAAATACATCGACCTGATCGAACAGACGTTCGATTTCCCCCAGGAAGAATTCTCCATCACAGACAATAACCTGAATTTCAACGACGTTCCGCTGATGGACATCATCAAACAATACGGAACTCCGCTGAAAATCACCTACCTCCCGAAGATCACTTCACAAATCCAGCGAGCCAAGCGACTGTTCAACGTGGCTATGGCGAAGGTGGACTACCAGGGAAACTATAATTATTGCTACTGCACCAAGAGTTCCCATTTCTCCTTCGTGCTGGAGGAAGCATTGAAGAACGATATCAACCTGGAAACGTCGTCCGCCTACGACATTCCCATCATCAATGCCCTGTATGACAACGGCATCATCGACAAAGACATCCATATCATCTGCAACGGATTCAAACGGCCCCAGTATATCGACAACATCGCCGGACTGGTCAACAACGGATTCACCAATACGATTCCGATCCTGGACAACATGCAGGAACTGCCGTTGCTGGATGACGCCCTGAACACCAAATGCAAGATCGGTATCCGGATCGCGTCGGAAGAAGAACCCAAGTTCGAATTCTACACTTCCCGGCTGGGTATCCGCTATTACGATATCATCAACTATTATACGGAGGTCATCAAGCCGAACAAGAAGTTCGAATTCAAGATGCTGCATTTCTTCATCAATACCGGCATCAAAGACACCGCCTACTATTGGAGCGAACTGAACAAATGCCTCAACGTCTACTGTCAGCTCAAGAAATTGTGTCCGGAACTCGATTCCCTCAACATCGGAGGAGGCTTCCCCATCAAAAATTCGCTCGGCTTCAACTACGACTACGAGTACATGACGGAAGAGATCGTCGCCCAGATCAAGAACACCTGCAACCAATACGATGTGGAAGAACCGAACATATTCACCGAGTTCGGATCGTTCACGGTGGGCGAAAGCGGCGCCACTCTTTTCTCCATCACCAACCAGAAGCAGCAGAACGACCGGGAGCTCTGGTACATGATCGACAGCTCCTTCATCACCACCCTGCCGGACATCTGGGGCATCAACCAGCGGTACATCCTGCTTCCGGTCAACAATTGGGACAAGGAATACCAGCGGGTGTTTCTGGGCGGACTGACCTGCGACAGCGAAGACTACTACAATGCCGAATCGCACGCCAACGCCATCTACCTGCCGAAACTCACCGAAGGAAACACCCAGTACATCGGCCTGTTCCATACGGGAGCATACCAGGAATCCCTGGGCGGATACGGGGGCATTCAGCATTGCCTGATTCCGGCTCCCAAACACATCATCATCGACCGCGACAGCGAGGATTACTACACCCGTCTTTTCGCCAAGGAACAAAGCTACCGTTCCATGATGCGGATTTTGGGATACTGACGACAACGGGATCGGAGCGAAGATTGCGGCCATGGATCAGGGATTGACACCCGAAGAAGAGGAACGGATCCGGGAAGAAACGGAAAAGCATGCCTCCTGCTCACCGGAAAAGCGGAGCAGTTCGCTTGTTTCTCTGACTCTGATTTTTGCGGGAATGATTCTGCTGGGCTATTTGGGGTACAGCCTGCTCGGCGTCCGCCCGGGCTCCCTTCGACCGAAACCGGTCGCATCCTCGTTAAGCGCACAAGAGGCGGCACAGTATCGCATCCTGTACGAGCGGTACCGGGCAGAACGGACAGCGCTCGATGCAGCCATGCAAGAATGTCTGGAAGCAACGGAGACCGATACGCTGTCTTCCCGCCGGTTGCTGAACCGGTTTCTGAACCTTCGGAAGCAGGAAGAAGCCCTCTTTTGCCGCTATGCAGATTCCCTCGAACGGATATTGCCCGAAGAAAAGAGAACGGCCATACTCCGATCGATGCTGAAGGAAAGCCTGCCCCAAGAAAAAAAGAATTCCACAGGAGAACCAAACTTACCCAGATAATGACTTTTCCGAACACAAGAATATATTTTTTCGAAAGCGATTTGCTCCCTGGAGAGTCGCTTCCGAATTCGTTCCGTCTTCGCTTCCCAACGCTTCCTTACCGAATTTTCAAACCCGACCCTTGCGTTCTTCCCGTTTTAAATTAAAAAGGCTTCCGAGAAGGAAGCTGAACAAAATTTATATTATTACGATACGATAATTTCCAAAATTTATATAGTTTTGTACTTCAAACAAATAATTTTTAAAAGCTGAAGCTATGCAGAATTTAGTAAGCCAGATCAAAGAACAGATCGCAGTTTTTACGGAAAACGCTGACCAGCAGGTAGAAAAAAACAACAAGGCAGCAGGAACCCGCGCTCGGAAAGCGGCGCTGGAACTTTCGAAACTTTTGAAAGATTTCAGAAAAGCATCCGTGGAAGCCGCCAAAGCGAAATAAACTTCCGCAACAGTTTATTCCACACTAAACACCGTCTTTTCCTCGCATTCTTTCGGGAAAAAGACGGTGCTTTCGTTTTTTGCGCCTACGTATTTCAGCCGTAAGGCCCCTACAGCCCGCCCCGGTGTAATCGGGTCGTGCACATATCGTGAGAATTTTTCAGCGGCATGGAAATACGTTGTTTGCTCGCCGCAACCGGAACCCCCATCCGCCTGCCGCTTCCGATTGTGAATCGGTCGTCGGCTTATTATAACCTGCCCTATCAACTGGGAAGTCGGTCTTTGCGGAAACATCCCCACGCTCTCAGCATCCCTTCGTAAGAACCGTAGGAGTAATAAAAGTCCTCGCTTTCTTCGGGCGTGGCCTGACGGTAAAATACGTATTTTTCGGGAACCCGATAATTGTATTGAAGACTGTCCGTCCCCCAAGCCGCCTCCAGTTTTACCTGCCCGTCTTCCATCCGGTCGAAAATACCGATGATCAGATAGCGCTCATCCTCTTTGAAATCTTTCTCGGTCGAAAAAACATATACCTTTCCGGTTTTCAAATCCGCTTTTTCCATTTACAATACATATTGGTATCACCGCAAAGGTAGAAAAAAAGACGAGAAAAACCAATAATAGATTTAAACAAGCTAATTAACCTTATTTATTATTGTAATTTAATGATTTCAAAACTTAATAATACAATACAAAATGTTTGTATTTTAAGAAAGAAAAAGGCTCGGATTTCACTTTACGAAACCGGAGCCTTCCTTTCTTCCGTGGCAACTTGTACCCGATGAAATTTTAACATTCCACCCTTTTTCGTAAAATTTATTCGCTTCCCAACGTCCGATTTCCACGAGAAGCCCGTCCCAGCTTCGGGGCCCGGGTGAATTCCCGATCCCGGTCGAACAGATACCGATAGGTTACGTGCGTCTTGTACCGGGTAGCGCACACGTAGGACTCCGCCACCCGCATCATCACCGGATTGAAATCCCCGATCCAGGACATTTCCAAGGTCTTGTAAGGCAGTCCTTTCGCCACTTCTTCCTCGAAACGGCGGATCATGCCGGCTTCCACTCCTTTTCCCTGAAATTCCGGAATCACACCGAAAATCACACCGAAAGCCCGGTCGACCTTCCGGCGCACTTTCAAATCCCAAAGCAACCGCATCTTCTGTAACAGCCCGAATTTTCCGCCGAATCTTCCGACGATCCGGTTCAGATCGGGCAACATGATGAAAAAGCCGATGGGACGATCCTCGAAATAAGCGAAATAAAGCAGTTTCACGTCCACGATCGGTTTGAGGGTTTTCATCAGCTGAAGGGCATGACGACTGTCGATCGGCTTCACACCGGTATAAGTCGCCCATCCTTTATTATAGACGGTGCGGAAATCCTCCGCATAATCTTCCAGCCTCTTATTCCCTGCATATTCGAAACGGTATCCGGGCGTACCGAAAAGCCGGTCTGCACGGCGCACCACCGAAGGATTGAGCCGGTCGAGCACGATTTCCCGCAAATAAGTATACTGGTTGAAATAATTCCGGAAACCGTACGCTTCGAAAAGTTCCTTGTAATAAGGAAAGTTATAGGGAGTGCAGTACAGCGGTTCGGTAAAACCGTCCGTCAGTACGCCCCACCACGCATTCCGGTCTCCGAAATTGATCGGACCGTCCATCGCTTCCATTCCTTTCGACCGGAGCCAGTCGCGGGCGGCGTCGAACAGCAGGGCCGAAGCTTCCGGATCGTTCGGACACTCGAAAAAGCCGCATCCGCCGGTAGGTTGTTCGCAGGCGGCGGCCAGATCCGGATTGTAAAAGGCCGCGATCCGTCCCACGACTGTTCCCTGTTCATCCCGCAGCAGCCAACGCACGGCCTCCCCGTCGGCGAGCAGTTCGTTCCGGGCCGGATCGAAAGGGCTTTCGACATCCGTATCCAGGGGACAAATCCACATGGGATCGTCCCGATACATGCGCTTGGGCAACTCCAAAAATTCCCTGATTTGCTGTTTCGTCTGAATTTCCTCGACAGAATATCCGGCCATAACTTTTCCTGATTTCCGGCAAAATTAGCATAAAGTTGAATCTTTTGCCGATATTTGTTTGTTTTCACGCATACAACCTTAAACGACGGCTCCATGCAGGACAACGGCGGATTACTGAATCCCAACCACTTCCAGACTATCGATTACGGCAACCTGATGCAGAAGCGCATCAACAAAGTGCTCCTGATCTGCAGCAGCTACGATGCCTTCACGCTGGAGGAAGACGGACGGATCGACACCCGGATCAACCGGGAATACCTCGAACTGAACCTGAGCAACCCGCCTTCCTTCATGCGGGTTTCTTCCGCAGCGGAAGCGCTGGAGGTTCTGGAAAGGGACGCTTCTTTCGATCTGATCATCACGATGTACAACATCGGGGAAATGGACGTGTTCCACTTCAGCCGCACCGTGAAGGAAAAACATCCGGACATCCCTACCGTCCTGCTGGTCAATTCTTCCCGGGAAATCCACAAGCGGCTGGAAAACGAGGACAAGTCGGCCATCGACTATGTTTTCTGCTGGCACGGGAACGCCGACCTCATCATGGCGATCATCAAGACCATCGAAGACCGGATGAACGCCGATGAAGACATTCTGGGAATCGGAGTGCAGTGCATCCTCCTGGTGGAGGACTCTATCCGCTACTACTCCTCCTACCTGCCCACCATTTACCGCATCATCCTTCAGCAGTCGCAGGAATTTCTGAAAGAAGCCCTGAACGAACAGCAGCAGACCCTGCGCAAACGGGCGCGGCCGAAAATCTTGCTGGCCACCAATTACAACGACGCGGTGGCTTTTTACGAAAAATACAAAAACAACCTGCTGGGGGTCATTTCCGACGTGGGATTCGTCCTCGACCGAAACGACCGCAGCGAAGACGAAAAGCTGGATGCGGGCATCGACCTTTGCAAGCTGATCCGAAGCGACAATCCGCTCATGCCTTTCCTGTTGCAGTCTTCGCAGGAAAGCATGCGGACGACGGCGGAAGAATTGGGCGTAGGGTTCATCGTCAAGTATTCCAAAACCCTTTTGATGGAGTTGACGGATTACATCAATAGCGAATTCGCTTTCGGGGATTTCGTTTTCAAAGACCTGGCGACCGGCGAGGAGATCAAGCGGGCCAAAGACCTGCGGGAAATGCAGACCGCCATCGCTGAAATTCCGGAAGACGTGTTGCTGTACCATTCTTCCCAGAACCACCTCTCGAAATGGCTCTTCGCCCGCGGGCTGTTCTCCATCGCCCGGATCATGAAAGAGATGAACAACAACCATTTCAAGACTACGGAAGAACTGCGGGCCTTCATCGTTCGGGCCATCCGCGACTACCGCAGCCTGCTGGGTCAGGGAGTGGTGGCGCGGTTCGATCCGAAAACCTACAACGAATACATCTGGTTCGCCCGCATCGGCGAAGGTTCGCTGGGCGGAAAGGCGCGGGGGCTGGCGTTCATCAACCACATGCTGCAGGAACACCGCCTGTACGACAAATACGAAGGCGTGCGGATACTGATCCCCCGGACGGTCGTGATAGCCACGGATTACTTCGATACCTTCATCCACGAAAACGGATTGCAGTACGTCATCAACGCAGACCTGAGCGATGAGGAAATCCTTTCGGAATTCGTGAGTTCCCGGCTTCCCGAAGGACTGATCGAAGACCTGCAGGCGTTCATCCGCACGGTCCGATACCCGCTGGCCATCCGATCCAGTTCGAAGCTCGAAGACTCCCACTACCAGCCGTTCGCGGGCATCTACTCCACGTACATGATCCCCCGCACGCAAAACGAAGACCAGATGCTGCGGCTGCTGACCAAGGCCATCAAGAGCGTCTACGCTTCGGTCTACTACTCGGCCAGCCGTTCCTACATTCTGGCCACGTCCAACGTGCTCTCGGAAGAGAAGATGGCCGTGGTGATCCAGGAAGTGTGCGGGACGGAAGACAGCGGCTATTTTTTCCCCACGGTTTCAGGCGTGGCACGCTCGCTCAATTTCTATCCCATCGGAGACGAAAAACCGGAGGACGGCATCGCCAACATCGCTTTCGGGCTGGGAAAACTCGTGGTCGAAGGAGGCATCACGCTCCGTTTCTCTCCCCGATATCCGAAAAACGTGCTCCAGCTTTCGACTCCCGAACTGACCCTGCGGGACACCCAGCGGGAAATGTACGCGCTGAGCCTGAAACCGGAAGAGTTCAAAACCTCGATCGACGATTCGGTCAACCTGAAGCGGATCGAAATCCAGAAGGCTGCGCATTTCCGGAACATGAAATACGTTTCCTCCGTTTGGGACATGCAGAACCAGCGCATTTCCGACAGCTCGTTCGACACGGGACGGAAGCTGATTACGTTCGCTCACATCCTCAAATACGACTCCTTCCCGCTGGCGGAAATCATCCGGGAACTGCTTGCGCTGGGGCAGGCGGAAATGAAATGTCCCGTGGAACTCGAATTCGCGGTCAACATGGACGTCCCTTACGGACAGGAACGGATTTTCAACTTCCTGCAGATACGCCCCATCGTGGAATCCCAGGAAAACGGCACGATCGACTGGGAGCGCACGGATACGTCCGATGCCCTCATCTACGCCGAATCCGCCCTGGGGCTGGGACTGATCGAAGGCATCCGCGATATCGTCTACGTTAAGCCGGACTCTTTCGATGCCGCCCGTACGCCGGCCATGGCCGCGGAAATCGACGCGCTGAACACCCGGATGCGGAACGAAAAAACCAATTACGTTTTGGTAGGCCCCGGACGATGGGGATCGAGCGATCCGTGGCTCGGCATCCCGGTCAAATGGAGCCAGATCTCCGAAGCGCGGGTCATCGTCGAAAGCGGCCTGCAAAACTTCCGGGTCGATCCCAGCCAGGGAACCCATTTCTTCCAGAACCTGACCTCCTTCGGAGCGGGCTACATGACCATCAATCCGTTCATGAACGACGGCGCCTTCGACGTGGAAAAGCTGAACGCCATGCAAGCCGTTTACGAAACCGATTACTTACGCCGCGTTCGGTTCGACCGTCCGCTTTATATCTTCATCGACGGAAAGCACGGCAAGGGTATCGTCAAAACGGAGGCTCCCGTTCCGTCGGAACGAAAAGGGTGACCGTTCTCCGACCGGCCGGCGAACCTGGAAAAACGCTTTTTTCCGGGGATACGTTTCCAAGGGGCAATAAAAACGCATCGAAAAAATTTACGACGGAAAAGGGACTCGACGTTCCTTTTTCCGTTTTGCCTTTTCGCATCTTACGGAAAAAAGAATCGGTTCGACGGGTCATATAACCGGAAACCGGGCGGAACATTTTCCCGTCCGCGGCATCCGTTCAACGGATTATATTCCCTATCTTTGAGGTCGAATGAACGATATTTCAAACACTCAAACTTTTTATCTCATGGAAATTACGAATCGATCCCTCATGGCAGCGGCCAAAAGCAGCCTGAAGGGGAACTGGAAAAACGCGGTTATCGTTACGCTGGTAGGGCTATTGCTGCTGGGTGTAAGCAGCATCATTCCCGTCCTGGGAGCCTTGCTGTTGGGAGGCCCGATCATGCTGGCCCTCATATCGGTTTATATCAAACTGGCCCGGGGGCAGAAAGGCGACCTGAACGACTTCGTCGAAACCCTCAAAGCCGGATTGTCCGGACGTTTCCTGCAACTTTTCCTGCTGTTCGTGATTTATACCATTCTGGTCGCAGTCGGTTACTTCCTGCTGATCGTACCGGGCATCATCCTCTCGCTGGGACTCTCCCAGATTTTCATCATCGCCAACGACGAACCGGAACTGGATGCTACGGAAGTGCTGAAAAAAAGCTGGGAAATGATGAAAGGGTACAAGATGCGGTTGTTCCTGCTGTACCTCCGCTTCATCGGGTGGATGCTCCTGGCCATGCTGACTTTCGGAATCGGCTATTTCTGGCTCGCTCCTTATATTTACGTAACGGTGGTCAAATTCCACGATGAAGTGCTGAAAAAAGACGTCCGTTAGCGTATAGCAGCTTCCCGTTCGGAAGCTTCATCGCTCCCCGGACCCGTTTTACGAATCCTTTTTCCCGTGCAACCGGGGAAAAGGATTTTTTCATGCTCCCGCTTTTCGTCCTCCTCCTGCGGAGAATTCCCGCCTTTACGCCTTGCGGCGTTTTTTCTTTCCTCTTTCATCCGGTTTCCGTTCCGGGATTTGGAATGAATTTTGAACGGGTTCAAGCGACGGAAACTTCTTCCGCAACCATCCGGTTTCAACCGAACCGAAACCCTTTTAATTAAAAAGAGTATGAAAAAACTGTTCTACCTGCTTGTTGCCGCTCTGGCCGTCACAGCCTGCCAGAAAGATCCGGATACCGACGATCTGGACAACGACTATCTCGTAATCACCAATTACGACAAAGCGGCCGCCTTCAATTCCTTCACTACTTTCTACCTTCCGGACAGCATCCTGCTTATCGACGACAAGCCGGAACCGGAATACTGGAAAGACGGCAACGCTCAGCTGATCATCGACGCCTTCGTGCGGAACATGACTGCCCGGAACTACACCCGGAGCGAAAACCGGGAAACGGCCGATCTGGGTATCCAGCTCAGCTACGTGCAGAACACCTATTATTTCCTGGGATACAACGATTCCCCGTACTGGTGGTGGGGTTATCCCGGTTATTGGGGCCCCGGTTATTGGGGAGACTGGGGTTACTGGTACTACCCGTATCCGGTTTACTACAGTTACAGCACGGGGTCGCTGCTGGCCGACCTGATCAACCTGGAAGCCCCGCAGGGCGCAGACCAGAAACTGCCGGTCATCTGGAACGCCTTCATGAGCGGGCTGCTCAGCGGTTCCGCCCAGATCGACGTCGCCCTTACCGTTCGGGCGGTGGATCAGGCTTTCGTACAGTCGCCCTATCTGACCAAATAATCGTTTAACGCCATACATCCAAAGAAATCCGATATGAAAACCATAAAATACATTTCCGTCAGAGCGGCCCTGGTGGCCGTCGCCTGCCTGCTGGGCATCGCTTCCGGCAAGGCGCAGCTCATCCCGAACGGCTATCTCAACGTCGACTGGCAGTACAACGTTCCCTGGAACGACGACTTCGCCGAAAAATCGAGCGGTTGGGGCATGAATTTCGAAGGAGGCTACTACGTGCTGCCGGAATTGGCGGTGGGCGCGTTCATTTCCTACCACACCAACAACAAATACGTGCCGCGCCAGACCCTTCCGAACGGCAACCAATCCACGATGACCACCGACCAGCAGCATTCGATCTTCCAGCTGCCGTTCGGAGTGGTGGGACGCTACCGCTTCCTGCAGAACTCCATGTTCGAGCCTTACGCCGCCCTCAAACTGGGACCGAACTATGCCAAAATGTCTTCGTACTACTATGTACTCGAAACATACGAAAAGACCTGGGGATTCTATTTCTCGCCCGAAATCGGCGTCACTTTCTTCCCCGTGGAAGGCTACCGGCTGGGGATTCACCTGTCGCTCTATTACAGCTACGCCACCAACAAAGGGCACGTGCTCCATTATTCGGTCGACGGACTGGGGAACTTCGGGTTCCGGGTGGGGCTTTCCTTCTGAGACGTTCCCCTGCCGAATAGGTTTCATGCTCCGGCATCCGCCCCCTCCGGAAAGGGCGGATGCGACCCCGCGGCGGACACCCGGCAGAAGCATCCGTTCTTCGGGTTCAGGCACGATCCCCTGAAGCTCTTCAGGGGATTTTTACTTTGCTTTGCAAAGGGAACCCTGGAAAAATAAATTTATCTTTGTTCGGAATCGACTCCGGTTCGGGCAGACCGGCGTCCCGACAGCATGAACACGCCCGCTTCATCCCTGTTTTCCGTTCGGGACGGGACGGAAAACGGGGCAGCGGATTCTTCCCGTCCACCGAAAACGCTACGCCGGTATGGCCAGAAAAATCCTGAAATACGTCCTTCGGGGATTCCTTGTTCTGCTGGCGCTGATCCTGCTGGTACCCGTGCTGGTCTATCTGCCTCCCGTCCAGCGTTTCGTCAAGGATCAGGGAGCCGCCTACGTTTCCAAACACATGGGGCTGCACCTCGACATCGAACGCCTGCGCCTCTCCTTTCCCCTGAAACTGACGGTAGACCGCTCCCTGCTCACCACCGGCGGAGGCGACACGATCCTGTATTTCGACCGGTTGAAAGCCAATGTAGCTTTGTGGCCCCTGTTGCGCAAGGAAGTGATCGTGCGGGAATTTTCTTTCGACGGCGTGGTAGCCGATTATGCGGATACGGCGGGAGGGTTTTCCCTGAAAGCCCGGCTGGGCGAACTGCGGCTGAAAGCCGATACGGTCAATCTGAAAACACACCGGGCCGAGATTCCGTCGCTGGAACTGACCGACGGCGTGGCCCGTCTTTCGGTCGGCCCTTCCCGGCCCGATACCGCCGCTCAAAAACCGGTTTTGTGGAGATTTTCAGTCGGAACCGTAACGCTGAACCGGATCGACTTCGGCCTGACCCTGGCACCCGACACCGCAAAGCTCTCCGTTACGCTGGAGCAGGGTAAGCTGAACGGGTGCGTCGTCGATCTGGAAGATCAGGATGTATCGCTCGAAAGGCTCGTCCTGCAGGGCGGCGACTACCGGTTCCTCACCGACACGACCACCGCCGTACCGAAAAACGAAACGGCGATCCGCGACACCCTCCGGCAGGATACCCTTTCCGACAAAAAGCCGTGGACGGTGACCGTAGCCCGAATCGAACTGACCGACAACAGCGGAGAGTACGGCCCGCTTCCGGTTCGAAGCGATACTCTCCGAGTCCGTCCTTCCCAAACGTCTGCCTCCGGAACGAGCGGGCCGCCGGCACTTCCGGCTTTCGACCCCCACCACATCACCGTCACGAATCTGAACCTGAGGGCGGATTCCCTTTACAACCGGGGAAACGATCTGAGCCTCGACCTCGAGCACCTGTCCCTGACCGAAACATCGGGGCCGGCGATCCGGAAATTGGCGGGAAGGTTCCGAATGGACAGCACGGGATACCTCTTAACCGGCCTGAACCTTCTCACCGAATCATCCTCCGTCACGGGAGACTTCCGGGCGGGTTCCGGTATCGTCCGGATGGAACCGGCCACGCCGCTGAACATCCGGATGAACGCTTCCATAAACGGGGGCGAACTGCTGTTTTTCTACGCTCCCCCGAATCCGGAAATCCGGGAAATCCTGCAAAAGGAAACGCTTACGGCACAGGCCGCTCTTTCGGGCCGACTGGACGCGCTGAACATCGGGACGCTGAATCTGGGGTTGCCGGAGTATGTTTCGTTCCGGGCGAACGGAAACCTTCGCTCGCCGCTCGAACCGCATGAACTGAGCGGATTCCTGAAGCTGGAAGGAAACTTCAACCGACTGGGCGATTTCCTGTCTCTGTTGCCCGACACCGCCCTGCGGCACCGGATCGCCATCCCGGCCCACCTGCACTTGCAGGGAACCGTCCGGGCCGACCGCGGCGACTACGCTCCCGTCCTTTCGCTGACCGTCCGGGATCAAGCACCGAGCGGCTTCCATTCCCCCCTGCTTCCGCCTTCGGGACAAGCCTCCGCAGCCCCTTCCGCACAACCGGGGGAAGCAGCGGATTCCGCTTCGGAACGCCTCTCTTTTTTCCCGACGACAAGCCTCGACTCCGTCACCGGCGCTCCGGCTTTAGGGTCGGACGAAACGGATTCCGCCGTGCGGCCGACCGGTCCGGCAGACGCTTTCGTATCCCGATGGAGAAAACGCCCGGATTCGTTTCCGGTCGCCGCTCAACGACAGGCTCATATTCTTTCTTCGGCAGCACCCGTTTCCGTATCTTCGGATTCGCTGGCCGGAAATTCCGCGCTTGCCGCCCTTTCGGAGGCGGTTTTCGGACTGGACTCCCTGTCCGGTCTTCCCGCTCCCTCCGAAGGAACGCTGGAAATCCGGGGCCACGTGAATCCGCACCTTAAACGATACGATATCGAACTGCAAACCCTGGACTTTCCGCTGGGTGCTTTCCTTCCCCGCGACTCGTTGGGCCTGCTGACGCTGGAACTGACCGCACGCGGCGCCGGATTCGATCCTCTGGCCCACGATACGGAAACGGAAGCACGACTGCACGCGGAAAAGCTGGAATACCGGGGATACGATTACGCCGGTTTGGGTCTGGAAGCCCGGCTGGAAAACGACACGCTCACCGGAAGGCTCATCAGCGACAGCGAAGCGCTGCATCTCGACCTGGCGCTGGCCGGAACATTGACCCCTGAAAAACAAGAAGCGGAAATCCGGGGCGCGATCGACACCCTCGACCTTTACCGAATGCATCTGACGGGTCGGCCGCTGGCCTTTTCCGGGCTGGTGGACGCGGCCGCATCCGCTACCGAAGAAAAGAGCTATACCCTCCACACAGCACTGGACAGCATCGCCATCCTGACCGGGGAAAGGAGGAACACGCTCCGGCGCACCGTCGTCGACGCCCGTGCCGGACGGGACTCCGTTCTCGTCCGTCTCGCCTCCGGGGATTTGTCGCTCCGATTCGCCTCCCCGGACGGAACCGACACCCTGCTGGCCCGGCTGAAAGAAACCGCAGATACCCTGTCCCGACAGCTCAGGGAACGGAACCTGAACATGATACCGGTTCAAATAGCGCTTCCGTCGTTCCGGATCGACCTGGCAGCAGGCCCCGACAACATCCTGAACAACTTCCTGCTCATGCAGGGATTCCGTTTCCGGCGGATGAGCCTGAACGCCGTTTCCGGGCCGGAACAGCCGCTTCGGTTGAATCTGACGGCCAATCGTTTCGCAGCCAAGGGAATCGTGCTGGACACTCTCGGAGCCGGGATCGCCCGGCAGGAGCATCGGTTGAACTATTACGTCCGCATGGCCAACAGCCCGACCAACACGGATCAGGTGGGCCTGCTGGCCCTTTATGGAAACGTCGTCCGGGATTCGGCCGAAATCAACCTGTGGCAACGCGACCGCTACGGTCGGGAAGGATTCCGCTTCGGCATCGCGGCCACGCTGGGAGACAGTTCCGTAACCCTCCGTCTGTTTCCCGACAATCCGTTGCTGGGCTTCAACCGGTGGAGCGTCAATCCGAACAACTTCCTGACCTACCGTTTCGACAAACGGCTTTATGCCGACATCGACCTGAAACGGGAAGGACAGCGGTTCGCCGTGCAATCGGCCATCCTGCCGGACATTCGGCAAGGAGCCGTCCGGGTGGAGGCGGAAGGAATCGACATCGACTCGACGCTGGTGCTGCTGCCGACCGCCCCGCCGGTGGGCGGTATTCTGAACACCGATTTGTTGCTGGGCATGGCGGGCAAGGACATCCACGTCGAAGGCGATGTGCGGGTGACCGATCTGCAGTACGACCGAAAACGGATCGGCACCGTGGACCTCGACCTGCTCTATCTGCTCACCGAAGGAAAGCAGGATGCGGAAGTCGACCTGAAACTGGACGGACAACGGGCCATCGTCGCCAGAGGCACTTACCGTCCGTCGGCACCGGACAGCGCTTTGAGCGCCGTCGTCAACATCCCCGGTATTCCGTTGGCAGCGGCGAACCCCTTCCTGCCGTCCGACATGGCTCGGCTGAGCGGTCGGCTGACCGGAAGCGTGGAAGCGGCCGGATCGACCGCGCATCCCCTGCTTAACGGCAGCCTCCAGTTCGACACCACCCGCGTGACTGTCCCCCTGATCGGAACCGGATTCGACTTCTCCCTCGAACCCATCCGGGTAGCGGACAGTCGCATCCTGTTCAACCGCTACTCCATCCGCCCTCCCAACAGCCAGCCCCTCACGATCAACGGCAACGTGAATCTTTCGGATTTCGCCGCCATTACTACCGATTTGACGGTTTCCGCCACCGATTTCCAGGCGATCGATGTCGCCCGCAGCGCCGGTTCCCAGGTTTACGGAAAAGCGGCGCTCGACCTGAACGCTTCGGTCAGGGGCCCCGTAAACGACCTCTCGATCCGGGGAAACGTGGAGGTGCTGAACAGTACGGACGTAACCTATGTCCTGCGAAATTCGCCTCTGAGCGTGAAAAACCAGCAGCAGAACATCGTGACTTTCGTTTCCTTCCGCGATTCCACGGAAGTCTGGGAACACGAAACCGAAGAAGAGGTTCGGGTCAACCGGCTCGATCTGCTGGTCAATGCGACGATCGAGCAGGGCGTGGAAATGACGGTCAACCTTTCGGAAGACGGCAACAACCGGATCGACGTGGAAGGAGGCGGCAACCTGACCTACACCGTCAACCGGCTCGGAGATAGCCGGTTCGCCGGCCGCTACACCCTATCGGGAGGCACCGTGCGTTACACGCCGCCCCTGATCTCGGAAAAAATCTTCAACATCGACGAAGGAAGCTACATCGAATGGACGGGCGATATCGCCGATCCGACCGTCAACATCATCGCCACCGAAACCGTCAACACCACCGTCACGGGGGAAGACAAAAACAGCAGGCAGGTCAATTTCGACATCACGGTAAACATCAAAAACTCCCTGAACGACCTGGCCGTGACCTTCGACCTTTCGGCACCGCAGGATTTGACCATCCAGAACCAGCTCAGTTCCCTGACGGCGGAACAGCGTTCCACGCAGGCCATGAATCTGCTCATCTACAACACCTATACCGGCCCCGGCACCACCGCCAAAGCCAACACCAACAACCCGCTCAACAATTTCATCGAAAAAGAATTGAACCAGTGGGCCCGGAACAACCTGAAAGGGGTCGACCTGAGTTTCGGCATCGACACCTACGACCAGTATACGGCCACGGGCGAGAGCGCCCGCACCGATTACTCCTACCAGTTGTCAAAGAATTTCTTCGATGACCGGATCCGGGTAATCGTCGGCGGACGATACAGCACCAACGCCGATCCGAACGAAAACCTGGAAGAAAACCTGATCGACGACATTGCGCTGGAATACATGCTCAACCGACGGCACACGATGTTCCTGAAAGTGTTCCGGCACACGGACTACGAAAGCATCCTCGAAGGGGAAATCACCCAGACCGGATTCGGATTCGTCATGCGCCGGAAACTCCTGAGGCTGGGCGACCTGTTCCGGTTCCGGAAATACCGGCAGGAACGGCGGGCGGAAAAAGAAGCCTTCCGCCGGGCCGCTGCCGGACTGCCTCCCGATACGCTGTCCGCTCCGACCGGACAGGCCCCTGCGGAAGCCGACCGGACAGGACGGGAAACGCCTCCGGAAAACGGGGAAATACGCCCTGTACCGATAATCGGAAGCGATGCGGAAGAAAGGAAACTCCAACCGGAAACAGATGACGCCAAAAATGAATAGATGCCTGACACTCCTTGGTGCAGCGGGATCGGTCGTCCTGCTGCTGACCGCCTGTTCCACCACCAAACGGCTGGCGGACGGGGAAGCGCTTTACACGGGCGTCAAAAAAATGAAGATCGAATCCGAAGTCGGGGAAAAGACACCAGGCAGCGTGGTTTCGGCCGTCAAAGCCCCGCTGTCGGTTAAACCGAACAATCCCCTTTTCAGCCCTTACGTCCGCACGCCGCTGCCCATCGGCCTGTGGGCCTACAATTACCTGTACACCCCGAAACAGAAGGGATTCAAACACTGGCTTTACATGCGGCTGGCGAAAAAGCCCGTCCTGATTTCCGACGTGCAGCCCGATTTGCGGGTAAAAATGGTGGAAGACATCCTGGACAACAACGGGTATTTCAATTCGACCGCCCGTTACGAGTTGCTGTACAGCAAGCACAATCCGAAAAAAGCGCGGATATCCTATCGGGTAGAGCTGCCGGCACCGTTCACGTACGGAAGCATCGAATATCCCTCCGTCGCTTCCCCCGTCACCCGGCTGATCGACAGCCTCCGTCCGGGCACCCTGCTCCATTCCGGATCGAGGTACAGCATCGACACCCTGACCGCTGAACGGAACCGGCTGACCTATGAGCTGCGGAACCGGGGATATTATTACTTCCGGCCGGAATACCTGCTCTATCAGGCCGACACTACGCAGCAGCCCCTGAAAGCGGACATGCGGATGGTGATGGCCCGCGGGATTCCGTCGGCAGCCCTGAAGTCCTATCGAGTGGGACAGATCGACGTGCTGTTGCAAAACGTGGAAGCGGGCCCGTGGGACACGCTCCGTTACGACCGGATGACGGTGGTTTACCAAAAACCGTTGAAAATCCGCCGCCGCGTGCTGGCCCGGGCCGTGGACATCACGCCGGGAGAGCAATATTCGGTGGACGCCCAGAACCGGACGCAGACCAACCTGAACAAGCTCGGCATCTTCCGGTACGTCAACCTGAACGTCACGCCGCTCGACTCGCTGAAGGGAAGCGACTCGCTGAACGTGATGATCGACGCCGCTTTTGACCGGCCCATCGAAGCCGAGTTCGAGGTGGACGTTACCTCCAAGTCGAACAGCTTTCTGGGGCCGGGGATCATTTTCACCGTCAGCAACAACAACCTGTTCCGGGGAGGCGAAGTGCTGGCCCTCAACCTGAAGGGCTCTTACGAATGGCAGACCGGAAAAAAAGAGCCGGGAGAAAGCTCTTCCCTGCTCAATTCCTACGAACTGGGGATCAACACCACCCTGGGCATTCCCCGAATGCTGGCGCCCCGTTTCATTCCCCGCAGTTCCCGGTACCCCGCCCGCACCACCTTCCAGCTGGGGGTGGACTGGATGAACCGGCCCAAATTCTTTCACCTCGTTTCCTTCGGAGGATCGGCCGGATACGACTTTCAGTCTTCCGCCAACAGCTACCACAACCTGACCGTCTTCAAGCTGGTGTACAACAACCTGCTCAGCACGACCGAATCCTTCGACAAAACGATGGAAGAAAACCCTGCCATCGCATTGAGTTTCAAAGACCAGTTCATTCCCTCCATGAACTACACCTACACGTTCGACAAAACCTACGGAGACGGACGCAACCGGCTGTTCTGGCAGAACAGCATCACGCAGGCGGGAAACATCCTGGCCGGAGCCATGGGACTTTTCAAGGCCAAAAAGCCGTGGAGAATCTTCGGCATCGAATTTTCCCAATTCATCCGGAACGTCTCTGAAATCAAGTTCTACCACCGGGTGGGCCGGGACAACTGGATCGCTTCCCGTTTCCTGGTCGGAATCGGATACGCCTACGGCAACTCCAGGGAAATGCCTTACAGCGAACAGTTCTACATCGGAGGGGCCAACAGCATCCGCGCGTTCACCGTCCGGTCGCTGGGGCCGGGAAGCTACCGCCCCCCGAAGGACGAGCCGAACGGATACTGGGATCAAACGGGGAACTTCAAGCTGGAGGCCAACGTCGAATATCGGTTCGGAATCTTCAACCGGCTGCACGGAGCCGTCTTCCTGGACGCCGGCAACATCTGGCTGCTGAAAAACGATCCGGCCCGGCCCGGCGGAAAACTCCGGTGGAAAGGTTTCTGGAACGAAATTGCCCTCGGCACCGGCGTGGGGCTCCGGTACGACATCAGCTATCTGGTGCTGCGGGCCGATCTGGGCATCGGCATCCATACCCCCTACAAGAACCCGGACAAGCACGGCTATTACAACATCCAGAGCTTCAAGGACGGGTTGGGTTTCCACCTGGCCATTGGCTATCCCTTCTGACCCCGGTTCCGGCATCCGACCGAAACCGGACTAAAAAACCGTTCCCGAGCAGCCTCGGAAATGTCCGAAGGCCGATAATCAGAGGCAAGCGTCCTGTCTTTCGGCCACTTCTCAACCGCAGCCCGCAGTCATTCCGCAGGAATGGTGCGGAAAAGGCGCCGGGAAGTAGCATCCACAACCGATTATGCCCTGACCTTGAGGCGCCGCGTCGCGAGGATCTCTTCGCAGGCCGCAACCCATTGCAATGCGTCATTCCGAGCGCAGCCGAAGGCGAAGCGTGGGAATCTCTGTCTGTTTTCGTCATTATATTAACCGGAGATGCTCACGTCGCAACTTCGTTGCTCCTCAGCATGACGCAAGGTATTGATGTTTCGAAAAGGCAGGAAGCCCTCGCTACAAACCGTCATTCAGAACCGAAGGACACCGCAAAGGCATAGAGGGTTCAGACGGGCAGAAAGACCGCACCTCCATTGCGTCATGCCGAGCGGAGCCGCAGGCAGAGCGTGAGCGTCTCTGTTTAGTATAACAACAGAAATAAATTATCGAAGATTAACCTGCCTTCGGCGGTTTTCGCTGCTTCCGCTCGACAGGAAATGAACGTTAGCGCATAACCTCAGACGGATGTTACCTTCTTACAGTCGGTTAGCTCGTCTTGCTTCGCAGACCTCGGTTTATCTTCCCTTACGGTCGATTAGCTCATCCGGCCTTGCGGCCGATTTCGGTTTATCTTCCCTGCGGTCGATTAGCTCATCCTGCCTTGCGGCCGATTTCGGTTTATCTTCTCTGCGGGCGATTAGCTCATCCTGCCTTGCGGCTGATTTCGGTTTCCTCCCTGCGCCTTATCCGTGTCGTTCCTTGCGGGACGACCACGGGCTGCGGTCGGGGAGTTCGCAATGACGGAAGGTGTGGGAGATTCCGGAAAGCGAGAAGATCGTCCGACCACTCGTGAATGCGGTCGCCTTTTTATTTTACAACTTTCTTTTCCCGTTGCGCGATCACCCGGATGCTTTCTTCCGCGGCGGGCAGTTCCTCCGGCATCATGCCTCCCAGTTCCGCGATCTCCCTGCGCACCGCCTTCCCGATTTCATAATGCAGACGTTCGGCCTCCTCCAGGGTCCTGGCTTTCCCTTTCTCCAGTTCCCGGCTGGTGCGGGTCACCCGCCGCAAATTGGCGGCAAGCTCGGTACTGTCCATATAATCGAGCACCCGATCCCCTTTCCGAAGTCCCTTCCGCTCCCGCAGCCGGGCGCCATCCAACCCTCCGTACAATCCCATGTAACCGCGGGCCTCAAAAGCCGCGTAGTCCTCCGGCCTGATCGCTCCGATCCGCCAGGCCGCCGACGCCAGTTCCTGATTGCGGTACCTCATTTCATCCCGCAGGAACAAACGCCTTTCCTCTTCCGAACTCTCTCCCTCCCCCCTGCGCTCTTCGATCTCCTGCAGCCGGGCCTGAAAAGCGAAATAGGTCTGTCCCAGCGCCACCACTTCTTTCCGGGGGTCGCCGTTGAGCACGATCAGATAACAGGCATAGCGCGACAACCGTACGCTGGGCAACCGGCGTCCCTTTCCGAACCGGCTCCGGGAAGGCGTCGTATATTCGGCAAAATGATCCTCGATCTCCTCCCCGCTGTTCCGACAGGCTTCCCTGGCCCGGTCGATTACCCGGACGAAACCGGCATAGCGGGCATATCCCAGCGCTTCGGCCAGCTCCCTGGCATCCCAATACTCCATGCCGTTCGCGTCCGTATGCCGAAGCTGCTCAAACCGGGATACGGACGTCCCGCTGCCTGTCATTGCGTTTTCCATCTTGCTGCGTTTATGGGAATTCTCCCTTTCCATTTTCGCATGCAAGTGCAAATTTCCTGCCCGATTCGCCCCCGACGCCGAACCCCGGATCGTATGAAAGGGCCCGAAAGCACGGAAACCGTTTCCCGATCGGGTTCGCTCCGCATCCGGGTACTCTCTGCAAGCGCCCTCGGACAAAACCCGAAACAGCCGCCCACGAAAAAGCCCGGCAAAGTCCCGCATATTCGTGTAATCCGGTTGCCCTTTGGAATATACGCCGGGAAAGGAGAACAAAGAGGGGAACGTTTTATAAGAAAAATAGATAACTCATAATGGGCCTAAACAAAAACCGCCTCCACGCATACGTGGAAGCGGTTTTTAGAAAAAGGCATTCAATAGGCGTGATCCGGACAGGATTCGAACCTGTGACCGACAGATTAGAAATCTGTTGCTCTATCCAACTGAGCTACCGGACCTTCCATTGTGCGGATGCAAAAGTATAATTTTTCTTTTTCCCCTCCAAATCCCCCTTTCCGAAAACCCGAAGAAAAATATTTTATCAAAAAGATATACTATGTATTGCATAGTAAAGAAATTCGCATTATATTTGCAGTAAATTAATAGCCATAAAATAACCTTTAACGGACTTTGGACATGAAAAAGACGTTGAACATAAACCTGGGAGGCGTTCCCTTCATCATCGACGAGGACGCATACGAAGTGCTGAAAAACTACCTGGACGACATCGCATCCCGGCTGGCGGAACCCGATCGGGAAATCATCGGGGACGTGGAAGCGCGCATGGCGGAAATCTTCCGGAACGAACTTTCGCTGCGGGCGCAGGTAGTCGATCTGGCGATGGTCAACCGGGCGATCGCCGTGATGGGCCGTCCGGAAGAATTCGGAGAGAAGAAACGGATCGACGAAATCCGAAGCGCCTGTCCCCCGCCCCGGCCCCGGAAACTCTACCGGAACATGGACGACAAAATCATCGGGGGCGTATGCTCCGGCATCGCCGACTATCTGGGAGTGGACGCGACGCTGATCCGGATCATCACCGTCCTGCTGGTGTTCATGGGAGGACTGAGCCTGTGGATTTACATCATCCTGTGGATCGTGATCCCGGCATCGCCGTGCCGGCCGATTTTCCCCGACAATTCCGATTACCGAGCATAAATACCATAAAGGAGGCAGATTATGAATGTAGATAATGTTAAAGCCCAGATGCGAAAGGGGATCCTGGAATATTGCATCCTTTCCATCCTCTCGCGCAACGACGCCTACGCCTCGGAAATCATAGCCGAGCTGAAAAGCGCCGAAATGATCGTGGTGGAAGGAACGCTCTATCCGCTGTTGACCCGGCAAAAAAATCAAGGGTTGCTGGCTTACCGTTGGGAAGAATCGCCCCAGGGGCCGCCCCGGAAATATTACTCCCTGACTGCAGCAGGACGGGAAGCGCTGGCCCAACTGGACGTGTCCTGGCGGGAGCTGATCGGCCAAATCGAACAGATACGCAACGGAAAACCCACCGAATGATATGAAAGACATCGTCGACGTAAACATTGCCGGCATCGCATTCAAGCTGGATGCGGAGGCCTTCGCCCTGCTGGACGGCTACCTGTACAAAATACGGGAACGCTACGGAAGCAGCCCGGACGGAAACGAAATCCTGGAAGACATCGAGGCCCGGATCGCCGAGCTCATCCTTTCGCAGCAGGATGCGGGAACAGTTGTGAGAAAGCCGCTGGTGGAATCGGCGATCCACCAGTTGGGTGCGCCGGAAGAGTTCGCCGAAATGGCGCCGGAAGAGGAACGCGCGGACGAAGCTTCGGTTCCCCCTCCCTATCGGCCGGAAAAACTGGCCCGCCGCCTGTACCGGAACCCGGAAGGGCGCAAGTTGGGCGGCATATGCAGCGGACTGGGGGCCTACTTCAATGCGGACGTGACCCTGATCCGGCTGTTGTTCCTGCTGCCGTTTTTCCTGATGACCTTTTTTTACGCCATCGGATGGCACGATTCCGGAAAGGCGATGAACGCGCTGTTCGTGGCGGGACTTTTTCTGTATATCCTCTTGTGGATCGTGATTCCGAAAGCCCGCACGCCGCGGCAGAAACTCGAAATGAAAGGAGAAAAGATCACGACTTCCCGGATCGAACAGACCTTTCGGGAAGAATTCGCCCGGACAGCTCCGAACACCGACGCCCGGACGCAGGTGCGGCACGAACGGAACGCTTCCGTTTTTGCGGAGCTTGTCTCCGTTCTGGGCAAAATCCTGCTGTTTCTGGTGAAGGCGCTGGTAGCTTTCTTCGCGCTGATCCTGAGCGTAGCCATTATCGCCGTGTTGGTGGCCATCGTTTCCGCCATTGCCGGGAGCGTCTGGTTCCTGAGTCCCGACCTCCATTTCCCGTATCCGGGGTGGACGCTGACCGTCGGAGGGCTGATCGTCCTCCTGCCGTTGCTGCTGTTGCTGTACGGCTTCCTGAAAGTGCTGTTCGGATTCCGTTCCAGCAAAGCGTTTCTTTCCTCCGTAACGGTCATCTGGATCATTGCGCTAGTGTTCGGAACGGTCATCTGGATCAAGAACGTCCAACAGGGGAATTTCGCCCGGGAAAAATGGTTTCCACAAACGGAACACCGGGAACACGACCCGAAACCGAGCGAACCGAAAACCGAATTGCTGTCGGTGCCGTTCGAGCTTTCAGGGCCGGTGCTTTATGTGGAACCGCTCGATTCCCTGGCGGCGGATACCGCTCTGCGGAAGATTCCGATCAAACTCCGAACCGGGAAGTCTTCTTATAAAAAACCGACGGTCGTCATCCGCGGAAAAGACACGGTCGACCGGCCCGATTTTCTCGTGCGGAACGACACGCTGTTCGTAAATCCGACGGTCGGCGATCGGGAACGACACGAGACGGAATTCAACGTCTACCTGCCGAAAGGGACGGAAACCCGAGTGAATCCGTTGCTGGACTATAACGAATACCTCGAAAAGAAATAAACGCATGTACCGGGTCTGCGACGGGGGCCTATCGAATGGTCTCCGTTTGCAGTCGGACACAACGAATTATTCATCCGAACACAAAAAACGCTGATCATGGAAATCATTCGTCAAACGCCGCCTCCGCTGCCGGAACCTCCGTACCGGAAAGACGCTTCCATACGCAGAAGCTACCTCGGAATCGTACTGATACTGGCCGGGGTCGTCTGGCTCCTATACAATTTCGACCGGTTGGAATACCGTATCTTCGACATGTTTTTCTCCTGGCAAACGCTGATGATCGTGCTGGGAGGCTACCTGCTGGCGATCCGGAAATGGATCGGAGGCGGGATCGTCCTGGCGCTGGGCGTCGTTTTCCTGCTCACGGACTTTTTCGGCATCCATATTCCTATCGGCAAAGTGGTGCTGCCGGTACTGGTCATCGCCGCAGGTATTTCGGTACTGCTGACCCGCCGCTGACTTTTGCGGCAGCCGACCATTCCATCCGAAACGAAAAGCCGCTTCCCCTCAAAAGGAAACGGCCTTTCGACGATAGGGAACCTATCATTTTTTCTGTCGGGTCAAAAAGCGGAACAACCTCCGGCCGCGCACCATCCGGCGACGGGATACGGTGTCCGTCGTATCTTTCAGCACGGATACGCGCATGGTCGTACCCTTGTCGATCTCCGAATCGAGGACGAAAATGCGACCGTGGTGATAATCCTCCACGATACGCCGGCTGAGAGACAGCCCCAATCCCCAACCGCGCGTTTTGGTGGTGAAGCCCGGTTCGAAGATGCGCCTGAAATTGGCCTTGGCCATCCCTTTCCCGGTGTCCGTGACATCGATGTTGATCCAGCGATCGATTTCCCCGACCGTCACCACGATCGTCCCTTTTCCCTGAAGGGCGTCGAGCGCATTTTTCAACAGATTTTCGATCACCCATTCGAACAGCGCGTCGTTGATCATCGCATACATCGGATGCATGGGCGGAACATAGACGAGTTCCACGTTTTTCGGAATGCGGGAACGGAAATAAGCCACCGTATTCCCGACCACCTCCGCGATGTTCCGCCGGGCGAAAGAAGTCACGGCCCCGATCTTCGAGAAGCGATCCACGATTTTCAGCAGACGCGTCAGGTCCTTGTTCATCTCCTCGATCACGAATTCTTCCACGTTCTGGGAACGGAGGTACTCGATCCATCCCAACAGGGAGGAAGTCGGCGTACCCAACTGGTGGGCCGTTTCCTTCGCCATTCCGATCCAGACCCGGTTTTGCTCGTCCTGCTTGGACGAACTGAAGGCGATGAACGAAAACACGACGAAAATGCCGATGATCCCGATCTGGATATAAGGGAAATAATACAGGGATTTGAGTACGAGAGACTGATCGTAAAAAATGTAGTAAGTGGTATAGCCGAGGGGAATTTCCAGCGGTTTGTTGGAAGTGGCCATCCGTTCCAGACGTCGACGCAACAACGTCTTGCTCTTGACGATCACCTCCGGAACCAGGTGATGCCCTACCGGAACCAGATTCTCGTCCGTCACGATGAAAGGAATGTTGTTGTTGGCATTGACGATGTAATTGAACAACGGATCGCCGACATCGAAATCCCCCACCCGCTGCATGGCATACGACCACAGCCGCACTTCGCTCTGCTCCTTCTCCCGGAGCTGCCGGGCCAGCCGGTTGGTAAACACCAAGGAAGAGAGTCCGATCACCAGACCCACGATAATGATGAGCTTTTTGCTCTTGTAGCTCACCATCGGCTTGTTGTAAAACCTGAACTTCACCCTTTCCTGATTGATTGACCGGTCGGTTCGCGGAGGCACCCGTTATTTCTTCGGCGTATCCCGGCTTTCCAGGATGGAGGCGTAACGCGCTTCGTCCCCCAGAACCTTCACCGCTTCGTCCAGCACGCTGTCTTCCCGCAGCTTGTGACGGATCACGCCCTGCGCATAATGGAAGTAAAGGATGACATCGTCCTCGATCAGCCGGGAAATTTCGTCCCGGAACGTCTCCAGTTCCTGATTCTTGTCCGCTTCGATCTTGCGGCGGATGGATTCCAGTTCGGAAGCGATCCGGTCGGCGTATTTTTCCCGTGCGGCCGTCTTTTCCAACTCTTCCAGCAAGGCCCGGGTTTCGGAATCCACTTCCACCTCTTTATCCTGCATAAAAGCCACGAAATCGGCATAGTCCGCATCGCTCAGCCGGAAACGATCCACATCCACGGGCCGAAAACCGTGCTTCTTCACGTATTCCGCGGCAAAATCCTCGATATAGCCCTTCCCGTAAAGGTTCATGGTGAACAAGCTCACATAAGGCGCCTCTACACGCAGGTCCGGCATGATGCCGCCCCCGTCGTACACCTTCCGGCCGTTCCGGGTCTGAAACTCCCGGATCAGGGAATCCGGAACATATCCCACGCTGCCGTCTTCGTTCCGGTGGGAATAGTCGATGGCCTGAATGCAACGCCCGCTCGGAATGTAGTACTTCGCCGTGGTCAGCTTGACATAAGCATTGTATCCGACCGGCCGGGTCGTCTGCACCAGCCCCTTGCCGAAACTCCGCTCCCCGACCAAAACGGCCCTGTCCACGTCCTGAAGCGATCCGGCCACGATTTCCGAAGCGGAAGCGGAACCCCGGTTGATGAGCACGGCGATCCGGATCGAATCGTCCACCGGCTCCGCCGAAGTCCGGTACGCGGCGTCCACTTCCCGGTTCTTGCCCCGAATGGAAACCACCTCGGTGCCTTTGGGAACGAACATGCCGACGATCTTGACCGCTTCCTGCATGATCCCCCCGCCATTCCCGCGCAGGTCGAAAACCAACGCTTTCATCCCCTGTCCCTTCAGTTCCAGGAGGGCCCGTTTCACATCCGCACTGCAATCCTCCGAAAAATCGCCGTGGGCGATGTACCCCACGCTGTCGTTCACCATCCCATAGTAAGGAACGCCGGAAATGGCGATCCGTTCCCGTTTGACCGTCACCTCTTCCACTCGTCCGTCGGCGAAACGTTCCACCCGGAGTTTCAGGGTGGTTCCGGGATCTCCCTTCATCAGGTTGCTGACCGTCGTCGGATCGGCCCCCTTCATCTCCTTTCCGTCCACCGAAAGAATCCGGTCTCCGATTTTCAGCCCGGCCCGATCCGCGGCAAAACCCTTATAGGGCTGCGCCACGATCACATAGTCCCCCTTCTTCCGGATCAGGGAACCGATCCCCCCGTATTTGCCGGTGGTCATGATCTCGAAATTCTCCATGTCGCTTTCCGACAGGAATTCCGTATAGGGGTCGAGCCGCCCCAGCATCCCCGCCGCCGCATCCTTCATCAGGCGGTCGGGATCGGCTTCATCCACATAATAGGCGTTGACCTCCCTGAACAGGTTGAAAAATACCTCCAGGTTTTTTCCTACGCTAAAATCGGCCTTACCGGCCGAAAGCAGGATCGCCGCGCCGCCCATCAACCCCGCGGCCGCGGCGATGTATCTTTTCCGGAATCGCTTCATCTGTCGCTATTACCTCCGCTTCTTGGAATGAATCTTACAAAAATGTCTTGAGCCGGAATTCCGTTTTCACCACCTCTTTGCGGGGCCCTTCGATCACGATGTAATTGTCGTCCCGCGTCAGGGTGATCCGGTCTTCGTACAGCAAGCGCAACTTCCCTGCCGCGGTGGCGGCCCGGAAAACCATCCGGCCGTCCCCTTCCTCCACCGGCTTGAATCCGTTCAGGGCCATCGTCCTCAGAATGATCTCCTTCGATCCGTCGAAATCGGCCCGCACCGTCCGGGTCACGAAACCGAAAAAAGGGTACAGCAGCGGCAGTCCCACGAAAGCCGCCAGCAACAGCCACAAGCGGCTTCCCGAAGCGGTCACCCGGCCCAACGTTTCCCACGACGAATATCCCGTCAGGATCAACAGGGCGTACAGTACGATAAAAAGGCCCAGCAAATAGACGAAATACTTCGCCGCACGCAACGCATATCTTTTCCTATTCATACGAAAAACGGAATTTGTCCGTACAAACTTACGCAATAATCTTCAATATTAACAGGGGTTCAGCCGCGATTATTGTCCCTGCGGGGCAATTTTTTGCCGCAGTGGGGACAGTATTCTCCATCCTCCGCCGGAGCGGGACGCCGGTCATGACGAAGCAGATGGGCGGTGTAACAGGTGGCGGACGGCAGATACCGAATCGTGCGCCGTCGGGCGACCTGCGCCATGAAAGCGGAACTGATGATCCCCGTAGGCATGGCGATCATCCCGATTCCGGCCACGGCGATCACCCCGGCCAGGAATTTTCCCCAGGGCGTAATCGGATAAATGTCCCCGTAGCCCACCGTCGTAAACGTGATGATGGACCACCAGAAACCCTGCCCCACGTTGTCGAACACCCGCGGCTGCGCATCCTTTTCCAAGTAATACATCATGACGGCGGCGAAAGTGACGATGACCATGGCCGCCGAGATTCCCGTCCAGAGCTCCGTCCGGACGCTGCGGAACGCATTCTTGATGAGGTCGAGCGACCGGGAATAGCGCCAGAGCTTGAACACCAGGAACAGGCGGGCGAAATCGACCAGATGCACCCGGTCGGGAGAAGCGGGAAAAACGACCGGAAGCAGGAAGGGAAGGATGGCGACGAAGTCGATGATCCCGAAAAAGGAAAAGACATACCGCAGTCCGGCATACTTCCGGCTTTTATCGTTATAGTACACCCCTGCGCTCCAGATGCGCAGCAGGTACTCCGCCAGAAAAGCCAGCCCTGAAACATACCCCGCGATCGTGAACTCCCGCCGGAAATCGATCAGGGCCGGAGCGTTGTTGAAAAAAATGCCCACCAGGTCGACGATGACCAGAACGGTGATGAAACGGCGAGACAGGCGCGCGCTTTCCCAATGCCGTCCGCCGTTGAGGATTTCGTTGACGGTGATCCGCCAGCGTTTCACCCGGGAAATTTTGTGTTTCCTTTTCCGATGCACCCTGTCCTCCGTTTATGATCCGGAGGATAAAGGTATAAAAATTTACGCTTCCCGGTAATCGCGGTGCAGCAGGGATTTTTCGAAACGATGGGCCTGAGTGACCATGAAGACCCCGGAAAAAACCAGTCCGGCGGCCAGCAGTTTCACGCCGTCCAGGCGATCCTGTCCCCGCAGCACGGCGAAGAGCACCGCCACCACGGGCTGGAGGTATTGGTAGATGGCTACCGTGGTGGGACGCACCTTCCGCAATCCGTAAGCGACAAGGAGGAAAGCTACGAAAGTGACGCCCAGCAGGATGAAAACGATGGCGCCCCAGATGTCGGCCGGAATAGCGCCCCAGTCGGTTTGCGCCAGAGAAAAGCCGAAAAAAGGCAGCGTCGTCACGGTGGCCACCACGAACATGTAGGTCATGACCGTCAGCGGGCTGTATTTTTGCGTGAGGGGTTTCGTCCACACCAGATAACCGGCATAGCAGCAGGAACTGAACAGGATGAGCAGGTTTCCTCCGAGCTGCCCCTTGCCCAGATGAACCAGCCCCCCGTAAAGGATCACCAGCAACGCCCCTGCCGCGCCTACGATGACCCCGATCAACCGGAAAGGCGTGATCCGCTCCTTCCGGAACAGGGCCGAGATCAACAGCACCAGCACCGGAATGCAGGTCGTGATGATGGCCGCATCCACCGGGGAAGTGTAGCGCAGCCCCTGCAAAAACACGAACTGGTTCGCCACCAGCCCCAGCATGGAGGCGACGGCGAGTTTCCAGACGTCTTGCTTTCCCACCCGTTCCCGATGCGTAAAGGCGATCGCCGCCAGAAACAGCACCGCCGCCACGGAGACCCGGAGCACGGCCAACGCCAGCGGCGACATGTATTCCGGCATGATGGTCTTGGAATAGGAATAATTGAGCCCGAAAAGGATATTGGCTCCAATCAGCGCCAGATACGCCCTGTATTTTGCTGCCATGGTTCCGCGTTTTGTACCTTCGTCCGAGAGCCGCCTTTCAACCGGTTTCTTCCCGGAACGGACGCCCTTTTTCGGACGGCACAAAGGTACACGGATTTCGCTTCCGGCGTACCGATTTGTTATTCCGGAATTCGTTTTTATGGGTTATCTTTGTATCAATGAACGACTTTTCGGAAATTCTGCAAAAATACTGGGGATACGACACCTTCCGGCCGCTGCAGCGGGAGGTGATCGAAACCGTCTGCAGCGGAAAGGACGCCCTGCTGCTGATGCCCACGGGAGGGGGCAAATCCCTCACCTATCAGGTGCCCGGGCTGGCGATGGAAGGCACGTGCGTGGTCATCACCCCGCTGATCGCCCTGATGAAAGACCAGACCGATGCGCTGCGCAAACGGGGCATCCGGTGCGTTTCGATCCACTCCGGCATGACTCCGCGCCAGATCGACGTGGCGCTCGACAACTGCGTGTACGGCCAGTACAAATTCCTCTACGTTTCCCCGGAACGGATCGACAGCGAAATGTTTCGGGCCCGCTTCCAGCGGATGAAGGTTTCGCTGATCGCGGTAGACGAAGCGCACTGCATTTCCCAATGGGGCTACGACTTCCGCCCCTCCTACCTGCAAATCTGCCGCCTTCGGAAGCTGGCTCCGGACGCCCCCGTGCTGGCACTGACGGCTACGGCTCCTCCGCGGGTCGCGCGGGATATCATCGAATACCTGCAACTGCGGAACGCGCCGGTCTTCCGCAGGAGTTTCGCACGGGAAAACCTCTCCTACCTGGTGCGGCGGACGGAAAACAAGCCGGAACACCTGCTTCGGGTCATCGCCCACGTACCGGGAAGCGGCATCGTTTACGTCCGGACGCGGGAACGGGCCGAGAAGCTGGCCGCCTTTCTGAACGAAAACGGCGTTTCCGCGGACTTTTACCATGCAGGGCTGGGATACATGACCCGGAACATCAAGCAGGACAACTGGGTAAAGGGAATCACGCGGGTGATCGTCGCCACCAACGCCTTCGGCATGGGAATCGACAAGGCCGACGTCCGGTTCGTGATCCATTACGACCTGTGCGACTCCCCGGAATCCTACTACCAGGAAGCGGGACGCGCCGGACGGGACGGGCGTCCCGCCTACGCCGTCCTGCTGCTGGCCGGAACGGATTGCATGAACGCCCGCAAACGGATGATCGCCGCCTACCCGCCCATCGCCACGATCAAAAAAATCTACGAGGCGATTTTCAACCACTACCAGATCGAAACGGGCGGAGGCAAAGGCACCAGCCGGGAGTTCAACCTGTTCGAATTCTGCTCCAAGAACCGGATGTACGCGGCCACGGTTCACACGGCCGTCAAATTCCTGCAGATGAACGGCTACATGACCCTGACCGACGAAGCGGAGCATCCGCCCCGGATCATGTTCATCGTGAGCCGGGACGACCTGTACCGCATCCGGGTGGAGCGGCAGGAACTGGACTACTTCATCAAGGTATTGCTGCGCACCTATACGGGGATTTTCTCGGGCACGGTTCCGGTCAACCTGAGCGAACTGTCCTACATTTCCGGATACACGCTCGAAAAGATCATGGAACACTTCAAACGGCTCTCCCAACTGCACATCATCCGGTACATACCGGGAAACCGCTGCTCCCTCCTGATCTTCGAAGAGGAACGGCTGCCGGCGGAAAACGTGCGCATCTCTCCCGAAAGCTACGAGCACCGCAAGAAAATCGCCTTCGAACGGCTGGGAGTCATGATCCGTTATGCGGAAAGCGACACCGAGTGTCGGAGCCGGATGTTGCAGGAATACTTCGGGGAAACCGAGGTGCCCCCCTGCGGCAAATGCGACGTATGCCGGGAAGGGAAGGAAAATGCCGGTCAGGAAAACGGCCTGCGCCATCGGATACTGGAAACGGTGGGCGACGGGGAAGCCGACCTGCAACAGCTCGTGCGCGCCCTGCGGGGGAACACCGCACTGATCCTGGACGAAATCCGGAAACTGCTGGCTTCGGGCCGACTGATCCAGCAGGCGGACGGAACCCTGATCCGGAACCAGACCGGATAGGGGTCTTGTCTTATCCCTGCCTGACAATCGCAGTCGTCGGCTGCATGGCCAACCGAAACCGTCGCTAAGATACCCGCTTTCCCATTATCCGGCCGTTTCCGGCCTCCGGAAATTCCGAAAACGAAGAGCGGAACCTCCGAAAAGTTTCCGCTCCATTGAAATCATCCCCGCATCCGTTACGACCGTTCTCCGTACATGGTATCGTAATACTTCTGATATGCCCCGCTGGTCACGCGATCCAGCCACGGGCCGTTGTCGAGGTACCACCGCACGGTCTTTTCCAGTCCTTCCTCGAACTGAAGCGACGGTTCCCATCCCAGCTCGTTCTTGAGTTTGGTGGAGTCGATGGCGTACCGCAGGTCGTGTCCGGCCCGGTCGGTCACGTAAGCGATCAGGTTCAGGCTCGCGCCCTCCGGACGTCCCAGCAGCCGATCCACCACCCGAATCATCGTCCGGATCAGGTCGATGTTCTTCCACTCGTTGAAACCGCCGATGTTATAGGTATCCCCCGGACGGCAGCCGTGAAAAATCACGTCGATCGCCCGCGCATGATCCACCACGTAGAGCCAATCCCGCACGTTTTCCCCCTTCCCGTAGACCGGCAGCGGCTTGTTGTGCCGTATATTGTTGATGAACAGCGGAATCAGTTTTTCCGGAAACTGGTTCGGCCCGTAGTTGTTGGAACAGTTCGAAATCACCACCGGCATCCCGTAGGTATTGTGATAGGCCCGGACGAAATGATCGGAAGAGGCCTTGGAAGCCGAATACGGGCTTTTGGGATCATAGGAAGTCGTTTCCGTGAAAAAGCCCCTTTCGTCCAGCGAACCGTACACCTCATCGGTCGAAACGTGGTAAAAAAGTTTTCCGTCCATTCCTCCGGTGTCCTCCCACGCCAGCCGCGCCGCCTGCAACAACGACAGCGTCCCCAGCACGTTGGTCTGGGCGAAGGCGAACGGATCGCGGATGCTTCGGTCTACGTGGCTTTCCGCCGCCAGGTGGATCACCCCGTCGATCCGGTGTTCGGTGAAAATTTCCCGCATCCGGTCGAAATCGCAGATGTCTCCCTTGATGAACGTATAGTTCGGAGCCTGCTCCACGTCCCGCAAATTTTCCAGGTTCCCCGCATAGGTCAGCTTATCCAGGTTGAAAATCCGGTAATCCGGATATTTGTTCACGAAAAGCCTCACCACGTGGGAACCGATGAACCCCGCCCCTCCGGTAATCAGAATGTTCCTGCTCATGCCTTATAATCGTCTTAAAATTTTCCGACCAGTTTCAACAAATACTCCCCGTAAGCGTTCCGGGCCATCGGCTCGGCCAGTTTCCGCACCTTTTCCCCGTCGATCCAGCCTTTCCGATAAGCGATCTCCTCGAGCGAAGCCACCAGCAACCCCTGACGCTTTTCGATGGCCTCGATAAACGTGGATGCCTCGGACAGCGAATCGTGCGTCCCGGTATCGAGCCAGGCGAACCCGCGTCCCAATACCTCCACCCGCAACCGGCCCGATTTCAGGTACCATTCGTTCACCGAAGTGATTTCCAGTTCGCCCCGCGCGGAAGGCCGGATGATTTTGGCCACCTCCACCACGTCGTTCGTATAGAAATAAAGTCCCGGCACCGCATAGTTCGAACGGGGGCGTTCCGGCTTTTCCTCGATGCTGAGGGCGTTCCCCCGGTCGTCGAACTCCACGATCCCATACCGGTGCGGGTCGCGCACCAGATATCCGAAAACGGTAGACCGTCCGGCATCCTCCGCCGTCCGGACGGAAGCGGCGAGCTGCTGCGTGAATCCCTGTCCGTAAAAAATGTTATCCCCCAGCACCAGACACACGCAATCCTTCCCGATAAAACGTTCCCCGATCAGAAACGCCTGCGCCAGCCCGTCGGGAGAAGGCTGTTCGGCGTACTCGAACTTCACCCCGAAATCGGAACCGTCGCCCAGCAGCCGCTCGAAGCCGGGCAGGTCGTAGGGCGTCGAAATGATGAGAATCTCCCGGATGCCGGCCAGCATGAGCACCGAAACCGGATAATAGATCATCGGCTTGTTATAGATCGGAAGCAACTGCTTCGACACCCCTTTGGTGATCGGATACAGCCTCGTGCCCGAACCGCCCGCCAGTACGATACCTTTCATTTTTCCCGTTTTGAATCCGTTCAAAAATAATCAATCCGCCGGTAAAGATAAAACAACTTTGCGAAAAGTCAGCCTTTTTATTTATCATACATGATAACCGTCACCGTCGTCCCCTTCCCCAACTCGGAAACGACGGAAAGGCGTCCCCCGTGCAGGTCGACGATCCGGGCCGAAAGCGACAGTCCGATCCCCGTTCCGCGGTAATTCCCCGTATTGGCTCCCCGGTAAAAAGGCTGGAATATTTTCCGGATTTCGCCCGGGGGAATGCCAATCCCCTCGTCCCGGATGTCGATGCACAACCGGGTTCCCTCCCGGCGGAAAGCGATCGTCACCGGTTTTCCGTCCGAAAATTTCCGGGCGTTTCCCAGCAGATTGATAAAAGCGATCTTCAGCAACGTGTCGACTCCGTGAACGGTGTGAGGCCCTTCCGCCCCCGGCCCGAACACGACGGCTCCTCCATCCGGTGCGGTCCTTTCCACTTCCGCCGCCGCTCCTTCCAGCAAACGTCCCACATCCACCGTCCTTTTCGGAATCCGCGAAAAATCGAAATCGGTCTGGGCCAGCATGAACAAATCCCGGATCATGGAGTTGAGCCGCTCGGTTTCGGCAAGCACGGTTTCCAGCGTTCCGACATACTCTTCCGGTTCTCTCCTTTTGCTGAGGGCGATTTCGGTAGCTCCCAGAATGGCGGTCAGGGGATTGCGCAGTTCGTGGGAAGCGTTGCGGATAAATGAATTCTGCATGTCGAAAGCCTCTCGAAGCCGTCCGATCATGTCGTTGAACGTCCGGGAAAGTTCCGAGAGTTCGTCGTTCCCGCGTTCTTCCCGCAGGCTTCGTTTGAGGTTGTTGGCGGTAATGTTCCTTACGTTGCGGATGATGTCCGCCACCGGAGCCATCACCTTCCTGGCATACAGCTGGCCGATCAGGTAAACCAGCACCGTACTGACGAACAGGATGACAGTCAGCAGCCGGAGCAGATTGTGCCGGCTGTCGGCTCCGTGCCGGTCGTATGCGGAAATAATAACAACAAAGTTCCCTGCGTTGTCCGGATAATAGACGCCCAGACACTGCATCTCCCCCCGGCGGAATTCGACCGTGCGTCCCTGCAACAACAGACGGGCGTCCCGTTCGGCAGGAACGACCGTCCGGAGCGAATCCAGAATGTGGGGATCGTCCGCATCGAACACCCGGTCGGATTCCCGGTTCAGGGCGAATTTGTAACTGTCGGCCACGCTTTGATAAGCGCTTTCCGGCATCTCGTCCTGTTCGAAATGATACTGTACCGAAACCATCGCCCGATCCCACAGCTGATCGTAGAAACGGCGTTCCCCGTCCCTCACCGTCAGCACGTAGGCCACCGCGAACGCTCCCAGCAGCACCATGAACGTGAGCTGGGTGTACAGGATGGCTATTTTGCTGCGAATCCTCACGGGCCTATTCCTCCCTCATCACGTATCCCATCCCGATCACCGTGTGGATCAGTCTCGAGGCAAACGGTTTGTCGATCTTGTTCCGCAAATAGTTGATGTAAACGTCCACCGTATTGGTGCCCATGTCGAATTCCACGTCCCAGACCTTTTCGAGAATCTGTTCGCGGGACAGCACGCGCTTCTGATTGGTGATGAAATAATAGAGCAGCCGGTATTCCTTGGAAGTGAGCTGAATGCTCCGTCCGGCCCGCACGACGGTTTTGGAATCGTCGTCCAGTTCCAGGTCCGCAATCCGGTAAATCCGCGGTTCCTCCGGCCGGCGGCGTCTCCGTACCAGAGCATGCACCCGGGCCAGCAGTTCCCGGAAATGAAAGGGCTTGGTCAGGTAATCGTCCGCTCCGGTTTCCAACCCCGCCACCACGTCGTCTGTGGAACCGAGCGCCGTCAGGATGAGTACCGGCACTTCGAAACCGTATTTTTCCCGTACCCGCCGGCAAATCTCCAGTCCGTCCATTTCGGGCAGCATCCGGTCGATCACCAACAGATCGTATCGTCCCGTACGGGCCAGGTTCCAGCCGCTCAGCCCGTCCGAAGCCACCGACACTTCATACCCCTGCTCCTCCAGCCCTTTGCGGATGAAGGAGGATACGTTCTTTTCGTCCTCTATCAACAGTATCTTGTCCATGCGTGCACCGGTTAATTTCCAACGACGCTCTCTGCGCCCGCTCCGCTACTCCACGTACAGTACCAACCCTTTCAAGTATTCCCCTTCGGGATGGTAAATGTTCACGGGGTGATCGGCCGGCTGGGTGAGCTGATGCAGGATCCGCACGTTGCGCCCCGCAATGGCCGCTCCCGAAAAAACGGCGTTCCGGAAATGTTCCCGGCTGACCGCCTGCGAACAACTGAACGTAAAAAGAATTCCGCCGGGGCGTATGCGGGAAATCGCCCGGGCATTGAGTCGTTTGTATCCCTGCAATGCATTTCCCAGTACGCGTTGATGTTTGGCGAACGCCGGGGGATCGAGCACGATCAGATCGTACTGATCCTGTACGTCCTTCAGGAAATCGAAAGCGTCGCAGGCGATGGCCCGGTGGGACGCCTCCGTTCCGAAATTCAACTCGACGTTTTTCTGCGCCAGTTCCACGGCCCGCCGGGAGCTGTCCACCGAATCGACATGCACCGCTCCCCCCTGAAGGGCATAGACGGAAAAGCCGCCCGTGTAGCAAAACGTATTGAGCACCGTGCGGCCGGCGGCATACTGCCCCACCAACCGGCGATTGTCCCGCTGGTCGATGAAAAAGCCCGTTTTCTGCCCCCGCTCCCAGTTGACCAGAAATCGGTTTCCGTTTTCCAGCACGGGTTCTCCGGCAGCCGCTCCGAACAGATATCCGTCCACGGGATTCAGCTCCGCCCGAAAAGGAAGCGTGCCGCTGCTCTTGTCATAAACGGCGGTCAGTTTTCCGCCGTAAATCTCCCGCAGGATCTCCGCGATCTGCTGCCGGGAACGGTACATCCCGATCGAATGCGCCTGCAAAACCGCCACGGAACCATAGATATCGACCACCAGTCCGGGCAGGGAATCCCCTTCCCCATGCACGAGGCGGTAACAGGTGGTTTCTTCGGAATCCGCCAACCCCAACGCCCCGCGGAGCCGACAGGCTTGTTCCAGCCGGGCCGTCCACCACGCCCGGTCGATTTTCTCGTCCCGGAACGTGAGCACCCGCACGGCGATGGAACCGACTTGGAAATGTCCTCTGGCGATGAACTTTTCCTCGCTGTCGACCACCGTCACGACCTCCCCTTCTTCCGGTTCGCCGTAAATCCGGGAGACGGCCCCCGAAAAAATCCACGGGTGAAAACGGAGCAGGGATTCTTCCTTCCCTCTTTTCAGAACGATGCGGGTTTCTTCCATCATTACGATCGGGTTAAGCGGAGGTAGATTTCGCGGCATATCCAGGCATCGGTGGCCGCATAGAGTTGCTGCGCAGGAGTGAGGGCCTGCGCTTCCCAGTTGCTCAGCCGCTGGGCTTTGGAAATCCGTACGCCCAGCACGATGGCGGACATTTTCCGCACGCTGATTTCCGAAATGCCGTATTTCGGCATCAGGGACTGCACGTCGAGGAAACCGCCCGGACGGAAAGGGAACTGCTTCTGGATGCCCTTGATGTCGTCCCGGATGGAAGCCCCCACTTTCAGAATCCGTTCGTTTTCCAGCAGGCCGATCATCTCGGGCGAAAGCTTCACCTTGTTCAGCCGGAGCAGGAAAGCGGTCGTCTCCGAAGAGAGTTGTACCAGCGACATGGCATAAAGTTTTCCGCGCAGGAACGAAGGCCGCGTTTCCGTGTCGAAACCGAGCACGGAGCACTCGTTCAGGCGCCGGAAAGCGTCCCGCATGGACGCTTCCGTTTCCACGACCACGATCTCCCCGGGAAACACCCCGCGGGGCAACCGGCCCAATTCTTCGTCCGTTATGCTCTCTCTGTACGACATTCCATGCTCAATGGCTCCCCTTTCCCGGAGAATGTTTCCGGAACTTTTCCAAGGCCCTGCGAGGCCCGGTTCCCGCCGGGCGTTTTCCGCGCCTGCGAATCCGGAAAGGAGCTCCTGCAAAGGTAGTAAGAATCCGGTTAGTTTTAAACTTTTCCGATGTTATTCCGCCCTTCACGCCGTTCCGATTCGGATCGGAAAAGCGTCCGCACATCGGGCGATCCGCCGCATTTCTCGAAAAAATGCGTAATTTTGGAGTGACATTTGTCGAAAGCCAATTATCGAAATGAGGACGAACTTGAAAAAATACCTTACCTATTCCTGCCTGGCGGCGGGATTCCTGCTTCTGCTGGCCGGATGCCGGAAAGACGACATCCCTCGTCCGCCCCGCGTTTCTCGCACCGTACTGGTTTACATGGCTGCCGAAAACACCCTCGACGGAAACGCCGGTAAAAACATCGAAGGCATGCTCGCGGGCATGTCCCGGATGCCCCTGCTTTCGGAAGGGGGGAATCTGCTCGTCTACCTCGATCCGGAATCCGACGTGGAAGGCTCTTCCGCTCCCCGTCTTTACCGGATCGGAATCACTCCGGAGGGCATCGTTTCCAAAGAGACCGTTTCCACTTACCCGGAACACAATTCCGCCTCCCCGGAAGTGCTTTCACAGGTGATCGGCGAAACGTGCAACCGGTATCCGGCCGACGAATACGGCCTGATTCTCTGGTCGCACGGCACGGGATGGCTCCCGGCCAATTCCATCTACGCCCAGGCGGGCCGAAGCGCTGCCAGCGCTGAAACGACGAATCGTCGGGGCCTCGACCGGGCTTTCGGACAGGATGGTAGAGAATGGATGGAACTGGACGAACTGGCATCGGCCCTGCCGGACGACCGGTTCGATTTCATTGTTTTCGATGCCTGTTATATGGGCAATGCGGAAGTTGCCTATGCCCTGCGCGACAAAACGGATTACCTGATCGGAGCTCCCACGGAAATCCTTTCTGAAGGAATGCCGTACGAGAAAATCGTTCCGTACCTGTTCTCCGAACAGCCCGACCTGCCCGGCATCTGTCGTGCTTTCTACGATTACTATACGGGGCATCCGTACGGAGGAGTTTTCCGTTCCGCCACGATTTCCCTGATCCGGACGGACGAACTGGAAAACCTCGCCGGAACCGTCCGGGGAATCATCGCCTCGAATCCTGGGGGAGCCGCCTCCGTAAACGTGTCTTCCCTGCAACGGTTCGACCGGTTCAGATATCCTTCCATCTTCGACATGGGAGATTATCTGGAACGGTTCGCCACGCCGGAACAACTCGCCGATTTTCAAAGGCAGATGGCCCGGACCGTGCCCTGCTGTTATCATACGCCGATTTTCATCAACTATGAAATCCGGAAATTCTCCGGCATGGGCATGTATGTTCCCCAAAGCGGATACCCCGACCTGAACGCTTCCTACGAACGGTTGGAATGGGCGCAGGCTATCCGCCCTTAGCCGGATAATGCTCGAAACGTAAAGACAGCTTCCGTGCGCACGGAAGCCGTCTTTGCATAGCTATTTCGTTCCGCCGGACGAAAATCTTCCCCGGACAGAACGCAAACCGTCCGGTCAATTGATCGTCATCATCTCCCGGTATTTCGGAAGAGGCCATAACTGGTCGTCCACGATCCGTTCCAAATGGTCGATGTGGTACCGGATCGTGTCCAGGTAAGGCCGCACTGCCTGCGAATATCCTTCCGCCCGTTCCACGACATCGGTTACGTTGTTGTACTTTTTCCGCGCTTCCACCATGGCATGAACATCCTCGCGGATCGCCTTGACGTGTCCGGCGATTTTGGTAATCGTCCGGATTTCCTCGGCGGCCAGCTCCCGGTACTGGTCGGGCAGGATGTCCTTCAATCCCTGCACGTTCTGAATCAGGACGTTCTGATACTTGATGGCGGTCGGTACAATGTGATTCGTAGCCAGGTCGGCCAGCACCCGCGATTCGATCTGGATCTTTTTCACCAGAATCTCGTTGTTGATTTCATACCGGGCGCGGAGTTCGGCTTCGCTGAACACGCCGTGACGGTTGAACAGGGAGGCGAATTCCGGACGCAGGGTCGCCTTGAAGGCTTCGGTCACGCTGCCGATGCTTTCCAGCCCCCGGCCGGCCGCTTCTTCGAGCCACTCGCTGCTGTACCCGTTCCCCTCGAACCGGATTTTCTTGGAAGCGATGATGTAGTTCCGGATCATCTGCAGAATGGCCTCGTCCTTCTTCACGCCCTGGTCGATGAGTTTGTCCACCCCTTTCTTAAACTGTACCAGTTCTTCCGCAACGGCGGTATTGATGGCGATCAGCGGGGCCGCGCAGTTGCCCGACGACCCTGTCGCCCGGAACTCGAAGCGGTTCCCGGTAAAGGCGAACGGAGACGTCCGGTTCCGGTCTGTATTGTCCAGCAGAATTTCCGGAATCTTGCCGATGTCCAGCTTGATGTCGGTTTTTTCGTCGGGCGACATTTTCTTGTTGGTGACCCGTTCTTCCAGCGAATCGAGCATGGACGAAAGGGTCGACCCGGTAAAAACGGACATCACCGCCGGCGGAGCCTCGTGCGCTCCCAGCCGGTGAGAATTGGATTCGCTGGCGATCGACGCCATGAACAGCAGTCCGTAATCGTGGGCAGCCTTGATGGCGCTGACGAAGAAGGTGAGGAACTGCATGTTGTTTTTCGGGGTTTTCCCCGGCGCCAGCAGGTTCACCCCGGTATCGGTCATAAGCGACCAATTGCAGTGCTTCCCGGAACCGTTCACCCCTGTGAAGGGCTTTTCATGGAACAGCACCCGGAGTTTATGCCGCATGGCCACGCGCCGCATGACGTTCATCAGCAAGGTATTGTGATCCACGGCAATGTTGGCCTCCTCGAACATGGGTGCGCATTCGTACTGGTTGGGGGCCACTTCGTTGTGCCGGGTTTTCAGCGGAATCCCAAGCCGGTAGGCCTGTTCCTCGAAATCCTTCATGAACTCCAGCACCCGCTGCGGAATCGCCCCGAAATAATGGTCTTCCAGCTGCTGGTCTTTGGCGGCGATGTGCCCCATCAGCGTACGCCCCGTCTGCATCAGGTCGGGCCGTGCCAGAAAAAGAGCCTCGTCCACCAGAAAATATTCCTGTTCCCATCCGAGAGTCACCGAAACTTCGGCCACGTCCTTGTCGAACAGCTGGGCGACATCCACGGCAGCGTTTTCCACCGCCTGCAAGGACTTGAGCAAGGGGGTCTTGAAATCCAGCGCCTCGCCGGTGTACGCAATGAATATGGTCGGAATGCACAACGTTTTGTCGATGATGAATGCCGGCGAAGAAGGATCCCAGGCCGAATATCCGCGTGCCTCGAACGTGTTCCGCAACCCTCCCGTCGGAAACGAAGAAGCGTCGGGTTCCTGCTGAATCAGCAGCTCGCCCCGGAACGTTTCGAAACTCCCGCCTCCGATCAGGGGTTCGAAAAAAGCGTCGTGTTTTTCCGCCGTGGAATCGTTCAGCGGCTGGAACCAGTGCGAATAATGGGTAGCCCCCCGTTCCGTCGCCCAGGTCTTCATGCCCAGCGCGATCTGGTTGGCCGTCTTGCGGTCGATCCGGTTCCCTTCGTCGATGGCCCTGCACATGCTGTCGTAAGCATCTTTGGGAATGTAATGACGCATTTTCTCCCGGTCGAAAACATCCGCACCGAAAATGGAGGAAATCCGTTCGTCGGACAACTTGGCCTTCATCGGCTCCCTCCGGGAAATTTCGTCGATCGCTTTAAAACGTAGTGTCGCCATATCTATGATAGAATTTGCTGCGAAATTATATCTTTTTTTCGACAATACCCCCTCCACAAAGGGACAACATCGCAAATAATTATATTTTTTCACGAAAAGATCCTTCTTTTTCCCCAGGAGGCACCCGAAAACCTCCTATTCACAAAAAAAGACCCGTCTTCCGACGGGCCTTTGTCCTATTCGCAAACACGCTGCATGCAGCCTTCGCCTTCCCGCCGCTATGACAGGAACCCCAGCAAGACGCCCGCAGCCACCGCGCTACCGATCACGCCGGCCACATTCGGCCCCATGGCATGCATCAGCAGGTAGTTGCTCCGATCGTATTTGATCCCCACATCCTGCGAAACCCGCGCCGCGGCCGGAACGGCCGATACCCCGGCATTGCCGATGAGCGGGTTGATCTTGTTCCCTTCCTTGAGGAAGAGGTTCATGATCTTCACATACATCACCCCGCCGAACGTGGCGATGATGAACGAAAACGCTCCGATAACGAAAATCCCGATGGATTTCACGGTCAGGAACGTGGTCGCCTGCGTGGAAGCTCCCACGGTCAGCCCGATCAGGATCGTCACGATGTCGATCAGCGGCCCTCCCGCAGTGGTCGCCAACCGGCGCGTCACCCCGCTTTCCTTCAACAGGTTCCCCAGGAAAAGCATCCCCAGCAACGGAAGCCCGGTCGGCACCAGGAAACAGGTAAGGAGCAACCCGATGATCGGGAACATGATCTTTTCGTTCTGCGATACCGGACGCGGCGGCTTCATGCGGATCAGCCGTTCTTTCTTCGTGGTCAGGAGCCGCATTACCGGCGGCTGAAGCACCGGCACGAGCGCCATGTAAGAGTAAGCCGATATGGCGATGGCCCCCAGCAGATCGGGCGCCAGTTTCGACGTCAGGAAAATGGCCGTCGGGCCGTCGGCGCCCCCGATGATCCCGATCGCACCGGCTTCCGCCGCCGTGTATCCCAGAGCCAAAGCGATCATGTAGGCTCCGAAAATCCCTACCTGAGCCATGGCTCCCACCGTCATCAGCTTCGGATTGGAAATGAGCGCCGAAAAATCGGTCAGCGCCCCGATCCCCAGAAATATCAGCGGAGGGTAAACGCCCTTCACTACGCCGAAATAAAGGTAATTCAACACCGATCCTTCCTCGTAAATTCCGACCTCCATGCCCGGATAGAAGGGAATGTTCCCCACCAGAATACCGAATCCGATGGGAACCAGCAGCATCGGCTCGAACTTGTGCCGGATGGCCAGGTAGATGAAGAACAGGCCGACACAGATCATGACAAGGTGCCCCCACGTCACATTGGCGAATCCGGTATAACCGAAAAACTGCCGGATGTTCTCTCCCAGAAAACTGAAAAACCCTTGTGCCTCTAAAAACATCATAGCTATCCGATCGTTAATAATACGTCACCTTCCAACACCGTGTCCCCCTTGCTCACGCGGATCTCTTTCACCACGCCCTCCTTGTCGGAGTCGATATTGTTTTCCATCTTCATGGCCTCCAGAATCAGCAGCCGCTGCCCCACCTTCACGGAGTCCCCCACCTTGACTGACAACTCCAGGATGACGCCCGGCAGAGGGGATTTCACGTCGCCTGCCGTAGCCGAAGCCTCCGGACGGGCCGTCCGCACGGGTACATCGTCGGTCACCGGCACGGTCGAAGTGCTGACGACCTTCGGGGTCTTGGTCAGGGGCTTCGGAGAAACGGCCAGTCCTTCGATCTCCACCTCGTACTGCGCTCCGTTCACCGAAACCGTAGCGATGTGATCCTCGATACCGGCGACTTCCACGGTATATTCGTTTCCGTTTATCTTGAACTTGTATTCTTTCATGGATTCAAATGCTATTTTTTAACAGGAAATTGTCTCAAGCCGTAAATTTTCGAGCTCCACGGCGAATAAGCCTTCGCCACCTTGTTGATCGTCAAGACGGTGGATTCGATATCGTGCAAGTCGCGCTGGTAACGGTACACCGCCATGGCGATGGCGGCCAGCTCTTCGCCCGAAATGTCCGAAGCGCCTTCCGATCCGGCGGGAACGACCGCCGGCGTTTTTCCTTCCGCCGCGGGTTTCGCCGCAGCCGGAGCCTCTTTCTTCCGGTTCGACAAGCGGACCATCAATTTCCCGATCAGGGCGAAAATCAGCCACAACGACAACAGAGAAGTATAAACCACCGCAACGGCCGTCACCGTCATCACCACGCCGGACGGGTCGTGACGGCGGAACCGTTCGTGGGGCGGAACCGGATCTTCCACTTCGTTGGTTGCATTGGGCGTTGTGGCCGGCAGGGTCATGAATACCGCTTCCCCTTCCGCATTCCGCATCACCCCGATGGAAACATCGGGTTGCTGGGCCGCCACCTCGTAAGTCACCTCGTCCACCGGCTCGCCCTTCCCGCTCTGGTCGTACAGGGCTAGATAACCCGTCCGATCCAGCGTGAAATTGGTATGGAAAGTACCTTTCGTCGCCGTTCCTTCCGCATAGAACACGAGATACCCCTGAGGCGGGATCACCGTCCGGGGATCGCCTTTCGGAATCACGTAAGCCACCCACGTGGAATCCCGATCGTCGTTCTTTTGCTGAACCGTAAGGTAGCACCCCCCGACATCCACCTTGGAATGTCCCGTATTGTGCAACTCAATCCACCCCACCCGGTGGCCATAGTCGTCTTCGTAATTGTTTTCGTTGACCACCAGGATTTCGTTGATCCGAATATCCCCCACCCCGTAGGCCTGTGCAGGGGAAACCTTCAGCAACGCCGCTCCCAACGCCATCCCGGCCAGCAGCAACATTCTCATCTTCATTCCACTTTTCATGTCCTTACAACGGAATATTTGAATGTTTCTTCGGCGGATTCACCAGTTTTTTGGTGGCCAGCGACTGCAGGGCCCGGATGATCCGGAACCGGGTGTTCCGAGGCTCGATCACATCGTCGATATAGCCGTATTTGGCCGCCACATAGGGATTCGCGAACTTATCCCGATACTCCGTTTCCTTTTCCGCCATCAGAGCGGCTTTGGCTTCCGGGTCTTCGATGGCGGCGATTTCCTTCGAGGAAAGCACCTCGATCGCTCCGGCCGGCCCCATCACGGCGATTTCGGCCGTCGGCCATGCATAGTTGATGTCTCCCCGCAAATGCTTGGAACTCATCACACAATATGCTCCCCCGTAAGATTTGCGCAGAGTCACGGTCACCTTCGGCACGGTGGCTTCCCCGTAAGCGAACAGCAGCTTGGCCCCGTGCACGATCACCCCGCCGTATTCCTGCGTCGTTCCCGGCAGGAAGCCCGGCACGTCCACCAGCGTCACCAGCGGAATGTTGAACGCGTCGCAGAACCGGACGAAACGCGCCGCCTTTCGGGAAGCGTTGATGTCCAGCACCCCGGCCAGGTATTTCGGCTGGTTGGCCACGATCCCCACGGACTGCCCGTTGAAGCGGGCGAAGCCGGTGATGATGTTCGGCGCGAAAGCCTTCTGCACTTCCAGGAAAACGCCGTTGTCCACGATGGACGAAATCACTTCGAACATGTCGTAGGGCTTGTTCGGATTGTCGGGAATGATCTCGTTCAACGTGTCGTCGAGCCGGTCGATGCTGTCGGTGCAAGCGGCCAGCGGCGCATCCTCCAGGTTGTTCTGCGGCATGAAACTCAACAACTGCCGAATCAGCCCCAGCCCTTCCTCCTCGTTGTCCACCACGAAATGGGCCACGCCCGACTTGGACGCATGGACGGAAGCCCCGCCGAGCTGTTCCTGCGTCACCTCCTCTCCGGTCACCGTCTTCACCACTTTCGGGCCGGTGAGGAACATATAGCTCGTTCCCTTGCTCATGATGATGAAATCGGTCAGAGCCGGCGAGTAAACCGCTCCTCCGGCGCACGGCCCGAAAATGGCCGAAATCTGAGGCACCAAGCCCGACGCCAGAATGTTCCGCTGGAAAATTTCCGCAAATCCGGACAGGGCGTTCACCCCTTCCTGGATCCGGGCTCCCCCCGAATCGTTCAGACCGATGATCGGCGCCCCCATCTTCATGGCCATGTCCATCACCTTGCAGATCTTGCCCGCCAGCGATTCGGACAGCGATCCGCCGAATACCGTAAAGTCATGGGCATAAACATACACTAACCGTCCGTCGATCGTCCCGTAACCGGTCACCACGCCGTCGCCGTAGTAAGATTCCTTTTCGATCCCGAAATTGGTGCAACGGTGGGTAACGAACATGTCGAACTCCTCAAAACTCCCTTCGTCGAGCAGCATCTCGATCCGTTCGCGGGCGGTGTATTTTCCTTTTTTGTGCTGCGAGTCGATCCGTTTTTGGCCTCCCCCCATGAACGCCTTTTCGCGGCGCTCGATCAATCCGCTGATTTTATCCTGATTGTCACTCATTACAATGGTCGTTATTACTTCTTGTTTTTATCTTCGCAAAATTCCGTCAGCACGCCCATGGTCGATTTCGGATGCAGGAAAGCAATGCTCAACCCCTCCGCTCCTCCGCGGGGGGCCTTGTCGATCAGCCGCACACCCGCCGCTTCACAGTCGGCCAGCGCTCCTTCCACATTGTCCACGGCAAAAGCGATGTGGTGCACCCCTTCGCCCTTCTTCTCGATGAACTTGGCGATCGTACCTTCCGGATCGGTCGATTCCAGCAGCTCGATCTTGGTCTGCCCCACCCTGAAAAACGCGGTCTTCACCTTCTGGTCGGCCACTTCCTCGATGTTGTAGCATTCGAGTCCCAGGACTTTTTCATAATACGGAATGGCTTCTTCCAGGCTTTTGACGGCGATGCCGATGTGTTCGATGTGTGTTGGCTTCATAACGATATTCTTTATTATTCGAGTTGTTTTTTTACGTCATTTTTCGGACTTACAAAAGTAAGGTTTCCTTCCCGGATTTCCCCCTTTTTCCGGAACCCGTTCCGGTACGATTAAACATGTTTTACAACATATTTTTATTCCGAAAACAGGTTACAGCACTTTCCGGTAAACCGCCATCAGGTTCTTCGCCACTTCCTCCTCCCGGAAACGGAGCGCATACTCGCGTCCCTTGCGGATCATCGCCTCCCGCAGGGCCGTGTTTCCGAGCGTTTCCCGCAATGCAACCACCATGCCCTCCGGACTGCGGGGATCGACGTAATAACAGGCGTCGCCTCCAGTTTCCGGAAAAACGCCTCCTTCGCTGGTGATGACCGGCACTCCGCTGTTGAGACCTTCGAGGATCGGAATCCCGAACCCTTCGTAGAGTGAAGCATAAACCATGACGTCGGCCATCTGGTAAACCGCCGGCAGGTCTTCGAACCGCAGGTTGTGGATAAAATGCAATCGGCGGGCGATTCCGTGCCGCTCCGCATAGCGTTTGATCTCGTCCGCATAAGGCGTGGCGCGTCCGCAGGCGACCAGTTCTCCTTCGACACCGCCCTCGGCCATCGCCCGGACGGTCAGCAGAAGGTTCTTGCGCTCCTCGATCGTCCCCACGCTCAGGATATAATGTTCCGGCAACGCATACCGTTCGCGGACGCTCCGTTTCTTTTCCTCGTCCGCCGCCGCGCAGAACATGGGATCGCACCCCTGGTATACCACATCGATCTTCGCCTCGGGCACCTGCCAGACGTTCACCAGATCGTCCATCGTCTGCCGGCTGATGGCGATGATCCGGTCGGCCCGAAAACAGGACGAACGGTATTTCCGGGTATAGAGCCAGCGGTCGAGCGGCTTGTAAAGCTCCGGGAAACGCACGAAAATGATGTCGTGCATCGTCAGCACCGATCGGGCTCCGCTGCGACGGATGTCCATCGGCAGCTCGTTGCTCAGCCCGTGGTAAAGCTCCACCTCCGCCCGACGAAGACTTCCCGCCATGTTGTAGCTCCGCCACAGGGACGAAAGACGCCGGTTCCAGCCGCTGCGGGGATAAACCGTCCCGATTCCGTCCGGCACCCGGTACCCCGCCGGATTTCCCGGCTTCGGAGAAAACAACACGTATTCGTTATCGGGATAATACGCCGCCAGCGCATCCACCGTTCCCCGGCTGTAGTTTCCCAAACCGCTCCGGTTGAAAAAAATCCGCTTGGCATCGAAACCTATCTTCATCGTTTTCCCGATTTTTCAACGTATCCCCTGATGTGCAGTCGGGCCGTGGCCGGATCCCCGCTGGTCGTCACCACGATCTCCTTGAGAAATGCCCCCGGTTCCCGCGAATGGTAAACCACGGTGATCGAATCCGTCCGGCCCGGCAGCAGGGGTTTTCCGGACCACTCCGCCTTCGTGCAGCGGCAGCCGGTCTTCACACCCGTCACCACCAGCGGCGCATCGCCCCGGTTGGTGAACGGGAAAACGGCCGTCCGACTTTCCTCGGCGGAAAACGTTCCGAAATCGCACCACGTGCGGGCGAATTCCGCCCTTCCCGAAGATCGTTGCTGCGCAGGCGCCGCCTGTCCGAGCCAGACCGCGATGACCAAACCGATGATTTTTCCCGTCTTCATATCCGCCTGTTTTTCCGGAACCGGCACTCTCCGCGCTTTTCTTCCGGCCGGTCAAAATTAACGAATTCGCTTCGGAAAACGAAACTTTCCGCCAGAAACGGCATTCCCTGTCCGGATGCATTGTGAAAAATATTTCCTAAATTTGTGAAAACATGCGGCGGAAATGAAATTCTTATACTGCACGCTCGTCCTGGCGCTGACCGCGGTCGCCGGCTACGGACAAAAACTGATGATCGGGGAAAAGGTTCCCGACCTCCGGGTCGAAGAGTGGTACGAAAACAGAATCCCCGAAACGGCCGGCCGGCCCATGCTGTTGGATTTTTTCCATTCGGCCAACGGACAGTGCGTCCGATCCCTGCCGAAAACGGCGGAACTGGCCCGGAAGTACGCCGGAAAGCTGAATGTCATCGTCCTCGCGCGGGAAGGATTGGACAAGCTTTCGCCTCATCTGGAGGGGAAAGGCTATCTTCTTTATGCGGGCAACGACGAAAGCGGGAAAACCTTCGGAGCCTACGGCGTCCGGTTCGTGCCCTTCGCCGTGCTGACCGACGCCCGCGGGCGGCTGGTCTGGACGGGAAACCTCACCGCCCTGACGGAAGAAACTCTGCAAAAAGCATTTAAGTAACCCTCTGCTTCATATCGAAAAGGCGTTTCCGCCGGCAGTATCTTGTGCCGGCAGGGAAGTCCGTTTTCATGCCCCCGATATCTCGGAAACGCGTCCTCGACTCATACGCCTACGGTTCCGTGAAAAAACCGGAAATTCCGGTCGGTTCCTCCTGTCGGATGCGTCCGGCGAGACGATTCCGGAATGTTCCGTTCCTTCCGACCGCCCCCTGCCGTTACGAGAAAACGGAAGAAACGCGGCAGGGTATTTGACGTTTTTCCGGAACACGTCAAAACGCATCCCATGAAAATTCTTTTCCTGCTGATCTTCCTGTCTCTGTTCTGTCCGGAAACGGTCGTGGCTTCGGTGCCGGACGACCGGAGAAAAGAAAAGATAGCCGCGGAGGAAGCCCAAACCGCCCGGATCATCGAAGCCCGGAATTACACCTTCCAACTGCAAACACTCAACGTGATGGTGCCGTCGCTCGGCGTGATGCGGGGCATTCAGGCCGGCTATTACATCACCGTCACCCCGGACAGCCTCGAAGTAAATCTCCCGTTCTTCGGCACTTTTACCGACAACTATTTCGATACCGATAAAAGCATCCGTTTCCGATGTAGCAAATACGGGTACTTTCAATCGAAGAAACCCCGCGGCGGATGGGAAATTATCATCGGCGCAACGGGTAAATCGGGCGAGCAGTACACGTTTTACCTCACAGTCAGCCCGCGGGGAGGCGCCTTCTTAAAAGCAGTGAATCAGCAGCGAATCTCGATTTCATTCGATGGCGTGGTGGTTCCGGCCGAACCCTTCGAAAAGTGAAATTCCGCCCTTTCCGCCCGACGGAAAACCGGAGCGTATGGCGGGAAATTTGCACCCCGGAGAACGGAAACGTTATACCTCAAATCGCATAAAAACAGTTGCCATGAAAAAGTTGTTACTCATTTTCGCCCTGTCCCTGGTCGCCCTGGGAGTCCGGGCGCAGGAAACCCGGCGGGAGGAACGGATGGAACTCAAGCACGAACGGGCGGAACGCCGCGAAGAAAGGCAAAAGGAATACGCCAGGTACCTCGATTCGCTGATCCTGAGCCGGGATTACGAATTCGTGCCGCAGACCTTCCAGATGCAGCCGGCCGGCATGCTCCGGAACATTTACAATCCGTTCTACTACATCTACGTCTATCCTTCCTACATCCAGATCCACGTGCCCTACATCAAAGGATTCACGCCTCCCTATTACATCGCTCTGCTGAATTTCGACTCGTTCTATCCGAACGGATACACGGCCGTGCAGGGGGAACACGGATGGACGATTTCGTTCAGCGCTTCGGGCATGGACGGCAACACCTACACGTTCGACTTCTTCGTGAACTACGTAGGCGGCGAAACGAACCTGAACATTTCCACGCCGGTCTACAATACCGTCACCTATTCGGGCTACCTGCGCGGATACAACTGAGATCCTTTCCCCACAACAAACGAAAAAGCCTTCCGGAAACCGGAAGGCTTTTTCAATGATCCGTTCTGGCCGATTCGCCGACCCCGCTTCACGAACCGGCGTTCCGGGCACAGGCCCCCTACACCCGCTCAGGCTTTTTTCGCCAGCGGTTTGAGCGAAGTCAGATCGGCTATTTTCACCGGTTTGCCCGTATCGCAACTGTTCCGGGCAGCGACGCCGGTCAGGATGGAGAACGCGCCGTCCCGCACCCCGGCGGATTGTTTGTAGGGATCTTCCGGCAGATCGAGGAAAATCTTGTCCAGCATCCGGTAGTCGCCCCCGCCGTGTCCTCCCGCGCCGGCATTGTGGGAAACGCGGTAATAATCCCGGATTCCGAAATCCTTCGTCACCACGATTTCATCGTAATCGGCGTTGAAAGACGGATTCGATTCCTGCACCCAGGCGTCCAGCCGTCCTTTCGTCCCGTTGAAAGCGATCCGATACCCCTCGTACGGGGAATAAGTGGTCAGGGAATAGCTCACCTGCACTCCGTTGGCGTATTTGATGGTGGCGGCCATTTTGTCGAAAATGTCGACGTCTTCCCTGAAAACGCATCCGTCCCGATGATACCCGTCGTACTGTTCGTTATCGACGTACAGGGCCTTCAGCCTCGGATTCGCTTCCACGTCCCAGTAGAATTTGCATTCCCGCTTGTGGTCGCAGGCGCGGCAGGTCGTACTGCGGTACGGGCCGTTCTTCCCATAGAACTCCAAAGCCCCGTAAGCGAACACTTCTTCCGGTTCCGTATCCAGCCAGTAGTTCAGCAGGTCGAAATGGTGGGTCGACTTGTGCACCCACAGCGAACCGCCGAATTCCCGGCGGCGGTGCCACCTCCGGAAATAGTCGGCTCCGTGGCGGGTATCCAGGTACCAATGGAAATCGGCCGATGTGACTTCCCCGATCTCGCCGGCCCGCAACAGTTCCCAGATTTTCTGCCGGTGAGGGGAATAGCGGTAATTGAACGTCACGATCACCTTTTTCCCGTATTTCTTTTCCGCGTCGATGATTTCCTGACACTTGAACTCGTCGGTGGTCATCGGCTTCTCGGTGATGATGTCCGCTCCCAGCTCCATCCCGCGGACGATATATTGGTGATGAAAGGCGTCCACCGTGGTCACGATCAGCAAATCGGGCTTGGTTTCCTTCATCATCTTTTCGAAATCGGTATAGGTCGGGCAATCCACCTTCATCATCTTTTTCGCGGTTTCCACCCGTCCGGCGTTGGGATCGCACAATCCGACGAATTCCACCCGTTCCGGATAGCGGTTCACCACGGGAGTTCCCCACATGCCCGTTCCCCGGTGCCCGGTGCCGATCATCGCCACCCGTTTCTTTTTAATGGGGGCACCCTTGGCGCCCGGCAGCGCTTCGCCGCTCAACGCCATGGCGGGGTTGATCAGCAGTCCCCCGGTCATCAGCCCCATGGTTTTGAGGAAGTTTCTTCGGTTAATCGTGTTAGCCATGATAATTTAAGTTTTAGGTATTGGGTTGGTCAGTTTCTTCCGGCCTTTCCCTTTTAAAAAGAAAAGTCGAAGTTTTTCAAACTTATTAAATTTCTTCGGAATTTTCCAACAAAACGACGAAAAAAATATCGACAAAAAGAAAAGGTATTGTTTCCTTCGGAACATGCCGGCAGTCGAGCGGATATTTCACCGAAATTTCTATCTTTGTACTCAGGATTCAATTTTACCTATCCGCAATGCATCCTCTTTGCATATGACCGCCTTCTTTCGGGACGCGCCGGGAATGACCGCCCAGGCGCAGGATCATCGTATCCGTTTCCGCCGCAGGGTTCAACCGGCACGGAATCCGCAAAACAGATAAGCCCAGCCTTATTCGGCGTTTTGCAGGCACGTCGTTTCCGAAACGAACCGAATCCCGCATTGCCGAATCGGGCGCTGCTTTTCCTGCTCCCGACGGAAACCCGGTTGTCCGACCGACATGGCAGACGCCTTTTTTCAATCCATTTCCACCGAGCGGCAGCCTCCTTTTGCAAGGAAGCCGCCCATTCGGACCATGAAGCAAACCATTTAAAACCAAACCGCGATGATGACGAAAACCTACCCCCGTACCGGGGATACACAAACCGTTTACCTGAACGCCGTCGTGAAAGACCCCCGGATCGAGATCGGGGATTACACGATCTACAACGATTTCGTTTCCGATCCGCGGCTGTTCGAGCGGAATAACGTACTCTACCACTATCCGATCCACCGGGAACGGCTGATCGTGGGCAAATTCTGCTCGATCGCCTGTGGAGCGAAGTTTCTGTTCAACTGCGCCAACCATACGCTGAAATCCCTGTCCACCTATACGTTTCCCCTGTTCTACGAAGACTGGAGACTGGATAAAGCGGACGTGGCCTCCGCCTGGGGCGACAAGGGGGACATCGTGATCGGCAACGACGTCTGGATCGGCTACGAAGCGGCGATCCTGGCCGGAGTCCGCATCGGCGACGGAGCCGTGATCGCTGCAAGGGCGGTGGTCACCCGGGACGTTCCCCCGTACACCATCGCAGGCGGTGTTCCGGCCCGGGAAATCCGGAAACGGTTCGATGCGGATACGATCGAACGATTGCAGGCGCTCCAATGGTGGGACTGGCCCATCGACCGGATACGGCGGTGTTTGCCCGATCTCATGAGCGGGAATCCGGACCGGCTCGCAGCGTACGAAAAATCGTGAACGGAAGACCGGCAGATCGCCGGTCTTCGTTTTCAGAATGAGTGCCCTTTCTGATGATTCCTTACGGTCGTTTGCACGCTGCCCGTTCCATCGCCGGCACCGAAACGACGGGCGGATTCCCGGAAAAGCCGAAAATCCGCCCGTTAGCGGCCCGATACCTTATTCGTTTCTTCTTCCCGTCTTCCGGCCCATCTTTCGGTTTTTATCCTTATTTTTGCGGAAAACCGACGCTATCAGTCAAAACCGATGAATAAATTCGCCAGATACCTGCCGGCACTGCTGGCCCTTCTGCTGACGGGCTGCGATCAGAACTACACGATGGACTGCGACTTTGTGGTGGTACCCTACCTCCAGTCCGACAAAAACGGCAGGGAAACCATCGCCGAGGACATCATCGGCTATTACTTTTATGCGGATACCAGCGACTATGAGGTAGCCTCCTACGAACAGGCGATGGCCGGGGAACTCCTCTCCAAAAAAGGGCTGCCGGAAAAGGTGGCCGACGGCAAAGCGATCGTCAGCGGCAACGACGGAAGTCTCCGGTTCAACCACCTGACGCAGGCCAAAGCGGTGCTGGTGCTGTGCGATACGCGGGAAAAAATCTACTGCTGGCGGGAAGCGGTGATGGAGCCGGGCATTCCGGAAGTGTTCACCCGCCTGCGCATCCGGACCTGGCGGACGGGAGAGACCTACCGGGAAGCGGGATGGACGGTAACGCTTCCGCCGTCGGAAGAATCCCCTGACGAACCCGCGGAAGAATAACGGGCAACAGCGAAAACCCGGTTCAGCGGAAAACCCGGACGGATTTTTTTACGGCAGAAAAAGGCATTTGTTCCCCTGACCGCGGTTCCGAAGACCGTCCGGCAAAAATCCGGCTATAGCATTCTTTACTTTCTCCGCCGGAGTTTCCGATAGCGAGGCCGGAAGGCGTCCAGCACGAAAAGCCCGTGTGCCGCCACGGTCGGCAGCAGCCCGAAATATTTCCGCATGATCCGGAAACGTTCCTTCAAGGCCTCCTTTCGGTGCCGGTCGGAAGCTCCTCCTTCGACGAACTCGGTGAGCACGCAACGCGTATTGACGATCGTGCGGGCCCGTTTCAGCGCCAGCAACACCCACTCCACGTCCGCGGCATACCGGTACCCCGTATCGTAAAACGGAGCGATTTCCCGACGGACGAGAATCGACTGGTGACAGACCACCATGCCCCGGAAAAAACTTTTCCACGTCATCCGTGCGGGAAGCCTTTTTTTCCTCAGGCCCATGACCTTACCTTCCTCGGAACGGATCAGCGTTTCCCCGTAATAAACGTCGGCCCATTCCTGCTCGTCTTCGAAAATGAAGCGCACCACCTCCGAATCGTAAATCGTGTCCCCCGCGTTGACGAACCAGACATAATCCCCCGTGGCGGCTTTCAGACCCTTGTTCATGGCATCATATATGCCGTCGTCCGGTTCGCTGACGCTGTACGCGACAGCCGATGCGAACTCCCGGAGTACGGCGGGCGTATCGTCCGTGGAAGCCCCGTCAATCACGATCGTCTCCAGGGCCGGATAATCGGCCCGGACGACGCTTTCGAGGGTGCGCCGCAAAGCGTCCGCGGCATTGTACGCAACGGTGATGACCGATATTTTGGGATATTTCATACTTTGAAGATATTGGCTAAATTCGCACTCAATATAAAAGAAAAAAATGGAATACAACAATTCGTCGCGCCGAATTCTTTTTCCGCTGATAGCGGCGGGCATCATCATCCTGGGCATCCTGATCGGCATTTCGCTCGACCGGGCCGACGTCCGGAACCGGCTGCAGAATTTCGTGTCTCCCGGTGCCGCCCCCGCCACGGACAAACTGGAAGACATGCTGTCCCTGATCCGTACTCAATATGTGGACGACGTGGAAATGGATTCGATAGCCGAAAAGGTGATTCCGGTACTGCTCGAAAACCTCGATCCCCATTCGGTCTACATTCCGGCCGCCGAGCTGGCTCAAGTCAACGAGCCGCTGGAAGGACAGTTCGACGGCATCGGCGTGACCTTCAACATGATAACCGACACGGTACTCATCCTGAATGTCATCCCCGGAGGCCCGAGCGCACGGGCGGGACTGTTGAACGGCGACCGGATCATCACGGTGGACGACAGCGTCATCGCCGGACGGAACGTCGACCAGAACCGCGTGGTGAAAATGCTGCGCGGGCAACGGGGATCGAAAGTGCGGCTGGGCATCCGCCGGAACGGAGTGGAGGAATTGGTGCCCGTAACGGTCACGCGCGGGATCATCCCCGTTAAGAGCATCGACGCCGCCCTGCTGCTCGCACCCGAAACCGGATACATCAAACTGTCCCGTTTTTCGCGCAACTCCCATGCGGAACTTCTGGAAGCGGTGGAACGTCTTTCCTCGGAAGGGATGGAGAAACTGATTTTCGACCTGCGCGGCAATTCGGGAGGCTTCCTGGATCAGGCCATCCTGATCGCCAACGAGTTCCTGCCGGAAGGAAAGCTGATCGTCTATACGGAAGGCAAGGCGCAGCGACGGCGGGAACAACGGAGCGACGGACGCGGCACGCTGCGGGAGATGCCGGTGGCGGTGCTGATCGACGAAGGCTCGGCATCGGCCAGCGAAATCGTGGCGGGCGCCCTTCAGGACAACGACCGCGGCACCATCGTCGGACGCCGTTCCTTCGGCAAAGGGCTGGTGCAGGAGCAAATTCCGTTTACGGACGGCTCGGCGGTACGCCTCACGGTGGCCCGGTACTACACCCCTGTCGGACGGAGCATCCAAAAACCCTATGACCGGGGAATCGAAGCCTACTACGGCGACCTGGAAAACCGGTTCCTCCACAGCGAACTGTTTTCGGCGGACAGCATCCGCTTTCCCGACTCGCTGCGATTCGCCACGCCCGCCGGAAAAATCGTTTACGGCGGGGGCGGAATCATGCCGGACGTTTTCGTTCCCATCGACACCGCCCGTCTCACTCCCTACATGCAACAGGTGCTGGGACGGAACATTTTGTTATACTATACGTTCGATTACAGCGACAAACATCGGGAAGCGCTCAACGCCATCCGCACCCCGGAGCAGCTGGAAGCCTATTTCCGGCAGGCGGGCGATCTGACGGATGATTTCTTACGCTATACGGCAGCCCGCGGAATCGTCCCCGGAAAAGCGGAAAAAAGGGTGTCCGGCCCCCTGCTGGAAGCGGAACTCAAGGCCCATATCGGAAAGAATACTTCCCTGGAAGACAATGCGTTTTACCTGTATATCCATCCGGAGGACAACGTTATTAAAAAAACATTAGAAATTTTTTAAGATTCCGTACCAACATTCGGAAATAGTATTACTTTTGCCGCGAAATTTAACAAGGAGGAATTAAGAAAATGAAAAAGACTTTACTTGCAGCTATCGCTCTGGTAGCATTCTTTGCAGTATCGTGCGGCAACAACGCCAACAAAACGGCCAATGAAAACGCAGACTCTACCGTAGTGGTGGATGTGCAGGAAACGATCGTCGACACGACCGTCGTTGCAGCCGTGGATTCGAGCGCGGTCAGCGTAGCGGACACGACTGTAGCGAACAACGCACAGTAATCGTTTTCTCACGTCTGCCGCCAAACGACGACAGATACGAGACAACACCGAAAACGGAGTTTCTTTGGAAGCTCCGTTTTTCCGTTTGCAACCTTTTTCTTACCGGTCATCCTCCCGAAAACGAAGAAAATTCCCGTCCGCGAAACTTCCGTTCCGCCTTCCGCCGGATCGTTGCCGGAGAATCAATCGTACAACCGCACGGGTTCGCTGCCGGGATAATAGTGGCGCAAAATTTCCTTCCAGCCGTATCCGCGGCTTCCCATGACCGCCGCACCGATCTGGCACAACCCTACGCCGTGCCCCCAACCGGCGCCTCGAAGACGGAAAAGCGTTTTCCCTCCGACGGTTTCCCGATCCGCCACAAAAGCGGAACTGTACAGGCAGAACGGAGAAAGCGCCTGCCGGATTACGAGTTCCTTTCCCAGCACGACTGTCCGACGGCTGCCGACGATCTTCAGCCGGACAAGGCGTCCCGAAACGCCCCGTTCCACCGGAACCAACGCTTCGACGCGTCCGAATTCGATTCCCGTTTTCCGACGGATCAGTTCCGAAAGTTCGTCCTGCGCGTAAGTCACTTCCCAACGGTAAAAATCGGGCGTCTCCCGATCGTAGCCGTTCAGCACGGTCGCCAGCAACCGACGGTCGTCCGTCCGGCAAAACGCGGGCGGTTCGGATTCGATCCACCGGCGGGCGTTTTCCTCTACCGTCAAATCGGGAATTTCGACCGCTTCCGCCGCATCCGCCACCCGTTGCAGATAAGGATGCGGAACGGGTTCCCAAACGTTTTCGAAACGCTCGGTCACGCCCCCGCAGCATTTCGAGTAACGGGCATCGCAGATCCTTCCGTCCTGCACGAGGACGATTCCTTCCGTCTCGTCCACCGCCTGCGCCGCTGCGGGAGTATAGGCCCGTGTAATCCCCTGATACCGCTGGCAATGGTCGTCGGCGCATACGTCGTACCGGGCGTGCTCCTCCCGGTCGAACCAACGGATATACTCGTCGCCGTCGTCTGCCGAAGCCGGTTGGGGCCTCTTTTCCCCTTGCTTTTTCCGCTCCAACTGGTACAGGAGCCAGCTCCGGGAAATGACGGCATGGGCTTTCAGGGAATCCAAGGGGGAACCCGCATTCATCTCGGAAGAAATGACGCTCCGCAGGTAATCTTCCACCCCGATTTCATTCACCGCCGTCACCCCTTCCCCTTCCCGGATCAGCCGCAGGCATCCCCGGAACGTCTGATCTTCCGACCGTTGCCAATGGAATTTCTTCCCGATCACCACGTCTTTCAGCGTAAATCCCGACGCTTTCCCTTCTACCGGCACGAAAACCGCTTCCCCGGCCCAATCCCCAACCCGGAAAACCGCTTCTCCCGTCACCGTACGCCCCGAAGAAACCTCCCGGTACAGACCGTCGAACGCGACCCGGATTTCGGGAGCGGTCAGGATGCCCGCCGTTATGCGCGGTTCCTGCCCGAACAGGCCCGTATTCTTTCTTTCAGTTCCTTCCATGATTCGTCGTTCAGGGTCAGTTGTAAAAACAGATCGGTCAGCAGATCGCGGTTCATGCGCCGATAGTCGGCCTCGCGGACAGTTACGATCACCCCGGCGAAATCGACCGCTCCCGGACTAAACAGTATCCGGCCTTCTCCCTCCGCGTAAAACTGTCGGGGCCGGTGACCCTGCCGGGGGAAAAGCACCAGCCGATAGCCGCGCTGCGTGTACCAGGCCACGATGTTTACCCGCGGTTCGGACAACTCCGGTTGCAAAGAAGCGAACGCTTCCATGATCTGCCCGGCGGCATTCGCAACCTCCTTTTCGTCCCGACCGTCCACCACCAACGCTTTCCGCAGGAAATGCTCCATACCGAATATGCGGATTCCGTCCTTTTCCCGAAGCAGGCTTTTCTCCGGCCATCGCTCAGCCTCATACTCCACGGGCAGTACTCCGCGGCAAACCGCCTGGAAATGTAAGTGATCCGGAGCCGAGGCTCCTCCTTCCGGGCCGTTGTAAAACACGGCGAAACCGTCCAGCCGACGGGTAAAGTCCAACAGTTCGGATACTCTTCCGGCAATGAACTGCGGTATGTGCTCCCGCGCGGCGATAGTCAGGTGATCGGGAAATATCGGGAAAGGATTCACCAGTATGTCGTAATCGCCGAAGGGAATCGCCCGCTGCTGCGAAGGCCGGTTTTCGCGGCACAAAAAGCAGGGGCGTTCCCGAATCGCATGCGCATCCACCGGCGCAGACGTGGAACGGATGCGCGCCCGGTTGAACTGCACGTCGAAACGGAATCCCGGAAAACGGATGCTTTTGACCTGCACCTGCGTCAACTGCGCATAATGCTCCCGCGCCGTATCCCACTCCGTCAACTGCTCTGCAATAAGGGCTTCCGCCCGTTTATCCAATGCTTCCATCGTTCTTTTCAAAATTCATCCGTCCGCTCGTGACGGTTCATGCGCTGCCGGGCCGCCAGCTCCAGCGTCCGGATCCGGTCCTTGTACCGGTCGTGCGCATTGATTTTTTCCTGAGTCAGCGCCGCATCCGAATTTCCCTCCCATCTGCGGCAGAGGTAAAGCGGCTCGTAAATCCGACCGATCCGGTACCTCCTTGACAGGGCCAGCCCCACCGCATAATCCTCGCCGTAGGAAACGTCCGGAAAAAGCAGACGCCGCAACACGGGGACGGAAAAGGCCCGCGGCGCCCCCAGTCCGTTGATGCGCAAGGCGTTGTTCGGGCCGTTTTCGTCCGTCCATTCCCGATGGTCGACGATTCCGGGCGGAATTTCGTTCAAGCGGGCATCCACCATCCGGTAGCTCCCGATCACCATCGCGCACCGTTCGGCATAAAACCGTTCCGTAATCCGTTCCAGCACCCGGTCGTCGATGTAAAGGTCGTCGCTGTCGAGCTGTACGGCGAACCGTCCGCAGGCCGGATGCATCACCGCCTCGTTCCAGCATCCGCCGATTCCCAGATCCCGACGCTGCGGAATTACGTGCACCACCCGCGAATCTCCGGCCGCCAGCTCCCGAAGCGCCTCCGTCGTCCCGTCGTCCGAATGGTTGTCCACCACGATCACGTTATAAGGGCGCTGCAAACGCTGTTTCAACGCCGACCGGACGGCATCCCCCACGGTCGCCGCCCGGTTCCGCACCGGAATCACCACCGACGCCTCCACCGCAAAACCGACCTCTTCCGAAAAATCGAGGGCCGGTCTTTCCGCTGCAAGATATGCGCCAATCGCTTTCAGGTGATCCGTACACGCTTCCTCCATCTCGATCTGCGCCTCCCGGTTATGGGGGTTCACGTAATCGAACTGCTTTTCCCCCGACCGCCGGCAGTCGGTTTCCGCTTCGGTATAGAGGTATTCGGGCAGATGCAACACCGATCCCAGCCGGGAAAGCCGGAGCCGCAGATCGTACCACCCCGCATACCGGTACGCCTTCTTCATCCCGGCCGCCGCCTCCCGGAAAAGCGCAGCATCGAGCAGAAAAACGGAACCGAAATCGAAACCGTCCCGCAGGCTCCCCGGCTGGTAATCCACGACCGGATGCGGTTCGGTTCCCGGTCCCTTCGTCTGCCGGTAATCGGCATAAGTCAGGGCGGCCCCCGTCTCCGAGGCCGCCTGCACCATGCGCCGGACGGCATGCGGCCCCGGCTCCAGAACGAAGGGTTTGACATAGAGCAACAGATAAGGCGTCCGCACCCGTCCGGCCAGGTTTTTCCACGTTTCCGTCCGTCCGAAAGATTCCGGCACGGTTTCCACCGAAGCGACGATCTCCGAAGCCAGCAACGCCCGCGTCGTTTCCCGAACCGCTTCCGCGTCCCCGCCGGCGATGAAACAACTCACGATTTTGTCCATTCTCCGCTATTTGCTCCAAAAGTAGCAAAAATTAATGCTAATTTTACGGATCGAAAACAAAGGGTATGATCGCCATAGCGGACAGCGGTTCCACACGGACGGAATGGATTTTCACCGGGAACGGGAAAACGACCCAGCACGAAACGCCGGGCCTCAATCCCCTGCACCTTTCGGAAGCGGAACTGCGCGCCCGGATCCGGGAAGCCGTCGCCCTGATCGAAGCCGACCGGGAACGGCAGGGCGTTCCCGCAGCAGCTAGGCCGGGGCTGTGTCCCGATGCGCTTTATTTCTACGGAGCCGGCTGCATCCCGTCAGAGTGCAGAAAAACGGAACGTCTGCTGGCGGAAGCCTTTCGCGCCGGACGGGTCGAAGCAGAAAGCGACCTGTCGGGAGCAGCCCGGGCCTTGTGCGGTCATACTCCCGGCATCGCCTGCATTCTGGGAACGGGATCGAACTCGTGCTATTACGACGGTGCGGCGATCCGGGAACATATCCCCCCGCTCGGATTCATCCTCGGAGACGAGGGAAGCGGGGCCGCGCTGGGGAAAAAACTTTTGGGCGACCTGCTGAAAGGCCGCCTGGCTCCGGAACTGCGTACGGCATTCTTTGAAAAATACCGGCTCACGGAAGCGCAGATGCTGCAATCCGTCTACCGGGAACCGATGCCGTCCCGATTTCTGGCCGGATTCGCGCCTTTCCTCCGTGAAAACATCGGGCATCCGGAAATCGCAAACCTCGTATCGGCCTCTTTCGCGGAATTTTTCGAGCGGAACGTTCTTCGGTATAGCGGAGCGAAAACCCTTCCGATCGCCTTCATCGGCAGCATCGCCTTCCATTTCGCTTCGCAACTGCGGCAGGTCGCCGAACGCTACGGTGTTCGGATCGGGAAAATCGAAGCCTCGCCGTTGGAAGGACTGCTGGCCTATCACACGGAAAACCGAAAATGACATGATCAACTATACCGAACAGACCTCGGCCCACGACCATCTGGAAACGATGACCCCGGAACAGTTGCTGCGGGCCATCAACGAAGAAGACGCCAAAATCCACCTGGCGGTACGGGAAGCCATTCCCCAAATCGTCCGGCTGGTGGAAGAAATCGTGCCCCGGATGCAGCGCGGAGGGCGGCTTTTCTACATCGGAGCCGGCACCAGCGGCCGGTTGGGCGTGCTGGACGCCTCGGAAATGCCCCCGACCTACGGCGTGCCGCCCACGCTGGTGGTCGGTCTGATCGCAGGCGGGGACACGGCCATCCGCAAGGCGGTCGAAGGAGCGGAAGACGACACGCAACTGGCCTGGAAGGATTTACAGGCTCACGGGATCGGCCCGAACGATACGGTCGTCGGCATCGCGGCATCGGGAACGACGCCTTATGTGCTGGGCGGCCTGCAAACGGCACGGGAACAGGGCCTGCTGACCGGTGCGGTGACCTGCAACCCCGGCTCTCCCGTGACGCAGGCGGCGGAACACCCCATCGTAGCGGCGGTCGGGCCGGAGTTCGTCACCGGCAGCACCCGGATGAAAGCGGGCACGGCGCAGAAAATGATTCTGAACATGATTTCGACCGCCGTCATGATCCGGCTGGGACGCGTACGGGGCAACAAAATGGTGAACATGCAGCTCACCAACCGGAAACTGGTGGGACGGGGCATCCGGATGATCGTCGAAGAAACGGGGCTTTCCCCGACGGAAGCGGAGGCGCTTTTGCTGGAACACGGTTCCGTTCGCCGGGCGCTGGAAGCGTACGGGAAAAGGCAGAAATAAGCCTCCTTTATTTCTTCAAGCAGTTCTTTAACCCCTTCCGGAAACCGCCTTGTCGCCGATACTATCGAAAAAAAGGCGCCGCATAAGCGGCGCCCTTTTTCGGCCTTCTGCCTTGTCTCTTCCATCAAAGCACCCGACTCCACGACCTCCTACTTGGCGTAGCTGATGGAACGGGTTTCCCGAATCACGGTGATCTTCACCTGTCCCGGATAGGTCATTTCGTCCTGAATCTTCTTGGCGATGTCGCGCGAAAGCTGGTCGGCTTCCTGGTCGCTCAGCTTGTCGCTGCCGACGATCACCCGCAGTTCCCGGCCCGCCTGAATGGCGTACGTCTTCATCACGCCCGGATAGGACATCGCCATGTCTTCCATCTCCTTCAGTCGCTTGATATAGGATTCCACCACTTCGCGCCTTGCTCCCGGCCTCGCCCCCGAAATGGCGTCGCAAACCTGCACGATCGGAGCGATCAGCGAAGTCATTTCCGTTTCGTCGTGGTGCGCTCCGATGGCGTTCACCACTTCCGGCTTCTCCTTGTACTTCTCGGCCAGCTTCATCCCGATGATGGCGTGCGGCAATTCCGGTTCGTCGTCGGGCACCTTTCCGATGTCGTGCAGCAGCCCGGCACGGCGCGCCACCTTCGGATTCAACCCCAGCTCGGCGGCCATGATTCCGCACAGATTAGCGGTTTCCCGCGAGTGCTGCAAGAGGTTCTGTCCGTAGGACGAACGGTATTTCATTTTCCCGATCAGTCGGATCAGTTCGGGATGCAGCCCGTGGATTCCCAGGTCAATGGTCGTCCGTTTCCCGACTTCCACGATTTCCTCCTCAATCTGCTTCTGCACCTTGGCCACCACTTCCTCAATGCGCGCCGGATGGATGCGGCCGTCGGTCACCAGCTGGTGAAGCGCCAGTCGGGCGATTTCCCGCCGCACCGGATCGAATCCGGAAAGGATAATGGCTTCCGGAGTGTCGTCCACGATGATTTCCACGCCCGTGGCCGCTTCCAGCGCCCGGATGTTCCGGCCTTCGCGTCCGATGATCCGGCCTTTCACTTCGTCGCTGTCGATGTTGAACACCGTTACCGAATTTTCGATGGCCGTTTCGGTCGCCACGCGCTGGATGGACTGCACCACGATCCGTTTGGCTTCCTTGTTCGCCGTCATCTTGGCCTCTTCCACCACCTCGTTGATGTAGGTCATGGCGTCGCTCTTGGCTTCCGTTTTCAGGGACTCGATCAAGACGTTTTTGGCTTCTTCCGAACTCATGCCGCTGATCTGTTCCAGCAGGGCGATCTGTTCCTTGAATTTCCGGTCCAGCTCCTCCTGCCGCGCTCCGAGCGCCTGAGCCTGGCTTTCCAGGTGTTCCCGCTGGGCAGCGAGTTCCTTGTCTTTTTTCTGGAGTTCGTCGGCACGCTGGTTCAGCCCCCGTTCCCGTTCCTTCAGTTTGGATTCCACCTGCGCGATCCGGCCGTTCCGTTCGTTCACCGCCTTTTCGTGTTCCGCCTTGAGCTGTATGAAACGTTCCTTGGCCTGCAGGATTTTTTCCTTTCTGATCATTTCCGCCTCCGACTCCGCCTCCTTCAACATCGTCTTCGAGCGTTTTTCGGTGCTCTTCCGGACGATAAAGTAGGTGGCGAAACCCGTCACGGCCGAAACCAGCACCGCTATGATTACAATGGTAACTACATCCATCATGTGTTTGAATTTTTAGATTATATATAGTGTTAACTCATGCATACAAAAATCCCGCATTGAAATTCCTTTTGTGGTTTGACGAATCCTCAGTATCGTCACGAGCGGAGAGTCCGGCGATTCGCAAACGTCCAACGTCCCCCTCCGAAGAGAAGAAACCGCATCGCTGCGGGTAAGGCCTGTTTTTGAAAAACCGAGATGATCTCCAATGGTAATAAATGTTAAGTTTCGCAAAGCAAAAAGGAATCAATGCGGGAAAATCTTTGATTTCTCTTATTTTACCTATGTAAAAGAACCTGTTTTTTCTTTTTATGCCGTTCCGACTTTCCGGAACCGTTCATCCGTTTGCGTCCTGCCTCGCACTTCCCTTCTCTCCCCCGGATGCCTCCGGTTCACTCTACCTGCTTTCCTCTCCCCTTCCGACGCTTTTACCTGTTTCGTCTCTGCCGCCCCTCTCCTGCCTTCTTCCACCCCTGCTCCGGCCTCCCGGTCACACCGCTCACCTCTCTCCTCCCGCTCCGGCGTCCTCTTCCGGGGAGTCCGTCCTCTCTTTCTTCTGCGGCGCCTCTCCTCCCGGAATCTTCCGCAACTCCTCCTCGAATTTTTCCAGTTCTCCGATCACCGGAGACAGATCGTGTTTCAGTTCGCTGTCGATGTTCGTCAGTGCCATTTGCAGCGCCACCATGGCCAGGTAATTTTCCAGATCGGCGCTGTAGCGTCTGCTGTAAAGCGTCACCAACTCATTGACCTCCCTGGCCGCCCGCCGGTACTTCTCCTCTTCCCGACGATCAATCGTCAGGGGATATTCCCGCCCCGCTATCCGCAGGGTTATTCTGAAATCGTATCCCATCGATCGTCTTTCCGTATCACCTTGTCACCCTTCGCACCGTACCCCATCGCCTGCCCGCCTCTGCGCATCGTCTCTGCAATCCACCTCCATTCTCCCTTCCACCCGGCTTCCGCGCTATCGGTTCATCAGGGCGATGCACCGGTCAATTTCCCGCAATAACTTATTGACCCTTTCCCTGGCAGGCCGGTAACCGCCCGACACTTCCGAAATCCCGGAGGAAAGTTCCAGCACCCGAACACGCCGTTCCAGTTCCGCCACCCGACGCTCCAATTCCGCCTTCTCATCCCGCAGCCGATCGCGTTCGGTTTCCGTCCTGTGCAAAGTATGCTCCAGCCGCATCCGATCCGCCGCGATCCCCTTCACCCTCGTCCTCAGCCGGGCGATTATATTCCGAACCTCGTCCATCCTCCCGATTCCACTACAAAATTAATATTTGCTACTCAAATATAAAAATTTTAATCCAATTTTCAAAAATTATCGGCGGAAAGCACTTCCCCGTACAAATCGTAGTCTTCCGCCCCCGTGATCCTCACCCGGTAAAAACGGCCGACAGCCATTTTCTTCGCCCCGGCGATGAGCACCTCCTGATCCACCTCCGGCGAATCGTATTGCGTCCGTCCCACCCAGAAATCCCCTTCGCGGCGGTCGATCAGCACCCGTTCCGTGCGTCCGATCCGCCGGGTATTGTGTTCCAGCGATATGCGGTTTTGAAGAGCCATCACCCCTTCCGCACGCCGCTGTTTCTCCTCCTCCGGCACGTCGTCCTTCAACCGCAAGGCGGAATAGGTTCCTTCTTCTTCCGAATACGGGAAGACACCCAGCCGCTCGAACCGCACCTTTTCCACGAATTCCAGCAGTTCGGCATAATCCCGCTCCGTCTCTCCCGGATACCCCACCAGCAGCGTCGTACGCAGCGCAATATCGGGAATTTCCCGTCGCAGGCGCTCGACGAGCGCATAGGTTTCCGCCTTCGTGAGCCCCCGGCGCATGGACTTCAGCTGCGCATCGCTGATGTGCTGGAACGGAATGTCGAGGTATTTGCAGATTTTCGGTTCCTCCCGCATCGTGCGGATCACGTCTTCGGGGAAATGCGTCGGATAGGCATAGTGAAGCCGCACCCATTCGATGCCTCCGATCCGGCACAATCGCCGCAGCAGTTCCCCCAACTTCCGTTCCCCATACAGGTCGAGGCCGTAATAAGTCGTATCCTGCGCGATGACGATCAGCTCCTTCACCCCTTTCGCGGCCAGTTTTTCCGCCTCCGCCAGCAGCTCTTCCATCGGTACGGAAACGTGCTTCCCGCGAATGAGCGGAATGGCGCAATATCCGCATCCCCAGTTGCACCCCTCGGAAATTTTCAGGTACGCATAATGGGACGGAGTGGTCAGAAACCGTTCGCCCGTCGATTCCTTACCGGACGCTCCCCCCAGCCGGGCCACGACATCGTCCAGGTTTTTCACCCCGAAAAATTCGTCCACTTCCGGCAGTTCGGCCCGCAATTCCTCCCGGTACCGTTCCGAAAGGCATCCCATGACAAAAAGCGAATCTATGACCCCGGCCGTCTTGGCACGGGCGAATTCCAAAATGGTATCGATCGATTCCTCTTTGGCATCCCCGATGAATCCGCACGTATTGACCACCACGATCCGGGCATCCGTTGCATTGGAGTCGAACACGACCGAAAAACCGGCTCTCTTCAACCGGGCCATCAGGTGTTCCGAATCGACCACGTTCTTGGAACATCCCAGCGTCACCACATTTATTTTCCGTTCAGGTTTCATTCCGCATTCCATAAAAAAGCTTTCCCGGCTTCTCGTCCCGAGGACGACAGCACAGGAAAGCTCCCGTTATGATTTCATTCGGCCGGGCTCATTCACACAAACGCCCGCCTCCTAATAATACAATCCCCCCTTCATCACAGCAGCCGAAGCTACTTGGTGATTCCCAGTTCGGCCTTCACCATCGGCAGGATGTCCACCATCACGTTGGGATCATAATACAACAACGCCCCGGCGGTCGTATCGAAAATCGCCGTGAATCCGTTGGCCGCGGCCACCTTGTTGATCGCTTCGTTAGCCTTGTTGAAAATCGGCGTCATGAGTTCCATGTTCATCGTCCGGGCGTCGTTTTCCCCCGCCTGCTGGTATTCCTGCAACCGATTGCTCAAATCCTGCAATTCTTTCTGTTTCTGCTCGTTGATAGTCGGCGTATACGTAGAAGCTTCCTTCTGGTATTTCTGGAATTTATTGTTGAGTTCCACCTGCAAAGCTTCCACCTGATCCTGGATTTCCTGAACGAATTTTTCCATCTTCGCCTGAGCGGAATCCCGTTCGGGCATCAAGGTGATCAATTCCTGCGAATTGATATATCCGAACTTCAGTTGCTGCCCCATCGCCGCGGTACCTCCCGCCATCAACACGACCAGCAAAACCAGTTTCACAAATCTTTTCATAAAATGAATTTTAATTTAAATATGACGCAAATATAGCATTTATTCCCTAATTCCCAATGCCTGCATCAATTCCCGGCTCAAGTCCAGCGACTTGTTGTAATAGACGACGGAAGGGTTGTTGGAAATGTCCACCACCATATCGTATCCCCGGCTTTGCGCCAGCGCGTCGAGCCGTCCGAACACCCGGTCCTGGATCGGCTTGAGCAGTTCCAGCCGTTTTTTCATCAGCTCCCCTTCCGGGCCGAAATACCGTTTCTGCTTTTCCCCGGCTGCTTTTTCCAAGCGGATAATGTTGTCTTCCACCTGCTTGCGCCCGGATTCCGAAAGGTTGTCCTTCTGGTACTGGTACCGGTCGTACATTTCCGCGATCTGAGCGTAATCCGCGTCGATCTCCTGCTGTTGCTGCCGGGCCTGTTCGTCCAGCTGCTCGATGACCCGGTTGTATTCCGGAATGGCCTTGAACACCGTTTCCGTATTGACGAAAGCATATTTCTGGGCGTACGTCACCCCCGCTACCAGGAGAAGAAGCGCCGCCAACAAGCATGTCCTTTTCATAACCATCGCTATTTATTAAGTTAAACCGTTGTCCTGTCCGTTGTCCGGACCCCCCGTCATGCGGGAAGCCGCCTCCCGTGCCCGTCAGAATTGTTGACCGATCATGAAGTGGAACTGCCCCCCGCTGGCCTTCGACTGGCCGACCGCCTTGTCGAAACCGTACCCCCAGTCGATTCCGATCATCCCCACCACCGGCAGGTAAAGCCGCACGCCGGCTCCCAGCGCCCGTTTCAGCAGGAACGGATCGAAGTTTTTGACGTCGTCGAACGCATTCCCCCCTTCCGCAAAGACCAAGCCATAAATGGTCGAACTGGGCTTGAGGATAAAGGGATAGCGAAGTTCCAGGATGTATTTGTTGTAGGCCCTCGAATATTGGTTGTCGGGCGTAAGAGCACCGTTTTCATATCCCCGCAGGCCGATCACGTCCACCCCGTACAGGTTATAACCGGACATTCCGTCCCCGCCGACCTGATATCCTTCGAAAGGCGACGGCTTGTACTTGTTGTAGCTGCCGATGAATCCCATTTCGGCCGCCGCCCGCAACACCAGTTTCTGGTTGGAGCTGACGGGATAGTACCAGTCGGCCTTGAACTGCCACTTGTGGTATTCGATCCAGCGGTAGCGGTCGTTTTCGCTCAGCTTGTCGCCCCGGTAGTCCTTTCCGTCGAACAGGGAATAGGGCGGAGTCAGCGTCAGCGACAGGGTGAATTCGGAACCGCGCCGCGGATAGAGGGGCTGGTCGACCGAATTCCGGGAAAGCACCGTCCGCAGGGCGATGATGTTGGAAGTACCGTTCTTGATGAGGAAACTGTCCCAGTCTTTCAGGTTGTAAGCCTGGTACATCACTTCGGTATACAGGGAGAACAACCGGTCGGGCCAGCTCAGCCGGCGACCGAAGCCCACCGAGGCCCCCATCGTCCGGAAATGCTTGTTCCCGCTCTGCCACATGTAGTAGGCGTCGGTTTCGTCCGAATAATAGAGTCCCACCGTCAGGGAATGAGGTTTCTTCCCTCCCAGCCACGGTTCGGTGAAATTGATGGAGAACTGCTTGTAATAAGACCCGTTGGACTGCGCCCGGATGGACAGCTGCTGGCTGTCCCCGTGCGGATAGGGACGCCACGCCCCCTTCTTGAAGAAGTTCCGGATGGAAACATTATTCAGCTGTATCCCGACCGACCCCACGAACATCCCGGCTCCCCAGCCCCCCGAAATTTCGAACCGGTCGCTGGGCTGTTCTTCCAGCGGGAACGTGATGTTCACCAGCTCGTTGGAGACGGGTTCGATCTTGGGCATCAGCGCTTCGGCGTTGAAGTGCTGCATCTGGGCGATGCGGCGCATGGTGTTCATCAGCATGGCCCGGTTGTAAAGCTCTCCCGGCCGCATGTCGAGTTCCCGGCGGATCACCTGGTCGTTCACCCGGTTGTTTCCCGTGATATTGATAGCGTTGACCGTCGCCGGTTTTCCTTCGATCAATTTGATTTCCAAGTCGATGGAATCCGTTCCGACCACCGTTTCCTGGGGTTCGATCTGGAACATGAGGTGCCCCTCGTTCTGGTAGAGGGACGACACCGATTCATCGTCGGGATTGGCGTCCTTCCCGATTCCGAGCCGCTTGTTGACCGTCTTGCTGTCGTACGTGTCCCCTTCCTTGACCCCCAGCAGCAGGTTCAGCTGATCGGTGGTGTACTTGCTGTTCCCCAGCCACGAAATGTTGCGGTAATAGAACTTTCCGCCTTCGTCCACCTCGATGGCGATCCCTACCCGCTTGTCGTTGATCTTGTAGAGGGAGTCCTTTACGATCGTGGCGTTCCGGTACCCTTTGGAATTGTAGAACTCGATCAGGTTCTCCTTGTCTTCCTCGTATTTGGCTTCGTTGAACTTGGTGCTGGCGAAAATATTGATGCTTTTCTTCTTGGTCTTCTTCATCGTTTTCCGGAGCCGCCGGTCGGAGAACGTGTCGTTCCCCTCGAACACGATGTCGCCGATTTTCACCTTTTCCCCCTTATCGACCTTGAACGTCACGTTCACCCCGTTGGCCACGGTGGTGTCGTTGGTCTGGATGAGGTCCACCTCCACGTTGAGGAAACTCTTGTCCCGGAAATAGCGCTTGATGGTTTCGATGGCCGTGGTGATGCGGAAGTCCGAAAGCTCCGACCCCCGCCTCAGTTTCAGTTTCTCCAGCAGTTCGGTGGCTTCTCCCTTCTTGACGCCGTCGAACGCCCACCGGTAAACCCGGGGCCGTTCCGTCAGGTAGAAGTTCAGGACGGCGCTGTCCCCCTGGGTCTCCACCACGGTCTTGATATCGGCGAAATACAACTGGCTCCAAAGCCTCCGCACGGCATCCGTCACGTAGGTTCCCGGCAGATACGCCGTATCCCCCCGGTTCATGCCGCTGGTCGAAATCAGGATTTCCGGATCGAGGTATTTCACCCCGTGCATCCGAATATCCTTGATAACGTACTGACGCGGGTGCCCGTAATCCATGAACGGATATTCCACCTTGAGCGAATCCGTATCCTGCGCCCGCAATCCGAACGCGCCCGAAACGAACGGCACGAAAAGGAGCAGCAGTCTGAATATCTTAAATCTCATCTTCCTCGTTATAGCGTAAATTGCATATTCGTCTCATTTTTCCTCACACCCGACCGAAACGGCGGTTACGTCCGGCATAGGCCGCCAGCGCCCGGTCGAATTCCGCCTCGTCGAAATCGGGCCAGCAGATGTCCGTGAAATAGAACTCGGCATAAGCCGACTGCCACAACAGAAAATTGCTGATCCGGTATTCTCCGCTGGTACGGATCAGCAGATCGGGATCGGGCACTCCGACGGTCGTCAGATGCGAAGACACCGTCTCCGACGCGATCTCCTCCGGCAGCAGTTTTCCTTCCCGCACTTCCCCGGCTATCGTCCGCACCGCCTGCGTGATCTCCCACCGCGCACTGTAATTGAGCGCGACCAGAACGGTAAGCCGATCGTTTTCCGCCGTTTCCCGTTCGCAGTAAGCCACGCCCTCCCGCACTTCCCCGCTCATCCGCGCGACATCCCCGATAAAGCGCAGGCGCACGCCCTGCCTTTTCAGTTCCGGAGTTTCATTCACCGCGCAACGGCAGAAAATATCCATCAGCCCCGACACCTCCGTGCGGGGACGCCCCCAATTCTCCGTGGAAAAAGCATACAGCGTCAGGTAACGCACCCCCCTTGTCAAGGCTCCCTTCACCGCCCTGCGAATACTCTCCACCCCCTGCATGTGGCCTTCCAGACGCTCCAACCCCCGGGCTTTCGCCCACCGGCCGTTGCCGTCCATGATAATCGCCACATGGCACGGTACCTCCCGCCCCGTCTCTGCTGCCATCGATTTTCCCTGTTTAATCCGCAAATATAGAAATTATTTTGGAATCTCCCGGCTGTCCCTTCCCCACATCATCTTCTCTCTTAACGTCCGGTAGAAGGATATATTTTGGAAGCGAATCAAAAAAACCGATTTTTCGGCCCGCCGAACCCGGAAAACGCTTCCGTTCGGCACGGTATAATCCCGGTTGTCCAGCGTCACATACGAACTGCCCCGGCGGGCTTCCATCCTAAAACCGACCTCCCCGGTATCCGGAACGACCAGCGGACGCATCGTCAGGTTGTGGGAAGCGATGGGGGCCAGCACGAAGCAGCGGCTTCCGGGCACCACGATGGGCCCCCCGACGCTCAGGGAATAAGCGGTCGAACCGGCCGGCGTGGAAAGGATAATGCCGTCTCCCAGGTAGGTGGTGATGGGTTCCCCGTCGACGCAGACATCCACGGACACCATGGTCACTCCGTTCTTCTGGATGCTGAATTCGTTGAACGCATAGGGAAAATCCACCGGTTCCGGAAAATCCCCTTCCACCGCCAGCAATGCCCGCTCCTCGGTGGTATAATTTCCCTGCCGGATTTCCCGCAGCGCTTCTCCGATGCCCGGTTTGGAGACGTTGGCCAGAAATCCCAACCGGCCCGAATTGATGCCGAGCACGGGCACGGGCCGGGTATTCAACATCCGAACGGCGTCCAGAAAGGTACCGTCCCCTCCGTAGCTGACCATGACGTCGGCTTCTTCCGGAAAATCCCGCTGTCCGGTATAAACGCGTCCCGGATCCACCCGGATGCCCGTACACCGGAAAATCGTCTCCGCGAATCCCGCATTGATCCGGCATTCGAACCCGTTCGCCGCGAACGCGTCCAACAGGGCGGTGAGTTCCGCCGCCTCGTGCTCGATTCCGGGACGACCGTATAGTATCGCTTTCATAACGTTTTTCTCTTGAACTTCCTGCGCTCCGCCTTCCCCGCGCAAAAGCGGGAAACGCCTTCACCAAAGTGTAAAGAAACGAATTTAATCCCGTTCTCCCAAACCCCCGGCGCCGGTTTTCTGCGAAACCGGCTTTCCGGTCGGGCGAACCGGTTCCGGAGGCCGGACGGAGTTTTCGTCCGGCCTCCGGAACAGCAGGGCCGCCGAATCCGCTTTCCCTGCCGGAAAAGGCGCCGGAACAAATTTCCGCTTCCCGTCTCTTTCGATTTGTCCGTTATTTGTATCTTTGCCGCGTAACAAGGAGCATAAAGCCATGACCAAACTCAGCGTGAACATCAACAAAATCGCCACCCTGCGCAACTCACGCGGGGGAAACGTTCCGGACGTGACGCAGGCCGCCATAGACTGCCAGCGTTTCGGAGCGGACGGCATTACCGTTCACCCCCGTCCCGACGAGCGGCACATCCGATACCGGGACGTTTACGACATCAAAAAAATCATCACGACCGAATTCAACATCGAAGGATATCCCTCCCCGGAGTTCATCCGGCTGGTGCTCGACGTCGAACCCGACCAGGTCACGCTGGTACCCGATCCCCCGACCGCCATCACGTCCAACAGCGGATGGGACACCCTCGGAAACCGGGAATTCCTGACCGACACCGTTTCCGCTTTCAGGGAAAAGGGCATCCGGGTCTCGATTTTCGTAGACCCCGTGCCGGAAACGGTGGCGGGCGCCGCCCGCTGCGGAGCCGACCGGGTGGAACTCTATACGGAACCTTATGCCTCGAAATACGCGGAAAACCGGGAAGCGGCCCTCGCTCCTTTTGCGGAAGCGGCGCGGGAAGCCGTGCGGCAGGGCCTCGGCATCAATGCCGGACACGACCTCAGCCTGGAGAATCTTCGTTACTTCGCCGAAAACATTCCTTCTCTGCTGGAAGTTTCCATCGGGCACGCCCTGATCGCGGACGCCCTGTATTACGGGTTGGAAAACACCATACGACTGTATCAGCGGGAATTGGGAAATCACTGACCGGATTCCCATGGCTTTTTCCTGTCCCGCTTTTCAGCCGGGAGCCGCAAGGCGATAAGCAGTTCACGAAACCGCCCGTTCCGACTTTTACGAAACCCGGCGCCCGGACGTCTCCGGGCCATCTTCCGAATCCATGAAAACCGACACGATGAAAATACTGGATGCCCTGCAAAACCCGATATTCCCCCTCGTCGGCAGGCTGGCGGACGAAGCCGGCCTGCGGGCTTTCGTCATCGGGGGATACGTACGCGACTATTTCCTGAACCGACCCTGCAAGGACATCGACATCGTAGTGGCGGGAAGCGGCATCGACCTGGCCGAAAGGGTGGCGCGGGAGCTGAAAACCAACGTGACGGTCTTCAAAAATTTCGGAACGGCCATGATCCATGCGGAAGACATCGAAATCGAATTCGTAGGCGCCCGGAAGGAATCCTATCGTTTCGACTCCCGGAAACCGGTGGTGGAAGACGGCACGATCGAGGACGATCAACTGCGGCGGGATTTCACCATCAACGCCATGGCTTTCGGCCTGAACCGGGACAATTTCGGAGAACTGTCCGACCCGTTCGGAGGAATCCGCGACCTGAACGACCTGCGGATACAAACCCCGTGCGATCCGGACAAAACCTTTTCCGACGACCCTCTGCGCATGGTGCGGGCCGTCCGGTTCGCAACGCAGCTGGGATTCGACATCGCTCCGGAAACCTTCGACGCCATCGAACGCAACCGGGAACGGATCGGGATCGTTTCCCGCGAACGGATCATCACGGAACTGAACAAGATCGTCATGGCCGAAGTGCCCTCCGCAGGCTTCGAGCTGTTCGACCGCTGCGGTCTGCTGGAATTCATTCTCCCGCAGCTGGCGCGACTGAAAGGGGTGGAATACGTCAACGGGCAGGGGCATAAGGACAACTTCATCCACACGCTCAAAGTGCTGGACAACGTAGCCCGCGTATCCGACAATCCGTGGCTCCGCTGGGCCGCCCTGCTCCACGACATCGCCAAGCCGCAGACCAAAGTCTATGACCCGGAGCAGGGGTGGACGTTCCACGCGCACGAGTATCTGGGGTCGAAAATGGTCAAGGGGATTTTCCGGGAGCTGAAACTGCCGCTGGACGAGCGGATGAAATACGTTCAGAAGCTGGTCGCGCTTCACCTGCGTCCCATTATCCTGGCCGAAAACGTGACCGACTCGGCGGTCAGGAGGCTCCTGTTCGAAGCGGGCGACGACGTCGACGATCTGATGACCCTTTGCGAAGCCGACATCACGTCGGGAATCGAAGCCAAAGTCAAACGCTACCGGCAAAATTTCGCACTGGTCAGGCAGAAGCTGAAGGAAATCGAGGAAAAAGACCGCATCCGGAATTTCCAGCCCCCGGTCACGGGAGAGATCATCATGGAAACTTACGGGTTGAAGCCGTGCCGGACGGTGGGAGAAATCAAGGAAAAAATCAAGGACGCCATCCTGGACGGAGCGATCGGAAACAATTACGAAGAAGCCTATGCCCTCATGGAACAATTGGCGCAGGAGAAAGGCCTGAAGCCGGTCGCCGGAACGAATGAAAAACAACCCTGATTTTCCGGGAAATACATTTTGCGAACAATAGGTGGCGGAATAGAATCCTTTTTAAATGCCGGTCGCTGTCATCTTTCGGGTGTTTTCGGAAAAACGGGCTAATGCTCGACCTTTTCGCGGGAAGCCAAATCCGGCTGCGACGGACGGCTGCGAAACAAGTTGACCAGTCCCAGGTAACCGATCGTGTAGTAAAGTTTGACCAGATGTTTGACCCGAAGCACTCCCTGATCCAACTCCTTAATCACCTGAACGTTGTCGCGCAATCCGCGCACACGGTGGACGTTGGAAATACCGCTCTTGTCAAAGATGGCGACCGGTCCGCCTACATAACGAAACCGACACCCCGAAACGAAACACTGTTTGAAGAATTTGAAATCGGCTGAAAGAGGATGATTGATATCGAATCCTCCGGCTTTCATGAGCGAGGTGCGCACGAAAGTGCTTTGATGACAGCAGAACATGCGATGAATGTTGCAAGGTTCGGGATTCGCTCTGCGAAGCTGTCTTTCCCCGTTTTTCCCCGGAATGATCACATCTCCGTAAAGAATGTCCCATCGCTCCGACACAGCCGCATCAGCCAGCTTTCTCAACACGTTCTCATCCGCGAACGTATCTCCGCTGTTCATGAAATTGATCCACTTGCCTTTCGCTTCCCGTATCCCCTTGTTCATGGCATCGTAGATTCCCCGGTCGGGTTCGGCGATCAGCCGGTCGATCCGATCCCGGTAACGTCCGATCACGTCCAACGTTCCGTCCGTGGAGCCCCCGTCGACCACGATGTATTCGTAGTCGGAAAACTTCTGGAGAAGAACGCTTCTAATCGTTCCCTCCACTTTTTTCACATCGTTCAGCACGACGGTTACGATGGTAAACAATGGGGACCGTGCATCCATTATCCTCTACTTATTTTGGTATCCTTCCCATACATTATTCATTCCACGATATGCTCCCGCCGTTATCTTTCCGTTCCTGATTACCGTTCCCGGCTTCCGTCCGGCAAGCGAAAAAAGCCCGCTTTGTAAAAATTCCGGAACCCTCCGATACGCCGTCCGCCCAACAGCCGGTTTTCGATCCACCCCAACAGACGATACTTGGGAGCGAATATCTTCCGTTCCTGCGGAGGCGGCCCATCATATCGCAGGCAATGTCCCCACGACATTTTCGCTACCCTTTCACGCATGACTTCCGGATGCTCCCCCTCAAAGAGCGGCATGAGGGACAGGTTGCCGTAATCATGGTATTCCGCGGCATCTTCCTCGTATTCGGGATGGTACATTTTGCGCATTTTCACCATTTTCCGGCTCATGCACCGGGGGTCGCGGCTCCAGCCGTAGTGGAACATCCGGGCATCCAGAAAGACGCACCGCAGTTTGGAAGTCCCTTCCTTGGCGAGGTAATCCCCGTCGAAGTTCGGATTGATCTTGAATGACTGGGCATCCCGCCACGAATGGATGTCCCTTCGGTTGCGGACGATCCGAATTTCGTACGGATAGGCGAAATGCAACGCCTCGATGCAATGGCAATAATCGGCGTACAGGTGCACGTATTTCAGCACGAATCCGTCCACGCGCTTATCGTCCAGATATTTCTCGCAGGCTGCTTTGACTACCGGCAGAGCGCTCTCGTGCAACACCTCGTCGGCCTGAATGTAAAAACACCAGTCCCCGGTGCAGGCCCGCAGAGCGATGTCGGTCTGCTGGGCCAGGATCGTTCCGCCTCCCTTGTATTTTTCCGTATCCCATACCGTATTGATGATCCGTATCTTCGGACTTCCGATGGAACGAACCAGTTCTTCCGTATCGTCCTCGCCCGCGCCCACCGCCACCACGAACTCATCCACGATGTCCAGCACGGAACGGATCGACTCCACCAGCGGAAAATCGTAAATCCGGGCATTGCGCGCTATGGTAAATCCGCTTATTCTCATCGTTTCTTCATTATTGTTCCCCGGCGGCCGCCGCCGGGGCTTCCGCATCGTCGATCTGTTGCATTTCGATCAGTTTGCGATACACGCCTTCCAAAGCCATCAGTTCATGGTGCGTGCCCGTCTCCACGATCCTTCCCCGGTCGATCACCACGATCTTATCCGCATGCTGGATGGTGCTCAGGCGATGGGCGATCACCAGCGACGTACGCCCTTTCAACAAGTTGGACAACGCTTCCTGCACCAGTTTTTCCGATTCGGTGTCCAGCGCGGAAGTGGCTTCGTCCAGAATCAGGATGTCGGGATTCCGCAGCACGGCGCGGGCGATGCTCAACCGCTGACGCTGTCCCCCTGAAAGTTTCATGCCCCGGTCGCCCACATTGGTGCGATACCCTTTCTCCGTCTCCATGATGAAGGAATGGGCGTTGGCGATCCGCGCCGCCCGCTCGATCTCCGGCAGCGTGGCATCCAGTTTTCCCAGCCGGATGTTGTTCTCGATCGTATCGTTGAACAGGACGGTGTCCTGCGCCACGATCCCCATGTGTTCCCGCACGGATTCCACATCATAGTGCCGGATATCCACTCCGTCGATCCGTATCTGCCCCGACTGCACGTCATAAAACCGGGGAATCAGGTCCGAAATCGTGGATTTCCCGCCGCCGGAAGGACCGACCAGAGCCACGGTTTCCCCTTTCCGGATCGTGAAGGAAATATCGTGCAGCACATCTCTGTCCTCATAGGAAAACGTGACATGACTGAATTCGATGTCCTTTTTGAATTCCGTCAGCGCCACCGCATCCGGCTCGTCCACGACCTCGGGACGGGTGTCCATCAGTTCCAGCACCCGATCGCCGGCGGCCAGCCCCTGATGGATCGTGCTGAACGAATCTGCCAAAGAACGGGCCGGACGGGTCACCTGCGAGAAAATAGCCAGATAAGTAATGAAGTCGCTGGCGGCGATTTTATCGTTCAGCACCATCCCGCCCCCGTAAATCAGGATGATGGCCACAGCCGAAACCCCCAGGAATTCCGAAGCCGGGGACGCCAGCTGCTGCCGGTTGGCCATGGATTTGGAAATCCGGGAATAGAGGTCGTTTTTGGCGAAGAATTTTTCCGTGATGTAGCGCGTGGCGTTGTATCCTTTCAGAATCTTGATTCCCCCGACCGCTTCGTCCACCAGGCTCACCATTTCCCCCAGCGAATCCTGCGCCTCGCGGGCCGACCGCCGCAGCGTCTTGACGATGAAACCGATCACCAATGCCGAAACCGGCAGGATCAGGACGGTGAAAACGGTCAGCTCGAGCGAGATTTTCAACAGCGCGAACACGTATCCCACGATCAGGAACGGTTCCCGGAAAGCCACCTGCAACGTATTGGTAATGCAAAACTGAACGACCTGCACATCCGACGTGATCTTGGAGATGATGTCTCCTTTCCGCTCGTTGCTGAAAAAACCGGCGTGGAGCCGCATCACGTTTCCGAAAACGGCGTTCCGCAGCCGCTTCAGCGTGTGGATGCGCAAACCTTCCATCGTCCGCTGGGCCAGATACCGGAACAGGTTGCTCAGCATCACCGATGCGACCACGATGGCGCTAAGCACCATCAGAATCTGCATCACGTCGTAGTTGGCCCCATAGAGGCGGAAAAGATAATAGTTGAGCAGCTTTTCCAGATAAACCGTGCTGAGTTCGAAGTGAGGCGCCGTCGTCACCTGCTGAACCACCTCGTCCGCATTGAACAGGGTGTTCAGGATGGGTATCAGCATCACGAAATTGAACGTGTTGAAAACCGCATGAAGCAATACGTAAAAGAAATACGGCACGGCGTATTTCTCCAGAGGTCTGGCAAACCACAGCAGTCTGAAGTAGGTCTTCATCCGGTAAAGCGCTTTAACTTGAAGTTACAAATTTAACCCAATTTTCAAAATATCAAAAACAGGTCAAATGATAATGGTTTCCTCGCTCTCGGATTTGGTGATACGCAGCACCTGCCGGGTCTCTTCCGCCACCCGGTAACGGTGATCGATCCGGCGCCCCACCAGCCAGACGATATCGTCTCCGGACACCACCACGAGCTGCCGTTCCTTGTCCGGAAGGGGCACCTTGGCGTCGATCAGATAATCGCTCACCTTCTTATGGCCTTCCATGCCCAGCGGAACGAAAACGTCCCCCTCGCGCCACGAGCGCACGGTCAGCGGATACGTCAGCTTTCCCGCATCCAGCAGCGCCACGTTTTCGGGTTGCTGCAGGAATTCGACATCCTCCTTTTCCAGTTCCTCGAAAGTCAGGCAACCTCCCAGGCAAAACTCTTTCTTCACCCCCCGGTCGATCCGGATTTCGTAGGCTTTTCCCGGCGTAACCGGCCGGACGATCACCCTTCGCCTGTCCAGATAGGCCACATGGGAAACGGAATGGAATTTCATCCCGCAGCCCCCGTCCCCGATGCAACGGCAAAGGTCGTGCACCACTTCGGGACTGAAACCGTAAGGACGCAGCATTTCGTAGATCACATAGTTTTCGGGAAGCGAGGGATCGATCGCATCCAGTTCCAGCACCACGCCGTCCTTTTCGGACGTCATCACCTTTTCCCGGATCAGCTCCATCTGCCGGTCGATGAACCGGAGGGCCATCGAAAGCCGTTCGACATTGCCGGTCATGACCGTCGCGAAATGGGGGGCAACCTCCCGGATTTTCGGGATCACCCCCAGCCGGATTTTGTTCCGCAGGTACTTGGTCGAACGGTTGGAGGAGTCCTCCCGGTAAGCCACGCCGTTGTTCAGGGCGTATTCGAGGATTTCCCGACGGGTGGCAAAAAGCAGGGGCCGGACGATCCGTCCGTTGGCCACATGAATGCCCGTCAGTCCCCGCAGCCCGGTGCCCCGGATCAGGTTGATGAAAAACGTTTCGACGGAATCGTCCGCATGGTGAGCGATGGCGATTTTGGTGTAGCCGTGTTCGGCGCACAGCCGCTCGAACCAGTCGTACCTGAGCCGGCGGGCCACCATCTGTACGGATTCCCCCGACGCATTCACTTCGGCCAGGGTGTCGAACCGGATGTTGAAATGTTCCGCTCCCAGTCCGGCACAGACATCGGCCACGCTCTTTTCGTCCTCGTCCCCTTCCTCTCCCCTCAGGCAGAAATTGCAGTGGGCCACCCCGTAACGGTAGCCGCTCCGGGAAAACAGGTCGAGCATCACCATGGAATCGACTCCTCCGCTCACCGCCAGCAATACCTTGTCTTCGGGAGCGAACAAATGCCTTTCCCGGACATAATCCAGAAAATCGTCCAACAACATAAGTTTTCCTGTTTATCTTGGGTAACCGGCCGTTCGGAAATGCATGTTCCTCTTTCCGGCCGGCCCTGTTTTACGACCTTGTTTTCCCGTCTGCGTACACCGATCCCTTAGAGCACGTTCACCTCCAACTCCAGCTCCACGCCGAATTTTTCCGCTACGTCCGCCACGATCCTCCGCGCCAGTTCCAGCACCTCGCTTCCGGCAGCGCCCCCGTGGTTCACCAGCACCAATGCCTGCCGGTCATGCACGCCCACGCGCCCTTCCCGACGGCCTTTCCATCCGGCCCGGTCGATCAGCCAGCCGGCGGCCAGTTTCACGCCTCCGGGCGCCGGATACGATGGCATTTCCGGATAACGCGCCTTCAACCGTTCCGCCGCCTCCGGCGCCACCACCGGGTTCTTAAAGAAACTTCCCGAATTTCCCAGCACGGCCGGATCGGGCAGTTTGGCGTTCCGGATGGAAATCACCGCCCGGCGGACATTCTCCGGGGACGCTCCGCCCAACCGTTCCACTTCCTGCACCAGATCGCCGTACCCCAACCGGAAAACCGGCATCCGGGAAAGTTCGAACGTCACCGAAAGCACGATGGCCCGTCCTTTCAGCTCCCGTTTGAAAACGCTGTCCCGGTATCCGAAAGCGCACTCTTCCCGGCGGAGCATCCGCACCGTCCGCTCCTGCGGCAGGTAAATTTCCACTTCCCGGATCACGTCCTTCGCCTCCGCGCCGTAAGCCCCCACATTCTGAACCGGAGCGGCGCCCACGCTCCCCGGAATCCCCGAAAGGTTTTCCACGCCGCCGTAGCCCCGTTCCACGCAGAACCGGACGAAATCGTCCCACACGACGCCGGCCTCCGCCCGCACCGACACGGTTTCCCCGCTCTCTTCCACCGCCTCCATCCGTTTCCCGACCGGTTGCAGCATCAGCCCTTCGTAATCGCCCGTGAACAATACATTGCTTCCTCCCCCCAACACGTACCACGGCAGACCTTCCGTCTCCGGCATCGAGAAAAGCTCGTCCAGCTGCCGACGATCCGCGAAAACGGCGTAGTACCGCGCGAACGCCGGAACCCCGAAGGTATTCAGCGCTTCCAATGCCTTGTCTCTGACGATTTCTGCCATACGGAGCCCTTTTGCGGGCAAAGGTACATGAAATTTTAAAAAACCGTTACCTTTGTTGAGAAATGCCCGAAACGTGAAAAACGGAAAGACAGCGGGAAAAGGGAAAAAGAGCGTCCGGCGAAAGCAAATCAGACTGACCGCGGAAAAGCAACTTTACATCATCATCGGGTTGCTTGTGGTATTGTTTGTGCTGATTCTGGCATTCCGGCAGACGGCTACGAAAACGGCTCCGGCAGGCGGGAAGGAACCCCCGGCCGCCGTTTCCCCCGCCGAACGCTCCCGAAAGGAAACCGGTCCGAAAACCCGGAAACCCGAAAAAGGGAGCCGGACACAAACCGTCCATCCGTTTTTTCCCGCAGGGGTGGAAATTCCCCGGCCCGCCGACCGTACATTCGTGCTCAGCAATCAGGACGGGCGTTACACCCTGCTGTACGACACGACTTACCGACAGGCGGCGTGGGTGGCCTACCTGCTGACGGGGAAAGACGTAAAGACGAAAGGAGCGGAACGCCGGAACCGTTTCGCCCCCGATCCGCAAGTTTTGAAGCGGGGATGGAGAAGCGCCGGCAACGACGACTACCTTCGTTCGGGATACGACAAGGGGCACCTGCTGCCGTCCGCCGACCGGAACAACGACCGGCGGGAAAACGACGCTACCTTCCTCTTCTCCAACATCGCTCCGCAACGCCCGGCCCTGAACCGGAAAATCTGGAACGCGCTGGAAGCCGAAGTGCGCCGCGCCGCGGAAAGATTCGATACGGTGTACGTGGTGACGGGCGGCCACCTGAAACCGGGGCTGAAGCGGATCGGACGGGAAAAGGTGGGAGTTCCGGAACGCTTTTTCAAAGTGTTGCTGGCCCGCAGCGGCCCGGAATACCTTTCCATCGGTTTCCTGATCCCGAACCGGGACTCCTTCTCCGGAAGCTGCTGGGACTATGCGGTTCCGGTCGACGAGGTCGAACGGGAAACGGGGCTCGACTTTTTCCACCTGCTGCCCGATTCGGTCGAAGCAAGGATCGAATCCCGGCGGACGACGACGGCCTGGCGAAAATAAGCGGACATGAACAGATTCGTCATATACTTCAAGAATTTTCTGCGGCGGACGGCGCATCCGGCGCTGATCGTCTTTCTGCTGATTTCGTTCGTCTTGTGGTACATCAACAAACTCAGCCACGACTATACGGCCACCGTGACCGTTCCGGTCAGCATCGAAAACAATCCCAACAGCGCTCTCGGCGTGATCGAAAACAGCCAGGAAGTCGAATGCCTGATCGAAGGGGCGGGATACAGACTGTTGATGTACAAACTCTTTCCGAAAAGACACCGCGCCGCGGTGGACATCAGCCGGGTGGAACTCCGTCCCGTCGCTTCCGGCGACCGGAACGAAGTGACCATCGGCTCCCTCTACAACGCGCTGGCCGCCCAGATCACCGACGTCAAGGTGCTTTCCGTGCTGACGCCCCGTTTCGAGATCGTCGCCTCGCCGGTCAAATCCAAACGGGTGCCCGTACTGAGCCGCATCCGGATCGAGTACGATCCCCGTTTCATGCCCGTCTCGCCGCTCGTCCTGATTCCGGATTCCCTGACGGTACAATCGCTGGACGTGCTGCTGGACACCCTGCGGGGCGTCTATACCGTACCCCGGAGCTTTACGGAGGTGCACGGTTCCCTGAGCGGAAAAATCCCCCTGTCTCCCATTCCGGACGTACTGCTGCCGGTAGACGAAGTCCGTTACGACATCCGGGTGGAGGAATACACGGAAACGGATCTCACCCTTCCGATCGAGGTGCGCAACTACCCCGACCGTCTCTCCCCCGTCATCATTCCTTCGGAAGCGGTAGTCCGAGTCAACGTCCGGCGCAGCGACTACGCCAACGCTTCCCCGGAACACATCCGGCTCTACATCAACTACGGCGACCGGGCGTCCAACCTCGACCGCAGATACAAAATCCGGGCGGAAACGACCGAAGGGATCGTGGTTCGGGAAATCATCCCGCTCTATGCGGAACTGTTATTCGAGAAAAACTGACGCTTTCCGGCAAAGGGCCGGACATAACCGAAAAAACATGATCAAAGCGGGACTTACGGGAGGAATCGGCAGCGGCAAGACGACGGCGGCACGGATGCTGGCCCTGCTGGGCATCCCGGTGTACGATTCCGACCGAAGCGCCAAACGGCTGATGGCGCGCGATCCGGAAGTGATCCGGCGGATCCGGGAACTATTGGGAGACGCAGCCTATCGAAACGGAGCGCCGGACAACGCCTTCATAGCGGAACGGGTGTTCCGGGACGAAAGCCTTTTGACCGGCCTCAACAACATCGTGCATCCCGCCGTGCTGAAAGACTATTTGAAGTGGACGGACGCACACCGCGACGCTCCCTGCACGGTCATCGAATCGGCCATCCTGCTGGAAAGCGGATTCGCCCGGTACGTGGATAAAATCATCGTCGTCACGGCTCCGGAGGAAATCCGCATCCGGCGCTGCATGGTGCGGGACAAGGCGGACGAAGAAGCGATCCGTCGCCGGATCGAGGCCCAGATGCAGGAAGAGGAACGCCTCCGCCGCGCGGATTACGTGCTGCATTCGGACGAGAAGCACCTCCTGATTCCGCAGGTACTCCGGCTGGCCGGGCAGTTGGGCGGACGCGCGGCAGAGTAAAAGCCGCTTTCCGCTGTCGGTCCCGTTTGCCCTGCCTCAAAACCCGGAAACGCAGGTAACGGGTATCCCCGCCTGCGAATCGGGGAAAACGGTAAAATCCCCGCTTCGGCATCAATCCCGCTTTTTTTCGCCCCGAACCGACGGCCCGAAAAAAGCGGCCGTTTCACATACGTCCCCTATAAAATTTACAGTCAGGAATATCGGCATGCCCCATCGTCCATTGCTCGCAACGGACGATGATCTTTTAAAGACTTATGAAGAGCAATCCACTCCGACATGCAGCCAAATTAGAACATCTCACCGATTTCATTTCTTGTATTTACAAGTAATTATGTTACATTTGTTTGTTCTGTTTATGATAGACGGCAAGTGAAACGCTTCCCAAAGGCTAACTATATATTTCTTTTTATCGTTTGTTTACCATTGATTTATGGACACTCAAGCGTAAGCATTCTTTTTCCTGTCTTCATCGCCTGCCTCTTCTTTTTATTTTATCTTCTTGTATCCATTCAAAAGCAGGCGCTTTTCCAGTACTCGATAGCGGACATACTTGTCGTTTCCGGAATTGTGGCTGTCATCGGCCGATATTTCTGCACCCCTTTCAGACCGCCTGTCCTCCTCTGGGAGTCCATCGTTTTCCTGGCGGCATATCTGGCAATCAGACTTTTGAGTTGCAAGGAAAAACTCGTTGTTCTTTACGGTTTCATTCTTTCCGGATTTTTGCAAAGCATCCTGGGAATCCTTCAGCGAACCGGATTTTTAGCTTCCAATCATCCTTATTTTCCGGTCACGGGAACGTTTCTGAATCCCGGGCCTTACGGCGGATATGTCGCCGTTTGTCTGGTCATCGCTTTCTTTACCTTAAGGCAATCGTCCTGGAAGCATCGGGCCCTGATCTTTCCGGTATTGACGGCAGGACTGCTTGTATCCGACTCCCGGGCCTCCTGGCTGGCTGCCGGTGTTCCCCTGTTGTTTTATGTGTTAAGCGGCTTCAAAAAACGACGCCTGGTCGCCTGCCTTCTGTTTGTCGCGGTTACGGGTGTTTTCATTTACGGCTTGTACCGCTACCGTCCCGAATCGGCCGATTCCAGGTTGACCCTATGGCGAGTGACGGCCCGCATGATAGCCGACGCTCCGTTGAAAGGACACGGGCCGGGTTCTTTCGCAGGCAATTATATGCTTTATCAGGCGGATTATTTTCGCGAGTTCCCGGAACGCTCCCCGGACGATATAGGCAACAATGTACATTCTTTCAACGAACCGTTGCGCTGGTTCGCCGAATACGGAGCGGCGGCTCCCTGCCTGTTACTGATCCTGTCTCTCATCCTCTACAAAAACCGCGGAAAAACTTCGGCAGCGGTTCTTTACGGCTTACCGGCATGGTTCGTTTTTTCCTTATTCTCTTATCCGGGCAGCGTGTTTCCGTTAGGGTCGATGGTACCCGTTCTTTTGGGAATGGCGGAAACGGAGCGCACCTATTCTTTTCCGGTGTCCGGGACATGCCGGGTCGGTGCTACGGTCATTCTCCTTTTTATGCTTTCCGGCTCGGTCGGACAGCAGATTCTGTTCTGTCGCGCGGATAAGCTGATGGAGCGAATCCGGGAAGGATATATCCCCACACGATGCGAAAAACAGCGGCTCATCGCCTTGCCTGCCTGCCGCGAAGCGTATGGGCAATATCTCGCGGAACAGGATGACCCGGCTGAAGAAATCGCCTTTTTGGAAATGCTTCTGCGATTCGGACGAAACTCGGAGATTCAGGTCCGGCTGGCGGAATCCTATGCCCGTGCCGGAAAACACAAGCTCGCGGAAGAATCGTTCATCCTCGCTTCTCGCATGGTTCCCACCCTGGTTCTGCCCCGGTACCGGCTTTTCGAATTTTACCTGCGGACGGGGCAGGAAGACAAGGCTTACGTCGTGGCCGAAGAAATTTCCGGGATGAACGAAAAGATAACGAATTCGATAACCATACGCGCCAAAGCCGATGCACGTAAATACATAAAACGATATGAAAACCAAAACACTGTTCCTGCATGCAATTAGCCTGCTGCTTTGCAACGGATGTACATCGGAAAATCCCCGGGAGCATCTGTCTTCGGAAACCGACCGTCTGATGCCCGTGATCCGGGAGTTCGAAAGGAACCCTGCCGACAGCCTGGAACTCCGGGCAGCGGTTTTCCTGCTCGCTCACATGCCCGGACACTACGAATATACGGGAGGTTCGGTTTCCGCCTACCGCGAATACATCGATTCCGTTTATCCGGACATGTCCCCCACGGTACGAAAAGTCGTTCTCTCCGCCCCCTATTACCGGGCCGGGGATTCGGAAGATTTGAGCCGCATATACGATACGGATGCGATTTCACTCGAACTCCTGATCGAACACATTCGGAACCGGGTAGAGTGTTATCGCCGGGCTCCTTGGTTGAAGTCCCTTTCCTTCGAAGATTTCTGCGAATACATCCTCCCCTACCGGGCCGACCGGGAACCGCTGGAATGGCCGGAATCCGATTCCATGAAAAATGTATGGAAAGCGGTCAGCGATCACGTATCCTTTTTCCCCTTTCTGCCTCCTGCCATCGAAACGGCGCTTTCGGCGGAACGCCAGCGAAGCGGCAACAAAGACGACGATTACCGATACAAACTCACGCTTCCCGATCGGACGCTGACTTTCGACTGTGTCGAAAACACCTACTACCGGGTGCACGGCTTACGAGCCGCCGGGATTCCGTGCGCGGTCGATTTCATACCGCATTGGCCGACCCGCAACGGTCAGCATTACTGGCTGACGGTGATCGATCCCGGCCTTCTTTACAGCAACCTGAGCGAAGTGCGAAATCCCAAAGCGGCGAAAGTCTATCGCAAGACCTATTCCCGCAACCCGGTTCCGCAACCCCGGAATGCACGGGAATACATACCGGAGCTTTTCAGAAGTCCGTTCAACCGGGACGTATCGTCTCACTACATGAAAGTGACCGATATCGAGCTGGACGTAAACGGGAAAGACGATCCCCGGCACGTCTATCTGGCCGTATTCAACAATCTGGAATGGCATCCGGTAGCGTGGGCCGAGGTCAAAAGGAACAAGGCCCTGTTCCGCGATATGGGAACGGATGTGGTTTATCTGCCCGTGTATTACCGCGGAGAAGAGATGGTTGCCCTGTCGGCCCCTTTCCTCGCGGGGGAAAAAGGGATTCGGGAAACCTATCGAATAGATGCCGACATCGCTCAGGACATGGTTTTTCACCGAAAATACCCGCTCACGCTGGTCAAGACCCAATGGGCCCGCGAATTGACGGGGACGGAATTCCACGCTGCGAACCGTCCCGACTTTTCCGATTCGACGGTGATTCATCGGGTCGAGAAACCGCATCCTCACTTGGGCTGGACGGAAATTCCGGTTCACACGAAGTCCGGTTATCGTTATTGGAGAGCTTACAAAAACGGCCGCATGCTGAATTTCGGGGAGATCGAATTTCTGGGCACGAACGGAAAGCGGCTTTTCGGCGAGATCATAACGGCAACCCCGGACGAGCGGAAAGAAGATGCGTTCGACGGGAACGTACTGACCTATAACCGCTCCTATTCGTGGATCGGGATGGATTTCGGGAAGCCGGTAAATCTATCGGCCATCCGATACATCTCCCGCAACGACGACAACGCCGTCGTGGACAATGAACTGTATCAGCTTCTCTACTTCGGGCAGGAAGGCTGGGAAGAGTTCGACACGATCGAGGCCGACGGCGATTCGGTGCTCTTCCGGGGAGTTCCTTCCGGAGGACTGTACTGGCTCCGGAACCTGGACAAAGGCATCGAAGAACGGATTTTCACCTTTGAAAACGGCAGGCCCGTTTTCCGATAACCGAATACTCACCCAAATACCTTTTGCCTATGTAGTGCGCTTTGTTTTCGCCGGATACGTTCCGGCTGTCGAATTACCCGAATTATTAACCCTAAATGTTAAATCATGAAGAGATTTTATTTGTTATTCTCTTTGCCGTTCCTTATCTTGGGAATCGCCCTTCTCTCCTGTCAACAGGAGGTTTACGAGGGGGAGCCGGTCGATCCCGAAGTGACTTCCTTCGTGGAAAAGGCAAAGCAGTTCTTTGAATTCAAGGTGGCCGGGGAGCCGATATTCGCCATCACCCGCAGCGATGCGCCGCCGGTTTCCCTCTTTCCGGGCACCGTCATTCCCCGGTGGGAGAAACCCTACATCTACGATACGGACAAACACCGTTTCCTCTATGCCCGGCTGGAGCAGGATATATTCCGGTACCACACCCGGCAGACCGATCCGGAAGACGGACGAAGCTACCGGACGAAGGTGTATCAGGCGGCAGTATTCGCCCGGGCGCTGGACGATCCCGACCGGTGGTGGATGGGCATCGCTTCGTTCATTCCCGACCGGAAAACCGAGCACGCCTACCGGGGAAAGGTGCTCGACCGCTTTTTGGACGAGCCCGCACACGGCGGCTTTACCGGTAAGGTACTCTTCAGCCGCATTGCGGATATGGGGATCTACGCCATACTCGTTTTTAAGGACGGTGTTCCCGTGCGCAAGATTCATTCCGACTACTACGATTCCGAGGAGCGGTTCCGGGCCGATATCCGGCAGCAGCTGGAGGGCATGGAACTGCTGACGATGAGGGCCAATCCCACCCGCGCGATTGGGTCATAGACATCGAAGAGATCGTGGTAAAGCCCGATAACCCGAACGACTGGCCACCCGAGCCCACTCCGAATCCCAATCCAAACCCCAATCCTAACCCGAATCCGGGAGACGGAGGCGGTGGAGGCGGCGGCAGCGGTGGTAGTAGCGGCGAAGGTAACACTTCCGGGGAATCGTCTCGCACTCCGGCAGAGGCAAGGGCGAAACTGCTAAGCATTCTAACGGAGTCGTCCCTAAAGGACAGAATAAAAAACAATCAGGCAGATTTCATTGAAAATAATTTTCTCACGAATACAATAAAGATAAAGGTTGCCAAACTCTATGGAGGAGTTCCAACCATCGAAGGGATTTATTATAACTCTAATTATTACAACAGCCTTTCAGAGCAAGGCAAGCAAATTGTAATATTGCATGAATACGTCCACGCCGATTTGTTTTTCCAGGACCAACCCGCCGATCACGATGCATTTATAGACTACTCCGACTGGATACAAGGCATCCAGGATATTTTCCCCGGCCAGACGGACGCATTCTACGATGCCATGAAATATGCCGGATGCGCTGACGTTCTGGACGGTCTTGTGAGTGCAGGAGAGATGAGCACGGAGGAATATGACAGGATTAAAGACATACTAAACAATAGTTTGCGGTAGTTGTTATAACCTTTAATGAAACAAATAGGATGAAAAAGATTTCAATGCTGGCCATGACGTTGATCATCGCATCGGCAAACAGCCTTTTCGGACAATCCTCTCCGGACCTTTATTTCATCGGAACACCGAAGTATAATCCGGAGACGTATGAAACCCCTGCAGGGTTTACAAAGCTTGGAGCGCATTCGGTTACGGGCCAAATCGTGAATGTAGCGGTTTTTTTCGCTTGGTCACGCGCACAGGATTATTCGCTGGCGATGCTGCCTATTCGCGACGGGGAAAATCCGAGAACGCTCGATTTGCCCATTTCCGAGTTAAAGCGATTGCAACTGATCGACATCGAACAGCTTGTAAGTGTCAAAACAAAAGAGCAAGCGCAAGACTGGTTTCAGAAGAATCATCGGAATCCGAAAGTTTGGGTGATCGATCGATCCGAGTTTTACAAATCTTCTCCGTCGCTTCAGGAAAACGACCGGATGATCCTGCGGGAAGTTCGGATACATCCGAAGTTATTGCCTTTCGGAGAACCTGAAAGAGTCACGTTCGAATAACCCCCCGAACCGGAGCGGAAGTAAAACTCGTATCTTCCGCTCCGGTTTTTTTAAATTTTGAGAGTCAGAATTTTCGCAGCAAGGAAACCCTAAACGTTACATGATGAGCCGATTTTATTCGTTATTCCCTTTGCCATTCCTTATCTTGGGAATCGCCCTTCTCTCCTGTCAACAGGAGGTTTACGAGGGGGAGCCGGTCGATCCCGAAGTGACTTCCTTCGTGGAAAAGGCAAAGCAGTTCTTTGAATTCAAGGTGGCCGGGGAGCCGATATTCGCCATCACCCGCAGCGATGCGCCGCCGGTTTCCCTCTTTCCGGGCACCGTCATTCCCCGGTGGGAGAAACCCTACATCTACGATACGGACAAACACCGTTTCCTCTATGCCCGGCTGGAACAGGATATATTCCGGTACCACACCCGGCAGATCGATCCCCAAAACGGACGGAGCTTCCGGACGAAGATCTATCAGGCGGCCGTATTCGCCCGGTCGCTGGACGATCCCGACCGGTGGTGGATGGGCATCGCCTCGTTCATTCCCGACCGGAAAACCGAGCACACCTACCGGGGCAAGGTGCTCGATCGCTTTTTGGACGAGCCCAAGCACGGGGGGTTTACGGGCAAAGTGCTGTTCAGCCGCATCGCGGACATGGGAATCTATGCCATACAGATTTTCAGGGACGGTGTTCTCGTACGGACGATTCATCCCGACTACTACGATTCCGAGGAGCGGTTCCGGGCCGATATTCGGCAGCAGCTGGAGAACATGAAACTGCTGACGATGAGGGCCAATCCTGCCACACGTATACAGGAATAGATCGTCATTGAGGGGAAAAGCCTGCCTCTTTAATTCATCAAACCATGAAGAACCTGATGATTATTATTTTGACAACGGCACTTTCTATGCCGATCCTTTGTTCCGCTCAAAACAAACACAAGCCGGACTTAAAACCCTATTCCCAGTTCGCTCCGGATACGGTCGCCTATTTGAAAACGAATTTCGGATCGGGCGGGTTTAATTTTTATGGAGGAAGGCCTGTAAAACATCTTTTGGATGATATCGATCTGGAGATTAAAATCATAGAGATCGTTATATCAGGCTCCAGCGATAACAAAAGGGCCTGGCAGCTAAATTTCTTTGTCGAGTCCCCGGACCAATTGAGATTTAGTGATGGCTATATTTGTAATAGCCCGGTTACAGTCACTCTGAAACACCAATATCAAAAAAAGGATGGCGAGATATATGACTTGCTGACAGAGGGGCACACCGATCGGTACTGGAAACCCTTCGATGAGAAGATGCGAAAACTGGTCGAACCATTGATTATCGGGCTTGTCAATTATCATGATGATAATTAAACCGTTAAAGAGGCAGGCTTTTCAGCCTGCCTCTTTATACCACCGAGCCATGAAAAAATGATGATGATTGCTTTGTAACTCAAATAGGATGAAAAAGATATCAATGCTGGCCATGACGTTGATCATCGCATCGACAAGCAGCCTTTTCGGACAATCCCCTTCGGACCTTTATTTCATCGGAACACCGAAGTATAACCCGGAAACGTATGAAACCCTTGCAGGATTTACAAAGTTTGGAATACATTCGTCGACGGGTGAAATCTTAAATATATCGGCTTTTTCCGCCTGGTCACGCGCACAGAATTATTCGCTGGCGATGCTGTCTGTTCGCAACGGGGAAAATCCTAAAACAGTCGATTTGCCTATCTCCGAGTTAGACAGGTTGCAGCCGATCGACATCGAGCAGTTTGTAAGCGTCAAAACAAAAGAGCAGGCGCAAGACTGGTTTCAAAAGAATCATCGGAATCCGAAAGTATGGGTGATCGATCGATCCGAGTTTTACAAATCTTCTCCGTCGCTTCAGGAAAACGACCGAATGATCCTGCGGGAGGTTCGGTTGCATCCGAAGCTATTGCCTTTTACAGAACCCGTAACACTCACGATCGAATAACCCCCTCGAACCGGAGCGGAGGCAAAACTCATGTCTTCCGCTCCGGTTTTTTAAATTTGGTTAATCCAATGCTGAAAACGAAATACGGAGCCCAAAGGCTCCGTATTGTTTTTTTGCATCCCGGAAAAGCGGCTCAATGCGCTTCCAGCCAGTTGGCCCCGATGCCGCATTCGGCGATCAGCGGAATCCGCAGCGCGACTGCCTGCTCCATTCCTTCCACGACGATCCGTTCCACCAGCTCCCGTTCCTCCGGATAGAGATTCAGCACCAGTTCGTCGTGCACCTGCAGGATGATCCGGGATTTCAGCGCGTTTTCCCGCAGCCGCCGATCCACCTCGATCATCGCCAGCTTGATGATGTCGGCGGCGCTTCCCTGAATCGGCGCGTTCACGGCGTTCCGCTCCGCCAGTCCCCGCACCACGCTGTTGGAGGATTTGATGTCGGGCAAAAACCGCTTCCGCCCGAACAGGGTCGAAACGTAACCCGTTTCCCGCGCCTCGCGGATGCTCCGGTCTATATACGTCTTCACGCCCCGATACGTATTGAAATATCCCTCGATGATCTGCCGGGCCTCGCCGCGCGGAATCGTCAGCCGCTGCGAAAGGCCGAACGCGGAGATGCCGTAGATGATCCCGAAGTTGGCCGTCTTCGCCTGCCGCCGCTGGTCGCGGGTCACCTCCGTTTCCGGTACCCCGAACAATTTGGCGGCCGTGGCCGAATGGATGTCCTTGTTTTCCGTAAAGGCTTCGATCATGTGTTCGTCCCCGCTCAGATGGGCCATCAGCCGGAGTTCCACCTGGCTGTAATCCGCCGACAGGATCAGGCACCCTTCCTCGGAAGGGATGAACGCCCGGCGCAGCATCCGTCCCCGCTCGTCCCGGATCGGGATGTTCTGCAGGTTGGGATTGTTGGAACTGAGCCTTCCGGTGGCGGTCACCGCCTGGTTGAAAGACGTATGGATTTTTCCCGTTTTCGGGTTGATCAGCTGGGGCAGAGCGTCGATATAAGTCGACAGGAGCTTTTTCAACCCCCGGTATTCCAGGATCAGTCCGATGACCGGATGCCGGTCGGCGATGCTTTGCAAATATTCCTCATCCGTTTTATACTGCCCCGTTCGGGTCATCTTGGCTTTCGGGTCGATCTTCATGCGTCCGAAAAGCGCCTCGCCCAACTGCTTGGCCGAATTGACGTTCAGGCCCGGATCGCCTACCATCTCCCGGATGCGGTCTTCCAGCCCCACCAATTCGACGGACAGTTCCTGCCCATAGTTTTTCAGGCTGGCGGAGTCGATCTTGACCCCCTCGGTTTCCATCGAAGCCAACACCCGGATCAGCGGTTCCTCGATTTTGGAATAGAGTTCCGCCAGCCCCTGCTCTTCCAGCAAAGGCCAGAGCACATTTTTCAGCCGCAGGGTCACATCGGCATCCTCCGCCGCATAGGCCGCCGCCTTTTCCACCGGTACCAGATCCATCGTGATCTGTTTCGCCCCTTTTCCGATCAGGGTTTCGATCGGCACGGGAGCATAATTCAGATAACGCTTGGCCAGAAAATCCATCCCGTGCCGGGATTCGGGATCGAGCAGGTAGTGAATGATCATCGTATCGTACAAAAACCCCTTCACCTCGATTCCGTACTGTCCGAGCACCATCAAGTCGAACTTGGCGTTCTGGGCCGTCTTGGAAATCCCTTCGTTTTCGAGCGCCGGTTTGAAGTACGCCAGAATTTCGAGTGTTTTTTCCCGATCCGCCGGACAGGGCACATAGTAAGCCTCGTATTCCTTCACTGCGAAGGACAGCCCTACCAGCCGGTCGCCGAACACGTCGAATCCGGTGGTTTCGGTATCGAAACAGAAATTGTCCGCCGCCGAAAGCCGGTCGGCCAGTCGCCGCAGCTCTTCCGGAGCGGTCACGGTATGATAAGCATGGGGCACCTTGTCGATGTTGTCGTACATATCGTCGGCCTCCTGCAAATCCTGCGCCGGAGCCGCTCCAAACAGGCTTCCCTGCGTGGCGCTTCCGCCCGCCGTGTTCCCCATCCCGGCGAACACCCCGGCGTTCCCCGAAGCGTTTTCCGGCTTCGGACTACCCGCAACACTCTCCGTTCCGAAAGCCAGCGTTCCCTGCGCCGCGCTTCCGGCGGCAGGAGAGGATGACGGCATCGCCGTTTCGGACGTTCCCGGCGCGGCCCCGAAAAGCTCCATGTTTTTCAGGAAAGAGGTGAACCCCAGCTCGTAAAACACTTCCTTCAACGCATCGAAATCGGGCCGCTCCATCACCAGCTTGTCCGGCTCGAACGCGATCGGCACGTTCAGCTCGATCGTAGCCAGTTGCTTGGCCAGTCGGATCTGATCTTCCAGCGCGGCGATGTTCTCCCCGCAACGCCCTTTGATTTCGGAAGCCCGCGCAATGATGTCTTCCGCCGTTCCGTATTGACAGACCAGCTTGATGGCGCTTTTCTCGCCGATGCCCGGCACCCCCGGAATATTGTCGGAAGCGTCTCCCCACAAGGCCAGCACGTCGATCACCTTCTTGGGATCGTCCACCCCGTAATGTTCCCGTATCTGCTCCATGCCCACGACCTCGATGCCGTCGGCCCCTTTCCGCTGTTTGTAAATGTAAACGGAAGGCTGCACCAGCTGCCCGAAATCCTTGTCGGGCGTAACCATATACACCTCGAACCCCTCGCCGGCCGCCTTGCAGGACAGCGTGCCGATCACGTCGTCGGCCTCGTAACCCTGAATTTCCAGGATCGGAATCCGGAGCGCTTCCAGAATCCGCTTGATATAGGGCGTGGAAAGAATAATATCCTCCGGCGTGGAATCCCGGTTGGCCTTGTAATCGGGATAGAGTTTCGTCCGGAAACTTCCCCCTTTGGGGTCGAAAGCCACCCCGATGTAATGGGGCTGCTCGCGGCGGATGATGTCCCCCAGCAGTTTCGTGAAACCGAACACCGCCGAAGTGTTCATGCCGTCCCGGTTGCGCATCGGACGCCCGATGAAGGCATAGTAAGACCTGAAAATCAGGGCGTAGGCATCTATCAAAAAAAGTTTTTTCATCGAATTTCTCTCGCTTGTGGATTATCGGAAAGGTACCATTCCGCGTAGGAGGTGGCCGTTTCGTGGAGCTTGAGGCTGAACAGGGTCACGCCCGCAGGCAGCTCGGCCCGGATCAGGTCGGCGAAAAGGGCGATCATGTTCTCGCAGGTCGGCTGGTAGTCCACGCACTCCACCTTTCCGAAATGGGCGCGGATTCCCTCCACCAGCTCCGCATTTTCCGCCGTCCGCCGCACCACGAAAGCGTGGTCGAAACGATCCGTCACCGTCCGGTTCACGATTCGTTTGAGCTCCCCGAAATCCATCACCATGCCGTTCTTGGGATCGGCCGGATCGTGCTTCGGAGTACCGCAGACCGTTACGAAAAACCGGTAAGAGTGTCCGTGCACCTGACGGCACGGCCCGTCGTACCCTTCCAGCGCGTGGGACATTTCGAAGGAAAACTCCTTGGTGAGACGTATGACAGCCATAACCTTGTTTTTACGGACAAATTTAGCAAAAAATCAGGGAATTTCCCGGTTCCCGTCCCCGGCATCGGAAACGTTTCCGAAAGCCGCCCTCCCCGGCGGTATCCGCCGATTCCTTCCCGGCATCGAACCGCTTCTATAAAACGAAAAAAGGGGAGGAATCGTATTCCCTTCCCCGCCCTTTCGTAAATTATTTCCGACTGTATCACAGCCGTTTCAGCTCCCCCGCTTACCCGGTCTCGAAGCGTCGAAAAACCGATCTTCCCGCTCCCTTCCTCCACTCGTTCCATAAAAAAACCGTCCTTCCTGCTGTCAGGAAAAACGGTATTTCTCAACCTGCCGACCGCCTGCGCGGGAGATCGCCCCCGGCCCCGACCGGCTGCAACTACTGCTGTTGCTGTTTTTTCTTATCGTAATGTTTTTGATAACGGCTCATAAACTTATCGACGCGTCCTGCGGTATCCACCAGCTTCATTTTCCCGGTATAGAACGGGTGAGAAGCACTCGAGATTTCCATTTTGTAGACGGGATAGGTTTCGCCGTTCACTTCGATCGTTTCCCGTGTCTGAACGGCGGACCTGCACAAAAACACCTGGTCGTTGGACATGTCTTTGAACGCCACCAACCGATAATTTTGCGGATGAATATCCTTCTTCATTAGTGCTTTGTTTTTAATCGATTAAAACTTCGAGACGGCAAAGATAACAACCTTTTTCCGCTTCTACAAGACCGGCGCCTTTTTTCTCGGAAATTCCTTCCCGGATTCCGCCCGGCCCCGGAAAGAAGCGCCGGAAAACCGCACCGGCCCGGCCCCGTCAGTCCCGCTCCCGTTCTTCCAGATTTCCCGCTTCGACTTCCCGAACCCGCACCGTTTTCCCCCAGTTGAACCGATAGCTGGCCCCGACCCGGAAAGTCCGGACGTCCAAACGCTTGCGGCTACGCTTGGAAAACTCGGATGAAACCACGTCCAGTTTCATCCGCCCCTCCGAGTTCAGGATTTCCTCCACCCGGAAATGAAGGCTCAGCCGATCGTGGCACAAGGTTTTATAAACGCCCGCGTCGATGACCGGCAACGGTTTCCTCACCCGGTAGTTCCCCCACAAAGCGCTGCTGGTCTGGTACACGTCCAGCAGGACCCGGAACCCGGCGGGAAGCGTCATGACGGAACTCAGGCCGTAGCTGACCCCGTTGTTGCGGCGGTATTCGGTTCCGTAACGGATGTCCTGAAACGTATAGGACACTTCCCCGGTCACCTTCCACCATTGGAGAATCCGCACGGGAACCTCCACGTAAGCCGACACGTTTTGCGTCACTCCCACGTTCTGCGTCTGTTCATAGAACAATCCGGAATCGTTGTAAACGATCTTCTGCATGGCGTCCGATCCCCGGCGGTAGGAAAGGGCGAAAACGTAATCGTCGAACAGCGTGGCTGTGAACTCCGCATTGTGCAGGTATTCCGGTTCCAGATAAGGATTCCCGATGCCGTACGAATAAGAATTGGTCGGATAGATGTACGGATTCAGCTCCCGGAAGGAAGGCCGCACCAGCGTCCGGTTGTAGCGGAGCGAAAAAATATGCTCTTCGTCCTCCCCCGCCGCATAGCTGACCGCCGCTTCGGGGAAAAAATCCGTGTAGGAGCTTTTGTGGTTCCGGTCGGGATTGACCTGCGACCGGGGATCGGTCTGCGTATGCTCCGCCCGTAAGCCCGCTCCCAGGGCGAAGCGGCCCCATTTCCATTGGTATTTCAGGTAGGCCGCGCAGATCGCCTCCCCGTAGTCGTACCTGTCCGTATAACGCTCGTCGTCCACCCATTCCCCGCCGTTCAGCTGATTTTTATAAACGGTGGTGTTGCCGGAAGACACGTTCGCGTACTTCATCCCGGCGCTCAGCATGTCTTTGCCTCCGCGGAAAGGTCGGGAAAAATCGAGCGACGCCGTATACATCCGCCGACGGAAATCGATCCGGTTGACGGAGCGTTCCTCTTCCTCGGCAAGCAGATAAAGGTAACGGTTATCCCCGGTTTGCCGACGCTCGGATTCCAGCCAGTCCGCCTTCAGCACCAGTTTCCCCTCTTTCCGCATCAGGTGGACGTAATTGAAAGACACATTCGCATTCATCCCCCGGCTGCGATCCCGCATCGTTTCTTCCACCTGCTCGGTGATCCGGTCGTCCGTCCGGCTGACAGAACGGGCGCGGTCATCGCTTTTGTCCATCTGCCGCGAGTAGGAGCCTTCCACGGACAGCAGGTTGCAGGAATCCGCATCGTAACCGATCCCCGCGACAACTCCGTAAGCATACGGATCCGTGATGTGCACCCGCGATTCGGAAGTGCCGGAAACGCCGGTCTCGTACACCCGATGCTCGAGCGTCATATCCTGCTTGAATTCCGCATTCGCATAATTAGCGCGCGTATAGGCCGTGAACTTTCCCTGCCGCAGGTTCAGGTTGACCCGGGGCATAAAAGAGGGCAGCACACGGCGGCTGTACTCCACGTTGGTCATCAGAACGGCCATCCCTCCGTTCTCCCGAAGCCGGGCGGTCGTGATCCGCAGGATCCTTCCGCCCATCGAAGCGGCGTCCTCTTCCGCCCCGCTGGAAACGACCACATCTATTTTCCGGACATTGTCCCCCAGGAAGGTGCTGAGGTAGTCCTGAAGCGCCTTTCCCCCCAGCCTTACCTCCCGGTCGTCGATGTACACTTTGGAAACCGTTTTGCCGTACACCTTGATCGCTTCGCGCTCTACCCAGATGCCCGGCGCCGTGCGCAGGATGTCGTTCAGCCCGATTCCCGCATACTGCTTTCCGACGGTCATCACGTATCCGTTGGAATGGCGGGCGATCTCCGATCCCCGCACCGTCACGCCGGCGATTTCCGTAGCCAGCGGGCGCAGCCGCACGGTGTCCAGCCGCACGACGCCGGATACCTGCACATCCGTCCGGTGCTTTTCATAGCCGAGGAACGAAAGCTCGAACACATAGGCCCCCGCCGGAACCGAAACGGAAAAAGTTCCGTTTTCGTCGCACGCCGTCCCGAAAGTCCGGGACGGATCAACCTTGTCCAACAGCAGAACGACGGCGCCCGGCAACGGTTCTCCGCTCTCGACCCGCACGATGCCGGACACCGGGAACCGTTCCTGCGCCGCCAGCGACAGACACCCCAGCAGCACCCAGAAAAACAAAAAAGATCGCTTCATTTACCTCTCTGTTTCGATAGCGAATTGTCCCTGCGATCGCCCCGCTTCCGGCCTTTTCCCGGCATGGAACACGCCTAAACGTCACACAATATAATGCATTTTTTTCAACATGCAATCTTCCCCGCTTTTTTCGCAATGGTCGGGACGCCCCGGACGGAAGTATGCCGACAAAAACAAAGATGTCTAAAAACTTTCGGATGGCCTTTATGTATTCAAACCAATCGTTACCTTTGAAACATAAATTTCAGAACGATGGAAGACCTGATAAACGGACGTTGCGGTTGGGCCGGAACCGACGATCTGTACGTAAAATATCACGATGAAGAATGGGGGCGACCGGTGACCGATGATAAAACCCTGTTTGAATTTCTCATTCTGGAAAGCGCTCAGGCAGGATTGGCCTGGATTACGATCCTCCGCAAACGCGAAGGATACAGAAAGGCGTTTTACGACTTCGACGTCGAACGGGTGGCCGAGATGACTTCGGATGACATCGATCGGCTGATGCGGTTCGACGGGATCGTCAGGAACCGGCTGAAGATCGCATCCGCCATCACGAATGCCCGATGTTTCAGGACGATTCAAAAGGAGTTCGGCAGTTTCTATAATTATACCTTATCGTTCTTCCCCGGAAAGCAACCGGTCGTCAATCATTTCGAATCGCTGAACGAAATCCCTGCCGCATCCCCTGAATCGGATGCCATGAGCAAGGATATGAAAAAACGGGGTTTCAAATTCTTCGGTTCGACCATTTGTTATGCCTACATGCAGGCTGCCGGGTTCGTGAACGATCATTTGGAGGGGTGCTTTTGCAGAGAGAAGAAAGTGCAAAACCAAGAAAACACCGACTGCAAAGAAGACCGCCATAAGTCCCCCAAAAAATAAACATCGAAAAATCGCCCTGCCGGCTTGACGCATACCTTAAACAAAACGGCTGAAAAGCTGTTTCACGGCAAAAAAGAGTCCCGAATAAAACGGACGGGGAGACTTCGATGGTAAAAGCGAAAAACGCACAAAACCGAAACGACCGGCAGGCAATCCAAAAAAGAAGGCGCCTTTCAGGCGCCTTCATATTGTCGTTATCTTCTATCGATCGCATCACCGGTAGGCGATCACCAGCACCCGGCTGGTTTCCCAGAATTTTTCGGGGTCTTTGATAACCAGCTCGTCCACCGTGTTGCGGTCGCTCATGATCAATTCGTAAGACCCCGCCGGATGGGGCGTCACGATCGTCACCCGCTTCTCTCCGACCGCGATCCGCGTCACGTTCTCCTTGTTGACACGGGTCAGTTTGCTCAGATCGTAGTTGTTGCTCAGCACCATCGTCCGCCCGATACCGCCCGACTTCACCACGATTCCGTCCCGAATCAGTTCCCTGTCCGAACCGACGATGTAATAAACCGTGTTGAGCCGGTCGCCCTGTTCGGCTACCGTGGATTCCAGCGTGCGGTTTTCCTCGCTCAGCCCCGCCATGCCGGAGTGAAGCGTATCCACCGTCGCGGTCAATTCCGTCACCCGGATGTGGAGACGATCCAGCTCTCCCTTCAAAGTCTCGATGTCAGCATCTTTCTCGCGGATCTGCCGGGTCAGGTTATCCACCAGCCGTTCCAGCTCCTGAATCCGGACGTTCGCCTGCCGCAGCCGCTCGGTCGAGCCTTTCAGCCGCTCGATGGTCGCCCGGTTCTGTTCCAGCAGTTCCCCGATGGCGGCGATGTCCTCGTTGATCTGCGCCCGCTGCTCCTTGCTGATTTCGCCGTTCGTATTGGTCGTGACGATCCGTTCGCGGGTCTTGATGGCATTCAGATTCTCCGCGATCAGGTTGATGGAGGAAAATACGTCGTCGATGATCGAATCCTTTTCCGTCACCAGAAGCGCGAGCGAATCCCGTTCTTCATGCAGCCTGTCCGGCGATTTTTTTCCGGTGCAGGAGGCCAGCGACAGTAGCGCCGCGACAACAACCAACCAATTTTTCATACTCCGTTTTCTTTAACCTTAAAAAGCAACCCGTGCTGCGAAACCAAAATCATACCATTTGAATCCCGTGTGTCCGATAAAATTGATGCAGGGCCGGTAATCCACGGCCAGCGACAGCGGAACGGCCGGAATCTTGTATTCGAGACCGATCACTCCGTCGATCCCCATCGTGAATTTGCTGCGGTCGTGCTTTTCCCACGAACCGATGTTCGCCCCCGCTCCATAATAAAAAGCGAATCCGTTTTCGATCACCGGCACATGCCGTTCGTACAAGGCGTAAACGTTCACCCCGTGCGTAAAGGAAAGCATGCCTTCCACCGCATCGACGCCGCTGACGAAGTATTTCGCCGTGATTCCGGACGACACTCCGCCGCCGCGCAGCCCGATTCCCCAGTTGTAATCCTGCGCCCCCGCGGAAAAATTTCCCGCCAGCGTCAAAAGCGCTCCGAGCGCCGCACCCCTTACGATGCTCTTCCATCCGTTCATGGTCAACTCCCTGTTTTAAGTCCGTACAAAGGTAGCAATTATTCCAGCATCAGCGGAAAAGGTCGAAAATCTTTTCCCCGCCGGTCAGGTGATACGTCTGCAGTCCGGCGTCCAGCGCTCCGGGCAGGTTGCAGGCGTTGTCGTCGATGAAAAGCGTCTCTTCCGGCACGATGCCCGCCTGCCGGATCGCCTCCCGGTAAATCCGCACATCGGGTTTGCGCAGGTGCAAATCCTGGGAGTAGAAACATTTTTCGAAATACGACTCGAATTCCCGGCCCCCCGACGCTTGCCGAAATTCCCGTTTCACGTATTCGATGTGCTCCGCATTGGTATTGCTCAGCACGAATATCCGGTAATCCCGCCCCACTTCTTCCAACAGTTCGAACCGCGCCATATCCGCATCCAGCAACAGGGCGTTCCAGGCATCCCAGAGCATTTCGTCCGTGATCCGGCTGCAATCGTATTTTTCCCGGATGGCGCGGATAAAGGCTCCGGAAGAAAGGTTTCCCAGCTCGTACTCCAGGAAAAACCCGGTCGTGTACGGATGAATGTCCTTCAGGTCGAAGCCGCCGATTCCCAGCCTGCCGAACGCATCCAGCGTCCGCTTTACGTCCAGGTCGATCAGCACGTTCCCCATATCGAACAGAATGTTGCGGATCGACGGGGAAAAATCTTGTCTCAGTTTCATGGATATGGTCCGGTTTTCGCAAAGATGCGGTTTTTTACCGACACGGAAAGAAGACGACGGAAAAATTCCCTTTCTTTTCCGCCCTTTTCCGGAACCGGACAACCCGGAAGCGTTTTTTCGTTTTTTCCCGGTTCCCCCTTTGGGGGAGAAGCGAAAAAAACGACTCTTATCAACAGCGGTCTTTTATCCGCCGCCCGAGAACTGCCGATGACCCCAGAGTGCCCGAACCTGAAAGGCATATTGAAATCCGTCTCCGAAGGAGACTGCGAAGCCTTCGCCCGACTGTACGACCTGTTCTACCTCAGAGTGTACCGGTTCGCCCGCTATTTCATCCGAAACCGCGAAGACCGGGAGGAAACGGTGGCCGAAGTGTTCCGGATCGTCTGGCAAAACCGGCATCTGCTGCCCGGTATCCGAAACTTCGAATCCTATGTCTACGTGATCACGCGGCACGAAGCCTTCCGGATCCTGCGCTCCTATCCCCGTTACCGGCACATCTCCATCGATGAAATGCCCGTCGAGGTGACCTCCGCACAACCGGATGCGGAAGCCGGACTGATGGAACGGGAAATGATGCGGCTGTACACCGAAGCGGTCGAGACCCTGCCGGAGCGCTGCAAGCTGATCTTCCTGATGGTCAGGGAGCAGCGACTCCGCTACCGGGAGGTGGCCCAAATTCTCGCCATCAGCGAAAAAACGGTGGAACGGCAGGTCAACATCGCCATCAAGAAAATCCTCAAAATCGTCCGGGAGCGGTTTCCCTACCTTTTTCTGACCTGAAGAAGCCCGAATAACGACCTTCCGCCCTCGACGCCCCATCCGGAAAACGGAAAACGGATTGGGGGTAACCGGAAAAAAACGGCTCTCTATCCGTAAAGGGAAAAAGGCGCATGCAAAACCGGCATACACAAGGAAAATCCGTCGGCACCGTCAGGAAGACCCGCTCCGAGAAACGCCCGGAAGAAGGGGAGGAACGGATATGGGCGTCCGTGCTGTCGCTGCTGGCCGAGGCTCGTAACCGGGAAATCGCGAAAGAAGGACTCGGACGGAAGTCCGAAATCTGGAACAAGACGGCCCTTCGGACATTCGGACACCTCCCGCAACGACGGCGGAAACGCCGCCTTCTTCCCCTCGCCGCAGGCATCGCTTTGATGTTCGCGGGTCTGGGAACGGGATATCTGCTCCAGCACCCGGCTGACGACCGGAAGTCCGGAAAACCCGATGCGGCTTCGGTGGAGGTGCGGACTCCCATGGGAGCGGTATCGGACATCCGCCTGCCCGACGGCACCCGCGTGACGCTCAACGGAGGAAGCCGCCTCACCTATCCCGCCTCCTTCGCGCAGAAAGTCCGACGGGTGTCGCTCGACGGAGAGGGTTATTTCGAGGTAATGCCCGATCCCTCCCTGCCGTTTCTAGTGAAGACGACGGGCATGGACGTGAGGGTACACGGCACCCGTTTCACCCTCAAGTCCTACCCGGGCGATCCGAAAGTCTCCGTGGCTTTGGCCGAAGGGAAAATCGAAGCGGTCATCCGTCACGGTTCCCGACGCGAATCCATCGCCATGCGTCCGGGTCGGCAGGTCGATTTCGACCGCACGACCGGCACGGTTTCCGAATTTCCCGCAGATGCGAACGAAATCACAGCGTGGATAGACGGGATACTGTATTTCAGGGATGTGACCCTGGAAGAAATCGCCCGGCGGCTCGAACGGAAATTCGGCGTGGAAATCCGGATCGACGATGAAAGGCTGCGCCGCAAACGGTACTACGGCCAGTTCGAAAATCAGGAGAACCTGACCCAGATATTGGCCGTGCTGAGTTACAAAAACGGCTGGGACAGCAGGCTGACCGGGAAAACGGTCACGATCTACCCGACCGGAACGCCCTGAAAAGTTCCGCTTACACCCCGAAACCCGAAACTACCGGCGGAAGACGACGACCGCCCCGACTATTAACCTAAACCTAAAAACCATGAACAATCCCCGACCCGGCGCACGACGCACGCCCTCGCCCGGTTCCTTCCGGAATGCGGGACGACGACTTTTCATCCGCTGCCTGATGGCGGCAGGAATCGTCTTTCTTCCCTTCGCGACTTTCTCTCAGGAAAAAACGGTTACCCTCCGGCTGACGGATGCGACGCTGGAACAGTTTTTCGATGCGGTCAAGGCCCAGTCCGGCCTGTCTTACAGCGTGGAAAGCACCGGCATCGACATGAAAGCGAAGGTGTCCGCCGACTACACGAACCAGTCCGTCGAAACCGTTCTGAAGGGGGTGTTGGAACCCCGGAGGCTGGGCTATGAAATCCGGGACGGACACATTCTGGTCTTCAGGCCCGGCGCTCCCCGGACGCCTCGAAGGGCATCCCGAACACTCGACGGACGGATTACGGACAAAAACGGACAGCCGGTTGCGGGAGCCGCAGTATTGGTCGCGGGCACCACCAAAGGCACCTCTTCGGATGCTTCGGGCCGGTTCTGGCTCACGCTGGCCCCGCAGGAAACGCAGCTCGACGTATCCTTCATCGGCTATGAACCGCTTACCGTTTCCGTAGCGGGAAAAAATTCGGTCGAAATCGTACTGGCCGAATCGTCCATTTCGCTCGATGAAGTGGTCGTCGTGGGTTACGGCACTCAGATCCGGCGGAACGTGGCCACGGCCATCACTTCGGTGGAAGGGGACAAACTGGCCGGCCTGCCCGTCAACAACGCCACGGAAGCGTTGGTGGGACAGGTGGCCGGGCTGTATCTCCAGCAGCAGACCGGGGCGCCGGGAGAAACGCCTGTCGTCCGGATCCGCGGCAACGGCTCCATCACCAGCGGCAACGGCCCGCTGTACGTGATCGACGGCTATCCCACCAACGACGCCTCCCTGTTCAACGCCATTTCTCCGGCGGACATCGAAAGCATCGACGTGATGAAGGATGCGGCTTCCGCCGCCATCTACGGATCGCGGGCCGGGAACGGCGTCATTCTGGTCACCACCAAACGCGGCCAGAAAGGAAAGGTCGCCATCAACCTCGACGTCACGGCGGGGTTCAGCCAGATCATGCACAAATACCCGGTGATGAATGCGGAGGAATACGTGGAAATGGCCAAGGAAGGACTCGCCTACAACCAGATGCCGATTCCGGACTACCTGAACGATCCGTCCCGCTGGACGGTCACCGACTGGCAGGACGTCATTTTCCGGACGGCTCCCTTCCAGAACTACCACCTGAGCGCCACCGGCGGAACGGACAAGTTGCAGTACGCCGTTTCGGGCGGCTACATCGACCATGACGGGATTCTGAAAAACACCTACAACAGACGGTACAACCTCCGGGTATCCATCGACGCGCAGCTGTCCAAACGGTTCCGGATAGGCGCCACCCTGCAGCCCTCCTACACCAAACGCCGGGTTCAGAACACCTCCGGCGGCAACACGTCGAGCGGCACGGACGGGATCATCGCCGAAGCACTGACGATGCCTCCGATTCTGCCCGTATGGCGTCCGAACGGCGACTACTTCGTCATCTTCCAGGACCCGGAAATGTCGGCCATCTTCAACCAGGAACTTTCCAATCCGCTGAACAAGCTGGACGGCATCAGCGACGTCTTTTCCACCTTCCGTCAGACGGGAACGGCCTACGTCGAATACGAACCGGTCAAAAACCTGAAAGTCCGCTCTTCGGTGAACCTCGGATACGTGAACCAGCAAGAGGAATTCTACACGGAAGCCTTCATCGCCAAGGGGAACGGCAACACCGGGAACATTTCCACCCCGAACCTGGCCAACATCCGGGCGCGCCGCCGCAACATGACCAACACCAACCTGTACTGGTCGACCACGGCCACCTACGACCTGCAACTGAAAAGCGGGCACGAGTTCAACTTCCTGCTCGGCTACGACGCGGCCACCCAGAACGATTTCTACACGCAGGTGGAACCCCGCACCGACGCCGACAATCCGGTGGCCTTCACCAGCACGGCCATCAAAAACGTGCAGGGCGCGGTGATCACCAAGGGATCGTCCGAAAAGAAATCCTACCTGTTCGACGCCATGTTCGCGCGGGTGAATTACAATTACAAAAGCCGCTACCTGCTGTCGGCCTCCATCCGCCGCGACCGTTCCAGCCGGTTCGGGCCGGACAACCGGGCCGGATACTTCCCGTCGGTTTCCGTCGGCTGGAACATCCGGGAAGAATCCTTCATGGAAGCCCTGCCGGTCTTCTCGGCGCTGAAACTGCGGGCCAGCTACGGGGAAACCGGGAACGACCAGCTGGCAGGCTACTACCCCTGGCAGACCACCATGCAGATGGAGTACTATAACTTCGGAACGACGGATACGCGGCTGGTGGGCTACAAGCCGGGCGGTTTCAACAATCCGCACCTGGGCTGGGAAAAGAACAAGCAGTTCGACGTGGGTCTCGACGTGGCCCTGTTCAGAAACCGGCTTTCCTTCGTGATCGACTATTACAACCGGCGCAGCAACACCATCCTGAACACCGACATTCCGACCATCAACGGGAAGGCGACCACCATCATGCAGAATGTCGGAAAAATCGAGAACAAGGGGGTCGAAATCGCGATCAACAGCGTGAACTTCGACGGAGCGTTCACCTGGCGCACCGGCCTGAACATCGCCGTGAACCGGAACAAGATCCTGGCCCTGAACGAAGGGCAGAAAGCGCTGAGCCTTTCCGGCACCGTCCGGAATTACGTAGGAAGGCCCTTCGGCGACCTGTATCTCTACATCGTGGACGGAACGTTCAACAATGCCGCCGACCTCGAAAAATACCCCAAACGGGGTTCGCAGGGCATCGGCGACCTTCGGTTCCGGGACGTTTCGGGACCCGACGGCAAACCGGACGGCGTCATCAATTCCTTCGACCAGGTATGCGTGGGCAACTACCAGCCCGATTTCACCTTCGGGTTCAGCAACACCTTCACTTACAAGAATTTCGACCTGAGCATCATGATGGACGGTCAGGTCGGGGGCAAGGTCTACCGGGGCAACGAGCTGGCGCTTTCCCTTTCCCGCTGGCTGGAAAACGGCTCGAAGGAATCGCTGGGACGCTGGCGCTCGGAAGAAAATCCGGGTAACGGCCGCTACCATCGGGCCGGCACGAAAAACATCTCGTCGAACATCTCCTCCAGCACGCGCTACCTTTATGACGCCGACTTCCTGCGAATCAACAACATTACGTTAGGCTACACCCTGCCCGAACGGCTCACCGCCAGAATGGGCATCCGGAAAGCCCGCATCTACGTCACGGGGCAGAATCTGCACATTTTCTCGAACATCGGCGGTTTCAACAACCCGCAGGCTTCGACGACCGGGGATTCTTCCACCAACAACGGCGTGGACAACGGAGCCTATCCGCTGGCCCGGATCATTTCCTTCGGACTGAACTTCACTTTCTGATCGCACGACGACATAAACCAAAAGACGTTTAACCATGAAAAAGAATCATATCATCCTGCTGATCGGGGCCGCGCTCGGTGCGGGCTGCGCCCTGACGACCGCCTGCACGGAAAGCGATTTCGACAAATACCCTTCGGACAATTTCACGGAAAGCGGTTTCTTCCAGGACGGACAGAGCATCGAACAGATGCTGACGGACGCGTACGCCTCGCTCCGGGAAGTGTACCGGTATTACTACTATGTGGCGGACATCCCGTCGGACGACACCTATAACAGCAAATTCAACAACGCCGCCGACCTGATCACGATCAACGAAGCTAATGCTTCCGCCGACAACGGAGCGCTGAACAACCTCTGGAAAAATTCCTATGCGGTCATTTCCCGTGCGCACCTGGTGCTGGAAAAGGCCGAAGAGGTGAAACAGCTCGATCCGACGCTCAAAACCCGGTACCAAAACGAAGCCAAATACCTCCGGGCGCTGATGTATTTCAACCTGGTGCGCATCTTCGGAGACGTGCCGCTGGTGCTCAAGGACGTGAAGGAGGACAAGGAACTGTTCGAGTACGGACGGGAACCGAAAGCGAACGTTTACACCCAGATCATCAACGATTTGAAAGCCGCGACGGCCCTTCCGCTCTCCTATGCGGAAAACCCCGACATCGGACGGGCCACCGGCACGGCGGCGCGGGCGCTGCTGGCGGAAGTGCATCTGACTCTGAAGGATTATTCGTCGGCCCGGAGCGTGCTCGAAGAACTTTTCACGCTGAATCACGGCCGGAGGCTGCTGAACGATTATGCGGACGTTTTCGACGCGGCGAATCCGAACAACGACGAAATCGTGTTCGCCGTGCAGTACGCCCGCGGCTACGACCCGTCGATGGGAAATCCGACGGTGCCGGGCACGTTTCCGAACGAGGACATGACGATTCCCATCGGCAGCGGCATTCTGAACCGGGGCACGGGCACATTCCTGATGACGAGTGACCTGCTGAAATCCTTCGAAGCGGGGGACGCCCGGCTGGGAATGATCCGGCAGATGGCCGGCACGCGCCGCAACTACATCTTCATGCTCAAGTACTACGACTTCGGGATGATTTCCAAGGTGGATTCGGGCTGCGACTGGATCGTCCACCGCTGGGCCGACGTGCTGCTGATGTATGCCGAAGCGCTGAACGAAACGGGAGCGACCGACCTCGCGCTGGGGTATCTGGAAACGGTGCGGAACCGGGCCGGGCTCACCACGGATGCCGCTCTCGGCACGGATCGGAACGCCATGGCATTGGCCATCGAAAAAGAACGGCGGACGGAGCTCTTCTGCGAAGGGCACCGCTGGTTCGACCTGGTACGGACGGGGCGGGCCATCGAAGTGATGAACGACCATTTCGACGACCCGACGCAGGACAACGATGAACGGGGCTCGGATTGCGTGATGGAAGACTACAAGTTGGTTTTCCCGATCCCGGTCAACCAGGTGCTGCTCAACCCGGACAAGATCAAACAGAATCCGGGCTATTGATTCTTCCGTTTTTTTCTTACATTTACCTACCCGGAACGATGGGCTTCCGTTTCCGCAAGCGGAAGCCCGTCCTCACCGGAACAAACGACTAACCCACGACAAGATGAAGAAAATACTGTTGCTCGCCGCCCTGCTCGCGGGTGCCGCAGCGGCCGGAACCGCCGGCCCCCCGCCTATTTTCGGCCCCGAATACGAAGGAAAAACGCAGGCCGATCCGCTGGATCGGATGTACATCACGCCGCAGCGCATCGTCTGGATGTACGACGGCGGAGGAAAACTGATTCAGGACGCGGACGTATTGCTCCGCCCCGGCAACGGACAGGCGGATATGGCCAAAACCCCGAAATGCAGGATGTACAGTTCGGCCAACGAGAAGGCGTCCATCATCCTGGACTTCGGCAAGGAGCTCCACGGCGGCCTGCAAATGGTGATGGGCGGCTCCTCCAACCGGGCCCCCTCGCTGGTACGCATCCGGTTCGGGGAATCGGTCGGGGAAGTGAACAGCAAAACCTTCAACCTCGACTGGAAGATGGGCTTTTCGACGGACGACCACGCCAAGCGGGACATCACGATGGAAATCCCCCGCAGCGGCTCCATCGAAATCGGAAACACGGGTTTCCGGTTCGTGCGCATCGACCTGCTGGAAAACGATCATTACATCACCGTGAAGGAAGTCCGGGCGATCCTCCGTTACCGGGACATTCCCTACCGGGGATCGTTCCGCTCGAACGACGAGCGCCTGAACCAAATCTGGCTGACGGGAGCTTACACCGTGCACCTCAACATGCAGGAATACCTCTGGGACGGCATCAAGCGCGACCGCTGCGTCTGGCTGGGGGACATGCATCCGGAAGTTTCCACCATCAGCCACGTCTTCGGGGCCAACCCCGTGGTGCCGCAAAGCCTCGATCTGGCCTGCGAACAGTTCCCGCTGCCCGGCTGGATGAACGGCATGAGCGCCTACTCGCTCTGGTATCTGGTCATTCAGTACGACTGGTACATGCATCACGGCGATCTGGCCTTCCTGCAGAAGCACCGGGACTACATCGTGAAACTGATCGACCAGATCGTTTCCAAAATCGACGAGGACGGCAGCGAACAGCTCTCGCCCCGACGGTTCCTCGACTGGCCTTCCAGTCCGAACCAGCAGGGCGTGGAAGCGGGCTACCGGGGACTGATGGTCTGGGCGCTGCGGGATGCGGCGACGCTGTGCGGCTACCTGAACGAACCGCAGGCCGCGGCGCAGGCGAACACGGGCATCGAGCGGCTGCTTCGCAAGACAGTGGGACACAACGACCTGAAACAGGCGGCGGCCCTGATGGCTATCGGGGGCGTCATGGAGCCGAAACAGGCCTGCGACGAAGTGGTGTCGGTGGGCGGCCCGGCCCGTTTCTCGACCTTCTACGGCTACTACATGCTTCAGGCACAGGCGCTGGCCGGAGAATACGACACGGCGCTGGACATCATCCGCCGATACTGGGGCGGCATGCTCGACATGGGAGCCACTACTTTCTGGGAAGACTTCGACCTGGACTGGACGGAGAACGCCTCCCGGCTCGACGAAATGCCCGTGCCGGGGAAAAAGGACATCCACGGCGACTTCGGAGCCTACTGTTATCCGAGCTACCGGCACAGCTTCTGCCACGGCTGGTCATCCGGCCCGACGGCCTGGCTTTCGCAGCATGTACTGGGCGTGGAAATCGTGGAACCGGGATGCAAAGCCGTCCGGATCAGGCCTCATCTGGGCGATCTGGAATGGGCGGAAGGCACCTATCCCACTCCTTACGGAGAAATCAAGATCAGGCATACCAAAAATGCGGACGGTACCGTCAAGTCCGAAATCGACGCTCCGAAAGGGGTGAAAGTCATCCGTTAATCCGTTTTGCCCTATGAAAACCCGAACTGTATTAGTCATCCTGCTGGCGGGAGTCTTCCTCTCCTCCGGCTGCGGTCAGGCTCCGAAAGAAGAGGATCCGAACCAGCGCAAGGAAATTTTCCTGAAAGACACGGTCTTTTCCGTGCAGATCGAACCCGAAGAAGGGGCGGCGAATCTGCAGGCTTTGCAGGCGAACTACCGCTCGAAAGCCGATTTCGAAGCCCGGAAGCAGGCCATCCGCCGGGGCATGTTCCATCAGTTGGGCCTCGATCCGCTTCCCAAACGAAACTCCCTCGATCCGGTCGTAACCGGCAAGCAAGCCCAAGACGGCTACACCATCGAAAACGTGGCCCTCGAAATCCTGCCGGGCGTCTGGACGTACGGCAACCTGTTCCGTCCTACGGACGGAGCGAAGCGGCATCCGGCTGTCATGCTGGCGCATGGACATTCGGCGCAGGAGATCGGCCCCCGGTGCGGAAGATTCACCGCCGGTCAGCAGACCATCGCGGCCTGTCTGGCCCGAATGGGAGCCGTGGTGTTCAATTTCGACATGTTCGCCTACGGAGAATCGGGAGCGCAGGTGGGCACGAAAGCCCACCGGACGGGGCTGGCCCAGACGATGAACGTGCTGGGCTGTCTGGCCGTGCTGGATTACCTGACCTCGCTGCCGGACGTGGACGAATCCCGGATCGGCATCACGGGCGCTTCGGGCGGGGGAACGCAGAGTTTCCTGACCACCGCGCTGGACGACCGCATCGCGGTGTCGGTGCCGGTGGTGCAGGTTTCCTGTTTCTTCCCCGGTGGCTGCACCTGCGAAAGCGGACGTCCGATCCACGCATCGGTAAGTCCGCGCACTAACAATACGGAAATCGCGGCGATGGCCGTGCCGCGCCCCCTGCTGGTGGTTTCGGACGGCGGCGACTGGACGCGCACCGTGGACAAGGTGGAATTTCCGTTCATCCGTTACATCTACTCGCTGTACGGAGCGGAGGATCGGACGGCCAACGTCCATCTGGCCGCCGAGAAGCACGACTACGGGCCGAACAAGCGCAAAGCGATGTACGACTTCATGGCCGAACACCTGGGGCTGAACAAAAAAGCGATCTGCGACACGGACGGCGACTACGATGAAAGTTTCGTGCAGCCGGCCTCCCCGGAAAGCCTCGTCGTCTTCCCGAACGGCAGCTACCCGGAACGCACGCTGCGTTCGCCGGGCGAAGTCTACGACATGCTGCGGAAAATGCAGCAGTGACGAATCCGGAAAGTTAATGCAAGGGCGGGGCGTTTCCCCGCCCTTTTCTTTCGCGGGACACGGAATCCAGGCTCCGACCGGTGACGGTCCGAACCGAACCCATATCCGTTTGCGGAAAAAAGTTTAATTTTACTCCATCATGAACTTTACGGAAACCCTTCGCAACGCCTGCTGCCTGTCGCCCGAAAGCATCTCCGTCCTAATGGAAAACACGGAACGTATCGTCCATCCCAAGCACACGGTCATCCTTTCGGAAGGCGACCGGGACACCCGTACCGGTTTCGTGGAAACGGGACTGATACGGTGTTCCGTGCTGCGGGACGGAAAACCCGTGACGCTCCGGTTCGCCTGCGAAGGGGAGATGATCGGCACCGTACCGGGCTTTTTACCGGGCGGACGCTCTCCCGCGACGCTGGAAACGCTGGAAGAAACCGTCTTGCTGTATATTCCCCGCACGCGGATGGAAGCCCTTTTCGCCGAATCCGTTGAACTGGCCAACTGGGGACGCCGGCTGGTCGAGAAACAACTGGTCGAATGCGAGCGTTATTTCACGGAATACTACTGGCAGGACAAAAAGACCCAGTACCTGCGTCTCCTCGGGGAATACCCCGACCTGCTCAGGCGGGTGCCCCTGAAAGACCTGGCATCCTACCTGGATGTCACGCCCCAGTCGCTGAGCCGGATTCGCTCCCGGATCCGGTGATTTATTATCCTCGGGTAACTTTTCCCGGAACGGAAGGCCCTATTTTTGCGGACACAAAACAAAAATATCCGCATGAAATCCTATCTCTTGCTGCTGGTCGCCATCGCCTTCGAAGCCGTCGGAACCACTGCACTGAAAGCGAGCGAACAATTCACCCGGCTCGTCCCCGCTATCGTAACAATCATAGCGTATATCGGGACATTCTATTTCCTCAGCCTAACCCTGAAAACCATCCCCGTCGGGATCGCCTATGCCATCTGGTCGGCCTTCGGAATCGTGCTGATCTCCCTGATCGGCTACTTCCGTTTCAAACAGTCGCTCGACCTGCCGGCCATCCTCGGCATCGCGCTCATCGTCGCCGGAGTGATCGTCATCAATCTGTTCTCCAAATCGGCCGTCCACTGAAAAGCGGGAACCGTTCCCGTCCGAAATACAACGGTTACAGGTTCCTACGGACAAAAACCCGGACGGCGGAGGAATCGCCTGCATCCGTTTCCGCAGGCCATCGATCTTTCCAGCTCCAGATCGAGGAACGAACGGCTCAGGGATGCCTCCCGGACGATCATGGGCAATCCGCTTCGATCTCTTTTTCTTTCAGCAGGTTGAAGTGGGAAAGACAGCTTGGAAATCCGCCCGCTTGCCGGGCTGTTTCCCGCTTCGGGCCTTTCGTGTTTGCAGAATCCGAAAAAAGGAGTAAATTTGCAAACTCTCGAACAGGATCGGGCCTATAGCTCAGTTGGTTAGTAGCACCTGACTCATAATCAGGGGGTCGCTGGTTCAAGCCCAGCTGGGCCCACTTCAAAATCAAGAGGTTGCGATATAATCGCAGCCTTTTTTCTTTTTCGGTGCACACGATTCACACCCCACATTCTGCGGTCTTTTTTCCACATTCGTCGCGGACGGTTCCGGTCGGAAAGGTATTTTACCGGCCACCGGTGACAGGCCCGGCATGCGTCCCGAAACCCTTGAAACGGAACAGAAAAAGTCCGCCGCGGTTCCCTGCGGCGGACTGTAAACCCGGATCTTCCGGACAGGCTCCGGAAACTAATATCCCGGATTCTGGTAGTAGGCGCCTCCGCCCTGAATCGTCCCGAGGAAGGATTCAGGGAACGGACGTACCTTATGCACCTGATCGCGGAAGTAATCGCCCACGTCCGGATTCATTTCCTTCAGGTAAGTCTCGGAAAGTTTGCCCGTACGTTTCAGGTCGTAAAAGCGAACGTATTCTCCGCAAAGTTCCCGCGCCCGTTCATCCAATACGGTCTGGATCGTGGCGGTTCCCGACAGCGGGTTGGCCCCGGCCCGGGCCCGCACCTTGTTGATGTAGCCCATCGCGTTCGTTCCGCCGTTCACGTAAATGTCCGCTTCCGCTGCGATGAGGTAAACTTCGGGCGTGCGCATCATGAACGTCCCGTTGAGATTTCCCAGTCGTTTCTTTTTAAGGTCGTAAATTTTGTAGTTGGAACTGTTGTGCTTCATGAGGGACGGATAGATACCGAAGAACGGGTTTACCACTTCGGTAACGTCTTCGTCCATGGGCCGGTTGACCCGTTTGTAAGTCATCTTCACCTTCCGGGTCTGGTCATCGTATACGTCGGCATAGTCCACCACCAGATAAGGCTGCGAAAGCTTGCTCGCCGACAGCGCGGCATAGTCGGCTTCCCCCGGCATGATGAACCGGATGGCCAGGTCATTCATGTTCACCTTGGTTACGGTCGCTTCCACGGCATCCGTACGGTCGTAAGTTTTCAACCGGCTTTCATCCCACGTCCAAGTTTTATTGGCGTTCCATTCGGTCTGGAACGTCTTTGCGAAACGCGGGTCGATCGTCCCGTCCTCCTGAATGTAACGGCTCAACAGATACTGCGACGGCATGAACTGCCCGTCGGCCCGGTGTCCCCAGATTTCGTAATCGGACTTGCCTTCGTATTTTCCTCCCGCATAGTCGCTTTTGTAAACCTTGTTGTCGAATTTGCGGGCCGGGAAATCGGTGGTCTTGCAGTAAAACAGCTCGTCGTTCATGTTCAGCACCCAGCCGTTGTTGCTGTTGCCGCCATCCACGAAACGGTGTTTCCACAGGGCTTCGGTGTTTTCGAAGTTGTTTTCTTCGGCGAACACTTCGTCATAGGTCGGATACATCATGACGCCGTACCGGGTACCGCCGGCTTCGCAATCGGCGATCATGTCCTTAGCCACGTCCAGCGCTTTGGAAGCATAGGCTTTCGTAGCGTCGTATTCCACCGTCTGCAGGTAGGCTCGGGCCAAAAAACCCAGCGCGGACTTCTTAGAGGGCCGAGTGGTACGCTCTTCCACCGGCAGCCATTGGGCGGCGAATTCCAGGTCGGGAATGATGACCTCCCGGTAGATGGTCAGCGGATCGGTCTTTTCCGGATGCAGGTCGACGGATTCGGCCGGCTTGGTCACCATCGTAATGCCTCCGAACTGTTCCACGAGGTTATAGTAGTAAACGGCCCGCATGAAATAGGCTTCCGCCACGGCCGCATTCTTCTCTTCGACGCTTCCGAAGGGAGCGAGCTCGGCCATCTTGATGGCCATGTTGCAGCTTCCGATTCCGTCGTACATGGGGTTGATGACGTCTTTGGCCACGTTCAGGTTCATCGCCCCGCTGATTCCGCCGTACTTGAAGGCGGAATTGTTGTCCGTGTTCTTTTTCGACGTCCACAGGTCGGTGCCCGCTTCCAGCAGGATCGTCATATCGCTATGGCCGTACATCCGACGCTCCATACCGAAATAAACGTTGTTGAGGATGCCCATATACCCTTCGACGGACGAGGACGCCAGCGTTTCGAACGTGAAGCCGGACGGGTTGTACTCTTCGAGGGAACAGGAGACGATCCCGGCGGAAACCCCGGAAACGGCCAGGGCCGGCAGAATCAGCTTATTGATAAATTTCATCTTCATGTCTTCAAATTTTTATGAAATCAGAATGAGAAGTTAATTCCGAACACATAAGTCTTGTACAGCGGGAAGGTATCGGAACCGTTGTTTTCCGGATCGGTATGCTTCAGCACGCCCTTGATGGGAATGATGAACGGATTGTAAGCCGTGGCATAAACCCGCAGATTAGTGATGCCGGCTTTTTTCAGGAGTTTGTCGGGCAGAGAATAGCCCAGCGTGATATTCTTGATCTTGATGAACGAGCCGTCCACGTAGGTCAGCGAACTGATACCGGTCGTATTGCTGATCCCCGGACGCGGGAAATAGGCTCCTTCGTTGGTTTCGGGAAGCCAGTAATCGATGCCCTCCGGCTGGTTCTTGGAACCCGCATCGTACCATCCCAGCAGGGAACTCCGGATCATCTGTCCGTACCGGGCCATGGCGAAGATGTTCAGGTCGAAATTCCGCCACGTGAACTTGTTGCTGAATCCGATGATTCCGTCCGGGGTGTTCGATCCGAGAATTTGCTTGTCGGTTTCGGAATAAGTATGATAACCATTGTCGCCGACGCCGTCGGCATCGAATTTTTCCTGGGTGGCGATTTTCAGTCCCCCGGGCTGGCAGCCGTATTTGGCCGCTTCTTCCGCTTCGGCGCTCGACCAGAGGCCCAGGTATTTATAGTCGTAGTGGGTCTTCACGGGATGCCCTTCGAACAGCTTGGAAGCGACCAGGTCGCCGTCCGGCAGCGAAACGATCTTTTCCTTGTTGTGAGTGAAGGAAACGGAGGTCGTCCAGGTAAAATCCTTATGGACGATGTTGCGGGTCGTCAGCGTGATTTCATACCCCCTATTGTTGGTTTGCCCGATATTCTGCCACATCTGCAGCGGCGATCCCCACGCCGTGATGGCGGCGGTGATGGGAAGCGTACGCTTGAAAAGCAGGTCTTTGGTGTCGGTGTCGTACCAGTCCACGGCCAGCGTGATCCGATTTTTGAGCAGGGCCACGTCCAGCCCCACGTCCAGGCTGTAGGACTTTTCCCATCCGATGGACGGATTGGCATAGGGAGCGACCATCTGGGCGTTGTGCACCACCTGACCGTCGGCCGAAACCTTGTTGTACGTGACGGCCCCCGTCTGCGAAGAATAGGCCCCCATCCCGCCGGAGTTGCCGGTCACCCCGTAGCTGACGCGGAGTTTCAGGTCGTCCAGCCACGTGCGCGTCCGTTCCATGAACCGTTCCGAAGAGATCCGCCAGGCTATCGCTCCCGCCGGAAACATTTCCCATTTGTGCCCTTCGGCCAGGTGCGACGCTCCGTCCCACCGGTTGGTGAAGGTCGCCAGATAACGGCCTTTGTAGCTGTAATTGATCCGTCCGGCGAAGGAAAGAGACTGCGTCTGGGAGAAATGCGACGTGACGCCTTTGTTCCCGATGGCGGCTCCGATGTTGTGGAACAGGTAATAGTCCAGCGCCTGACCGTCGGCCCGCATGTTGTTGTTGTCCGACTGCGATTTCTTCCATTCCATCAGCCCCGTCACCTCGAACTTGTGGTCCTTCGCCACCTCGAACTGATAGGTCGGGATATTCTGCCAGGAATAACCGTATCCGTAATTGTTGGCGATGTAGGTATAAGGAGCCACATAACCGCTTTCGACTCCCTGCGTCGAGCTTTTGCCGATGTATTTCCCGCCCCGGGCAGCGTTGGAATACCCTCCGACCATCGTTCGGAAAGTCAGTCCTTTGAACGGCAGGAAATCCACGTATGCGTTTACATTCAGCGAGGTGCTGCGGTTTTCGTCGGCAAACTGGTTTTCCAATTCGTCCCCCAGCGGAGTCGTTTCCCCGTCGATGAACTCGACGTTGTAGTTGCCGTCGGCGTCATAGACGTCTCCCAGCGGGAATGCCTTGAGGGCCTTGGTGAAAATGTTCTTGGAACGGGCGTTCTTGATGTTGTAGGCCAGGGATACGTTGCTTCCGAATTTCACCCACGGTCGGATGGTGTGCTCGATGTTGAACCGTCCGCCGTACCGGGAAAGGTTTTCGTTGCTGAGCATCCCCTCTTCCTTGCTGTAGGTGAAAGAGGAATAGATTTTCGTCTTTTCGCCGCCGCTCGACACCGACAGGTTGTATTTCTGTTGGACGGCGCGTCCTCCGATAATCACGTCCACCCAGTCGATCCACTTGTTGTCTTGGATCGCCTGAAGGACGTATTCATTGGTAAAGAGTTGCGTAATGTCTTCCGGATAGGCGTCGTTTTTTGTCCGGTAATATTCGCTCTGATACCGCAGGAATTCGTCCCCTTGCATCCCGTGCAGGAAGGAAGCGTTCCCGCTGAATCCCGCGTAAGCGTCGAAATTCACGTTCAGCTTGTCGCCTTTCCCCTTTTTCGTGGTGATGATAACCACTCCGTTGGCCCCGGCGGAACCGTAAATCGCCGTGGAGGAAGCGTCTTTGAGCACGGTGACAGACTCGACGTCCTGCGAGTTGATCTGACTGTATCCGCCGGGAATCCCGTCGATGATGTAGAGCGGTTCGTTGCTCCCGTAAATGGAACGGGTGCCGCGCAACAGCACGTCCACGTCGGAACCGACCGCACCGGACGGCTTCATGATGTCCATCCCGGAAATCTTCCCCTGCAACGCTTCCATGATGTTGTTGGTCGGGGCCTCGGTCAGCTCCGCCCCCGAAATCGCCACGACCGATCCGGTCAGGTCGCCCTTCGACACCGTACCGTAACCAATCACGACCACCTCGTCGATGGCCTTCACGTCCTCTTTCATAGCGATGTCGATCCGGGTTCGGTTCCCGACCGGAACGGACTGCGGAACATACCCGATGAAGGAAAATTCCAATGTGTTCGTCGAGGCGGCCCGGATGACGTACCTTCCCTGTGCGTTAGTGGTGGTTCCCTGCGTGGTGCCCCTGACCGTGACCGCCACGCCGGCCAGGGGGCCGTTGGCATCGCTCACCGTTCCGGTGATCTCCCTCTGTTGAGCCGTCCCCGCGAGGGCGCCCGACAAAAACACCGCCAGCGCGAGGCATTTCCACAGAAAGCCTCCCTTTCGACTTTTTTCGTCTTTGTGCTTCATGATTTAAAATATTTGGGTTAGTAATAAGGTGGGTCGTTCGTCCCCGGACGGGTCGCCGGGAAAAAAGGAAACGCAAAAAGCCTCCGCAACCGAGAACCGGAGTTCCCTCTGCGGAGGCTTTCGTGCCGGATTCCGGCACTGGTCGCTTATACAGCTATCGTGTGTGTGCTAGCAAAATTCAGCAGAACGCCAAATTTCCGGGCCGGAAAATCGCATGAAAACGCATTCATTTCACTTGCCGTGCGCATGAAATTTCCTTTCAGTTAACAGTTAGCAGTATCCACACCGCACCGATTCCGATCCCGAACAAAAACGATCGAAAAACGGTATCCGGTTTCCGGGGTCTACGGGGATTCCGGCATGCGGGTCGAATCCGATATCGGGATTCCCGGCCTCATCAAAAATAAATAAAAAATCAACAAACAAAAAATCTTTACTTCCGAACATCGGCGGTTCGGCTTCGTTTCCGGCAGTGAAAACCGTTTTCTCAGCCGGAATCCGCAAACTCCGCTTCGGGCAGTAAGGGTAAAAACTCCCCTTTCGTTCGACGCAGCGGACGACCTTCCCCTTATGCAGACAATCGCCCTTTTCCGGTTCCGTTCCCGCTTTCGGACTTCGCGTAAAAACCGCCGTTTATGCGTTCCGGAATTTGAGTATGCGGAAAAAATCCTGTAAATTGCCGAAAGGTTTCCGTCCCGGAACCGGTCGCAGACCCCGACAGGGTTGTCCGAAAGGCAGGGCGGAAACCGGGTATCGTTTCCGGAATCCGCATCTTCCCGGAACCGACCCATCGAAACCGACAGGAACGTCGATACGTTCCGTTAAAACCCGAACCCGATGAAAAAAACAGGGTTGTTTTTCCTGATCGTTTTGTCCGCAGCCGGCCTGCGGGCGCAGGATAATCCGTTTCCGGCTTTTCCGCCCGACGACGTGACCTGCGAAACGGACTGCGAGCAAATGAAATGGCAACTCGGCCTCACCTTCGCTCCCCGTCCGGAAAAAAACATATTCTACCGGGAATTTCTTTCGCCCAAATTCCGTTCGATGGGCACGAACCTCGTGCTGGGGCCGCTGAATCCGAAGCAACCCAACGGCAATTGGACGTGGCTGGAAGGAGAAAGCACGACCGGCCCGCTGGCAGCGGGACGTCCCATGATCGTCGCTTCCCCGGCCAACTTCTGGACAAACTACGTCCAGAGCTGGGAACCCGGCGGGGGCTACCTGACGGGAGCCGACTTTTACGGACCGCTGGAACTGCACGACCTGCGGGGACTGACGGCAGAGAACTGGCCCGAACGGCGGCAACGGATCTTCGAGGAAGTGCAACGGGAACTCTACGGATTCATCCCCGAAGCGGCGAACCGGCTGAAAATCGAATGGAGCGCGGGTGCGGACAGCACGGGAACGGCCGAAGGCGTGGCATTCCGGGAATATCGCCTGTCGGGAACGATCGACGTTTCCGGTTATCCGTCCGTACGCCATGCGCCGGTTGTTTCCGCCGTGGTGCGAATGCCATCGGGCCGTGCAGCGGAAGGGCGTATTCCCCTGATTATCGGTTTCGGGGAAAGCATCGATGAAGAACTGTGGGGGCAACTCTCGCCTCTCGGTATCGCGGTAGCGGCCTTTTCGCCCCATCGACTGCAACCCGACAACGGAGCTTTCCTGACCAGCTACCTGATCGGGCTGGTCAACCGGGGAAACTGGCGAAAGCCGGACGACTGGGGTACGCTCGTCGCCTGGTCGTGGGGAGTCGGCCGCCTCATCGATTATTTCGAAACCCACGATACCGGAATCGATCCGGCCCGCATCGGCCTCACCGGACATTCCCGCTACGGCAAAGCCGCACTGGTCGCCATGGCCTACGAACCGCGTCTGGCCATCGCCTTCCCCAATTCTTCGGGAGCGTTGGGAGTCGCTCCCAGCCGGAGACACTGGGGGCAGGATCTGGAACATGCCACCGGACGGCTGGAATATCACTGGCTGGCCGGGAACTTTCTGAAATACATGGGCGTGCATCCGAGCAGCGCCGACGGCTACATGCCCCGGAAAGTGCTCGATCTGAAGGTCGATGCGGAGTCGTTGCTGGCTCTGTGCGCTCCGCGCCCGGTTTTCGTGGGCAACGGCAGCGAACCGGCCGGCGATGCCTGGGCCGATCCCTACGGGCAATATCTGGCCTGCGTGGCCGCCGGCCCGGTCTACGAACTGCTGGGCGGAAAGGGAATCCGCATGTGCGACTCGCTGGAATACAGGGGCGCGAAAATCCCCTATCCGAAAACGGACAAGGCTTATCTGGCCGGGGACATCGGTTACCGCCGTCATCGCGGAGGACATACTCACGCCCCCAACTATTCGGTCTTCGCGCTGTTCGTCGCCAAATACCTGCTGAAAGAAGCGGGAGAAAAGGAAGCGCGAACGCCGGAACAGAAAGAATCCGGCGAAAGCGGGCCGCACACCTTACCTCGAACGACACACTAACCTTCATATTCGACACCACGACATGAAAAAATTCCTCTTATCGGCGCTTGCATTCGTCGCCCTGTTGCAGCCTGCAACCCTTTGCGGGCAAAAAACGGCCTACCGGTATCCGTTCCGAAATCCCGACCTCAGCGTCGAACAGCGCATCGACAACCTGCTCGAACTGCTCACCCCGGAAGAAAAGATCGGCATGATGATGAATTCTTCGCAGGCCGTACCGCGGCTGGGGATTCCGGCTTACGACTGGTGGAACGAAGCCCTCCACGGCGTAGCGCGGGCCGGTCTGGCCACCGTGTTTCCGCAGGCTATCGGGATGGCGGCCGTCTGGGACGACGGGGAGCACCGGAAAACATTCGAAATCATCTCGGACGAAGCCCGCGCCAAGTACAACGAAGCGGTGCGGCAGAGCAACCGGGGCCGTTATTACGGCCTCACCTTCTGGACGCCCAACATCAACATCTTCCGCGACCCGCGCTGGGGCCGGGGACAGGAAACCTACGGGGAAGACCCCTTCCTGACGGCGCGGCTGGGCGTAGCCGCCGTGCTGGGGCTTCAGGGCAACGACCCGAACTATTTCAAAACCCACGCCTGCGCCAAGCATTACGCCGTACACAGCGGCCCGGAATGGAACCGGCATTCGTACGATGCCAGACCCACGGAAAGGGACTTGTGGGAAACCTACCTGCCGGCTTTCAGGGCGCTCATCTATGAAGCTAACGTGCAGGAGGTGATGTGCGCCTACAACGCCATCGAAGGGGAACCCTGCTGCGGAAACGACCGGTTTCTGACGGACATCCTGCGGAACAAGTGGGGATACGACGGAATGGTGGTTTCCGACTGCGGGGCCATCAAGGACTTCCACCTACCCGACCACCACGGCACCCATGAAACCCCGGCCCTCGCCTCGGCGGACGCCGTGCTGCACGGCACGGACGTGGAATGCGGCAGCGTTTACCGGAACCTGACGGAAGCCCTCGAAAAGGGACGGATCACCGAAGCGCAGCTCGATGTTTCGCTGCGCCGGATTCTGCGCGGTTGGTTCCGGCTGGGAATGCTCGACCCGGCCGACCGGGTGCCCTGGAGCGACCTTCCCTACTCGGTGGTGGATTCTCCGGAGCACCGGGCGCAGGCACTGAACGTAGCCCGCAAATCCATGACCCTGCTGAAAAACGAAGGCAACGTGCTTCCGCTTAGCAAGCGGATCAAGCGGATCGCCGTCATCGGCCCCAACGCGGCGGACAGCATCATGCAATGGGGAAACTACAACGGCTTCCCCTCCTCCACCGTCACCATCCTCGACGGCATCCGGTCCAAGCTCCCCCAGGCGGAAATCATCTACGAACGCGGCTGCGATCTGGTCGATCCGTGGGTGAGAACCTCGCTGCACGAGCATTTCCGCACCGACGGAAAACGGGGCATGAAAGTCGAGTTCTTCAACAACAACGCCTGGCAGGGAAGACCGGCGGCTACGCTGGTGAACGCTGCGGACGCCATCGGCTACAACAGTTCCGGGGGAACGGCGCTGGCGCAGGGCGTGAATCCGGAGAACACCTCGACCCGCATTTCCGGCCGGCTCACGGCTCCGTACAGCGGGGAAGCGGTTCTTACCGTACGGGCTTCCGACGGCTACAAACTGTTCGTGAACGGGAAAGAAGTGCTGGCGAAAACGGGCCGGGAGGCCTCGGCGCCCTCCGAATACGCGCTTCGCACGGTCAAAGGAAAAATCTACGATATCGTGCTCGAACAGGCCCAGACGGGGCGGCGGGTCAGCATCGACTTCGCGGTCGTCCGGAAAGAACCGGCCGATTTTTCGGCGCTGGTGAAAAGAATTAAAAATGCCGACGCGGTGATCTACGTGGGCGGACTGTCGCCGAAGCTCGAAGGGGAAGAGATGCAGGTGAACGCGGAAGGCTTCCGGGGAGGCGACAGGGTTTCCATCGACCTGCCGAAAATCCAGCGGCAGATGCTCGCCGACCTTCGGAAAACGGGCAAACCGGTGATTTTCGTCCTCTGCACGGGAAGTTCGCTGGCGCTGGAACAGGACGAAAAGAACTACGACGCCCTGCTGTGCGCCTGGTACGGCGGACAGGCGGGAGGCACGGCTGTGGCCGACGTGCTTTTCGGGGATTACAATCCGGCGGGACGGCTGCCGGTGACCTTTTACAAAAGCCTCGAACAGCTGGACGGCAACCTGAAAGAAACAGACGAAGCCCGACGGGGATTCGAGAACTACGACATGACGGGCCGCACCTATCGTTACATGACGGAAGCCCCGCTCTATCCGTTCGGACACGGGCTGAGCTATTCCTCGTTCGAGTATGGCGACGCCGTCCTTCATGCGCCTAAAATCGGAACGGGGGAAAACCTGTACGTCACGGTTCCCGTCACCAACACGTCCGGAATCGGCGGGGAAGAAGTGGTGCAGGTCTATGTCAAGCGCAACGACGATCCGCAGGCACCGGTCAAATCCCTCCGCGCTTTCAGGCGGGTTTACCTCGAGCCGGGCCAAACCCGGCAGGTGGAATTGCAGATCGACCCCGAATCGTTCCGATTCTACGAACCGGGGACGGACGGGCTGGTCGCCAAAGCGGGAGAATACACGATCCTTTACGGAGGCACGTCGGCCGACAGCGGACTGAAGAGCCTCCGGGTAACGGTGGAATGATGCGGCAAAGCCCCGCACCGGGGTACCGGGAATGAAAGGGCTCTCCGTAAATATTTCCTTTTTCGCTAAAGGTTCTCCTGCGGGAGAGCCTTTTTTTCGTGTGTTGTTTTTCTTTCGGAAACGAAAAAAATTCCCGGAACCGTAACATTTGGAAATTCGGCGAAAGAACGCTACATTTAAACACTCTTTTTTGAATTATTTTAAAATCTCGATCATGAACCGAATGTCATTCCTCCCGCTTTTCTTCCGAAGCCGCCGGAAAGCCGCTTTCCCGGCTTTGCTGCTGGCTGCGGGTCTGCTGGCCGCGCCGGCAGCCGCACAGGACAAACCCCTTCCGACCAAAGAAGAGGTCGGAGCGCTGCACATGCCGGACGAAATCGCCCCCGTCCGGGCGCCCTTCGCCATGCCGCAGTTCACCAAACCGACGTTCCCGGCGCTGACCGTGAACATTACGGAAAAAGGCGCCCGACCGGAAACGCTCTGCACCAAGGCCATTCAGGCGGCCGTCGACGAGGTCAGCGGCAAGGGGGGCGGCACGGTGACCGTTCCCGCAGGCATCTGGCGTACCGGGCGGATCAGCCTCAAGAGCAACGTGAACCTGCATCTGGAAGCGGGAGCGGAGCTTCATTTCAGCGGCAACATCGAAGACTACCGTCCGGCCGTCTTCACCCGCAACGAAGGAGTGGAAGTGATGTCGCTGGGCGCCCTCATTTACGCCAACGGGCAGGAGAACATCGCCGTGACGGGTAAAGGAAAACTGGTAGGGCCGCCGCGCGACTGTCCCATCCAGAAACAGATGATGCGGTCGGGCGTGATCGAAAACGTCATTTCCGCCGATACTCCGGTGTCGGAACGGGTTTACGAGGGGTACGACGGCGGCCCCGTCTTTCTGCCGATGTTCGTTTCCCCGATCAACTGCAAAAACGTCTACATCGAAGGGATTACGCTGGAACGGACGCCGTTCTGGAACGTGGTGCCGGTCTACTGCGACGGGGTGATCATCCGGGGCATCACGGTGCACTCGGTCGGGATTCCGCGCGGGGACGGCATCGACGTGGAATCCTCCCGCAACGTGCTGATCGAATATTCCACCCTCAGTTGCGGGGACGACTGTTTCACCATCAAGGCGGGCCGTTGCGAGGACGGACTGCGGGTGAACAAGCCGTCGGAAAACATCGTGGTGCGCTACTGTCTGGCCCAGAAAGGGCACGGCGGCATCACCTGCGGCAGCGAAACGGCGGGGATGATCCGCAACCTTTACGTGCATGACTGCGTATTCGACGGCACCGGCACCGGCATCCGATTCAAAACCCGGCGCAACCGGGGCGGCGGCGGAGAGAACCTTTATTACGAACGGATCCGCATGGATCTTTCCGGCCCCGCCTTCAACTGGGACATGCTCGGCAGCCGAACCTACGTGGGCGATCTGGCCAACCGGCTCCCCGCACGGGAAATCAACCAGCTCACTCCGTCCTACAAGAACATCGTGGCCCGCGACCTGATCGTGGAACGGACGCCTCAGTTCATCAAGGCCACCGGGATTCCCGAAACGCCGCTGACGAACGTGCTGATCGAAAACGCGCAGGTAAACTGCAACAGGCTGATCCTGCTCCGGGACGTGAAGGACTTCACGCTTCGCAATGCGGAAATCCGCAGTCAGGACGGCGCCATCGACGTGCTGGACGGCCGGAACCTGCTGTTCGACCGGGTGAAATTCACCGTGCCGAACGGCGAAATCCGGATGAAGGTCGAAGGGGAGCTTTCCGGCAACATCCGGTTTGAGGATTGCTCGCCCGCCAAACCCGTCGGCTGGACGGACACCGAATGGAAACGGTGAGAAGGCCGCTCTGTCGGTAACCGGGAAATCCCGTAAGAGTTCGACGCGGGAATCCAAGCATCCAACGGCTTGAGATTCCCGCGTTTTATTTGCGGCGCAGCTGCGCTCCTCGCCATGACGCGAAGGCGGTACGATTCCCCGGCGGCAAGGAGCATCCGGTTGCTTTGCGTTATTCCGAGCGTAGCAGATAGGCGGAACGCGGGAATCTCATCCGGTATACAATAGGGATGTTCACGTCGCAACTCGTGTTGCTCCTCAGCATGACGTTATGTAATCCGATTTTTCCTGCCGTTTGGAAATCGAAGAGCCTTGCGGTACGACTGCAAAGAAGAGGCCGCCCTTTGAAGGGCGGCCTCTTGCGTACTTCCGGAAACGGAAACGGAAACGAACCGTTTCCGATCCGAAGAAGTTTAAAAATTGGTGCTCACCTGGAAAACGAAGGTGCGCGGCGCCGAAACGTCCATCGGCCGGACGCAGTATTCCTCGTTCAGCAGGTTGTTGATGCTCAACTGGAACTGCATGTTGTTGGTCACCTTCACCCCGGCGCGGACATCCATCACGAAATGTCCCTTATTGTTTTCCTTCCAGTAACCGTTTAGGTCGCCGAACAGCAGCCCGCGCACGTAATCCATCACTTCCGGCTTGGCCTTGGGCCGTTCGTCCACCATGAAATAATCCACCGCTTCGGTCTTGCTCTTCCACGAAAGGTTCGTGCCGAGGGTGAGCCGGCGCCACTGGAAGTCGATCACGCCCTTCACGGAGTGTTTCTGCCGATATTTCAGGTACCTGGAATTGTTGGACTTGACTTTCAGCTGCAACGGATCGGTGTAGGCGTCTTCGACGGCGTTCCGCTCCTTATAGTTCACGTCCTCCGGCTCCAGGTACACATACCCCAGATTATACGTGAAGCGGGTGTGCGGCGTCAGGGTGCAAATCCCGTTGATCGAGAAATCCACGCCGTAGATGCGGGCCTTGTCCACGTTGTAGAACTGGGCGCCGATTCCCGGCATCTGCCCGGAAGTCACCATCGTGAACACGTCTCTCAGGTTATCCACGTACTCGAAGGTGGACGTATTGAAAAGCCCGATGTTGAACTCGATCATGTTCTTGTATTCGGTGTAGAATCCGGCAATATCGAGGTAGCCGGAGAAAGGCCCGAAGCGGTATCCCTGCCGGAAGCCCAGCTCCGTATTGAACCCACTTTCCGCCTTGAGGTTGGCGTTCGGATAGGCGGCGATTCCCCCGATATTCTTATAAATGTACTTTTCGGTGATGGAAGGATAGCGGTACCCCTGCCCGACCGAAGCCCGCAGATAGCTGTTTTTCCCCAACTGGTAATTCAGACCGCCCCGGAGCACCGGTTTCACCGGAATGCGGGTGCCGAACACCTTGGTTTCGGCTTCCCGGTAGTGGGAATCGACCCGATAATATTCGAACCGCGCCCCCAGCGAGAGGTTCAGCCGTCCGAAAAACTTGTCATCGTACTGAAAATAAAGGGCGGCGTTGTCGCTGCGGTGGTCGCCGGTCATTTCCGTATCGGCGGTCACGTGCTCGTAGGTCAGCCCCGTGGTGATCTGCGCCCGTCCGAAATCCTTGTTGAACTGATAATCCACGTAGTAGGAAGCCGAACGGTCGGGCGTGATGAGCTGCTTCGGTTTCGTCTTATCCGTATCGAGCACCCAGTTTATCAGGTCGCCGCCGTTCAGAGCGGGAAGCGGCGACCGCGCCGAAATCCAGGAAATCAGATCGACGTAATCGGCCGGCTTCGCGTTCGGGAAGAAATGGTTCCCCACGTTGCCGATGGCTCCCATCAGCCCGGTCACGTCTCCGGTGTTCAGCGCCTCGGTGATGTGAGGCAGGAAGGTGGGAACGAGCTGCAGCGGATTGTTCACGATATCGAGCAGTTCCGGAAGCGAATTGGCATAGTCGAATCCCATGTTGCCCGCGATGTCGAACAACGACTTGTCGGTCGAACGCGTCACGATGTTGTCCGACGTGAAGTAAAGCCGGCTTTTCAGGCGGTGGGTCGTGTGGTTATCGGCATTGTAATAAGTCAGGAAAGGGTCCACGTACAGCTCGTTTCCCTGCCGGGACATGTTGGTCAGCGGCGACTGCTCGTAGGCTTCTTCCGGAGAACGCCACAGGAAGGCATCCCCGGCCTCGTCCGACATGAAGTTGACATTCAGGCCGTAGTGCAATCCGTCCACGGTCGGATCGTGATGGGTGAAACTTCCCCCTACCCGGACGCGCTTGTTGAAAGCGCCCTGTTTGTAACCTTCGTCCGTAAAAAGGTTGAGGCTCCCCGCCACGTCCCAGTTACCGATCCGGCGCGTGTGGGAAAAGTCCAGCCCGTTGTACATCGGGTTCCGGACGCCGTAGAACAGCGTTTTCCGCAGCAGCGGGTCCACCTCGTATTTTCCTTCCTTCCAGAAATCCCGGCTCCACCAGATGTAATCCTTGTTTTCGGGGTTTCCGTAAATTCCCATGTAGGCATTCACGTGAGTTACCGGATCCGGCCCCGGACGGGACGTCCGCACGTTGATCAGCCCGTTCAGCGCCGAAGAGCCGTACAACACGGAAGAGGCTCCCTTGATGACTTCGACCTGTTCGATGTTTTCCATCGGAATGGCGTTCCAGTTGATTTCGCCGCCCGCCGGGGAAAGGATCGACATCCCGTCCACCAGGATCAGGCTGCGGCTCCCCACACCGTACGTCCAGCCGCTGCCGCCCCGGATGGACGGCTGTTTGTCCACGATGTCCACTCCCGGCAGCGTGGTCAGCGTCGCCCGGATGTCCGAAGGATTCTGCTTGGCGATGTCCTCCGACTGGAGCACGTCCATGGAAACGGTCACGTCGCTCAGTTTCTGTTCGAAACGTCCCACGCTCACCACGACCGCATCCAGCAGGTCGGCCGAAGGCTTCATGTACACGTCCTGCTTGAGGTTTTCCCGTCGTTCCACCACCAGCGGCAGCGTCCGGGTTTCGTACCCCAGGAAACTATAGGTTAGGATGATTCCCCCTTCCGGAACCGGAAGTTCGTAGTATCCTTCCGCATTGGAAACCGTTCCTTTCTGGCTTCCCTTGTCGGTGTAATAGATGCTCACTCCCTGCATGGGGGCATTGTCGTTCCCCGCATCGTATATGTATCCCGTCACCTTCTGCCCGAATCCGATCTGAACCAGCAACAGCAGCAAGGCGGTTATCCACAAATTCTTCTTCATTTTTCTCGATTGTTTTTCGCTCTCCGGTTTATGCATGTTCTCTTACGGCGAATCAGTTGGCCGGCGCCGTTCCGGGTACCAGGTTCAATCCGATTTCGAATTCCTCCGTGATCGGCACGTATCTAGCCAGTTTTTCGATCATCCCGCCCAGCAGCACTCCCAGCGTGGGATCGGTGATCGCATCCTTCAACAGCGGCAGGAGTTTCAACAGCGGCAGCATCTGATCGGTGCCGAGATAAATGGTGACGGAATGATCCGCATCGTTATTCTCCCGAATCGTAAAGGGAATCCCGTCTTTCGACAGCCACCGGTCTGCCAGGTTGATCGCCGCCAGGATGTCTTCGAGGTTCACGCTCGTCGCCTTGGTCTGGTCGGCCTTGATCTGCTGGAAAATCATATCCAGACGCGGAACCACGTACAACTTTCCGTCACGAACATAAAAATGGCAAAGATTGGCCGAAGGCGAGGTCTGGTAGGTCGGCCCCGTTTCCGAGGTCAGCGCGTCGGAAGAATAGTGAGCCTGCAGGATACCGGCATTCCGGAACCTCACCTTTTGCAGAAACATCGGCAACAACTGATTCGCCAGCATGGGAACCAGATTCATGATGTCTCCCGGATTTTCGGCTTCCTCCTCGGTAACGACGAAATCTTCCATTTCGCCGGTTTCGGGATTGGGAACCCGATAGGTTCCCGGCGTTACCTTCCACCGCATATGAAGACACCCCGTAAAATCGGGCTGTAAGGGCTTCATATCCCACCAGTCGGTGCCCTCAGCGTTTTTATTGAAAATATTGTCCGGAAAAACGACCGAACCGAGGGACACGCTCAACGTTCCTTCCTGCACATAGTTGGTATATCCCATGGAAAATTTCGTTCCTCCGGGCGTGGTGACGTTCCGACGCCGTTCGATGTCGTACCGCCCCTGATTCTTATTATAGGTCAGAGCCAGATCGGAGATCGTCACTTCATCCTCGCCGGGAAACACCTTTTTCAGCACCAGCGTTCCCGTTTTCAGGTCTTCCGTTCGGAGTTCCGCCTCGCAACCCGTCAGACTCCACGAATGGTAATCCAACTGCAACGATTTTTCAGGATAGGTGAAAGACTTGTTCGAGTAAATCCCGCTCAACTTTTGGGCCGGCGTAAGCTCCGGAGCGGGGGCCGGCTTGTCGCTGTCGTCGCAGGAGGCCAGCAAGCCCGCCGTCAGCAACAGACACGCTGTCCGGGTCAGTAAAGTTCTTTTCATCGTTTTTTCCTTTCTCGTTAAAAATTTTCCGCGAAGTACCGGATTATTCCTTCCTCAAACAAGCCCCATATTAAATATTAAATGGTCATTTTCTCAGATTAATTAAAAAACAGGCGTATTTTTCAGTATCTTTGCAGTCCAGAATAAAAAAATCCGAAATCCGGCGCCTGCCTCCGACGCAAAAGAAAAAAGGCGTCGCAGGCCTTTCCGGACACGGATGCCTTCCGATCGTTCCGGAAACCGATACGGATTTTATGGATTCGTACTTTACAAAACAGACCCTTCATGGAAAAGAAAGTACCCGATGTGGACATGCCGGTGGATTTCCTGGCCGAGACCGGCATCACGGAAGAAATCCTGAGCCTTTACAAATACCCCTGCCGCCTGAAAGCGGCCGTTTTCGCCTTCTGCGTACAGGGCCAAATCCGGGCTTCGGTCAACCTGACCGAATACCGCATCCGGGGAAATTCCCTCATCTGCCTGCCGCCGGGCAGCATCATTCAGTTCCACGAAGCGAGCAAAGACCTGCGCATCTACATGATGGGATTCGCGTCCCGGCTGGTGAGCAGCGTCAACCTGATCAAATCCGCGCTGGACTATTTTCCGGTGCTCATCGAAAACCCGGTGCTTCCGCTGAAGGAGGAAATCGCGGACATTCAGAAAGATTATTTCCAACTGCTGTACAAGGCTTTCGTCGGGAACCGGCTGGGCGATCCCGAACTGATCCAGTGTATTTTGCTGACCGTGCTCAAAGGCGTCGGAAACATGTACCGGGAACAATCCAAAAGCGAACGCATGCTGAGCCGGGGCGAAGACATCACCCGGCAGCTGATGCGTCTGATCATGAAACACTACACGCGGGAACGGCGGGTGTCCTTCTATGCGGATCTGCTGAATCTCTCGCCCCAGCACCTGTGCGTCACCGTCAAGCAGCACACGGGTAAAACCGTCACCGACCTGATAGCCGACGTGGTCGTCATGGACGCCAAAGCCCAGCTCAAATCGAGCAACCTGACCATCCAGGAAATCTCCTATTCCCTCCATTTTCCCAACGTTTCCTTTTTCGGGAAATATTTCAAACGGCACGTGGGCATGACGCCCCAGCAGTACCGGAACAGTTGAAAAGCCGCGTCCGCCGGAGTTTCCGTTCCGGGGCACGGTTTCGGGCCCGGAAGATCGAAAGCACAGCCGCCTGCGCAAAACGGAGGAACAATCGAAATAAATCCATAACTTTATAAACCCAAAACAACCGTTATGGAAGACCGTAAACCGGAAGCCGCCGTTACGGGGCTCGTCGTCCGCTTCGCTCCGGCCGCCGTCGGAGACGCCGGGGCTCATCGTCCCGGCACTCCTTACGATAATCTTTTCCGACCTGTGGCAACCGTTGCCTTCATCGCAGGGTTCATGGCGGTGATCGTTCCGGACCATATCCTCACCTGCAAGTCGAATCCTCCGGAACGAAAGCGCCGACTTCGTCTTTATCCCGCAACAGCCCGGAGCCACGGCGGGAAAACTCTCGGTACAACTCGACAAAACCGCCGAAGCGGGATACATCGAGGTCAGGAAGACCTTCCACGGCAAGATGCCCTGCACCCCGTGCCGCATCACCGCCCCCGTGCGCGACACCTTCACACGATACGTGGAGGCGTTGCAAAGCAAAGCCACACACGCAACAATCGAAACGAAATGGATTGACAATTTAATTTTACCATTATGAAACTAAGAAACCGTTTTTTCGCAGGCTTGGCATTATGCGCATTCGCAGCTTGTTCCAACGACGATGAACCCGGAGGTCCGGAAAACGGCCAGGCGGCTTCGCTGTCGATCGAGATCGTCACTCCTTCGACAAAAGCTACCGATAACGGGACGGAGGCAGAAAGCAAACTGTCGTCGATCCGCGTGGTATTGTTTACCGAAGCCGGTCAGTTTGTCGCTCAGAAAGATGCTGAGGTAACGGCAGGTCTGGCCGACAAAACGATTTATTTCGACCGCAGCAAGGGGTTGAAAGCCGGTACGAGCTATCAGGTAATCGCATTGGCCAACGTGCCCGCTGCTGAATTACCGACTACGCAAACACCCGGTGCATACGACGCGCTTGTTTCCGACTTGGCTACCGCTACTGCCGATAACCGCTTCATTATGTCGGGTAAAGTGTCGAGCGGTGCTTTGCAAGCCGTAACGCAAGACAATTCTGAAACCACGCCGAACAAGGTAACGGTTCCGGTGGCCCGTATCGCTTCGAAAGTGATTCTAAAGAGCCTGACGGTCGATTTCTCAGCCGAAGCATTGGCTGCAGGCGCCGATTCGTATACGGTAAAAGAAGTTTACCTGATCAACGGAAAGAAAGAATCGAAGATTTACGGCGGCGACCATATATCCAGCGTATACAGTGCGTCGGCTGCTTTCATGCAGGGCAAAAGTTTCACGGAGCCGTTGTTTGCAGGTCATGACAAAGATGCCGAAGTACTTAGCGGTTTCTACAAGGCTTTGACCACCAACAACACGATTGCCAATGCCGCCAGCTCGAACGACCTGTTTACGAGTTACTTGCTGGCCAACGAAAGCACGGCTAACGCTACTTACCTGATCATTAACGGAACGGTGAATTTTACGGCTGCCAGCGGAACGCCTGCAAAAGACGTATTCTACGCAGTGCTGCTGAAAGGCGACGATACGGCAACTGCCGCAGGCCGGGTGTTGCGCAACACGGTTTACGAAATCGATGCGACCATCTCCGGCATTAAGGGCGGTCGGGACGAAGCCGGTTTCAGGGTGAGCATTTCAGTCGATCCGTGGACGGTAGCAACCCTTCCGGTCTGAATGGATTTGTTCCGAACGGATAAACATAAAAAGGTTGCCGGTTGCGGCAGCCTCTTTTTAAAGAGGCGGGCTTCGAAAAGTGCTGAAAGACGGTACACGAAGCGTCGCGATACCATGAGATCGCCCCCGAGCGGATCAAGGAAATACTTCAAACGGCACGTGGGCATGACGCCCCAGCAGTACCGGAACAGTTAAAAAGCCGCGTCCGCCGGAGTTTCCGTTCCGGGCCGGGTCGCCGCCGATCCGCCTTTTTTCCGCTCCGGAACGGGTCGGAAAAGGACGCGGAAAAAGATGCATTTTCCCATCTTAAGCCAAACATAGTGGAAAGTCAAGGGCTGACTTTTAGAAATTTGGCCTTACATTTGCCCCGCAACAGCCCGAAAAAGGAGAAGCGGCCTTTGCGTGTGGACTAATTTTGCTATCTTTGTATCGCTCCTCGGAGCGTACATACTGTAAACACGGAAAGTGTTAGCTTTATTCTCGGAGTGAAATCTGGTAAATTTCTTGGCAAGAGAATAAGCGACCTTCTCCTCGTCATCGTGTACATGATGGCGTGGGCTGTTGCTTATTTTTTGCCAGGGCTTACCAGAGCCTCACTCCAGAATAAGTTGCCGGTCCACGCTTTCTTTATCTAAAAAAACCGCTTCCTGCGGACCGGAGAGGCGCAAACCTAAACGCAATGAAAAAAACATGGCTCACCCTGGCGGGTGTGTTCGCCGTCGTCTTCGCAGCTTCGGCACAGGATTTTCCTAAAAACATTTTCGGCATCCGCGCCGGGCTGAACGTGGCGAACGTTTCGATCAAAGACCAAAGCACGGATTCGCGAACCTCCTTCCACGTCGGCGTGTCGGATCAGATCCTGCTGACCCGTTCGGTTCCCTTCTACCTCGAAACGGGGCTTTACCTGTCGGAAAAAGGCGCCAAGCAGAAAGAAACCGTGGAAGGGTACACCGTCACCGCAAAAATGAACCCGCTTTACCTGGAAATCCCGGCCCTGCTGAGCTATCACATTCAGCTCGGAGGCGGGAAAGCCACCATCCAGCCCTCGTTCGGGTTGTACTATGGGCTGGGGCTCGGAGGCAAATTCAAGTATGAGGAAACCTACGACGGCGAAACCAGCAAGGAATCGTACCATCTTTTCAAAAAAGAAACCGTGGACTACGGAGACGGTGAGACGGAAGAAATCCCGCAGACGTTGAAACGTTCCGACTTCGGGCTTCGTTTCGGGGTGGGACTGACCTACCGGAAAGTCTATCTGGGCGTGGGCTACGACTTGGGGCTCTCTAACATCGCCAAGGACCAGGATCAGTACGCCGAGTTCAAAAACAAATGCTTCACCCTTTCAGTGGGGTATAATTTCTAAACGGTGCCGACCCCGTTTTTCTAAAACGAGGTTCGACCGTATATTCCCGACAGGCCGGAGAAAAGTCGATGCTTTTCCCCGGCCTGTTGCTGGTATCCGCCTTCTGCCAACCCATCTCCCGCCCTTCCCCGGAACCGGCATCTGCACCCCGATCCCTGTTCGCCATCCCGGTCGCCCGCCCTGCAACGGACAGCGTTTTCGGTTCGAGCCCCTTTTCCGGGCGGCACCGGGATGCACAGGCGAAAGACCGGAAACGGCTTCCCCTACCCGCTCCCGCCGCATGTTTCCGGGCCTGCTTCAAAAATGCAAGCCCCCTTTACGCTTTGCGGAAAAATGCTTAATTTTATCCGGAAGCCCGAACGTTTTTTCCTCATGCTATGAAAAGAACCCTTTTCCTCCTGTTCGCCTGCGGCCTGCTTTTCTGCGGCTGTAAACGGAAAACCCCGCCGGCAGGGGAAACCCTGATCGAATACAACCCGGCAGCGTCCCTGAAAATGGACGATCTTTTTTCAGACTACCGCATCGTGAACCTGCAGCTAACCGATTCTTCCGTCATGGGGATGCCGAGAACCGTCAAAATCCGAAAGGGAATTCTGTACGTTTCGGATGGAACCAAACTGTTCCAATACGCCCCGGACGGCACCCATCTCCGCACCCTCGCCAAAAGGGGACGCGGCCCGCAGGAATATTACGACATTGCGGATTTCGACGTATCGGACGACGAAATTCTGATTCTGGACAGGAACAAAAAAGTTACGAGGTACCGGCAGGACAACTCCTTTTACGCAGCTTCCCATCTGAATTTTTTCGCCGCATCCCTGCACGTTCTGAGCGATTCGACGGTACTGCTGACTTCCGCCTGCCAGGAACCGGGCGACAAATTCCACGTCTTCGACCTGACCGACCTGTCCTCTGTCGCTTCCTTCCAACCCGTATCGACCGCGGAGATTTCCTACCGTCATTTCATGGGTCAGGATAACTTTCACCGGTACGGCGACAGGCTCCTTTTCCACGAACCCCTGAACAACACCGTCTGCGAAATCCGGGACGATCGCTGCATACCGTATCGAAGGCTGAACCTGTGCGGCAGCAATCCGCCGGAGGAATTCTGGAGCAAAACCTATAAAAACGTCCGGGATATCGCCGTCGAAGCGGAAAAGAAAGGTTACGCATACGGTATGCCGGTTTATGCCGAAAACGACGGACAAATGCTGTTTACCTTCCGAAAAGGAAACGAATACCTGCTTTGCAGCTATGCGAAGGAATCGAAAAAAGCGGTACAGTCGGAATTCCTGTCGCTGTCGGATTCGCTGCCTCCCGTACCGGTGGCCGATATCACGATCAGCACCTCCTCGCCCGACTGCGTGCTGCTGACCATTCCCAAACAGGCGTTCTTCACGGAAGACGGAAAACGATATTCGCACGAATTCCCCGACATGCGGGACGACGGCAATCCGGCCGTCTGCGTGGCCGTCCTCAAATAGAAAGTTTTTCGGAACACCAAATCCCAACGAAAAAAGCGTTTCCGGACTAAGGTCGGAAACGCTTCGCATAAGGCAATGAATTCACCGGGGGCCTTTCCCGAAGTTCACCGATGGCTTTCTTCCAGCCGGAGCAACCGTTCCTTGACGTCCAGCCCGCCGGCATACCCGACCAGCCGTCCGTCCGTCCCGATCACCCGGTGACAGGGGATGAAGATCATTACCGGATTGCGGTTGTTGGCCATCCCGATGGCCCGCGAAGCCTTCGGGTTTCCGACAGCCCGCGCGATTTCCCCGTAGCTGCGGGTCTGACCGTAGGGAATTTCCCGAAGGGCCTGCCAAACCCGCTGCTGGAAAGGCGTGCCCGCCGGCTTCAGGGGCAGATCGAAATCCTTCCGTTTCCCTTCCAGGTACTCCGTCAACTGCCGGAACGCTTCCCGGTGCAGGGGCGTTTCCCGATCGGTAAATTCCCCGTTCCGCCTTCGCATACCGAGACCGGTGATTCCTTCCCCGTCCGCATACAGGTAAAAATCGCCCCATGCCGTAGCGTACATGCATTCGTATTCCATCGCTTCTTTTTTTGTTTCGGCCTGCCCCCGTTCCTGAATTCAGGACATGCGTTCGCATATCCCCTCCTGCCGCTACTGCAACACGTAAAACGGATTCGAGCACCGTTCGATGATCTCCGCATCCTTCACGCGGTCGAGCTGCCGGGAGGCCGGATGCCGTTTGCTCACGTCCACCGGCGTACCGTCCGCATGCCGGCTGTTGTATTCCCACAACCGTGCTTTGGACACGTCTCCTTCCAGCGGCCCCCATCCTTCGGGAACTATGTTGTCCAGCACGCAGTCGATCAGCACCGCCTCCGCCGCCGGATAAATGTCGTTCGCCGGCGTCCGGCCCAGAATGGCCCGGTCTCCCTGTCCGTTGAACGTGCAGTTCACGAACACGTATCCATGATTCTTTTCCGTGCTGCGCGGCCGGGTGATATAGGCGGGGCTGGTGATCGTGCAGTTCCGGAAAAACGCCGGACCGCGCCCCATCACCGTATCCCCGTGTCCGAGAATCGAACAGTTTTCGAAATAGGTGGGGCCATTCACCTGCAAGGCGTCCCCCGATCCGTCGATCGTGACGTTGTACACCCGGTTATCCACGCCCATGATCAGCAAGGCTTCTGCCTGTCCCCGGCAATCGGTGCGCAGGGTCAGGTTCATCAGCGTGATCCCGTACCCGTTGTCGCACATGAACGACGCCCGCCGCGAAGGAAAAGTGCCCACGCACTCGTTGGTCTTGACCTCCCACGGATGCGGATTGAACACTTCGCAGTTGGGGTAATGAACTACCACGCCTTCCCGGCTTTCGCCCTCGATCGTCACGTGACGCTTGTTGCGGAAATAAACGATTTCCTCGTAATCCCCATTGCGGATATAAATGTGCCACCCTCCATTATCGTCCGTGTTTTCCGTCTTCTGCTCCAGCGTCAGCGGCGTGAAATCCGGAATGTAGTCCAGCGCTCCCTGCACGGTGTTGAAATCGGCCGTACCGTCCGCGCTGACGACGATTTTCCGGCCCCGTACCGAAGGTTTTTCCTTGGTGGAGAAACGCCAGGGATTCTCCGCCGCAAACCCTTTGAATCCGTCCGCCGTCAGCACCCCCTCGTCCATCGTCACGTAGTAGCTCTTGCCGTATTCCAGCAGGTTGTTGTGCAGATAGACGGTCGCGGTTTTCCCGTGCACGATCACCGGATAAAAATGGAATCCGTCCGTAAAATGCCCGATGATGTTCAACTGGTAATTCCCTTCATCCCGGCGGTTGCAGCCGGAAGGAGTGCCGGGTACCGTATTGGCATTGGTACGATCCGACGCTTCGTACCGGTAAGGCACGGGGGTATAGTCCGCCTCCGGATTCTTCCGGCTTTCGGTCGGCCCCGCAGGAATGCTCAGATCGAGGCAATCCACCAGCCGTCCCGTGCCTTCCTCGTACACCCGGATGCATCCGTTGTTTCCCACGACGGGAGGTTCGGCGAATTCCAGCACCAGATGGGTGTCGACATTGACGCCCGCGGCGTTCCGGGCCGGGAAAAGCGCTTCCTGCGCCCGTACCCCGAATGAAGCGACTCCTACAAGGGCCGCCGTCAGAAGAAAGTGTTTTTTCATTTTTTCGTCGTTTCCATTTTTCGACACTCCCGGCTTTGCGAACATCCGTCTGTCACTTCCGTTCCGCCGGCTCCTTCGCATCCGGGACAAACGCCTTTTTTCGTATCCCGCCGTCCGCGAACGGCCACTTCATCCGTCTACTGCGCCTGGTCTTCCAGGAAGTGATCGACCCCTTTGCGGATCGTTTTGGGCTCGCTTTCCAGGAAAAGGCTCCCCTTGCCTTCTTCCAGCCGGGCGGCCACCACCATCACCCGCACTTCCTCGTTGTCCTTCAGGGTGGAACTGTTGACCGATATCGCACAACCGTTGCTGGTCAGGTTCGTCGTCGTCACATGCTGATAATCGTAAAAGGCCCGGTAATATTCCCTGCCGGAGAAATTATCCCCCTGTACCTGCGGACAGATCACGATTCCCATATGCGTGGCATTGTCTACCGGTTCCCACGAAGCGATGATCTGCGAACCGTCGTATTTCAGTTCCGTCACGTTCAATTCGCCCAATATTTTAGTTTCTCCGTCGAAATCGAAATTGAACTGACCGACTGCGGAAACCGGATTCCCGTCCCCGTCCTTGCTTGTCGCTTTGATGCTGTAGGCGCCGTTCAGGTCGATGACGTCTAAAACGCCTCCGTAAGCCAAGTCCGGCTCCATATCCGTATCGAGATCGGTTTCATAAATTATGTTCCCGATCTTATGTCCGCCGAGCCTGCTGGCTCCGTGCCTGATTTCCACGGACGAAAGCGAATAACCGTTGTGAGCCAGCACCTGCACGTAAGGAAAAAATTCCTGCTCCACGCCGCCGTTGCCGTCGGGAACGTTCCGTTGCAGCACATAGCAGGCCGTTCCGATCTAGAACTGGGGGTCTTCGGAGTCGAGGCAGGAACTCATCGCCAGCAGCGAAACGCCGAAGAATAAGCATTTTCTGAAATAGGAAAGCATTTTCATTTCTTGAATAGGTTTTTGATTTCGGAATGAATAATGTTCGTTTTTGCGTGCGTGAATATCCGAAAAAATTTCCGGAGATGCAAGGAAAATGCACCGAATCGCACATTCTTTACATTCCTCCGAACCGCCTCACCGCCCGGAAGTTTCCCCGACACCCGTTTTTCGTACCGCTCCGATCCCGCCGGCTCCGTTTTCAAAAATGTTTTCCCGAACCGCTACCTCGGCACACGGATTGCCACGAACCACCCGTAAACAGGTCGGGCGGGTTTCCGCGGGCCGATTCCGAAGAAAACAATTCGTTCAAATAAAAATACCTTTTATGTTTACAGGAACCAGTATCATCCAGTTTTTCCGGGACAATCCGGCCCTGCCCGTTTTCCTGACGGTGGCGCTGGGCTTCTGGATCGGCAAATTCCGGTACAAAAGCTTCTCGCTCGGATCGGTCACCAGCGTCCTGCTGGTGGGCGTGCTGGTGGGACAGATGGACATACCCATCCCCGAACCGGCCAAGACCCTTTTCTTCCTGTTGTTCCTCTTTTCCATCGGTTATTCCGTAGGGCCTCAGTTCTTCCGGGGCCTGAAGAAAGACGGGCTGCCCCAGGTCGGGCTGGCGGTCATGATCTGTCTGCTGTGTCTGGCCGCTCCCTGGGGCGCGGCCAAGATCATGGGATACGACATGGCGCAGGCCGCCGGGCTGCTGGCCGGATCGCAGACGATGTCGGCCGCCCTCGGAGCCGCCACCGACACCATCCGTCAGCTTCCGGAAGGCGGAAGCGTAGACCTGAGCGCGATGCCGGTCTGCTATGCCGTGACCTACATCTTCGGAACGGCCGGTTCCGCCTGGATTCTGGGCACGCTCGGGCCGCGGCTGCTCGGAGGCGTGGACAAAGTCAAGGCGGCGGCCAAAGACCTCGAAACCAAAATGGGCAGGGATGTCAGCCTTTCTCCCGGTTTCGATCCCGCCGTACGGGAAATCGTCTTCCGGGTGTACAGCGCCGACAACGACTGGTTCAAGCCCAGAAAGACGGTGCGGGAATTCGAAGATCGCATGCTCAAGGACAAAAAACGGATTTTCGTGGAACGCATCCGGCAGCGGGGAAAGATCATGGACGTCACCCCCCGAACCTATATCTATCCGGAAGACGAAATCGTCGTCAGCGGACGCCGGGAATACGTCATCGAGGAGGAAGGCTGGATCGGCCGCGAAATCGAAGACTCGGAACTGGCCAATTTCACCGTCCAGACGCTTCCGGTGGTGGTCAACAAAAAAGGAGCCTGCTGCATCACGCTGACCGCGCTGCTGAAAAAAAGGTACATGCACGGGGTTTCCATCCGGAGCATCACCCGCGCCGGGGTAAAACTGCCCGTGAGAAGCGGCACGAAGCTCGACACGGGCGACCGGATCGAACTGGTGGGCTTGCGGCAGGACATCGCCCAGGCGGTGCCCAACATCGGTTTCGCCGACGTGCCCTCCGAAAAAACCAGCATGACGCTGCTGGGCCTCGGCATTTTCCTCGGCGGCCTGATCCTGGGCTGGATGTTGGTGGCCCGGCTCGGGAACATCCCGCTCAGCCTGACGGTGAGCGGAGGCGTGCTGATCGCCGGTTTGGTCTGCGGCTGGCTGCGGGCGAAACGGCCCACGCTGGGAGGCATCCCGGATTCCGCGGTCTGGTTGCTGAACAACGCCGGACTGAACGTCTTCATCGCCATCGTGGGCATTTCCACCGGGCCGAGCTTCGTCCGCGGATTTCAGGAGGTGGGCTGGAGCCTGTTTCTCGTGGGAGCCGTGGCCACGTCCATTCCGCTGTTGTCGGGCATTTACCTGGGACGCTACCTGTTCAAGTTCAACGACGCCCTGACGCTGGGCTGCGTCGCAGGCTCGCGCACCACTACCGCCGCGCTGGGGGCCGTGGAAGAAACCATCGAAAGCGACGTGCCGGCCATGGGTTATACCATCACATACGCCATCGGCAATACCCTGCTCATTATTTGGGGGGTAGTGATCGTACTGCTGATGACCTGACCCTCTCCTTCCAGCCGTCCCGCCCGACGGAAGGGAAATACGGAGCCTCGAAACGCAGGGTCCGTATTTTTTTCGTCAAAGGGAGTAGCATCAGCGGCAAAGCCGCGACGTGAGGATCTCTGTCAAGCATAAAACAGGGATTGCCACGTCGCTGCGCTCCTCGCAATGACGCGGGGGAATGGATGCGCGGACGGTTGGTAGGAACCGGATTATCGCTATCTTGCGAAAGATAAAATCCGGAAAGCCATGAAAGAACGCATCCAAAGATTCATCCGGCACCTCGGACAAACGGTGCTCGAAGCTCCCGTGGAAACGGCCCTTTCCCTGCTCGTTTTCGGCTACTGCTCGGCCTCCCAGCGGGGCATCGTTTTCCTGGGCAGAGAGTACGCCGCTCTGTTCCCCCTGTTTTTCACGTTTTCCTTTTTATGCAACAAGTGGCTGAAAAAGATGCCGCAACGCATCGTGTATTACCTCTCCCCGCTTCCGGCCGTTGCGTTCCTGTGGATAAACACGGACGACTGGATCGGATCGGCCTCCTATTTCGTGGCCCTCGCCATCGGGCTGTTGCTGGTATTCGTTTCCGCCCCGTTGAAAGACAATTTCCGGTTCGTGTGGAACATCCTGCGCTACGTCCGAAACATCGGACTGGCGATTCTGGTAGCGCTCGTCACCCAGTTTTTCCTGTCCGCCATCTACTTTTCGGCCCTTTACATATTCAACCTGACCGATTACGGTTTCGACCGTCTGTACATCGACCTGTCTCTTTTCGTCGGCCTCGTATTTTTCCCGCTGGCCTTCCTGACCTTCGACCGCCAGGGGAAAGAAGGCGTGCCTTTCCGTACGGGGAGGCTTCCGGAAATCCTGCTGAACTACATCGTCACTCCGGCCCTGCTGATCTACACCCTGATCCTGTACGCCTACCTTGTCCGGATCGCGGCGCAGTGGTCGCTGCCCAAAGGCGGAGTAGCCTCTCTGATTTTCGGGTTCATGCTGGTCGCCGTAGCGGCAAAAGCCTGCCGGACGGCTTTTCCCATCAGGCTCTACGGCTGGTACTACGACCGGTTCAGCCTCATCGCCCTCCCCCTGTTGATCCTGTTCTGGATCGGAACCCTCTACCGGATTCACCAATACGGGCTGACCCAGGATCGGGTATACCTGACGGTCTGCGGAGCCATCATGACTTTCACGGCGCTCCTGTTCCTTTTCAAACGGTGGGGCCGCTACCTGTACGCCTTCGTTTTCTCGATCATCGCGCTGGCTCTCTTCACCTACGTACCCGGTCTGACCGCCCGCGAGCTGGGATTGCAGTCGCAGATGAAGCGGATCGACCGGATGGCCGAACGGATCGGGCTTCCGCGGGACGCCGACGGAAAATTCCTCCTGCAGCAGCGTCCCGTTTCCGACACCGTTTACCGCCGGGAATACCGGGGATTGTACGACGCATACGAATACGTCGCTTCCCGGCAGGGGGAAGACTTCATGGCGAACCGGTACGGAATCGGAGACCAGTGGGATCTGGCACGGGAAATCATCCCTTCCGCCCTGCACGACTACGCGGTTTACGGGCTCGATTCTTACCTCGAAGAAACGGAACGCATCGAGCTGGTTTCAACCGAAGCGTCGCTGGACATCCGCGGATTCAGCCGGCTCGTTCCCTTTTACGCATACGGAGACTCCGGCCTTTATCCGCAGTTTTACCGCGACTCTCTTTTCCTTTACAGCCGGCGGGACGAGCGGCCGGTTTTCTCGGAATCGTTTGAAAAAATATGGGCCCAGAGCCTGCACCGTGCGGGTTTGTCCGGAAAAGACATCCCTCCCGACACGCTTCGGGCGCATGCGGAAGCGTTGCTGGTTTACGATCGGGACAGCGTTCGGCTGTTGTTCCGGTCGATGGTGCTGGAACAGGACGAAGGGGACACGCTGAAAATCTGCAACCTGGATCCTGCCTGCTACCTGATCCGCTGAGGCGGAACGAATCGCTTTCCGTTACAACGCCGAAAAAACGAAAAAAGAGGAATTGCCGCAGGAAAAGCGATTCGGGTTCCGCTTTGGTATCGGGATTGCATGGAGTTTCCCGTCCGTCAGGGACGAGGGTTCCGCTCCGGACACCCGGAAAAAATTGAAATCAACACAAGATCGACCATGAGAAAAGTATTTTATTTGGCCAGTCTGCTGGCTTTGGTAAGCTGCGGACACCGCACGGACAGAAACAGGGACAGGAACGGAAACGAGGATCTGCTGGTGGAAGAAGACACCATCACCATCATCACGCTGGGAGCCGACCGGGACGAACACGGCTGCATCGGTTCCGCCGGGTACGTATGGTCTCAGGTGCGTCAGGACTGCATCCGTCCTTTCGAAACGGGCGTACAACTCGTCTCCGTGACGGATTCCCTTTCGCCGCAGGCGGGGTACATCGTTTTCAGCGAGGATTCCTCGATGCTGGAACTTTTCCTTCCCGGTCAGGACAGCACGCAGGTGATGAACCGCAGGGAACTGCCCGAAGGAGTTTCCTGGAGGCGGGTGAACGACGATCGTAAAAACGTACGCCGGGTGAACGGCGACTGGGTGGTGGAACAGGACGGGAAAATCCTTTACGCCCAGCGGAATACGGCCATCCCCGCAACCTTCACCGGAACCGACGGCAGAACCAAACGGCTCTATCAGGTATCGGTGATGTTCTATCCGGCGGAAGACCGGGCGGTGGTAAAAACAGACGACGGAACCTATAACCTGAAACAATACGTCACGGGAAGCGGGTACGGCTATCGCAACGGGAGCGTGGATCTGCGGGGGAAAGGATCGGAAGCGACCCTGACGCTGGGAGACAGCCTGACGCTGACGTTGCAGGAGAAAAAATAACTTTTTTCGGACAGCCTTTTCCGAATGCCGCTCCCTTCGTTTCGGACGGCAGGAAGCAACCCTTCCCGGAAAAAGGCGGATTGATACCCGGAAAACGACCCTGGTAAGGATCGTTTTCCGTTTTTTGTGCTTTCTTCCGGGCATCCCGGCCTCGGAGCACCTTGCCGGTTCATTCATCACAACATTGTATATCAACGCCTTAAATCTCTCATCGAAAACCGTTACCCGGTCGAAAAAGGTTCCCGCTTCGCTCCCGGAAATTTTCAAGTAAAAATTGGTTTTGGCATCATTGGTGCAGGAAAGTTCAACCGTGAAAACCCGGCAAGCTCCGATGCGGAGCGTCCGACCCGAAACGCATTTGTAATTCACTTAATTTACAGTTTATGGCAAGAGGTAGTCTTGAAATTCTAAAAGGCAAGATCGACGTGGACAAACTGATCGGCCTGCTGAACGCCGCCCTTTCGGAAGAATGGCTCGCTTATTATCAATACTGGGTGGGGGCCTACATCGTGGAAGGCCCGCTGCGGCCCGACGTGGAAGACGAAATGCGCGAACACGCCCAGGAGGAATACGAACACGCCGACCTGCTGGCCAAACGCCTCATCGAGCTGAACGCCACGCCGGTGCTCGATCCCAAACAGTGGTTCGACCTGGCCCGCTGCCGTTACGACGCTCCCGTGGATGTGGACGTGGTGAAAATCCTGCAACAGAACATCGCCGCGGAACGCTGCGCCGTCATGCGCTATCAGGAAATCGCCGCATTCACCAACGGCATCGACTACACGACCTGCGACATCGCCAAACACATCCTGGCCGAAGAAGAAGAACACGAACAGGATTTGCAGGACCTGCTGAACGACATCAACCGGATGAAAGACTACATCGGCGGCAACAAAGGAGCCCTTTGATTCCGTTGCCGGAAACAGGAAAGCGGAAGGACGTTCGGCGTTCTTCCGCTTTCGTTTTTCTTTCCGACGGTTTTTCCCGGTCTCCGGAGCGCTCCTTCGACAGCCGCTCCTTTCTCCGACGGAAAACCCGCCGCGCCGTGCATCCGCTTTCTGCCGGCTCCTGTGCCCGGAATGCCTTTCCGCCTACCGGACGACCGTCCGCAGCGCAACTGAATTGTTAGCCCGTGTAATCTCCGACAACCGGTTTTCCGGGTCGATGCACACTGTACATTCGGTCAACGCCGTTCCCGTCGGCACGGTCAAAGCGACCTCCGCCGTTTTGGGCAACAGATCGACAGGCGCCCCCAGCGCCGGAATCCCGGTATAGGAAACCGTCTTCCCGTCCGCAGTCACCAGCGCAAGCGTCGCTCCTTTTGCAGCCACGCCGCCCAGGCTGTGAACCGTCACCCGTATCCGCCCGTCGTCCGAAACCCGGATATCCTCCGGCCCGATCCCCAGTTCGGGCCGTCCGGCGTAATCGACGCCTTTCCCGACCAGCCGGAGGGTGATGAAAGTCGTCCGCCGGGCCGGAAAGGCAACCGGAACGCTCCGATTCCGGCCGAATTCCATCCGCCGTTTCACCGGCACGCTTTTTCCGCCTTCGGGAGTCTCCTCCTCCTGCACGATTTCCCACGTTCCGCCCAGCACGTCCCATCCGGTCAGGACAGCCGTCACGGGGCTGTCCGCCGTATTGAAAGCCTCGATCCGGATTTCCCGCGGCGCGGACTGCGGCACCAGGATCGCCACCCGTTCCGCCTGCTCGGGATCGTCGAACCGCCAGCTCACCGCATTTCCCGGATAGAACTGACTACGGGTCAGGGCGATGCCGCCTAGCCTCGAGCGCTGCAACTCGCCGGGAGGCAGCACCAGCCGGTCGATCCAGACGGAACCCTCCGTATTGATGTACTCCCGGATCGCGTTCTGCTCGATCTGATCGGCATAATAGGCTTCCAGATACCGCTTGTCCCCGGTCACCTGCCAGGCCAGGTGCCGCATCACGTCGCTTCCGGCATCGGGCCGCACCGTTTCCGCGATCTCCCGTCCCAGCGTTTCCCGTAAACCGGCGATGTCCAATGCATTGGACGTAACTGAACCCAGTCCGGAAATTCCCCGGTCGAGAATCGGCCGGAGGTATTTCGGATTTCCCGTCCATCGCCACGCGGCCCAGAACACGGGGGTGCTGTTGCCCATCCCGGAAGGACGGCTTTCGTCCGTGTTGAAATTGATCTCCGAATCCACGACGAGTTTCCCGTCCGCCGTCGTCCGCGCATGGGCCAGATAACCGTCCGCCATGTCGATCACCGTTTTGCGGGCCGTTTCGTTGCCGTAGAACTCCGCCAGGTAAATGAACGGAATCAGGTGAAGCGACTGTCGCGGGGAAGACCAGGCCCACGGATCCTCCTCGGCGATTTTCGTCGCGCTGAAATAATCCGTGCGGAAATGCGTATGTCCCGCCCGATTGACCCCAATGATCTTTTCCCGCGTGGCATGCGCGATTTCCATCATTCGTTCGACCTGCTTCGGATCGCCGATCCGCAACAGATTCATTTGGCACACGGTATTCCCCCCTTCCTCGAAAGTATGCAATCCGTCGGTCTGAATGGCGGGCAGACCTCCCGTCAGCGTGCCGTTGTCGTAAACGGCCTGCGTGAGCCGTTCCAGCGACTCGCCGATCCGATCCGGCATGACGCCCATCAGGGCCAGCCCCGGAAACCAGTTGCCCAGATCGGTGTCGTCCGAAATGCCGCCTCCGAATTCCCCGTTGGCGATCTGCCGGTTGTCGATGTACCACTGTACCATCCGCCGATACCCCCGCAGGGCCTCCAGCTGACGGAACGCCCAAAGCGGCACCCCCGCCGGAGCTTCGGGCTGCACGAAACCGGGTTTCGCCTGCTCGCTGTTATAGACGTACCAGTAATTCAGCCCGGGCCGGTGGTCGGGCGCCACCCGCAGCAGATCGGTCATGTCCGTCTCGAACTGCACGTATTTCCGGAGCCGCCGGTTGTTGGGAGCCTCCTCGCAGATCATCGCATAGTTGTCCCGCACCTGCGTGAACCGGTCGGCGATGTGCTCCGTCTCGGCTTCCTTCCGGTTCTTGAAAACCAGCTCCACCCGCATTCCTTCGAGCATGTCGGGGGTCAGCCCCGGACCGCCGGCCACCGTCAGGTAAAGCGGTTTGTTTCCCGGCAGAATCCGGTCGCGCAAATCGAGCCACAGCACCCGCGGCTGTCCCGGCCGGACGGAGAACGAAAAATCGAGCATGTCCCGCAACGGCCACAACGGGTCTTTCACCCGGATATTCAGCGGAAAGAGGCCGTCGCGCAACGGTTCCGCCTGTAAGGCCGGAAGCTCGATGCGAATGCCGTCCAGCCCGGCGTTCATGTTCATCCACGTATAGGAAAGGAAACGCGGCAGGCGGGATTCGTCGAACTCGGAAACCAGCAGCCCGGCGCCGCTCCGGAAATCGCCCGGAATCAACAGGTGAATCAGCGGCGCTTTCCCTTCATCCTGCGCCCGCAACGCGGCACGCCTTCCTCCGGACGTCGGGACGATCGGCAGCCGCGCAGGCACGGCCACCAGCGTAGAACGCTCCTCCGCCGGATAGCGGCCCCGGATGAACTCCGTCAATTCGTCCAGATTGGGATTGGCGGCGTTGCCCCGCGAAGTCAGGACGTAGGAAAGGGTCGCCGTTCCCTGCGGCGCGTCCCCTTCGTGCACGTAAAAGACGTTGAATTCTCCCAACGGGGATTCCTGCACATCGTTGGTAAACACCAGCGTTTCCCCGTTCACCGGTTCGTTCAGCCGGTGGAAACTCCGTTCCACCCCGGCCGAACGCCTGAAAATCGTTTCCCCGCCGGCACCGTCCGGGGAAGCGGTTCGGGAAATCCGTCCCCCCGCGCCCCCGCAGACTTCGATCCGGTTCCACGGCTCGTCGGGCAGGTTGAACCGCACGCGTCGCCCCGACACCGAATAGCAGTCCCAGTCCGGAAGCTGGAAATAGTCGTTCCGCCCCGGAATCCGCGACCGGTTGTACACCCCCGGCCAGGTGGTTTCCCGGATGCCGTCGCAGGCTTTCCACCACCAGCGCTTGATATCGTACGCCTCGTTGATCTGTACCTTCCGCACCGTCGTCCGTTCCTGCTCCAAAACGGGAGGAAGCTCTCCCTCCCAGCCGTAACGCGCCAGCCACTCCCGTCGCTGCGCCGCCGCATCGGGACCGGGATAAGACGGAGACAACGCCTCCGGCACCTGCCCGGCGGCCAGCGTCCGCACCGTGGCATCGTCCAGCGCCCGGTCGTAAATCCGGAGTTCGTCGATGTCGCCGCCCCGGATGAAGTTATAGGCGCTCTGCACCTGATACGGACTGATGATCCGCGAATGGGGGCCGAACTGATCCAGCCCCGTGTCCAGCAGCACCACGCTGTCGCGCCGTCCGATCTTTTCCCCGTCCAGATAGAACCGGATCCCCTGCGTCTCGTCCCACGTCAGGGCGAAATGAAGCCACCGGTCGGGCGGAGGCAAAACCGTCGGACAGTACGAAACCCGCACCCGCGCCAGGTTCACGTCGGTCACGAAAGCGTCGAACCCGGCCCCGTTGTAGTCGATGCGCAGCCAGACCATGTCCCAGCTCGAATGGTCGGCGTACCCCACCCGGAAAATCGGGAAAGCCGTCTTCCCGTAAGGTTCCCCCGGCCGCCAGTAGAAGGAAAGCGTTCCCCGGCGGGCATAGATGTTTCCCGGCGCCCAATAACTCAGCAACTGATGCCCTTCGCAACGAATTCCCTTCCCGATGCGGCCGTCGGGAATGAGGCCGACATTGTTCCGGTAGTTGGGCTTCGGATTTCCGGCGGCGTAATCGGCGCGAAACCCGGTCTCCCCGGAAAGGTAAAACAACAGCCCGGTCGTATCGGCCGCCGCAGGCGCCGCCTTCACGGTGCACGACAGCAACAGAAGTCCTGTCAACACGGACAAACGAGCGAACAAAGCAGAAAAGGAAAACATAGGTTCGAGGTTAAATTTCAGGGACTTTCCGGCATCTCTCCGACCGGATTAAACAAATTTAGCGACCTTTTCCCGGATATACAAGGGAGGCGAGTACTTCTAATTGCTTTTTAACCCTTCCGGAATGTCGCCCGCTATGAGGCTGCCGCTGCCCGCGGGAATGTTTTTCCCGCCCCGTAAACGAACCGACCGACCATCCACCGTTATGGAGAGGACGAAAACGACGCTCTCCGCGGGTTTCGGGAAGAGCTCGGAACCGGCGGCGGGTACCCGTTCCGGCAAAGGGGGAAGTGCACATCGGTCGTCCGACGAGCGTTTCCGGATTCCGGGCTTTCTTCCCGCTGCACCGATCCGCCCGGTTTACCCGCAACGAAAAAGGCACGAACCGCTTTCCTTTTACGAAGCGGTTCGTGTTGTTTCGCCTTTTTCCGAAAAACGTCCTTCCGACGGCTCGAGCCCCTACGGGACAATCGCGTCGAATCAGACGCCTCATTTTTGAATAAATTTTTCTATAAATCCTTTCTCTTCGACGCATTCGGGCATCGGCCCTCCTGCTTCCCCCTACGCCTCCGTTATGGAATAAGTAATTCGATAATTTATATATCTTGTTTTTTAAATATTCGCTTCGGCCAAAGCCTGTTCGATATCGGCGACGATATCCTCCGCATTTTCGATCCCCACCGAGAACCGGATCAGGTCGGGCGCCACCCCGGCGGCAACGAGCTGCTCGTCGCTCAACTGCCGGTGAGTATGGCTCGCCGGATGGAGCACGCACGTGCGGGCATCGGCCACATGGGTCACGATGGCCGCCAGCTTCAGACTGTCCATAAACCGGATGGCCACGTCCCGTCCCCCTTTCAAACCGAAGGTCACCACCCCGCAGGAACCGTTCGGCAGATACTTTTGTCCCAACTCATAATAGGGACTGCTCTTCAATCCGCAATAGTTCACCCAGGCCGCTTCCGGCCGGCCTTCCAGAAACTCGGCCACCCGCTGTGCGTTTTCGCAGTGCCGCGGCATCCGCAGGTGAAGCGTTTCCAGCCCCAGGTTGAGCAGAAAAGCGTTCTGCGGAGACTGGATCGACCCCAGATCGCGCATCAGCTGCACGGTCGCCTTCGTGATATAGGCCTTCTTCCCGAAAGACCGGGTATAGGTAAGGCCGTGGTACGAGTCGTCGGGCCGCGTCAGGCCCGGAAACTTATCCCCGTAAGCCTCCCAGTCGAAGTTCCCGCTGTCCACGAGGGCTCCTCCCACGCTGGTCGCATGACCGTCCATATACTTGGTGGTGGAATGCATCACGATATCGGCCCCCCATTCGAACGGACGGCAGTTGATCGGCGTGGCAAACGTGTTGTCCACGATCAGCGGCACCCCCTGTGCATGAGCCACACGGGCGAATTTTTCGATATCCAGCACGTTCAGCCCCGGATTGGAAATCGTCTCCGCGAACACGGCTTTCGTGTTGGGGCGGAAGGCTGCAGCCAACTCCGCCTCGTCCGCATCCGGGTTCACGAACGTCACTTCGATCCCCAGCTTTTTCAAGGTCACGGCGAACAGGTTGAACGTTCCCCCGTAGATGGTGGACGAACTCACGAAGTGATCCCCCGCCGAACAGATGTTGAATATCGCATAGAAAGCCGCCGCCTGCCCCGAAGACGTGAGCATCCCCGCCACCCCGCCCTCGAGTGCGGTAATCTTGGCGGCCACCGCTTCGTTGGTGGGATTCTGCAACCGGGTATAGAAAAAACCTTCGTCTTCCAGATCGAACAGCCGGGCCATCTGCTCGCTGGTTTCGTAGCGGAACGTCGTGCTCTGGTAGATGGGGAGCACGCGCGGTTCCCCCTTCTTCGGATTCCACCCTGCCTGAACGCACAGGGTCTCCCTGCTCGGTTTCTTTTTCAATTCATCCATATTCGTTATTCTCCTTCCTTGACTTTTATTTCCGTTATCGGTTCCCCTGTCCCTCGTCCGACGGCCGGAGAGAACCGACGCAGGCAACGCACCCCTGCCGCCCTGAAAAGGCGGTTCCATTCTCCAGCATCATACGGAAAATACAAGGGTGAGTCCCCTATTTCCGGCGACGGATACCGTACCGGAATACGCGGCAAAGTTGAAACAAATTCGCAGGAAACAAGACTTTTCCGGCACATTGTTATCAACAAAACATCAACACCTTTCCCGGTCGGTTGAAAACGATTCCGTCCTCCTTCGGCCCGCGTCCCGTTTTTCGCTCCCTGCCGAAAGCCTGCTTCGAGGCAACCGCTCCCGGAACGGCGGAGGAGAAACGGATGCTGTTCCGATAACCGAAGGCACCCGTCCGGAAAAACATACGATGGGAAAGTTTTTATTTTCCCGCTGCCGGCATCAGCTCGAATCCCAGCATCATTCCATCATATTGACCTGCCACCGTTCGGAGAGCCGACAGGGTGCCGTCGGAAGAGAGGGAAGAAAGGGCCCGAATCAAGGCCAGAATCCGATCCGCCTTGAACAACAGTTGCAGGTTTCCGCCAGAAAGGGAGGCTTTCACTTCGAACGGCTCCTTTTTCAATGCAGCCAGTCCCTTGTATTCCAGCCGAAGCGCTTTCGCCTCCGGATCGTAAGCGTACGTTCCCTCGAAGTTCCGCTTTCCGAGCGTGCCGACAAACGTTCCGTCCTCCCGGAACGTGTAGGAAAAAGCGCCTTCCCGGATTCCGATCCGTGCATACAGCGGAGCCAGTTTTTCTTCGACCTTTCCGGCAGCCAGCACACCGCCGGCCCTGGCCAGCAAATCGTCGGAGGCGAATTCGACCGCCGGAGCGGCGTAAGTCCATTCTCCCGCGATGTCGGTACTGGACAGTTTCCCGTCGGTCAGCGCATTCAGGGCGTCCTTCACTCCCGCATTTCCCAGAATATCCTGCCAGGACTGGGCCTGCGCTCCGGAAATGCATGCCATTCCGAATACGATCCAACAAAACCATTTCTTCACCATACAGCCTTATCCTTCATCTTTGAAACTTCTTCGCGCCTTTCCCGTCCTCCGGCCGTTCCATCGCTTCCGCCACTCTCGTTGTCAGCGTGGCTCCCCGCAAACCGCGGGCCGCCACCTTCCCTTCCGGATCGAACAGGATGATCTGAGGGATGGAAGTGATTCCGTACAACTTCACGGATTCATCCATCGCTCCGAACATTTGCGGCCAGGTCATACCGTATTTCCGGATCGCCCGGCAGGCGTCGGTCGTATCGGCTTCCAACACCACGCCTACGATTTCCAGCCCCCGGCTCCGATAACGTTCGTATACTTCGGTCAGCACAGGGGTTTCGGCCAAACAGGGGCCGCACCAGCTCGCCCAGAAATCCGCCAGCGTGTAGTGCCCTTTCCCCACATAGTCGGACAGGGAAACGGACTTTCCCTCCGACGTCGTTCCCGAAAAATCGGCGAAAAGCTTCCCTTCTCCCGTCGTCCTGCGAGCCGCGTTGATGCCCGTAATCCACTTCATATAGTTCCGTCCCCGCAAGACTTCGCCTGCCTCAGCGCACAAGGAATCGAACCGCTGCGGCGTTACAAAATAAAAAAGTTCCCCAAGCGCCGCCAGCCCGACATCGTTGTTCCGGTTCTCTCCGAACCAGTCTTCCAAAAACGTTTCGTATGCCGAGCCGTACACCTCTTCCAGATACACGTTTTCCAACCGTTCCCGTTCGGCTCCGTCTTCCGTCCGCTCCCCAATCCGTTTCAGTTCGTCCCTCATCTTCCGGTTCAGGCTATCCTTCACCGCCTTGAACCGGCTGAAAAGCGCATTCAACGGCGTTCCGAAAGCCGAACGGCTTTCCATATCCACCGTAATCGTTCCGTTTTCCACCATCAATTCGGCATAGGCCCGATCCACATCCACCCGGCACAGCATTCCCGTATCCGCCTTTCCGAAAAACTCGAAACGGGTTCCGACCACCATCACGCTGTCGAGCACTTTTTGATCGTCGGAACGAGTCAGGTAGGCGGTCTTTCCGTCGAAAGACGAATCGGGAAAGTTTCCCGTCACGGTATAGGAAGCCGGACGGGATGAACAAGCCGCCGCTATCGCCCCCACGATAACGAGGAATACTCCGAACCTTTTTTTCATGATTTCTTCCTTCTTTTGCGGTCAATCCTTCTCACCTATCCCTGCGCCCACAGCCGGGCCAGGTTGACGATCACCCGCACGGCCTTTTCCATCGTGTCCAGGGAACAGTATTCGTATTTGCCGTGAAAATTCATCCCGCCGGTAAACAGGTTCGGGCAGGGCAACCCCATGTAGGAAAGCCGCGCTCCGTCGGTTCCGCCCCGGATCGGCCGGACGAGGGGTTCCACGCCCGCTTCTTTCATCGCCTCGACGGCCTTGTCGATCACCTCCGGATAAGGCTCCACCTGCTCCCGCATGTTGTAATACTGGTCCTTCAGCGTCAGGGTCACGACCCCGGCCCCGTATTTCCGGTTCATGAGCGCCGCCGCATCGGTCAGGAAGCCTTTCTTTTCCTCGAAAGCCGCCCGCGAATGATCCCGGACGATGTATTCCATCGACGCCCGTTCCACCGTCCCTTCGACGGCGGTCAGATGATAGAACCCTTCGTACCCTTCCGTATGCTCCGGACGCTGACAGGCCGGCAACAGGCCGTGCAGGTCATGAAGCACCTGCAAGGCGTTCACCATCTTGCCCTTCGCATATCCCGGATGGATATTGCTTCCCTGCACGTCGATCCGGGCGGAGGCGGCGTTGAAATTTTCATATTCGATCTCTCCCTCGAAACCGCCGTCCATCGTGTAAGCGAACCTGGCGCCGAACTTATCCACGTCGAAAAAGTCCACCCCCCGGCCGATTTCCTCATCCGGCGTGAAACCGATCCGGATTTTGCCGTGCGGAATGTCCGGATGATCGAGCAGGTATTGAACGGCAGTCATGATTTCGGCGATTCCCGCCTTGTCGTCGGCTCCGAGCAAAGTCGTGCCGTCGGTTGTAATCAGGGTGTTCCCCTTGTAGAACGACAGTTCGGGAAAATCGGCCACGCGCATCACGAGGCTGTCGTTCAGGCGAATGTCCCCGCCGTCGTAGTTTTCGATGATCCGGGGCCGGATGCCGGCTCCGCTCATGTCGGGGCTGGTGTCCACGTGGGAAACGAATCCGATCACGGGCCGGTCTTCATATCCCGGCGTGGCGGGAAGCGTTCCCGTCGCGTAACCGTTCGGGTCGATTTCCACTTCGGACAGCCCCATTTCGACCATCTGTTCCACCAGCAGGTTCAGCAGGGCGAGCTGTTTGACCGTGGAAGGAAAGGTTTCGCTCCGGGGATCGCTTTGGGTGTCGTATCCGACGTATTGCAAAAAACGTTCTTTGAGTGTCATGGCTCCTATGTTTGATTTATACACAACCGTTATCATCTTCTTTACCGCGCTTCCGCCTCCCGGAAAGAGAAAGGCTCCGGGCCGGCCGGTTCACCGTCCGGTCAGGCATCCTCTCGTCTGGCCCGCAGCGAATCGAAAATGAAATAGGCGATAATCGCGCCGTACATGCCGATGCCCAACCATTCGGCCCCTGCGGTCGCATGCCAGCGGGCGGCGAACCAGTCGGCGCCGAAATACCTGATGAGGGTGCTCACCACGCCCATCAGCGCGCCTCCGGCGATGAATCCCGACGCAATCAGCGTTCCGCGTTCGCGCCGGGCCTTGTTTTTCGCCTCGTCCCGGCTCCGGGTGGAAACAAGCCAGCTGACGATACCCCCGACCAGCAGCGGCGTATTGAGTTCCAGCGGGATGAACATCCCCAGGGCGAAGGCCAGCGCGGGCACCCCGATCATCGTCAGGATCAGCGCCAGCGCGGCCCCGGCGAAGTAAAGCATCCACGGTGTGGCGCCTCCTCCCATCAAAGGCCGGATCACCGCCGCCATGGCCTTGGCCTGCGGAGCGGGCAGCGCGTCCTCACCCACGAAACCGTAGGTTTTGTTCAGCAGGATCATCACCCCGGCCACCGTAGCGGCGGCCACCGCCGTGCCGAGGAATTTCCAGCCTTCCTGTTTGGCCGGCGTCGAGCCTGCCCAGTACCCGATCTTGAGATCGGAAACAAAGCCTCCGGCCATGGCCAAAGCCGTGCAGACTACGCCGCCGATCAGCATGGCCGCCATCATGCCGCCCGTGCCGCTCAGCCCGACGGACACCAGCACCAGCGAACTCAGGATCAGCGTCATGAGCGTCATTCCCGACACAGGGTTCGATCCCACGATGGCGATGGCGTTGGCCGCCACGGTCGTAAAGAGAAACGAAATCACGAAAACGATCAGTATCGCCGCCAGCGTGTGGAACCAGTTGTGCAGCACGCCGAACTGAAAGAACAGGAAAACGGTGAAAAGCACGGCGATCAGCGCAGTCAGGATGAATTTCATCGACAAATCCCGTTGCGTCCGCAGGGTCTTTCCCTCCCCGCTCCTCTTTCCCGCGAGTTCGCTGACGGCCAGACCGAGCGCCTGACGGATGATTTTCGAGGAACGGATGATGCCGACCACACCGGCCATGGCGATGCCGCTGATCCCGATGTGCTGGGCATAATGCCGGAAAATCTCTTCCGGGGACATGTTCCCGAGCAGGGCCGTCACGCCTTCGCCCACCGGAACGGTCTGCCCGGCGGCGAAATAACTGATGAACGGAATCAGGACGAACCAGACGGTGAAAGACCCGGCGCAAATGATGGCCGCATACTTCAGCCCCACGATGTATCCCAGCCCCAGCACCGAAGCCTCCGTGTTGATCTTGAACACCAGCTTATAGCGGTCGGCCAGCGCCGCACCCCAGCCGACGACTTTCGTGGAGATTTCGCCCGCCCACCAGCCGAACGTGGAGATGATGAAATCGTAAAGCCCTCCGAGCAGACCGCTCACGGCCAGCAATTTGGCCTGATTCCCTTTCTTTTCGCCCGAAATCAGCACTTCGGTCGTCGCCGTGGCTTCCGGAAAGGGGAACTTCCCGTGCATGTCGCCGACGAAATATTTCCGGAACGGGATCAACAGCAGGATGCCCAGCAATCCCCCGAATAACGAGGAAAGAAAAATCTGGTAGAACTTCGCCTCCAGTCCCAAAATGTAAAGGGCCGGAAGCGTAAAAATGGCCCCTGCCACGACCACCCCGGAAGAAGCCCCGATGGACTGAATGATCACGTTCTGCCCCAGCATGTTCCGCTTACCGAGCAGATTGCCGACCCCCACCGCGATGATGGCGATGGGAATCGCGGCCTCGAACACCTGTCCCACCCGCAGGCCGAGATAGGCGGCCGCGGCCGAGAAGACGATCGTCATGACGATTCCGAACACGACCGAATAAAAAGTGACCTCTTTGGGTTTGGCGGAAGGCGGCATCACGGGTTCGTAGCGCTCTCCCGGCTCCAGTTCCCGGTACGCGTTTTCCGGCAGGGAAGTCTGTTGGCTCTTTTCCTGTTCCATGGTTTCTCAAAAGTTCGATGTTAGCACCTTCCAAAGGTAGCCGTTTTCCGATGGATTTGCAATGCCCCGCTGCGGAAAACCGGTTCCGAACGAACGACACGGGAAAAACGTTTTCGCCCGGCGACCGCATCCGTCCGGGCAACGGTGCCGGCCATAAGAAACCCCGCCGCCCCGGACCGAAAAGCGTTCGGGGCCAACTTCCGCTTCCGGAAAAACACGGAAATCGCCCCGTTTTTTCTAATTTTCGTACAACTCGCCGTTTCGGAGCGCCCGAAATTCCGGTTTGTCACAAAATTTGCAGCCCGTTCCCCCGGATATGCCGGGCCGGATATCCGTTTAAAACCGTTTTCGGATTCACACGACAAAACCATCCTGCGGAATGGGTGCAAAACTTTTCATCATATCGAACAGACTCCCCGTGAAAGCCGTACGCACGGCGCTAGGGGTCGAATTCGTCCGGAGCGAAGGAGGACTCGCCACCGGACTTTCGTCCCTCAGCCTTCCCGTGGAACGGCACTGGATCGGGTGGCCCGGCATCCATCCCGGCAACGAGGACGAAAAGGCGCGCATGACCGTTTACCTCGAAAACATGAATTTCCATCCGGTCTACCTGACGCCCCGCCAAATCCAGGACTACTACGAAGGATACAGCAACAGCACGCTCTGGCCCCTGTGTCACTATTTTTTCTCCTACATCCGTTACGAAAACCAGCACTGGGACGCTTACCGGGAAGTGAACCGGCTGTTCGGGGAAGCGGCGGCGCAGCTCATCGGCCCGGACGACATCGTATGGGTGCAGGACTACCACCTGATGCTCCTGCCCGCATTGCTGCGCCGAAGCCATCCCGATGTCAGCGTCGGCTATTTCCACCACATTCCGTTTCCCTCCTACGAGCTTTTCCGGGTGCTTCCGGAACGCGAACAAATCCTCCGCGGACTGCTGGGGGCCGACCTCATCGGATTCCACACCCCCACCTACATGCAGCATTTCACCAACAGCGTCTCCCGCGTCCTCGACATCGAATTCGGCCTCGACGAAACGCAGCTGACCGACCGGGTGGTGCACACCGACGCCTATCCCATGGGCATCAACTACGCCCTTTACCACGACGCTCCCCTGAAGCCTACCGTGCGCCGCCACATCCGGGCGCTTCGGAACACGTTCGGGGCAAACCGGCTGATGCTTTCCGTGGACAGGCTCGACTACAGCAAGGGAATCCTGCACCGGCTCCGGGGCTTCACGCTTTTTCTGGAAACCCATCCGGAATACCGGGAAAAGGTTTCTCTGGTCATGATCATCGTCCCTTCCCGCGACAAGGTGGAGCGATACGCCAGCCTCAAAGCCCGAATCGACGAGGCCATCGGAGCGGTCAACGGGGCCTACTCCACGATGAACTGGCATCCGGTGTATTACTTCTACCACAGCTTCCGGTTCGAAGAACTGACGGCCATGTACCACATCGCCGACGCCGCCCTGATCACGCCGCTGCGGGACGGAATGAATCTGGTAGCCAAAGAATATGTGGCCGCCAAACGCGACACGCCGGGCACCCTCATCCTGAGCGAGATGGCGGGAGCCTCCCTGGAACTGAAAGACGCCGTCATCGTGAATCCGAACGATCCGGAACAGATCGCGGAAGCCATCTTCACCGCCCTGGAAATGCCCCGGGAAGAACAGCTTCAGCGCCTTCGCTCGATGCAAAGCGTCGTCTCGGTGCAAACCGTTCACAAATGGGCCTCGGACTTCGTGCAGGAACTCGAACACATCCACCGCAAAAACGGCCGGCTGCACGAAAAAATCCTCCGGACGGAATCCCTTTCGGACATCCGGGAACGATACCGGAAAGCGGCGCACCGCCTGCTGGTGTTCGACTACGACGGGACGCTGGTGCCCTTCCGCCGGCATCCGCAGGACGCAAAGCCTACGCCCGCGCTGGTGGAACTGTTGCGCCGCTACACGGAAATACCGTCCAACCGGGTAGTCATCAGCAGCGGCCGCGATCCGGCCACCCTCGAAGGGTGGTTCGGCTTCCTGCCGCTCGGACTGGCTGCGGAGCACGGAGCTTTTTACAAGGAAGAAGGCCGGTGGCATGAAAACGTTCCCGCCCAGGTATGGGACCCGGAGATCTTGTCCCTGCTGCGGAAAATCACGGACAAAACGCCGGGTTCCTTTCTGGAAACCAAGCGGACGGCGCTGGTATGGCATTATCGCAACGTCGATCCCGAACTGGCCCTGCTGCGCGAAGAACAACTCATCACGCTCCTTTCGGAACCCTGCGCCCGCTGCGGACTGCGGATCATGCCGGGAAACAAGATCGTGGAGGTCAAAAGCGCCGTTTACAGCAAAGGATCGGAAATCCAGCGTCTGCTGGCGGAAAGCCGGTACGACTTCATGCTGGCGCTGGGAGACGACGTGACGGACGAAGACATGTTCCGGGCGCTCCCCCCGGAAGCCGTAACGGTCAAAATCGGCGCGCTTTCCAAAACGGCCCGCTACAACCTCCCGCGTCAGGCCGAAACCCTCCCCTTCCTGAAGGAGCTTCTCGCCGTGAAAGAGTAACGTCCGGGGATTCTTTCGCTATCTTCCGCCCGCACGATCCGGATCGCGCCGGAACCGGAGGGTCGCTTTCACCGGGTTGTGATCCGACCAGGGCACGTCGGGGCTTTCGTAATCCAGCGTCTCCAGCTCTTCGGAATGGAGAATGTAGTCGATCCGCAGGATGCGGTACAGCCCTTTGTACGTATAGCCGAACCCGTTCCCCTTTTCCTCGAAGGCATCCCGATAGTTCCCCCGCACCTTCCGGTACACGTAAGAGCCGGGCGTATCGTTGAAGTCCCCGCACACGATGGTGGGGACGTTCCGCGAAGCGATCAGCCGGGCCATGCTGTCCGCCTGGATCGCCCGCTTCAGGAATCCTTTGCGGAGGCGTCCCGCGATCCGGCGGATTTCGTCGCTCTTGTTTTCCGACCGGGAAAAATTGTGGTAATCCAGAAAGGCCACGTTGCCCCGATCCACATAGGTGGTCTCCAGATGGTTCGCCACGATCCGGAGCGTATCCGTCTTCCCTGCCAGCACTTCAGCGTACACCGCTCCGTTGGAACTCCCCTCGAACCGGATCTCTCCGCTGGAAAGGATGGGGAACTTGCTGTACAGGGCTACGCCGAGAATTCCCCGTTCTCCGCTGCCGACGGTGTAATTGATGCGGCGATGGGGCCACTTTTCCAACATCCGGTCGATTTCTTCCTGCGGATGCTGCGGAGTGGACTGGTATTCCTGAAAACAAACGATATCGGGGTCGGCCTCCCGGACGAATTCCAGAATCTCCGGAGCGGTGGAACGGCTCCGTTGCATTTCCGGATCGTAAGCCACGAACCCTTCCACATTGAAAGTCAAAATTTTCAGCAGATCGGCCTTCGGAATTTCGGCGTAGGACTTGCTCACCGAAAACCGGTAAAAATTCGATACGGTTCCGATCCCCAACAGGAAGACCGCCGCACAGACGAAAAAGAAGCGTTTCCACCGAACCGCCCAGTAAAGCATGAAAATCAGATTCGCCAGATACAGCAGCGGCTCGATCAGTCCGAAATAGGCCACCAGCCACCACCGGTTCGGATCGACATAGGGAGCCAGGTAGGAAAGCAGCAACGCACCCGCCGCACCCGCGGACAGGATGCCCGCGACCAGATCGATGATCCGCATCACCAAACCGCTTTTCGCCTTCGCCGCCATTCCCCGTCCGGTAAACTAATAGTAAATCTTTCCTTTGGCCTTCCAGTAGCGCAACAGCAGAAACGCCCAGATCATCCCGCCCACATGGGCGAAATGGGCCACATTGTCGCTCACCGCAAAGCCCATGGCCAGTTCGATCACCATGAAGATGATGACGAAATATTTCGCCTTCATCGGGATGGGAGGAAACAACAGCACGAGCACCTCATTGGGATGTATCATCCCGTAAGCCAGCAGCACTCCGTAAACGGCCCCCGAAGCCCCCAGCGTGGGTACGTTGATCAGGGGGGCCAGGTAAGCGTTCGCCACCGCCGGATTCCCGATCAGGTGGCGGTAATAGCCGATTTCTGCCCAGTTGGCCAGCGAATAAAGGATCGCCGCACCGATCCCTGTCACCACGTAAAAGGTCAGGAACCGCTTGCTTCCCATGTCGTACTCCAGGTACCGTCCGAACATCCAAAGGGAAAACATGTTGAAGAACAGGTGGGAAAAACTCCCGTGCAGGAACATGTGCGTCACCAGCTGGTAGGGCTGGAAGTAATCCGACTCCCAGAAGTAAAGAGCCAGCTTGTGGGTCAGCAGGTTTCCCAGGCCGTCGGGCAGCATCGTCTGCGCCAGAAAAACCAGCGCGTTGACGATAATGAGGTTTTTCACCACGGGAGGGGTATGCAACATTCCGTTGCCAAAATTTATCATCTCGGTTTTAATTTTTTCATGATTTCTTCCGGCGTCAGCACCAGCATGGTGGGACGCCCGTCCGGAGTATAGGCCGGTTCGTCGCAGGCCAGCAGCGATCCTGCGATCTCCCGAATTTCTTCATCGAAAAGCGCCCGCGGACGGTTCAGCGCGCAGCTGCGGGCCAGCGCCGCCGCCAGCCGCTGCCGCCTTCCGGCGGCCGTCGCCTTTCCTTCCGCTTTCAAATCGTGCAACAGGGAATCGACTATTTTCGGAGCCGGCACCGCTTCCAGATCGGTCGGAATTCCCTTCAGCACGACGCTTCCCTCGCCCTCCCGCTGCAGGTCGAAGCCCATCCGCAACAGGTCTTCTCCCGCCTCCGTCAGCAGGTGCAGGTCGGCCGGGGAAACGGCCACCGGTTCGGGAAACAGTTCCTGTTGATTGACCGAAAAAGCGGGGCCGTCCTGACGCAGGAACCGTTCATACAATATCCTCCGATGGGCGCGGCACAGGTCGATCACCAGCAACTTTCCCCCTTCCGACACCGCCGCGTACCGGTCGGAAATCCGCAGGAACGCCAACGGTTCCCCCATGCCGCTCTCGATCTCCAGCGCAGCCTGTTCCTCTCCCCCTTCACAGGCGGATTCGATCTCGCTGAACGCCTCCCCGGTTCCGCCGTCTTCCCTGGCATCGAAACCGCCCAAAACGAATTCCTCCGCCTCTTCGTCCGCAGAAACTTCGCTGATGAAATCCCGGAAGGTGTCCCCCTTGGCGGTGGTTTTGTCGAAAGAATCGTAATCGTCCTTGTAAAGCGCCTCCCACCCTTCGGGCACCCCGTCGGTGGAATAGGTCATGTGCCGCAGCAGACCGCCACCGCGCGATCCCGAATGCGGCTTGCGGCCCCCCGCGGGAAACGGGTTTACCCCTTCCGACCCGGTTTCAAAAGGATTGAATTCCGGATTGAGGGAAGAAACCGGTTCCTTCACCGGCCCCTCCTCCCGGTAAACCGGAATGTCGATCGGCGCCTCGTTGTCGAAATCGAGCATCGGCACCGCTCCGAATTTTCCGAGCGACTCCCGCACGGCGGCATTCACGATCTGCCACACGGCCTGTTCGTCCTCGAACTTGATTTCGGTCTTGGAAGGATGGATGTTCACGTCGATCCGCGAAGGGTCCACCGTCATATACAGGAAATAAGAAGGCTGCACGTCGCTCTGAATCAGTTTCTCGTAAGCCAGCATCACCGCCTTGTGGAAATACGGACTTCGGAAATAGCGGTTGTTCACGAAAAGAAACTGTTCGCTGCCGCTCTTTTTGGCCGATTGGGGACTGCCGACGAACCCCTCGATGGAAATGATGGATGTATTCACCGACAGTTCCAGCAGGGAGGCGTTGATGTGTTTCCCCATCAGGTTCACGATCCGCTGCCGGCGGTTGCTGGACGGCAGATTGTACAGGCAGGTGTCGTTGTTGCAGAGTTTCATTTCCACCTGCGGGTTGCAAAGGGACATCCGCTGGAACTCGGCGATGATGTGTTTGGTTTCCACCGAGTTGCTCTTGAGGAATTTCCGCCGGGCGGGTATGTTGTAGAACAGGTTCTTCACGAGCATCTGCGTTCCGTAGGGGACGTTCGCCGCCGACCGGTCTTCCAGCTTTCCGCCGGTAAGCGTCACCCGCGTGCCCACTTCGTCTTCGGCGCGCCGCGAACGAAGCTCCACCTCCGACACGGAAGCGATCGACGGGAGCGCCTCTCCCCGGAATCCGAAGGTGGAAAGGGCATACAGATCGTCTGCCCGGGCGATCTTGGAGGTCGCGTGCCGTTCGAAGGCCAGCAGCGCGTCCTGCGGCGACATGCCGCAGCCGTTGTCCACCACCTGAATCAGTTCGCGCCCTCCCTCCCGAATGTTCACGGTCACGGAAGTGCTCCCGGCGTCCACGGCGTTTTCCAGCAGTTCCTTCACGACGGAAGCGGGGCGCTGTACCACCTCGCCCGCCGCAATCTGGTTGGCCACCGAATCGGGCAACAGTTTGATCACGTCCGTCATTGTCCGCATCTTCCGTTTAACCGACCATCAGCCAGGTGGTTTTGAACAGGTACCAGAGCATGAACAGCAACAGGGCGAGCGCCAGCACGATGATCCACTGCCGACGCCGCATTTTCCGCTCCCGCCGCTGCCGGTCGGCGACGATGCCGCGCCGCAGCCGCATGTCGCGGATGTACTGGCCCGGTTTATACTCCCCGTCTTTGGACTCCTCGTACTTGTCCCCCAGCATCATGCGCTTGCGCTGTTCGAGTTCCTCCTTGTCAGGATCGTAATAACGGGGGCGGTATTGAAACTTCCGGGGCTGACGGTTCCCGAAAAAAGAAAAGCCTAACATAACTCTTCGAACGTTTTATTGGTGCAAAATTAATCAATTTATTTGTATTTATCGTCACCGCATCCCGTTACCGGACGAGCGTCGAACGATTTCCCTGTTACCCGCAAAACCGATTCCGAAAGGGAGTTATTGTGCGGAATGATAAATTTTAGAGGGCCGGACACCGGATTTTGATAAAAATCGGTTATTTTTGCATGCTAAAGGATTCCGGCCCCGTATTCGGCCGGAGGGGAACCGGGTTTCCGCCCGGAAAAACGCCCCGAAACCAAAAACGATATTCCGGCATGAAAAAATTCAAACGATACCTGGTGACTTCCGCCCTCCCGTACGCCAACGGCCCGGTGCACATCGGCCATCTGGCAGGGGTCTACATCCCTTCGGACATTTACGTGCGCTACCTGCGGCTGAAGGGGGAAGACGTGATCTCCATCTGCGGCTCGGACGAACACGGCGTGCCCATCACCATCAAGGCCCGGCAGGAGGGAGTGACGCCGCAGGACATCGTGGACAAATATCACGGCATCATCAAGGACGCGTTCCGGCGGCTGGGCATGTCGTTCGACATCTATTCCCGCACGAGTTCCCCGATGCACCACAAGACCGCCTCGGAATTTTTCCTCAACCTCTACGGCAAAGGCGTGTTCGAGGAAAAAACCACCATGCAATACTACGACGAGGAAGCCCGGCAGTTCCTGGCCGACCGGTACATCACGGGGACCTGCCCCCACTGCCAGAACGAACGGGCCTACGGCGACCAGTGCGAAAAATGCGGAACCTCGCTGAACGCCACCGACCTGATCCGTCCCAAATCGGCCATCACGGGGTCGACCCCGGTGCTGCGGGAAACGAAACACTGGTTTCTGCCGCTGAACAAATACGAGGAGTTCCTGCGGGAATGGATTCTGGAAGGGCACAAGGAATGGAAGGCGAACGTCTACGGACAGTGCAAGAGCTGGCTCGATCTGGGTTTGCAGCCGCGGGCGGTGAGCCGCGACCTGGACTGGGGCATCCCCGTTCCGGTGGAAGGGGCCGAAGGAAAAGTGCTTTACGTGTGGTTCGACGCTCCGATCGGATACATTTCCGCCTCGAAGGAACTGACTCCCGACTGGGAAAAATACTGGAAGAGCGAAGACACCAAGATGGTGCATTTCATCGGAAAGGACAACATCGTCTTCCACTGCATCGTCTTCCCGGCGATGCTAAAGGCCCACGGAGAATACATCCTGCCGGAGAACGTGCCGGCCAACGAATTCCTGAACCTCGAAGGGGACAAGATCTCCACCTCGCGCAACTGGGCGGTATGGCTCCACGAGTACCTGGACGAGTTTCCGGGAAAGGAAGACGTGCTGCGGTACGTGCTGTGCGCCAATGCGCCCGAAACGAAGGACAACGATTTCACATGGAAGGACTTTCAGGCGCGGAACAACAACGAGCTGGTGGCCGTGCTGGGGAACTTCGTGAATCGGGCGCTGGTGCTGACGGACAAGTACTACGGCGGCGTGGTGCCCGAAGCCGGAGAATTGCAGCCCTATGACCGGGAAGTGCTGGGGGAAATCCCGAAGATCAAACGGTCGCTGGAAGAAAACATCGAGAACTACCGTTTCCGCGAAGCGCTCAGGGACGCGATGAACATCGCCCGGCTGGGGAACAAGTACCTCGCGGACACCGAACCGTGGAAGCTGGCCAAGACCGATCCGGAACGGGTGAGAACCATTCTGAACGTCGCCCTGCAGATCACGGCGGACATCGCCATCGCCTGCGAACCGTTCATGCCTTTCACGGCCGAAAAGATTCTGAAGCTGTTGAATACCGAAAAGCTGGGCTGGGACAAACTGGGCGCCTGGCCGCTGATCGAAGCGGGACACCGCCTCGGCAAGCCCGAACTGTTGTTCGAGAAGATCGACGACAGCGTGATCGACGCCCAGCTGCTGAAACTGGAAAACACGAAAAAGGCCAATCAGGCGAAGGAAGTGCGGCATACGGAACCCCAGAAGGAAGCGGTTGCGTTCGACGACTTCGCCAGGATGGACATCCGGGTGGCGCGGGTGCTGGAAGCGGAAAAAGTGGCCAAGACCAAAAAGCTGCTGAAACTGACCGTGGACACGGGCATCGACAAGCGAACGATCGTGTCCGGCATCGCGGAATACTATACGCCCGAAGAGATGGTGGGGCGCGAAGTGCTCGTGCTGGTCAACCTGGAACCGCGCATGCTGCGGGGCATCGAATCCCAGGGGATGATCCTGATGGCCGAAAACGCGGAGGGGAAACTGGTCGTCGTCCGTCCCGACGAAAAGACGAACCCGGGGGCGAGCGTGGGATAATCGGCGACGGCCGGCGCGATTTATATTTCTGCCCTGCGGTATACCGTAGGGCATTTTTTCCTATATTTGTGGAATCAAGCACCTACTAAAACTGCGGAAACTATGGAAAAGCTGGACTGGGGCAATCTTTCATTCGGATACCTGAAGACGGACTACAACTTGCGCTGCCGGTACCGCGACGGAAAGTGGGAAGAACCGGAAGTGCATACCGACGAATACCTCAACATCCACATGGCGGCCACCTCGCTCCACTACGGACAGGAGTCCTTCGAAGGACTCAAGGCGTTCCGGGGCAGGGACGGGGACATCCGAATTTTCCGTCCGGACGAAAACGCCAAACGGATGGCGGCTTCGGCGGCTTACGTGAAGATGGCCTTTCCGGGCGTCGACGCTTTCCTGAAAATGGTGGAACAGGTCGTCAGGCTGAACGAAAAATACATCCCGCCCTACGGCACGGGGGCTTCGCTCTACATCCGGCCCCTGCTGATCGGCACCGGGGCGCAGGTCGGCGTTCATCCGGCCAGCGAGTATCTTTTCCTGATCTTCACCACTCCGGTAGGCCCCTACTACAAAGACGGCTTCAAGCCGATCGACGTATTGGTGGACCGCGACCACGACCGGGCGGCTCCGCTGGGAACGGGGCATATCAAGGTGGGGGGCAACTATGCGGCCAGCCTCGAATCGCAGGAGCTGGCGCATGCCAAAGGGTATCCCGCCGTGCTTTACCTCGATGCGAAGGAGAAAAGGTATATCGACGAATGCGGAGCGGCCAATTTCTTCGCCATCAAGGGCAACCGCTACATCACCCCGGCATCGCACTCGGTGCTCCCGTCCATCACCAACATGAGCCTGAAAACGCTGGCGGCGGATATGGGGCTGGAAGTGGAAAGCCGGAAGGTGGAATTCGCCGAACTGCCTACTTTCGACGAATGCGGCGCCTGCGGGACGGCAGCGGTCATCACTCCGATCGGCCGAATCGTGGACGAAACCGAAAACATCACTTACGAATTCGCCAAAGACGGCAAGGCGGGAGAAATCACGACCAGGCTTTATCACCGCCTGCGTGCTATTCAGTTGGGCGAAGAACCCGATCCGCACGGCTGGGTGATGTCTTTCCGATAACAGATTTTTTTTGAGGGGATCGGGAGCGGAGTGTCTTTCGTCCCTGCCTGAAAATCCGAAGCGTCCCGAAGCAATCCGGGACGCTTTTTTGATTCGGACTGCCGGCTTTTTCCCAACGGCCGAAAAAACGCCGAAGAAAGGCGGACAGGAACCGCGAAGAACAAGCGGCGCAGCCCCAGTAAAAAAAGGAGAACGGCGATTATCGCCTCCCGGTCAATGGGTCAGCGCTGCGAAATCGTCCCGGAAAGCGGGGATATTTACAACAACCATTTTTGTTTCCCCTCTTCCATGATAAAACAAGGGCCCGTTATGTTTTGCTGTATGTAGCGCAGACGAAGCAAAGCATTATCGGGAACCGAAACGCGTAACTCATGGCCGGTTGCAACCTGCCGTTTAAGAACCGTCCATCGTTGACCGTCCCAATAGGACAGTTCGTAAGTATGCCCTTCGTAGATGCCTCTGCATTGAGAGCGGGGCAGGAAGCGTATTTTGGTTATGGCAGCGGGTTCGCCCAAGTCCAGCCCCACCCATTCGTTTTTGGGGGCGGCAATGGTATTCGCATTTCCGTCGAAGGCATTTTCCCGGGTCGTCCCCGGCTTGGAGGCGGGCATTCCGATAACCTTTCCGGTCAGTTTGTCGCCGTTTCCGCCATAAAATTCCAACTCAGCGACATCGCAGCGTTTCCCGTCGGGAATGTATCTGACATAGCGGAACTTCGACGCATTGCCTACATGAGCCGTATGGTAAAATCCTCCTTCCAGTTCGTCGATTCGATACAAAACCCGTGCATCCGAAAAATCGATGTTATTGGCTCCCTCGAAGCGACCGTGCAGCATATAGTCGAAATACGTCTCGCTGTCGGCGGATGTACCCGACAACGTTATTTCCCGATACACCGTATCGGGGCGGATAAACCGACAAGTGCCGTCGTCTTCCACCAGGAAAGGATAATTGGCCGCTTTTTGTCGATTGTCGGCATAATAGACAGGAAGGTACAACAGGTTTTTCCCTACTCCGGCAAATTTCAAATCCGACTGTCCTGCGGTTCCCCAGGCCATGGGCGACCAGTCTTCGCCGATCCGGACGGCCAGATAGGCATAGCCGGTCGGCTTTTCTTCCCCGAAAAGCCTCGGGACTACCACATCCACACAGTCATCGTATTCGGAAGAAACATCCCGCATATATGGATATCGCAGCGACGCCGGAATATCTTCCGGGGCAGCATCGATATTCACCCGTTTGCCGAAGGTTCTTCTAAACGCCTTGTATTTGGGCAATACGGTACCCTGGTGAGGTTCTCCCGGCCCCGTTTCGGTTCCCATAAACGAAATATACCCCTCCTTCCCTGCATTTAACGAGTTCCAGATATGTCCCACCTTACGATCCGGCCATTTGGGGGTAAAATCCCTTGTCACGGGGATTCCGAAAGCCCGCATGACAAAAACGGCCAAAGCCGTCATGGCTTCGCACGGACCTCGAGCCGAAGCGATCAACTGCGAAAAATTCATATCCGGAAAATCCCGGTCCAATTTGAATTCAGGCAGCGCCGAATTCAGTCTTGCGCAAGCCTCCACAACGGTCAGGGCGCTGTCGGCGACAAAAGAATCGTAAATGTCGTTATAAAGGGCGAGCGCTTTCTCCCTCCAGTTTTCGAGGGGCTCGGTACCGATGCGATAAGGTAAGATTTCCTCACAAAAGACATCGAACGAAATATCTTTACCCCAGGGTTGCTCCCGCCATACCTTGAAGGCAAGTTCGATGTTATCGATCAGATACTCCGCCGTGATGTGCTCCACATCCCTTTTTATCACGGGTTCGCCCAGGTGGAAAGCGGTCGTTGCCACACTTCGGTCTGGCAAGCCGCTCCATCGGGTATGCACGGTGGCAACGTCATTCCACGGCGCATCATGGTATTTGGCATACTTGTCCGGCATATTCGCGATTAAAAACTCGGCGGCACGCAGTTTCAGGCTGTCCTCCGGATTTTCACCATAATGCTTCATGACCTTTTCCAATTCTCCGCGGTTCCTGCCTGCAAGGGTCAGCGCCCGTTCTATTTCCGGGGAATAATGGGAGGTGCAAGAAGTAAAAACGCCCAAGAGAAGCGCAATAATGACGCTCGGTATTTTCAGGCGTTTACGATCGGTTTTCAGGATTACCATAACCTTTTATTTAGACATCGGTTCCATTCACGAAATATCCCGTCCAGCCGGCCGGAACGGACTTTTACCGGTTTATCCAGGATGTCCCAGGCGATACTGTCCGCTTGTCGGGTTCATCCATCTTTTTATACAGCTTTGCCGAGCGATAGGGCGGCTTCCGCCCGTTTCCATTCCTTCCACCCGAAACAGCCCATCCCTGAGAGCGACCGTATATCCGGATAACGGGGTATTTCCACATTCGCATAATATCGTCTTTCCTCAAAAACATCGCTTATCGGGGAAATACAACCGGTCAATGAGTCAGCAACGCAAAATCGTCCCAGAAAGCGGGATAGGATTTTTCCACCGCTTCGGCGCCTTCGATCGTAACCGGCCCTTCGGCGTTCAGCGCAGCCACCGCTCCCGCCATCGCGATCCGGTGGTCGTTGTGGCTGGAAATCTCGCCCCCTCGGATCGTCCCCCCGGAAACGACCATCGTGTCTTCCTGCGAAATATCCACCCGGATTCCCAGCCGACCGAATACGTCCGCCAGCGTTTTCGCCCGGTCGCTTTCCTTGTTGGTCAGCCTTCGGGTTCCCCGAAGAACGGTATTCCCGGCACAGTTGGCCGCCAGCGCCACCAACGCGGGAAACAGGTCGGGACAGTCGGTGGCATCGAACTCGAATCCTCTCAGCTCCCGCCGGGTGACCGTATAGGTATTGCCCCCTCCGGCCATCAGGCCCGCTCCGGCCCGCTCCAGCGCGGAAACGATGGCGACATCGGCCTGCAGCGAAAAAAGATTGAGGTTCTTCACCACGACGTTTCCGGCCACGGCTCCCGCCACCAGCAGGCAGGAAGCCCCGCTCCAGTCCCCTTCCACGGAATAAGTCCCGGCCCGGTAGTGCTGCCTTCCCGGAATCCGGAATTCTCGGTGCCGGTCGTTTTCGACCCGGACGCCGAAAGCGCCCAGCACGTCCAGCGTCATGTCGATATAGGGTTTGCTGTTCAGCCTGTCCACCCGCAGCACGCTGTCACGGGGCGCCAGCGGCAGGGCCATCAGCAGCCCCGTCAGAAACTGGGAGCTCAGGGAGCCGTCCACCTCCGTCTCTCCGCCCTGCAACGGGCCGCAAACCCGGATGGGCAAACACCCGTCCGACGTTTCCACCGCAGCCCCCAGACGCTTCAGCGGCCCTTCCATCATCGCAACCGGACGTTTCAGGATGGAACCGTGCCCCGTAATCGTCAGCGGCCGGTCGCATAGGGCCGCCACCGGAGTGAACAACCGCGTCGCAAGCCCCGATTCCCCGATGTCCAGCGTCCCGGAACGGGGATTCAACCCGCCCCGGATGCGGTATGTCCGATCATCCGCCCGTTCCGCCGCAGCCCCCAGGCGAACGGCCGCATCGAGCGCCGCCGCCGTATCGTTGCACAAATCCAGATTCCGGAGCAGGCTTTCGCCTTCGGCCAGCAGAGCGGCTGCAATGGCCCGCTGTGCGTAACTCTTGGAAGCGGGCGCGTTCAAAACGCCGCGGACAGGGGAAGGATGGACGGTTTTCTTCATGATTGGGTTCGGAATGGGAAAACGGGTTTAACGGAGTTTGAAATCCTGCCCCAGGTACACTTTCCGCACCATCTCGTCGTTGGCGAGGTCTTCGGCGGTTCCCGATTTCAGGATGCGGCCTTCGAAAAGCAGGTAGGTGCGGTCGGTGATGTCGAGCGTTTCATGTACGTTGTGGTCGGTGATGATGACCCCGATATTCTTGCTCTTCAGCGTGCTCACGATACTCTGGATGTCTTCCACGGCGATCGGGTCCACCCCCGCGAACGGTTCGTCCAGCAGGATGAACTTCGGGTTGATGGCCACGGCCCGGGCGATTTCCGTCCGCCGCCGCTCTCCCCCCGAAAGCTGGATGCCGTAACTCTTGCGCACCTTGTGCAGCCGGAACTCGTCGATCAGGTTTTCCAGCCGTTCCCGCTGGTACTCCTTCGTAAAGTCGGTCATCTGGAGCACCGCCTTGATGTTGTCCTCGACCGTCAGCTTCCGGAACACGGAAGCCTCCTGCGCCAGGTAGCCCACCCCCTGCTGCGCCCGCTTGTAAACGGGCTCGCGGGTGATATCGAGCGTTTTGCCGTCCTCGTCCTCCAGAAAAATATGCCCTTCGTTGGGCTGGATCAAGCCCACGATCATGTAGAAGGAAGTGGTTTTCCCCGCGCCGTTGGGCCCCAGCAGGCCGACGATTTCCCCCTGCTCCACCTCGATGGACACGTGATCCACCACCGTCCGGGTTTTGTAACGCTTGACCAGGTCTTTCGTGTATAGTCTCATCCGATTGCTGTATTGCGGCGGTTCGGCACGACGGAACGCACGCGATCCCCGCCGTTGCAAATTTACGATTTAAACGGACATCCGAAACATCTCGTATATACAAAATGCCTTCCGCCTCGTCCGGAAAGTCCGCGCCCGGCACCCCGCCTCAGACCGGCCCTTTCCGTAAACTACCGGTACCCGCCCGATCCGATATCGGCAATAGGGCGATCCTGCTCTCCTCCATCCGGCGAAAGGCTCCGACGGCCGGTTCCCCTATCCCGACGGTCTTCGGTTCCCGGCTTATGATATCCCGTGCCGTGATCCCGGAAATGTCGGGATAATGCTGCAGCATCCGCCGCCGCTTCCTGTTTGATCGTTTCGACCGCGAATTTTTTAATTTCTTCAATACCGAACGGAAGAAGCGGGATTTTTTGAAATATTTTTTCTCAAATTTAGTTTATTTTTAAAAAAACACTATCTTTAAGATAGACTTTTGTCTCCGGACAAACGGGTTGTTTATTTGTCAACTTATTGACTTACAATATTTTATTCATATTAACGCTTTACTTAAATGGCTAAAACGGAAGAAGTTTCCCTGCTGGAACATTTAAAAACCCATTTCGGATTTTCCCGGTTCAAGGGAAATCAGGAAGCGGTCATCCGAAACATCCTCGCAGGCAGGGATACTTTCGTGCTGATGCCCACGGGCGGAGGCAAATCCCTTTGCTATCAACTGCCGGCCCTGATCATGGAAGGGACGGCCATCATCATATCCCCCCTGATCGCCCTGATGAAAAATCAGGTGGACGCCATGCGGACGTTCAGCATGGAAGAGGGCGTGGCCCACTTCCTCAATTCGTCGCTCAACAAGGCGGCGGTGGCGAAGGTGAAAGAGGACGTTTTGTCGGGAAAGACGAAACTGCTTTATTTCGCCCCGGAATCGCTGACCAAGGAAGACAACGTTTCTTTTTTGCAGAAGATCAAAATTTCATTCTACGCCATCGACGAAGCGCACTGCATCTCGGAGTGGGGGCACGATTTCCGGCCCGAATACCGCCGGATCCGGCCCATCATCAACGACATCGGGACGGCTCCGCTGATCGCCCTGACGGCTACGGCCACTCCGAAAGTGCAGCTGGACATCCAGAAGAATCTGGGGATGCAGGACGCCGCCGTTTTCAAGTCGTCCTTCAACCGGCCGAACCTGTTCTACGAAGTGCGGTCGAAAGCGGGTGCGACCAAGGAAATCATCCGCTACATCAAGCAGCACGAAGGAAAATCGGGCATCATCTACTGCCTGAGCCGGAAAAAGGTCGAAGAACTGTCCGACCTGCTGAAAGTGAACGGCATCAAGGCCCTGCCCTATCATGCGGGCATGGACGCCCAGACGCGGGCGGACAATCAGGACAAGTTCATCATGGAAGAGGTGGACGTGATCGTGGCCACCATCGCTTTCGGTATGGGGATCGACAAACCCGACGTGCGGTACGTGATCCACTACGACATTCCCAAAAGCCTGGAAGGGTACTATCAGGAAACCGGACGCGCGGGACGCGACGGCGGGGAAGGGCATTGTCTCACTTTTTACAGCTATAAGGACATCCAGAAGCTCGAAAAGTTCATGCAGGGAAAACCGGTGGCGGAACAGGAAATCGGAAAGCTGCTTTTGTTGGAAACGGTGGCCTATGCGGAATCGTCGGTGTGCCGGCGCAAAACGCTGCTGCACTATTTCGGGGAGGAATACGACGAACCCAACTGCGGCTGTTGCGACAACTGTGTGAACCCGAAGACGCAGTTCGAGGGAAAGGAATACCTGTGCACGCTGTTGGAAGCCCTGAAGGCCATCGGAGACAAATTCAAGGGAGACTACCTGATCCATGTGATCGTGGGAAAGAACAATTCCCTCATCAAGTCCTACAAGCACCATAAACTGGAAGAATTCGGTTCCGGCTCGGAAAAGGACGAAAAATTCTGGAACGCCGTGTTGCGGCAGGCGTTGATCCTGGGGCTGGTGGACAAGAACATCGAGAACTACGGCCTGCTGTCCATCGGACAGAAAGGGGAGGAATACCTGAAAAAGCCCTACTCCGTTCTGCTGACGCAGGATCACGAGTACGAAGAAGTGGACGAGGAGGAAGGCGCGGCGATGCCCACCGGCAAGGGAGGCGTGGCGGACGAGGAACTGTTCGCCATGCTGAAAGACCTGCGGAAGAAGGTGGCCAAGAAGCACAACCTGCCGCCCTTCGTGATTTTCCAGGATCCGTCGCTGGAAGACATGGCCGTCCAATACCCCATCACGCTGGAGGAGATGCAGAACATCACGGGCGTGGGCGCCGGGAAAGCCCGGAAATTCGGGAAGGAGTTCGTAGACCTGATCCGGGCCTATGTCGATGAGAAGGACATCGTCCGTCCGCAGGACATGGTGGTAAAGAGCGTGGTGAACAAGAGCGGGAACAAGGTGTTCATCATCCAAAGCATCGACCGGCAGATGGAATTCGAGGACATCGCCGACGCCCGGAACCTGACCATCGACGAGCTGCTGACCGAAATCGAGGCGATCGTCAACTCGGGAACCAAGCTCAACATCGACTATTTCATCAACATGGTGATCGACGAGGACAAGGTGGAGGACATCTACGCCTACTTCCGGGAGGAGGCGGAAACCGACTCGATCGAGGAGGCACAGCGGGAGCTGGGATCGAACTATACGGAAGAGGAAATCCGGATGGTGCGGATCAAGTTCCTGAGCGAACAGGGCAACTGATTCATCCGCAACGAAGTTGCGACGTGAGCATCTCCTTGTACACCGAACCAAGTTAATGCAAATAAGTCAGGGCGCCCATCCGGGCACCCTGACCGCCTTGCACTTTCCCGGATCA
>CAMLTW010000005.1 GCA_946486375.1 uncultured Rikenellaceae bacterium
GTGTGTGTGTGTGTGTGTGTTAGCAAATTTCTTCGATTTTCCAAATTCCGATCTGAAAAATTGAAGCATTCCCTATTTTTTTTCACGCGCATACGGACTGTCAGTTTGGGTTTTTAACGATTGAGGCCGCCGGCATACCGACGCTCCGCCCAATCATTACATATTTTTATGTATCCGGCAATTATTAATTATTTTTATTAATTAATATCTGCGTTTTGCTTTCGTTTGTCTTGCAAAGGTTAAAAAAAATCATAGTCTGTCTATGTAATATTTGATTTTACTGCTTTGAATTTTGATCGAAAACACCCGGGCGGCATATATTACAATACCGTTTTTTATGATTTTCCCGATTTTTCGAAGAACCGCAAAAAAAGAAACGGGCTGCCATACCCGTTTCCGATTCCGGCATTTCCTGCCTCGTTTCAATTCTTTCGCATGTAATATTCTCCGATTCCCAATTCGGCATAGGTGTGCCGCAGTTCTTCGTCGTTGTCGGAAATGACCAGCAGTTTGTCGTCGGGAGCCAGGTGGGTTTTACCCGTGGGAACGAAATAACGGCATTTTCTTTTGACCATGACCACGAGCGTATTGTCGGGCAGCGAAAGGTCCATCAGCCGGTCTCCCCGCTCCAGCATCCGGGGAAGCACGGCGATTTCGGACATCGAGGTTTTGATTTCATCGGGAAGCTCCACGCCGAATTCGTCGTTTCTGAGTTCCTTTTCATCGAGCCCCAGTCTCCGGGCCATGAAACTGACTGTGGTTCCCTGAATCAGCAACGAAACGATGGTAATGAAAAATACCACGTTGAAAATGAAGGAAGCGTTCGGTATCCCCGCGATCAGCGGATAAGTCGCAAAAATGATCGGCACCGCTCCCCGCAATCCCACCCACGAAACATAAACCTTGGCCTTCCGGGTGATTTTTCGGAACGGCAGCAGACACAGAAAAACCATCAGCGGCCGGGCGGCGATGATCATGAAAACTCCCACGAGCAACCCGATTCCAGCCACCGGTATCACATCCTTCGGATTCACCAGAAGTCCCAGCGTTAGGAACATGACGATCTGGAACAGCCACGCGAAACCGCCGAAAAAGGTGGAAACGCTTTTCTTATGCGTCATCCTGGCGTTCCCCACCACCAGCCCGGCGATGTAAACCGCCAGATACCCGTTCCCCTGAATCAGGTCGGTAAAGGAGAAAATGAAGAAGATAAAGGAAAGCAACAGGATGGGGTACAGGGAAGCATTGCTGACGTTGAGCCGGTTCATGATGAACAGTGCCGCCCGCCCCAACAGGTATCCCAACACGGCTCCCAACGTGATCTGCACCGCGAGAAACAAGAGAGATTCCCACACATCGAAAGCGCTCTGCTGGATCATCTGGATCAACAGGATGGTCAACATGTAAGCCATGGGGTCGTTGCTTCCGCTTTCCAGTTCCAGCACGGGACGCAGGTTCTGCTTCAGGCCGTGTCCTTTTCCGCGCAGGATGGAAAATACCGAAGCGGAATCCGTGGAAGACATCACGGCCGCCAGCAGCATGGATTCCGTCAGCGTCAGGGTAATGAATCCGTCCAGCAGCCCGACGATCCAGTAAATGAACAGACCGGTGAAAACGGTCGTCAGGATCACTCCGACCGTGGCCAGAACGATACCCGGCCCGAGAACGGGACGAATTTCGGAAAACTTCGTGTCCATCCCCCCGGAAAACAGGATGACGCTCAAAGCCATGGCGCCGATGAACTGGGCTGCGTTGGGGTTGTTGAACTGAATGCCCAGCCCATCGCTGCCGAAAAGCATCCCGACCCCCAGAAACAGGAGCAGGGCGGGCACTCCGAACCGAAACCCCGCTTTCCCCGCAATGATGCTGACAAATAAAAGAATGGAACCGATCAGTAAAATATTTCCCGTAGTTAAAACCATGCTTCGCCGTTTTATCCCCGGGAAGTTCCCGGGGTTGCAATAATAGAACTATTTTCGGATTTCACAACAAACGCATGATCCAAATACTGTCGTTTTCCGAAAAACACCTGTCCCGTCCGGGCTTCCCGGTCGCAAAAAATATTCCGTTTTACCCCCACCGGTTTGGCAGGACGATTACTCTCCGAACAAGTGCGCATGTCCCCAGTCCATTCCGTCATTCCGGCCGTTCCTCAGCAAAAATCCCCGGCCTTTCATGCCGGGGATCGTAAATCGCAAACCGTCTTTTCATTGCGGTTACCTGTCCTTGACGATATTGGGCAATTCCAGACCATAGCCTTTCTTCCGGTCGTCCCGCTTCAGCAGCAACGCGAAGAAGATCGACAGGACGCCGAACCCGGCGAAAATCATCATGGGGTAGGAATAATCGTACGTCGGTGTCACGACGCCGTTTACGAGCATTTCTCCGGTCTTGCAATACTTGTCGAGCACCCAGCCGATCAGCAGGGGCACCCCGGAAAGACCGATGTTCTGCACCCAGAAAATCACCGAATAAGCGGTTCCGAGCCGGTTGATGGGAATGATCTTCGCCACCGAAGGCCACATGGCCGAAGGCACGAGCGAAAAGGCGATTCCCAGCACCACGATCAGTACCACCGCGATCCAGGTGGAATCGAGCATCGGCACGGAAAACAGCACATGCACCATCACCAGCAGGGCGGAACCGATGAGCATGATCGTCGCCCCTCTCCCCTTATGGTCGTACAGGCTGCCGAACAAAGGGGTCAGAAAGAGGGTTCCCAGCGGCAGCAGGGAAGGAATCTCTCCCGCCCTTTCCAGCGGAATGCCGAACTTCTGAAACATGAAATCGGGGGCATACTTCAGGAACGGGAAGACCGCCGAGTAGAACAGGATGCACAGGATCGTAATCAGCCAGAAGCCGCTGTTGGTGGCGATGAGCCCGATGTCCCGGAAGCTGAACGGCTCTTCGGGCGCCGCTTCGCTGTCGGAAATCTCCCGGTCGAGTTTCCGGTCGAAAACCCCGTAAACGAGGAAAGTCAGCAATCCGATCACCAGCAGCCCCAGACCGAACAGCACCGGAATGCTGACCGGGTTGAAGCGTTCGGCCAGCGCGGAGGTCTGGAAGTGCACGGCGATCTTGGGGGCGAAGTTCAGGGCCAGCAGCGTCCCGATCCGGCCCATGGCCGTATTCATCCCGATGGCGAGCGCCAGCTCCTTCCCCGTGAACCATTTGACAACGGCCTTGTTGGCGGTGATTCCCACCATTTCCACCCCGACCCCGAAAATGGCGAATCCCAGCGCGGCGAAAAGCACCTGCTTTTTCATGACCAGCCCCAGCGGAAGGGAGATCATCGGATCGGCGAAAGTGGTCGAAATCGCCCAGAACTTGATGGCCGTTCCGGCGATCATCACCAGGATGGAAGTCGTCCCCGTGAAACGGATGCCCATGCGGTCGAGGATAATTCCTCCGAAAATCAGCATCAGCAGGAACACGTTCAACCATCCGTATCCGCTGGTGAACACCCCGTAATCGTAGCTGTCCCAGGAAAGGGGCGGCTGTTCCAGCATGGTTTTCAGCGGAGCCACCACATCCGTAATGATGTAACCGCACATCATCGAAATCGAAATGAGGGCCAGCATGCTCCAGCGCAGCGTCCCGGAGTCCCTCAGTTTTCGCACTAAAGTTTCTGTCATTCGTTTGGATATTTGGTATTATTTGAGATTGCTTCCGTAACGTTTGAGGACGTCGTAAGCCTCCGTGATTCCCAGTTCCCCGGCCTTGCTGATGTCCAAACACCCCTTTCGGGTATCTTTCAGGTAAATCTGCACCAGCCCCCGGTTATAATAGGCCTCCGCGAAATAAGGGTAAAGCTCGATGGCCCGCGTATAGTCTTCGAGCGCCCTGGGCATGTCCCCCGAAAGGCAGTACAGGTTGGCCCGGTTGTAGTAAATGTGGGCGAAATCCGGGAAAAGCTTGGCTGCCTTGTTCAGATCGAAAATCGCCTCGTCGTAGTTATAGGTGCGCGTCCCGGTGTTCTTCAGGCGGTTCACCGGATCGCTGTCGATGGTGATCTTGTGGTAGCTGTTGTCGATGGAGGAAATGAAATCGGTCATTTCGCTCTGCGTGGTGCTCCGGTTGATGTAAAGGAAAGGGTTGGACGGATCTTCCCCGATGGCGTTCGTGTAATAACCGATGGCGCTCGTATACTGCCGGATGAGGGATTGGGTGACGCCCCGTGCGAAATGGGCGTTCCACGACCGGGGATTTTCCTCCGTCAGCAGGGCCGCCCGCTTATCCATCACGAACAGGGAATCGTTGGGCAGATCGCAGGGCCGGTTGGTCAGACGCAGGTTCGCCATGCCCGTGCTCCGGATGAATTCGTCCACCTGCGTATTGAAATACCGGTAAGGATCGGTGGAAGGAACCGAATCGGGTTCCATGACCATGAACCGGAAAAGGGGCAACAGCGTAATGTCCGTCTGCTGGGTACCGCTGACGCCCTCGAACTCCCGGTTGCCGAAGTCCGGATCGAAGGAAAGCAGCCGGTTGAACTGGCGGCTCGTATCGGCATAGATCGAGAATGTGCTGTCCGTCAGTTTGGAACGGTATTCGGCGATCTTCTGATCGGCGATCCGTTTATCCTCCTGCGCCCCGTCGATGTCCCGTTTCATGTAGCGCAGCGCCGAACGGCTCAGGTAAGCGTTCGCGAAATCGGGATAAAGGTCGATCGCCTCCGAATAGTCCCGGATGGCGGCATCGTAGAATCCCAACTGAGCGTTCAGATTGGCCCGGTTGTAGTAGACCAGCACGTTGTTCGGATTGAGCTCGGCTACCCGGTCGTAATCCCGGAGCGCCGTATTGTAGTCTCCGATCTGCGACCGCAGGATAGCCCGGTTGAAATAAGCGATCGAAAGGGTCGAATCGAGCCCGATCACTTTCGAAAAATCCTCGATGGCCCGAACCGGCTGATGGGTGTTTGCATAAACGATGGCCCGGTTGAAGTAAGAAAGTACATGCGTGGTGTCGCATTCGATGGCCCGGTTGAAGTCGGCCAGTGCGGAATCGTACTCCTCCCGGCTCAGGTAAAGTCCTCCCCGCCGGTTGTATCCTTCGGGGCCGAGCCGATTGGTGCGGATCGCCTGCTCGTAACACTCGAACGCTTTGACCGTATCCTTCAAGAACAGGTAGGACGTCCCTTTGTTGATGTAGGCATCGGCCACTTTCGGTTCGAACTTGATGAACTCGTCGAAATCGGCGATGGCCTTGTCGAACTGCTGACTGAGCAGGTAAGTGACTCCCCGGCTGTAATAAGGCCCCGGCAGGTCGGGACGCAGGTCGATCGCCTCCCGGAAATCGTTCAGCGCGTCGTCGTAGTTCCCCAGCCTCGACCGGGTGATGGCGCGGTAATGATAGGCCAGCGTATAGACGGGATTCTTGCGGATGGCAGTGGAAAAATCCTGTTCCGCGCCCAGCAGGTCGTCCAGGTTGTATTTGGCCACTCCCCGCAGGAAGTAACCTTCGTGCGCATTGGAATCGGCTTTCAGCAGGATGTTGAGCGTTTCGATGGCATCCCGGTACTTACTGTCGATCAAAAAATTACGGCCGACATAGAAAAAATAATCCTTGTTGAGCTGTCCCCTGACCTGTCCCGTCCAGAGGGCCGCCAGGAACACCGCCGTCGCCAGCAACGTTTTTCCGATTCGCCGCAAATTCATTTCGCGAAGATAATAATTTAAACCCAATGCATACCCCTCCGCGTTTTTTAACGGAAAAAATATCCCGGTAGTATGTACGCGCGGGTTGGATAAACGCCCCTCGGAACCTCCGAAGACCCGGAGAATCCCGGTGCAAAAAACCGAATTTGTTCCGCAGGAAGAAGGAAGATTGCAATATTATGCGTATCTTAGTGCGGTTTTTGAAAATTCTAACTCAATCCGATACGCGAATAATGAAAGCAGATGTCATTCTGGGACTTCAATGGGGAGACGAAGGCAAAGGCAAGGTAGTGGACGTGCTCACGCCCGGCTACGACGTGGTAGCCCGGTTCCAGGGAGGGCCCAATGCAGGCCATACCCTGGAGTTCAACGGCGAAAAATACATTTTGCGCTCCATCCCTTCGGGTATATTTCAGGGAGGTAAGATCAACATCATCGGCAACGGGGTGGTGTTCGATCCGCTGCTGTTCCGTCAGGAAGCGGAAGCCCTGGCGGCCAGCGGACACGACCTGACCCGGCAGCTGTACATTTCCAAGAAAGCGCACCTGATCCTCCCGACCCACCGGGTGCTCGACGCAGCCTACGAAGCGGCCAAGGGAGATGCCAAAATCGGCACAACCGGCAAGGGAATCGGCCCCGCCTATACGGACAAAGTGAGTCGGAACGGTCTGCGGATAGGCGATACGCTGACAAACTTCCCGGAGAAATATGCCGCAGCCAAAGCGAAACACGAAGCGATTCTCAAGAGTCTGAATTACGAATACGACATCGCGCAACTCGAAAAAGACTGGTTCGATGCCGTGGAATACCTCAAGCGGTTCACGCTGATCGACAGCGAACACGTTATCAACCGTTACCTTCGGGAAGGAAAATCCGTGCTGGCGGAAGGGGCGCAGGGCACGATGCTGGACATCGACTTCGGTTCCTATCCGTTCGTCACCTCCTCCAATACCGTTTGCGCGGGCGCATGCACGGGGCTGGGAATCGCCCCCAACCGCATCGGCGAGGTATACGGCATTTTCAAGGCTTACTGCACCCGGGTGGGAAGCGGCCCCTTCCCGACCGAATTGTTCGACCGGACGGGGGATGCATTGTGCGAGCTGGGGCATGAATTCGGTTCGGTGACGGGACGCAAACGGCGATGCGGCTGGCTCGATCTGGTAGCATTGAAATATTCGGTGATGGTCAACGGAGTCACGTCGCTCATCATGATGAAGGCCGACGTGATGAACCGCTTCGAGACGATCAAAGTGGCGGTGGCTTATCGGATTGGCAATGAAATTGTATCGGAATTCCCCTATGAAATCAATGACGATATTGTTCCCGTCTACAAGGAATTCAAAGGCTGGCGAACGGACATCGACCGCATCCGCCGTTACGAGGATTTTCCGGCCGAACTGAAAGCCTACGTGGAGTTTATCGAAACCGAAACCGGAGTGCCGGTCAAAATCATTTCGGTAGGCCCCGACAGGGAGGAAACGATAATCAGATAATTGAAAAAATTACGGATTATGAAAAGACATGTGAAGTTACTGACCGCTTGCGGAATGAGTGCGATGGTGCTCCTTTCGGGATGCGCCACCATGAGCAAAACGGGCAAGGGAGCCCTGTACGGAGGCGGAGGCGGCGCGGCGCTGGGAGCCGGAATCGGAGCGCTTGCCGGAGGCGGCAAAGGTGCGGCCATCGGCGCAGCCATCGGAACGGCGGTGGGAGCCGGGACGGGCGCCCTGATCGGGCGCCGGATGGACAAGCAGCAGGCCGAACTGGAACAGCAGCTGCAGCAGGAAGCCACCGTGGAAACCGTAACGGACAAGAACAACCTGCAGGCCATCAAGGTGACTTTCGACAACGGCATCCTGTTCCCGACGGGGAAGAGCCAGCTTTCCTCCGCTTCGATGGTTTCGCTGACCAAATTCGCGGAATCGCTCAAATCCAACCCGGAAACCGACATCACCATCTACGGGCACACGGACAACACGGGAAGCCGGGCCGTCAACGAACGCCTGTCGAAGGAACGGGCTATGGCCGTGGCCAACTTTCTGGTAGGTCAGGGCATTTCCCGCAACCGGATGACGACCGAAGGGCTGGCTTACGATTCTCCGGTAGCGGACAATTCCACGGCGGAAGGACGCGCCAAGAACCGGCGGGTGGAAATCTACATCACGGCCAACCAGAACATGATTCAGCAGGCGCAACAAGGCACCCTGCAATAACGGAGAAGGCCGGCACGGACTATAAAAACCTTCCACCTCCCGTGGAAGTTTTTTTTTCTTGGATACGGGGTGCCGAAGGATTCTTTTTCTTCTTTCCCGGAAACGGGGATATGGCGCGGATTTTGCCCTCTTTCCTTTACCGTATCATCGGATAAACTTCATCCGCAGTCCGGAGCGCTCTCCCTGCATAGCTTCACGGCGGAGCCGCTTCGGACTGTTTTTCACTCAGCGGGAACCGGTCCGGAAACGGAAAGACAACGGCACAAAATGATAAAACGCCCGGTCGCGGGATATGCCCTGACGGTTTCGGCCGAAAACCCGGAAAAATAAACCATAATATTCCTTATCTTTGCGATAAAATAGTGGATATGGCTTCGTCGAACTTCGTGGATTACGTCAAAATATTCTGCCGCTCCGGAAACGGAGGCCCCGGTTCCTGCCACTTCCGCAGGGAAAAATTCGTGGAATTCGGAGGCCCGGACGGAGGCGACGGAGGGCACGGCGGAAGCATCATCCTGCGGGGCAACGCCCAATACTGGACGCTCATCCACCTCAAATACAAACGACATATCTTCGCTGAAAACGGGGAAAACGGCCACGGAGGCAGGTGCAGCGGCAAGGACGGCGAAAACGTCTACATCGAAGTCCCCCTCGGCACCGTGGCAAGGGATGCGGAAACAGGCGTGATCGTGGGAGAAGTGACGGAAGACGGACAGGAGGCGGTCATTCTGGAAGGGGGCCGGGGCGGTCTGGGAAACTGGCATTTCCGGACAGCGACCAACCAAGCCCCACGATACGCGCAACCGGGAATCAAGGGGCATGAAGGATGGTTTATCCTGGAGCTGAAGGTGCTGGCGGACGTCGGACTGGTCGGTTTCCCGAATGCGGGAAAATCCACCCTCCTCTCGGTCGTTTCGGCGGCCAAGCCCAAAATCGCCAATTACGCCTTTACGACGCTGGAACCCAATCTGGGCATCGTCTCCTACCGGGACGGGAAATCCTTCGTCATGGCCGACATTCCGGGCATCATCGAAGGCGCACACGAAGGGCGGGGCCTCGGCACCCGCTTTCTGCGGCACATCGAACGGAATTCCATCCTGCTGTTCATGATTCCAGCCGATGCGGACGACATTTGCGAACAGTACGCCATCCTGCTCAACGAACTGGAACAGTACAATCCGGAACTGCTGGACAAGAGGAGGCTGCTGGCCCTGACCAAATCCGACCTGCTGGACGAAGAACTGATGCAGGCCATAGCGGACGGCCCGTTGCCCGATCTTCCGCACGTTTTCATTTCTGCCGTGACGGGCCTGAACATCGACCGGCTGAAAGACATGCTTTGGGAAGCATTGCAGGACAGCAATGCACAGGAAGCACCCAAACCGGCCGTCGAAGCGGAAACATCGGGCATGGGAATGGAAGAATAATTCTATAGCAGCAGTTTCCTGATATTCAACACTACTGCCATAACGGAGAAACGATTTTATTCCGAAAACATATTTTTGTCAGCTTTCTCTGGCAAACCGGCGACCGGAAAAATCCGGTAACCGCAAAATAATCCGGCTCTCCCTGTCGTTAATCGTTAGGGATGAAGTTTCCGGAATCGGAAAATTTATCCGACCGATAATCGAAGAAGGCGCTATGACTAACCTTTCCCGTTTTTACAAGGCGACGGACGATATATTTTACGTACACCTCGATCATGAAATGTTCGTCGAACACTACGAGTCGAATTACGTATTGGTTTATCTGCTCTCGGGAAGCTGCGTCAACCAGGCACCGGGAAAGAACATCCGGTTCGAAGCGGGATCGCATATCCTGATCACCAAGAACCATTTGTCCAAATTCCGCATCTGCCCCGAAAACAGGCCCGGCGGAGCGTTCAAGGCGCTCAACGTCGTGTTTTCGGACGACACGCTGAAACGTTTTTTCCTGTTCAATTCCTTCCAGCAGCCTCCGCATTCCAAAACCGCCCCTTTCAAGATACTGAATCCGCATCCGCTGCTGCAAACCTTTACGGATTCTCTGAAAGCCTATGCGGATCAGGGATTGTTGTCGGACAACAAACTCGTGATCTTCAAATTACAGGAATGCCTGCACATCCTAACCAAGGTAGACCCGGAACTTTACGGCTGGCTGTTCGACTTCGATAAACCGGCCAAGATCGATCTGCGGGAATTCATGTCCCGGAACTACATGCATAACGTTCCCATCCCCCGGCTCGCCGAACTTTCCGGGCGAAGCGTTTCCACCTTTCGACGGGATTTCGTGAAGGAGTTCGGCACCACTCCCGCAGAGTGGATTCTTTCGACGCGGCTCGAAAAAGCCTATGCCAAACTCACCCAGGAAAAGAAAAAGCCCTCCCAGGTTTACCTGGAGGTGGGCTTCGAAACCCTCTCGCACTTTTCCCGGAGCTTCAAGCGGAAATACCGCATCCCTCCGTCTGCCCTTTCCGGAAGGCATTCCAGAAAATAAAGCGGAAACATCTACACGGAGCGGATGCTTTCATGCTTATCCTTTCCGAAGTCCTGTTCACCTCGGATCGGATTCGGTTTTCCGGGATCGACTACCAGTCGGACGATTGCGTATTTATGAAATCCGTAATGTCCTTCACCTCCTGGTTGACATAATCTTCAATGGCCTTTTTCTGTTCCGGGTATTTTAATTTTCCCTCCTTGTCGAATATTCCCCTTCTGGCGTAATAGGCATGGCCTCCGCCCATGGTTTCGTAAGTCGAAGGGCAGCTTTCCCTGGTCGCATTGTAACAATAATAGGCTCCTCCTATCCGTCTGTAAAGAGCCACCAAATTAAAAGACATCCTGACTTTATCATTTTTCACCTCGATATTCATCGTTCCTTCCAAAGTGCCCTTCTTAGCACCGACAGGCACCGTCTGGTAATAGGAGATCGAAACGAAGTCGCCTTGAATTTTAAGCGATTCCGACGGTTTATTCCAGTACTTTTGCACGTAGTTTCGCAGGGACTGAAGGAGCATTGCCCGATCGTGTCCCGGAAAGTCGACAATCACATAAGGACTTTTATTCTCGCTGTTGACCATTCCCTGCACCGTAAGCTCGAATCCGGGAGCTGAATACGAACGGCCTGAAAAGAAAAGGGAAAAGAAAAGCAACAACCCTAATTTGTACATTTTCATAGGACAAGCAGAATTAAAAACATTTCGCCGTAACCGATTTCGATTTTTTACGAATGTCCGGTCGATCGTCCACGTTGCAATAACGTACGATACATTCAGGTATATGTACAACATATATGCCCCGCCGATAAGAAAACGAAGCATTTTTGCATCATAACAAAGCGGAGACGCTCTTCCGGGCATCTCCGCTTTTCGTTCCGTCGATACGGTTCCTGTCTTATTTGTACTTGATGATTCCCCGTCTGGATTCCCGGATAAATTCCAGAATCACGTCGATCGCCTCATCGGGCGGAATCTGTTCCCGGATGCGGATCATGGCATCCTCCACGCTCGTATTGCACTGATAAATCAGGGAATAGGCCTGGGCGATATGGGCCAGCATTTCATCCGAGAAACCTTCCTGCTTCAGCACGACCGTATTGACGGCATAGTAGCTGATCGGGTGTCGGGCCGCAATGATGTAAGGAGGCACATCCCGGTTGGCATGGCATCCGCCCTGGATCATGGACAGTCTCCCCACGCGGCACCCCTGATCGAGGATGACCGAAGTGCTGAAAATAGCGCACGACTCGATGATGCAATCCCCGGCGATCTTGGTTCCGTAACCGAACACGCAATTGTCCCCGACCCGGGAACCGTGGGAAATATGCACGCCCTCCAAAACGAAGTTTCCGTTTCCGATGACGGTGCTGTTCCCGGCGTTGGTAGCCCGGTTGATCACTACGTTTTCCCGGAAAATGTTGTCGTCTCCGATCCGAAGGAAAGTTTCCGCTCCCCGGAACCGGAAATCCTGCGGCACGGCCCCCAAAACCGCCCCCTGGAATACCCGGTTGTTCTTCCCCATACGGGTTCCGGCCAACACGCTCGCATGCGCCATGACGGTGCAGCCGTCCTCGATCTCCACGTCACGGTCGATGTAAGCGAAAGGTTCCACGGTCACGTCCCGGCCGAGTTTCGCTTCGGGGTTCACATAAGCTAATGGGCTGATCATATCTTCGTCGGTTTAAAGGTTATCGTCTTCTCTTCCGCCGCCCAGGGCACGGTAAAGGTTCACCACGGCCTGCAACCGGGAGAAATCGTCCGATACGCGGGACAACTGGGCGTTCAACAGTCCCTGCTGCGCGGTCAGCACTTCCAGATAGGTGGACGTGCCGAGCCGCATCAATTCCTGCGTATATTCTACGGAATTTTCCAAAGCCCGGATCTGGGCCGTCCGTTCCACGATTTTATCCCCGGCCGTCTGATACTGGTAAAGGGCATCGCTCACTTCGGCTCCCGCATTCAGAATGCTTTGCTGGAAATCCAACAATGCCTGTTCCTGCTGGGCCTTCGCCACACGCAACCGGGCCGTGTTGACCCCCTTGTTGAAGATAGGCGCCGTCAAAGCCCCGACGGCTGCGGCGATCATTTTCCCCGGATTCACGATATAGGAACCGGCCGTGTTCGTCCATCCCACGCTTCCGTTGATCGTGATCTGCGGATAAAAGGCGGCCCGTGCGGCATTGGTCGTGTAAAAAGTGGAGGCCAGCGCCATTTCCGCCGCTTTGACGTCGGGACGGTTGGACAAAAGCTGCAACGGAATGCCCACGGCCAGCGTCGAAGGCAGCTGCTGATCTTCCAGCCGCCCTCGCTCGATGGGGCCGGGAGCCTGCATCAGCAACAGCGACATGGCGTTCTCCGTCTCCCGTACCTGCCGGCGCAAATCCAGTACGGTCGTTCGCACGGCATAGTAATTCGCCTCGCTCTGCACGATGGCCGCTTCATTGGTCATTCCCACTTCCTTCAGGGCCTTCATCGTTTCCACGCTTTCGGCCCAGTTGCGCTCCGTCTGCTCGCTGATGGCCAGCTGCCGGTCGAGCATCAACAGGGTATAGTAAGTATTGGCGATTCCGGCGATCAGCTGCGTCTGCACGGCCTGCCGGTAAGCCTCGCTCTGAAGGACATCGACTTTCGCCTTCCGCTTCGCATTCAGCAACCGGCCGAATACATCCACCTCCCAACTGGCCACTGCCGGCAACTCGTAGGTCTTGGTCGCCTTCCCCTTGTCGAAACTGCTGATCGTTCCCTGAGGAGCAAGCGCCAGGGAAGGCGTATAGGCCAGTCTGGCCGACAGCAGCATGGCCTGTGCCTGTTCCACCTGCGAACGGGCGGCCTGCAAGTCCACATTCCGATCCAATCCCGCTTGGATCAACGCCTGCAGTCTCGGATCGCGGAACATTTCCCGCCAGGGCAGATTCCCCAGGCTGAGGGTATCGGTGGGAAGGGTGTCCTTCCCCGATACCGTGTCCCGGTAAATTCCCTGCGTCATGACGTCCGGACGCTTGTAGGAACGGTATACGTTGCAACCGCTCAACAGGCATCCCGCGCACATTATGATGATGATTCTATTTTTCATGGGTTTCACTGTTTTTAGCCGGTCTGGTATATTGTTCTATTTCGGTATCCACGTCGCTCACATCCAAAGCCGCCACTTTCACCGGACTGAACCGTTCCTGGATATACTGGAAAATCACGAACAGCACGGGCACCACGAAAATCTGGCAGGCCGTACCGATGAGCATCCCTCCGATGGCCCCCGAACCGAGCGCCCGGTTTCCGTTGGCTCCTACCCCCGAAGCGAACATCAGCGGCAGCAGCCCGATGATCATGGCCAGCGAAGTCATCAGGATCGGACGCAGACGCGCCCCTGCCCCCAGGATGGCCGACCAGGGAATGCTCATCCCCTGTTTCCGGCGGTCCAAAGCGAACTCGGTGATCAGGATGGCGTTCTTCGCCAGCAGCCCGATCAGCATGATCAGCCCGATCTGCAGGTAAATGTTGTTTTCGATCCCCATCATCTGGGCGAAAATAAACGTCCCGGCCAGCCCGAAGGGAATCGAAAGGATCACCACCAGCGGCAGGATATAGCTTTCGTACTGAGCACTCAAAATGAAGTAGACGAACATGATACACAGCACGAAGATCATCACCGTACTGCTGCTCGAGTTCTTTTCGTCCCGCGTCAGCCCCGAAAACTCGTAGCTGTATCCTACGGGCAGCACCTGAGCCGCCACTTCCTCGATGGCCCGAATAGCATCCCCGGAACTGTAGCCCGGAGCCGCCGAACCGTTGACTGGAATCGACGTGAACATGTTGAACCGCGTCAATCCCTGAGGCCCGTACACCTTCTTCATGTCGATGAAAGGAGCGATCGGAGCCATTTCCCCGGCACTATTCCGCACGTAGATGTTGTTGAGGGTCTCCGGACTCACCCGATACTCGGCGTCGGCCTGGATCATCACCCGGTACATCTTTCCGAACCGGTTGAAGTTGGAAGCGTACAAGCCGCCGTAATATCCCTGCAAAGTTTCCAGAATGGTCGCCGGCGATATGCCCGCCTTCTTGGCCTTGGCCGCGTCGATGTCGACCAGGTACTGCGGATAGCTGGGGTTGAACGTGCTGTACGCCCGTTCGATCTCGGGCCGCTGGTTCAATGCCCCGATGAATTCCTGGGATATTTCCGCAAACCGGTTCAGGTCGCCTCCCGTACGGTCCTGCACGCTGAATTCGAACCCGTTGGTCATACTGAACCCGGGAATCATCGGAGGCGCGAAGATCAGGATGTTGGCGTTCTTGATCGCAGCCGTCTGTCCGTACAGACTGCCGATGATGCTGTTTACATCGCTCCCCTTGTCCTGTCGTTCGTCCCAGTGTTTCAGCTTACAGATGAACGTTCCGTAATTGCTCCCGCGGCCGGCGATCAACCCGACGCCCGAAATCTTGTTGTATCCCTGCAGATAGGGATTGGCCATCAGCATGGCTTCGATTTCGTCGAGCACTTCCGTCGTCCGTTCCATCGAGGTGGCGGGCGGCAACGATACGTCGACCATGAACACCCCGGTGTCTTCATTGGGCACCAGCCCGGTCCGGGTGTACTTCATCAGGCCGACCAAAATCAGGATAAAGGCGGCCACCCACGCCAGCGTCAGCCAGCGATGGTGAATCAGACGCATCACTCCTTTTTTGTACTTGGTCAGGATTCCGCCGTAAGCGGCATTGAATGCCCGGTGGAAACGATGGACGAAACCGTGTTTCTTCTTTCCGGCCTGTCCGTCTTCTCCCTCTTCCGTCGGATGGGGTTTCAGGAGCAACGCACACAGCGCCGGACTGAGCGTCAACGCGTTCAAAGCCGAAATACCGATGGCGATCGCCAGCGTCAACCCGAACTGGGTATAGAAAATCCCCGATGTTCCGCCCATGAACGTCACCGGAATGAACACCGCCGCCATCACCAGCGTAATGGAAATAATGGCTCCCGAGATTTCGCTCATCGCATCGCTCGTCGCCTTACGGGCCGACTTGTAGCCCTGGTCGAGTTTGGCGTGCACCGCCTCGACCACCACGATGGCGTCGTCCACCACGATGGCGATGGCCAGCACCAATGCAAAAAGTGTCAGCAGGTTGATGCTGAATCCGATGATCGAGAGGAAAAAGAATGTTCCGATCAGCGACACCGGCACCGCAATGGCCGGAATCAGGGTGGAACGGAAATCCTGCAGGAAAATGTAAACCACGAGGAACACCAACAGGAACGCTTCGAGCAGCGTTTTGATCACCTCATGAATGGAAGCGAACAGGAAGTCGTTGGTATTCATCAGAATGTCGTACTTCACGCCCGGAGGAAAATCCTTCGAGGCTTCCTGAAGCAGTTCGGTCACGTCGTTGATGATTTCGGTCGCGTTGGTACCGGGCGTCTGGAATACGATGCAGCTCACCCCCGGATGTCCCATGGTTTCGGATTCGATGTTGTAGGTAAGCCCACCCAACTCGATCCGGGCCACGTCTTTCAACCGGAGCACCTCCCCGTCGGGCAGCGACTTGATGACGATGTTTTCGAATTCCTGCGGCTGTTCCAAACGCCCTCTGTACCGGATGGTATACTGGAACGACTGGTCGCCGTTCTCCCCGAAACTCCCCGTCGCCGCTTCCAGGTTCTGTTCGGCCAGGGCCGCCGTCACGTCGGAAGGAATCAGGTTGTAACGGGACATCACTTCCGGCTTCAGCCAGATACGCATGGAGTAATCCGATCCCCAGATCATCGCTTCCCCCACGCCGGGCACACGCATGATTTGCGGCTGCAGGTTGATCTTCAGGTAATTTTCCAGAAAAATGGCGTCGTACTTGTCGTCGGAGCTGTAAACCGTGAAAATCATCAGCATACTGGTCTGACGCTTGGCCGTATTGACCCCCACTCTCACCACTTCCGCCGGCAGCAGACCGTTGGCCATGGCCACCCGGTTCTGTACGTTCACCGCCGCCATGTCGGGATCGGTTCCCTGCTTGAAATAGACCGTTATGGAAGCGCTCCCATCGCTGGTGGCTTCCGAGGTCATATAAGTCATGTTTTCCACCCCGTTGATCTGCTCTTCGAGCGGGGCGATCACACTGTTCATGATGGTCTGGGCGTTGGCCCCCGTATAGGTAGTGGACACGCGCACCGTCGGCGGAGCGATGTCCGGATACTGGGAAACGGGGAGCGACACCAGCCCCAAGATCCCCAGGATCACGACAATGATGGAAATAACCGTCGAAAGTACGGGACGGTTAATAAATCTGTCCAGCTTCATCTCTTACTCTTCTTTAGGATTAATCGTCATGCCGTCTTTCAGACGCGAAACTCCCTCGACGACGATCCGGTCTCCCGGCTGCAACCCGGAGGTCACGACATAGCTCTGACCGTCGTTGAGCGGGAAAATCTCGATGCCGGTACTCCTCGCCACCGTTCCGCTGTCCAGCTTGTAAACGAATTTTTTATCCTGAATTTCATACGTGGCGTTCTGCGGCACGGTCAGGACGTCTTCCAGCAGATACGGAATCACCACGTTCCCCGATCCGCCGCTGCGCAGGATGTTTTCCCGGTTCGGGAAAGAGGCCCGCATGCTCACGGCGCCCGTCGAAGGATCGATCACGCCGCTGACCATCTCGATCTTCCCTTTCTCTCCGTACAGCGACCCGTCGGCCAGCTGCAATTCGATTTCCGGCATGGCGGCGACCGATTCCTTCAGCGACCCGTTCTGCCGGGTCAGTTCCAGCAGCTGCTTTTCGTTCATCGAAAAATAAACGTACATTTCGGAAATGTCCGATACCGTGGTCATCGGTACGGCCATGGACGGACTCACCAGACTTCCCACCCGGAAAGGAATGGTGCCGATCACCCCGTCCGAAGGGCTTTTCACCTCGGTATAGGACAAATTGTTCCGGGCGTTGACCAGCTGGGCTTCCGCCTGAGCCAGCAGCGCCTTCTTGCTGGCCAGATCGTTCTCGGCCATTTGCAGGTCGTAGTCACTGATGATGTTGCGCTTTTGCAGCTCGCGTTTGTTTTTGGTCGTCAGTTCCGAAGTTTCGACGCTCGTCCGCGCCACGTTCACGTTGGCTTCGGCGGATTTCACCGCAGCCTCGTACTGCACGGGGTCGATCATGAACAGTACCTGCCCCTTGCGCACCCGCGCACCCTCGTCCACGCACAGGCGGGTGATGAATCCCGATATATTCGGTCGGATCTCCACGTCCTGCCGTCCTCGGATGGTGGCCGGGAAAGTCCGCTTCAGTGCACTCACGGACGGTTTCAAAGTCTTGACCTCATACTCCTGCGGCCCGGCGCCCGTCATGCCCTGCTGATTCCCCTTGCAGGCAAACAGCAAAGCGGGCAAAAGAAGCGTCCCGACCATCCGTACCCTTTGAAATCTCAGTTCGTTCAGTCTCATTTTCATGTATTTGTTTAATAATTGGTTTCCGTCATTCCGTTGTTCATGTCCAGCAGTTCGCTCGTGATGGACTGTTGCCGGAATTTGTTGTAAAGAATGTTTTTCTCCCGGATCAGTTTTTCGGCGTTGTTGGTAGCCGTCTGCATGGCCACCATCCGCGCGGCATTTTCCGACACATGGCTTTCCAGTAAGGCCGTATAGAACTTCAGGACGATGACCCGCGGCAGCATCATCCGCAGCAACGCTTCCCTCGAAGGTTCCAGGATGTAATCCGTTTCCGGGGCGCCTCCCTCCCCAGCGATGGCAGGAAAAGGCAGCAGGGTTTCCCGCACCAGCGTCTGCGACGCCACGCTTTTGTAATGATGATACAGCAGTTCCACCCGGTCGATCTTTTCCGACATGAACAATTGGAGCAACCGATCGACCAACACGGCAACTTCCTCATAGGAAGGCTTGTCTGTCATTTCGCTGTAATCGTGCCACACCTGGAATCCCCGCTTGCGAACCGCATCGGACACCTTGCGGCCCACCGGAACGATCACGAGATTCTTCTTCGGCACAACCCGTCCGTACTCCGCGATCATCCCGTCCAAAGCCGTCACCACATTGGCATTGAAAGCCCCGCAAAGCGAAGAATTGGAAGAGAAGGCGACGATGGCCGCCCGTCTCGTTTCAGGCCGTCCCGCCATATAGGGAGATACCGCGCTTTCCCCTTCGCCCAGCAAACCGTTCAGGATACCGTACAATTTGTCCCGGTAAGCCCACATGCGCTCCATCCGTTCCCGCCCCTTGTGCATTTTCGCCGACGCGACCATTTCCATGGCGGAAGTGATTTTCCGGGTACCCTGGACGGAAACGATGCTTCTTTTGATCTCCTTCAGCGCAGTCATGGCGGTTATGCTTTATACATCTTGACCGTGGATTCGGCGGTTTCCTCGATGATTTTGCAAATATAGTCATTAATTTCTCCCCGGCTAAGCGCGTCCAGCACTTCTTCCCGGTATTCCGCATCCAGAGCGGCGAGGAAATTTTTCTCGAACTCGTGCACCTTGTCCAGAGGAACGTCCCGCAGCAAACCGTGGGTTCCGCAGTAAAGGATGGCAATCTGCTTTTCGACCGGCATCGGGGAATACTGCGGCTGAACGAGCAGGCGGGCGTTCTTCCGTCCCTTGTCGATGGTCGCCACCGTGAGTTTGTCCATATCGCCCCCGAACCGGGTGAACGCTTCCAGCTCCCGGAACTGAGCCTGGTCGATTTTCAGCGTGCCGGCCACTTTTTTCATGGCTTTGATCTGGGCGTTTCCCCCCACGCGGGACACCGATATTCCCACGTTGATCGCCGGGCGGTTTCCCTGATTGAAAAGATCGGTATCCAGAAATATCTGACCGTCGGTAATCGAAATCACGTTGGTCGGAATATAGGCGGAAACGTCTCCCGCCTGCGTTTCGATCACCGGCAGGGCGGTCAGCGAGCCGCCTCCCTTCACCTTGCCCCGCAGGCTTTCCGGCAGGTCGTTCATCTGCTCGGCCACTTCCTGCTGGCCGATAATTTTGGCGGCCCGTTCGAGCAGCCGGGAATGCAGGTAGAAAATGTCCCCCGGATAGGCTTCCCGTCCGGAAGGCCGGCGCAGGATCAACGACACCTCCCGGTAAGCCACCGCCTGTTTGGAAAGGTCATCGTAGACCACCAGCGCGTGACGACCGGTATCCCGGAAATACTCCCCGATGGCGGCCCCGGCGAACGGAGCGAAATACTGCATGGCCGCCGGATCGGAAGCTCCGGCCGATACCACAATGGTATAATCCATCGCGCCCTTTTCCTTCAGGATGCCCACCAACGACGCCACTGTGGAATTCTTCTGTCCGATCGCCACATAGATGCAATAGACCGGATCGCCCGCCTCATAATACCGGCGCTGGTTGATGATCGTGTCGATGGCGATGGTCGTTTTTCCCGTCTGGCGGTCGCCGATGATCAGCTCCCGCTGTCCGCGTCCGATGGGAATCATGGCGTCCACCGCTTTCAGTCCCGTCTGTAAGGGCTGATCCACCGGCTGCCGGAAAATCACCCCCGGAGCCTTGCGTTCCAACGGCATCTCTATCCGCTCGCCGAGGATATCCCCCCTTCCGTCGATGGGATTGCCCATCGGATCGATGACCCTTCCGAGCATTCCCTCTCCGGCGAAAATGGAAGCCACCCGTCCCGTTCGTCTCACGGTGTCCCCTTCCTCGATCTGATCTGTCGGACCCAGCAGAACGGCGCCCACATTGTCCGCTTCGAGGTTCATCACGATCGCGTTCACACCGTTTTCGAATTCGAGCAGTTCCCCCGATTCGGCATTCTTCAGACCATAAATCCGAACTACCCCGTCGCTCACCTGAAGCACCGTGCCGATCTCCTCCCACCGGGGCTGATCGTCGAGATTCTCCAATTGCTTCTTCAGAATCTCGGATATTTCGCCCACTTTGATGTTATCTGTCATCTCCTATTCTTCGTTTATAATGTCAGTGTTCCTTCGGACAGCGCCTTTTTCAGACGCTGCAACCTTCCCGCGATGCTCGCGTCCAGCCGGAAAGATTCGGTATCGAGCACAAAGCCTCCTCTTACCGACGGGTCTTCCTTCCACACGATTTCCACCGGCCCTTCCGCCCCCTGCGACAACACGGCCCGGATGCGTTCCTCCGTCTCCCGTTCGAGCGGCACCGCCGTAGTTACGGTAAAGACCCGGATACGCCGCATCCTGCGGTAAAGCTCGATGTACTGCAAGGCCATGAATTCCAGCAACGATTCCCGGCGATGCGCAAGCACCAGCTTTGCGAACCGGAGAAACTCGTCGCTCGTCTCTCCCCCCGCGGCCGTTCGGATCATTTCCAGCTTCTTGTCCGGTGCGATCCCCCGGCTGCCGAACACCACCCGGAACCGGGAAGAGAAAGCCGCGAAGGTATCCCGGAAAAAAAGCATCTCTTCATAAACCCGTTCCTCCGTTCCCCGCTCCGCCGCAAAGCGGTAAAGGGCCCTGGCATACCGGGACGAAATCAATCCTGCGTTCATACGGTCGGTTTTTTATCGGGGAAGGACGTTTTCTCGAGCATTTCATCGATCAATCCGGCCTGCGCCTCGCTGCTTTCCAACTCCCGATTCAGCAGTCTGGAAGCGATACCCACCGAAAGGGAAACGATTTCGTCCCGCATCCGCCGCATGGCCTGCGCCCTTTCGGCTTCCATCCGTCGGCGCATTTCCTCCATTTGCCGGGCGCCTTCGGCCCGGGCCTCTTCCCGGGCCTGTTTCAGCATTTCCTCCCTCAGTTCCTGCGCCTGCCGCATGATTTCGGCCTGTTTGACACGGGTTTCGGCCAACAGCGCCTCGCTGCTTTTCTGAATCCCGGCCAGACGGGCGTTGGCTTCCTCGGCCGCCTGCATGGAGTCTTCGACGTACTTCCGTTGCTTTTCCACCATTCCCGTGATAGCGGGAAATCCGTATTTCACCAGCAGAAAGAAAACGACGCCGAAAGCGAGCACCATCCAAACGATCAGGCCGGATTCGGGTTGTAACAGTCCCATGACTCCGGATCAGTTGACGGCCAGAAAACAAACGATCACGGCGAACAGGGCCACCCCTTCGACCAGGGCCGCGATAATCAGCATACTGGTACGGATCTTACCCGCTTCCTCCGGCTGACGGGCCATCGCCTCCATGGCCGAAGCCCCGATCTTCCCGATACCGATGCCCGCTCCGATGGCGGCGATGCCCGCTCCGATGGCGGCGCCCACTTTTCCTACTCCCAATGCGGCCGGCAGTGCGGCCAGAATCGTTCCTAACATAATCTTCTCTCGTTTAGTTTGTTTGACACACTTTATCTTTTTTCCGGCGTCCTTCCAATGCCTGCCCGATGAACACCGCGGAAAGCATCGTGAACACATATGCCTGAATATAGGCCACCAACAGTTCCAATACGTACATGAACATGCTGAACAGCACCGAAACCACGGTCATGCTCCCGTTTACCACGGGATGCATCGTCGCGGTGATGAAAATCAACGCCATCATGCAGAAAATCACCGTATGCCCCGCCATCATGTTGGCGAAAAGACGGATCATCAGGGCGAAGGGCTTGGTGAACATCCCGACGATTTCGACCGGGATCATCAGCGGCTTCATCGCCAGCGGGACGTCGGGCCAGAAAATCTCCTTCCAGTAATGCCGGCATCCCGAAAACGCCGTGACCAAAAACGTACACAAGGCCAGGACAAAGGTAACGGCTATGTTTCCCGTCACGTTGGCCCCGGCCGGAAAGATCGGAATCAGTCCCGTCAGGTTGTTGAAGAAAATGAAGAAGAATACCGTCAGCAGATACGGAGAATAACGCCGGTAATCCTCGCCCATCGCCGGCTTTATCACGGAATCCTCGATGTCGGTAACGAGCAGCATCACCGCTCCCGCCAGCCCCCGTCGGGTCTTCTCAGGCGACTTCTTCGCCAGCCGGGCCAGCCACAGGATCAGCACGCACAGCAGCGTGCTGTTCAACAGCAGGGCGAAAACCGTCTTGGTAATCGACAGGTCGAAGGGCCGCGCTTCCTGTCCGGTTTCCGGATTCCGTTCCACGACCTTCCCTTTATACTCTCCTTCGCGGGACAGGTAAAATCCGTCGTACTCCCCCGCAGCCGACTGCCGGAACCGGGAAGAAAGAAACGCATGCCACCGGCCGTCCAACCCCCTCACGATCACCGGCAGCGGCACAGTCACTTCCGTATCCCCCCACTTACCGATGTGAAATTCGTACGAATCGCCGATGTGCTCGAACACCATCTCCTTGATATCCAACGGGGCTTCCGAGGCCTCGCCCGCTGCCGGAGCCGCAACGCAGGGCCCGGTCAACAGCACCAGTAAGAACCCGAAAACACTGAAAAATTTCTTCATTTTCACACCCCCCTTAACTTTCCACGCAAACGGTGACCACATTCCGGTTCACCTCCACAAAACCGCTCTTCACCGAAATCCGGCCCTCGCCTTTCCCGCCTTTTTCTTCGGTGACATATCCGATCATCCCTTCCCGAAGGGCGGCGATCAGCGAAGCATGGTCGCGAAGTACGGTAAAAGGCCCCTCCGTTCCCGGCAACGAAACCGAGTTCACTTCACCCTCGTAAACCGTTCCTTCGGGAGACAATACGTTGAGTTTCATCGTTCCTCATTTTTTCAGGCCTGCGCCGTCAGTTTTTTGCCCTTTTCGATCGCTTCCTCGATGGTTCCCACGTTCATGAAAGCCTGTTCCGGAAGGTCGTCCACCTGCCCGTCCAGGATCATGTCGAATCCCCGGATGGTGTCTTCGATGGAAACCATCACGCCCGGTACCCCGGTGAACTGTTCGGCCACGGAGAACGGCTGGGACAGAAATCGCTGAACGCGCCGCGCCCGGTTGACCGTCGTGCGGTCTTCCTCCGAAAGCTCTTCCATTCCCAGGATGGAAATGATATCCTGCAATTCCTTGTTCCGCTGCAAAATCTGCTTCACCCGCTGGGCCGTCCGGTAGTGTTTTTCCCCGACGATCAGCGGATCGAGTATGCGGGAGGTCGATTCCAGCGGATCGACTGCCGGGTAAATCCCCAGTTCGGTGATTTTCCGATCGAGCACCGTAGTGGCGTCCAAATGGGTGAAAGTGGTCGCCGGAGCCGGGTCGCTGAGGTCATCGGCAGGCACGTAGACCGCCTGAACGGAAGTGATCGATCCCTTGTAGGTGGATACGATCCGCTCCTGCATGGCCCCCATTTCGGTAGCCAGCGTAGGCTGATATCCCACGGCCGAAGGCATCCGGCCCAACAGGGCGGACACTTCCGAACCGGCCTGCGTAAACCGGAAAATGTTATCGATAAAGAACAGGATATCCCGCGGCGCTTCTCCCGGCACTCCCGCATCCCGAAACGATTCGGCGATGGTCAGCCCCGAAAGAGCCACCAGCGACCGGACGCCGGGCGGTTCGTTCATCTGTCCGTACACCAGCGTGGCCTGCGATTTCATCAGCTGCTTTTCATCCACCTTCGACAAATCCCAATGTCCCTCTTCCATGGATTTCCGAAAAGCGTCTCCGTACCGGATCACGCCCGACTGGATCATTTCCCGGAGCAAATCGTTCCCTTCCCGGGTGCGCTCTCCCACCCCGGCGAACACGGAAAACCCGTTGTTCTTTTTGGCGATGTTGTTGATGAGTTCCATAATGAGCACCGTCTTACCCACGCCGGCGCCCCCGAACAGACCGATCTTTCCCCCCTTGACATAAGGCTCCAGCAGGTCGATCACCTTGATCCCGGTAAAAAGCACTTCCTGGGTAGTCCGAAGCTCGTCGAAATGAGGCGGTTCCCGGTGAATCGGCAATGCTCCCGTCCGATCCGGTTCTTCCATCCCGTCCGCCGCATTTCCGGTCACGTTCAACAACCGTCCCTTCACCCGTTCCCCCACCGGAACCCGGATCGGCGCTCCGTCGGCGATCACTTCCAGTCCGCGACGCAAACCGTCCGTGCTGTCCATCGCCACCGAACGTACCGTATTCTCCCCGATATGCTGCTGTACCTCCAGCACGAGCGGCTCCCTGCCTTCCCGCACGATCCGCATGGCATCGTGAATGCGGGGCAGCTTTCCCTTCAGTTCCGCGTCTTCGAACAACACGTCCACCACCGGCCCGATCACCTGAACGATATGGCCCGACATTTGCATCCTGTTTTCTTCCCTCATATTTTTCATCGTCTATGCTTTTCCCTCGAATCCGGCGTATCTCCGAACCTTTCATTTTGGTTAACGGCAAAAGTAAAGACTTAGTATCGGGTAAACTTGCCTGAAAACGTCAACCTGTATTGATAAAAAACGCCAGCGACGGTTCGGAAGCCCCCCGTCCGGACATCCGATAAATCTTTCATATACACTTAAATACAACACGAAAAGTCCGCCTGTTTTCTCCAGGCGGACGATCCGGTAAAATATTCGGGAAGGGAACCTACCAGCGGGTGGTATACTGCCGCAACTCGATCCGATAGTCCCGATGGCGTCCCTGGGTCACCTTGTCGAGCAGGGCATGAAAACGGGGGCCGTGATTTTTATGAACGGTATGACACAGTTCGTGCAGGATCACGTAGTCGATCAAATGATCGGGCAGGGTCATCAGATGCAGGCTCAGGGAAATCCGGTCGTCCGCGGAGCAACTGCCCCAGCGGCTGACGCTGTTGCGCACGGTAACCGCGTTGCACCGGAAACCGTGCTGTCCGGCCAAATAAGCCACGCGTCCGGGAAGCAGGGTTTTGGCCTCGATCCGATAAGCCTCCGCGACCCCTTTTTTGATGACTTTCTGAACGGCTTCCGATTCGGGCCCCAGAAGCGCCGGATAAACGACGGAAATCACTCCGTTGCGCACATGGATTTCGAAACGTGTTCCTTCTCCCGGCAGGAGTTCCAGACGATGCAGGCGCGTTTGAAACGGTGGAAGAATCGCCACGGTCGGCTTTGCCTTCCGGCGATTGCGCTCCACCGCTTTCTGCACCCATTCGATCTTGACATCCAGAAATTTCACGGCCTCCTTCACCGCCATCCGGTGAGGTACCGTCAGGGTGATGCCGGTGGAACGCACGACGATGGACAATCTTCTGGCACGGGAAGACTTGTTGATAGTCACAGGCCCCAACCGGGGATGTACGTATTCTTCTTTCACGCAGACACTCTATGCAAAAAGAGTTCCGTAAAACGACGGAACTCCCTTTTCAAATTCGACCGGCTTATTTCAGAATGATCTCGTTGCTGCCGATCTGCCGTCCGTCCAGATAAACGGAAACCGAATATTTTCCCTTCACGATTCCCTGACCGTTGTAGTAAACGCTCACGCTCAGATCCTGATTCTGATAATCCACCGTCCGCGAAGCCGAATAGGTCAGCCGTTCCCCGTCGACCTCAAATACATGGTTCGTCGAATTGGCCAGCAGGTACCCGTCCGGGCCGACGATCCGGATATAAACTTCCCGATTGCCCGGCGTCGCCAGTTCATTGGCCGTCAGTACGAAATCGGTGCGCAACCGTTCCGCCCGGCTGGCCCTCGTCACCTCGCGGTCGGACTTGTTCAGAGCTTTCAACGTAATGTTCCGGGCCAGAATCATCGACCCCCGCCTTACTTTGGATGAAAGTTCTTCGGCCTGCTCCTCGGCGGTCTGCGCCCTCAGCAACAGGGTAGAAGCTTCTTTCCGGTATTGGATGTTCTCCTGCACCAAAGACTGATTCAGGGTGTTCAGCGAGTCGATCTGTCGGATGTAGCCTTTCATCACCACCCGCAACGTTCCCAGTTCCTTTTCGTATTGACGGATTTTGGCCGCACTCCAGTTCCGCTCCTGTTTCAGCCTCGTAAACAGGGAGTCGGCCCGGTGCCGCTCGATATCCAGATTGGCGTTGATCGTATCGTTTTCCGTTTTGAGCACGTCGAAATCGGCCATCATCGTGGAAAGCCGGCTGACCAGCGTATCCCGCTGCACTTCCAGAATTTCCCTGGCATCGCGAAAATTCCCCACCTGTAAAAAATAGATGGAAGTGAGCGCCGCCAGCACGATCGCCAGAATGACGATGATGATCTTATATCCTTTGAGGGTTTTCTCCGTCTGTTCTTCCATAACTTGCCCGATCAGTTTTGATGAGACAAATATATAAATTTTTCGGCAAACTCAACCGGAGGTTTTCCGGGCCGGATAAAAATATTACTTTTGTCTGAAACAAGCTCCGGCACCCGAACAGACGGGCAGGATTCATCCCGGAATCCGGCCTGCGGTTTTCGAATCGAAAATCCCTTCCGGCTCAAGCGGGATACGTCCCGGCAAAACAGGCGGATTTGTTTTGCGCCCGGGCTTGCATTATCTTTGCAGGAGGATAAAACTACCGCTTGGATAGTCTGCGCCCCGGCATAACAGGCTTGCACTATCTTTGCATGCGGAAACGTAAAACGACGCTTTCATGGAAACGTTCACCATCGGTTTTGCGAGCGATCACGCAGGATTCGCCCTGAAAGAAGAACTCATCCGCCATTTTCTGGGACGCGGATACTCGGTCAAGGACTTCGGGTGTTACAGCCCGGACAGTTGCGACTATCCCGATTATGCCCACCCGCTGGCGGACGCCGTGGAATGCGGCACCTGCCGGTTCGGAATAGCCATCTGCTACACGGCCAACGGAATCAGCATGACCGTCAACAAACACCCCGGCATCCGGGCGGCCGTCTGCTGGAACGAAGAACAGGCTCGGCTGGCCCGCAACCACAACGACGCCAACATCTGTTCCCTTCCGGCCAAATACATCGACGAGAAAACCGGGATCCGGATCGTGGAAACCTTCCTGAAAGAAGACTTCGAGGGAGGACGTCACAAGCGGAGAATCGACAAGATCGTCCGGACGGAACCGGTTCCCCCCTGCGAAAAACAATAAGGATCGCCGCTTAAAAAACCGCAATCCGTTTCCGGATAAAGGAAAGGTTACGGTTTTATCGTTTCCGGAGCGCCGGTTTTCAGTATGCGTCCCCTTCTTCCTTCCCCGGCCGGAGGCTTTTTTCCTTTCCCATTTTTCGCCATGCATACCAGGTGTACCAGACGATCACCGGGATCAGAAGCGAAACCGCGCTCATTACCGACAGCGTAAACCGTCCCGAAGAACTGTTGGCGATCGTCAGGGAACTGGACGCGTCGGCCAGCGACGGATAATAGGCCGTATGCCGGTATCCGGCCAGCAGGAAAAGCATCGTGACAGTCATCACCGTCCCGATGCCCGAATACCAAATTCCTTTCGGGCTCCCCTTTTTCCAGCACAGGAAAATCCCCGTCAGTACGGACACGACTCCCGAAACCAGCAAAACGAAAACGGCGGGCATCGCCAGCAGGTTGTGCCAATACCGGTAAGATTCCGGACGGATCGTTCCGGTCACCGGATCGGCCGCGTAACCGGTGGAAAACATCAGGCTGAAGACGAAAACCAGGAAAAAAAACACAAAAGGAATCGCGTTCTTCAGCAAAAGGTCGCGCGAACGTTTCCGGATCGCCGGATCGGCGATGTCGTTCAGAAAATACTGCACCCCCAGCACCCGGGACAGAAACAGCACGGCCAACCCCAAAGCCAGATTCCGGTAGTCGGCCAATGCTTCCAGTCCTCTCCACGAAGTCGTCCATTGGGAAATGGCCGTATCCCCGCCCACGCGCGTCAGGTTGGCCCGATCCACGATGAAATGTCCTCCCGTAAACAGGGTACCGACGGCCACCCCCAGCAAAAACGCACCGGCCAAACCGTTGACCAGCAAAAAGGCATCGTAGGTTTTCTCGCCCAGCCAGTTGTCCGGCTTGCGCCGGAACTCGTAGGCGACCGCCTGAATGACGAAGACGAACAGGATAAGCGTCCACAGGTAAAAGGCTCCGCCGAAACTGGTGCTGTAAAAAAGAGGGAAGGAAGCGAAAAACGCTCCGCCGAAGACGACCAGCGTCGTGAAGGTCGATTCCCACTTGCGGCCGAGGGAGGCGACGATCCGGTTCCGTTCCTCCCGGTTCCTGCCGACGCTATACAGCAGCCCCTGACCGCCCTGCACGAAAAGAAGAAACACCAGCGTGCCGGCCGTTATCGACATCAGCAGCCACCAGTAATGCTGTAAGAAAGCGAAAGTATCCATACGCGAGCCATTAACCGCCCGGAAAACCTTTTTCCGGACATTCCCCTTTTAATCCCTTTTTTCTTCCGTCGAACCGGCAGGCGCCTCTCCGTCCTTCTCTCGCCTTTTCCGGCTCAAACGCGGGAACACGCTTCCCGTACTCTCGTCGGGGCCGAGCCGAATTTGTTTCCGCATGATCATCGCGCCGGCCACGAGCATGACGGCGAACAGCACCGCAAAAAGAAAGAAGGTCACGATCACCGCCGAAGTGTTCAGGCGGGTAACCGAAGCCACCGTCGGGAGCAAATCCTGAATCGTCCAGGGCTGGCGTCCCACTTCGGCCACCACCCATCCGGCCATCCCGGCCAGATAGGCCAGCGGTATCGACCACAGCATGATCCGCAGCCACCAGCGGTAACGTTCCAAACGCCCCCGCTTCCAGAGCCAAAGATTGACGGCGAACAGCAGAATGAAGAAAAAACCCAGCCCCACCATCACCCGGAAACTGTAAAACACCAATCCCACGTTCGGAACGATGTCCTCGGGCGACACCAGATAACCGTATCCGAAATACCGGAAATACTCCTGCAGGAATTCCCGTCCCTGCGGTGTTCCTGTATCGAACAGGGCCGCCACTTCCGCCGCCGTACGCTCATCTCCCGCCTTCCGTGCCTGCCGGTATCGGGCCAGTTCCCCGATAGCCGTCCGTCCCCGTTCCATCTTTTCGGCAGCGGAAAGAATGCCCTGTTCCGGATTGCCCTTCACCAGGTCGTTGATCCCCGCCACATAAGCCTGCGGATCGCGGTAACCGATCCGGGACAGCAGCCCCGGAACCTCGAAGCTGAAATAATAGTTGCCTTTTCCGCCTGCGCGCTCCGCTTCCGGTCGCAACACACCGAACACGGTCAGTCCCGCTTCCCGGCTCCCGTCGTAAAGGGCCTCCATCGCCGCCAGCTTCATCGGCTGATGCCGGGCCACTTCCACGCCCGAACGGTCTCCCGACGTAGCCAGCAGCAACGAGCAGACCAGTCCGAAGACGGAAGCGATCCCGATGCTTTTCCGGGCCAGTTCCTCTTCCCGGCGGCGAAGCAGGAACCAGGCGCTGATCCCGGCCACGAATACCGCCGACAGAACATATCCCGACAGAACGGTATGAAAAAACTTGTTGATCGCCACCGGCGAAAACAGCACGTCCCAGAAGGAGGTCATCTCGTTCCGGGCCGTCTCGATGTTGAATGTCATTCCGACGGGATACTGCATCCAGGCGTTTGCCACCAGTATCCACAGGGCCGACAGGCTGGCTCCGAACGCCACCATCCAGGTAGCGGTCAGGTGGAACCCTTTGGAAACCCGATCCCAGCCGAAAAACATCACGGCGAAAAAGGTGGCTTCCAGGAAGAAGGCGGTGATTCCTTCGATGGCCAGCGGGGCTCCGAAAATGTCCCCTACGAAGTAAGAATAGTTCGACCAGTTGGTGCCGAATTCGAATTCGAGGATCAGCCCCGTCGCTACCCCGATGGCGAAATTGATTCCGAACAGACGCATCCAGAAACGGGTGGTTCGTTTCCAGAATTCGTTCCCCGTCCGGTAGTAGAAAGTTTCCATGATGGCACAAAGGAATCCCAGCCCCAGGGTCAGCGGAACGAAAATCCAGTGATACATCGCCGTCATGGCGAACTGGGCCCGCGACCAGTCCACCAAAGGCATCAAATCGGCTGTCGACAAGGTCATTTTTCTTTCGGGTTTACGGTGGTTGTCAATTGCTCCATCACGTGCTCGGCTCTCTCACGGTCGCTTCCCAGCCGGCCGAGCACATCCGGAAAGAAGAAAAGGCGGAGTATGCCGAACATCACGAACAGTTTGATCAGGATCAACAGCCACAAAACGCGTCCCAGAGTCATGCTCCGAAACCCGTCCCGATAAAACGCCCATATCCGACCCGGAACCGTCCTGCCTTTCATCACCGGTGTTTTAAAAAGCGAACCAAATATAAAGCCATTCGGACAAACGGACAAAAGACGGAACTTCGCACGAATCCCGCCTTTCTCCCTGCGTACGGCAAGCACTACTTCCGTCTCAGACCATCCCCTCGAGCAGGCCGGCCATCTCCCGTTGCATTTCCCGCGCACGCTCTCCGGCGACACGAGCAAAATTCACGCCGTTATCCGCATAGATAATGGCCCGCGAGGAATTAACCAAAAGCCCGCATCTGTCATTCATGCCGTAGCGGGCTACTTCCGACAGGCTCCCGCCCTGGGCCCCCACTCCGGGAACCAACAGAAAATGACGGGGGGCGATTTTCCGGATGCCTTCCAACATCTCGGCCCGGGTGGCTCCCACGACATACATCAGGTTGTCCTCCGTTCCCCATTCCAGAGAAGTGCGGATCACCTGTTCATACAGGTACGTTCCGTTTTCCAGCTTCAGCATCTCGAAATCCTCGGCCGACGGGTTGGACGTCAGGGCCAGCAACACGGCCCATTTCCCCTCGTATTCCAGAAAGGGCGCCACGGTATCCCGTCCCATGTACGGCGACAGGGTCACGGCATCCACCTGCATGGACGAAAAGAAAGCCCGGGCATACATCCCCGACGTATTCCCGATGTCGCCCCGTTTCGCGTCGGCGATCACCAGAACCTCCGGATATCGGTCCCGGATGTATTTGACGGTCTTCACGAGCGACTGCCATCCCAGAGCTCCGCCCGATTCGTAAAAAGCCGCATTGGGTTTGTAACACACCGTATAGGCGGCCGTCGCATCGACGATGGCCCGATTGAATTCGAACACCGGGTCTTCATGGATCATCAGGTGCTGCGGAATCTTTTTCACGTCGGTGTCCAGCCCGACGCACAGGAAACTGCGTTTGGCCCTGATCTGCTCGTATAATTGCGTTGCATTCATCTTATTCCTCCTTCGGCCCGGCGACCACGCTGACCGTTTACCGTGATCCCCGGAAATCTTTCCGTAAAGATAGAAGAAATTTCTCATCGCAAACAGCCGTGCCCGGAAAAAAGAATGAAATCGCGTTTCCGGCCTCTGGGAAACGAAAAATAAAAAGCCCGGAGTTGGAACTCCGGGCCGACGCGGATATTCCGCTTCCTTTGCTATTCTTCGCTCGCCTTCAAGCGTTCGGCATTTTCGGCCACCTGCAAGTGATCGATGAAATCCTGGATGTCTCCGTCCATGACCGCGGGCAGGTTGTAAACCGTATAGTTGATCCGGTGGTCGGTCACCCGTCCCTGCGGATAGTTGTACGTCCGGATTTTAGCCGACCGGTCGCCCGTGGAAACCAGCGTTTTGCGCATCCCGGCAATTTCATCGAGGTATTTCTGGTATTCGATATTGAAAATCCGGGTGCGCAGTTCCTCCAGCGCTTTGTCGAAATTCTTGAGCTGCGACTTCTGATCCTGGCACTGCACCACGATCCCCGTCGGAATGTGGGTCAGGCGGATGGCGGAATAGGTGGTGTTCACCGACTGTCCTCCCGGCCCCGATGCGCAGAAGGTATCTTTGCGGATATCCTCCATCTTCAGGTCGATGTCGAATTCCTCCGCTTCCGGCAGGACGGCCACGGAAGCCGCCGAGGTATGGATGCGCCCCTGGGTTTCGGTCTGCGGCACGCGCTGTACCCGATGCACTCCGGATTCGTATTTGAGCACTCCGTAGGCCCCTTCCGCGTTGACCTTCATCACGATTTCCTTGTATCCTCCCGCGCTCCCTTCGCTCATGTTGTTGATCTCGTACTTCCACCCTTTCTTTTCCAGAAACTTGGTGTACATCCGGAACAGGTCGCCGGCGAAGATAGCCGCTTCGTCCCCTCCGGTACCTCCTCGGATTTCCACGATGGCATTCTTGCGATCCTGCGGATCGGCGGGGATCAGCAGCAGTTTGATCTCTTCTTCCAGCCCGGCGAGCAGCGGTTCGAGTTCGTCGACCTCGGCCTTGGCCATCTCCCGCATCTCCTCGTCCTTTTCGGTCTGAAGCAAGTCCTTCGCCTGCATCAGGTTGTTGTAAGCCGTCCGGTAACGTTCGCTCGTGCGAACGATAGGCTCCAGTTCCTTGTACTCCTTGTTGAGGGCCACGAATTTCTTCATGTCCCCGATCACTTCCGGATCGGTCATCTGCTGGCCGATTTCTTCGTATTTGAGTTTGATGCCGTCGAGCCGCGACAATATCGAATGATCTGACATACCGTATAATTTTCGTGGAGCAAAGATAAGCATTTATGGCAAAAAAACAGTCCGCAAACCCGGGTTTGCGGACTGTTTCCCCACTTAACCTAACTAACCTCTTCTAATATCTGGCGGCGCCTCTTCCGCCCTGACGGCCCTGACCGTTTCTCATGCCCCGGTTCTGCTGCATTTTCTGCTGATACATCCTGTACCGTTCCGCTCCCACGACGGCCTCGATCTGACGGTTTTCATCCATCCGGATCGCGTTCATCCTTTCGCGCGCTCCGTTCCGGTCGCCCGACCGCATCAGCCGCGACATTTCCTCCCGGCTTTTCTGCAGGATGGCGCCCACTTTAGCCTGTTCTTCCGGCGTCAGATTCATGGCCCGCGTCATGTTGGCCAGACGCGAAGCCACCATCCGATCGGCATTGGCTCCACCGCCGGTGCCGACAACCACCACACGCCGCTGCGGGGCATAAGAAGTGTGCCGTCCGGTCGTCTTCACCGCTTCAGTTCCGGTAGGACGTGCCAGCCGGGGATTGTTCTGCATGTTTTTCGCCTGAGCCTTCCACGCCTTGTAACGTGCCAGTCCTACCACTTCTTCGATCTGACGGCGTTCTTTCCGGGCCAGATTCACCAGCCGACGCTGCGATGCTCCGGAAACGACCATATCCGCCCGTTCCTGCTGAATGTCCCTTACGATGGCTGCCACTTTCGCCTGTTCCGCCGGCGTAAGATCCATGGCTTCCGTCATGGCCGCCACCTGTACCTCCGTGGCAAGATCCGGGCTGGGACGACGCACCTGCGCGGTAAGCACGCTGGTCGCGGCAAAAGAAGCGATCAATAAAAAGATTCTGGTTTTCATACCTGTTCTCTGTTAAAAGTTAATTTTGATTGTTACAAACTTCTTCCTTTAACAAAAAACATACAAATAAAATAGATCAACCCGCTTTTTTCGTAGATAAACCCGAAACGGCGACCCAACGAAAACCGGAACCCTTTCGGATTCCGGCCTCAGTTTTAATAAATTTCAGTGGAACAATATATATAACAGATAATTTCTCTTCCGACTTGCCTCCGCTCCGGTCTTCCGTTTCCGGATGTATCTCCGGAGCCGGGGAAAAATCATTCTCCCCGGCTGTAATTCGGAGCCTCCCGCGTGATCGCCACATCATGGGGATGACTCTCCAGCATGCCCGATCCCGTGATCCGGATGAATTTAGCCTTTTTCAGGGCTTCCAGGTTCGCCGCTCCGCAGTAGCCCATCCCGGCCCGCAAACCGCCGACCAACTGGTAAACGACTTCAGACAGCCGTCCCTTATACGGCACCCGTGCGGCAATGCCCTCCGGAACCAACTTTTTCACATCGTCTTCCGCATCCTGAAAATAACGGTCTTTCGATCCCTTCTGCATCGCTTCCAGCGACCCCATTCCCCGGTAAGACTTGAATTTTCGTCCGTTATAAATGATGGTCTCTCCCGGCGATTCCTCCACTCCGGCAAGCAGCGAACCGGCCATGACCGAATCGGCTCCGGCCGCCAGCGCCTTGACGATGTCTCCCGAATACCGGAGTCCCCCGTCCGCAATGACGGGAATTCCCGTTCCCTTCAATGCTTTCGCCACTTCATAGATGGCCGACAACTGGGGCACACCCACGCCGGCAATGACACGCGTGGTACAAATCGACCCCGGTCCGATCCCCACTTTCACCCCGTCTGCACCGTTTTCGGCCAGGTACCGCGCCGCTTCGCCCGTAGCGATATTTCCTACCACCACGTCCAGTTCCGGATACTTCGCCTTCACTTTCTTCAATACCTCGACCACCCCCTTGGAGTGCCCGTGAGCCGTGTCGATCACGATCGCGTCCACCTGGGCATCGTACAAAGCGGCCACCCGTTCCATCGTATCCCACGTCACACCCACTCCCGCAGCCACCCGCAACCGGCCCCGGCTGTCCTTGCAGGAATTCGGATTGTCCTTCACCTGCGTGATATCCCGATACGTCAGCAGACCGATCAGTTTTCCTTCCCCGTCCACCACCGGCAACTTTTCGATCTTGTTCTGCAACAGGATTTCGGCCGCATTCTGCAGGTCGGTCTTACGGGTAGTCACCAATCCCCGGCTGGTCATCACTTCCCGGATGGATTTTTCCATGTCCTGCTGAAAACGCAAATCGCGGTTGGTCACGATCCCGACCAGCCGGTTATCCCCTTCCACCACCGGGATACCCCCGATTTTGTGCTCTTTCATCAATTGAAGGGCATCCCCCACGGTATTGCCGGGAGCGATGGTCACCGGATCGTAGATCATTCCGTTTTCCGCCCGTTTCACCTTCCTTACCTGCGCCGCCTGACGTTCGATGGACATGTTCTTGTGAATCACTCCGATCCCGCCTTCACGCGCGATGGCGATAGCCAGTTCGGCTTCGGTCACCGTATCCATGGCCGCCGATACGATCGGGGTATTGAGAATCACATTCCGGGAAAAACGGGAAGCGATGTCCACGTTCCGGGGCAGTACCTCCGAATAAGCGGGAACCAACAATACGTCGTCAAAAGTAAGGCCTTCGGCAAGAATCCGGTCGTTCGCGAATGACATGGGTAAAAAAATTTAGGGCAAAGATAGAGAATTTTATCTTTTTCGAGGAATATCCGGGCCGAATTTTACATCCCTGTTTCCGGAACCGCCCATGAAATACCTTGCGGAACGCTACGGAAACGCACAAGGACGTCTTTTCCGGATTCCGGCGAAACATTCCCGGCGGCGGAAAGGATCATCTTCGAACCTTTTACCGTTATCGCTCCGACACCTCTTTCCTTTTTCCCGGCATGCAAAAAATCCTTCGCATCCCGGATTTCAACGCTGTACCGTCCGTCCGGCGGCAGCAATTTGGCCGGTTCGGGCGAAACCAGCTCCCCCGTTTCGCTGTTCCATGCGCCCGACACAAAGTAAGGAGCACCCAAATATTTTTCCGCCATAACCAAGTCTCCCGCCTCGATCAACTTCCGAACGGTCGTCGAACTCACCTTTCCCGCATCGACCCCGTAATGGGGAATCTCGTACAATTCGAAACCGTACTTCTGTCGCAACCGTTCCAGATATCCGAAATCCCCCTCCCGGTTGTGTCCGAAATGGTGGTTGTAACCTACGATCAGGGTTTTGGCGCCTACACCCTCCAACAAGTAATCCCGTGTAAAATCATAAGATGACAGCCGGCTGAAAGCCTGCGTAAAAGGTATGACGAAAAGATGATCGATCCCTACCGATTCGAGCAGAAGGATTTTTTCGGGCAGGGAATTCAAAAGTCGGAGGCTGCGGTCTTCGGGATGAAGCACCTGGCGCGGATGCGGGCTGAACGTCACGACCACGCTTTCCCCCTCTTTCCCGGCGGCCAGTTCCTTCACGGTTTCCAGCAACCGACGGTGCCCCACGTGAACCCCGTCATAGGAACCGACGGTCACCACCGGGCGGCGGAGGCGTCCCCGTATTTCTTCCAAAGACCGATATACGTTCATTTTCTTTTCAGGGCCTCGCACTCCTTGACGAAATAAGCCACCTTCTCCAACAGCGTGATGATGTCGTAATCCTCTACATAAATCCCTTCCGGAAAATTCAGCGGTTTGGACGTGAAATTCAAAACGCCCCGGATGCCCGCCTTGATGATGGGTTCCACGAACGTGGTGGCCACGGAAGTCGGGGAAGAAAGAAGAATGATCTTGATGTTGTGTTTGCGCACCTTCTCCTGAAATTCATCGAAATGGTAACAGGGCACTCCTGCAATCGTCCGGTTCACTTTCTCCGGGTCGATGTCGAAAGCGGCGGTGATTTTCAGTTTGGAGCGTTTTCCCGTAAAATACCCCGTCACCGCCTGGCCGATATTGCCCATCCCCACGACCCCGATGTTCATGACATTGCGATCGTCCAGGATATCCCCGATGAACTCCACGAGCACCCGCGCATCGTATCCCCGTTTGGTATCGCTCGAAAATCCGATCAGCATCAGATCGCGGCGCACCTGCACGGCAGTGATTCCGTGTATTCCGGCCAGCGTGTGCGAATAAAGGTGGGTAATCCCCTTATCGAGGCAGTCGAGCAGTGTCCGCCGGTACTCGCTCAGACGCTCTATCGTTCGCTCCGGAATATTATTGGGCACAAAATTGATCGACATATGGAATCGATTTCAGGCGCAAAGACAGGGCAAGCCGAGGGCAGAACCAGGCACAGCCTATCCAAGCGAAGGTTTATCCTGATGCAAAGATAGGAAAAACTATTTGTTTTTGACGCGTCCGTACGCCGCAATATGGCCGGCGATCACGGCCGAGGTAAAACCTTTGTGCTCCATTTCGTTCAGTCCCACGATGGTGATCCCCCCAGGTGTGGATACCTTGTCGATCAAAATTTCGGGGTGTTCGCTTCCGGCCAGCAGCAATTCGCTCGCCCCGCGTACCGTCTGAGCCACAATCACTTCCGATATCGGAGCGGTCAGCCCCATTTCGATACTCGCTTCCATGGCGGCCCGGATATAACGAAGGGCGTACGCCATCCCGCACGAGGCGCTCACCATCGCCGCATCCAGCAGTTTCTCTTCGAGCAGTACCGCCTTACCCACGTTTCCGAACATTGCCAGCACCGGCCCGGCAGCGTCTTCGCGCCGTTTGCTGCACGACACGAACGTCATGGATGCGCACAATGCCGCCGCGATGTTCGGAATAGCCCGGAAGCAGGCGATTCCGTCTCCGAAACATTCTTCTACCGCATTGATATCCACCCCCGCCGCAATGGAAACCACACGAGCTCCCTCCGCTATGCAGCCCTTGATTTCAGCGGCTACACCGGCGACCAGGTAAGGTTTGACGGCTACCACCACGATATCGCCCTGCGATGCCGCTTCCCGGTTGTCCGCAAAAACGTTCACTCCGCGCGCCGCGAATTTGTTCCGCACCATCTCGCTCCGGTCCCCTACGAACAGGTCCGATGCCGCATACTTTCCCGATTGGAGGAATCCTTCCACCAGAGCGCCCCCCATGTTGCCGCCCCCGATAACCGCTATTTTCATCATTCAAACTGTTTTGGTTCGTTGTTCCGCTTTCCGGCCGGGCTCGTCCTATCCCGCCTTTCCGCTCTCGTCCCGGTGGATCTCCGTCCGGTTGTGCAGGGCATGCGCGATGGTCAAATCGTCGGCATAATCCAATTCGTCCCCAAATCCGATCCCCCGCGCCAGCGAAGTGATTTTTATCCCCGCACACTCCTCCAGCCTGCGGGTGATGTAAAAGGCCGTCGTCTCCCCTTCCACCGAAGTGCTCAAAGCCAGAATCACCTCCCGGATTTCTCCCCGGGCGATGTTCTCCAGCAAAAGGTCGATCTTCAGGTCGGAAGGAGCGATTCCCTGCATCGGGGAAATGACGCCTCCCAGGACATGGTAAAGCCCGTTGTACTGCCTCGTATTTTCGATCGAAAGTACGTCCTTGACATGCTCCACTACGCATACCGTCGTCCGGTCGCGCCGCAGATCGGCACAAATGGGACACACCTCGTCGTCCGAAAGATTGTTGCAGTATTTGCAGTACCGTATCTCGTCGCGGAAACGCCGGATGGCTTCCGCCAAAGCCCCCACGTCTTCCCGGCCGGTGCGCAACAGATGAATCGCCAGCCGCAGGGCCGTCCGCTTTCCCACCCCGGGCAATTTGGACAACTCCCCCACGACCCTATCCAGTAATTTCGACATTTTCTCTCCGTTAAATCGTTTCGAGGGAACGGGACAGAATCCAGCCCTTGTTTCCGTCGGCCACCACGATCTCCCGCCAGTCGCCCAACGCCCCAGTCACCCGTACTTTGGTTCCCTCGTGTAAAACGAAAATGTCCTTGCTATTGTTGTCCGGAGAACTCTTTACGGGAGCTGCCGCCAACATAATTACAGCCTCATCCGGATAAAGGATTTCCCGCCTTTCCACCGAAGAAAATACCAGGGATACGATAAACAGCGCGATACATACGGCTCCCCCGTAAAACCCCGCCTTGCGCCACCCTAACCGGGAAGCCAGCAGATAAACCAGCGCCAGCGCCAACCCAGCCGCCAGAAAAACGAGGCTCCATGCCGCCCATGCATTGGAACCGGCCCGACGCATCAGCGAACGCAGCCACGTCTTCAGGAAAAATTCCGGAACGACATCTATCCGATCCTTCACCGATGCCCCCGCCACCGCCAGGTTATGCCGCACGTCCCCGTCCGCCGGCGCCAGCCGAAGCGCCTTGTTGTAATTGAGGATGGCAGGCCCCACGCGGTTCATCTTATAATAAGCATTTCCCAGATTGTAATACACCTTCGCGCCTGCAAATCCCATCCGCCGGATGGAATCGTAGCCCTGCACGGCCTTCGCATAATCCCCCTGCGTATAAGCTTCATTGGCCTGAACCCAAATCTCTTCCGCCGTCTTTTCAGCACCGGCCGCAAAGATTTGTCCCGCCGTCGCCACGGCCAGCAGTATCAGTAACATTTTTTTCATAGCCATGTCTGCCTTCCTATAACCTCGATTCGAATTTGGAAATCAGTTCCACCGCCGCTTCATACAGTTCCCGGGGCCGGATGGACGCCGTGGGAGCGTACTGCGCACACTCGCAGTCCGAAATGATCCCGATGTAACGGTCGGCCAGTTCGGGTTCCACGCCCTTTTCCAGCAGCCCGGCCCGCACGTTGTCGCGGGAAAGCTTGGCCACCGGAATGTTCAGCTTGTCGCTCATGTATCCCCACATGCCCCGAAGCATCTCCTCATAAAACTTCCGGTCGTTCTGCGCCTGCAGATTCCTTTCCGCCGCCTTCAGCCGCCGGAGAGCCGCCTTGCGCGCCCGCTTGTTCCGCACGAGCGTCGTGTTGCTGCGCAGCCGGATCCGTTTCTGTAAATAAATCAATGCCGCAACGAAAAGCAATACGATCAGCACCAGCGACGCTACATACTGCCACGACCAAAGGAACATCCATCCTGTCCGATGCAAGCCGGGATGCCCTGTCCGAATGAACCGGATGTCGTCTCCCAGAATCTTCAAATCCTCCTTGTTCACGCCCGAAACGATTCCTCCTCCGGAGGAAGCGCCGCCCGAAGCATCCCCTCCCACTGTCAGGGACTGTTCGGGTATCTGCAGGGTCACGTACCGGGCCGCCTGCGGATCGAAATACACGAACCGCACCGGCGGAATCGTATAACTCCCTTCCGCCCGGGCGATGAACGGTACGGTGAACGTTTTGGATCCCGTGATGTTGTTCCCTGCCACCCGGTAGTTATCCGTGCTTTTCACCGTGTACTGCTCGAAAGAAGAAGGAAATTCCACCTTCGGAGCATTCACAAGCGGCAGGTTCCCCGAACCCGCGATCCGCATTTCGTAATTGGCCGAAGAATTGGCGGCGACTTCGGATGCGCTCGCTCCGCCGTCGAACGTAAATTTCCCCACGGCGCCCTCGAAACCCGCCGGTGCGCCGGCCGGCAAATCCCGAACCGTAATCCGCAACGGCCCGGCCGTCAGCGTCCGCCTCACTTCCTCGATCTGGGGACCGCCGCCGAAAAAGTCTCCGAACAGGCTGCGATTCCGCGGCGACTGCACCAACAGTTGGGCCGCGATGGACAAGGATGCCTGTTCGATGGAAAGCGTCCCGGCCTGTTGCGGAAAAACCAGGTATTCCCGGATCACGCGGGACTGGTAAACGCTTCCGTTATAATTTTCCCGCTGCCAGTCGTAACCGCTGACATCCAGTTCCTGCGTCCAGAAACCGTTGAAGGCCGGATATTTCACATCCTCCACCTGAAAATCGACGCGCGTGTAGATCTTATAGGCCACCCGGATGGGTTCCCCCTTGTAAACGTCCGTGCTGCTGGCCGTAACCCGCAGCAGGATATCGTTTTTATCCAGCGTCGCACCGGCCGCCTCCTGACGGGGAACCGCTTCGGAACCGTTTCCCTTCGCACCGGCAGCCCGCACCTCCACTACGGCAGCCTTGGTGGAATAGGTCTTCCCCCCCGCCGTCACCGTAGCCGCCGGAATGGTGACCTTCCCCGGCTGGCGGGCGATGCACGTATAGGTGTTGGAATACCATTCGTAACTCTCGCTGTGCCCGTTGATGATGTTCTGTACCTCGCCCTGCGAACCGATGGGGCCCGCCACGACCTCCAGCCCGGAAAAATCGGGCGCCGCAAACGATTCCGGTTTCGCATTGATCAACCGAAACTCCACGTTGAAAGGGCGTCCCGCCTCCACGCTCAGCGGAACCAGCACCTCGTATTTGATTCCCTGTCCCTTAACCGCCGTTCCCAGCAACAGAAAGCCGAGCGCCAGCAGGAACCCGTACCGTTTTCTTATACCTCTGTGCCTGTACATTTTCCGATTCTTTACTTTCGCGGACAGAGCGCGCCGGACGCAAAGCGAACCCGTCCGCCCCGCCGGATCGCGGCCTATCCGACCGAAGTTTATCCTTGTGCAAATATAGGAAATTCTTTCTAATCTCCGGAGCTGATCTCCAGCAGTTGCTCCCGGTAAGCGGAGAAAATTTTGGATTTGGAAACGAACCCGATGTACCGTTCCCCTTCATCCACTACCGGCAGATTCCAGGCCCCCGTCCGTTCGAATTTTTCGAGAATCGCTCCCATCGATTCGTCGACGGTGATCACGGCCGGAGGCACCGTCATGTAGTCCGACACCGAATTGTCGTATTTCCCCCGGTCGAACATGTCGGCCCGGATGTCGTCCAGCGTCACCACCCCTCGCAGTTCTCCCTCGAAGTCGATGACCGGGAACAGGTTGCGCCGGCTTCGGGACACCGTATGCACCACATCCTCCAGGGTGGCATTCTCATAAATGGGCACGAAATCGTTTTCGATCAGCTTCCGCATGTCGAGGAACATCAGTACCGTCTTGTCCTTGTTGTGGGTCATCAGATCGCCCTTCATGCCCAGTTTTCGGGTATAGATGGAATACGGATCGAAATAATAGCTGATAGCGAAGGAAATAGCCGCTACCAGCATCAGAGGCACGAACAGCTTGTAGCCCCCCGTCAGTTCAGCGATCAGGAAAATGGACGTCAACGGCGCATTCATCACACCGGACATTACGCCCGCCATCCCCACCAGCGTGAATTCCACGGGCGGCAGATTCAGTCCGAACAGCTGGTTCAGGATCAGCGCCATCGCCGTACCCGTCATGGCTCCCACGAACAGGGAGGGGGCGAAACTTCCCCCGACGCCCCCGGCCGCCGTGGTGGAAGCCATCGCCACCACCTTGAAAAACAGAATCGCTACCACGTACAGGATCACGACCCAGACTTCATCCTGGTAATTATAGAACAGCGAATTATCGAAAATGGAATGGATGTTCCCGTGCATCAGGGCATCCAGCGTATTGTACCCTTCGGCGTACAAAGGCGGAAAGAGGAAAATCAGCAAACCCAACACGCCCCCTCCCGCCAGCCAGCGGAGGTAAGTCTTCCCCAGCCGGTCGAACAAAGCCGAAACCCGTGTGTTCGTCTGGGTGAAATAATAGGAAATCAATCCGCAAATCAGGCCCAGCAATATATAATAGGGAATGTGCCCCAACCGGAACATATCGCTCACCTCCACGCTGAAAATGGGATCGAAACCGCTCATGAAGTAGATCAGGGAGGAGGCGGTGACGGCGGCGATCAGCAGCGGAATGATGGACAGGGAGGTGATATCGAGCATCAGGATTTCCAGCACGAACGCCACGCCGGTGATGGGCGCCTTGAAAATGGCGGCCAGTGCCGCTGCCGCTCCGCACCCCAGCAGCAGGGTGGTATTCCGGTAATTCAGCCGCATGAACGATCCCACGTTGGAACCGATGGCGGCTCCCGTCAGGACGATCGGGGCCTCGGGCCCCACCGATCCCCCGAACCCGATGGTGGTGGCGCTCGCCACGATGGAAGAATAGCAGTTGTGCGGCCGGATTTTGGAATTGCGCCGCGACATGGCGTACAACACCCGCATAACCCCTTCGCTGATCCCGTCCCGGATGACATAACGGACGAAAAGTGTCGTCAGGATGATTCCGATCACCGGATAAACGAAGTACATCAGGCTGGCCGTATTTACCCGGAACCAGCTGGTCAGCCCCGTTTTGATGAAATGGAGCAGCATCTCGAAAACGAACGTCCCCATGCCGGCGATCAACCCGACAATCAGGGAAAGGAGGATCATCAACTGCCGTTCCGACAGCCGGTGGGTGAACCGGGTCAGATACCGGTACAAGACCTCTATTTTCTCATTTCCGAACATCGATGCAAATCTACGGTAAAAAATGTCATATCCGCCGCCGCCCGTTCCCGTAAAAAATCAAAAGCGTTTCCCAAACGCCGTCCGTTTCACGCATCCTTCACCACCGAACGGGATATCGTTTTCTCCGAACCCGGCATCGTTTCCGCCCGTAACGAAAAACAAAGGGCCGCACCGATCCGCAGCCCCTATCCTGTCGTGCGGAATCCGTCCCGACGGAATTCCGGCTCCGACGCTTTCCCTTCGCACGCGATGCCTATTCCCCGTCCGGTTCCTTCATGTTGTGGAAAACGTTGGTCACGTCATCGTCTTCCTCGAACTTCTCGATCAGTTTCTCGATGCCGGCCCGCTGTTCCTCCGTCACTTCCTTCGTATCCAGCGGAATCCGCTCGAATTCCCCGCTTACGATTTCGTAACCGTTGTCTTCCAGGTATTTCTGAATCCGGCCGTAGGAATCGAACGGTCCGTAAATGACGATTTCGTCTTCGTCTGCGAACACTTCGTCCACCCCGAAATCGATCAGTTCCAGCTCGAGTTCTTCGATGTCGCCTCCCTCCTTCTGCTTCACCTTGAAAACGGATTTCCGTTCGAACAGGAACGAAAGGCTTCCGGTCGTCCCCAGCGAGCCGCCCGCCTTGTTGAAATAACTGCGGACGTTGGCCACCGTCCGCGTATTGTTGTCCGTCGCGGCTTCCACCACGATGGCGATCCCGTGCGGGCCGTACCCTTCGTAAACGATTTCCTTGTAGTCGGCATCGTCCTTGGAAACGGCCCGCTTGATGGCCCGTTCGATATTGTCCTTGGGCATGTTGGCCGCCTTGGCGGTGGCGATGATCGTCCGCAGGTGGGGGTTGTTCTCCGGTTCGGGGCCGCCCGCCTTCACGGCCATGGAAATCTGCTTGCCCAATTTGGTGAACGTGCGCGCCATGTTGCTCCAGCGCTTCAGCTTGGTAGCTTTACGGTATTCAAATGCTCTTCCCATATCTTCGTATTTTCTTTCGGACTGCAAAATTACATCCTTTTCCGGGATTTTTCAAAACTTTTCCCTTCCGCGACGGAAGGGATACCGGAGGGTCTGCCCGCTCCGATCGCCCTGCCGGAAATTACAGGTACCCCTTCTCCCGAAGCCGTACCGTCACCCGTTCCATCATTTTCATCCCCCACTGCTGTCCCACGGCTCCGACACGCGCCGCAATGCGGGGGGGAAGCGGCGGCGAATTTCCGGCCTACGGGAGACTCGTAAAACTCGATCACCCGTTCCAGATCCTCCTGCGTAAAATACTCCCGGCAGACCGGCACATACATTTCGATCAGTTCTCCGAATCCGGCGGTAAATTCTTTCCGCATCTCGTCCCAGAATTCGGCCGGCACGCCCGGCACCTGTTGCTTGAGCATATCCAGCATCTGCGGCACAAGGGCGTCCATCGTTCCATAAACGTTCGTCACTTCCATCATCCGGGACACCGTCCGGGCGAACGCATCGTCCGGGGCGGCCGCTTTTTCCGTTTCCTGTGCACAAACGGCATTTCGGACCAAAAGCAGGAATAAGAAAAGGCTAAACTTTTTTAACATGGTTTTCGGTTTTTCATTCGTGATTTCAAAAACGGAATCTCCCGGCCGACGGCCGGGAGATTTTAAACGAAGCGCGTCTTATTTCAGCTGTGCGAAAAAGTCGTTGCCCTTGTCGTCCACGATGATGAAGGCCGGAAAGTTTTCGACGTAGATTTTCCGTACGGCCTCCATGCCCAGTTCCGGAAAATCGACCACTTCCACCGACTTGATGCTGTCCTTGGCCAGCACCGCCGCCGGGCCCCCGATAGACCCCAGGTAGAAACCGCCGTGCTTTTTGCAGGCATCGGTCACCGCCTGCGAACGGTTCCCCTTGGCCACCATCACCAGCGAACCGCCGGCGGCCTGGAACAAATCCACGTAGGGGTCCATCCGTCCCGCCGTCGTCGGTCCGAAACTGCCGGAAGCGTATCCGGCAGGCGTCTTGGCCGGGCCGGCGTAATAAACCGGATGATTTTTGATGTAATCCGGCAGAGGCTTTCCGGCATCCAGCATCTCCTTGATTTTCGCATGGGCGATGTCCCGGGCCACGATCAGGGTTCCTTTCAGGTTCAGGCGCGTTTTGATCGGATATTTGGTCAGTTCGGAGCGCACGTAGTCCATCCCCTTGTCCAGATCGATTTCCACCGCCGGTTTCATGTTCGGCGCCTGTGCGGGCAGGAACCGCGCCGGATTCTTTTCCAGCTCTTCGAGGAAAATCCCCTCCTCGGTGATTTTTCCCTTGATGTTCCGGTCGGCGCTGCAACTCACGCCGATTCCCACCGGACACGAAGCGGCATGCCGGGGCAGGCGGATCACCCGAACGTCGTGCACGAGGTATTTTCCCCCGAACTGCGCTCCGACCCCGCTTTTACGGCAAATGTCGAGTATTTTTTCCTCCCATTCCAGATCGCGGAACGCCTGACCGCCTTCGTTGCCCTGCGTGGGCAGATGATCGAGATACCCGGCCGACGCTTTCTTCACCGTCGCCAGGTTCGCTTCCGCGGAAGTGCCTCCGACCACTACCGCCAGATGGTACGGCGGACAGGCGGAAGTTCCCAGATCCTTGATTTTCTCGGTAATGAATTTCGTAAGCGTTTCTTCGTTCAGCAACGCCTTCGTCTGCTGATAGAGGAAGGTCTTGTTGGCCGATCCGCCCCCCTTGGTGATGAACAGGAACTTGTATTCGGAACCCGGTTCCGCATAAATATCGATCTGTGCGGGCAGGTTGTTGCCGCTGTTCTTTTCTTCGGTCATCGTAAAGGGCACCACCTGCGAGTACCGCAGGTTCCTGTCCCGGTACGTTTCATAGGCTCCCCGCGCGAACATTTCGGCATCGTTGCAACCGGTATAGACGTTTTCCCCCTTCTTGGCGATCACGATGGCCGTACCCGTATCCTGACATGTGGGCAGCTCCCCTTCCGCAGCCACTGCCTGATTGACGAGCATGGTATAAGCCACGAACCTGTCGTTGTCCGACGCTTCGGGATCGTTCAGAATCTTCGTCAATTTTTCCAGGTGGGAAGCCCTCAGGTAAAATGAAACGTCGTTGAACGCCTCGCGGGCCAGCAGGGTCAGTCCTTCCGGAGCGATTTTCAGAATCCGTCGGCCGTCGCACTCGGTCACCGACACATGATCTTTGGTCAGGAGACGGTACTTCGTCGTATCTTCCCCCAGCGGAAAAGGCTCCTGATATTTGAATTCAGACATAGGTTGATTGGGTTTTTAGATTGCTTCGCAAAGGTAACAATATTCCGGTACGATGTTGCGGTCGAACCGAAAGTTTTGTGATTGCGATAACAGAGAAACGCTTCGGGATGGACACTTTCGCTTTCTCCGTTTCGGGAATCGGAACCGTATCGCAAGGCTGTTTTTCAGGTTCCTGTCCGTTCCGTACCGAAGACGGAAACCTTTTCCCGAAAAGAGCCGCACACGCGAATAATGTTTCGGCACCGGGTTTTTCGGCTTCCGTCCGTTTTTTCTTTCGAATACACCGTAAACAGACTATATTTGTCATATTTTTCGTTCGGAAACCATATTCGAGCGAAATGCTGTCAAAACCGAAACGCCGTGTCCGAAATCAGGAAACAACTTACCTTCGGGGTGTTCTACACCGCGATCGCGAAATACACCGGAATTTTCATTTCGCTGGTGGTGACGGGCGTTCTTTCCCGGTTGCTGACGCCGGCCGATTTCGGAACGATCGTTCCGATCACCGTGCTGGTCGCCTTCTTTTCCATCCTGGGAGACGTGGGTATCGGCCCCGCCGTCATCCAGCATCAGACCCTTTCCCACAAAGACCTCGATTCCATCTTTTCCTTCACCGTACTCACGGGAGCTCTGCTGGCCGGAATTTTTTTCGCCGGCTCGTGGGGCATCGCTGCCCTTTACGAATCCCCCGTGTTCGTTCCGCTGTCCCAGCTTCTTTCCGTCACCCTGTTTTTCTCCTGCGCCAACGTGGTGCCCAACGCCCTGCTGTTCAAAGCGAAGAAATTCCGGTTTCTGGCGGTGCGCTCGCTCGTCGTGCAGTCCGCCGCCGGGGGCATAGCCATCGCGGCGGCTTATCTGGGAGCCGGCCTGTACGCCCTCGTCATCCAATCCGTCGTATCGAGCGCATGCATGTTTCTGCTCAGTTACCGCGAAAATCCGCTCCGGCTGCTTTTCCTGCGGCTGGATTGGGAACCGTTGAAAAAAATCCGAAGCTTTTCTTCCTACCAGTTCCTGTTCAACATCCTGAACTACTTCTCCGTAAACCTCGACAAGCTCCTGATCAAAAAATACATGGGCGCCACCCCGCTCGGCTACTATGACAAATCGTACCGGCTGATGCAGCTGCCCCTGCAATACATTCCCTTTGTCATTACCCCCGTGATGCACCCCATCTTTTCCGAAATGCAAAACGATTTGGAAAAGATGCGGACGTACTACTCCAAAGTCGTTCGTTTTCTGGCATTCATCGGTTTCCCGCTGTCGGTGCTGCTCCATTTCACCGGCCGGGATCTGATCTACATCCTTTTCGGGTCGCAGTGGGGAGCCTCGGTTCCGGTGTTCGAAATTCTCGCGCTTTCCGTCGGGTTCCAGATGATCCTGTCCACGTCCGGTTCGATCTTCCAGTCGGCCGGATCGACGAAGCTGCTATTCCTGTGCGGCATCCTTTCGACCGTCACCATCGTGTCGGCCGTCCTGACGGGGCTGTTCGCCTATCGCACTCTCGTGGCATTGGGAATACTGCTCCTCGGCGCTTTCATCGTCAACTTCTTCCTCTGTTATGCGATCCTGTACCGTTTCCTGTTCAAAACCGGTTTTGCGGCGTTCCTGAAGCAACTCGGTTCTCCCCTCCTGCTTTCTTTTCTGCTGGCCCTGATCCTGTATGCGCTCACTCCGGCCGCCGCCCGGATCAATGCCATCCTGTCCCTGCTGTTGAAAGGAGGAATAACGGTCGTCGTTTCAGGACTGTACATCCAGCTCACCGGGGAATACGATCTTTTCCGGCAAGTCCGTCGGCTCGCCGACCGCTTCCGCAAACGCTGAGAGGCTTTCCCGGTTGCCTCTTTATGCTTCCGTCCGGAGGTATTCCAGCAGGAAACCCTCGAACCACTCGCCGGAAGCATACCGCAAATGTTCCCGCTCCAAAAACAGCCTCTTCGTTTTTCCGGTCCGGAATTTCGCCTGCCGTTTGTAATAGCGGCTCCGGGTCAGTCGTCCTGTCGCATAGGAAACGAAGGAAGAAAGGGACAGCGGACGCATGGGGCAGAAATGCGTGGTGGCGATTTTAGCGGCCTTCGGGGCGATCTGTTCCATGATGTGTTTGGGAATCAGGTAAAACCGTCCGAAAGTATGCTTGCCGCCCAAGTATTCGTAAGGAATTTTCAATCCGGCCTCGATCACCGGAAACGTGCCGAACACTTCGTACTGACGCCCCCGAATATTGAAAGCGGAGACGATCGGCGCCGAAAAACAAGCGGTATTGATCAGCCGGAACAGGCGCAGCACGTCCCGTCCGTCGGGACACGCCAACGGATAATGCCGTTCGATCCGCTCCAATTCGAGGCGCAAGGCTTCCTCGAACCGTTCATAATACGCTTCGTTCGCCGGGACAAATTTCCTCGCTCTGTCTACATAGCCCGCGATCAAAGAATCTCCATCCGCATACGCCAGCGGCGAATAGAGCTCCGTTCCGTACGATCCGCCGAAGCCCAAAACCCCATAGTCGACGTTTTCCAGTATCGGCGTTATGATGGCGTTTTCACGCGGCACCAGCCCTTCCGTCATAGCATAGAAGGCTTCCGGACGAGCGTCGGGGTCGCTTCGGTACACGCACAAAGGCAGGGAAAATGCACTTGCCACCCGCATCGCTACGTCATGATCCAGCGATTCTCGGCCGTTCCACACGGCTGTCCGCAATCCCGTTTCCGGATAGTACTCCTGCACCAATGCCGTGACCAGCCGGCTGTCGAATCCGCCCGTGAGGGTCGATTCGACCCTGCTCTCCCGCATGGCGGGGTGCCGGACGGCTTCCCTCAACACGGTCAGGGTGCGGTTCGTCACTTCCTTCAGGGAGGTTATCCGGGTGTTGTCGATCTGCAGTTCGATTCCGATCGCTTCCATCGCACCCGTCCGGGAATCGAGATTCAGGTATTCCCAGGGCCGGAGCCTTTTGACACGCCGATCCAACGTCGTGTTTCCCAGCCACGCCGGATACTGACAATGCCGCATGGCTAAAAACTCGAATACCTTATACTCGTCTGGCTCAGACATAGGCGAAGGACGCACGGCCCGAAACGAAGTGCCGACCGTTTTCCCCTCCGGATCGTAATAAATGCTCCGGGTCTGCAAAAAATCCGAGAAGAGATAAAAGAATCCCGCTTTGAAGACCACGACCGCATACTGTCCCAACAGCTCCCGCTTCATTTCACCAATCCGGCCGACCGTGAAGTTTTCGAGCCACCCGGAAAGGTACGTTTCCAGACAGCAGTCGGGTTTACAGGCGTATCCCAGCACCGTCACGCTGTCGTCGCCGTCCGTCACCCGCGTCACAGTACCCTCGTTGTAAAACAAAGTCATATGGGAATGAAGGGAAAGCGCATGCGCTTTCCCTTCAGATCCCGATGCATCGGGACGTTCCGTCCCGAACCTGTAAATGAAACCAGCCATTTCGTTCCGCTTAGGAATACGCAGCTAAAGTAAACATCTTTTTCCGTTTTTCAAACAGTTCAAACCTGCCTTTTCCGGCAACACATCATCCGGAAAATGTGCCGCAGGCTGCGGGAACATTTACCTGCCCGAAAACCGGCAAAATGAATGATGGACGTTCCCTCCGGAGCAACATCCGTAAACCTTTTTCCGAAAAACGCATAAAAATTCGGGAAGCACGCTCGAACGCACTTCCCGAATCCTATCTTCCGACAGGCACGAAAAGAATCGCTTCCTTTCGGTTATCCCTGTCGTCTATAATCTGCTACAACGCATTCACCCGCATCTGCAAGCTCCCTTTCAGGTTGGCCGCCTTGTTCTTGTGGATGATGTTCCGTTTAGCCAGTTTGTCCAGCATCGAAGCCACCTTCGGATACAGCTTTTCGGCCGCTTCCTTTTCGGTGGTGTTCCGCAGCGCCTTCACGGCGTTCCGCGTCGTCTTGTGGTAATATTTGTTGTGAATCCGCCGTTCATCGGTCTGCCGGATCCGTTTCTTTGCCGATTTATGGTTTGCCATCTTCTTTCTTTACTTAATGGAGTACAACTAATTATTCAGCCGCCGGAACTACGGAAACATAGGATTTCCCTTCCGCCTTCTTCCGGAAAGCGACCGTTCCGTCCACCAGGGCATACAGCGTGTGATCCTTGCCCATCCCCACGTTTTCGCCGGGATTGTGCACCGTACCCCGCTGACGAACCAATATATTGCCGGCCTTGGCGAACTGACCGCCGAAGAGTTTCACGCCCAGACGTTTGCTTTCCGATTCACGTCCGTTCTTGGAACTACCAACACCTTTCTTATGTGCCATCTTTCGAAAATTTTAAACGTTAAGCAACAATGTCGTCGATCACGATCTGGGTCAGGAACTGCCGGTGGCCGTTCTTCACCTTGTACCCTTTTCTCCGTTTCTTCTTGAAGACGATCACCTTGTCGTCCTTCAGATGACGCAGAATCGTTGCGTTCACTTTGGCCCCTTGGATCACAGGTGTGCCAACATTAACCTGTCCGTCGTTGTCAATTAGCAGGATTTTGTCGAAGCTCAGGGCCGAGTTTTCGGCTCCCTCCAGACGGTGAACATACAGCTTGCGACCTTTTTCAACTTTGAACTGTTGACCCGCGATTTCTACAATTGCGTACATTTGTTCGGTTTAATCGTTGATGATTAACAAATCGAGGTGCAAATATAGAAATTAATTCCGGTTCCGCAAAGCCACCCGCGTCTTTTTCTGCCTTTTACAGGGATTCCTTCTTCAGCAGGGTGGAAAACGCAAGCACTTTTTGGCCGAAAAGCGGGGCCGCGACGGTGCGGTATTCCCCCAGCACCCGTTCGGTAAATTCGTTATAACGCTCCATATCCGGCAGGGGCACCTGCAGGGAATAAGTGAAATGGCCTTCGGGGTTGTCGGCCAGCACGCGGGTAAAGACGGGCTCGTCGAAACCCTGCTCCCGGATGAAGGGAGCGACATGCTTTCTCATCAGTTCCAGCCAGCGGTCGTGGACGTCATAATCCACCATAAAGGAGGTATTCAGGATATACATGGTTCGGAGCGTTATGTTCACGGTTGCAAAGTTACTTTTTTATTCTTGCGATTTGTATAAGAACTCTCTACATTTGCCGCATAAAACATACCAGCTTATGTCTACCGAAAGCAAAACGAGGGCCGTGACGACCTACCGCCTCAGCGAGATGAAAGCCAGGGGGGAAAAGATAAGCATGCTTACCGCTTACGATTACTCGATGGCGCGCATTCTAGACGAAGCGGGAATCGACGTGATCCTGGTGGGGGATTCTGCCGCCAACGTGATGGCCGGATACGAAACCACCGTTCCGATGACCCTCGACCACATGATCTACCACGGCCGTTCGGTAGCCCGAGCCGTCGAGCGTGCGCTCGTGGTGGTGGACATGCCCTTCGGCACCTACCAGGGAAATTCCAAGGAGGCTCTTGCTTCGGCCATCCGGATCATGAAGGAAACCGAAGCCGACGCCATCAAGCTCGAAGGGGGCGTGGAAGTGCTGGAGTCGATCACCCGGATTCTTTCGGCCGGGATTCCGGTCATGGGCCATCTGGGCCTGACCCCGCAGTCCATTCATAAATTCGGCACCTATACCGTCCGGGCCAAAGAGGAGGCGGAAGCGGAGAAACTGCTGGAAGACGCGATAGCCCTCGAACAGGCGGGATGTTTCGGAATCGTACTGGAAAAAATCCCGGCGACGCTGGGAGCGAAAGTGGCTGCACGACTGAAAATTCCCCTGATCGGGATCGGAGCCGGAAACGGGGTGGACGGGCAGGTGCTCGTCGTGCACGATATGCTGGGAATCAACAACGAGTTTTCTCCGCGCTTTCTCCGGCGTTACGCAGACCTCTATTCGACCATGAAAAACGCTTTCGAAAGCTACATCGCGGACGTGAAAAGCGGGGACTTCCCCAACGAAAAGGAACAATATTAAAACCCGATTCATATCTTTACCGATCATGACCGTCACACCGCTCGAAATACCGGATGTCCTTCTTTTCGATTGCAGGGTCTTCGGCGACAGCCGGGGCTATTTTTTCGAAAGCTTCCGCAACGACCTTTTCATGCCTTACCTGCAAACGGAATTCGTTCAGGAAAACGAATCCTTTTCCACGAAAGGAGTCGTACGCGGACTTCACTTTCAACGGGGGGACAAAGCTCAGGGCAAGCTCATCCGGGTCATCAGCGGGGAGATTCTCGACGTGGCGGTGGATTTACGGAAGGGATCGCCGACCTACGGCCGGCACGTCCGCATTCCGCTGACCTCCGACAAAAAGCAATGGGCTTGGATTCCGCGCGGATTCGCCCACGGTTTCGCCGTGCTGTCCGAAACGGCCACTTTCTGCTACAAGTGCGATAACTATTACGCCCCGGAAGCGGAAGGAGGCGTGTTGTGGAACGATCCGCGGATCGGCATCGACTGGGGGGTGGCCGAGCCGCTCGTTTCGGCAAAGGACGCGAAGAACCCCGCGCTGGCGGAACTTTCCGATCCCGGTTTCCGGTATTCGCCGCGGTAGAGATTTACCCGATTATCAACCAAAAACATATTCCCATGAACAGAATCGTTTTGAACGAAACCTCTTACTTCGGAGCGGGCAGCCGTTCGGTGATCGCCGACGAAGCGCGCCGGAGAGGTTTTAAGAAGGCATTTTTCGTCACGGACAAAGACCTGATCAAATTCGGCGTGGCAAATCGGATCACCGACGTACTGAACGCCAACGGTATTCCCTATGAGATATACAGCGATGTCAAAGCCAATCCCACGATTAAAAACGTGCAGAACGGCGTAGACGCCTATAAAAATTCCGGAGCCGATTTCATCATCGCGCTGGGGGGCGGTTCGGCCATCGACACGGCCAAAGGAGTCGGCATCGTGGTGAACAACCCCGAATTCGCCGACATCAAATCCCTCGAAGGAGTGGCCAACACCAGGCACCGGGCGGTTCCGACATTCGCCCTGCCGACCACGGCGGGAACGGCGGCGGAAGTGACCATCAACTATGTCATTACCGACGAAGAGGCCAAGAAGAAAATGGTTTGCGTCGACCCGAACGACATTCCGGCCGTCGCCATCATCGACCCCGAACTGATGTATTCGATGCCCAAAGGGCTGACGGCTTCGACGGGGATGGACGCGCTGACCCACGCCATCGAAAGCTACATCACGCCGGGCGCATGGGCGATGAGCGACATGTTCGAGCTGAAAGCCATCGAAATGATCGCCCGGAACCTGAAGAAAGCGGTGGAAAACGGACACGACGCGGAAGCCCGCGAAGGGATGGCCGTCGCCCAATACATTGCGGGGATGGGATTTTCGAACGTCGGGCTGGGCATCGTGCACTCCATGGCTCATCCGCTGGGAGCGTTCTACGACACGCCGCACGGAGTGGCCAACGCTCTGCTGCTGCCTTACGTCATGGAATACAACGCCGATTCCCCGGCTGCTCCGAAATACAGGGACATCGCCCGCGCGATGGGCGTTCAGACCGACGGAATGAATACCGAGCAGGGCGTGCGGGCGGCTATCGACGCCGTACGGCAGCTTTCCCTCAGCATCGGCATTCCGCAGAAGCTGCACGAAATCGGCGTGAAGGAGGAAGACCTTCCCGCGCTGTCGGTGGCGGCTTACAACGATGTCTGCACGGGCGGCAATCCGCGGACGACTTCGCCGGAAGACATCGAAAAAATCTACCGGAAAGCGTTTTAAATCCCGGCCGCCGGAAGCACAACCTTCCTTCCGGCGGTCTTTTCCCACCTATTAAACCGAGACCCGATGAAACGCCTTATCCTGTTTACGATGCTGGTGGCCCTATGCGCAACCGCGATGGGCCGGAATGCGAAAAAGACGAAACTTGCCGTCTCCCAACAGGAACTCGTTGCGAGCGACCTGACGAACATGCTGAACATGCTTGGCATCCGCACACTCAGGTTCGACGTAAGCCCGTTCGCCGACCGAGGTTATTCGTTGTCGGTCTATGTCGATCAAATCGATTCCACGGGCCGTAAACGCCTGGAACGCTTTAATTTCGGCTCAATGCGTCTTCTCTTCGAACCGTTTACGGAGGAGGCGAGACAGGATTTCCGCAAACGTTACGGCCTCCGCAGGAAAGCCATGTCTGCAGGACAAACGGAATACCTGACCTTGATGATCTTACATCAGGATTCCATCGCTCGTCTGGGCATTGGCATGGACGGAGAAACGGGTCCGTTGCTGCGATTGAAGGGAGTCAAATTACCGGTGCGTCCTTGTAAAACCGATTCTCAGCCTTCCCATTTGTACGATCTGCGTCCGTTCAAGACCGAAGAGTTGCACGCCGATACCAAAGGCCGTTACGAGATACCACTTGTCTATTTCGCCTCTTTCTGGTACGACGCGAAATACGGTATTTACCGCAGTTGCGGGGCCAGCCGGATCGACCCGGAAATGAGCGACGAGATCGTAGGGATGTCGCCGCACAAACTCGTGATAGGCATTATTCTGGAAGCGCCTGAAGATCAAAAATAGGTTCAGTTCCGGATGCGGCGAATAAAACCGTTCGCCGATTCGGGTGATTCAAACGGCAGGGGGAACAGTTGTTCCCCCTGCTTATTTTCCCCTTTCCCGTTTCCGGGAAACGCTTCCTGCATGTTTCTGGAAACACGTTTCCGTTTTTTTTCCGACATTCCATAAAAAAGGGAAACTCAATCGTTTCCCTTTTTCCATTCGTTTTCCGAAACCGATCTTCGGAGGATAGCCCATCGGCTTTTTAGTGCTCTTCCTATTCGAATTCGATCATCAGATGCCCTTTCGGGAGTTTGTCGCCCACCTGCACATCGATTTTCTTGATCGTGCCGGCGATCGGAGACTTTACCCGGTTGTCCATTTTCATGGCCTTGTACATCATCAGCTCGTCTCCCGCTTTCACCTGTTGGCCGACAGCGACGTTGATCGCCACCACCGTTCCCGGAATGTGGGTCAGCAGGTGCTTGGGATTGGACGGTTCCCATTTTTTCCGACGACGGTACATGGCGTTGAAGGTCGTCTTATAGGTACCGTGCTGGGTTTGCAGTTCTTCCAGCTGTTCTTTTTCTTCACTCATACCGCTATACGTTTAAAACGGAGGAATCCCGTGTTTTTTCGCCGGACGGCTGGCGATCTTGCCGGCCGCCACCTTCAGGGCGTGAGCCACGTAACCGCGCGTATCCGCCGGAGCGATCACCGCATCCACATATCCCTTGGCCGCGGCCACGTAGGGATTGGCGAACTTGTCCTTGTATTCCTGAATCCTGGCCTGCCGCATCGCCGCCGGATCTTCCGCTTCCTTGATTTCTTTCCGGAAAATGATGTTGGCGGCTCCCTCGGGGCCCATCACGGCGATTTCGGCGTTCGGCCATGCGAATACGAAATCGGCCTGCAGGTGCCGGGAATTCATGGCGATATATCCGCCCCCGTAAGCCTTGCGCAGGATCACGGTGATCTTGGGCACCGTCGCTTCGCTGTAGGCATAGAGCATTTTGGCCCCGTGCCGGATCACCCCGGCGTGTTCCTGGTCGATACCCGGCAGATAGCCCGGCAGGTCTTCCAGCGTCACGATGGGAATGTTGAAGGCGTCGCAGAAACGAATGAACCGAGCCGCCTTGTCCGACGAGTCGCAGTCGAGCACTCCGGCCAGTACCAGCGGCTGGTTGGCCACGAATCCCACGGTTTCCCCTTCGATCCGACCGAAACCGACCACGATGTTTCCGGCGAAAAGTTCCATCACTTCCACGAAATCGCTCTCGTCCGTGATGGCCCGGATCACGTCGCGTACGTCATAGGGTACCGAAGGATCGACCGGCACCGCCTTGGAAATGTCGTATTTTTGCTGAGGGGCTTTCGGGACCGCTTTCGCCGCTTTTTCCGTGTTGTTATGCGGAATGACGGAAAGCAGCTTGCGGATCTGCCCGAAGCATTCCGCTTCGCTGGAAGCATAGAAATGCGCATTTCCGGTCAACTCGCTGTGCACCCGCGCCCCTCCGAGTTCCTCCATGGAAATTTCTTCCCCCAGCACCGTCTTGATGACTTCGGGACCGGTGATGAACATTTTGGAAACGTTTTCCACCACGAACACGAAATCGGTCAGGGCCGGCGAATAAACCGCTCCGCCGGCGCACGGGCCGAGGATCACGGAAATCTGAGGAATCACCCCGCTGGCCATCGTGTTGCGGAAAAAGATTTCCCCATATCCGGCCAGGGCGTTCACCCCTTCCTGAATCCGCGCTCCGCCGGAATCGTTGATCCCGACCAGCGGAATGCGCATGTTCAGGGCATAATCCATGATCTTGGTGATCTTCCGGGCGTGCATTAGCCCCAAAGACCCCCCGGCCACGGTGAAATCCTGTGCGAAAACCGCGATCGGATTTCCGGCGACGGTACCCGTGCCGATCACCACGCCGTCCCCCGGCAGCACCTTTCCCTGCATGCCGAACTCGCGGGCGTCGTGTTCTACAAACATATCGTATTCATGGAAAGAACCTTCGTCCAGCAGGGCGTCGATCCGTTCACGGGCGGTCATCTTGCCGAGCGCCTTCTGTTTTTCGATGGCTTTCTCGCCGCCGCCGTGACTGAGTCTGGCTTTTTTCTCCTCGAGTTCGAGGATTTTGTCGTCCAATGCCATAAAAATTCCGTTTGGTTAATATTCGTTTGACTGTTTCTTCATTCGGTTTTTGTTAAAACAGCTTCCGCAAAACATCCGGCAAGTTTAAGAAAAAATTCCCAAATCGAGAAATCCCGCCTCCGGCCTCACTCCATTCGGACGTCGTACACGAAATCGTCCGGCGCTTCCGTCCACGCGGGAGGCTCCGCCCGGAAAAAGCCGTACACGGCGGAACCGGAACCCGACATCGAAGCATACACCGCGCCCTGCCGGTAAAGCCGTTCCTTGACGGCCCCGATCCGGGGATATTTCCGGAACACGGAAGGTTCGAAATCGTTTTTCAGCCGATCCCGCCAATGCTGCACGCCTTCCGCCAGTATTTCCGGAAGCGGCCTCTGCGGGGCGGCAGGCGCCACTCCGGCATACGCCTCTCCCGTCCCCACGGCGAGCGGGGGCTTCACGATCCGCAGCCAGAGGCCGGACAGGTTCACTTCCGTCGGGGTCAGTATCTCTCCCCTTCCCGTCGCCAAAGCCGGCCGGTTTTGCACGAAGAAAACGGTATCGCTGCCCAACTGCGCAGCCAGTTCGCTCAAAGCATCATCGGCCAAATCCAGGTTGTAAATGTCGTTCATCAACCGCAGCACCGCCACGGCATCGGAAGACCCGCCGCCCAACCCGGCTCCGAAGGGAATGACTTTATGAATGTGCAGTTTTACGCCGCCGATTCCGTACCGTTCCCGCATCAATTCGCAGGCCCGGACGCAAAGATTCCGCTGCGGCGGACAGTCGAGCGGAAGTCCCGATGCGGTAAATTCCACGCACGGAGCCTCCTGCCGGACGGCTTCCACGGCGTCGCACAGTCCCGGAACCGGTACCATGACCGTTTCGATATCGTGATAACCGTCAGGGCGTCTGGCGGTCACATACAGGCCCAGATTGATCTTGCAGGCGGGAAAAAAAATCATGGCGAATGACATTGATATAGGAACAAAGATAGAAAATTTCTATTTTTGGTGCCCGAAGCGTAAAAAATCATGGAATTTCGGACGGTAGCGGACATACCGGAATGCGGTTTCCGGCTGGGATACTCCGACAGGGGGATGCTGGTCGGTTCGTGCTTCACGGACAACATCGGCAAACGGCTGCTGCGGTACAAGATGCCCGTAACAGTCAACCCGCTGGGGACGGTCTACAATCCCTTTTCCGTGCTCCGAACGCTGGAACGGCTGGTATCCGGACAGGAGCTAACGGCGGCGGAGTTGGAATTCGCCGACGGTCTGTGGTTCAGTTTCGATTGTCATGGCTCGTTTTCCTCCTCCGACCGAGGCGGGACACTGGCACGCATCAACGAAGCGATCCGGGCAGGACACGAAGCGTTGACCCGCGCATCTTATCTGGTGCTGACGCTGGGAACCGCCTGGGTCTATGAGTTGCCCGACGGCCGGGTCGTCGCAAACTGCCACAAGCTGCCGGAACGGAATTTCCGCCGGCGACTACTGGCTCCGGAAGAAATCGTCGCGGCATTCGACCAGCTTTTTTCCAGGCCTCTTTTCCAGGATAAAAAGATCGTGTTCACGGTCAGTCCCGTCCGGCATCTGAGGGATGGAGCGACCGGAAACCAACTGAGCAAAAGCACCCTGATCGTAGCCGTACACCGGCTGACAGAGAAATACCAGGACACCGTCTACTTCCCGGCCTACGAAATCATGGCGGACGACCTGCGGGACTACCGCTTTTACGAACGGGACATGATCCATCCTTCCCCGGTAGCCGTGGACTACATCTGGGAACGGTTCCGGGACGTTCTGTTCGACCGGGAAGCGCAACGACTGTTCGTCCGGCTGGAAAAGCTGCGGGCGGCACGGGAACACCGTCCCCTGCATCCCGATACGGAACAGTACCGGCACTTCCGGGAAAACATGCTCGCCGAAACCGAACGCCTCCGGAAGGCCTTTCCGCAGCTCGACCTCGATGAAGAAACCGCTTATTTTTCATCGCCGTGGGAAAGCTGAGGGAAGTGAAATGCGGACGCTGCGGCAGCAGGGTGCGGATTCCGTGGTTCTGGGCGCTCGGACTCGAAGGGGTGTTCTACTGCCGCGAATGCCGGAAATATTTCCGGATCGACTATCGGCTGGGGGCCGTGCTGACCGGTGCGGGCTGGGCGCTGGCGCTCGGAACAGTTCAGCTGATCGGTTATTTCACTTCGGCGTTCACGGTCATTCTCGCAGCCGTCCTGTTTCTCCCGGCCGCTTTTTTCTATGCTTTCCTGCTGAGAAAGTTTTTCCTGACTCTCACCTGCGCGCGGCGCCCCGGCAACCGAAAAAGTCCGTCGAAGAAAGAAAACCAACCGGAGGACGATTCCGCCGGAAGTTCCGAATAAATGTATAATTTTGTCCAAATTTTTCGACCCTATGCGTAAATACCATATATTTTCCCTGCTTGCGTGCCTGACGACGGCCGCAGCGACGCAGGCGGCTCCTGCCCCGCCCAAGCTGGTAGTGCAGATCGTGGTCAGCCAGATGCGCTACGACTACCTGCAACGGTTCGGGCACAACTTCGCCGAAAACGGATTCAACGCCTTTCTGCGGAACGGCGTAACTTGCACCAATGCCCGCTACGGCTACATGAACACGACCACTCCGGCGGGCCTGGCCACTCTGACCACCGGAAGCGATCCCTGTTCCCACGGCATCCTTTCCGAACATTGGATCGACTATACCACCAACGGCGACGTGCGCCTGATCGAGGACGATCGCTATTTCGGCGTGGGCTGCGTGGAAACGGACGGACAGTATTCGCCCGCGAAACTCTCCGTAAGCACCCTGGGAGACGAGTTGAAGAAAAACGATCCGCGCTCCAAGGTCGTCAGCCTCGCCCTGCATCCGGCTTCGGCAATCGTGGCGGGCGGCAACCTGGCAGACGCTGCCTACTGGTTCGACATCCACCGCGGCAACTGGTCTACCAGCACCTATTACCTGCAGCGGCTGCCGAACTGGGTGGAAAAGTACAACGAGCAACGGGCCGTGGACGCTTACAACGACCGGGTATGGAACATTTCGCTGCCGCCTTCCAGCTATGTCTGCACCGAACACAGCGACATCGTCCCGGACAGCGTCAGGCGAAACGGATCCGGCTTTTCCCTTTCGGCCCTGTTCCGGCAAAAACCGGACGTCGACTACGCCAAACTGAGCGTTACACCGGTGGGCACGGACATGCTGACGGACTTCGCCAAGCAAACGGTGGTTTACGAAAACCTGGGCAAGGACGAACATCCAGACCTGCTGCTCATCACCGTCGATCCGACGCGCGACATTTCGGAAAGCTACGGGACCGAATCCATGGAGAACGAAGACGCCTATTACCGGCTGGACCGGAACCTGGCCGACCTGATGGAATACATCGGCGTGCAGGTCGGGAAGGAAAACGTGCTTTTCGTGCTGACTTCCGACCACGGAGCGAGCGACACCTACCGGGAAGGCGGGAAAATGCCGGGCGGTCTGTTCAACGTGATGCAGTTCAAGGTGCTCATCAACGGCTTCCTCAACACGCAGTACGGAACGGCGACGTGGGTGGTGGACTACGACAACCGGAGCCTTTACCTGAATCGCCGGATTGTGTTCGAGAAGAACCTGAGCCTGGCCGAAATGCAGACCAAGGCGGCCGCTTTCGCCCTTCAGTTCCGGGGGGTTTCCGAAGCAGTCACCGCCACGGCCCTTCAGAACAGCCATTTTTCAGGTGGCGCTCTGTCGAAAATCCAAAAGGGTTTCTACCCGAAGCATTCCGGAGACATCGTCATCAACCTGATGCCGGGATGGATCGAGGACACGGGCGACCGGGTTTCGACAAGCGGTTCGCTATACGAATACGATACGCACGTTCCTTTGCTGTGGTACGGCCCCGGCCTCGGAAAAGAAACGATCCACGACCCGGTGGACATGACCGACGTGGCTCCCACCCTGGCACGGATTCTGGGCATCAATCGTCCGGACGTGGCCACGGGCCGGGAAATCATTCCTCTCACCACCAAATACACGGATTAAAGCACCATGAAACAGGATCAAATACAGGATGAAATCGTCGAAGAATTTTCGGTCTTCGACGAATGGCTCGACAGATACAACTACCTGATCGAACTGAGCCGGGAACTCCCCGCCATCGACGAAAAACACCGGACGGAACAGTACCTCATCAAGGGGTGCCAGTCGCGGGTATGGGTGGACGCGGAACTGCGCGACGGGAAAATTTACTATACGGCGGACAGCGACGCCATAATAACCAAGGGAATCATCGCGTTACTCATCCGGGTGCTGAACGGCCGCACGCCGCAGGAAATTCTGGATACAGACCTCTATTTCATCGAGCGCATCGGGCTGCAGGAAAACCTGTCGCCGACCCGCGCCAACGGTCTGTTGTCGATGATCAAGCAGATGCGTCTGTACGCGCTGGCCTATAACAGCCGAACGAACCCGGAAGGAAACCCGGCTTAACGATATTTCCTACGGAGGTTTCCTTTTCTAAGAGGAGCAAGTATACCATGACACCACAGGACATATTGCGCATGGAACAGGACATCGTCCTGGTGCTGAAAAACATTTACGACCCGGAAATCCCGGTGAACGTCTATGACCTCGGGCTGATCTACGAAATAGACGTGGAACCCGACAGAACCGCCAACATCCGGATGACGCTCACGGCTCCGAACTGCCCGATGGCCGATCAGCTCGTGGAGGACGTGAACCGGGAAGTGGCCAAGGTGAAGGGCATTAAGGATGTCAACGTAATTCTCACTTTCGATCCACCGTGGGACCGGAGCATGATCTCGGAGGAGGCACTGCTGGAACTGGGATTGATGTAGCGGAGTGCACCGGAAACCCGGTCGAAAGGTGCCGTGCAATTGTGCGGAGAATCCTTCTGTCCACAAAATAGCTGAAAAAGACGCGGCATCCGAACCGAAAGTAGGATGCCGTCGTTTTTTTATGTATGTTTACATAAAAATAACGACTCATGCTTACCGAAGAAATCCGGCTGAAAGAAAATCTGCTGTCCTTCGTCTGGCAGCACAGTCTGTACGATACGAATTTTCTGTACACCCGTTTCCGGGAAAAAGCGATCGCGGTGAGCCCCGGCAGGCGGAATTTCGGGGAAGGCCCCCGTTTCCTCCAGGCGGAAATCCGGCTCGGGGAGAAAACGTTCGTGGGCAACGTCGCCATTCACCGAAAAGCTTCGGACTGGGCCTATTCCCACCACAACACCGATCCCGCCTACGACGGAGTGATCCTGCTGGCGGTGGAGGAAGACGACCGGCTGATCCGCCGGATCGACGATTCGGTGCTTCCCGTGGTCGTCCTTCAATACCCGGAAACCCTCAAGCAGAAATACCGGGCTCTGACCCTCGGCTCGCAGGGATTCGCCTGCGCATCCTTTCTGAAAACGGAAATGAAACCGGTAGAGGTCAAGAACGCCTGCACCCGCCTGATGACCGAACGCCTCGAACGCAAATACAACGACATTCTGGAAATCCACCGTCAGGCGGAAAACGACTGGCACGAAACGTTCCATATCCTGCTGTTCCGTTCCATGGGCCTCGGCAGCAACAAGGAAGCCTTCATGGCGCTGGCCCGGAACGTGCCTTATGCAAAACTGTGTCAGGAGAAAGGAGACATCCGGAACCTGGAAGCCATGCTTTTCGGAGGGGCGGGCCTGCTGGACGGGGCCGTATACGATCCGTACAAATCCGACCTGGAAAAACGTTTCGAGACGCTGAGCCGTCGCCACGGCCTGCAGGCGCTTTCCTACTGCAGCTGGAGCAGCAAAAAGGTGCGTCCCTACAATTTTCCGCCCAAACGGATCGCCGAGCTGGCCAAACTCATCGACGCGGGTACCTTCACTTTGAACAATATCCTTTCCTGCGAAAGCGTTACGGAGGTAAAAAGGCTATTCGACATCGAACTCTCCGACTACTGGAAACGCAACTTCTCCTTCGGCCAGGGTTCCGCGCGTCAGCACCGGGCGGTCGGAGACATCACCGCCGATCTGGTAGTCATCAACCACGTGGCACCCCTGATGTTCGCTTACGGGCGTCAGACGGGCGAAGCGGCCTTGGAGGAACGGGCATTGGACCTCCTCTATCAAGTGAAGGCCGAAGCGAATAAATATACCAGCGGTTGGACGAAACGGGGAATCACCATCGAAAACGCCTTTCATTCGCAGGCTTTTATCCAGCTTACCACGGAATATTGCCTGCGGCGCAGGTGCTGCGAATGTTTTATTGGAATAAAAGCGCTGAAAAAGATTTAATTTTTTATCTTTACGCAGTTTTTTGCAAAGGTTCGTCCATGCCTCCGGAACGGTCCGGAAGAATGGGGGAAATTCTTTTTTATAACGGAGAACGAAAATTCTAAAAGTGAAACACATATGAGTTTAGTAACAGGCATCATCAAATTGTTTTTCGGAACCAAGGCAGAAAAAGACCGGAAAGAAATCCAACCCTATGTGGACAAGATTCAGGCGGTCTATCCCGAAATCGACCGGCTGAGCAACGACGAGCTCCGGGCCCTGTCCGAACAGCTGAAACGGGAAATCCGGGAATACATACAGGCCGACGAAGAAAAGGTGGCCGAGCTGAAAAAGCAGATGGAAGACACGACGGTTTCCATCGACGACAAGGAGCGCACCGGCAAGGAACTGGACAAACTCGAAAAGGAAATCGACGAAAAGATCGAGAAAAAGCTGCTGGAAATCCTGCCGCAGGCTTTCTCGATCGTGAAATCGACCGCGCGCCGCTTCACCGAAAACCCGGAAATCGAAGTGACGGCCAACGACTTCGACCGGGAACTGGCGACCGACCGGGATTTCGTCCGGATCGAAGGCGACAAAGCGATTTACAGCAACAGCTGGATGGCCGGCGGGAACAAGGTCACGTGGGACATGGTTCACTACGACAGTCAGCTATTCGGGGGCGTCGTGCTCCATCTGGGGAAAATCGCTGAAATGGCGACCGGGGAAGGGAAAACGCTGGTGGCCACGCTGCCGGTGTTCCTGAACGCCCTGGCGGGGAAAGGGGTGCATCTGGTGACGGTGAACGACTATCTGGCCCGACGCGACTCGGAATGGATGGGACCGATCTACCAGTTCCACGGACTGTCCGTGGACTGCATCGACAAGCACCAGCCCAACTCGGACGCGCGCAGGAAAGCCTACCTGGCCGATATCACCTTCGGTACCAACAACGAATACGGGTTCGACTACCTGCGGGACAACATGGCCATTTCGCCGGAAGACCTCGTACAGCGGAAACATCACTATGCCATCGTCGATGAAGTGGACTCCGTCCTGATCGACGACGCCCGGACGCCGCTCATCATTTCCGGCCCGGTGCCGAAAGGGGACGACCAGATGTTCGCGCAATACAAACCGGTCATCGAACAGCTCTACAACCTGCAACGGAATTACGTGACACAGCTGCTGTCGGATGCACGGAAGCTGATCGGACAGGGCAAAACCGAAGAAGGCGGCGTGCTTCTTTACCGGGCCTACAAAGGGCTGCCCAAGTACAAGCCCCTCATCAAGTTCCTGAGCGAAACGGGCATGAAGGCCCTGATGCTCAAGACCGAAAACGTCTACATGCAGGACAACAACCGGCGGATGCACGAAATCGTGGACGATCTGTTCTTCGTGATCGACGAAAAACTCCACTCCACCGACCTGACGGACAAGGGGCATGAAGTGCTGGCCAAGAGCGTGAACGATCCGAAGTTCTTCGTGTTGCCCGACATCGGCTCCGCGCTGGCCGAACTGGAAAAAGACGAAGCGACGACGGAAGAAAAGGCGGCCAAGAAAGACGAGCTGATGAACGATTATGCACTCAAGTCGGAACGGGTGCACACGGTCAACCAGCTGTTGAAAGCGTACAGTCTGTTCGAACGGGACACGGAATACGTGGTGATGGACAACAAGGTGAAAATCGTGGACGAGCAGACGGGCCGTATCCTCGAAGGGCGCCGTTACTCGGAAGGACTGCACCAGGCCATCGAAGCGAAGGAAAACGTGAAGATCGAAGCGGCCACCCAGACTTTCGCCACCATCACGCTGCAGAACTATTTCCGGATGTACCACAAGCTCAGCGGGATGACCGGGACGGCGGAAACGGAAGCCAGCGAATTCTGGAACATCTACAAGCTCGACGTGGTGGTTATTCCGACCAACCGGCCCGTAATCCGGGACGACCGGGACGACCTCATTTATAAGACGAAACGGGAAAAATACGCGGCGGTCATCGACGAAATCGAAAAGCTGGTGAAGGAAGGACGCCCCGTGCTGGTCGGCACCACGTCGGTGGAAATCTCCGAGTTGCTGAGCCGGATGCTGAAACTCAAGAACATTCCGCATAACGTTCTGAATGCCAAACAGCATCAGCTGGAGGCCCAGATCGTGGCCGAAGCGGGCCGGAAGGGACAGGTCACCATCGCCACCAACATGGCGGGCCGCGGTACCGACATCAAGCTGACGCCCGAAGTGAAGGAAGCGGGCGGTCTGGCCATCATCGGCACCGAGCGGCATGAATCCCGGCGGGTCGACCGACAGCTGCGCGGACGTTCGGGCCGTCAGGGAGACCCCGGTTCTTCGGAATTCTTCGTCTCGCTGGAAGACAACCTGATGCGGCTGTTCGGTTCCGAACGGATCGCCGGGCTGATGGACCGGATGGGGCTGAAGGAAGGCGAAGTGATTCAGGCCGGAATGATGTCGCGGGCCATCGAACGGGCCCAGCGCAAGGTGGAAGAAAACCACTACGGCGTCCGGAAACGGCTGCTGGAATACGACGACGTGATGAATGCCCAACGGGAAGTGATTTACACCCGGCGGCGCCATGCTCTGTATGGGGAGCGGATCGAAGTCGACCTGAACAACATGATGATCGATTTCGCCGAAAGTTTCGCGGCCTCTTACGAAGGAGCCGACTACGAGGACTTCAAGCTCGACCTGATCCGGGCCGTCGCCGTGCAGCCGTCGTTCGACGAGGCCGCGTTCAAGGCTGCGGATACGACCGCGCTGGCCGGAATGATCTTCGACGACCTCCGGAAAGCCTACGAAAGAAAGCGGCAAACCGTTGCGCAGGTGGCCTATCCGGTGCTGAAAAAAGTCTTTGAAGAACATGGCTCGAATTTTGAGAACATCTATGTACCGATGACCGACGGCATGAAGGCCTTTAACATCCCCGTCAGCCTGCAGAAGGCTTACGACACGGGGGGCGAAGAGGTCTACCGCGCTTTCTGCAAGGTGGTGATGCTGATCATGATCGACGAGAACTGGAAGGAACACCTGCGGGACATGGACGACCTGCGGCAGTCCGTACAGAATGCCGCCTACGAACAGAAAGACCCGCTGCTGATCTACAAGTTCGAATCGTACGAGCTGTTCAGCAAGATGCTCGAAAAGACCAACCGGGAAATCATCTCGATCCTGCTGAAGGCTTACATACCGGTTCGGGAAACCGCACCGGAAGACATGAGCCGGCAGCGGCAGCCGGAACGCCCGAAAACCGACATGTCGAAGTTGCAGACTTCGCGTTCGGAAGCGGCGGCCCAGGCGGGAGCGGAAGACCGGGGCAGACCGGCACCGGCCGTAGCGGAAAAGAAAGTGGGACGGAACGAACCCTGCCCCTGCGGCAGCGGCAAGAAGTACAAAAATTGCCACGGGCGGAACGCTTAACCGCCGGAACGGATATCGGAACAACGAGTTGCAACGGGTGACAGGGCGTTGTCTTTTGCATGAAATAAAACGAACAACAAACCATTAAAAAGCAAAAACATGAAAATCGAAAACGGCGCCTTTGTCGCTCTCACTTACGAATTGACGGTGGACGGTCAGATAGTGGACAAAGCTACGGCAGATAAACCCCTCGAATTCATTTACGGGGCAGGCCTTCTGCTTCCGGCTTTTGAAAAACAGATCGAAGGACTGCAGGCGGGAGATTCCTTCAGTTTCAAACTCGAAGCGCCCGAAGCCTACGGCGAAAAAATACAGGAAGCGGTCATCGAACTGCCCAAAAGCTCCTTCATGATGGACGGGCAGATCAATAACGACATGCTGACCGTGGGCAACCACATCCCCATGATGGACAATCAGGGAAACCAGATGGTCGGCGTGGTGAAGGACGTGAAGGATGAAACGGTTTTGATGGACTTCAACCACCCGATGGCCGGCAAGGAATTGAATTTTACGGGAAAAATCGAAGAAGTGCGGGAAGCGACCGATGCCGACAAAGCCAAATTCATGCAGATGGGCGGCGGCTGCAGCTGCGGTTGCGACGACGCTTCGTGCGAAGGCGGAAGCTGCGGCAGCCATGCCGAGGAATCGGCCTGCGGCTGCGGTTGCGGGCACTGATTTTCGAATGCATTACAACTGATATCCATAAGAAAGCCGTTCCGGAGCTTCGGAACGGCTTTTACAATTCTCCTTGCAACTCCCTCCTTCCGGGGATTGGCATACCGGAAAAATCGGCTTTCGGCAATAAATAAGGAAAAGCGCGGGTCCCTGAAAAGCCGCAACAAAAGGCATCGCCGAACGCCCGCTCCTTCAACTTTCCGGTTCCGCGCCTTTCCCTTATTCCGGATGCATTCTCCTTTCATCAGGCGCGATGAAGGAAAACATCCCTGTCTTTGAAAAAGTCCGTTAACGGTCTATCACGCCCGATCCCACCAGTTCCTCCCCGTCGTACCAGGCGGCGAACTGCCCGGCGGTAACGCCCCGCTGCGGCTCGTCGAAAAGGATATAAGCCCCGTCATCCCGCAGGTATAACCTTCCCTTCTGTAACGGCTGCCGGTATCGGATCCGTATGTCGAACCGGCGTTCCGTTCCCGGTTTCATTTCCAGATCGGGCCGCACCCAGTGCACTTCTTCCGGACGAATGCGAAGCGCCCGACGATACAGTCCCGGATGATGCTGTCCCTGCCCTACGTACAGGACGTTGTTCTCCACGTCGGAAGCGATCACGAACAGCGGCTCGGCTTTCCCGCCGACACCGAGTCCTTTCCGCTGCCCGATGGTGTAAAAATGGGCTCCGTTATGTTCCCCGACCTTCGTTCCGTCGGCCGGAACATACCGTACCGGTTCGGCCAGACGCTCCATCGGGACGGCCTCCATCGCATCGGATAAAACGGTCCCATAGCCCGGCCAGTCGGCCGGAATTTCCACGATGTCTCCCGTCCGGGCCGTGAGCTTCTGTTGCAGGAAAACCGGCAGGTCCACCTTTCCCACGAAACAGATGCCCTGGGAGTCCTTCCGTCCGGCGGTCGCCAGTTCCTGCTCCGTTGCAATGCGCCGGACCTCTGGTTTGAGCAGATGTCCGATGGGAAACAACGCCCTTGCCAGTTGCTTCTGGGAAAGCTGACACAGGAAATAACTCTGATCCTTGTTCGGATCGCTCCCCGCCAGCAACCGGCAAACGGTTTTTCCCTCCATCCGTATCTCCTCTTTCCGGCAATAGTGTCCCGTCGCCACATAGTCGGCTCCCAGTTCCAATGCAGCATTCAGGAAAGCGTCGAATTTGATCTCCCGGTTGCAAAGCACGTCGGGATTGGGCGTCCGTCCCTGCCGATATTCCCGGAACATGTAATCCACCACCCGTTCCCGGTAAGGGCCGCTCAAATCGATGAAATGAAAGGGAATGTCCAGCTTTTTCGCCACCAGCTCGGCGAACATCCGGTCATCGTACCACGGACAGTCTCCTTCGAGCGTTCCGGTGGTATCGTGCCAGTTCTGCATGAACAGGCCCACCACATCGTACCCCTGCTCTTTCAGCAGGTATGCGGCCACGCTGGAATCGACGCCTCCGGAAAGTCCTACCACCACGCGTTTCATGTTCCGTAATTTTTCACAAAGATAGCACGAACCCCGCTCTTTGCGAAACAGGGCCGATGCGGATTTTCCGCCGCAGGCAAAAAATCAGAGAAACAGGAAGATCGTCCCACATCCATTCGTTCCCGCCTCCAAAACGGAAGCCCGCTTACCGTACCGGAAACACCACGCCGAACCGGCTTCCCCGGCCCACTTCGCTGTCCAAAGTAATCCTTCCGCCGTGAGCCTCCACGAAATCCTTGGAAATGGCCAGCCCCAGCCCGCTTCCCTGCACCTTCGTTCCCGGCACCCGGAAGTAACGGTCGAATATGCTTTTGTGGTACCGCGGATCGATCCCCTTTCCGAAGTCCTGCACGAAAATTTCCACTTCCTTCCCTTCCTGCCGGGCGCCGACGATGATGCGGGAATTTTCCCGCGAGTAATGGATGGCGTTGGAAAGCAGGTTGGTGACGACCCAGGCGATTTTTTCGCTGTCCACGAAAAGTTTGGAAATTTTCTCCGGGTATTCCACCTCGATCTGACAACCGTACTTTTCGGCCTGCACGCGGGTAGCGGCAATGGCATAATTGATCAGCTCGACGGGTTTGGTCACCCGGGGATTCAATTGCAGCTTGCCGGTTTCGACCTGCGTCATTTTCAGCAGTTCCCCGGTGATGTTCAGCAGCCGGTCGCTGTTCTCCCGGATGCTTTCCGAAAGGGCTTTCTGTTCCTCGTTGAGCGCCCCCACTCGTTCGTCCCCCAACAGTTTCAGGCTCATCAGGATGGCCGAGATCGGGGTCTTCAGTTCGTGGGAAACGGTGGAAATGAAAGTGGTTTTGGCCGAATCGAGTTCCTTGAATTCCGTAATGTTCTTCAGCAGGATCACGTCTCCGATGCAGCGTTCCTGTGTTTCCCTCGTCTGAACCGTACGGATGGGGATATACTGCACCTGAAAGTAGCTTTCCTTGTTGTCCGCATAAATCTTGAGCGGTTCGCGGCTGGCGGCGGGCTGAATCAGTTCCCGCACCAGCCTCCGGAGCAAATCGTTTTTCAGGGCCAGTTCCGGAGCCGGTTTTCCGATCACGTCCTCCCGCCGGAGATTCAGCACGGTAAACGCCTCGTCGTTGGCGAAAAGGATGTTCCGCTTTTCGTCCAGCCCGATGATCGGTTCATGAATGCTGTTGGCGATCGCTTCGATGTATTTCTTGCTCGAAAGAATCCGGGCCAACGTGCTTTGCTGGTATTCGGCTAGTTTTTCCGCCATGTTGTTGAAGGAGGCGGCTACCTGACCGAACTCCTGCGCCGAATCGAAATGAAGGCGCTTGTCGTAGTTGCGATTGGCGATCTCCAGGATGCCGTCCGTCAGTTCCCGGATGGGGCGGGTGATCGCACGGGGAAACCGGAGCAACAATCCCAATGCCGCCAGCATGCAAAAAATTCCGACCAGCGAAATCCACCACATGGCATGGATCGAAGTCTCCTGCGCGACCCGGCTCTTGCGATGGATGGAATCCATGTTCAACGTCATGATTTCGTTCAGATCGCCTCGAACGAGTGCCAGATTCTCCGGAGTGAATTCCCTTTTCAGATTTTCATAATGAGTGACCAACTTTCCGGTGATCTCCCCTTCGTGGGCTTCCGTGATGTTGTCCTGCTGCCGGGCAAGACCTTCCTCGAAAACCCGACGGGCCGCATCGCTCTCCGGCAGGCTGTCGAGCGCGAAAAGCATGGTGCGGGCATGTGCCAGCGAATTGTAATTGTCGGCCAGGATATTTTGGGTATCCCGGGACATCCGGCCGATGTAACCGACCGACAGGATCCCCATGGCCACGATCATCACGAACAGCAGTCCGATGCCGGCGACCAGTTTCGTTTTAATTCTCATGAACGCTTTTTTCTTTCCAAACACCTTTATTTATGACATAACGATCAAATCGATTCCCAAAGCGGAAAATTCCTCCAGCATCTTCCGGCAGCGCCACACCGAAAAAAACGCCGCGAATATCCCTGCCGTGGGCTGTCCCAGACATACGGTACTGATCTGCTCCTTCCTGCATACGTCCACGATACCGTCGGCCACATTTTCGGCCCGAACCCGGATCACCTTTCCGCCCAGTTCCGAGGCCAGCTTGAAATGGTTCAGCAGATAACGTTGATTGGCCAGCGGAATGCGGTCGGGATTCTCTTTCGGGGTCTGCACGTACAGCACGGAAAATTCCGCGTTGTAACGGGTCGCCAGCCGGGCCGCTTTCCGGATCAGGCGGCGGGGTGTTTTCTCCTGACTGTCGATGCACACCAGAAATTTCTCGTGACGCACCCCCATGTTCTCGATCACCTCGTTTTCCACTTTTTTTCCCACCTGCAACGCCACTTCTTTCAAAGCCAGTTCCCGAAGCTGAAGGATGTGCTCCGACTTGAAAAAATGCTCCAACGCGGTCGCGATCTTTTCGGACCGGTAAATTTTCCCGGCCTTCAGGCGGGCTACCAGCTCTTCCGCCGTCAGGTCGATGTTCACCACTTCGTCGGCCTGTTCCAGCACGCTGTCCGGAATCCGCTCCCGCACTTCCACCCCGGTGATGTCCTGAATTTCTTCGTTGAGGCTCTCGATGTGCTGGATGTTCACGGCGCTGATGACATTGATGCCCGCATCGAGCAACTGCAGCACGTCCTGCCACCGCTTCTCGTTGAGGCTCCCCTCGATGTTGGTATGCGCCAGTTCGTCCACGATCACGATTTCGGGATGAAGGCGCAGGATGGCTTCCATATCCATTTCTTCGACCTCTTTCCCCTTGTAAAAAACCTTCCGGCGCGGAACGACGGGAAGTCCCTTCAACAGGGCTTCCGTCTCTTTCCGTCCGTGCGTCTCGACGTAACCGATTTGCACGTCCGCTCCGCTGCGAAGCAGTTCGCGGGCCTCCTGCAACATCCGGTACGTCTTCCCCACTCCGGCGATCATTCCGATGTACACCTTGAACTTCCCCCGACGGGAACGCTGAATCAGGTCGAGAAAATGCTGTACGCTTCGCTCTTTGTCCATTTACCTCAGGGTAATGCCTGCCACGAAATATACGTCATTTTTCGCAGGGTTCAAAATGACCTGCGTGAACAGAGGAAGTGAAAAAGACTTAGTGATGCGAATCGTTTTTCCGGCCTTCAGCGCCAGGTTCGTCACCGCGAATTCCGATGTTCCGTACTGAGGCGCGTCCCAGGGGGTAAAACCGCAGGCGGCATTCAGATCGATTCCCTTTACCGCGAAGGGATAGTTCAGTTCCACATAGGTGGAATATGCCTGCTCTCCCTCCGCATTTTTGTCCTGACCGGCAAACAGGGTGTTCCAGGCGATGCTCAACGGGAAACGGTCGGAAACGGAACAGGCCAGTGTCCCCTCGAAATGGTGTTCGGTTTCGCGGCTTTCGTAATTGAAGTATCCGGTTTTACTTCCCTGCCCGCCCCACCACAGATCGGCTACGGCGATGGTAAAACGTCCGACGCGGTATGCGGCGGTCAGGTCGATTTCCTTGGCTCCGTTATCGGTAAAGGTCGTCGATCCCCAGGCGGTCAGGGAAAAATTTCCCGCACTCAGGGACAAGGTCGGCTGAAGGCTCGCCGTGGTCTGATACATCCCGCGCCAGATGTACGAGCTGACCAGGTCGGCCGCTACGTGAAACCCGACTCCGCGGGGAGCGGTTCGGGAAACGGAAGTTTCGGCTTCGGTATCCTGCGCGCAAAGCGGAGCACCCGCTCCGAAGATCAACAGAAGGGCGGCAGGAAGAACACAAATTCTACTTATTTTCATTTCAAACGGGTTAAATAGTTCATAAGAATTTTCTTTGCCCGACCGGTCGTCCTTTCCCTCTGCCGTTCAGGCTCTTTCCGGTCGTTTTTCCGGCAGGAAAAACCGGAAGGGACGTCAGGAAGTTCTGCAGGGAACGGCGGGTCAACCGTCCCTGCATAAAGCATCCGTCCGTTTCCGAGAAAACCCGGAATTTATTTGCTCAAACGCTCGTCGAGCGCCACGTTGAGTTTCAGCACATTCACCCGATAAGGCCCGAAAAGTCCCAGCAAGGGCTTTTGGATTTGTTCTTCCGCGATGGAGCGGACCGTCTTTTCCGAAACCCCGCGGGCGTCGGCCACCCGCTTCGTCTGTACGTAAGCCGCTTCGGGCGAAATGTCCGGGTCCAATCCGCTCCCGCTGGCCGTCACCATTTCGGACGGCACTTCGGAACGTTCCAGATAGGGATGTTTCAGCAGAAAGGTATCGATTCGCGCTTCCACTTCAGCCAGATATTCCGGGTTGGAAGGCCCCTTGTTGCTTCCGCCGGAGCCGCCGCCGTTGTAATCGACCGCCGAAGGACGGCTCCAGAAGTAAATATCCTGCGTGAAGGTCTGGCCCACATTGGCGGCTCCCACCACTTTTCCGTGGAGCATCACCACCTCGGCGTTCCCCCGGTTCGGGGAAAAGGCCTGTCCGAACAACCACAATACCGACACGTAGGCGACGCCCAGAAAAACGCAGAACGCCAGCGTAATTTTCACCGATTTCCAAAGATTCGATTTCATCGTTTTATGAATTAAAGACATACGTCAGGTTAAAAAAACAGACTCACCAGCATGTCGATCAGCTTGATCCCCACGAAAGGAGCGATGATGCCGCCCAATCCGTAGATGAACAGGTTGCGGCGCAGGAGCGCCGAAGCTCCGATGGGTTTGTACTTCACGCCTCGCAACGCCAGTGGAATCAGCAGCGGAATGATGATCGCATTGAAAATCACCGCCGATAGGATAGCCGTTTGCGGGCTGTGCAGGTGCATGATGTTCAAGGCTTCCAGCGCGGGAACGGAGAAGATGAACAGTGCCGGCACGATGGCGAAATACTTGGCCACGTCGTTGGCGATGCTGAACGTCGTCAGCGTTCCGCGGGTCATCAGCAACTGTTTTCCGATTTCCACGATTTCGATCAGCTTGGTCGGGTCGTTGTCCAGATCGACCATGTTCCCGGCCTCCTTGGCCGCCTGCGTCCCGCTGTTCATGGCCACTCCCACATCGGCCTGAGCCAGCGCCGGGGCATCGTTCGTTCCGTCTCCCATCATGGCGACCAGCTTGCCCTGATGTTGTTCCCGGCGGATGTACTGCATCTTGTCTTCCGGCTTGGCTTCGGCGATGAAGTCGTCCACGCCCGCCTTTTCAGCGATGTATTTCGCCGTCAACGGATTGTCCCCCGTAACCATCACGGTCTTGACCCCCATCTTCCGCAACCGCCCGAACCGTTCCTGGATGCCCGGTTTGATGACGTCCTGCAACTCGATGACCCCGGCCACCCGTTCGTTCACCGAAACCACCAGCGGCGTACCGCCCTTTTCGGAAATTTTGCGGATGATGCCCTCCGTTTCCTGCGGGAAAGTTCCGCCCGCGTCCGCGCATATTTTCCGGATGGCGTCGTAGGCCCCTTTTCGGATACGGATGCCGTCGCTCAAATCCACCCCCGAACTTTTGGTTTCCGCCGAGAACCGGATCATTCGCGAGCCCGCCGTATTCAGTTCACGCATCTTCAAACCGTTTTCCCGGCCCAACTCCACGATGGAACGGCCTTCGGGCGTCTCGTCCGACAGCGAAGCCAAGAGACAGGCATGGATAAAATCCCGTTCGTCCGTTCCGGCCGCCGGATAAAAACGGGTCGCTTTCCGATTACCGATCGTGATCGTTCCCGTCTTGTCAAGCAGCAGGGTATCCACGTCGCCTGCCGTTTCGACGGCTTTTCCGGATTTGGTGATGACGTTGGCCCGGAGCGCGCGATCCATGCCGGCGATCCCGATGGCGGAAAGCAGGCCTCCGATCGTGGTCGGGATCAGACAGACGAAGAGTGAAATCAGCGCGGCGATGTTGATCAGGGTTCCCGTATAATCGGCGAACGGCTTGAGGGTGACGCACACGATGACGAACACCAGCGAAAAGCCCGCCAGCAGAATCGTCAGGGCGATTTCATTCGGCGTCTTCTGCCGCGACGCCCCTTCCACCAGCGCGATCATCCGGTCGAGGAAACTTTCCCCCGGCTGTGCGGTCACCTTTACGCGAATCCGGTCGGAAAGCACCTTGGTTCCCCCCGTTACGGAACTCTTGTCGCCGCCGGCTTCCCGGATGACGGGCGCGCTCTCTCCCGTGATGGCGCTTTCGTCGATGGAAGCGAGCCCTTCGATGATTTCACCGTCGGAAGGAACCGTATCCCCCGCTTCGCATTCGAAAACATCCCCTTTTTTCAACCGGCAACTGCTGACTGTCCGGACTTCTCCGTTCACCACCAGTTTGGCGGGCGTTTCTTCCCGTGTCTTGCGCAGGCTGTCGGCCTGGGCTTTCCCCCGCGCCTCGGCGATCGCTTCGGCGAAATTGGCGAACAGCAGCGTCACGAACAACACGACCAGCACCGTCAGGTTGTACCCCAGCGAACCCTGTCCGGCGTTCCGGTCGAAAGCCACCCACAAGGTCACCAGCAGCATGACGAAGGTGGACACTTCCACGGTAAACAGGATCGGATTCCGGAACAGGATCCGCGGATCGAGTTTTCGAAAAGCCTGTATCAGACTTTCCCTGACCAACTTTCCGGGAAACAGGGAAGCCGTTTTATTGTTTTTCATCGCTTTTTATGTTTTAAGGTTTCAAAAGGGGATGCAGCCGTCGAACCCGCATTCGGCATCGGAACGGCTGCCGTTCCCCGCAAACAAACTGTGCGTTAAAAACTCAGGTATTCCGCGATCGGCCCCAGCGTCAGAGCCGGGAAGAACGCCAGCGCGGCGATGATGACGATCACGGCGAAGGTCATGAAGGCGAACGTGGCCGTATCGGTTTTCAGGGTTCCGGCGCTTTCCGGAATATACTTCTTGGAAGCGAGCAATCCCACGATGGCGATCTGTCCGACGATCGGCAGGTAGCGGCTGAGGATGAGCACGAATCCGGTGGAAATGTTCCAGAAGGGCGTATTGTCGGCCAGTCCTTCGAATCCGGAACCGTTGTTGGCGGCAGCCGAAGTGTATTCGTACAGCATTTCGCTCAGGCCGTGGAAGGACGGATTGTTCAGCCAGGCTCCCGCCAGTTCTGGATTCCGGGCCGCCAGCCAGCTCGCCAGCGCCGTACCGACCAGAATGACGAACGGATGCAGCAGGGCCACGATGACCGCGATTTTCATTTCCCGCGCCTCGACCTTCTTGCCGAGGAATTCGGGCGTTCTTCCCACCATCAGGCCGCTGATGAAGACCGCTATGATGATGAAGGTATAGTAATTCATGAACCCGACCCCGACGCCTCCGAACCAGCAGTTGATCTGCATGTTCAGCATCTGCATCATACCGCTGAGGGGCATGGTGCTGTCGTGCATCCCGTTCACCGAACCGTTCGAGGTGACGGTGGTGGTCATGCCCCATAAGGCCGTGGCCGCCGAACCGAGACGGGTTTCCTTCCCTTCCATGCTTCCGTATTGCTGGGCGATTCCCACCCGGTCGATTTCGGGGTTCCCGTTCATCTCGAAATAGGTGGAAGTCACCACGCCCGCCAGATAGGCGAAAAGCATCACTCCGAAAATACTGTAGGCCAGTTTCTTCCGTTTCAGGTAGAATCCCAGCGCAAAGACCATAGCCATCGGCAGGATCAGGATCGACCAGCATTCCACGATGTTGGTGAGGAAAGTGGGGTTTTCCAGCGGATGCGAAGAATTCACCCCGAAGTATCCCCCGCCGTTGGTCCCCAGTTGTTTGATGGGCACGACGGCGGCCGTGGGCCCCTGAGAAATGCTCTGTTCCGCCCCTTCCAGAGTGGTCAGCTCCATCTTTCCGTCGAATCCCATCGGAGTTCCCTGCAAAATCAGGATGAAACCTACCAGCAGCGACAACGGCATCAGGATACGGGTCACGCTCTTGACCAGATAGACCCAAAAGTTTCCCAGGTTGCGGGTAGTCTTTCCGGCCATCCCTTTGAGCATTCCGGCAAAGGCGGCCATCCCCGTAGCGGCGGTCACGAACTGGAACAGCATGATGACGAACAGTTGGGTAAAGTAGCTCAACCCGCTTTCCCCGCTGTAATGCTGCAGGTTACAGTTCACCATGAAACTGATGCAGGTGTTGAACGCCAGATCGGGACTCTGTCCCGGATTGCCGTCGGGATTCAACGGCAGGTGTCCCTGGAAGACCAACAGCACCATGCCCCAGAAAAACCAGAACAGGTTGAGGGTCAGCAGAACGATCAGGAATTTTTTCCATCCCATCTCTTCCTGCGGATCGATGCCGCAGAATTTGTAAAACCACCTCTCGACGGGAGCCATAAAATCGAATCCGTTCTTTTCTCCCTTGTACACCTTTGCGATATAGCGTCCCAGCGGGTAACTCAGTCCCACCATCAACGCTATCTGCAAAACGGTTCCTAAAATTTCACTATTCATTTCCATTGGGTTTGAATCGGCGGTCGTGCCGCCCGGTAGCAAAATCGGTTTCTAAAATCGGTCGGGTTTGATCAGTACGTACATCAGGTACCCGAAAACCAGCAGACTCAAAATAAAAAGCGCCGTAAACATGTCTTGCTCCCTTTCATATTTTACCGAACCAGTCCACACACTTGAAGAAAAGTCCGTAACAGGCCGCGCCCACCAGACACAATACGATAAACATCGATACTTGTCCCATAGTCCTACATTTTTTAATTCATATCCGTATGATCTTTCATGCCCTTTCACATCAATATTGTGCCAGAACAGCAAGCCCACACACATACAGCTAATTATCAACCACATACATTCTTTATGTTTTCTCTTCGCTTCCCGAAACCCTTCCGTTTTGAAAAGGGTTTCCTTTCGTTTTGAACGACTTCGCATCCAATAAATCCCGCCGGAAGGCCCCGATGCACCGGATTCGAAATATTCGGAACGCATCGGGCCTCGAACGAGGGGATTTCCGTCTCTTTCCGGATGGGAATGACGGATATTTCCCGAATGATTTTAATTTTGTAACCGGTAAAAGGACGGACATGGGTAAAATCCTCATCATAGACGACGAAAGTCAACTGCGGAACCTCCTTTCGCGGATTCTGGGGCTGGAAGGCTACGAGGTGCTGCAGGCGGATACCTGCAAAGCGGGGCTGAAGCAACTCGAAACCGGTGCGCCCGACGTAGTGCTTTGCGACGTGCGGCTGCCGGACGGCAGCGGTGTGAAACTGGTGCCGCAACTCAAGGCCCGGCGTCCCGAATGCGAAGTGATCCTGCTCACGGCCCACGGGAACATTCCCGACGGAGTGCAGGCCATCAAGAACGGAGCCTTCGATTACATCACCAAAGGGGACGACAACAACAAAATCATCCCGCTCGTCAGCCGGGCGATGGAAAAAGTGAAAGCGGCCCGGCAGTTCGTCCGGTCGGAACCTCAGGCGGGAGGGGGGTATTCCTTCGAATCCGTTCTGGGCACCTCCCGATCCATCCGGGAGGCGGTGGAGCTGGCCCGGAAAGTGGCCGCCACGGACGTACCCGTGCTGCTGACCGGAGAAACGGGAACCGGCAAGGAAGTGTTTGCACAGGCTATTCACGGGGGCAGCCTTCGGAACCGAAAAGCGTTCGTGGCAGTCAACTGCGCGGCATTCAGCAAGGAACTGCTCGAAAGCGAAATGTTCGGACACCGGGCCGGGGCGTTCACGGGAGCGATGAAGGACAAAAAAGGGCTTTTCGAAGAAGCGGACAAAGGGACGATTTTCCTGGACGAAATCGGGGAAATGGCTTTCGACCTGCAGGCCAAACTGCTGAGAGTGCTGGAAACGGGAGAATTTTTCCGGGTGGGAGACACCCGCCCCACCCGAACCGACGTCCGGATCATTGCGGCCACCAACCGGAATCCGGCGAAGGAGATCGAAGAAGGCCGGTTCCGGGAAGACCTTTATTATCGACTGTCGGTGTTCAGTATCCAACTGCCTCCCCTGCGGGAACGTCCGGAAGACATCGAAATCTACGCCCGCTCTTTCATGGAACGACTGGCTTCCAAAATCGGAAGGCGCATCACGGAAATCTCGCCGGAATACATCCGGGGGCTAAAAAAACACGTCTGGAAAGGAAACGTCCGGGAATTGCGCAACGTGGTGGAACGGAGCCTGATCGTCGCCGAAACCGGACGCCTGACGACGGCCGACCTGCCGATGGAGCTTCAGAACGCCGGAAGGGAAAAGGGGGAATTTTCGGATTTCGACCTGGCCGGAATCGAAAAGAACCACATCCGCCGCGTGTTGCAATACACGGGCGGCAACAAGACCGAAGCGGCCCGGTTGCTCCACATCGGCCTGACCACCCTCTACCGGAAGATCGAAGAATACGGACTGTGAAAAGCAACGCCTGAAAGCCGCTCTTGCCCGGAAGGATACCTTCCGCACTTCTCGAAAATTTCTTTCCGTCCGGGAACATACCGCTTGCGACGAACGAACGGGAAGGGTATTTTTTGCCTTCCTCAAAGCCGGCGCAGAACGGGTTTCAAACCGGCTCCGGAACCCCGAAAAAAGTAAGGCATCGGAACGAACACTTTTCTCCGAACGATTTCTATCTTTGTCCCCCGAAACAATCAAGCGATTCCGATAAATTGAACACTGCATCCACCGGCGCGGGACGAACCATGTTCGGCATCCTGATCGCCCTCAGCCTGACCCACCTGCTCAACGATACGCTGCAATCGGTCATCACGGCCGTCTATCCCCTGCTGAAAGAGGGGCTGTCGCTCAGCTTCGCCCAGATCGGGCTGATTACGCTGGTCTACCAGATTTCGGCCTCGGTATTCCAGCCCGTTGTGGGTCTTTACCTCGACAAGCGCCCGAACCCGTGGTTCCTGCCGATCGGGATGACTTTCACGATGACGGGACTGCTGGTGCTGGCTTTCGCCCATACCCTGCATCTGGTCTTTCTGTCGGTTTTTCTGATCGGCGTGGGTTCGTCCATTCTGCATCCCGAAGCCTCCCGGCTCACCTCGCTGGCTTCCGGCGGCAAACGGGGCTTGGCGCAATCCCTTTTTCAGGTGGGCGGAAATACGGGCGGATCGCTGGGCCCCTTACTCGCTGCTCTCGTAATCGCTCCCTACGGGCAGGGGAACATCGCATTCCTTTCCATACTCGCCCTGATCGCCATCGCCGTCATGTGGCCGATCTGCCGGTGGTACCGGTTCAAACTAAAAGTATCCCGGCTGCGGAGCCAAACCCGCCAAACCGTCCTGCATTCTCCGCTTCCCCGCAAACAGGTCATCGTTTCGCTCGTCATCCTGCTGGTGCTGATCTTTTCCAAGTACGTCTATCTGGCCAGCCTCACCAGCTATTACACCTTTTACTTGATCGAAAAATTCCACGTCTCGGTGCAAAGTTCCCAGCTTTACCTTTTCGCCTTTCTTTTTGCGGCGGCGCTCGGCACCCTGCTCGGCGGCCCGATCGGCGACCGGGTGGGACGCAAATACGTCATCTGGGTATCCATCCTCGGCGTGGCCCCTTTCACCCTGCTGTTGCCGCATGTCGATCTTTTCTGGACTTGCGTTCTGAGTATCTGTATCGGCCTCATCCTCTCTTCGGCTTTCTCAGCCATTCTGGTTTACGCTCAGGAGCTGCTGCCGATGAAGCTGGGGCTTATTTCGGGATTGTTTTTCGGGCTGGCTTTCGGGATCGCGGGGGTAGCATCGGCCGTGCTGGGCGGAATCGCCGACCACCGCGGCATCGAGTACGTGTACAACCTGTGCGCCTACATGCCGCTGCTGGGACTGGTCACCTATTTCCTGCCTGACCTGAAAAAGAGACAGGCGTAACTCCTGTCCTCCTGCCCCCTTGGTCTCTCTGAACGTTCCCGACTTTTTCCCGTAACAAAAAAGGGTTGCGGAAGATTCCGCAACCCTTTTTTCAGCCCCTCCCCTTTTTCAGGAAAGGAATATTCATTCGTTCACCTCCGCGCTACTGTCCCAGCAGAACGATGTCTCCGTTCAAACCGTAATCGAACAGGTCGTATTCCGTCGGAGCGGGCTGTTTTTCCGGCGCCCGTTTCATGAGGGCCGGAGACACCTGTCCCCGTGCCTTCGCATAGAACGATCCGAACAGGTTCTTGTGCGACCCGATCACCTTGACTTCCACGGTATTTTTCCCTTCCTTGACAAAGTCGGACACATCCGCCCGGTAAGGAGGCCATCCGATGATCCCCGCCGACTGTCCGTTCACGAGCACTTCGGCCACCGTTCCGTTCCAGTCGTCCAGTTCCACTTCGTAATGCTGGCCGCCGGCCGGTACGTCGAAGTCCTTCGCGTAGGTCACCGCGTGCGAATAGAACGGCATCCCCTGAGCCTTCCAACTGCCCGTGGCCAAACTTTCCGGCTTGTCGATCGTCCATCCGTTCCGGTTCGCCTGCACGCTGAAATCGCCCAGAATATATACCGGCATCGTTTCCGAATGTACGGTAACGGGCGACACGGTCAGGGTCAGGGTATTGGCTCCCGGCTTCACGTACTCTCCGATTTTCACCACGCCGAAATCCATGTCCACCCACCACTGGCCCGCTTCCGGGCTGACCGGGTGACCGTTGACGGCGATCTGCCAGTCAGCGGCCCGTTCCACGACCGCTTTCATCGAGGACGCGTCCACGCCATCGGCTACATCGAAACGATAAGTCGTGGTGAACTTACTGTTTTCCGGGAACTTGTGATCGAGGAATTCGGTCTTGAACTGCGAACTGAAGTACCACGGATTCCCCCCTTTGAACCCATACGTCCGATAAACTTCGTTATCAGCCACATAAGTATTCACTCCCTTCAGCTGCTTCCCTTCGATGTCCAGATCGCAATAATCGACTACTAGCACATTGTCCCCTTCCCGTTTGGCCGTCACTTCCGACACGGCCGCCACCGGTTTCATATCCGCATAGACGGGAGTCGGTTCATAGCCGCTCCGCTTCCTGTCGGCTACGAAGAGTAACAGATTGTCCGCCGGATAAAGGTCGCATTTCACGGTGATTTTTCCGCCATCGACCGCCGTTTCCGGATAATCGGTGATCGTCCCCGTCATCGGATCGAGTTTGAGAGCGTCCGTTCCCGCGATGGTGACTTCGCCGGCCACCCGCACGCTGTCGTCCGTATTGGTCAGGAACAAGATCTGTCCGTCCTTCATCTCCCGTCGCTGGTGATAAATGCGTCCCTTGTCCGCCACATCGTCCGCAAACCGGATCTTGTCGTTGCGGAAATGAGCGTCGAGCACATTCCCGTCCAGCGAATCCATTCGCGTCACCTTCCGGCTATCCGCAAAGAACGCCTTCACACCTTCGTCTTCCATACCTTCCAGATACACCGGGCCGTTCCCGAACACCAGCACTTTCCCGCCCGCATCGGTATACTTTTTCAGAAGTTCCATCGTGGAAGCGTTGACATTTTCCATCGAGGAAGGGATCACCAGCGTCCGGTACGTCCGTTCCCCCAGCACCAGTTCCGGTTTCCCGTCCGGCACCGAAGCGTATTCCTTCATCACATTTTCGCTGCCCAAATCGTATTCCACCTGGTTGGTTTCCAAGTCGGTCACGAACTCCTGGAAAGGCCGGGCGATCTGCCCGATCTTATATCCCACCTTGTTGAATCCCCGGATGTAGTACATCCACGCCGACGTCGTCGGCTCGATCACCAACAAGTCGTTCACCTGCAGCCCGGAAGAAAGCGCAGCGGCGATCCGTGCGTGATAATCGTTCAGCACCCGGTAATAGGGCCACCACGGTTCATGATACGAGAACACCTGCGGATAGTCCGTCTTCCGAATCCCTTTGATGGAAAGCGGCACGTAGTGCTGCGTAAGAGTCGTAATCCCCAGCACGTTGATCCAGTCGGCCTGCCGTTTCAGGTCGAAAAACGAAAGTTCCCAGCCCGAACCCGCATAGATTTCGCACAGCGTCCGGTCGGTTCCCATCTGGTTGGCGATACTCCGTACTTCCCGCACGGCCCGGACATTCCCGAAATTGGCGGACGGAGACGCTTCGTTGTACTGGTTGAACAGGTTGTCGATGGCCGGAACGTGATGGAACGTGTACATCAGCATATTGTCCGGCGTCACGTGCGGGTTCGGCCACGCATGTTCCCAATAGTGTCCCGTCCACTTCAATCCGGTCGAATCGCAGTATTCCCGCCACGGCTTCGACCACCGTTCCACCTTGGTTTCCATCAGCAGCATCCGGTAATTGTGCCGGATTTTCCGCCAGTCGCCCACTTCCGTGAAAAGCGACGGCAGGTTTTCCTGCAGGCGGTATCCCCAGCGCTGCTCGAACTTTTCGAACAGGTCGGTGAACCACGTCGCTCCCGTAGCCGGACGAATATGCGGTTCGTCGGTGAAGATCCCCGGAATCGCCTTCCCGAATTCGGAACCCACGTGTTTTTCGTAACCCGGCATCGTGATTTCGATGAATTTCTCCGTCACGCCCGGCATCAGCAGGTTTACGTACGGGAACCCGCCATATCGGGGGGAAGGTTCCATGAACAGTTTATTGAACAGGTAATATTTCCCGGATTTCCCGACCTCGGCCGCCGCCGTAGCCGTAATGTCCGTGTACTTCCCGTCCTCTTCCTTCAGAATCACGGTATATTCCTCTTTCGGATCGAGCTTCAGCACGCCCTGCACGATCATTCCCAGCGAATGCCCCTGATTGTAGGATTCGGGCATCTGGTCTTCCACGAGTCCGCCCGCCATACCGCTCGGAAAACCGTTCTCGTCGTAAATCCAGGTGTCCAGCCCCAGTTCTTTCCCCTTTTCCACCGTATATTTCCAGAGGTCGAACCAGTCATCCGACAGGTACTCGGTGATCATGCCCATCCGGGGATGGACGAAACCGCCCCCCATCCCCTGCTCCTTGAGCTGGTTGAGGGCGAAATCGATGTCGGATTTTTTCGTATCGGCGTTCCACACGAAGAACGGCACGGGCCGGTAATCCTTGGAAGGATTCGGGAACTCGGCCTCCAACCGGTCGAAAGTTTCGATGGAGCTCGCGCCCGCATCTTTTTTTTCTCCGCCGCAGGAAGCCAAAGCTCCCGCCGCCAACAGAGAAAATACCAGGTGTCGATGAAGTTTTCTCATAGGATCAGTTCAGGTTGATGATTTATAAGTTGGTTTTCAAAATAAGCGATCAATTTTTTTTCGAGGTATTTCCGGTCGGCGAACCGGGGCAGTTCTTCCGGCTTCATTTCCAGTACGTGGTTCCCCGCCGCTTCCGTTCCCTCCATTTTTTTCACACGGGGATCTTCCATCGTCGGAAAATCCATCGCCAGGAGTTCGAAATCCGCGTATTGCTGCCCCAACACATTCCGCAAATCCGCCTCTTCGATCTCGAAACCGGCTTTCAGGGTCACGTTCGGAACCGGTCGACCGATCCGGTGCCATCCGGCGGGAACGATGCCGTCGGTGAATTCCGCCGGATAATTGTGGAACCATTTGGCCGGACACACCACGATCTTCTCCGGGTTCCGGTTCAGCCATGCCCCCCACCAACTGAACGAACTGTTGGCGATTATATTATGCCGGCAAAGGCTCATCAGCTGCATGTCCCGGTAACTTTCCGCGCCCATGTTTCCGTTGACGAAAACGGCGTCCTCCAAATCGTAATTCCGGGCTGCCCACTCCGGCTCATTGGTAAAAACGAACAGTCGCGCTCCCGGCACCCGCTCCCGCACGTACCGGATCGCTTCCCGGTAATATTCCGGAGTGCAAATATCCCCGAAAACGGGTCGAATCGCCGGCATCCGATAATCCCCGCCCCGCAGGTGAATCCCTACGGAAGGACAGGAAACGATCTCTTCTGCAATTTCCCGGTTCGCCTCATCGGTAAACTCCCGAAACCGAAAATCCTCCAGCAATTCGTCCCGCACCGCTTCCGCAAAACGGGCTTCCTGCCAATAACCCCGCAGCCATACCTTTCCCCACGGAATCACCGTCCTGTCCTCTCCTTCCCCTTCGGTTTCCAGACTGCAACGAAAACCCTTCTTCATCACGTCGCCCAGCAGATGCAGCGTCCGCCCCGCTCCATAAGACAAAAAACGTTCCCGTTGTGCGTCGATCGCCGGAAACACCCGCCGCAGTTCGAAACCGGCGTGTTTCCGAAGCGAAGGAGCCGAAGCGTCGATCCGGATATTCCGGACGCCGCGACTCTCCAGGTATTTCAGGTAAGCGTACTGAAACATCTGGTTCCCCAGCCCGCACTGTATGTAAAGTATCTTCATCGTTCCGCCAAACCTTCCGTTCCGTCCGCTCCGCTTATCAGAATCCCACGGCCTGACCGCATACCGGCCACGATGTCGCCGGCAATCCCAGCAATTCCGCGACCTTCGTCCGGTCGATACCGCCATGATACACCACGCTCTTCATCCCCTCGGAAGCCGCCACCAGGTAAATATTCTGACCGATAAATCCCGAATCTGCCGCCGCGGTAATCCGTTTCTGTTGTTCGTCGTTGCCCCGGAGCCGGGTCAGGTCGGAAACGAAGACCACATGCACCGGAGCCGTCTTACCGAATGCCTGCGTACAGACGCCGTCCCGGAAATCGCCCTTCGCCACCAACACCAACGCATGTTCCCCGGCATCATAGCGATATGCGCCGTCCGGCAGAAAGACGTACAAGTCGATGTCCTGCGCATTCACCGCCGACGGGGCCGTGCGCCGTCCGTCGGCCCGGTTGATTCCCCAGGCCCCCCACAGCAGGTCGGACAACTGCTGTTGCGTCAATGCCTTTCCTGTAAAGTTCCGATCGGTGGAACGCTTGGACAACGCTTCCATCAAAGGCATGCCTCCCGTTTTATCCGGTTCGGGCAGCATAACTTTCGTTTGGGCATAACCGGCCCCGAATATCAGGATCGCCAGCAAGAGCAAAAGATTCCGTTTCATAGCCTATCGTTTTACAAAGATTCAACGTTTTCCCGGAACTTGCCGTAAAGCCGCACCGTTTCTGCCGCTTCCCGAACATCGTGTACCCGCAGGATCGCCGCCCCCTGCCTCAGACATTCCCAATGCAGGGCGGTCGTTCCGTTCAACGCTGCATCCGGGGTGACATCCAGCGTCTTCCAAATCAGGGTTTTCCGCGATATTCCGGCCAGCACGGGACATCCCAGCACCTGTAAATCCCGCATCCGGCCCAGCAACTCGAAATTCTGTTCCACCGTTTTGGCGAACCCGAATCCCGGATCGAGAATCACATCCGCAATTCCCGCCTCCCGCAGCGTTTCCACCTTCCGGGCAAAATACCGCACCACCTCCCCCACAACATCCCCGCCGTAATCCGTATGCCGTTGCATATCGGCCGGCGTTCCCCGCATGTGCATGGCGATATACGGCAATCCGAGCTCCGCCACTGTCGGAATCATTTCCGCGTCCAATTCGCCAGCGGAAATATCGTTGACGATGACGGCCCCGAAAGCCTCCGTCACCCGGCGCACCACCGAAGCCCGGAAAGTGTCCACCGAGACGGGCATCTCCGGCATCGCTTTCCGGATCGCCTCCATCGCAGCCGCCACCCGTCGGAATTCCTCCTCCGGCTCCACGTCGGTCGCTCCCGGCCGGGAAGAATAGCCGCCCACATCCAAAAGGGCCGCGCCTTCCTCCGCCGCACATCTCACCCGCACGGCCAGTTTTCCGGCCTCTCCGTCCAAAGGCGTCCGGCTTCCCGCATAGAACGAATCCGGAGTCACGTTGATAATCCCCATCACCACGGGAACGGACAAATCCAATATCCGCCCTCCTACGTTCACCGTCCGCCTGCTGTCGTATAATGCCCCCACCCTGCCGTCGGATTTATTTTCCGCCGAGCTCCGCGATCCTCCGGTAAAGCGCATCCAGCCCTTTCACCGCATCGGAGGGAAGCTTCTCGCCTTTTTCCCCGAATACATAGAAAGCCGGTTCGTCTTCGAACACGATTCCGGATTCATCCACCTTCCCGTCGGAGCCCCTGACCGCCTCCAAATCCAGTCCGAGGTACCGGGCCATGAATTCATAAACCGGCTGCCGCTTGGAATAGGCGTAATCGTGCCCCTCCGTCGGAAAATGGGCATTGTACACATCCCCTTCCTTCCCGTAGAAACCGTACGTCCGCTTGATGAACGGAAATTCGATGTCGGGAATGTTCGCCGTCCAGTCCTTGCCGTCCGAAACCAAAAGCATCGGCCGCGGAGCCGCCATGGCCGCGATTTCGGCGTTGTTGGTTCCCCGGCCGCACAAATGGATCGGCAGTCCGCTTTCACAAGGGCACCCCCCGTGGAAATAACTCGACACCGAAACCACCGGAGCCGACGCCGCGATCCGGTCGTCCAGAGCAGTCATCAGCATGGTCTGGGTTCCGCCTCCCGAACCGCCCGTAATCCCGATCCGGGTCACGTCCACGTCCTTCTCCTGCGTAAAATAATCCAGCAGCGCCAAGGCGTCCAGCGTCTGCATCGTCAGCGCCACGCTTTTGTTATGATCTCCCCGGCCGCCGAACTGCAACTGGGATTCTCCCCAGGCAAACAAATCGAAATTCACGGCGATCGCTCCCATCCGGGCGAACGTCGCGCACCGCGCCTGCATATCCTTCCGGTAGCGTCCCTGCCCGAAATGCCCGTTGGGATTCAGAATCAGGGGCACCTTCCCCCGAGCCGCCTTCCCCGTCGGCCGGTAAACCGACCCGGTCACATACATGCCGGGGATCGTTTCCAATGCGAAATTCTGCACCGTATATCCCTGCATCTTCCGTACGGGCGTCGTCGCCACCATGCGCAGGGTCATTTTCTCCCGCAAAGGAGCCACGCCGAGCGTTTCGTACATGCATCGCCGCAACTCTTTTTTCCGGCTTTCCCATTCGCCCAAATCATCGTAGACCGTCGAAAGGTATTCCAGTCGCTTCTGCCCGTCCGCCGGCTGTTTTCTGGCATATTCGTACTCCTTGATCTTATAGGAGCCGTCCGGCTGCGGCACAAAAGACAAATCGTAATAAGCCGTAACATTCCGAAGGGTGGTCTCCAGATCGGGTTCGAAACGATACATCGCATACGTGATGTCCCGATCTTTCACCAGCTCGGCTGGATACCGCAACCGCACTTGAAAACGGTGTTCGATGGAATCGAAAACCTCCTTCAGCGGCATCCTGTAGCGGTTTTCGACGTTGTTCGTCTGGGCGCACAGGGCTGCGGAACAAAGCAACAGGCCTCCCAGAAAAATGATTTTCCTTTTCATAACCTCCGGATATTTGAAACAAAAATAAGAAATTAATTCAGAAAATCCCGATGATTTTCCGAATATTCGAAAGGATTTTTCCCTTGAAGGCGACCTGGAAAATTTTCTTTTTCCTTTCGTTTTCTTTCCCTGACCGGAAAGCCTTTTTCCCGGCCGAAATTTGCAAAAACGGATTTTTGAACTACTTTTGTGGCTCGAAAGGAGATTCAGTAGCTCAGCTGGTAGAGCACAACACTTTTAATGTTGGGGTCCCGGGTTCGAGCCCCGGCTGGATCACTTCTTAGAAAGACGAGTTTTTTACTCGTCTTTTCTTTTTGGTGCCGGCACTCTTTTCAGTTACTTCCCTCTACCGTTTCCGTGCCGTCCCCTTACGGGACGACCACGGGCTCCGGTCAGTGCTTCCGCAGCTTCGTCGCACGGCAAAACTATTTTTCATACACTCTCTCGCTCATTCAAACGTTACTGTAACGTGACCGGAACCGACGATCCCGGCAAGCCCGGATGGATCTCCGATTCTTCCGATCCGCGTGTAAGCGTAATCGCTGGAGAACGTTTTATAAAACAACACGATGCAGCGGTCTCCCCAAAGCATCAAATCCCCTGTCCGGATGGTTCCCGGTCGGACAGCGTCGGAAGGCAGATTCACGGACAGATTATGATACTTTTCGTTGCCGCCCTGTTCTTCCATACGAACGGTCATCGGCAACCTCTTTTTAAAAGCCGCGGCAGTCGGGTTATCGTAAAGCATAACGGCAAATACGGCATTTCCTATTTTAACGGTCATCGTACCTCCTGAGAGATGGTTCGTATCCTCTTCCCGGCCGGGCTGTTTCGCATGGCCGGGTTGTCCGGTCGCCGGGTCCCCGATCGGATCGTCCGTCGTACACGAGGCGAAGCCGGTCGGGAAGAAGACAGAAAGGACGATAGCAATCAGAAACCGTTTCATGTTTTCCGGATGTATCGGATGAACCGGGCAGGATTGCCTGCCACGATCGCATCATCCGCCACGTCCTTCGTCACGACGGCTCCGGCACCGACGATCGCGTTCCTGCCGACGGTGACCCCCGGCAGCACGATGGCTCCCGCACCGATCCATGCATTCCTCCGGATAAGGATGGGCTTTGTGTAAACGTTGTGCCTCAATTCCGGTTCTTCCGCGTGATTTTCCGTGATGATGCTGACATTGGGGCCGATAAAAACACCATCTTCGATCGTGATGCCTCCCCGATCCATCAGGGTGCAGCCCGAATTGATGAAAACGTTTTTTCCCAGTCGGATGAACTGCCCGAAATCCGTATAAAAGGGAGGCACGATCCAGACGGATTCGTCGAGCTTGCTTTTGGTCAATTCTCCGATAACGGCGCGAACCTCGTCCGCCGTGTGGTAAGCCGAATTCAACCGCTCCACGATGCGCATTCCTCGAATAAGCGCATCATAAAGTTCGGGATACTGGGGGTCGCTTTCCAAAATGAGCTCTCCTCTTTTCATCCGCTCGAAAATATTTTCCATGTCTTCCGTGTTTCTTATTTCACGATGCAAAATTAGGAGTCCTGCGAGATGCCTTCCCTAAACGTTTTACGGAAAGAATGACCCGGATTCCGGTTTTTGCGGGATTCGCTTCCGCCCGAAAGGAATGCCGGCGACGAAAGGCTGCCGCTCCCAAGCACAGGGAAACCGGATCAGATGGAATAGCGGACGTAAAACAGAAGCGAAAACCACTTTTTGGAAGCGGGCACCGAATTCCGCACGGCGTTTCCGGGAAACGTCAGGGCCGTATTGAAATGGAAATACCAGCGCGCCGAGTGGAAATATTTGACCGTCAGGTCGATTTCGGTTCCGTAATACCTCGATCTCAATTCCGACAGCGCGGGATTCCCGCCCAGGTTGTTCTTCTGCGGGGCCACGTACGCCCAGAACTGGGCCACGGTCTGCCATTTCCGAACCGGCTCGAACACCAACTGTACCAGATGCGTCATCTCGTTGGAATTCGGCAGGATTTTGTACATGTTCGCTCCCTGCGCCCACTGTTCCCCGTTACCCCCCGTATAGAGGGGATCCCACCGTTCGTATGCCCGGGTGGAAGGATCGTCGCCCGAAAAATAGGCGAACCGGTAGCTGAGGGAGGGAGCGCCGTAAGTCCGGCTGAAATTCCAGCCCAACTGGGCATACCAGGCGTAGGCCCTCATTTTGAAGTGCCGGTTGCGCTCGTATCCGAATTCCGCCTTGTAAAACGGCCCCGGACAGTCGGCGGGAGGATTCCCGAAAAGACGCAGGTTATACACCCACAATCCTTTCCGGGTATGAATCGTTCCGTCGGGCAGGTAATATTCCCGATCCGACCTGGGGACATAGAGCAACGAAGCGCCCACCCGCGCCCGGTCGCTGTTTCCCGCTTCCGCGTTGATCCCTTCCAAAACCGTGCGGGTGTCGAGCAGGGACAGTTCGTCGGGACGCATCCGAAAAACCTGCAACAGATAGTTATCCACCCGGATCCCGGCCTGAAACAGGGAACGGGCCGCATTGCGCGGATTCAACTGCGAAGCGCCCCGCCGGTAGCCGCTCATGGAAGTATTGATGATCAGCCAGCCATCGCCCAGTACGAACGCTTTGCGTCCGTAAAGAATATTATAACCGTAGTCATGGCCGCTTCCCCATTTCCGGCCTCCGACGATACCCGCGTAAGCATCCTCCGTGGCGCCCCGGAAACGGGAACGGTCGGTGAACAGTTCACGCCCCGCATTGAAAGCCGCAAGATAGCTCCATCCGGCGTAAACGTGCAGGTTCCAGGGACGGTATACGGGAACGATGCCGTACACGCCTCCCATGCCGTACCCTTCGATCCAGCCCGTGTACCCCTTCCCCGCCGGACCATCCGCCTGCGGATTTCCCGCCAGCAGCGGTTCCGGTTGCCCGAACCAGGCATTGTCGTTGGTATATACCATCTCCGAACCGGAAAAACGAAAGGTAAAAAACGAACCGTTGCCGGAATAGATGACCGGAAACGAACGGATGTCCCGGAAAATGTTCGGCACCATTTCCGTTTTTTCCGCCGAAGGGGTCAAAGCCACATCCACCGTCAGCCCCACGCCGCCTTCAGGCATTGCAGCCACGTACAGCACCGTGCTTTCCACAAACGGCAGGTTTCGGATGCGGGACAAATAATAATCCGTCTGTATCCGGCTGAAATGGGAAAACGGATAAATTTGGAAAATGTCTTCCACCTCCCGGCGAATGGCTGCGAAACGCATCGTATCGGCAGGCCGTCCCGAATACTCGAAATGCACCGAGAGAATCCGTTCTCCTTCATAAATGGACACGGGATTGTTGCTCTGTCCCCTTACCGAAGTCAGGAACAGTACACAAAGCATCAGCAGGAAACCTCTTTTTTTCATGGGATAAACCGGTCAAAACGTTCCGCCGCGTTCGGCATCAATAATCCGTCCATCCCCCGTCCGTAGCGATGATCGAGCCGGTTAGGGCGGACGCCTCGTCCGAAATGAGGTAAAGCATGTTGGACGCCTGTTCCCACGGATACGACCCCCGGTGCTGCGAATCGCAATACGCCATCAGGCTCATGGTCTTGATGTCCCCCATACCGAAGCCGATGCCGGCCTTTTTCTGCGCCTCGACGAAGCGATAGGCGGTTTCCACCATCGGAGTATAGGTCTGCGCCATGTTGACGGAATTGATGCGGATTCCGTAAGGCGCATAATCGATGGCGGCGCTGCGCACCAATCCGTTGACGGCATGTTTGCTGGCCACATAAGCCGGATTCCCGGCCAGCCCGGTCATGCCGGCGATGGAGGAAACCACCACGACGGCTCCGCCCTTCCGCTGCTCGACCATTTGATCCAGCACGGCCCGCAGGGATTTGAAAGTGCCTGTGGCATTGGTAGCCATTACGCCCTCCCAGTATTCGTCGGTGGCATCCGTGATGATGGCGGGCATCAGACGGCGGGTGGTGCTGTCGTACCGGAAGGGAGCGCCCGAATAGACCGCATCCATCACGCCCGCATTCAAAATGGCATAATCCAGCTGCCCGTAAACGCGAACCGCCTCGGCCACCGCCCGGCGGCAGTCTTCGTCCTTCTGAATGTTCCCGTACACGAACAGCGCTTTACCGCCGAAACCGTTGATCGAATCCGCCGTATGCCGTCCCTCGTCCTCCAGCCAGTCCATAATCACCACGCCGGCCCCTTCTTTGGCGGCCCGTACGGCCGCCCATTTCCCCATGCCCCGAGCGCCTCCGGTGATCAGGATCGTCCTGCCGTCGAAACGGTGAGGTATGTAATAATCCTTGGACAAACGATTCACATCGTGCCTTTTCGAAGCCTCGACGGGAGCGCCCGTTTCCTGGGAAAAAGCGGCCGTACGGAACGCACACAGCAATGCCAAGGAAAGAATAAGTTTCGTTTTCATGTTCAGGGATTTTTACCCTCACCCGAAAACACATATCGTACCGTTGACCGGATGACGATACCGAATTCGTCCGGCTTCGGAAACCGCAAAAGGAAAAAACGCCGATCCGATCCGAAAAACGTTCCGCGCGGTATCGTTTTTCGGGAAAATACGATCCCGATAAAAGTTTTGATTTCAAGCCGTCCGGTTTCCTGCGTACGCGATTCCCGTTCTGCCCGGTCGCAGTCCGGAGGTTCCTACCACTCGATTTCCGGCAGCCCTTTGCTGCGAAAATAAGCGTTCGCCTTGCTGAAATGACGGCATCCGAAAAACCCCCGGTCGGCGGAGAGGGGAGACGGATGCGGAGCCGTCAGCACGCAATGGCGCGTCCTGTCGATAAACGCCCCCTTTTTCTGAGCATACGCTCCCCACAGCATGAACACGACGTTTTCCCGTCCGTCGTTGATGCACCGGATCACGGCATCCGTAAATTGTTCCCAACCCTTTCCCCGGTGCGACCCCGCTTCGTGGGCGCGTACGGTCAGGATGGAGTTGATGAGCAACACCCCCTGCCCGGCCCATCGCTCCAACCGGCCGGAAGAAGGCATCGGTTTTCCCAGATCGTCTCCGATCTCCCGGAAGATGTTGACCAGAGAGGGAGGAAAGGGAACCCCGTCGAGCACCGAAAAGCACAGGCCGTAATACTGACCCGGCTCATGGTAAGGGTCCTGTCCCAGGATCACGACCTTCACCCGGTCGAAGGGACAAGTATTGAAAGCATGGAAAATGCGTCCTCCCGGCGGATAAACCGTACACCGCGCGTACTCCTCCTTCACGAAAGCGACCAAACGGCTGAAATAAGGTTGGTTGAATTCGGTTTGCAACCGCTGCCGCCAGCTTTCCTCTATTTTAACCTGCATTTGAGTTCTGTCGGTTTTACATTCCGGATTACTTTCGCCGGGGCTGCCGCTGTCCCGTACACCCCCCGGTATTTATTGCAAAGATAACATATATCCTTGAAATATTCCGGCACACGCACCTGAAAAAGCCATTTCCGGCTTTGCATCCCGCATCCCGCCGGACGAATATCGGAATCCGGGAGCCGAAACGGAGCGGCTCATTTCCTTTCCGCCGGTTTGCATTTTCCGACGAAAACGGTACGATTGCCCCGCAACGGTTTCGGATCCGCCCCTGCAGGGCACGGAAAGGGATTAAAACAGAATGCTGTCAAGATCGGATGAACCCGGAAGGGATTCCCGGATGATTTGAAACTCCATCCAGCATGAGGGAAAATTATCTCAACCCGCCCCTTCCGGAAAAGTGTTCGAGAATGGATACAGCAGGGTTACAACAAACCGCGTCCGGGTTCCCTGGGACGCGGTTTTGCTTTTATTTTGGGGTACGACTGAATGCAGCCCGAATCCCCGCTTCTACTTTTTCCCTATTTGAGATTTCAAGACTTCGTAGACACTGCGCGCCCAATAATTACGCAATCCGAAACCGCCCGCTTTACCGCTCATCCGATACGTAGCAAGCAATTTACGAGTAGGAATATCAAAGAAAACGACTTCATAGATCGCTCTGGATTTCGTTTTATCCAGCAGTAAGGCGACCAATACGACTCCCGTCCCCTCCGTAGCCTTGAGTTCATAGCCGTTTATCAAGGCCTGAAAATCGTCCTCGGAAATCGTTATTTCATTATTCAATTCCGACACATAATCGCGGGAAACATTTTTTTGCTGTATCTGCTCGATATCGACCGTAGCTACCGGACTGCGGAGGAATCGTTCGAAATCATACTTTTTCGATTCAGTAAGCAACAAAAGATTGATTCCCCGAAACGCATCGATAAATTGGTAGCTACTCTCACTGGCGCCGCATATCTTCACCTCGGAAAAATCTATTCCGTAAACATGAAACGGTTTCGGCATTTCCCGGAGCGATTGCGCTTGGACGTACCATACGGAGACGACGGCTGCAATGACAAAAGCAATTCTTTTCATAAATTTAGAGATTAAAGTTCAATGTATTTTTCCTTCGATCAAAGAATTTTACGGGTTTACGGCTCATGGCGGGGAACTGCATCCCGGCGATTTGTTCGACCGATTCGAACACGATATCTGGAGCCACACGCACCTTCGAGCGAAAAGCATCCTTGATTTGCTTGACGAACCCCTCGCTGCGATTGCAACCGCCTATCCGTATCTGAACCTGATCGGTCCCGAGCGAATTGGTGAAAACCTCCACGATATAATTCTCCACGCCAGAGATGTTCTCCAGGATGTCGAAGAGCGCCGGAGGATAGAGTGTCGTTCCTTTGAACTTGATCATCTGTCCTTTGCGACCGAGCAACGAGCCAAGGCGTACGGTATTGCGACCGCAGGCACAGGGTTCGGAATAGTGATAGCATACGTCGCCTGTTCGGAAACGCACAAGCGGCATACCTTCGACGCCGAGCGTTGTGATCGTCACTTCGCCCGGCTCGCCGTCCGCAACGGGCCGTCCACTGTCGTCCAGGAATTCGACGATGATCAGATCGGGCGGCAGATGGCCGCCGCGGTGGTATGCACATTCGGTGAACGAGGTCTGCATCTCGGTCGAAGCATAGGTCGAGAAAAGTTCCAATTCAGGCCAGCGGTCATGAATCCGCGTTGCCAGGGTGCTCAGCCGGAATCCGTCGGGTGCACGGAGCCCTTCGCCGATGCAGATGGCTTTGCGAAGCGGGCTGCGGCGGTAATCAATGCCGTTCGCATCGGCGAAGTCGATCAACTTGAGCAGGAACGACGGGATCACCAGACAGGCCGTAGGAGCGATGCGTCGGATGGTATCCCATTGCAACTCAGGGATGCCGTTACCCACGCGCGTAACGCCGCATCCCAATTTGCGGGCTCCGAGGAAATAGGCGAGCCCGGCCATGAAACGCCGATCGAGCGTTACCATAAGTTGCAGGATATCGTCGGATGTGCAGCCGGCGGTCGTAAACGAAAGCATTTCGTTATAGGCCAAACGGTCGAGATCGGCCTCGGTAAGGGCAAACGTCACCGGATCGCCCAGCGTACCGGAGGTGGTTACATAATCGACGACCTTGCGCCGCGAGACACACAGAAACTCCTCGTTGCGCAGTTGCAATTCCTGCTTCGTCGTTACGGGCAATCGCTGCAGGTCATCGATCACACGAATGTCTCGAGGGTCGACTCCCGCTTCGGCAAAAAGCGTACGGTAGTACTGCGAATGTTCGGCCACATAGCCGATCGTTTCGCGCAGCTGTTCTTCCTGAAAAGTCCGGATGGCAGCCGGGGATCGGTACTGAATATCGGAATTACGTATCATAATCTACTGATTTTATGTTCTATGGAACGCCGCTCGCGCGTACGCGGAATCTCCAGTTGCAGAGCCTGCTCCCAGTGCCGGCGTGCCTCGGCTTCATCGCCCCGTGCAGCGTAATAATCGCCGCATAACTCCCAGGCGCCGAAATAGCGGGGATTATCCCGCAGAAGCTCCCTTACCGTCTCATCCGCAGCACTGCCCGTACGGATCGCTTCGCGCAGAATCGCAACGCCGGCCCGGTAACGAATGATACGGGGATAATCTTCGCGCAGGAACCTTTCATCAGCCGGAATCACCCGTTCGGAACAATCCGGTCGGTCGGCCGTACTATCGGCGAAAATCCGTCGCAGATCGTAGCAGATCATCTCTCCCGCCTGCCACGGGTTCGTAGAGACCCACATGAGCAGCTCCTCGGGCCGAAAGACGACCGCATGATGGGCGATAGCCTGATTGAGCGATTTCTCGTTCGTCAGGCCGATATTGACACCGCCGAGACCGCGACGGTCACGCAAGATAGCGGCACACCGCTCGGGATCGAGCGGCCGCAAGCTGTCCATCAGTTCGCCCAGCCGTTTGAAACGGTAATAGCTATCCGTTGCAGCCACGTTTTCCAGGTTGTCGGGATCGTCGGCAAAGGCTGCCGACTGGTAATGGTTCGTACAGCGAAGCCTGTCGCCGTCGGGCGTGTAGAGCGCCGTGCGGCGAGGCGTCTTCTCGATGATCGCGGCTCGGCGATCGCGTGCCGAAGCGATGAGCAGCGATTCGGAAACGAAGGTACGCATGGTGTCGGCAATGGCATATGCCTGATCTATCGTTGCGGCATATTGCAGAATGGTGCGGGCCAGCAACGAAATGGGCGTGGCTACACGAGTGGGCAGAGGGCCTTTGGCCGCATTGATCGTCACGGTAAGCCCTTCGGCATTCATGCCCGACAGCACGCCGCTCATTCCCGCCCAGCCGATCGAAGCGAAAGGATAACCCCGATCGGGCCGGCAAAAGGTAACAAGCTTGTTACGGGCGAAGTCGTCGCCAATCCAAAAATCGAAATTGCGGCCTACGAGCAGGGCCGAATCTACGGTTTCGGCGTTCCATGCGGCGAAGGATGAGCAACCGACGAGCATATACTCCTGCATGGCATGACCGATGTCGTGGGCGGCGTGGTAATTGATCTGCCGTTCGTAAGGTGTGCCGATAGCGTCGTACTCGTGAGTGCAGAAGCGCGCCTGAGCGGCAATTTCGCAACGGTATTCCTCCGGGATATACGTTGCCATATTGCGGTTGAAGATCACGATCAGCACCCTTAAAAAGTGCAGATAACTCTCCGACGGGACGATGCGGCGGATCTGATCGATGAAGACCTTTTCCTGATAGTGCATCAGGTCGCGCAGCAGCGCACCGCTCTCGGCACCGCGCACGACGGGATCCCCGCCCGTTGTGAGTTCCCACACGCCCTCCGCATTGCGCCGTAACGTCGAACCGCCGCAACGGAGTACGTCGCCGTGCCGTTCAACGGCATAGTCGGCCGTATCGATATCCATCGCCGGTTCGCCCATGTCTGCCGTACGGTAAAGATACGTCATCGTACCCATTATCAACACAAAAACCCCGGCAATGCTCCAAAGCGTGTATTTAACGATTTTTCCGAGAAGTTTAAGCATAGCCGATCTTCTTTGAAAGGTATGATTCGCCCACCAGTTCGCTACATGTCAGCGCTGCCGAAACCGTCACGCCCAACATGCCGTGAACATTGATATTTTGCCCCGTAAGCAAAAGATTACCGATACGCGAACGCACAGGCACGAGCGATGCGAGCGGGCGGTTGAAATCTTTCTGCAACCCATAAGCCGCCCCTTCCGGAATGGAAGTGTAGTCGCGGTAAGTGAGGGGCGAAGAGGTGTGGATCTCTTCCGCGGCATCACGCAGACCCGGCATGAATCGCTCCGTGAAACGGAGCGTCGCATCTGCAAAGCGCTGTTTGAAAGCCGTATAGTCTTCGCCACGCCGTCCGGAACGGCTCTCCGTCCAGCGGGCCACGTTTTCCCAAAGCATCGGCACCAGGAGGGTGATGACCTGAGCGTATGGGCCGTCTTCCGCAGGCTGCGGATAGAGCAATACCACGGGGATGTTGTATCCCTCGAAGTCGCCCCGGGCGCTCCAAACATCGGACGTATTGTAGAAATAATGGTTGCAGCCGGTATAGGGCACCGTCCCGGGCCGCAACAGCAGATGGATCGAAAAGAATCCGTAGGTGTTGGGCAGGATTGTCAGGCGGTTCAGGAAGGCGCGCCTCAGCAACGGCGTAGGCTCCAGCAATCCGAACGTCTGGGCGGGCGGAGCGTCGGAAATGAACCATTTCGCTTCGAGAAGGCGTTCGCCGCCGTTGGTCTCTACGCCGCTCACCCGGCTACCCGCAAGGCGGAAGCGCGTGGCCCGTGCATGAGTGAAGAGTTCGCCTCCGTGGGCGCGTATCTGTTCGCACATCGCATCGGCCACGTGCTGCGTACCGTCTGGGAAACATGCGGCGCCCTCGATATTCGAATGGTTGATCATGGCATGATGATAGAGAGGCGACATGTCGCGCCGTCCGCTGTAAAGCGGCACACTGCCCGCCGCCAACACACGCCGTAACAGCGGGTCGGTAACCAGCGAATCGATCGTCGCGGCGGCCGAGAGGCCCAGATACTCCATGCCGCCCGCGGAAAGGCGCCCGTTGCGCAGCACTTCGGGAGCGATAAGTCCGCCGATGCGCTGTAGTATCCGACAATAAGAGCGGATCCCCTCCTTCTCCCCGGGAAAATCTTCAGCAAGGGTCTCCGCGAAACGATCGAAACCCGACGCATAACGGAACATGCGGCCATCGAGATAAATCCGGTCGAAGCCCGCCGGGTCGAGCAGGCGGATACGGACTTTGTCAATCACCCCGAAATATTTGAGATACTGGTACATGACCTGTCCCTCACGCAGACTTCCCACGTAGTGAATGCCTGTGTCGAGCATGCGCCCGTTTCGACGAAACGACTGGAGACATCCGCCCGGCACGGCGTTTTGCTCGACCACGCATACCCGCATACCCTCCTTCGAGAGGATCGTACCGCAGGCCAGTCCCCCCATGCCACTGCCAATGATAACGATATCGTAACGGTTCATCGGTTCGCTTCTTTCCTGAATATGTATTGTCGATTGGAGGTGTGGATACCCGGTTCACGCACCTCGAGGTGCAGCCCCAGCCAATCGGCCATGAAAATCATCCGCTCGGTAGAGATGAAATGCAGCGCATTACCGGCCTTGTTGAAGCCCAGAATGCGAATCGACCAACGTTCGGTTTCTTCGGTCATCCGGTGACGCTTCCGGTCGGAACTGTCCCCTTCGCGCACCACGATATAGCCGCCTTCGGTAAGCCGTGCAGCGCAACGGGCCAACAGCTGCTCCTGAGCTTCGGGTGCGATATAGTGGAGCATGTCGTTCAATACGAACGCGTCGGCTTCGGGCAAGTCGCAGGTCGTGACGTCTGCGCATTCGAAACGAATCCGATCATCGGCAAGAAAACTGTGGCGGGCCAGGGCGATCTTTTCGGCATCGTAGTCGATACCCAGCAGCCGGCGTCGGTCGCCTCGCAGGGCAAGCAGAAACACCATCTGCCCATAGCCGCATCCGAGATCGACGATGCGGGCATCCCGCGGCAACAGTTTGTCCAGCGTGTCATAACGTTTTTCCAAACGCAGCTTGATGCGGATATACCATTCGAGCACGGGGCCCTTGAAGAGATAGTTGTACCTGACGGCCGAACGGTGACGCGGATCGTCGGTATGAAACGCCTTTAATTCCTCGTATCGGGCAACCATGTAACGCCGAACCCCTTTGGCCCGTTCACGGACATCGGCACCGAAGCGGGTATCGTCGGGAGTTATGCGCGGCAATACGAGGCTCGCCAGATCGCCTCTTTTGATATAAAACGGCTGCCGTTTGGAGGAAATGTATCCGGCACCGTAGATCAGCATCGGTAAAATGTCGACGCCGAGCTGTTCGGCAAGCAGGAACGCCCCCTTGTGGAAACGCTTGATCGCGCAATCCTCCGAGCGGGTTCCCTCGGGATAGACCACCACGGAATAACCTTCCGCAATCTCTTGGCGCAACGATTCGGTCAGCGCCTCATAACCGTCGGCGGCATGGCGAAAACCGGCATAACGGACGATGCGGCCGAAAAACGGCGAGCGCCAGACCCAGCTGTTGGTAACCATCACCAACTTGGGCGTGATGCTCAGCAACAACAGGATATCGATGAAAGACTGGTGATTGGCAACAATGATCGCGGGTCGTTCGAAGGTTTCGCCTCCGGGGTTGTACCGCCGGGTACGCGTGGTGAACATCGTGGCCAGGAAAAGCCGCGTAAACCCATAAATCGCCCGATGGAACCACGCTTTGCGGCGGCTTCGGCCTAAAGGCAACAAATGCAGCACGATGATGTAACATTGCAGCAGAATACACCCCAGCAGGAAATAGACGAAGGCGTAGATCGTATTGAGGATGCCCGCCAGCGTATAAGGATAACCGCCCCGGGCCGTTTGTCCCGATATCAGCAGCCGGAAGAGAACGGGTTGCACGGTATAGGCCACCAGTACGACCGCCAGCATGCCCACGATCGAGATGACGGAAATGGAGCGCAACGCCGGATGACCGGCAAAGATCAGCACGCCGATACCCGCCACCGTGGTAAAGGCCGAGAAAAAGATAGCCGTCTTGTGCGCGGCGAGAAGCCTGCGTCCGTCGCGGTATTCACTCAGCAGGCCATCCATGATGAAGATACTGAAATCGTCGCCCAGGCCGAAGATGAAAGTCGAAAGGATGATATTTACGATATTGAATTCGATGCCCAGCAGAGCCATCATACCCAGGATCAGCACCCAACTGACCGCCATCGGCAAGCTGGCCAGCAGCGCCAGCTCGATACGTCCATAGGAGATCAGCAATGCAAGGAATACCAACCCCGACGAAATCAGGAGAATGGTGTTGAAATCGTTGCTCACCACATCGGCCATACGACTGGCAAAGTAAGCGCGGTCGAGAATCGAAAGTTCGGGCATCCGTTCCAGCAACGGATAGACCTGTCGCTTGGCCTCGTCGTCGAGAGCCATGCGGCTAATGAAAAGCGGTCCCGTGTCGCCACGATTGATCCAATCGCCCAGGAGGGGGTTTTCCGTCACCTTCTCGGACGTAGGATCGAATGGCGTGAAACGTTGCGCCAGCAACGAGTCGAAGGACACGAAAGCCTCCTCCCGGAAGCCGGCTTTCAAAGCGGCACGCCTGACCGAAGCACCGACCTCGCGTCGTTTTTCCGGGGTCCAGAAACGCTCCCACCGCGCCAACCGCTCGTGCTGAACCTCGGTCGGAATCACGAAATCGGCGACCGAAGCGTGTTCGCGCAGCAAACCTTCGGCAGCAAGCGAATCGAGCAGCGCATCGGCAGCAGCGTAGGTTTCGGCGGCCCGGTCGACATCCTCGGACGCAGCGATCAGATAGACATGGTCAGCGCCTTTGCCGAAGTATTCGGAGAGTCGCTGCTCGGTACGGAGAAAGCGTTCGGGTTCGTAGCCCAGGCGTTTCATGTCGCTGTTGAACCGCACGTCGTTATAGGAAAACAGACAGACGCATGTCGCCACCGCGATCAGCCCCAGAAGCCAGCGGTTCGTGTCAAAGCGATAGGCATTGAACCGTTCAATACGGCGCAGCAGCGGACTCTTCCGTTCCGTCTCGCGACGAGGGAGCATATGGGGCAGAAAGAGAAGCGAAAAGAGGGTGGTTCCGATCAAAGTCAACGCCGAAAAGAGTCCGAAATCGTGGAGCAGTTGCGAGCGGGTGAAGGTCAATCCGAGAAATGCACCGACGGTCGTGAAACTGCCCACCGTAAGCGGATAGGCCAATTCTTCGACCACCCGACGCGGATCGCGGGTGTGGGTGCTGTGAACCAATACGTGTATCGAATAGCTGAGGGCCACGCCCAGGACGGCTGCGCCGGCCCCCACCGCGATATTCGAGATCGAACCCTGGATAAAATAAATTGCGGCGAGCGCGAAAAGCGCTCCGTAGAATACCGGCACGATCATCAGCAGGATAGCGCGCCGATTGCGGAAGCTGAAAAAGATGACCGCGACGATGATAACGAGGGCCAGCGAGAGAGTCCACATCGTGTCGCGCTTGATTTGACGCGCGTTGTAAACCGCAACGCCGACGGCACCGAAATAGTCGGTTTGCACGTCCCAGGCCGCGGCAACCGTCTCCAACTGCTCTTCGATCAGACTCACCAGGCGGTCGTTGGCTGCCGTAGCCGAAGAACCTTCCGCAGGATCGGCGAAAAGCAATACTGTTCCCAGGCCCGGCATGAAAAGATGATCGTCGTAGAGTTCGTAATCGGCCGCAATGTCCAGTTGCCGGAATCCGGACAGTAAAGGGGTTCCCAAGCCGAGCGGATCGCGCAACAGTATCTCCTGCAGGGCAATACCGGCCGGAGAAGCGAGCAACGAACGATTCCGTTCTACGGCTTTTTCGATCGCTTCGGGCCGGGTGAGCGAATCGAGCCGCGCAAAATCGGCATCGGTATAAAAGATCGGCAGGTGATCGTAAACCACTTGGGTCACTACATCGAGTAGTCCTGTATCGAACCGTGCGGTCACCGAGCGCAGCAACCCCTCGTCGATGGCCGGTTGCAGTCCCTCGGCAATAGCGTCGACCGCTTCGACCATCCGGTCGGGTGCATCGGTTGCGGAATCGGCCGCAGAAACCAGTATGACGATCTTGTCCTTGATCCGCAAGCTCTTGAATACGGCTGCCGTCCTGCGGCCCTGCCGGTCGTTGGGCAGGAACGAGGTGATATCCTCGTTGAAGGAGAGACGGGCAGCGAGGAAACCCATGCCGACCGTGGTGAGGATCAAAAGCAGCCACAGCAACTTCCGGCGCTGCCGGAACAGGTCGTAGAGTGCGATGAAAAGTTTATTCATGTACGGGACGACGTTTTAACAGGGTCATCAGGCTCCAGCCGATCACGCTTGCCGCCATGCCGCAGACAACGGCCAGGCAACAACTTCCTATGAGGTACTGCACCAGGCTGTCGGCCACGCGCTGAAACGATATGTCTGCGAGGCCCAATGTACCGGCATGTCCGAGCATCTGCCCGCCGGTCCAGTAACTGGCGTAAAGAATCAGCGGGATCATGGGCGGAATGCTGATGTTCGAAAAAACCACGGCGATGAACTTGTTCAGACCGATGAAGTGGGCCGTTACCCCTGCAAAAATCATTTGATAGCCCCAAAGAGGAATGATCCCGCAGAAGACGCCCCAGCCCATCGCCGCAGCGAGCCGGACGTTGCTCTCGCCCGAATGGGTGATGTGACAACGGACGAAACGGCGGATGTTTTCGCGCGTGAGCGAACGGAAAAAACGCCACGGGTAGTAGAGCAGCAGCGCTTCGAGCACGAGCACGGTGTTGAGAATACTGATGCGCATGAAGTCCCGCAGGGGGCGAAAATGCGAAATCCGCTCCCCTTCGGGTGCATAATAGACCCGTACGGGGACATTTTCCACCTCGATACCGCGCCACACCGCACGTACGATGATCTCGACCTCGAATTCATAGCGACGGCAAAGCGACCGCATGCGACCGAGCCTATCCAGCGGATAGAGGCGAAAACCCGATTGCGTGTCGGCCAGCGTGCGACCCGTTTCGACCCTGAACCAGAAGTTGGAGAAACGGTTGGCGAAGCTGTTCCTGCCCGGCATATTTTCGGCTGCAAGGTTGCGTGCGCCGATCAACAGGGCGTCGGGCTGTCGTTCGATACGGTCGATGAAGCACGGAATATCGTCCGGATAGTGCTGTCCGTCGGAGTCGATCGTCAGAGCATAGCGGAAGCCCGCTTCGGCAACCGCACGAAGCCCGGTGCGCAAGGCATAACCCTTACCACGATTGCGGGCATAAGCGATCGTATGAATCCCCCCGACAGCAGCCAACACCTCCGCCGTTTTGTCCGTCGAACCGTCGTTAACCACGAAAATATCGGAGCAATAGCGCCGCACGCCGGCTATCACGTCACCGAGCGTCCCCGCGTTGTTGTAAGTGGGAATGATGACCGCACAGGAGAGCCTGCGCAACCGTTCGGGCCAAGAGATCGGTGCGACACTATTCATGCTGCGACGTATAGGTAGCTTTGAGTTTCAAAACGATCCGCTCGCCGTCCACCGCCGAGGCATGGACTGTACCCTCGGATGCAGAGATCCGCAGTTCGAGCGAATCGGTCGTCCGCGGATCGACCGGAGCGGTGAATTTACATTCGCGGATACGATCGAATCTGATAGGGCGACCTTCCAGCAGGGAAATTCCATCGCGCAACATCGTAAGCGTGCAGACACCCGGCAGTATGGGCCGTGTGGGAAAGTGTCCTGCAAATATCGGATACGAGGTATCGAGACGGGCTGCGAAGCGGATCTCGTCGTCAGCACTGTCGATTGGAATCAGGGTGTACAGTCGGTTGCGTAACATTTTATTCCGTGTAATGAAGGTATCGTCGAATTATTCGTTGAGCCGCTTGTTGCGGAATCGGTAATGTGTGAAGTCGCCCGAAGGCTGCTCGAGCCGCAACTCATCGAGGGTCATGTCGCTACGGTCGAACAGCAGGACGATGCGGCTCACGTAACGCTGCGCGGCACGTGCCAAGGGAACGAGTTTCAGCCGGTAACCCCGATCGGTCAGTTCGATTTCCATGCGGCCCGAGGCGCGGAGCCGATCGAGATTACCCGTCAGACAAGCGTCGAGGATGGTCTGCAACTGGCGCAGCATCGGGTTGGAATTCATGCGAGCGACGGTCTCAACGCCTTGTGTGCGCATGACGAACCGTTCCCCGTCCATCATGATTCGATCGCCCGAGGCGAAATCGAGTACCATGTGCGCAAGACGTCGATAGTCGAAACGTCCCTCGCGTACGATGTCATCGGTCAACACCTGCATATGACGCGTTTCGGTAAAGTCGCAAGCGATGCGCTCGACCTCACGGCTCCCGGCGGCGAGATCCGCCGCGAAACGTTCTTCGGGAGTTTGCGCGAAGACGACCGAGCAGAGGCAGGTCGCCAGCAATGTCATCCATTCAATCTTCATAAGCATCGATGTCAAACATCCGTTCGACGGTATTTACGGAATAGCCGCGCTTGCCCAGCGCTTCGAGCAGTCGCTCCGTGAGCCAGGCGCTTCGAGGACAGCGGTCGTGCAACAGGATGACAGCCCCGGGATGGAGTTTACCCAGCACACGAGCCAGCACCGTTTCGCGCGGAGTGCGGGTCACGGTGTCCAAAGAGCGGATACTCCACCCTACGGTCGCCAGTCCCGCACGGCGGACGCTGCGGCCGATCGCGGGATTCGTCACCCCGAACGGCGGACGAAAGAACCGCGGACGACGCCCCGTAATCGCATGCAGCACCTCCCCGGCGGAACGTATCTCCCCGGCAATGCGGCGACTGCCATAGAGCGGAAAAAATCCTTTGTGGGTATGTGTATGATTACCGACGACATGTCCCTCGGCAACGATGCGACGCACCAGCTCAGGATAAGCGGCGGCCTTTTCGCCCACGAGGAAGAACGTCGCCCGAACGCCGTAGCGTGCCAGCACATCGAGTACCTCCGGCGTCCGCACGGGATCGGGGCCGTCATCGAAAGTGAGAGCCACGCTCCGTTCGTTCCGCCCGCCACGACACAGTGCATGCAGATAGAGGTCCGAACGGATCGAAGCCGAACCCCATGCGAGCACGGCAATGACAACGAGGCCGACAGCAAGAAATATGAGAGTGCTCACGGACATGCGACGACGATTATGGAAGGTCGGTTATCCAAATAACTGTTGCATACGGCCACGCGACGTACCGAACCGCCGAGGGCCTCGATACCATGCACGAGCGTACGTGCCGAGGCCGTGGGATAACATCCGGTAAGGGCATAGTCGTCGCACAGCACCCGATCGGCGACATAGCGGACAGCGATCTGCTCCTTGTCAAGCGGTTCATCGGGAAAGTCGATCGCCGTAAGGCAAGCTCTGCTTTCGGAGGAGGGGACACGGGAGAGAAGCAGGAACGTGGCGCCTTCGCCGTCTTCACGGCCGCGCCAAAGCCCCATACGCTCCATGACGCGGTGCTGTGAAGGAGTGCGCTCGTCGGCAGCCCCCACGAGAACACGACGTGCCGAACCTTCAGCCAACAGCATGGAGGCTTCCAGCAGGGCGGATTCGAAACTGCGGCCCCGGTGAGTGAATGTAGTGTTGCTACCACGGCAGCCACACAGGAACGCCACTTGCGCACCGATGGTATTGAACGTCGACTGGATGAAAGGGGTCGGAGTCAGCAACTCTTCATCCCGTTCGAGCAGGTTGCGCAGGAACTTTTCGCTGTCGGCCAGACAACCGAAACCCGTGGCGGTGACGATGGCGTCGATCCTTTCGCCTTGCAGACACTCCAGCGCGGTCAACACGCCCATTTTGACCACACGGCTCATGCGGCGCCGAAGCATGGGATCGGGAACGAGCTTCTTCGGATCGGCGGTCAGCGCGTCATGTGTGGCGAAGCGTTCTATGTAACAGCAAGTTTTCATTCGGCACGTGTAAATAAGAGCGAAGCGCAGTTGCCGCCGAATCCGAACGAATTCGAAAGGACGTTGCACAACGGCTGACGTCGATATCTTGTAACGGGACACAACTTCGTCCGGGAATCGGGTTTTGCGAAACGCAGATTGGGATAAATCTCACCGTGGCGAAGCATCAGGGCGGCAAAGACCGCCTCGACGGCACCCGCTGCCGCGAGCGTATGCCCCGTTATGGCCTTCGTCGAGGAGAAGAGCGGCATCCGCTCACCGAACAGGCGGCGAAGGGCGATTCCTTCCGCCAGATCGTTGTTCGGCGTACCCGTACCGTGAGCATTCACGTAATCGACCTCTTCAGGCATGACACCGGCCCGTTCGAGCGCCCACCGCATGGCCAGATAGTCCCCTTCGCCTTCGGGAGACGAGGCCGTCTGGTGATACGCATCGTTGGCATTGGCGAAACCCGCCAAACAGCAGTAAGGCATTTTTGTCGCTTCGTCGGCCCGTTCGAGCACCAAATAGGCAGCACCCTCTCCCAGGTTGAGCCCGGCGCGCAAAGCATCGAACGGCCTGCAAGGCGCGGGATCGAGGATCTGAAGCGAACGGAAGCCGTTGAGCGTAAAGCGGCATAGCGCATCGGCGCCTCCGGCGATCACTCGGTCGGCGATACCGTGACGCAACAGTCGCACGGCCGTCATCAGCGCATTGGCCGCTGAGGAACAGGCTGTACTGAGCGTAGTCGTAAAGCCGTCGACGCCACAATAGCGGGCGATGGCAAGCGTGCTGTCGGCACAATCGTGATGGGCAGCCAACCGCAGCCGTCCGCGCCGATCGTCGGCACCGAACTCCTCGAAGAAGCATTCGGTCAGATCCATGCCCCCGACCGAGGTGGCCGAAACCAGCGCCGTGTTCGACCGGGATCCGCCCGCATCGGCCAGCGCCTCGGCGGCAGCCGTCATGCCCAGCAGTGCCGTGCGCGAATTTGTACCGGTGACACCGAGCGCCTCGCTCAACTCCGCATTACTCCGTGCCACTTCGCCCACGGGCAACCGATGGCGCGTAGCGAGATGCGACGGTTCGGGGACGATGCCGCTACGTCCTGCACGCAACGATTCGAGGGTCTGAGCGATCCCCATACCTGCGGCCGAGATGATACCGATGCCTACGACTGCGATACGCATACCCGCTATTTTTGCCGATTGGCGACGATATACTCTGCCAACGATTTTACCGAATAGAAATGGGGTTTCGCCTCGGCCGTGTTCTCCAGCCGAATGCCGTAGTTTTTTTCGAGGATGAGGATGATCTCCAAAGCATCAATCGAATCGAGTCCCAATCCGTCACCGAAAAGCGGTGCTTCGGCATCGATTTCCTCAGGAGAAATTTCCTCGAGGTTCAGCGCTTCGACGATCTGTTCTTTGAGTTCTCGGATAATCTGTTCCATAATTCGCTATGATTTTTCCAAAAGGGTGAATCGTACGTCATGACGCCCCGCGAAATATTCGCAGCGGCCGCAGATCACGGCGCGCGCCGTTCCGCGAGCGATCAGGCGGCGGGCATAGCCTTCCGCCGTGTCCAGGGCGTCGTCGATGAAGAAGGCATTCTCGCCCTGAATGCGGTGGCGGATACAAATTTCTCCGGCCACTACGTTCGGAAGCGTATAGACGAAAATAGCCGGAGAGGTTCCCTCGGCGTGATGCTCGTTGACGATCCGCTGGTGTGCAAGGTCGGTATCGAGCGACGAAGAACGGTTTTCGAGCACGACGGCGATCTCCGCAGGGCGGTAACGTTCCGTCAGGTTCTGCCCGCGCAACAAGTATTCGGCAGCGAGATATCCCGCTTTCGAAAGGTCATCCATCTTGTAGAACTTCATGTTGGGGGCCTCGAGTGCCTTGTAGAGCGTCCGGATATGTTCGGCGAACGGTTTGTCGCTTTGCGGCAACTGATAGCATGCGACTTCGCGCGCTTCGTATTCCGTTTCCGATGCCTGTTCGGTCGGAACATGCGGTTCGAGTCCCAGGACGATGGCGGCATTGCAACCGCCGAAACCCGAAGCGGTCTTCAATGCATGGCGCATCGTAAGCGGACGGTGTGCGGCTGCGACGCCGAGCGGGCAAGGAGTTCCTGCCCGGGAGAATCCCGCCGTACCGAAGCAGAGGCCCCGACGCAGTTCCTCGGCCGCGAGAATGCTCTCGACCACACCCGACGCGCCCAGCGTATGGCCGATGTAACCTTTCAGGCTGTTCATCGGAAGCTCGCTCAGGCCGGACCGTGCCAATGCCTTGCTCTCCATGGCATCGTTATAGGCCGTTCCGGTGCCGTGGGCATTGGCGAAGCTGAGCATTTCACGGGGAATACGTGCCTCGGTCAATGCCTGTTCGATGGCATAATGCAGCCCGTCTCCCGTACGCGAAGGCCCCGAAATATGGTTGGCATCGTTCGTGACGGCTCCGCCCTCTAATACGACAGCGGGCCGTTTGGCCTTCGACGGATCGGCCGTGAGCAACAGCGCTCCCACCGCTTCGCCCAGCGAAAGACCATGTTCCGGCGCGGCATCATAGGGCCGGCAAGGCCCAGGACTTACCGATTTGAACGAGAGAAAACCTTCGGCGACGAACTCCGTGAGCAGATCGCCGCCCACCACCAGCACATGGCGGCAATCGCCGTTACGGATCATGCGGCGTGCAACGATCAGTGCCGCAACCCCCGAAATGCAGGCATTGCAGATTACCGTAGGACGCCGACGAATGCCCAACCGTCGAGCGACACGCTCCGCCAGTGTATAGAGGTAAGCCTCGGCAGGCACATCGACGGCTGTACGCAACAGTTCGACATTGCCTTTGGTGGTCGAAACGATCAGAGCGCACTCCTCCGCGGCAAGCTCCGTTCCTGTCTCGGCAGCGGCGGCTTCGGCGCAGCGGATCATGGCGCTCTCGAGAAGCGTATACCCTTCAATAGCCAACGAACGCATAAGCGCGGGATCGATACGTCCGGCGGCTGCGAGCCCGGACGATACCGCATCCGGCCGCAGGCCGCAGCAACCCGCTTCAATGGCACGATAATTCGCCTCCGTACCGTACCCCAAAGCCGTAAGCAGCGCATCGCCGCCCAAATAAGTTCTTATCGGACGTTCCATCGTTGCTGCCATTTTCTAAAGAATTCGGGGATCGTCAACTCCAGCTGTCCGGCTTCATTGACGAAGACCTGCGTCGATGTCCCCGTGGCGACCACGGCGTTATCCGCAGCACGGCGTACAGTGTATTCGAAACAAATTTTCGCCGCCTCGGTGGGGATATAACGCGTTTCGACGATAGCCCGGTCGGCGATGCGAAGCGGCAGCTTGTAATCGACATGCAGTTCGACGATGGGAGTCGTGTAACCGCTGGCATAGATCTCCGGATAGGAGAATCCGGCATAATGTTCGCCGAATGCTTCGCGCCCATCCTCGAAGTAACGGACATACTCACCGTGCCAAACCACGCGCATGGAGTCTACCTCGCTGAAGCGGACCCGTAGCGGAACGGTGTGACTCAGGATCGATCCGGCGACCCGTATGTTGTGTTTGCGTCTCATACCTGAAGAAAGATTTTCAGCCGCCCTTCGGCTATGGGTTCGCCATCGACCTCGACGGTCAGCTCGGCCAGCGACACGGGCCCTACCTGCTGAACGATGCGCAACGCGGTATGCAGGCACGAACCGACCGGCGGAAGCCGGTGGGCTATGAAATGCGATACGGCACCGATGAAGCCCACGGGAACGTCACCCCCCGCTTCGCGGCAATTCCACCCGACGCGAGCCGCAGCGGACTGGGCCATGTGTTCGATCACGCCGCATTCGGTCAGGCAACCGGCCTCGACGAAGGGATTTTCAGACCTTACGGTCAGCCGCGTATGCGAAACCTCCGTTGCGTCGATACCTTCGAATGTGTCGACAAGCACCATAGGGGCGCGTTGAGGAATCAGTTCCTCGATTTTCAAGGTTTGCGCAGATATTCCCATAACGGTCCTTTTTTATTGCGTTCGATTCTCAATTTGTACATCAGCGCATCATTCCCGTCATCCGGGAAAACCCACGCTTTGCCCGTAGCCATGGCCAACGAGCGGGTCCTCTCCAGATCGAAATCGGGACAGAGCCAATAGCGCGGCTCGACGAGCGGATCGTCCGCGGTTACGACACCCCTATCCACGGCCAAAGCGTGAAGTGCCGTATGCGGGTAGATACGCATACCGACATAGGGGAAGAAAACGCTGTGACGGATGTGTCGTGCGTGGGCGATGCTCCGTTCGACGCTTGCCATCGTTTCGCCCAAGCCGCCGAAGATGAGGAAATGGGCGTAGTAGACATTTGCGGCCAAAGCCAGTTCCGACGAATGCACAACCTCATCGAACGTGAATCGCTTGCCGTAAGCCGCAAGCACCTCGTCGTCGAACGATTCCGTGCCGAATTCGATGTGTGTAAGACCCGAACGGCGATAGAGTTCCAGCTCCTCACGCGTCAGATTCGAGGGCGAAAAGTAGGCCCCCCAACGCACACGGGCGTCGCGACGGATCAGCTCCTCGGCCAGACGGGCATTGAACTCCGGACATATGTTGAAGACAGAGTCGGTGAAAAAGAAGTAGTCGATCCCTTTTTCGCATTTTAACCGGACGATGTCGTCGACAATCCGCTCGGGGTCGAGCGTGCGTATCGTGCGACCGTCGATGACCGGATAGGAGCAATAAATGCAATGGTAAGGACAGCCGCGCTTGGTTTGGATGTTGAGCATTCCGCTTTCGCGCCAGTAGTAATCCACCCATTCCTTTTCGAATTCCGCCTCGATCGAACGGAGGTAGCAGCGATGCGCCGGAGGATAGGGTTTCGTTTCGCGGCCCCGGACGAACAGGCCATCGATGTCGACCGGATCGCGACCGGCGTCGAGCGTTTCGATGAGCAAGGCCAAACTCTCTTCTCCTTCCCCCGCCAAGCCGTAGTCGGCCCCGGTGATCTCCATGAAGTGTTGCGGAAAGATCGAGAAACCCGAACCGCCGATCAGAAGCGGAGCGGTCGTAACGCGCCGCACGGTCCGAGCAATCGCGCGGTAGCCGTCCAAAAAGTTCCCTTCACGAAGCGAGTTGGCCCCGTCGACATTGCGGAACGAAAGTCCTACATAGCGGGGCTGCAACTGGCGAACGACCTCCTCCAGCCGGTCATCGGTGCAAAGATTGCAGTCGAAGAGCACCACTTCATAATCGGGCAGACGACGTCGGAGATAACCTTTCAGGTAGGAAATCCCCAACGGATAGACCGGGTAAGGCTCTCGGTAACGGTTAGCCGAAACCAGAAGTATACGAGGTACAGAGGTCATGCCCAGAATTTATAAAAGTTGTACCATTGCTCCGGATAGCGGCCGAGCACTTCTTCCAGCGCACCGATGTAGCGATCGAGCAGCTTCCCGCACGTCAATTGCTCCTCGGGACGTATTATGGTGAAAAGGAAACGATAGCGACGACCCGGCTCGCGCACGGCAAAATAGAAGACGACCGGCGTCCCGAATTTCGCGGCCAACAGAAACGGCCCCTCGGGAAAACGAGCTTCGGCGCCCAAAAACGGAGCCGTAAGGGTGTGTTCCTCCGAAAGAAAGCGGTCGCCCTGAAAACAAACGGGCTCACCGCCGTTAAGCGCGACTTTTATCCGGATCGCCGCATCGAGCGAAGGCCCGTCGACCGGAATCACGTGATAGTTGCGTACATCGGTATGTCGCTCGACCACTTCGCGGATCCGGGCCCATTCGGCATCGTACATCACGACATTGAGCCGGCCCTCATACTGGTCGAAAAAGCGGCTGCCAGCCTCCCAACAACCGACATGGGCGCCGATCATCACCACCCCCGAACCGCTGCGCAGCAACTCCATGAAAGCATCGTAATTGTCGAAACGAAAGTCGTAACGGTCACCCATACCGGCACGGATAGCGATACGATCGATAAGCGTCTGCCCGAAGCGGTAATAGTGGCAGTAGAGAGCAGCAACCGCACGCAAATACCCATAGCGATGACGGCGGCGATAGTAGTCCCATACGGCGGCCGTGGCACGCGGAGCGCAAGGAATGAAGTAGACAGCGACAAAGGCCAGAAAGACATAGGCGCAGCGAATGCCGCAACGCCGGATCAGGAAGACGAAAAAGGCATAGCCGAAACCGCCGCCCCTCGATTTCCCCGTCCATTCTCTTTTCCCCTGGCCCTTCACCGCTACTCCTCCGCCAACTTACCGATTACCAAATTATTGAAATCTCCGAACGTCTTTATGCCTACGAAATCGGGGCCCTTGAGCGTAATACCGAAATGCTCCTCGATGAGCACCACCACATCCACCAGATCCAGGCTGTCCAGTCCCAATACATCCTTGAGGCTTCCCTCCGGGGAAATCTCTGCGACGTCGACTTCGAATTCCTCAGCCAGCACCTCTCGGATTTTTGCTACGATCTCTTCATTTGTCATGGTTTGTATTTCTTAACGATTAATGTCGAATTGGTACCCCCGAAGCCGAACGAATTGCTCAGGAAAGTATCGAATGCACAATCGACGCGCTCGGCGGGAATATTGAGTCGTGCGGACGCCTCATCGGGTTCCTCGAAATTGAGGTTCGGCGCGATGAATCCGCCCTGCATCATCAGCATGGAATAAATCACTTCGCTGGCGCCGGCCATCCACATCTCGTGGCCCGTCTGCGATTTGGTCGAGGTAACATAAGGTTTGTGCGAACCGAACACTTCGTCGATAGCTCTCGCCTCATTCATGTCGCCGATCGGCGTCGAGGTGGCGTGGGCATTGATATAGCCGATCTGTCCGGGCTCCATGTCCGCACAGCGCAGCGCCATGCGCAGCGAGCGGACCGGGCCGTCGACATTGGGAATCGAAATGTGATCGCCGTTCGACGAAAAACCGTAGCCGACGATTTCAGCCAGAATCGGAACTCCGCGCCGCACGGCCGATTCGTAGCTCTCGACCACGAGCGTCGCCGCACCGCCGCTGGGCACCAGTCCGTCCCGGTTGCGATCGAACGGCCGGGAAGCTCGAGCCGGCTCCCCTTCGCGAACCGAAAAAGCACTCAGCGCATCGAAATTGCCTACCGAGTAAACGTTGACCTCCTCTGCGCCGCCGCAAACGATGCACTCCTGCAATCCCTGCCGAATGAGCAGATAGGCCATGCCGATGGCGTGCGAACCACTTGCGCAGGCACCCGAAACCGTGAAATTAACGCCCCGCAAATTGAAGATTGTCGCAAGGCTCATCGTCACCGTGGAATTCATCGCCTGAAAGATATTGCCCGAGCCGACAAGGATCGTACTGCGTTTCTCGCGAATGACGTCGATACCGTGAATCACCGCCTCGGCGCTGCTGTCATTGCCATAGAGAATCCCGACCTCGTGCTCGAGCAGCCAGTCCGAACCGATTCCCGCTTGAGTAAGCGCCTCTTTCGTCGCGACATAGGCATAACCTCCATGTTCGGAAAGGCCCAACCGCTGCCGACGGTCGAGCGATTTTTTCAGATCGGGCTTACGCAGGATGCCGGTCAGAGCCGAACGATAGCCCATCTCTTTACGCATCGGATCGATGCCGATACCCGACCGGCCCGCATAAAGCGCTCCGGCGACCTCTTCCTTATTCTCTCCGATGCAGGAATAGATACCCATTCCCGTTATGACCACCCTGTGTTCCATGAAGGTATCGCTATCTGTTGTTGTACGCTAAAAAATTCCTCCGTTAATCGAAATCACCTCGCCGGTAATGTAGGAGGCCCGCTCCGAAACCAGGAAAGCCACCAAATCGGCCACCTCTTCCGCTTCGCCGAACCGACCGGCGGGAATCGTTTTCCGGAGCGTCGCTTCGTCCAGATCCGCCGTCATGTCGGTACGGATAAAACCCGGAGCCACGGCATTGACGGTTACACATTTCTTGGCCACCTCCTGCGCCAGCGCTTTCGTGGCAGCGATCACCCCGCCTTTGGCTGCCGAGTAGTTGGCTTGCCCGGGCAATCCTTTGAGGCCCGAAAGGGAAACGATATTGACGATGCGCCCCGACTTACGCACGAGCATATCTTTGAGCAGCGGCTGCGTAATGTGAAAAAATCCGTCGAGATTAGTACGCACGACGCGATACCAATCTTCTTCGGGCATCCACATCAACAACCCGTCACGGCGAATACCGGCATTGTTGACTATCACCTCGACGAACGCATCGGGATGAGTCGCGCGCCATGCGTCCACGGCGGCATCGACGGCCCGTTTGTCAGCCACATCGAACGGGAGCAGTTCCCCGTCGTCGCCCCTTTCGCGAATCGCGGCGAGAGTCTGCTCGGCGGCAGCGACATTGGAAAGATAGTTTATCAAAATATGGTAGCCCATTTCGGCTAACCGGATGGCGACGGCTCGACCAATACCGCGGCCGGCACCTGTCACAAGGGCATATTTCATAAAAGACGAGGATTATGCGTGCGAAGATACCTTTCGAGCCGGGCGATTTCCCGATATTTGGGAGTATCTTCGACGAATACGGGCACCAAAGCACGCACGTCGTCGTAAAAACGTCGTGTCGAAGGTGCCAAATGATTTGCAATACCGAGACAATCGACAGCCTGAGCAAGAGCCATTAGATGAATCGCCATCACCTGATAGCCATTCTCGATCACCTGCCGGCAGAGAAGGGCCGAATTGGTTCCCATGCTGACGATATCCTGATTATCGTTGTTGTTGGGAATGCTGTGAACATACATCGGATTGGAGAGCGTCTGGCTTTCGGCCGTAGTCGATGTGGCGGTAAACTGCGACGCTTGCAGACCGTAGTTGAGCCCCAGTTTCCCAAGATTGACGAAGGGAGGCAAAATATCGTTAATGCGGTCGTGAAAAAGGTAGTTGATCTGTCGCTCCACGAGCATGGTAAGCTTCGTTACGACAATTTTCAGCTTGTCCATCTCCAACGACACGTAATCCCCATGAAAATTGCCGCCGTGGTAGACGTTTCGCGTTACGGGGTCGACCACCGGATTATCGTCAACCGAGTTCAGTTCCGCAATCAGAACTTTCTCGGCGTTACGCAACGTGTCGAGAACCGGGCCGAGGATCTGGGGAGTGCAGCGCAAGGAGTAATAGGGCTGTACCTTATGCTCAAAAACGGGTTCGCTGTGCCTGCAATAGAGGACGGTTTCTCTTTTGAGAAGCCGACGGCTTCCCTCGGTAAGTCGATGCATGGCGGCTGCAATATCCCGCTGCCCGTCATGGCGTTTCAATTCATGGAGAACATCGGATAGAAAATCATCATAGGACGACGCTATCTCATTCATCAACGCCGAAGCCAAAACAGCATGATCGAGCAAACGACGGACATCGAGCAGGTTAACCAACCCGATACCTGTCATAACGGCAGTGCCGTTCGTAATAGCCAATCCTTCGCGGAGATGAATGGCAAGCGGCTCGATTCCCTCTTCCGCAAACACTTCCGCCGTCGGCCGACGCATACATTCCCCTTCAATGAATTGGAAAACTTCGCCTTCTCCGATCAAAGCCAAAGCAATATGCGCCAACTGCACCAGATCGCCGCTTGCTCCCACGCTGCCATGGCAAGGTACGACCGGAGTGATTTTACGGTTGAGCAGTTCGGCAAGCAATCGGATGACTTCGGGATGTACGCCGGAGCGGGCTTGTGCGAACGTTTGTATGCGGGCGACCATCGCAGCACGCACGCAATCTATCGGAAGCGAATCTCCGGCGCCCGTAGCATGACTGCGAATAATATTGTATTGAAGACTTTTCAAATCGCTTTCTTCAATCCTATACTGAGCCATGGGGCCGAATCCCGTATTGATACCGTAAATAACCTTATCCGAAGAAAATCCCACCAGAAACCGATAACACGCTTCCACCTCATCCAACATCCGTTCACCCGGAACGACTTGCTCGTCATCGAATAAAACACGCGCGATATCCTCTAATGTCAAAACCTTGTCAATATTGACCATAGTCGTGGCAATCAATAAATCGAATATCGAGATACTCCCGTTAACCAAGAATCCACCCCGACGATCAATTACAAAGATACGAATTATTTCATACAAAAGTCGAAACGGGCTATATTTACCCGGATCAGAAGGGGCTTTCGCAATAAGGGTAAGGCTCTGAATCCATACAATTTATACTACGAATAAATCACGCTGCACTTAGTCTACATACCATAGTGTATTGCTGTTACAGCAATCCGACTTTCCACATCTTTCCGTCAAGAGCCGGAGGTTTTTCTCATCGGATTATTTTGCGAGGCGTTTTCTGAACAGCTTATATACAAGGGTTTCCACCGGATATTCTGCAAATGATGCCCAGGCTGGCATTGTTATGCCTGCTTCCCGAAACTCAGGCATTCTCCCTTCTTCGGGACAGGCGAAAAGGTTGCAACCGGCTTCGCAACGAGATATCGAAATGCGTACGGGCCGACACAGGCATCTCTAATGATTGCCCCGACAAGAAAGATTGCACATATCCACGTTTCTGGGATGTTTCCTGGAGGAATACACGCTGCCATATCTTATTTATTGCTCAATAATCGACCAAGAGCTATTAAAAACCTCCCCCCTTTATTCAAAATAATTAAGGCCTCTATAAACAGGTTTGTTTTAAAACCGGAGGGTCTTCCGGCTTAGGCTTCGGCGGTTTTGCGTACCCGGTAACCGTTCAGACCGTAGTAAAAGATGTAGGCTTCTCCCAGCACGACGAGTACCCATGTCCACCGCCAGTCTCCGTGGAAAGCATCGGCCAACACCCCCTGCAAAAAAGGAAGCACCCCGCCGCCGACCACGCCGATCATCAAGGCTCCGGAGGCCCGGATCGTGTATTCTCCCAGTCCCTTTACGGCCAATGTCACGATGGCCGGCCACATGACCGAATGGAAAAACCCGACCCCGGCCAGAATCCACGGATCGCCGAAAACCATCGTCAGCACCAACAGGGCCGCCGCTCCGACGGAGGCCCCCAGCAATTGTCGCTGCGGAGGCACCTTTCCGAAGAAGGAACCGATCAGCCGTCCGACGAGCAATCCGGCCCAGTAAAGCGCTGCCATGTGCGTCGCAGCGTCTCCGTAGCGGCTGTCGAGGCCGACCGCATACAGATTGATATTCGCTCCTACGGCCACTTCCACTCCCACGTAAAAGAAGATCGCCCATACGCCCCGTTTCAGCTGGGGAAACGACCATACGCTCGCCTCCGGTTCGTCGTCTTCGGTTACGGAAGCCCTTTTCACGGCGCACACGTCCCCCATCCTCACCCGTCCGGTGATCCAGGCCATAACGGCCACGGCGATCATTAACCCGAAAACCGGGAAAAGGAATTCGCCGGAAGTTACCCGGTGGAGGGGAATTCCCCGGAACAACAGATAACTCACCGCCAGCGGTCCCAACGCCATTCCCAACGAATTGACGGTACCGCCGATCATCTGCCGCTGCAATACTGTGGTGCGCCCTACCGGACTGACGGACAGATAAAGATTCGTCACGACCTGAATGATGGTGACCGCAGAACCTACCAGAAAAGATCCCAACAGGAAAACGAAAAACCCGGCCGAAACTTCGTCCCCGAAAAGAGTGAAACTGCTCGGAAAGTGAATATGCATCAGTACGGCCAGTTCATAGATCAGCAAGCCGCCCAGAAAAACACCGAAAGCATAGACAGACGTTCTTTTATAGCCGTACCGGTCGATCCATCGGGCTCCCGTCCCCTGTGCGGCGGGATAGGCCAGAAACCAGGAAAAATTCAACAGCGTTACCAGCGCATTGGCGAAATGGCCGCCGCGGGGAAACATGGCCGACTGCAACGGTACCTGCAACTGCTGGTTGATCACCGTGAAAAGCCCCACGATGAAATAGAGGAACAGCATGAGCAGAAAAGGAGCTAGGTATTGCATCCGGGAAACGGAAGGATTCATATCACGGGATTTAATCGTCACCACGAATTCCGTCCCGGCCCTATTGCCGCAGAAGCCGGAAAAGCGGAATTCCGAAAAAGACCGAACAATTCCGATACCATATTCCTGCGTTTTGCGGTTTTTATCGTTTTCGGGATCGTCCAAATATTCCGTTCAGCCATTGCAGATAACTCATTCAGTCCGGATTTTTCTTATATTTAAGAAAACAAATTCCGGCGCCATGAAAAAAATCCTCCCCGTTTTCGGCACCCGCCCCGAAGCCATCAAAATGGCTCCGCTCATTCACCGACTGCAAGAACCGACGGCCGGTTTCGATGTCCGAATATGCGTCACGGCCCAGCATCGCGAATTGCTGGACAGCGCATTGGCATTCTGCGGCATCGTGCCGGATTACGACCTGAACCTGATGCGTCCCGGACAGCATCCGTCCGAATTGTTCGCCGCTGTCGTGTCGGGCATGCAAAAAGTGTTGGACATCTGTAAACCCGACTGCATACTGGTACACGGCGACACGGTCACCTCGGCGGCAGCGGCACTGGCAGCCTGCTACGCCCGCTGCCGGGTAGGGCATGTCGAAGCGGGACTGCGTACGGGGAACAGGCACTCCCCTTTCCCGGAAGAGATCAACCGGCAGCTTACGGCCCGGCTGGCCGACCTGCATTTCGTTCCCACCGACCGGAATCGCGAAAATCTGCTCCGGGAGGGAATCCCGCCCGAAAACATTTTCACAACGGGAAACACGGGAATCGACGCGCTCCTGCAAAGCGTGGAGAAAATCGCCTCTCCCGGCTTCTCCCATCCGCAAATCGAAAAGCTGAAAAAGCGGATCGGCCTCTCCCTTCCCGTCGTGCTCGTCACCGGACACCGGAGGGAAAACTTCGGGCCGGGACTGGAAAACATTTGCCGGGCACTGCACCGGATCGCTCGGGAAACGAATGCCGCGATCGTCTGTCCGGTTCACCCCAACCCGGACGTACGGAAAACGGTTTTCGGCATGCTGGGCGAAACGGAGAACATCTGTCTGACACCTCCGCTGGACTATCCGGCTTTCGTCTGGCTGATGCACCGGGCGACCGTCGTCCTGACCGACAGCGGGGGTGTTCAGGAAGAGGCGCCGGCCATCGGCAAACCGGTCCTCGTGCTGCGGGACACGACAGAAAGGCCGGAAGCGGTGGAAGCGGGAACGGCCCGGCTCGTCGGCACCGACCCGGAAAGAATCGTCCGAGAAACCCTCCGGTTGCTGAACGATCCTGTGCACTATCGTAAAATAGCCCGGAAAACCTCTCCTTTCGGCGACGGGCATGCCTGCGAACGCATCGTCTGCATCCTGCAAAAACAGTGATTCCCTGCTTCCGCTTTACAGCGGAAACAGGGAACACCGTCCCGTTCATCCTGAAATGAGGCTACCTGGCAAGCTCATTCACCAGATAGTCCATCGCCGCGAAATACCAGTCGCGGAGTTGGCCGGCTTTTTCCTGGTACACCAGTCCGACTGTCCGTTCCTTCCGCATTTTCGCCGGTGCATCCTCGAAAGCCCAGACTTTGGGCTTTTCCAGCTCATCGTCGATTTCCAGACCGCGACGCCTTGCGGGATCGCTCAGATTGGCAGAGATCGCTTCCGTCATTGCTCCGAAGTCGGCCACGTCCACGTAGTAAATCGCGAACAATGCCCCGGACGCCGCGCCCTCAGTGGCAGCGGATACCAGCATCGTCCTTCCGTCCGGGCCCGTTTTTCCGTAATAAACGGCACCGGTCAAAGCGGACAAATCGTATCCGGTTTCCTCGCGGAATTCCCGGCATGCCTCCGCCGCCATGTTCCGGCTTTCGGCCCTTCCCCCCGGAAACACGTACTGTCCCGCGTTGTTCAGAATGTTGTCCCTTCCCGTATCCCGATAAGCTCTTCCGGTGTGGAACCACCGCCCGGTCAAACGTTTTTTGGCCGCGAGCACTTTTCTTTCGCTCCTGCTGTAAGCGACTGCGTATACCTGCATGATTTTTCCTTTTTTAAATGAAACGTTCGCAAAAAATTTCCGTTAAACCAGCTTGGACACCTTCGGATCGGGCGCCTTGGGAAGCGCGAAGCACTTGAATGCGATCAACTGCATCCCCTCAATCGACAGCGTGCCGCTCTGGGCGTCGTAGTGGCATTTGACCTCCTTGGAAGAATCCTGATGGTTCGCCGCCACCCGGAAAGGCCCCCACCCGACTGAAGCACTCGTTTTCAGGCTCTTTTCCACGGATTCGTTCAGCGCATGGGCCGCAGCGGACTTGATCTTCACGTCCTTCACGAAGACCGCCGTGGTCGGATAGGCGATCAGCTGTCCCTTGGGCGGGTTTTTCCCGTCCGACAGCGGAGCCTTCGATGCGTCATCCCAATCCCAGGCACAGTTGGTCAGGAACTCCGGCGAAAACCACGGTCGTCCCAGCGGCACCTGCGCCAGTTTGAATTCCATTTCGAATCCGCTGGAATCCATCGTTCCGAGCGAAGTGTCCTTGGTGGTCTGGCCTTCGGTCTTCGCGCTCCAAAGTCCCCAGTCGAACCCGCCCGACCACGAAGTCGACGCATGGGTTTCCTTGGAATAGGTGTCGGTGTTGGACGAAGCGAAGGTGAATTTCGTCCAGCCTTTGTCCGACTGGATGAAACTTCCCGGATAAAGTCCCGTAAAGTAGAAGTCCCCGCCCGAAGTGGGGTCGGTCATCTTACCCCGCTCGAACGTATCCTGCAATTCGGCTTTCAGCAGGGTCATGTCCCGCTGGGAAACCTGCCGGATGTAAGCGTTCATCTGCTCGACTTCCTCCTTATACCCCTTGCTCACCCACTTGTTCATGGCATTTTTGACCATCAGCCGGTAATTGCCCGCATTTTGAGCGAAATCCTGCACGGAACGCTTGTCGTCCGCGTTGAGGGCGGAAAGGCGCTTGTTGTTGTATTCCATCACGGCCGCGACGTATTCCGCCATGGCTTCGTTGTACTGCTGCACCATCGGGCTGTCTTCGGTGATCTCTTCGCCGGTCTCCTTGCCGAAGATGTCCTTTTTCTTTTTGGTTACCACCAGCATACCGCGGAACTTCTTGACATATTCCTTCTCTTCGTCGGTAAGGCCGGAAGCAGACACCTTGCTGAACCGGAGCACGTCGGCATACACATTCCAGATAAGGCGGCCGTTCTGTTCGAAGTTTCCGCCGATGATGTTCGAGCTGGGAATCGCATTGACGCACCGGGCGAATTCTGCCGCATTGCGGATCAAATCCACCGTTTCGTCCGCATCTTTCCCGTTGATGCCCTTCACGGCGAACTGAAGGTCTTCCGGCTGGAAGGGAATGCCCGGCCTGCACCAGGCGATGTAATTGTCCGAACTGGCGGCGGCCGTTTCGTCGCCTCCGGTCAAAATGCCGTCGAGTTTGTTCAACAGCGCTTTCAATAAATTGTCCTGATCCATCGTTTTTCTTTTTAGGTAAAACCATGTTTTGTGTAAGCTTACGGAACAAACCTACGGGTCTTTCCGTTCCCTGCCGCATTCGTTTTCCGAACGGCCGCGACCGGTTTTCGGAAGGGCTGTTCCGGTTTACAAAATCTCGCAAACGAAGGCTGCCAGAACGACGGACGAATCGGAAACGGAAGAAGAAGGCTGCGGTTCTTTCAGCCGGATTTCTCCCTTTTTCAGGACGAACCGAACGGGAGCCATCCGGGAATACTCGTCCACGACCGTTCCCTTCAGCAGAATGATTTCCCGTATCATGGCCCGGCATCCTTTCCGGGGCGCGTACCGGTTCCAGATACGGAAATCGAACCACGGTCGTTCGATGCGGTAACGCTTCATCTCGAAACCCGCTTTCCACACCGGCCGCCGAACCGGCCGATACGCTCCGCCCGCCCGCACGCTGTCCTGCACCTCCGCCGAATCTTCGTAACGGCTCCACCCGGTCTGTTCCGAAGCGCCTGCGGGTACGACGGTCGTAAAATAAAACGCATCGTCATAGGTGGCCGAATACCACGGATCGGGCGGATCGGGAAACGGTTCACCGGTCAATGTATCCGGCTTTATCCCGTAAAAGATTTCCCGGTACAGGCTACCCCACAGCTGGGAGGGAAAAGCCTCCGGATGCTCCCGGTTCACCACCGGATTCGTCAACCGGTAAAAACGGTAAGCCTTGTCGATCTCATCCGGTTTTCCCAACAGCACCTCCCCCGGAACGGCGGCGAACGAAAGTTCCGTCTCGGAAAAGGGATAGCCCGGAAAAACCACCAGCAGAAAACGTTCGCCCGGTTCCATCTCCGAAGCGTAAACGGGAACTCCGGTCGCCCGGGCAACGTTTTCCCGAAGCACTTCGGACGGAACCAGAGGCGGGACGAACGGCGAAGGGGTGTACAATCCCCGGCTGCATCCGGTCGCAAGCAGTAGAACGCAGAAAATACGTACGAATCTCATGGCAAAAAATTTTATGGATTATTCTTTTCTGTTTCCGAGGATATTCAGACGGCTCAAAAGCTCGTCCCGGTGCTGCTTGCTGACCGGCAACCGGTGTTTGTCCACGCCCACCATGTTTCCGATCAGGGAATCGATGCATTCTAGATTGACCAGGTAAGACCGGTGGATGCGCATGAACAGGCTTCCGGGAAGCTGCGGCTCCACTTCGGACAGCGAGAAAGAGAAAACCCGCTCCTTTCCGTCCCGCAGTTTGAAACAGCAATAACTCCCGGAGGCTTCCACCCAGAGAATCTGCCGGTAGGGAATCCGGTGGTAATAATCGTTGTATTTGACGAAAATGGAATCGGATGCGGGCGGTCTCCACGCTTGGGGTATCTGAGGCACGGGAGAGACGGAAAAGACGGTGCCGGATCGAATCGTGCCTGCCACCGCTTCCGTCCCGATGCTTTCCGGGCTCATCACCCGGCAGGCGACCACGGTTTCCACACCGGTCGGAAGTGTAAGGAGAAATGCCCCTTTGTCGGTTTCAATCCACAGCAGTTTTTCCATCCGTCCTCGATAACTACGACACAAATAAAAAGAACGATAATAAAAATACAACAAAATATTTTTATTCACGCGCTTTTCGTTTCGGAACACGCTTTTTTTGTTTCCCGAAGAACATCCCAAAAGGCTCTCTCTTTCATCTCCCTATGGGATAATATTGCAAAACGAAAGGCCCCCCTTGCCGGGAGGCCTTCGATCCGTATCGTACGAGGAAGGACTTATTTCTGCAGGTATTTGTCCAGAAAAACGTCCACTTCCCGTTGCATATCCGCATTGAAAATGTGGAGCGTATCCCATAATTTTGTCACCAGATCGTCCCCGGCTCCCTGACCGTTCCAGACCGACCGCATGATCCCGTAGGCGTCTTCCACCCCCTCTACGGGAAACAGTTTGTCCCGCCTTCCGTTGAAGAACAGCAACGCCCTCGGACAGGCGATCGAAGCCACATGCGGGTAATCGAGGTAGTTCCGCAGGTTCGGAACCAGCATCGCATAAGCCGATCCGCCCTTCAACTGGTTGTTGTTCGGACGCATGAGGTACTCGGTGGTGTTCATCCAGCAGATCGCCGCAGCCGCAGCCACCCGGTCGGAAGCGGCGCTCAGCATCCAGGCCCGGTGCGCCCCCATCGAAAAACCCACGGCCCCGATGCGAGCCGAATCGACGAAAGGAAGCGACGCCAGAAAATCGACGCTCCGCACGTCGTCCCAGGTGATCACCCCCGTCCAGGTCATGCCCAGTTGCTGCAGGTTGGCCGACAGCGCCTGCTGAAAATTGTAATCCACCCCTTCCCGGCGTCCCCGTTCCCCCCAGAACAGGGCATCGACCGACAGAACGACATATCCCCGGCGGGCATAGTCGTCCCCTACGAAATTTCCGCCGTAAAGCTGATCCACCCATTCCTGCGCCCGGTCGGACACTGCGGCCGGAACATCGAAAGGCCGCACCATTTTTTCCTTTCCGATGAAAAATTCTGCTCCGTGGTCGTGCAGCATCACCAAAGCCGGAAAGGGGCCTTCCCCATCCGGCACCAGCAGATAGGCGGGAACCCGCGCGAATCCCGAAATGTTGAACCGGATTTTTTGTGCCTCGTAGCCGTCCCGCTTTTCCCTTGCCACCACTTCGCAGTCGAAGGGAACGGCGGGGGGAGGCGTCAGCAGACACTCCAGCAGTTTTTCCCGGGCGGTTTTCCGCCATGCCCCGAAATCCGCCATCCCCGCCTTATCCCACGCCAGCGGGTAAGTCAGTTGCCGGATCATGGCATCGTAATACAACGGGATGCCGTATTCGATTTCATAGCTTTCCCGCACCCGCGCACCGGATTGGGCGAGCGCGCTTCCGGTCAGCATCAATCCCGACAGGCACGCCAACAGTTCGAGTCTTTTCATTTTCGGAAGATATTTTAGGTTCAAGCGGTCAGTCCGGATAAAACCCTGCGATCATGAAAACGGCGTACAACACGGAAGCCACGCCGTTCACCGTCCCGAAAGCCAGTCCGATCCGCGAAAGGTTTTTCGGGGAAACGATCAGGTGCTGATAAATCAGCAAGGCGACGAAAAACCCCGCTCCTATCCAATAGAGGGTTCCGCCTCCCGAAAGCAGTCCGACCAGCGCCACGCTGCACACCGTCAGCACATGCAGCAGGGAACTGACCGCCAGCGCTCCCCGGATTCCGATCCGGGCGGGCATGGAATTGATTCCGTTCCGGCGGTCGAACTCCGCGTCCTGCAACGAATAAATGATATCGAACCCGCTCGCCCAGGTCAGCACCAGCGCCGAAAGCAACAGCGGCACCAACGCGATTTTTCCCGTCACGGCAATGTATGCGCCCGTCGGAGCGATCGAAAGTGCCAGCCCGATAAAAATATGGCAGAAGAAGGTGAACCGTTTGGTCAGGGAATAACCCAGAATCACCGCCAGCGCTACAGGCGAAAGGACGAATGCGAGCCGGTTGATGAACCAGGCCGTGAGCACGAACAGCACGGCATTTACGGCCGTAAAAACCGCGGCCTGCCGCGGAGCGATCTTTCCGGAAGGAATTTCCCGGCAGCGCGTCCGCGGATTGAGGGCGTCAATCTTCCGGTCGGCATAGCGGTTGAACCCCATGGCAGCGTTCCGCGCGAAAACCATGCACAGCAGTACTTTCACCAGTACGCCCCACTCGAACGGCCCCGGCTCGAAACGAACCGCATAGAAAAAGCCGATCAGGGCGAACGGCAGGGCGAACACGGTGTGGGCGAACCGAACCAGCGAAGCGTATTTTTGAACGGTACTCAGCATAAACGTTCATCTGTATTTACACAAAAACTCCAAATGTAATTAACAAAGATAGTAAAATTCGGGATAACGGTAAGGATTAAAGCTCCGATTTATAAATCCATTTTTCTCTTTCCGGCTTTATCGTCGGACTTTTTATCCGGGCTGCGTTTGATATATTTTCCATTTCATTAATCCAACCCTTTTGCGCAAATAATTGGATTTAAACATATCGGAACGATAGAAAGGGACAAACAGAGATTCCCACGTCGCCCCCTTCGGGTTCTCCTCGGAATGATGCAGGAACATGAGGTTGCGGAAGGAGTGGGAAGTCGCTCGGTTCGCAATGACGTAAAGTGACGGGGTTTCGGAATGATTGGAGGAACGCGATCCGATTGCGTCATCTCAAGGCGTAGCAATGCCCGACCTCCGTCCGTCATGCTGAGCGGAGCCGTAGGCGAAGCGTGAGCATCTCTTTGCACGCCGGATGGGGTCTACCCGTTTCATGAACCGTAACCTTTAGCGGATGCTACCTCCCTGCGCTTGATCCGTGCCGTCCCTGATGGGATGACAACAAATCGGATGAGATTGCCACGTCGCTACGCTCCTCGCAATGACGCAGGAGCACGGGGCTACGGGATGATCGGAAGAATCCGGTTCGATTGCGTCATCTCAAGACGTAGCAACGCCCGATCTCTGTCCGTCATCCTGAGGAGCAACGTAAGTTGCGACGTGAGGATCTCTTTGCACGCCGGATAGGGTCGACCCGTTTCATGAACCGTAACCTTTAGCGGATGCTACCTCCCTGCGCTTAACCCGTGCCGTCCCTTGCGGGACCGACCACGGGCTACGGTCGGTGAGCTCGCAGGGCTAAAGGCCCTGCTCGGTTCGGAATGACGCAGGGTCGATGGGTTGCGGGACGGTGGAGGCACCGGATTCGACTGCGTCATTCAAGACATAACAACGCCCGATCTCTGTCCGTCATCCTGAGGAGCAACGTAAGTTGCGACGTGAGGATCTCTGTCGGTGATAATGACAGAAAGAGACAAACAGAGATTCCCACGCTTCACTTCGTTTCGCTCGGAATGACGCGGGGGTATGAGGTCGCGGAAGGGGTGGAAGAATGCGGAACCTGGCGGATTTTCCGGCGCTTTTCATTTATATTTGTCGAAGAAAGCCGGTAAGGATTTGCATGGAGGACTTTGTTTCGAGTACAGGTGTTTCTCACGACCTTGGGTAGAAGCTTTGTTTCTCCATGCTTCTTTTTTGGAAGGAGGGGATTTGCAAAGGGAATAATTTCTTGTATATTTGTTTCACGAACCAAACGAAAAAGCATGAAGTAAAGCGTAAAAACGGTATTTGACATATTACTAAAAATAAGCGGTGGCTTGTTTTTACCCCTTAAAATCTGAGAAATTTTGCAACAGGTAAAAACGGCTCACCCGTCCGGGTCGCGGATGCGGCAAGGGCGTGGGGGCATTATATTTCTGTTGCGGGCTTCTCAGAGCCATAAGGGAGATATTTGTTCCCATGCTTCTTTTTTGGAAGGAGGGGATTTGCAAAGGGAATAATTTCTTGTATATTTGTTTCACGAACCAAACGAAAAAGCATGAAGTAAAGCATAAAACGGTATTTGACATATTACTAAAATAAGCGGTGGCTTGTTTTTATCGCTCAAAACCTGAGAAATTTTGCAACAGATAAAAACCAGCTCACCCGTCCGGGTCGCGGATGCGGCAAGGGCGTGGGGGCATTTATTCCTATTACGGGCTTCTCAGGGCCTCGAGTGAGATATTTGTTCCCATGCTTCTTTTTTGGAAGCATGGGAAAGATTCAGGCCCGAATCCCAAAAGAGGCATGGAAGCAAAACGCGACGATCGGCCCGAACCGGCAAAAAAACGGGACAGGCCCTCGGAAATCCGGACAAACGCGCTACCTTTGTGGAAGCATTGTAACACGACATAGCTCGTGTTCTGAATAAATTTACGAAGCAACAACTTATTGTTTACTGCTCAAAAACTAGCACTTTTAAGAGGGGTAAAATGGAACGTAAGTTGCTCTGCCTTTGTTGTGTCTGTTCATTTCGACATAGCAATGGCGCGGGAGCAACATCCATTTTACGGTCCGTGCTAGTACCGAGAGCGGTGTGTTGTAAACCCGCGCTTCTTGTTTGCGGGGTATTGTAAAACCCTCATTTCCCATTCATGAAAACGCCTATCATTCCGGCCCGGACGGTCGCCTTCTCCGGCTACCGTCCGGCCAAACTCCGGCAAAGCGCCGGTTCCGATATACTCACCACCCTGCCGAATCGTCTGCACCGCACTATCCTTCGTCTGGCCGAAAACGGTTTCGATACCTTCCTTTGCGGCATGGCAGAAGGATTCGACCTGTTGGCCGCACGCGCCGTGCTGGAAGCAAAAAAGACGTTTCCGACCCTGCGGCTGGCAGCGGTCGTTCCCTTCCCGGAACAGGCCCGTGCTTTCTCTTCGGACTGGAAAGCGGAGTACGACCGCACGCTGACGGCGGCGGACGATTCGGTGCTGATCGCCTCGGCCTACCATCGGGGATGTTACCACCGGCGCAACGATTTTCTGGTTGCCAACGCCTCGGTGCTGGTCTGCTACTACGACGGCCTTTCCGGAGGCACGAAATACACCTTCGAGAAAGCCTCACGCCGCGGACTTCGCATCCTAAACCTCGCCCTGCCCGACCCGCCGGAAGAACCCGTAACCTTTTCCGGCCATGAATAGAAAAGAGGAAGCGCTGTACCGGGACAGCCTTTATTTCGTGACCAGCCGCCCGGATGCCACGGCGGAACAGGTGCCTGCCCGCCTGCTGCGTTTCTGGCTACGTCTGCCCTATGAACATCTGGATATGGCTTTCTATGTCTGCACCAATCCGCAGACGGCGGTGTTCCACGCCCTGCTGATGGCGTACCACATGCGCCGGGGGTGCGAAGTGGAATACATCGCGCAGGAAGAATTCCGGGAACGGAAGGCGTCCGGAGAATACCGCGTGCGCGAATGGGGCGAAGGACGTTTCGAGCGGTTGGAACCGGCGGACGGGAAGGGCGTCGTGCTGGCCTCGGAAGAGGAATTCACCGACCTGTTCAAAACGTTCCACACCTTCGTGCGGGATGCGTACCGGGCAAGGCGTCCGTTTTCCCATCCCTGCCGGTTCCTGCGCCGGAAACGGCTGCGGGGGCTGAAACTTTTCGCCCTGCACGAATATCCGAGACACTATCCCCTGGTCGCCTTCACCCGGAACGATTGAGCGCCGCACTTTCGGGAAGCGGGGCTTTGTCCCTCCGGTTCGAAAGGAGGCGAAAACAGAAACAGGGAAGGAGTCTGCATCCTTCCCCGTTTTTAAAGGTTATAATTCGTTAATAAACGAAACTGCTTCCCCCGACGAATTCCCGCAGGATGGACGTGGGCGGCAGCTCCGTATCCGGAATCGGGATGAACAGGTCGAGGAACTCCAGCAGCCGCTTGGCCTCCGCGTATTCGGGCACCGTGTTCGGCACCTCGTGCAGCAGCGGCTCGGCGTAGGTTTTCAGGATGCACAGCTCGAAAAACAGCGCCGAATTGAACATCACGTCGGCTTCCTCCTGATACGGAAAGATGTGCTTTTCCTCCCCCCGCCGCACGCTCTGCCACCGCCGGATGGTCTCGGTCGCCGAATTGCCCCGGAATTGCGAGTCGCGCACGATCCGCCGCAGCAGTCGGTTGTCCGTGGTCGAAATCCGCATCAGGTTGTCCATCGACAGGGACGTGAAGGCGGACGTGTAAATCTTGAATTTCAGGGCGTCGTCGATCAGGGGCGTAAGGCCCGGATTCAGGGCGTGGATGCCCTCGATGAGGATGATCGACTTTTCGTTCAGCTTCAGCCGGTGGCTGTCGGAGATGCTTTTTCCGCTCACGAAGTCGTAGCGGGGCACCGATACTTCCTCGCCCTTCATCAGTCGCAGCAGATGCTCGTTGAACAGCTCGACGTTCACCGCTTCCAGCGCTTCGTAGTCGTGTTCGCCGTTCTCGTCCCGCGGGGTCTTGTCCCTGTCCACAAAGTAATCGTCCAGCGAAATGGTCACCGGTTCGAGGCCCACCACCCGCAACTGAATCCCCAGCCGTTTGGCACAGGTGGTTTTCCCGCTGGAGGAAGGACCGGAGATCAGCACCAGCCGGGTGCCGTCATTCCGGTTGCGTTCGCAGACCGTATCGGCCAGCCGGGCCAGTTTCTTTTCGTGGAACGCCTCGGCGATCTTGACGAGTTCGCTGATCCGGCCGTCGAGGATGTTGGAGTTGAGTTCTCCGAGCGTCGCCACCCCCAGCACGTCCATCCACGCCTTGTATTCGTGGAAGATTTCGAACATCTTGCTCTGGGGGATCATCTTCGCCAGTTTGTCCGGAGCCGTCCGGCACGGCACGGCCAGGTACATCCCATCATAGTACTTGCGCAGGTCGAACAGGTGGATGTATCCCGTCGAGGGGGCCAGCGCCCCGTAGAAATACCCCGGCAGGTCGGCCAGCCGGTAGAGGGAAACGTACAGGTGCGGCCTCGTCCGCATCAGGCGGATTTTATCCTCGAAACCGTATTCCTGACAGATTTTTTCCGCCTCCTCGATGGTGACCCGCTCCCAGACGATCGGGATGTTCTGCCGGACGATTTCCCCCATCCGGTCGCGGATCCGTTCCACGTCCGCGACGGGCAGGTCGCTCACGCCGTCCAGTTCGCAATAGAACCCTTTGGAGACCGAATTCCGGATCTTGAGCGTCCGTTCCGGAAACGTGTCGGTAACCGCCTTGTGAAGGATGAAAAAAAGCGTCCGCTGGTAGACCCGCATTCCCTCGAAATGAGTGATGTCGATGAACCGGACGGTCACGGGCACGTACACCTCGTAGCCCAGCTCGCGGATTTCGTTGTTGACGTATGCGGCCAGAAACGGGTAGGGATTTTTGATCGAAACCATTTTCAGCACCTCGGTCAGGGGCGTGCCCCGTTCCGCATAGAGGCTCTTGCCCGTATTCTCGCAGATGATTCTTACCGGTCCTGCCATAGCTTTTCGGTTGGTCGGATTGTACTTGTGTCGAAAGGCGTTCCTGTCGTTTGCATTCATAAGAATGAAACGCGGACGGCTTTCCGATTATTTTTTAAAAATAGGCATTTCTTCCGGCCCGGCAAAACGAAACCGTCGAAAAAAATGCCCGCCGCCTCTAAAATTGCCCGTGTCAGAGCTTTGCCGTTTCAAAAAAAGCATGTATCTTTGCACCGCCTTGTTCGAAGGCACTATAAATAATGTCCAACACATTAACTACGTGTAAATTGGTTAACATGAGCGAAACAAACGAAAACGCCGTGAAGGAAACGAAGGTTTCCAACGCATCGGTTCCCGTGGAAAATTTCGACTGGAACGCCTTTGAAAACGATCTGGGTGTCTACTCCGACAGCCGGGAAAACATTACCCAATCGTACGACCAGACCCTCTCGAAGATTCAGGTCGGCGAAGTGGTGGAAGGTACCGTGATCGGTATCAACAAACGGGAAGTGGTCGTGAACATCGGCTACAAATCGGACGGCATCATTCCGGTGGCCGAATTCCGTTACAACCCCGAACTGGCCATCGGCGAAAAAGTCGAAGTGTACGTCGAAAGCGCGGAAGACAAGAAAGGTCAGCTGGTGCTCTCGCACAAGAAGGCCCGTCAGCTGCGTTCCTGGGATCGCGTGAACGAAGCGCTCGAAAAGGACGAAGTCATCAAGGGATACATCAAGTGCCGCACCAAGGGCGGTATGATCGTGGACGTGTTCGGCATCGAGGCGTTCCTGCCGGGATCGCAGATCGACGTGAAACCGATCCGCGACTACGATATATACGTGGGCAAGACCATGGAATTCAAGGTGGTGAAGATCAACCAGGAATTCCGCAACGTCGTGGTATCCCACAAGGCGCTGATCGAGGCCGAACTCGAACAGCAGAAGATGGAAATCATCTCCAAGCTGGAAAAAGGACAGATTCTGGAAGGTACGGTCAAGAACATCACCTCCTACGGGGTATTCATCGACCTGGGCGGCGTGGACGGTCTGATCCACATCACCGACCTGTCATGGGGCCGCGTGAACCATCCGGAAGAAGTGCTGCAGCTCGACCAGAAGCTCAACGTCGTGATCCTGGATTTCGACGATGCCAAGAAGCGGATCGCTCTCGGTTTGAAACAGCTGACCCCGCATCCGTGGGATGCCCTGAGCGCCGACCTCAAGGTAGGCGACAAGGTGAAGGGGAAAGTGGTCGTGATGGCCGACTACGGAGCTTTCGTGGAAATCGCTCCGGGCGTGGAAGGACTGATCCACGTATCGGAAATGTCCTGGTCGCAGCACCTGCGTTCCGCTCAGGAATTCATGAAGGTGGGCGATGAGGTGGAAGCCGTGATCCTGACCCTCGACCGGGAAGACCGGAAGATGTCGCTGGGGATCAAACAGCTGACCAAAGACCCGTGGGAAGACATCGAAACCCGCTATCCGGTAGGCTCGCGTCACACGGCTCGGGTGCGCAACTTCACCAATTTCGGGGTGTTCGTCGAAATCGAAGAAGGGGTGGACGGCCTGATTCATATCTCCGACCTGAGCTGGACGAAGAAGGTGAAACATCCGTCGGAATTCACGCAAATCGGCGCGGATATTGATGTGATCGTGCTGGAAATCGACAAGGAAAACCGTCGGTTGAGTCTGGGACACAAGCAGCTGGAAGAAAATCCGTGGAATGCGCTCGAAGGCGTTTACGCCGTCGATACCGTGCATGAAGGGACGATCGCCGAAATCTCCGAAAAGGGAGCCGTGATTTCCCTGCCGGAAGGCGTCGAAGGCTTCGTGACCACCAAACAGCTGGCCAAAGCCGACGGTACGTCGGTGAAAGTGGGCGACGTGCTGCCGTTCAAAGTGATCGAATTCTCGAAGGGCACGAAGCGGATTCTGCTTTCGCACACCCGTGTGAACGACGATACCAGAAGGTCGGACGACCGGGAAGACCGGAAGCCGAAGGAACAGAGCACGCAGAGCGCGGTGAAAAAGCTGAATTCCCAGATGGAAAAAACCACGCTGGGAGACATTTCCGGACTGGCCGAACTGAAGGCGCAGATGGAAGGAAATGCGGCGGCTGCAGCGGCTGATGCCAAAGCGGCGGCGGAAGAAGGCAATAAGGAAGAGTAGAGTAGCAAGAGCGTGGCGGTATATCCGCAACCGATATTGCAGCGAAAGAGCGGCCCGGCTTTTCGGTATTCCCGGAAAACCGGGCCACTTTTTGGTTTAAAAAAAGAGAAACGGATGACATTCAGGGCAACCATACTCGGAAGCGGTTCGGCCATGCCGACGGCGGGCAGGCACAATTCGGCCCACGTGCTTGACGTGCACGAACAGTTTTACCTGATCGACTGCGGGGAAGGGACGCAAATGCAACTGCGCCGGTACGGAATCAGTCCGCTGAAACTGCATTCGATTTTCATCACCCACCTGCACGGCGATCATGTGTTCGGGCTGCCGGGGCTGATTTCCAGCATGAATGCGATGCGGCGCAGAACGCCGCTTTACATCTACGGGGTGCATCCGTTGGACGAACTGCTCGCGCATCACCGCCGGTATTTCGATCCCGTGACCGAATTCGATATCGTTTACCGGGAAGTGGACGCCCGCAGGAACGAAAGGGTGTTCGAGAACAAGGTCATGGAAGTGTTCACCGTTCCGCTGCGGCATCGGGTGCCGACGACGGGATACCTGTTCCGGGAAAAGCGGCCCGGCCTCAACGTGCGGAAGGAGATGATCGGCCCTTACGGGCTTACCCTGAAAGAGATCGTCGGTTTGAAGAGAGGAGAAGATCTGGTGCGGGAGGACGGCACGACGGTTCCGAATGCAGAGCTGACCTATACTCCTTATGAACCGCGGTCGTATGCCCATCTGAGCGATACGCTCTATTCTCCCAAGGCGGCGGAGCTGGTGAAAGGGGTGGATTTGCTCTACCACGAAGCCACTTATCTGGATGCCGACCGGAAGACCGCCCGGCAAAACGGTCACTCCACGGCTTTGCAGGCGGCCAAGGCGGCCGTGCTGGCGGATGCCGGGCAACTGTTGCTGGGGCATTTCTCGGCCCGCTATAAGGATGAAAACCTTTTTCTGGAAGAAGCCCGACAGATATTTCCGAACACCCTGCTGGCACGGGAGGGGGAAACGGTGGAAATTCCTGTGCGGCGTCGGCGGAAGTGACGCGGCCTCGTTTGTCTTCCCGGATCGTTTCGGAGGATGAATATACGAACAATTCGACTCTCAGTCTATCGATTTCTTCCTGAGACAGGCTTAACTTTTTTGTCTTCCGTTGGGGCCGGCGACTACCTGCCAGTCATTGACCCCGAGCCCGGTTAGGGTAAATGTCCGAAGTAAGCCATTACAAATCCGGTCGCTTCCCATTCGAGGGAAAAAGACATTAGCGACATGGACTGGTATAAAGATGTATTCGCTTCCCAGAAGCGCTTTTTTACATGCCTCGTTCGAATCGTGTTTCCATGTTTCAAGCTTTCCCATTGCTTGCCTGCATCCGATACCAAAGACACACGTTTCCCCGAATAGTTACCATTCCGGATTTTGTCCCAGTCCGGGAGTGCGGGTAAGCTGGCCCGACGGGATGGGATAGAGGTAGTATTTCTTATCGTACGTCCTTTTGTTTCCAGAACGGGTGTCCAGGTAATATCTGTCATATTTTTGGACGGTCGTTATCTCTGTCCTCGGCGCCGCCGTGGCAACTCCCAGAACGATATCGGGATATGCGTCTGTATCCAACTTATTCAACTGATGCCAGCGCACCAGGTCCCAGTAGCGGGTGTTATTGTCGAACATCAGTTCGCAACGACGTTCCCGCCGGATCTCCCAAAGCAGGTCGCTGACACCGATCGTATTTTTAGGATCACTGAAACCGGGACGGGGAAGAAGGTCTGGCAACTGGGCCCTGGCGCGCAGCTCATTCAATCCGGCCAGATCGCTCTCCGATACGCTTCCCGCACCCAGCTCTGCCAGTTCGGCGCAGGCTTCTGCGTATTGCAAATAAACCACCGAGAGCCAGAACAGCGGCGCATCGGTATAGTTTCCTCCCGGAACGTTTCTGTCCGTGGCATCCAACTCCTTGTTATCGTATTTACAGATGCCGTATCCGGTAGTGGAAGTCATCGGCAGTCCCGAAGCGAAACGAATAAAGGGACATCCGATAAAACATTGAGCGGTATCTATGGTCAGCCCCAGCCGGGCATCGCGAAGTTTCAGTATCTCAAAAATGGAATACACAGTAGTCGTACCGGTTTCGATCTTATGGGGCAGATCGTTTATATTCGTTTCTGATGTTACGCTTACCGGTTTGCCATCCTTTCTGAACAGGTAAGATTCGAATGCATCTTTGCTCATTCCGAAGATCGGGACGGACGAGGAGGTAGCGGCGATCAGCGAATGCCTCTTCCCGCCGACTGCATAATCTTTATAGAAGATCATTTCGGGATTGGAGCTCAGATCCGTAGAATTGTAATTCCCCTGGTACGAATCGTTGAGTCGATAATCTTGCGCTGTGATATAAGTACAAGCCTTCTTTGCTTCTTCGAGAAAATCGGACGCACCATCCGTGTCGGGTGCTTTCTGCCCGTCCGCCTCCGAACGGTATTTACGGAACGTGCCTTCGTACAAACAGATTTCGGCCTTCATGGCATTGGCTACGGCACGATTGAAGGTGGTTTTCGAGTTGTTCTCATCCGTATTCGTGCAAGCATAGTTCAGATCCGCCAGCACTTTGCTCATTACGATGTCCCGATCGATACGTGCACCCGAAAGCAGATAACCGTCTTTGGAAATGTCCGCTGAGTGTTCCGTCCACGGTAGGTTACCGTACATCCGCACCAAATGATAGTAATGCCACCCACGCATAAGGCGTCCTACAGCGGTCCAGTGGATCTGACGTGCCTCGGACATGGGAACATCGGCAATTTTTTCCAAGAGCAAGTTGGCTCGGCGTATTGCTTTCCACCCTTCGTTCCAGGTCGGACTATTCGACGGAACGTCCGTGTATGTCCACTTGGCTACCCCAGTTATGGCTTGGTCATCCGATAGGAGTTTAAAGTAAGAATCGCCTTCCTTGGTTCCCTCTCCGTAACCGGAGAATCCTTCATAAAACTCGTTGCAATACGCTGAAACGCTATCCTCATCGATCCAATCCGGATTTACGTCCGGTCCCGATTCATCTTTCGTACATCCGACAAGCAACACAGCCGCTGAAAGTACAATTTTGTAAATATTTTTCATAATCGATGCTTTGATTTTTAGTATGTCCTTCTCAAATCCGTATCGGTTCCGTCCGCTATCCGGCTTAATTAAAACAGAAATAACGTTTTATTGTTTCCCGAATCAAAATTAGTCAATAAAGAAAAGACGGAAGTCCCAATGCGAAATTAAGCAGGTGTCAAAACTACAATCCTGAAAATACGCGGTATCGTTACTACAAAACGAGTTTCAAAAATACAATCCGGAGGTTTTTCATTCGTCCGGATGCAGGTTTTGCAGGTATTCGGAAGGGATGGTACCGGTCAGTTTTCGGAAGTAACGCAGGGCGGTGTTCTTCGAGCGGAACCCGACGTTGAAGAAGGTGTCCTGAATGTTGATCCGGCGGTCGGTCGCGGCTATCTTGAGAAACTCGGCGATCCGGCGACGGTTGATAAAGTGCCTGTAATCGTCGTATCCGTGTCGGCGGATGAGGTTGGCAATGGTCGTGCGATTACTGCCCAACTGTTTAGCGACGTTTTCAAGCGTGAGATCGGGATTTCGCCAGAGTTCTTCCTCTTCCATCAACCGGTTCAGTTCACGCCAAAGCGGGAAGGAATCGGCCTCCGACGCCTCCGGTTCTGGGCTGACCGAAACGATATCCGTCTTAGGGACAGAACCAGCCGGGACCATTATCCGCAGGTAAAGCTCCTGATAGGTCACAGCGAGACAAAGCGCCATGCAATAAGCGATATGGAGTGCATTCACGAGCGTGTAGCCGGTCAGCATGGAAAACAGGTACAGCACGGCTATCCCTTGTGTCCCTACGGTGTAAAGCATAATCCACCTATTGTCGGCGCTACTTCTAGCCCAGTTGTGCGGGATGCACAGCAATACGAAACACATCGGAATGAACAGGGCTAAAATTACCAGCCGTATCCATACGTTGAACTCCCCTGCGTAGACGGATATTTGTGAAAAAGAGTCCAGATGCCGGATATCGGGAGTAAAGAGCAGGATTGCATTGAACATGATCCACGGAAGGGCCATTACCAGCATCTTTTTTGCCGACAGCCAGCCAGGACGGATTACCTCGATGGGATAGAGGAAAAAGAGCAGGATGGTAAACAATCCGCTGTTCAGGTCAGACGGAAGCAACACTTCGTCGGAAACGGGCCATCCCCGATAGCCCATCAGCACTCGGACGAGTACTGCGATTCCGCAAAGCGTGAAACACCATGCGAGCATCGTGCGTGAACGGTCTCCGTATTTTCGGCGCATGAACAGCAACCAACCGCATAGCAGCGTCCCGAACGCCGTAAAGTGCAGGACGAGGTTCAATATGTCGTTTTCTATCTCCATCGGTGCAAACGGTGGCAGTTGTAGTCCGACCGGGATAACTTCTGCTTCTCTTTCTCCTGCCGGTACGGGTGTCAGCGGAAAAACCAAGGGTTCATGACCCAAATGTAATATAAAATAAAAGAAATATAACTTTGTTAGCGTTTGGAAACGGAATAATATATCATGCTCCCACCGAAAGATTAACGGTCGTTACCTTTTAGGTTAATGGATGTTTGGACGAAACGTAACACACGATGGGTAACGATTTTATGGGTCGTGTGTATTTTCGGTTTATTAATATATTCGGTACCTTTGCGGCATGTTGAAGACTTTCCATTCATCGGATTCGGTGCTGTAAACAATCTGCGCGTCTCGTGCGGGTTGTCCTTTCGTTGGTTCTCGGGTAGTGCTGTCCGAGCATGATTTCTGTTACATAGATTGATTTTTAATCGGTGTGCTTTGTCGACGGCATCGTTATGCTTTCGCAGGTACGCTGCATATATTGAAAAAATGAGCAACGAAAACAAAACCATTCACGAATTCGATTTTCAACTGATCTGCGATTATTTTTCCAACATGGAACGACAAGGGCCCGGCAGCCCCGAAGCCACGCTGAAAGCCTTGAGCTTCGTAGACAGCCTGACCGATCATTCCCTTATCGCCGATATCGGTTGCGGAACAGGCGGCCAGACCCTGGTGTTGGCTCGGCACGCACCGGGACAAATTACCGGACTCGATCTTTTTCCCGGCTTTATCGAGATTTTCAATCGCCATGCAAGGCAGTCGGGTTTGCAGGACAGGGTAAAGGGTATCGTCGGTTCGATGGATAACCTTCCTTTCGAGCGGAAATCTTTGGACCTGATCTGGTCGGAAGGGGCGATCTATAACATCGGCTTCGAACGGGGGCTGAAGGAGTGGCGGGAATATCTGAAACCGGGAGGCTACATCGTCGTTTCCGAAAGTTCGTGGTTTACGGACGAACGCCCGGCGGAGATTCATAAATTTTGGGTAGATGCATATCCCGAAATAGATACGATCCCGAATCAGGTAGCCAAAATACATCGCGCAGGCTATCTGCCGATCGCTACCTTCATTCTGCCGGAAAGCTGCTGGACGGAGCATTATTTCGCGCCGAAGATCGCAGCCAGGCGGATTTTCCTCGATAAATATGCCGGAAACAAAACCGCGGAAGAGTTCGCTGCGCTTCAGGCTATGGAAGAAGAACTGTACACCAAATACAAAGAGTACTACGGCTATACTTTCTTCATCGCTAAAAAGGCAGGGCGATGATTGTCCAGGAGCCTTTGCGGTTCATGCTTCGACCCGTTGGAAAACGGTTGGATCGGCGAAATATAAAAACGTAGAGCGAACCTTTAAGACCTTATTTGAGCAGTACAGGCGTTCTGTAGAAAGAACGCCTGCACTGCTTTTTCCCGAACCCGGAGTTCCTGTCACACCGTCTTTCGGGTGTCGGTTTCCGGACGGTAAAGGTGCACGTCCATCTGCGGGAACGGAATGTTGATGCCTTCGGCGGTGAACGTCTTGTAAACCTTTTCATTCAGGTCGAAATACACGTCCCAAAAATCCGCCGTGCTCGTCCAGGCACGGACGACCAGATTGACCGAACTGTCCCCCAAACTATTGAGGGCTACGAAATAGTCCGGCTCCGTCAGCACGCGCCCGTCTTCGCGCAACAGCCGGATCAGGATTCCCTTTGCCTTGTCGTAGTCGTCGCCGTAGGCGATGCCGAACGTCCAGTCCACCCGGCGCTTGTCTTCCCGCGAATAGTTGTTGATGATTCCGGTTGAAATCTGTCCGTTGGGCACCATGATCGTCTTGTTGTCCGGGGTGTTCATGACGGTGTTGATAAGCTGAATTTCCTTGACCGTGCCCAACTGACCCTGCGCCTCGATGAAGTCTCCCACCCGGTAGGGTTTGAAGATCAGAATCATGACGCCTCCCGCGAAATTCTGAAGCGTACCGCTCAGCGCCATACCGATGGCCAAACTGGCGGAGGCGAACACTGCGACGAAGGACGTTGTGTTGATCCCCAATATTCCGATGATGGTGATGATGAGGAAGATCGTCAGCGTAATCTGCACCAGGCTCCGCAGGAAGGTTTGCAGGGAAGGATCTACTTTCCGGCGTTCCATGATCCGGGACATGCCGTGCCGGATGGAACGGATCAGCCAGCGTCCGACAAAATAAATGATGACGGCCACCAGGATTTTGGCTCCCAGATGGATGATTCCCCGCACGATGGTGTCGATGGCCTGTTGTACGGACATGTCCGAAAAAGCTTCCAGCTTCTGCATGAAGCCCGCATGGGCGACGGTATCCGCCGCGTTGGTCGCTTCGGCGACCAGAGGAAAGAGAAACATGGCTTGGGTCTTAATGTATTTTATGGTATGAATCGGGTTGTTTCTTCGTCGTGTCGCATCCGACTGCGGATCAGTCCATTTTCAGCACGGCCAGAAAGGCTTCCTGCGGCACTTCCACATTGCCGACCTGACGCATCCGCTTTTTGCCCTTCTTTTGTTTTTCCAGCAGCTTCCGTTTTCGGGAAATGTCTCCTCCGTAACACTTGGCCGTGACGTCCTTGCGAACCGCTTTCACCGTCTCGCGGGCGATGATCTTCGCTCCGATGGCGGCCTGAATGGCGATGTCGAACTGCTGGCGCGGAATCAGTTCCTTCAGCTTTTCGCACATTTTCCGGCCGAAGTCGTAGGCGTGCGCTACGTAGATCAGGGAAGAAAGCGCGTCGACGGGCTCTCCGTTCAGCAGGATGTCCAGCTTCGCCAGCTTCGAAGGTCGGTAACCGATCTGGTGATAATCGAACGAGGCGTATCCGCGGGAAATGCTTTTCAGCTTGTCGTAGAAGTCGAACACGATTTCGGCCAGCGGCATTTCGAAATTCACCTCCACCCGGTCGGAGGAGATGAACACCTGGTTCTTCAGCGTTCCCCGCTTGTCGATGCAGAGTTTCATCACCGCTCCGAGGTATTCCGTCTTGGTGATGATCTGCGCCAGGATATAGGGTTCCTCGATGCAGTCGATCAGCGTCGGTTCCGGCAACCCGGAGGGGTTGTGCACGTCGAAAACCTCCCCTTTGGTGGTGTGCACCTTGTAGGAAACGTTGGGGACGGTGGTGATCACGTCCATGTTGAATTCCCGGTACAGCCGCTCCTGAATGATTTCCATATGCAGCAATCCCAGGAACCCGCAGCGGAACCCGAATCCCAGCGCCAGCGAGGATTCCGGATCGAAGGTCAGGGAAGCGTCGTTCAACTGGAGCTTTTCCAGCGAGGCGCGCAGGTCTTCGTACTGGTCGCTGTCCACGGGATAGAGGCCCGCGAAGACCATCGGTTTCACGTCTTCGAATCCCGCGATGGCCGCTCGGGCCGGTTTATCCACGTGCGTAATGGTGTCCCCCACCTTCACGCCGGCGGAAGTCTTGATCCCCGAAATGATGTACCCCACATCCCCGGCCCGGATTTCGTTGCGCGGGGACATTTTAAGTTTCAGCACGCCGATTTCGTCCGCGTCGTATTCGTTGCCCGTGTTGAAGAATTTGACCCGATCCCCTTTTCGGATGACTCCGTTGAACACCCGGAAATAGGCGATGATTCCCCGGAAGGAATTGAACACCGAATCGAAAATCAGGGCCTGCAACGGTGCGTTTTCGTCCCCTTTCGGAGCCGGGATCCGGTCGACGATGGCCTCCAGAATAGCATCCACTCCTTCGCCCGTCTTACCCGAAGCGGCTAAAATCTCCTCCCTCCCGCAGCCGAGCAGCTCTACCACCTGATCCTTCACCTCTTCCACCATGGCCGCTTCCATGTCGATCTTGTTGAGCACCGGAATGATTTCCAGATCGTGTCCCAACGCCAGATAGAGATTGGAAATGGTCTGGGCCTGAATTCCCTGGGTGGCGTCCACCACCAGCAACGCCCCCTCGCAGGAGGCGATGGCGCGGGAGACTTCGTAGGAAAAATCCACGTGTCCCGGCGTATCGATCAGGTTCAGGACGTATTTTTCTCCCCCCCGTATGTATTCCATCTGGATCGCATGACTCTTGATGGTGATTCCCTTCTCCCGTTCCAAATCCATGTTGTCCAGCACCTGCGCCTGCAGTTCCCGTTCGCTGAGCGTTTTGGTCGTTTCCAGCAGCCGGTCCGCCAGAGTACTTTTCCCGTGGTCGATATGTGCGATGATGCAGAAATTCCTGATGTTCTTCATCCGTGTCCGTTCTGTTTTCGGGAACAAAGATACGAAAAGTAATCGGGATTTTCAGCCGGGGGAAACGGGGTTTCGGCTTCCCCCGTTCCGTGGTTTTCGTCCTATGATTTGGATGCGATAATTCCCGTCGGTTATGGCGCTGATTCCGTACCTGCTTCTCATACCTCCGCCAACAGTATACTTATGCCCCTTCGGTGATTCGCCATTCGCGGCTACGCAATGAATCGCAAACGGATGGAAAACGGTTCGTTTATAAACAAGAATTATTTCGAACACTGATTCATCCAAAATGGAGAATCATTTAATCAGAGATTAATGGATATTTACGCTACAACATTCATAAAAGCCGGATTGCAACGAAAAGAGAAAATACCTTCGGGTTCTCTTCGGCATGACGCAATCGAACCGGGTTCTTCCCCCTACTGCGATTTCCGGTCTTTCCGAAAAAGAGGCATGGGAAGCGAAGTCCCTGCGTGAGGCCGTGGAAGCCCGTATCCGAAACACTGCCCCATGCCTTATCCCTAAAACACCCTACCTACATCGCCTGGACGATTTTCCAGACTTCCTCGTTGACCGGCACTCCCTTTTCCAGATTTTCCCGGCGGGTCAGCAGCGTCCGTTCCCCCGGATAATACACCCGTCCCCCTTCCGTTACCGGCGTGGACGCGTGAACATGGTTCAGAATGCGCGTCACGACCCGTTCCCGTACCTCACGCCCTACCAGACTGTCGGCGTCGATGGCAAGGAACACCTGCGACACCCCGAACTCCCCTTCCCGCTCGTCGAAATCCAGCGAGCCGCGTCCCTCCGAAAGCAGGGCGGCCGCCAGGTCGAGCACCATCGCCAGCCCCGACCCTTTCCAGAAGCCGACGGGAAGCGCCGTTTTCGTCCGTTCCACGACGGCAGGATCGGAGGTCGGCTCCCCGGCTTCATCGTAACCGCCGGGAAACGGAAGCATCTTTCCCGCCATCCGGTATTCCTCCATCTTTCCGAACGAAAACTGCGACAGGGCCATGTCCAGCACCACCGGCCCTTCCGCCCGCGGCACGGCCACCACCAGCGGATTGTTCCCCAGCCGGGGTTCGCGTCCGCCCCATGCCGGCATCCGGGGAATGGCGTTCGTCCAGCAAAGGCCGACGCAGCCCGCTTCCGCCGCCTGCCAGCCGTAAGTGCCGCCCCGAAGCCAATGGTTGGTGTTCCGCACCGCCACGCATCCGATCCCGTACCGCCGGGAAAGCTCCACGGCGCGGGCCATCGCCCGTGTCGCCGTGACGTTCCCCAGCCCCAGGTTTCCGTCCCAGCGCTGAAATCCGCCCCGCGACAGCACCGTTCGGGGTGTCGCAGCCGGACGGATGCGTCCTTCGTCGATCAACTTCACGATGGTCGGAAAACGGTTCAGTCCGTGGGAATACACCCCGTCCCGGCTGTTTTCGGCAAACAGACGCCCGGCCAATTCCGCCACGTCGGACGGAGCTCCCTTTTCGAACAGGACACGGGTGAATTCGGCTTTCAGTTCCTCGAAAGGTATACGCAACATAACGGCAGATTTGAGGGTGAAAAACGGGGTAAAATTAAATTCAAATTAAAATTCGCGGCAAAACCGAAAAAATCCCTGCTCGAAGTCGTTTTTTTCATCCGATTTCCCGTAACTTTATGAGGATGAATTTAATCAAATTTCCGAAACTAACCTAAAACTCTCAACGATTATGGGCAAAATTTCACGCAGGGACTTCCTGAAACAGGCCGGGCTGGCGTCCGCGGGCTTGATGGTCGGAGGTCTGGGACTCAGCAACAAGAGTTACGCCAATGTCAAAGGAGCCAACAACAAAGTGCGCGTGGCGGTCATCGGGCTGAACGGCCGGGGGAAAAATCACATCGCCGCCTACATGAAAGTGCCGGATTGCGAGGTGGTGACCCTCTGCGACGTGGACATGAACGTAGCGCGCGAACGGCAGGCGGATTTCAAAAAGACCTACGGCAAGGACGTAGCCATCGTGCAGGACTTCCGCAAGGTGCTGGAAGATCCGAACGTAGACGCCGTGTCGCTGGCCACCCCGAACCATTGGCACGCCCTGCAAACGGTATGGGCCTGTCAGGCGGGCAAGGACGTGTATGTGGAAAAACCGGCCACCCATAACGTATGGGAAGGACGCAAGATCATCGAAGCGGCCTACAAATACAACCGGATCGTGCAGAACGGCGTGCAGCTCCGAAGTTCGGAAGCCATCCGCGAAGCGGTGCAGCACCTGCGCGACGGGCTGATCGGACGGGTGTACATGTCGCGGGGGCTGGTATACCGCTGGCGGCCCGACATCGGCGATCAGGGCATCTCCGCCGTACCGGAAGGGCTGGACTATGACATGTGGACGGGCCCGGCTCCGATGCGTCCCTTCACGCGGAACCTGGTGCACTACAACTGGCACTGGCACTGGAACTACGGCAACGGGGACGTAGGCAATCAGGGCATCCATGAAACCGACCTCTGCATGTGGGGCCTCGGCGTGGACACGCTGCCGGAAAAAATCACCTCGATGGGCGGCAAATTCCTCTGGGACGACTGCAAGGAAGTGCCGGAAGTGCAGACTTCCATCTACCACTATCCGAAGGAAAAGAAGATCATCCAGTTCGAAGTGCGCAACTGGTGCACCAACCTCGAAGACGGCGCCGGCGTGGGGAACATCTTCTACGGGGACAAGGGGTACATGGTCATCAAGGGTTACGACACCTACGAAACCTACTTCGGACAGAACCGCGAACCGGGGCCGAAGCGGACGGCGGGCGGCGACCATTTCAAGAACTTCGTGGACGCCATCCGGGCGCGGGACATGAAAATCCAGAACGGTCCGGTGGAAACCTGCCACCTTTCCTCGGCACTGGCCCATCTGGGCAACATCGCCTACCGAGTGGATCGGGTGCTGACCTTCGATCCGATAGCGGAAACGTTCATCGGCGACGAAGACGCCAACCGGATGCTCACGCGCGTTTACCGCGAACCGTATTCGATGCCCGAAACAATCTAACCACCACAAGCAACGAACGATGAAAAAAACAGCGATCATGGCCGCCGCCCTGCTGATGCTCGGGGCGTGCAGCCAGCAACAGAAAAAAAGCGGCAGCGTGGAATTCGTGAACGACGAAGCGGGAAAAAAGGTGGACGTGCTGATCGACGGGAAGTACTTCACCTCCTACATCTATCCCGACGATATGGAAAAACAGGTGCTCTGGCCCATCATGACGGCTTCGGGCAAGGACATCACGCGGGGATATCCGCGGGCGCCCCGGCCGTTCGAGCGGGTCGATCATCCGCACCACGTGGGACTGTGGTTCAATTTCGGGAACGTGAACGGACTGGACTTCTGGAACAACTCGTTCGCCATCAAACCCGAAGCGAAAGATCGCTACGGCTCCGTCGAGTTCAGGAAGATCGTCCGGGAAGACCCGGCCAAGGGGGAACTCGTGACGCTGGCCGACTGGACGGACAACAAGGGAAACGTGCTGATGGAAGAGGAAGCCACGTATGCGTTCGGGGGCGACTCCGTCCTACGGACGATCGCACGGACGACCAAACTGACGGCCAAACAACCCGTCACTTTCACCGAAAACAAGGAAGGGTTGTTCGCCCTGCGGATGGACCGGGCATTCGAGGAACCGGCGGACAAACCGCAAAAGTTTCTGGACTCGGAAGGCAACGTGACCGAAGTGCCCATCCTCAATAATGATGGTGTGAACGGCGTTTACCGGAATGCGGAAGGCGTGACGGGCGGCGACGTCTGGGGCAAGAAAAGTCCCTGGGTGGCCCTGCGGGCCGTCAAGGACGGAGAACCGATCACCGTCGTCATACTGGACAACCCGGCCAATCCGGGGTATCCGGCGTGGTCGCATGCGCGGGGTTACGGGCTTTTCTCCGCCAACAACCTCGGCGGACGGGCGGTCAATCCGGAGACAGAGGAACTGAAAATCACGCTCAAGCCGGGCGAAACCCTGACCTTCAAGCACAAGGTCGTGATCGGCGGAGACCTCACCGACGCGCAGATCAACCAATTCGCCGCCGATTTCCGGTAGAGGCGGTTCTTCGGCAAAACGAGAGAAAACCGGGAGCCGTACGGAAACAGGCTCCCGGTTTCCTTTTTCTTTTTCGGAAACGTATCTTTCGCTAAATTTGTACGGGGAATCCGGAAGCGCCGGTTTTCCCGTTCCCAATCCAAACGTTATGGCAGAACAGAAAATCAAAACGGGAGTGGCCGCGTTCGGCATGTCCGGAAGCGTATTCCACGCCCCGTTCCTCGACCTGCACGAAGGTTTCGAACTGTGCACGGTCGTCGAACGGAGCAAAAACCGGCTTCGACAGCACTATCCTTACGTGAAAACCGTCCGCTCGTTCGACGAACTGCTCGCCGATCCGGAGCTGGAACTCATCGTGGTCAACACGCCCCATCCGACCCACTACGAATACTGCAAGGCGGCCCTGCTGGCCGGGAAAAATGTCGTCGTCGAAAAACCGTTCGTGTTCGATCCCGCACAGGGGGAAGAGCTGAAAGCGCTGGCGGAAAAACAGGGCGCGCTGCTGACCGTGTATCAGAACCGGCGCTGGGACAGCGATTTCCTGACTGTCCGCAAAGTACTGGATTCGGGGCTGCTCGGTCGGGTGGTGGAATTTTATTCGGCCTACCAGCGTTACCGTCCGGTCAATCCGACCACGTGGAAGGAAAAGGCGGAAGGACGCACGGGCGTCACCTACGACCTGGGGTCGCACATCGTGGATCAGATCGTCCAACTGTTCGGCAGGCCGCAGGGCGTCTGGGCCACCGTCGGCAAAATGCGGGACGGCGGGCAAATCGACGACTATTTCAACATGCGGCTGATCTATCCGGACGTGCAGGTAACGGCCCGCGCCGGCTTCGTGATGCGGGAGGAAACATCGAGGTTCACGATCCACGGAACGGCAGGCTCGTTCGTCAAATACGGCCTCGATGTGCAGGAGGAAGCGTTGAAGCGGGGCGAAAAGCCCGGTTCGCCGGGTTGGGGCGCGGAACCCGAATCGCAGTGGGGCGTGCTGAATACGGAAGCGAACGGAGTGCACTTCCGCGGAAAGGTGGAAAGCGTACCGGGGAACTATATGGCCTACTACGACGCCGTCTACGAAACCCTGCGCCACGGAGCGGCTCCGACAGTCGGTCTGGACGGAGTGCTGGACACGCTGCGGGTGCTGGATGCCGCCTTCCGCAGCAGCGAAACCCGGCAAGTCGTATGGCTCTGACCTGCCCGTTCATACGATTCATTTCCCCATGACGAAAGAAGAACTTTATGAGTTGTTCGCTTCCCGGTTCGAGCGGGAAGTGAACTTTTATTGGGCGGAGGTGATCCTCCGGGAGAACCTGGTTCCGGCCGCGTTGGACATCGCCCTGCTGCCCGATTCTCCGCAGGCTTTCCGGGCCGCCTACGCTTTGGAAACCGCTTTCTTCCGGCATCCGGAAACCTTCGCTCCTTTTTACGGACGGTTCGTATCCGATTTTTCAAAAGCGGTGCATCCCAGCGTGCATCGGCACTACGGAAAAATCGTAGCGTGGCTGCTGAAGCGGAAGAAGGTGCGGCTCTCCGTCCCGGAAACGGAACGGCTGGCGGAAACGGCCTGCCTGCGGCTGGTGGACGAAACGTCGAAAGTGGCCGTAAGGGTATGGGCGCTCGAAATACTGGACCTGCTGGCTCCGCAGGTGGAATGGGTGGCCGACGAACTGCCGGCAATCGCGGAACGGCTCAGCCTCGATCCGTCTCCGGCCCTGCTGTGCCGGCTGAAAAAACGCCGGAAATCACAATAAAATTACATCCCAAGGGCGCTCCGTCAAAACACCTCGCGGAGGATGTCGAGGGATTTGACCGCATGGATCGAATCGGAGTGATACCCGATGAAGGTCAGCAGCACGTTCAGGAAAGCGACCCGCTGTCCCCGTGAAAGCCGGATGTCACCCAAACGGTCGATCCGGCAGTCCATCAGGGCCCCCAGCAGCCGGGCCTCTTCCGGCTCCATGTACATCCGATGTCCCGGAATATCGGGGACGAATTCCCCGCGCGGAATGTCGAAACAATCCCCTTCGTGATAGGCATTCCCCGGATAAAAGCCCAGAAAATAGGATAGCTTGACCAGAAACCAGAGGTGGAAATTGGCCACCCCTTCCGTCATGGAATCGAGCGCCCGCACCGCATCCCAGACGAAATCGAAAAACCGTTCCTCCGGTTCCGGTTCCCGCACCAGCCGGTACATCGTCTCCGCCATGAACAAAGCGATCGTGCTCTTGCGCACGTCGAAAGGCAGCGAAGTCAGCGGCACGGCCGCCGCCGTGTCCCGCATCCGGTGCATCTCGGCGTGGGGCATTTCCAGCCCTTCGAACTCCAACAGAAACATCGGTTGAAAAAAAGCGGCCTTGTTCCCTTTGCTCCGGGCCGAACGCACGCCCTGCACCATATAAGTCCGGCGCCCGCCCACGTCGGTATAGAGGTAAACCACCAGCCCCGAATCCCCGTACTTCACCGTATGGAGCACGATTCCGCGAGCCTTATAGTTTTTCATGGTTCAAATCCTTGGATGAAATTTCGTCGGTTCCGTCCCGACCTTTCCGTTTTGCGGAAAGCGATTCGTCTCGCTTTTCGCCGACAGGAAAAAACGGTTTCAAAACCGGTCGCTTTTCCCGTCCGGCCCCGTCGGTTACCCATCCGCTTTCCCTTGCAGGAAATCCACGAGTTTCCGCACGGCCCGCCCCCGGTGGCTGATGCCGTTTTTGGTTTCCATGTCCATCTCCGCAAAAGTCACACCGAAACCGTCCGGCTGAAACAGCGGATCGTAACCGAAACCGCCCTCCCCGCTGCGCTCCTGCCGGATCGTTCCTTTCACTTCCCCCTCGAAAACATGCTCTTCCCCGTTCAGGATCAAAGCGATCGCCGTTCGAAACCGGGCGCGCCGGTTTCCCCGTCCTGCCAGCCGGGACAGGAGCAACCGCATATTGGCGGCATCATCCTTCGCCTCTCCGGCATACCGGGCCGAGCGGACGCCCGGTTCTCCGCCCAACGCTTCCACTTCCAGTCCCGTATCGTCCGCAAAACAGTCCAATCCGGTCTTTTCCCGAACGTACCGCGCCTTCTGCAGCGCATTCCCCTCGATGGTCGGCTGTTCCTCCGGGATGTCTTCCGTCAATCCGCAATCCTGCGGGGTCAACAGTTCGAACGCCGGTCCCAGCATTCGCTGAACCTCTTCCAGCTTGTGGCGATTGCCCGTAGCGAAGACGATTTTCATGAGAACCATTTGTTGAAGAGTTTCACCACGTCGTTTCCGTTGGCATACAGCAGCAAAAAGAGCAGGATGAACAGCCCGGCCATCTGCGCCTTTTCCAGAAACTTGTCGCTCGGCCGTCTGCGGGTCACCACCTCGTAAAGCAGGAACATCACATGTCCCCCGTCCAGCGCCGGAATCGGCAGCAGGTTCATCACCGCCAGCATGATCGAAAGCAATGCCGTGATGCTCCAGAACGAATACCAGCTCCACGTGTCCGGAAAAATGTTCCCGATGGCGATGAAACCGCCCACCTGCTTATAGGCCTCCGTCTTCGGGGAAAACATGAGTTTCAGCTGCTTCAGGTAGTTTCCGATCTGGTCTCCGGCGCGTCGGAATCCTGCCGGAACCGCCGAAAACAGATTGTATTCCTTCGTACTGACCCGGATCAGGTCGACCATGGGAGCCAGTGCCACGCCGATCTTTCCGGCATCCGATACCCTCACGTCCCGGCTCACCAGCTGCCGCACCCCCGCCGAATCGCGAACGATGTCCAGCGTCAGTTCCTTTCCCCGGTTGTCCGCCAATGCCGCGAACACCTCTCCCGTAAATGCCGCCTGCACACCGTTCACGCCCACGACCGTATCCCCGGCCAGTATTCCGCCCCGCTCGGCATGGCCGCCGGGTTCCACTTCGGTCACCACGAACGGCACCCGGGGCGCCAGGAATTCCTTCGCCTTCAGAATCCGGGGCATGAACGAAGGGTTGATTTCCACCCGCACCGTCGCACCGTCCCGCTCCACATCGACGTATTCCGCCCGATCCAGAGCGATCCGTAGAATCACGTCGGTGTAATTGTCCACCGGCTCCCCTTCCACGGAAACGATCTTATCCCCGTTCCGGAATCCGATCTCCCGGGCCAGTTCGCTGAACTCGAATCCGTATTTGGCATCCTTGGCGGAAATGTAGGCATCCCCGTAAGCGTAACTGATTCCGATGTAAATGAAAATGGCCAGCACCACGTTCATCAGCACGCCCCCGACCATGATGAGCAAACGCTGCCAGGCCGGTTTGGCCCGGAACTCGTAGGGCTGTACCGGCTTCTTGAGCTGTTCGGTATCCATCGACTCGTCGATCATCCCGGAAATCTTCACGTATCCCCCGAACGGCACCCAGCCGATCCCGTACTCCGTTTCCCCCTTTTTGAACTTGAACAGGGAAAACCACGGGTTGAAAAAAAGGTAGAATTTTTCCACGCGGCACTTGAAAAGCCGCGCGAAAAGAAAGTGCCCGAACTCGTGAATGATCACCAGCAGGGAAAGACTGAGCAAAAGCTGTGCTATTTTAATCCACATAACGCTGTCCTATAAATACTTCATACGGGCGGCAAAAAGCCGCCGGGTTTACATTTGCCGGACGAAATCGGCGGCCATCACCCGCGCCTCGGCATCGCTGTATCGGTAATCGTCCAGGGTGGGAGCGTCGATCATCGCCGCCTTCTCCAACGTCTTCTCGATGATGACCGTCATGTCCACGAACCCGATCTTCCGTTCCAGAAAAGCATGCACCGCGACCTCGTTGGCCGCATTCAGGACGCAGGGAGCATTCCCGCCGCGCCGCAACGCCTGATAGGCCAGTCCCAGATTCCGGAACCGGGCCGGTTCGACGTCGTAAAAGTTGAACACGCCTCCGCCGTCCCGAAGAAAATCGTAACGGTTGCCACGCAGTTCCAACCGCTCCGGGAAGGAAAGCGCATACTGAATCGGAATTTTCATATCCGGCGTCCCGAGCTGCGCCTTGATGGCCCCGTCGCAAAACTGCACCATCGAATGAATCACGGACTGGGGATGAATCACCACCTCGATCTGCCGGGGATCGATGCCGAAAAGCCATTTGGCCTCGATCACCTCGAACCCCTTGTTCATCATCGTGGCCGAGTCGATGGTCACCTTGGCGCCCATCGACCAGTTCGGATGACGCAGGGCGTCCTCTACGGTCACGTCCTTCAGTTTCCGCACGGGCGTATGCAGGAAAGGCCCCCCGGAAGCCGTCAGGAGGATTTTTTCGATCTCGGCCCGTTCCCCCACCAGGCTCTGGAAAATCGCCGAATGTTCGGAATCCACGGGAAGGATCGGCACATGGAATTCGTCCGCCAGCCGCATCACGATTTCCCCGGCCACCACCAGCGTTTCCTTGTTCGCCAACGCCACCTTCTTCCCGGCACGGATAGCGGAGATCGTAGGGAAAAGCCCCGAATATCCCACCAGAGCGGAAACCACCGTATCCACGCCGTCCCCCTGCACGACCTGTTCCAACGCTTCGGCGCCGGCATACACCTTCACGGGAAACGGCGCAAGCGCCTCTTTCACCTTATGGTAATGAGATTCGTTGGCGATCACCACGCTGTCCGGAGAGAACTCGATGGCCTGATTGACCAGCAGCTGCCAATTGTTATTCGCCGTGAGGACTTCCGCTTCGAAAAGCTCCTTCTTCTCCCGGATCACTTCCAAAGTCTGCTTTCCGATCGAACCCGTCGAACCCAGGATCGCTATCCTTTGCTTTGACATTCCTTCGCTCTGTTTTACTTTTCCGATCAATCTTTTCTGCCGCATAAGCGAATCGCCCGGATTCAGCCGCATACAGACCCCGATTTCAAAACACGATATAATTTTCCGGATCCACGGGCGATCCGTTGTACCACAGCTGAAACTGGACGTATCCCCGATCCGCATTCTGCTCTCCGCCGTTTCCGGTAAAGGCGATCACCTCCCCTGCCCCGACCCGGTCGCCCGTCTTTTTCAGCAACCGGGAGGTATGCAGGTAAGCCGAAACGAAATTCCCCGGATGAAGCACGTAAATCACCGAACCCTCCGCCGGAGTCCATGCCGCATGCACGACCGTTCCCTCCATCGCGGACATGACGGGCTGGTTCCCGGTCGAAGAGACATTAACACCGAACAGTCCGGACTGAGGATCGAACCGGTCCCGAACCACCCCCTTGACGGGAGCGAACATGCGGGGATATTCTCCCGTGCCCTTCCCTTCGGAAGCGTCCGGCAAACGGTAAACGCCATCTCCTTCCAACTGGGTGCGAAGCACCGAATCCTCCGGCACCCGCAACACGCCGCCCCGGTCGGACAGAACCGTATCTTTCCCGACGCTTTCCGGTGCCATCGGCGGCCTGCCGTCCATAATCCGTACCAGATTTTCGTAATACGCGTTCCACGTTTCCAACCGGCGCTCGAGCGAATCGAGCCGCATGTTGCCTTCCATCAGGATCATCCGTGCCTTGCTGCCGGGATACCCCGGAATGAAGTCCATCACCGGCGTAAAAGCCACCGCCGTCACTACCACGACGAACGTCACCAGCACGAAAGCGAGCGCCGTCATCAGGATGTTCAGGGGAGACATGTACATGTACCAGATTTCCCGGTCGTTGTGAGGCTTGCGGAAGCTCAGCCGGTACCTCGACCTGAAATTGGCAAATACGTAAGCGATTTTCCTGAATAATTTCATATTCCACCCGGATTCCGTCACAGCCGGAAGCGCTGCAAACTTAGGCAATTTTATCAAGAATTCATAATTCCGGTTCCACGTAAGAAAGCAACGGCAAAACCGAACGAATATTTTATTAAATTTGCGCCGCACAACGACCAACAAATCCGAAAAAAATGAAACCCACACTACTCGTACTGGCGGCAGGCATGGGATCGAGATACGGTTCCCTGAAACAAATGGACGGAATCGGCCCCCACGGCGAAGCCATCATCGACTATTCGATCTACGATGCCATCCGGGCCGGATTCGGCCGCGTGGTATTCGTCATCCGGCACAGTTTCGAAAAGGAATTCCGGGAAGTGTTTTCCCCCGAACGGTTCGGAGGACGGATCGCCGTGGACTACGTTTTTCAGGAACTGGACAAGCTGCCCGAAGGATTCTCCGTACCGGAAGGCCGGGTGAAGCCCTGGGGAACCAACCATGCGCTTTTGATGGGAGCCGAAACGATCCGCGAAGAGCCTTTCGCCGTCATCAACGCCGACGACTTTTACGGAGCCGAAGCTTACCGAACCATCGGAGACTACCTCGTATCGCTGGCCGGCGGACGAAACAAGTACTGCATGGTGGGCTACCGGCTGGAAAACACCCTGTCGGATTTCGGATCGGTTTCGCGGGGCATCTGCGCCACCGACGCGGAAGGCAATCTGACCGACGTAGTGGAGCGCACCTATATCGTGCGGGAAGGCGACCGGATCCTGTACCGGGACGAACGGGAAAATCTGGTGCCGATCTCCGGCGACAGCCTCGTTTCCATGAACATGTTCGGATTCACGCCCGACTATTTCCGATATTCCGCCGATTATTTCCCGGAATTCCTCCGGGAAAAGACGGATAACCCGAAAGCGGAGTTCTTCATCCCTCTGATGGTAAACCGACTGATTTCAAGCGGGAAGGCCAGCATGCGCGTCCTTTCTTCCGAGGCCAAATGGTTCGGAGTGACCTACAAGGAAGACCGCCCCGCCGTGGTGGAAAAACTGCGGGCCCTGATCGCGGCCGACGTATATCCGGAAAACCTCTGGAACCGGTAGGCGGGAATCCGGCTTCCGGGAACCGGGCAACACGTTTCACGAACCGACTTTTAACCGATATGGAAATCGAACAACACGTATGGGGCTTCACTTCCGAAGGGGAAGCGATACTGCTCTACACCATGACCAACGCCGAAGGCGCCTATGTCAAACTCACCAACCTCGGTGCAGCCATCGTCGCGATCGGCGTTCCCGACCGCAACGGGAAGATCGAAGACGTCGCCCTCGGCTTCAACGACTTCCACAGCTATTTCGGGGACAGCGCTTACCTGGGGAAAACGGCGGGACGGTACGCCAACCGGATCGCACGGGGGCGTTTTACACTGAACGGCAGGGATTACCGGCTGGCGATCAACAACGCCCCGAATCACCTGCACGGCGGCCCGAAAGGATTGTCCGAAGTGCTTTGGCAAAGCCGGACGGAAGTGAACCGGGTCGTCTTTTCCTACGTCAGCCCGGACGGGGAGGAAGGGTATCCGGGCACCGTCGGCATAGAAGCGGTGTACGACTGGAACGACCGGTGCGAGCTGGAAATCACCTACTACGCCAAAACGGATGCCCCGACGATCCTGAACCTGACCAACCACGTGTACTTCAACCTGCGCGGGGAAGGAAACGGCGACATTCTTTCCCACCAGTTACAGCTGGACGCTTCCCGCTACCTGCCCATCGACCGGAACATCATCCCCACCGGGGAACCGGCTCCGGTGGAAGGAACCCCGATGGATTTCCGAACCCCGAAAACGATCGGACGGGACATCGAAGCGGACGACCCGCAACTCGGTTTCGGAAACGGATACGACCACTCGTGGGCGATCGACGGATGGGAAAAAGGAAAGATGCGCCGGGCCGGGATGCTGTACGACCCGGAAAGCGGGCGGACGGTGACGGTCGAAACCGACCAGCCGGACATTCATATCTATACGGGGAACTACCTGGACGGCATCGGGATCAACAAGCAGGGAAAAGAGCATCGGAACCGCGAAGGAGTGGCGATGGAATGCCAGCTTTTCCCCGATACGCCGAACCATCCGCAGTTCCCCACGGCTGTACTGAATCCGGACGAAAGTTACGAAGCGCGTACCATTTATCGCTTCGGCACGAAATAATCCTCCGGGAAGCGGGACTTCCGGATCGACGAACTCAACTCGGCACTCGAACAGTTGAACCTGTTGCTGCGTCAACGGGAATATACTTACTACCGGCTTCGTTACCCGGAGTGACCGATGGCTGAAGCGGGTTCCGTTTCCGGTTCGCGCGACCGAACACCGAACCGCCGGAAAGTTTTTCCGGGCGGTTTCTTTTTTTAAATTTGCAACTAAATACCGAACCGACATGGAAACCATTTTCAAGCATCGCTCGATCCGCCGATACAAACCGGACGCCATCCCGGAAAACATACTCGACCGAATCCTGGAAGCCGCCACGCGGGCTTCAACCACCGGAAACATGCAGCTCTACAGCATCGTGGTCTCTACCGACCCGAAAGTGAAACAAGCGCTTTCCCCCTGTCATTTCAACCAGCCGATGGTTACGGAAGCGCCGGTGGTCATGACGTTCTGCGCGGATATCCACCGGTTCGACCTGTGGTGCGAACAACGCGGAGCGGAACCCGGATACGACAACTTCCTCTGGTTCGTCAACGGGGCCATCGACGCCCTGCTGGCCTCCCAGAACGCCGTGCTGGAAGCGGAAACCCACGGATTGGGCATCTGCTACCTCGGCACGACTACCTATACGGCGGACAAAATCGTCGAAATCCTCCGACTGCCGAAAGGGGTGATACCGGTGACGACCGTCGTCATGGGCTACCCGACCGACTGTCCGCCCCTGACCGATCGGCTTCCGGTGGAGGCGGTGGTGCACCGGGACACCTATCACGACTATACCCCCGAAGCCATCGACCGGCTCTGGGCGGAACGGGAAAATTCCGACGAAACGAAACGGCTGCTGGCTGAAAACGGATTGCCGAATCTGGCGCGGATATTCACCGAACGGCGTTACCGGAAAGAAGACAACGTGCAGTTTTCCCGTACCTACCTCGATCTGCTCCGGAAACAGGGATTCATGAAACAATAATCGCCGGACGGTCGCTCCGCAAGCAGGCACTGCGCTCTTTCCGCCGCTTCCCCGACCGGCATGAAACCGGAAACATACGCCGCAAAAAAATGAAAAACAGCATTATCTTCTTCCTGCTTTCCGGCCTGCTTTTCTCCGGCTGCGCGGACAGACCGTCTTCCGGCATTCGGGGAAGCAGGCAGGAAAAGAATCATCCGCCGGAAGCATCGATCGAAGCGGTAAAAGAAAAGGAAACGATCAGCCTGACGATCGCTCCGGAATCCTATCCGGTATCGGCCTGCAAAATTAAAGCGAAACTTGTCAACCGCACGGACGAGCGGGTGGAAACGGGAACCCGGTACACCATCGAATATTTCGACAAAGGTGCATGGGTACCTGTTCCGCTGCCGGAGAATTTCGGCTTTCACGACCTGCTGTATGTCCTCGAAAGCCCCGGCGAACAGACGGACAGCACCGTCTTGGATTTGGAGTTGTATCTGTACGACAAACCGGGCGGATACGAACCGGGGAAATACCGAATCCGGAAAACCGTACGGACAGCGACCGGAACCCGCGAACTGACTGCGGAATTCCGACTGGAACCGACAAACCTCCCCTAATCTCTGCCCCATGGAAAACGCATTGAATACGCACAACAAGGAAGAATACCCGCCGATGCATACGTGCGAACACATCCTGAACGGCACGATCGTCCGGATGTTCGGATGTCCGCGCGCCTTTACGACCCACATCGAACGGAAAAAGTCGAAAATCGATCTGCACTGCGACCGGGCGCCCACCCCGGAAGAACTCCGGCGAATCGAAGAGACCGTGAATGAAGTGATCGCCCGCGAACTGGACGTCACCGAAGAAATCGTGTCCCGGACGGAAGCGGCCGATCTGTACGATCTTTCGCGTCTCCCGGAAGAGGCGGGCGAAACCCTTCGGATCGTTCATGTAGGCGATTACGACGCCTGCCCCTGCATCGGTCAGCACGTGTCCAACACGCGGGAAATCCCCCCGATGCGGATCGTTTCCGCCGACTGGAACGAAGGCGTGCTGCGGGTCAGGTTCAAATTCCGCACCTGACGACAATCACATAGAAAAGTTGCCATCTTCTGTTCAAATGGTTCCCTGATTCCAGAATCCGGCAAAAGCGGTTCGGATGCGTTTTCAGCGAATGAACAACGGAACCTGATTTCAGGCTCCGTTGTTCGTCTTTCGTTTCCGAAAAGAACCTCAGTACGGATAGGCCATTATTACCGGTTCCCGATCCCGAAGGGTCAAGGTATAGAGCACGCGCCGGGACGGATCGACATCGAATGCCAGCACGCTCTCCGGAAGCGTATAGAGCGCTACCGGATTCAAATCCCAATCGAAAACCAGCAAGCGGCGAAACGAGTCGTATTCTTCCATCGGCGCGCCGCTGTAAGACACCCACAGTTTTCCGTCCCGCTCCACCGGATTCATGTAAGCCTGCCGGGCTTCTCCCCGAACAAACGACGGACGGGCCATACCGTCCTGTTCCCGCAGGGTTACGGCCGGAAAAAAGCATTCCGGGCCGTGCAGCCGCTTCAGCAAACGGCCTTCCGCATCGTAAAGCTCGATCAGGTCGGTCGTCTTGTGAAACAAAGCTATGCGGGAACCGTCGTCGCTTTTCGGCACGGGCCGGAATTCGTAGGCCCGGTACAATGCCAGGCGATCCACTGCCGGGCCGCCGTCGGGACAAGGGGCGAACCGGTGCAACACCCGCCCGCTTTCATCGAAAACCAGCAGGCGGCAATTCCCGCTGTCCGGGTCAGGCGATTCGTCCGTTCTCCCCAGCCATACCCCGTCCTTCAGCCGGAAAACATCGTCGGGACTTTCCGCCGGAGCGATCACGACGTCCGGACGAAGATTTTCCATGGAATCCAGCCCACTGAAGCGATACGTATAAATTTTCCGCTGCGGGAAATCGTTCACCCAAAACGCATCCCCCCGGTCGGCTATGTGCCGGATATGGAGTGCTTCCTCCGGCCCTTTTCCCCGCGGCAAAAACTCCCCTTTCCGCCGTCCGGTGGAAACATCGTAGACCGACAGCAGAAAGTCCGTATTCCGATCAGCGACCAGCAACAGGGAATCCCGTACCAACAGTTGAACCGGATTGGCCAAATCCCGGATCGGCAGCGCTTTCCCCTGCAACGTCTTCGTATCGGGAAAAGAAGCGAAATCGAACGTGCCAGCCTTCTTATACGTATCGGGCCCCGATCCGCAGGCCGCCAGACACAGGGCTACACCTAAAACGAGTATGCTTTTCATAGGCATAAAGTATACGGAAAAAGGGCAGGATCAAACTCCGCCCGTTCCATGCAACGGTATAAATATACCGAATTTATCCGGGGAAAAATCGGTTTCCCTTTCCGAAAGGAAATCAAAAAGCGATTGTCCGCCCTGCCGATATGCTGAAACAGCCTGTTACAACTGTCGTTTCAGGTAAATCATATCCACACAGAGGATGCCGTTATCCAGAATGGGTTCGGGGTAGTTGTCCGTGAAAAAGTTTTTTACCGTATGGGAGTAGTGAAAACCGCATTTTTCATAATACGCCACGCCTGCCTCAGCCGTTCCTACGGACAGGCATTCGAAGCGCCCCCGGTAATGCTCGCACAACCGATCCAGCAGCATCCGGCCGATCCCCGTCCCCTGCCGGTCAGGAACCACCGCCAGATTCTTCACCTCCCCCGCAGGATCGACCACCGCCTCCGCTATCGCCCTGCCGTCTTCCAGAACGACGAACAGCTCGCCTCCGGACAGGTAACGATTCACAATTTCCTCCGACGGATCGGCCAGCAGCAACAGTTCCCGGTAGTTCCATTTGTTTTCCTCGACCCTGACGATTTCCATGTCCGTTCCCGAATTAAAAAAGCCGAAGGAAAACGCCTCCGGCCCTACATCTTTTCATTTCACAAAACGCTTTACCCTTACCGGCGGCCCGAACAGATAGAAGAGAGAAACTCCTATCCCGGGCAGCAACAGCACCGATACGATCCAGAACACCCGGCTTATCCTCCGGATTTCCAACCGGAGAACCAACCGGATAACCGCCGCATCCAATAGCGCTATCAACAAACCCACTATCCAAACGATCATAATCCGCTTGATTATTATTATGCCTCTATCCGCTCACCGAAGTCGGAAAAAGAATACTCTTCCAACCTTTCCTTACTTGTAAAGGAACCGCTTGATTTTCTGGGTCGGGGTTTTCTCGAACACCTGCACTTGTTCCACCACCAGCGAAATCCGGGAAAACCGGTTCACCCGGGCATTCACATACTGCATCAACTCGTACTGCAAGCCCCGGACTTTCGCTTCGAGTTCTTCCCGCATGAGGTTGTATTTGCGCTGCAGTTCCTCCCGGTTGAAATGAACCAGAGCCACCAGCCGCCCTTTCTCCTCCTTCACCAGCGATTCCACCACCAGCGGATGTTCGTTGATGACGTGCTCGATCTCCTCCGGATAGATGTTTTCGCCGCTGGCTCCCAGGATCATGTTGCCGAGACGTCCCTTGATGAACAGGTAACCGTCCCGGTCAAATACGCCCAGATCCTTCGTCCGGAACCAACCGTCCGGGGTAAAGGCGTCCGCCGTCGCTTCCGGGTTCTTATAATATCCCTGCATGATATTCTCTCCCCGCGCCACGATTTCCCCTTCCCCGGTTTCGGGATTCGGACGGTCGATCCGGAGTTCCACGCCCTGCAACACGGGACCCGTCGACTGCGCCCGGACACCGGACGGATTGGAACCCGCCAGCAGGGGAGCCGTTTCCGTCAGCCCGTAACCGATGGCGTATGGGAACTTCGCTTCGTACAGGAAACGCTCCACTTTCGGATCGAGCTTCGATCCGCCCACTCCGAAAAAGCGCACCCGGCCTCCGAACATGGCATACAGTTTCTTTCCGGCCAGCCGGTGCAGCACCTTCCGCGCCGGAGCCCACGCATAAAGCTTTTCCCGCAACCTGCCCTCCGTAAGTTTCGGCAGGATTTTTCCCTTGAAAATCTTCTCGATGATGAGCGGCACGCTCAGCACGATCGTAGGCCGTATCTCCCGGAGAATCGGCAACAGCACGGCCGCCGTCGGAGCCTTGTCGATATACACCACCGAAGCCCCCATCATGAACGGCAGCAACATTCCCAGACTGCATTCATACGTATGCGAAAGGGGCAGCAGCGACAGAAACACATCCGAAGAAGCCACATCCTGGATATTCAGCACCATATTGAGCTGCGCGCACAGATTCCGGTGGCTCAGCATCACGCCTTTCGGAGACGAAGTGGTGCCGGAGGTATAGATGATGACCGCCAGCGAATCCCGACCGATTTCCGGAGAAACCCACCGGCGCTCCCGGCACGCTTCCTTCGAAGCGACGACCGAAAAGTCATCCGCCCCGATCACGACGTTCAGGGCCGCGATCGTCTCCGGCGAAAGTTTGGCGGACTGCTTCTCGCTCACCACCATGGCTTTCGCCTCGGAGTGGGCTACGATCTGATTCACCTCCGCCGCCGAAAAATCCGGCAATATCGGCACGATCACCAGTCCCGTCGTTACGGCGGCGAAATAGGCGGCCGGCCAGTTGGGGGAATTCTGCGCCAGCAGGGCCACCTTATCCCCGGCTTCCAGTCCGTATTCCTTCAACAGTTCCGCCGCTTTTTCCACCCTTTCGGCGAATCCGGAGTAGGTCAGCTTCTCCCGACCGTACAAAGAAAAACAGGGCCGCTTCGCATACGCCGAAACGCTCCGCGCATAGAGTTCGGCCAGCGTATTATAATTGGGGTTAACCATGATGTTTCAATACTGAATTTAAAGCATTACAATCACTTGACGGATATATAACGCTTCGCATACCGCTTTATTTTTTCGCGGGAAAGATATTATTTTTTCTCCGGCTTCACAACAATCCGAAGATTTTCGTAAGCGCGTCCCGTCTTCGCCCGCGCTTCCTCCACCGATTCCGCACGCGCCAGCAGCACGCCCATCCGGCGGTGTCCGCGCACTTCGGGCTTTCCGAAAATACGCATCTGGGTATCGGGTTCCTCCAGCACCTTTTCCAGGTTGCCGAACTCCACCTCGTTCGTATCCCCTTCCACCACCACGGCCCGCGAAGCCGAAGGCCCGTGAAAACGGATGTTCGGCACGGGAAGGCCGAGCACCGCCCGCACGTGCAGGGCGAACTGGGACAAGTCCTGCGAAATCATCGTCACCATACCCGTATCGTGGGGTCGGGGCGACACCTCGCTGAAAATAACCTCGTCCCCGCGGACGAAAAGTTCCACGCCGAAAATCCCCCGGCCGCCCAGCGCATCCGTCACCTTCCGGGCGATCTCCTGCGCCCGTCCGATCGCTACCGGACTCATCGGCTGCGGCTGCCACGACTCCCGGTAGTCTCCGTCCACCTGCCGGTGTCCCACGGGTTCCAGAAAGGAAGTTCCGCCGCAGTGCCGCACCGTCAGCAGGGTGATTTCATAATCGAAATCCACGAACCCTTCCACGATCACTTTTCCGGCTCCGGCCCTTCCCCCTTCCTGCGCATAGCGCCACGCTTCGTCCACATCCGCTTCCGTCCGGATCACGCTCTGCCCGTGTCCCGACGAACTCATGACCGGCTTCACCACGCAGGGCGCACCGATTTCCGCCACAGCCCGATCGAACTCCTCCCGGGTGGATGCAAAACGATACGGAGACGTCGGCAGCCCCAGTTCCTCCGCCGCCAGCCGCCGGATTCCCTCCCGGTTCATCGTCAGCAAAGCGGCGTGAGCCGTCGGAACCACGTTATACCCTTCCTTTTCCAGTTCCACAAGCGTCGGCGTGGCGATCGCCTCGATTTCGGGAATGATGTAATCGGGTTTTTCCCGCTCGATGATCTCACGCAAACGGGCGCCGTCGAGCATGGAAAGGACGTAATGCCGGTGGGCCACCTGCATGGCGGGCGCATCCGGATACCGGTCGAGGGCCACCACTTCCACCCCGTAACGCTGCAATTCGATCGCCACTTCCTTGCCCAGTTCACCGGAACCGCACAGGAGCGCCTTCTTTCCCGACGGCGAAAAAACGGAACCAATTTTTACCATAGCTATATCTTGAAATCATTATGTCAAACCTCTTTCAATGCCGCTTTCCGGACGGAAGCCTTCGGATAGAAGTACTTCTTCGCACCGATCAGGAAAAAGACGGCGATGACGAAAGCCGCCGCGTCGGAAGCGGGCATGGCCGCCCAGACCCCTTCCAGCCCCCACCAGCCGGAAAGCAGGTAGAGCAACGGCATCAGGAAAATCACCTGCCGGGTCAGGCTCATGAAAATGGACTGCCCCGCTTTCCCGATGGAAAGGAAAAAGTTGGTCACCACGATCTGAAAGCCGATCAGCGGAAAAGCCGCGAAGCCGATCCGAAGTCCCGATACCGTGAGCCGGATCAGTTCCTCGTCCGACGTGAAGGCCGCCGCCAGTTGAGCCGGGAACAGTTCGCACACGACGAACCCCACGCTCATGAAGATGACGGCCACCCGGATGGTGAGCCGCAGGGTATCCTTCATCCGCTTGATCTTCCCCTCCCCGTAGTTGTATCCCATAATGGGCTGCATCCCCTGGCACAGTCCCATGACGCACATCACCACCAGAATGCCGTAACTGTTGATGATCCCGTAGGCGCCGATCGCAAGGTCTCCCCCGTACAACACGAGCCGGTTGTTCATGATCACGTTCACCATGGCAGCAGCGATGTTCATCAGAAACGGCGACAGGCCGATGGAAACGATATTCCGGATAATCCGTCCTTTCAGGCGGAAAGCCCCCTTCTCGAAATGCACGAAGCTGCTCTTATTGAAAAAATGAGTCATGACGAAAACGGTGCTGACGAACATCGAAATCACCGTCGCAATAGCTCCCCCCCGGATTCCCAGTCCCATCCCGAAAATGAAAATCGGATCGAGGATCACGTTCAGCACCACTCCGATCAGGATGGTCACCATAGACTTTACAGGGTACCCCGACGCCCGCATCAACCCGCTGAAATTGAAACTCAGGTTGGTGAACACGCTGCCGGGGATCACGATCAGCAGATAATCCCGCGCATACGGAATGGTCTGCTCGCTTCCCCCGAAAAAGGCCAGGATCGGATCCAGAAAAATGAGGGCGGGAACGACGAGCGCCGCCGAAAGAATGAAGGTCAGGAAAAAAGCGTTTCCCAGGATATTCCGTGCCCACGGCAGGTCTTTCATGCCCAGCACGATCGACATCCGTGCGGAAGCGCCCACCCCGATCAGCGTCCCTACGGCCGTAACGAGCGTCATCAGCGGGAAAGTAAGTGCGAGACCCGAAATGGCGATCGCTCCCACTCCCTGACCGATAAACACCCGGTCGACGATGTTGTAGAGCGAAACGACGATCATGCTGACAATCGAGGGAATCGAATAATTCAGCAACAGACGGCCTACTTTTTCCGTCCCGAGTTTGGCGGCGTTCGCATGGAAATCCGGCATATGAATCCTCCTGTTCTTCTTGGGATTTGAAAAGCGGAACGAAAGACGGGCTTTCTCCGTTCCCCGGCGCAAAGATAGCCTAAAAACCGGAAACCGCCGCCGGAAGAGACGAATTCGACAGGCTTCCGAACGATTTTCGCCGGAAGAACCTTATCTTTAGCGGCGCAAAAAAACGACCATGAACCGGAAAGAAACCGTACTGACTTACCTCGATGCCCTCGGAATCCGATACGACCATTACGACCATCCCGAAGCCCCGACCATCGACATCGCCCGGCAATACTGGAAGCCGGACGGTTCCGTCCACTGCAAGAACCTCTTTTTCCGCAACCACAAAGGCAACCGGCACTACCTGGTCGTTTTCGACGGCAACCGGAACCTGGCTATCCACGACCTGGAGCACCGGCTCCGGCAGGGGAAACTCTCCTTCGCTTCGGAACAGCGGATGGAGCGGTACCTCGGTCTGCGCCCCGGCTCGGTTTCCCCGTTCGGGCTGATCAACGACACGGACAATCACGTCCACCTCTTTCTGGACAAAAATCTGGAACAGGCTCCGACGCTGAGCTTCCATCCCAACGACAACACCTGCACCGTGGTAATTTCGCAGGAAGGTTTCCGCCGTTACCTCGACGCCTGCGGCAATTCGTACGAATTTCTGGAACTTTACTGACTCCTACGCACGGGCCGGAAAAAAGGGAAGGAGCCCGTTTTCAGCACGAGCCCCTTCCCCGATTTCTTTTTCCCCGAAACCGTTTCCGGCAAGCACCGGAATCGCCGGTTTCCCGCAGGAAGCCTGTCAGATGGAAATTTCGAGGATTTCGAACTGCATCTTTCCGGAGGGAACGGTTACGTCCACGACGTCTCCCTGTTTTTTCCCCAGCAGCGCTTTGGCGATCGGAGTGCCGATGGAAAGTTTCCCTTCCTTCAGATTCGCTTCGTTTTCGGATACGAGGGTATATTCGAAAACCTTGGCGGTCGCCGTATTCTTGATCTTCACTTTATTGAGTATCTGCACCGTACCCGTATCGATCCGGGATTCGTCGATGATCCGGGCGTTGGCCAGCGTATCTTCCAGCTTGGCTATCTTCATTTCCAGCAGCCCCTGCGCCTCCTTGGCCGCATCGTATTCCGCGTTTTCCGACAGGTCGCCCTTGTCCCGGGCCTCGGCGATTTGTGCCGAAATGGCGGGTCTTTCCACCCCCCTCAGGTGCTCGAGCTCGGCTTTGATTTTTTGCAGACCGCTCTCCGTCAAATAGATAACTTTTGCCATAATATAAGTAAACCTTTATTCAAGCATAAATAATAAAGAATTCCGATTCATCGCTGAATCAGAACCCTTGACATTTGAAGCAAAGATAGGGATATTTTCGAAAAAGCCAAAAAATCCGTCCCCTTTCCATTGAAGCGGGAATCCCGTCCGTACCCGAACCTCAGGTCATCCGCTTTCCGCCTTCGCGAAGCCGAAAGTCGTCGCCCGGAAACCGGTACCGGTTCCAGCCGTTTCCCGCCTTTTCGGGGGAGGCGAACGAAGCGGAAACGGTGGTCCCGTCTCTCATGGCATGAAATGTGAACCCTGTCCCCCGAACCGGTTACCGCACGCCGCCATGCTTGAAATCAGGAATAATTGTTTAATTTTGTAAAGTGAATACTGACCCATGATCTTCGCCGCGACACATATCTCCCTGCTGGCTCTGCGGACAGCCGATATCAAGATGCTGATCGTCGTGTGCTACATCATCTTCGTGATCATCAACATCTTCCTCATCATTCACGACAAGCGCGACCCGGTCAAGGCCCTGGCCTGGATCACGGTCATCGCCCTGCTGCCGGTGGCGGGATTCGTCCTCTACATCATGTTCGGGCGCAATCACCGGAAGGAAAAACTGTTCAGCCGCAAGGAAATGAAAGACATGGAACTGCTGCTGGAAACCCTCAGCGCCCGCCAGATTTACGAGCTGAACAACCGTCTCTTTCAGCAACGGCGCGAAATCATCCAGAACAAAGACATCATCACCCTGCTGCTGAACAGCAACAAATCCCTGCTGACGGCCCGCAACCGGGTAAAAATCCTCCACAACGGCACGGAAACCTTCGCGGCCATTAAACGAGCCCTGCTCAACGCCCGTTCTTCCATCCACATGGAGTATTACATTTTCGAAAAGGACAAACTGGGGCGCGAAATCGCCGCCATCCTGATGGAAAAGGCGCAGGCGGGAGTCGAAGTACGGCTCATCTACGACGACGTGGGGAGCTGGGGCCTCGGCACCTCCTTCATCCGGCAGCTGCGCAAGGCCGGGGTGCGGGTGGAATGCTTCATGCCGGTGGTCTTCCCGTGGCTCACCAGCAAGATCAACTACCGGAACCACCGGAAAATCATCGTGGTGGACGGAACGGTGGGCTTCACCGGCGGCATCAACATCGCCCGGCGCTACATCACGGGGAACAAAAACGGCATCTGGCGGGACACCCATCTGATGCTGGAAGGGGAAGCGGTCGGATCGCTGCAAATCACGTTCTTCACGGACTGGTATTTCGTCAGCGGGGAGCGGCTCCGCAATCCGGACAAGTACGTACCTCCTACCGATGTGGACATCGAAACTCCGGTGCAGATCGTCACCTCCGGCCCCGACTCCGACTGGGCCTCCATCATGCAGGCCTTTTTCGCAGCCATCACCAAGGCGAAAGACCACATCTACATTTCCACGCCCTACTTCCTGCCCAACGAAGCGATTCTGACCGCAATCAAGGTGGCTTCGCTGAGCGGCATCGACGTGCGGATTCTGATCCCCCACCGGCCCGATTCCAAAATCGTCCACTGGGCGACCCGGTCGTATATCGCGGAACTGCTCGACGCCAAGGTGAAAATCTACCTGTATAAGCCGGGATTCAACCATTCCAAGCTCATCATGATCGACGGGATTTTCAGCTCGGTCGGCACCGCCAACATGGACATCCGAAGTTTCGAGGACAACTTCGAAATCACCGCCATCCTGTACGACCGGAACATCACGGCCCAGCTGGAGGAATCGTTCCGGGAAGACCTGCGCCACAGCGACTACATCTCCAAGGAAGAATGGGACAAGCGACCCTGGGTCTGGAGCGTCACCGAGTCCTTTGCGCGCCTGTTCAGCCCCCTGCTTTGAGGGGCGCCTTCCCTATCGGAACGCAATGCCCTTTTCCCGGCAAAAACTCGTTCCGGGCGACAGGAGCCATCTATTTTTTATTTACCTTTGGGGCACAATCACCAAACGAAAAAAGTCATGAAAAAGACCATCGTTCTTATCATATCGCTTTTATTTGCAGGGACACTGGCCGCCCAGCCGTTGCAGTTCGGCGTCAAGGCGGGCCTCACCATGCTTTCCACCGACGTACGAAGCTGGAACGACGCGCGGGAAAAACTGAAGGCCAACGACGTGGGATTCACCGCCGGAATCATGGCACGGCTCAACCTGCCGGTACCGGGCCTGTACGTGCAGCCGGAACTCATCTGGAACAACGCCCGCTACAAAATCACCGACAGCGAGGGCAAAAAGACCAAAGAAGCCTACAACAACCTCGAACTCCCCGTGCTGGTCGGTTTCAAACTGCTTTTTTTCCGGGCCAACGTGGGGCCGGTCTTCAACCTGAAAACCTTTGAAAAGGGAAGCAACAATTACGACATACACCGGCCCGACATCGGCTATCAGGCGGGATTCGGGGTCACGCTCCGGAAATTCGAAGTCGATTTCCGCTATCACGGCTATTTCGGAAAGAGCACCAAAGGATTTTCGGCAGAACATTTGAATGACAAGATCAAAGTGAAAAACAGCTACCTGAGTCTGACGCTGGGATTTTTACTTTAGGAATCAACAGGAAAATGAATGAGTGACAAACTGATACCGATCGAAGGGATCGACCCCAAGGAGCTTTTCGGAACCGGGAACGCCTACATCAGCCGGATCAGCGGAAAATTCCCGAAGCTGAAAGTGATCGCACGGGGTTCCACCGTCAAAGTGGTGGGTGACGGGGGACAAATCGAACAATTCGAAAACAAGCTGTTGCGACTGATCGCCTATTACAACCGTTACGGACACCTGTCCGAACAGGTGATCGACCAGATTTACGACAACGTGATGCCGGAAGAAAGCGCCGTGGACAAGGATGTCATCGTTTTCGGCAACAACGGGCTGATCGTCCGGGCGAGGACGGTGAACCAACAGAAGCTGGTGAACCTCTATCCGCAGAACGACCTGCTTTTCGCCATCGGCCCGGCGGGTTCGGGCAAGACCTACACGGCCATCGCGCTGGCCGTCCGGGCGCTCCGGGACAAGGAGGTGAAACGGATCATCCTCACGCGGCCCGCCGTGGAAGCCGGCGAGAAGCTGGGATTCCTGCCGGGCGACATGAAGGAAAAGCTCGATCCTTACCTCCAGCCCCTCTACGATGCTCTCAACGATATGATTCCGGCCCGGAAACTCACCTCCTACATGGAAGACGGCACGGTGCAGATCGCGCCGCTGGCCTACATGCGGGGCCGGACGCTGGACAACGCTTTCGTCATCCTGGACGAGGCCCAGAACACCACCCTGCCGCAGATCAAGATGTTTTTGACCCGAATGGGGCGCAACGCCAAATTCATCGTCACGGGAGACATCACGCAGGTCGATCTTCCGCGCAAGGGGGATTCGGGACTGCTGCCCGCCGTCGGGTTTCTCCGGGGAATCGACGGGATCGGAATCGTGGAATTCGACACGCGGGACATCGTGCGGCATCCGCTGGTCAAATACATCGTCGAAGCGTTCGACCGGCACGCCGGACAGGGTTCCGGGGAATAACGGCGCCTTTTCAACGGCAAAACAATTAACCGAAAACAGAATAAAGAAGAAATGGCAAAAGCGATTCTGAACACCGATTTTCATTTCGACGGACAAAAAAGCCTCTACAAGGGGAAAGTCCGCGACGTCTACGACATCCGGGACAAGTACATGGTCATGGTCGTTTCCGACCGCATTTCGGCCTTCGACGTGGTGCTCCCCAAAGGCATCCCCTACAAAGGACAGGTACTGAACCAGATCGCGTCCAAATTCCTGGATGCGACGGCGGACATTTGTCCGAACTGGAAAATCGCCTCTCCCGACCCGATGGTCACGGTGGGTTACAAATGCGAAACCTTCCCCGTGGAAATGATCGTTCGGGCCTACCTGACCGGGAGTTCGTGGCGGGACTACAAGGCCGGCGCTCGGTCGATCTGCGGAATTCCGCTTCCGGAAGGCATGAAGGAACACCAGCGCTTTGAAAAACCGATCGTCACCCCGACCACCAAGGCAGAAATCGGCGCACACGACCAGAACATTTCCAAAGAGGAAATCATCGCGCAGGGGCTGGTTTCGCGGGAGGATTACGAAAAACTGGAAGAATATGCGCTGAAACTCTTCCAAAGGGGTACGGAAATGGCCGCCGAACGGGGACTGATCCTCGTGGACACCAAGTACGAATTCGGGAAGAAAGACGGGGAAATTTACCTGATCGATGAAATCCACACCCCCGACAGTTCCCGGTACTTCTATGCCGACGGATACGAGGAACGGTTCGTCCGGGGGGAACAGCAGCGGCAGCTTTCCAAGGAGTTCGTGCGGGAATGGCTGATGGAACACAGATTCCAAGGCAAATCGGGACAGCAGGTGCCGGAGATGACCGACGAATTCGTGGCCAGCGTCAGCGACCGGTACATCGAACTTTATGAAAAGATCACGGGTGAAAAGTTCGTGAAGGACGACAACGGGATCGATCCGCTGGAACGGATTGAGGCCAACGTGAAAAACATACTGGCCCGGCTGTAATTTTCGGGCGCTCGTGCCGGCGCTTTCGCCGGACGGACACGAAAACGGGACGGTTTTTCTTCCGGGAAAAGCCGTCCCGCTTTTTCGGGCCTGTTCCTCCTTTTTAAATCCGATGACCTGGCGAGGCTTCTTCGCTTGCGGGAGTTTGACGGACAAGGTTGAAATCGTCTGGCAGACGTTGTCCAACACCTTGTGCCTATCCTCCGACAGATCGTTCACCGCTTCGGCGTTATCCTTGTCGGCCCGTTCCAACCGGGCCGACTTTGCCCGGATTTCGGCCGGTTTTGCCGTGACAGCGATCGCAGTCGGGACATTCCGGGAAAGAACGGGCCGGAGGCCATGGTAATTTCTTTGCAACGGAATCGGCAGGTTCCGTTTCCTTCGCCGGACGTCCGTCGCCCTGTCGAATCCATTCGGAAAGGAAATTCCTCATTTCGGAAACCCTTGTTTCCGCTCCCGTGTCGGGCCCTTATTTTCGCCCCGTAAGCTTACGAACCACGACACGGCGGAATCCGAAAAGCCGAAGACAGAGTAGGAAAAAAACAACCCGAAAACATGGCTGTAATCGTATTGTACCGGGGCGTTTCCAACATTTTCGAAGCGGAACGGATCCTGGTGAATCACACTGCCGGAGGCCAGACGACCTTCGACGCCGGCAGGACGGGCGTCAAACTGAAGGATCCTTCCCGTACGGCTCCCGGTCAAACCCTTTTCGCAAACCTCGACCCCGCATCAGTCAGGTCGTATATAAGAGAGCAGCGGGGCACCGAGGGCGAAAGGCTTCCGATAATCGTAGAGAAAGCGGATTCGAGGCCCCTGGTCGAATACACCACCGACCACACCGTCGCGAAAAGATTCGGATTGCTGGGCATGATCAGCATCCGGGTGGACGATTCCTATGCGGAACCGAGAATTTCCTCCTCACCGGAATCCGGCGTGTTCTGCCTCGCCAATGCTCCCGTACAGGCGCTACATTTTCAGTTATGTCCCTCCAAACGGCCGGAAGCGGAAGAAAAGTTGAAAGCGCTGTTCATGGAGAGCCTCCGCAAACAAGGCATCGGCCTGACAGCGGGGGCATATAAGTGGAGCGAAGCCTGAAACGGTATAAAACCGGAATGATCTCCGATGCAGGCGAACATTTCCGATGACGCCGGCAGGCGTAATCGGCTCGGCAAACGGCATGGCGCAAGCTGTCAGGGACAAAAACACGCCCGGCAAATGCTTTTCCGATCCGGAACGAAAACCGCAGAACAATGATGTTCTGCGGTTTTCCATGGCCGAGGGCAGGGAGCTATCCCGCCCCCAGATTGTGCCGCAGCCGCTTGATGTTCGTATTCCAAAGGAAAATCAGGTCTTCCCGGTCTTCCGGCTCCGCGTAATCGGTGACCTCCAGCGAAAGTTCGCCGGTCAGTTCCGAAGAAAAAATCCGAAACCCGAAACACCCTTCCGGCCCGTGAACGTCCGCCCACCGGAAACGAATGTACCGATTCGCCTTCTTCGCCTCCAGCACGGCCCGTTGAGACACTTTCCCCCAGAAAAAAACGAACCCGCGCTCCCCTTCCGTCTTCACGTCGTCCGCGAACCAACCGCGCAACCCGGAAGCCGTGCTCAGTCTGGCGAACAGCGACCCTGCCGTGCTGTTTACGGGGTATTCCAGCGTAATTTTCTCTTTCATCGCATCCCCTCTTTTACGGTGTCTTCGCAAAATACGATTATTTTTCGGATTTGCCGATATATTAACGATTGATTCATAATAAAATAAACATCCAAAAACCGTGTGGGACGCCGGGCTTCGTTTTTCCTTTTTTATTATCTTTACCCCACGATACGAAATTTAGTCCTATGAACGGAAAAATCGCACTCGCAGCCCTGCTCCTGCTCGCCTCCCTTTCAGGCTGTAGACGGGATGCATGCATCATCCGGGGGAAAATCGAGGGTCTGGAAGACATCGACGTATTTCTGAGCCGTTACGAAAAGGGCCGGTTCACCGACCTCGACAGTACGTGGATGCAGGACGGACGGTTCGCGTTCCGACTGGCGGAAGCCTATCCGGAGTGTCTCTATATCCGGTTGGGAAACACGCGGGGGGCCATTCCCCTGATTATCGAAACGGGCACGATCCGCGTGCTGGGCCGCTTCGATTCCATCCCGGAATTCGATGTGGCGGGAACTCCCTCCAACGGCATCCTCACCCGCTACCGGAAAGAAAACCATGCGCTGGAAAACCGGCAACGGGAAATCATCCGGGAATACGAAACCTGCCTTCCGGCGACCGATTCCCTCCGGATGGCTGCGCTGCAGGCGGAATACGTCCGGACGGAACGAAACAAACGGGATTTGCTGCACCGATACGTCACCGCCCACAAGGGAACCTATGCGGCGGCCTACCTGTTGACCACGGCAGACACCCATGGATTCACCCATACCCGAATGGATTCCCTGCTGAACCTGCTCGATCCCGCCCTGCCTGAAAACGCCTTCGTGGAAGCCCTCCGGGAACGGCGCAACACACTGGAAAAAACGGCCGTGGGCAAACCGGCCCCGGACTTCACCCTGCCGCGGGCGGACGGTACGCCGCTGTCGCTCTCCTCGCTGCGCGGTAAATGCGTCCTGCTGGATTTCTGGGCATCGTGGTGCAAGCCCTGCCGCCGGGAAAATCCGCGCATGGCGGCCCTTTACCGCAAATACCGGGACAAGGGTTTTACCATCCTCGGCGTTTCGCTGGACGAAGACCCGGCGGCATGGGCGGCGGCGGTTAAAGCGGACGGACTGATCTGGCCGCAGCTCTCCGACGGGAAAGGATTCGACACGGAAGCGGCCCGTTCCTACGGCGTCGTCGCCATTCCCCACACGGTGCTGATCGACACGGCGGGGGTCATCCGGGGGCAAATGCTGTTCGGGGACGAACTCGACCGCCGCATAGCCGATCTGCTGGGAGTAGAGGAGGAAAGCGCTCCGTCCGAACCCTGACGCCGGAGTCGGAAAGAAACCGTCGGATCAGTCTCCGAAAATGAATTACACCCCTGCCGCAATGCGATGCGGCAGGGGTGTAATCGTAAAAAGCGACCCGCTTCGGACGGTCTCCTTGTCATTCGGGTTCGGTTGCCCGAACCTGGAAAAACCGCTACAGATCCTTGATCGCCCGGTTCCCCAGCAGGCTGAACACGCCGTAAACCAACATGGCGATCCCGAAGAAGATGAACACGGCGCGGGCCGTGCCGAACGGGTTGAACAGCATCACGATCCCGGCCAGCAACAGCAGCACGGGAATGATGTACCGCGAGCCGCTGACCGTATAACCGTTCTTCTTGGAGCGGGACAGGGAGGTGAGCTGTCCGATTCCGATGATGATCAGGATGATGCCCAGCACGATCATCAGGATGCCGGCGAAGAATCCGGGGAAAATAATCAGCAGCAGCCCGATGATCAGGCTGATGATCGCATCGGTGGATATGCCTCGTGCGGCTTCGGTCTCGCTGCGGCGTTTGGAGCGGAGAACGAACGCCACGATCCCGTAGATCAGCAGCATGATTCCGATGATCACCACGGCGGAAGTCACGGCCATGTAAGGCCATACGACCAGAATCAGCCCCAGCACGATAGCCAGAACGCTCTTCCAGATATTCATACTCATTACATTCATTGTATCAGAATTTTTGATTCGACATTTCCGGTAAACTTTACAATAGTCGTGCTAAACACTCTTCCGCGTGTCGATTTGTTTCCGGAACGTTCCGTTCGGACGTGGCAGGCTATTTGAATCATTCCGGAAAAAACGCAATGCACATGGAAACGATACTGCATAAAGCCTCCTCGCGGGGATTTTTCGACCACGGGTGGCTGCGCACCTACCATACGTTCAGTTTCGCCGACTACCGCAATCCGGAACGGGTCAGCTTCGGAGCACTGCGCGTGTTGAACGACGACACGATAGCTCCCGAAACGGGCTTCGGCCTTCATCCCCACCACAACATGGAGATCGTCTCCATGCCGCTGCGGGGCGCACTGGAACACCGCGACAACATGGGAAACCGGACGGTGATCCGGGCCGGAGAACTCCAGGTGATGAGCGCCGGGAAAGGCGTCCTGCACAGCGAATACAACGAAAGCGCGACCGAAACGGCCGAATTCCTCCAGATCTGGGTAATCCCCGACCGTCCCAATGTCACGCCGCGGTACGAAAACGGAAACATTTCGCACCTCATCCGCCCCAATGAAATCAGCGTCATCGTTTCCCCCTTCGACAGTCATACGGGCGGACTCTGGATTTATCAGCAGGCGTGGTTCTCGGTGGCCGACATGGACACGGACGTATCCCTCGAATATGTGCTCCGGTCGGAAAAAAGCTACGGCGTGTACGCCTTCGTGCTGGAAGGAAACGTGAATGCGGCCGGTGTGGAACTCGACCGTCGGGACGGCCTGGGCATCACGGACACCGCCCGGTTCGACCTGCGGGCCAACGGAAAGAGCCGGGTGTTGCTGATCGAAGTGCCCCCGTACGAAATCTGAATGCCGGAAATATGAAAAATGTCCGGCCGGCAAAAACGGCAGGAGATTTGCAACATATCACACGAAGGCGACCGGATACCGGAAACGTTTTTCCGGAATATCGAACAAAGTCCCTTCAAGTTTAACGGAACCCGACCAACCGTCCAGACGGCTGCATGCCGCAAACGAATCGACGCACGTCCGGGAATTTCCGAAAACGCACCGCAGCGAAAACTGCGGCAGTGTTCACCGGAGCGATCGGCAGAGCGGTTTCATTCCGCAAGTTACAAACCGCATCGCTCCGGTTTTTTATTCGTCCCGACCGAAAAAGGCCCGCAGTTTCGACTGCGGGCCTTCATCCTTTTCCGGGGAAACAACCTGTTGCTTTCCGACGAAGCGACCGGAAATCACTTCACCGGACACCGCCGTTCCCGGTATTTCTTTCCATCACTTCTGCAACAGTTCGCTCACCCGACCGATCAACTCTTCGAACCCGGCAGGCGTGTAACCGATCTCGACCACGCGGATCTTTCCGTCCCGGTCGATGATGAAATTCCGCGGAATCCCCTGCTTGGCGAAAAGTCCGAAAATCTGCGCCTCCGGATCGAGCCCCATTGCAAACGTATACCCGTTCTGCTCCCGGAACTTTTCCACCTGTTCGCGGGTTTCGCCGCGCGATATGGGAAGAAAAACGAAATCGGCCTCGCCGCCGAACCGCTTCACGACCTCCTCCGGCACCCGTTTCAACTCGGCGCGGCAGGGAGGGCACCACGTAGCCCAGAAATTGAGCCAGACCACCTTCCCTTTCAGGTCGGACATCCGGATTTTCCGTCCGTCGAACATTTCCACCGTGAAATCGGGCACCGTTTCCCCGACCTTCACGTACGTATCCGGGGCAGACACTTCCGCCGGAACTTCCGCACGCAAGCCCTCTTTTTCCTCCGTTTCTCCCGCCAGACAAACCGTCGTCCCGGTCAGTAACAATATTGTCAAAATTCCTGTTTTCATCCTTCGTCATTTTTAAACGTTTTCCCTTCTCTCCCTGCTAAAATCCTGCCGTAAATTCCACCTGCGGACCCCGTTCAGCGCGTGCGTCCCGGATAGACTTTCAGAGCTTCTTCGATGCACTTCACCGCCCGTTCCAAATCTTCCACCTTCAACACGTACGCCACCCGGACTTCGTTCAGTCCCAAACACTTGGTCGCATAAAAACCCGTCGCCGGCGCCAGCATGACCGTCTGTTTTTCGTATTCGAATTCCTCCAGCATCCACCGGGCGAAGCGGTCGCAATCGTCGATCGGCAGCCGCACCAGCGTATAAAAGGCTCCTTTCGGCATCGGGCAATAGACCCCTTCGATCCGGTTGAGCGCCCCCACCAGGAAATTCCGTCGCCGGGTATATTCCCGATGCACATCCTCGAAGTAACTTTTCGGAGTATCGAGAGCCGCCTCGGCCGCCACCTGCGCGAAATAAGGAGGGCACAACCGCGCCTGTCCCACCTTCAACGCCGCCGCAATAACCTCACGGTTGCGGGAAACCAGAGCGCCGAGCCGCACGCCGCACATGCTGTACCGCTTCGACACCGAATCGATCATGACCACATGTTCGTCCACGCCTTTCAGGTTCATCACCGAATGGTGCTTTTCCCCGTCGTAGCAGAATTCCCGGTACACTTCGTCGCAGAACAGGAACAGGTCATATTTCAGCACCAGCCGTTTCAGTTGCTCCAGTTCCTCCGGGCTGTAGAGATATCCGGTCGGATTGTTCGGATTGCAGATCAGGATCGCCCGCGTACGCGGCGTGATGTGCCGTTCGAAATCCTCGATGGGAGGCAGGGCGAAATTGGTGTCGATCGTCGACGTGATGGGCCGGATCACGACGCCCGACTCCACGGCGAATCCGTTGTAATTGGCATAATAGGGTTCCGGCACCAGCACCTCGTCCCCGGCGTCCATGCAGACCGTCATGGCGGTGATCAACGCCTCCGAGCCGCCCACCGTAATGAGCATGTCCTCCTCCGTGAGGTCGATCCCGATCCCCCGGTAGTATCCCGCCAGTTTCCGCCGGTACGTCTCGATGCCTGCGGAATGCGAATATTCGATCACCCTGTCCTGCACCTTCCGCACCGCCTCGAGCGCGACTTCCGGCGTAGGAATGTCGGGCTGCCCGATATTCAGGTGGTACACCTTTACCCCTCTCTTTTTGGCCGCCTCCGCATAAGGCACCAGCTTCCGGATGGGCGAAGCGGGAAGATTGATCCCTTTGGCCGATATCTGTGGCATACGCTATTCAATTGTTTGGAATTTCAAAAGTAGGAATATATTTTAAAAAGCGGAAAAAAGCGACGGGAATTCCCATGCCCCCATCGCTTTCGTCTTCCTGTGCGGCCCCCGCCGGAATGCTCGCAGCATATCTTTCCCGCTTCCCGCATCTTTTCGGGACGCACGCGGGATCACTGTCCGATTCCCCCTACCCCGCCGCCGCTTTCCCCGGCCTTCAGGTCGTCGTTCTGGATGCCCCGCCGGGCTTTTTTCACCTGCACGGCCATCTTTCCGAAGTTGAAATTGACGCTGAACCGGGCCTGACGCATCTTCTGGACGTAATCGCTCCGGTAATAGAACGACGGGGTGTCCGACGTGTTGGTGAATTTCAAATCCTTTTCAAAAGGATTCGAGACCGAAACGTTGAAAGAAACCTTGTCTTTGAATGCCTTTTGGGAAAGACCGAAACTGTAGATATAAAAGCCGCTCCCTTTTCCCTGCAGGGTAATGCTGCGGGAAGAGTAATAGCCGTTGGCCGAAAAACTCGCCTTTTTCCACAGGCCCACCCGTACGTTCAGGTTGCCGTTCCACCGGAATCCCTCATTGCTGATCGGATCGGAACCGACCTGCTCCATGAACGCGTAGCTTCCCATCACGTTGGTGCTGACGCTGAACTTGGCGCCCGACCGGAAAGCGTAATAGGCATTGAGCAGGTAGTTCCGGAACTTTCCGATGTTGTCGTAAGTGGTCGTCCTTACCCCTTTCTCGTCCACCCACGAAATTTCCTGAATGGAATTGTCCGTGAACGAAGCGCCTCCGTCCAGCGACAGGGTGTGCTTGGGTCCGAAAATCCCGTAGGTCAGCTTGACCGAATGGGAAAGTTCGGCTTTCAGATGCGGGTTCCCGTAAGAAATGTTCAACGGATCGTTATCGTTCACGTACGGATTCAGGTACCAGATCCCCGGACGGGAAAGCCGCTGGGTGTAGGAAAGCGACAGTCGGGCGGTTTGCTTGGGCGAATAGGAAAAAGTCACGTAAGGAATCAGGTTGAACTGTTCGTTGTCGAAAGGACTTTTCACCTCCGACTGAGCGCCCTTATCGTAAAAGACGAAATCCCCCGTGTTCCAGGTCGCTTCCGCGCGGGCCCCGGCCTTGACGCTGACCTTCGTCAGCTTGAAGGTGTATCCGGCATACACGCCCAGAATGTGCTGGTGGTATTTGAGCTGATTCTTGTCTTCCTCCACCGGAAGCCCCCAGGACTCGTCTCCGCTTTCGGGACGATACGTTTCCGGATCGCTGTCGTTTTGCCGGAAAATATATTTCGCTCCGGTCTCGATGACGTGATTTTTCGCCAGCGGATCGGTATAGTCGATCTGGAACGTCTGTTCGCGCATGAAGGCATCGTTGAGAGACCGTTGCCGGTAGGAAGGATAGTCCACGATTCCCTCGATATACGTTTCGCTGATGGACTTTTCCGGGTTGTTTTCGAGTTTGTAGGAGAACGTCAGCGTTTTATCCGGCTTGCGGAACGTGCGCTGATAATCGAAATTTCCGGACAGGCTGCCCCGCTTCACGTCGGCCAGCGACCGGTTCCGAAACGCGGAGGCGATCTCGTCTCCGTCCAGAGTCGGACGGGTGAAGGACGTCATCCCGCCCCAGGCGTCCGCCTTCATGTGGAATCCCCAAAGCGAAACGGACACCAGGTTGAACGTGTCGATCTCGTAGCTGGCTTCCACCTGATACTGGAGGTAGTGTCCCTTGTAGCTGTTGTCCCCTTCGGTCGTCTGGTAACGGTTCGTCTCGCTGAGCTTGTTTTCCTGATAGCCGGAATAGGTATTTCCGGGCTGACGCTCGTGTCCCCCGTAGATCGACCCGGACACGGTGAACTTTCCGATTTTCGCCGAAAGATAGGCGTTTCCTCCGTAGCCTCCCCGCGTACTGGCATTGATCCCCACGCTCCCGTTGTACCCCGACACCGTTTTGCGCGTGGTGATGATGTTGATGATCCCGCCGACCCCTTCCGCCTCGTACTTGGAAGACGGGTTGGTGATCACCTCGATATCCTTGATGGAATTGGCGGGCATGCTTCGGATCACCTCCTTGAAATTCCGGGACATCATGGAAGAACTCTTGCCGTTGACGAGCACCTTGTAATTCGACTGTCCCTGCAACAGCACGTTGTCCTCGGCGTCCACGGAAATCAGCGGCACCTTCCTCAGGATATCCAGCGCCGTGCTGACCGGCGTTTCGGGATCGGCCTCCACGCTGTACGTCAGCTTATCCACATCGCTCCTTACCAGCGGTTTGGACGTCTCCACGGTCACGCTTTCCATTTCCACCCCCGGCATCAGCCGAATCCGTCCCACATCCGTCGTCCGGTCCTTCACCGTCACGTTTCGCTCGGCATTGGAATAACCGACCGACGAAACGGTCACGGTATAGGTTCCGGGAGCTTTCAATGCCGTACTGAACGTTCCCTTTGCATCGCACACCAGCATTTTGACCACCTTGGAATCCTTGTCCGTTACCGCTACAGAAGCATATTCCACTCCTTTTCCAGACAGCGAATCGGCCACTTCCCCCTTCAGGACATACCCGGTCTGGGCGACCGCCGACCACGACCAAAAAATCATTGCAACCACTCCCGGCAGGATTCCCAACCGTGCCCGGCCACCCTTTCGCTGTTCCATCTGTTCGAATTAAAAATTTCACATTCGGTTCGCCCGATTCAAGCCGTTTTCCCTATGACGAAGAAAGCGGCATTATGTTACATCCCCGCATACTTCATTTTCATTCCAAAGAGGCGGCAAACACAACCGGCAGCGGATTTCAGCCCGGAAACGTCATTCCTCCAATCCGGTAATTTTCACCTGCACGCCTTCCAGTCCGTCCAAAGCCCCGGCCAATTCCTCCGCGTGGAGCCGGTCGGAAAAAACGCCCACCGAAAACACGCCACCGATCCGGGTGATTTCCTTGTTCCGGGCAAAGCGGTCGATCAGGTAACGCGCTTCTTCGGGCAATTCTTCCGGAATGCCTTCGATTTCCACCCGGTAAAGCCCTTTGTTCCGCGCAGCCAGCGAAGCCAGGTTCTCATACTGTCCGTCGTTCCAACGTACCGGCTCCGGCCGACGGAATCCTTTTTCCTTCAAAAGCTGCACGGCTTCCGCCGCATCGCCGTAAGTACGGAACAGACCGACATAATACCGTCTCGCCCCTCCCGCAACCCGCTCATAAGCCAACGGAACAGCTCCCCTGAAAGTCCCAACGGAAGGCACGGAGGAAAACGTTCCCACGGTCACGCTGTAATAGGTGCCCTGATCCGGAATGTCCAGCTCCGGAATCGGGTTTTCCCGGCCGTAAACCGGTTCCGGGGGAAAATTCACGTCCGCATAGGTGACATATTCTTTCGGAAGCAAAGCGATGCGGGGCACCGCAAGCCCTTCGGCCCATATGCGCAAACGCCGCTGTTCGCTTTTCAGGGAATCGGCCGCTTTCTGCAACCCCAGCGCATCCGCCAGCGCCAGTTCGTAGGAAAGCATCATCCCCTGCTCCGCGGGAAAAGCCGCGAATGTCTCCGACATGGGCACGCCTCCCGTTTCCGGCCATGCCCGCAACCCCCGCTCCTTCTCATTCAGGGAAACCCGCAGATCGGTGCGGTTCAGCTTGTCCAGCAAAAAAGAATAGAGGTAACTCTTTTCCCCGTAAATCCTTCCCCAGATCGTTCCCAGGGAATCCTCCAGACGCCGGCTCCGGGAAAGGAGCTTCCGGTAGGCGTCGTAAACGGAATCGGCCAGCCGCTGGGATTTCAGGGAATCGTATCCTTCGGTCACACGGGCCATTTTTTCGTAATTGGTACGGAATGCCCCGGCCAGTCGTTCCAGCACCGGGCGGGCAGCCTCCGCATCCTTCAACCGGGCGTATTCCTTCCGGGACAAATTGTGCCCGAAAAAAGCATTATCGACCAAATTAGCCAAATCCGTAGCAGGGAAATTCTCCGTAGCAGGAACGGTCTGCACGGTATCGGTCGAACCGATGTTCCGCAAAATGAATTCCTGTTCGATGCCGTTCGCTTTCCCGGCAATGATCCCCAGCGTGTTCCGCGTATCGAACAACTCTCCTTCCAACTGCAGGATGCGGGCGCCGCGGGCGGCCCGGTCGGCCGTATCCGTAGCAAAAGAAGCCCGCAGCCCTTCGATTACGGACGCCAGGGAATCCTGACGGTTCTTCAAATCCCGTTCCTGCATCAGCAGGGACATGTAAACCGAATCCCGCTCCAGTCCGCTCACACGCGGCCTCACCGCATGCTGAGCCTGCAATCCGCTCCCGCACAAGAGTGCAGCCAGCCAAAAAACCGCCGCCGCATTCCGCATCCGGGCCATACCTTTCATCGTATGTTTGTTCTTTTCCATGGCTTCTTCCGTTTTTTTCCTAACGCCACGATTTGAAAAAGAGTATCTGCAGGAAACCGAAAATCTCCAGACGCCCGATCAGCATCAGCAGCGTGCTGATGAATTTCACCGGATCGGGCAATCCTCCGTAGTTTCCGAGCGAACTGACTTCCCCGAATCCCGGCCCCACATTGGCCATCGTGGCGAAGGCGATGCTGAAACTCGTGATCAGGTCGACCCCGAACAGGGAAAAAACCACCGTACCGGCCATGACGCAAAGCAGGTAAAGCACGATGAAAAGATTGACGAAACCGAGCGTATCGTTGTCCACCGTCACGTTGTCCATTTTGACACGGATGATGGCGCTGGGATGCTGCAACTGCCTGATCTTGGCAAAAATGGATTTGAACGAAATCAACATCCGGTCGGCTTTGATCCCCCCGGCCGTCGAACCGGCACAGGCGCAGACGAAACTGAAAAGGATCATGATCGTAATGGCGAACGACGTCCACACGTTCGAGTCGGTCGTGGCGAATCCCGTGGTAGTGGTCACGGAAACGAGTTGAAAAATACCGTAGCGCAGCGAACTGAAGAGCGTGGGATAAATGTCCGACCACCACAAGTCCACCGAAATGACGATCCCCGCGATCAGCATGGAAAGCAGATAATAACGGGAAACCTCCGACCGGAATATATTGTTGCTGCGTCCGATGAGGCTGGCGTAAATCAACCCGAAATGAAGCCCCGACACCGCCATGAAGACGGTGATGATGATTTCGATCCACACGCTGTTGTAATAGGCGATGCTCAGGTTCTTCGTACTGAAGCCCCCCGTAGCGATGGTGGAAAAGGAATGGTTCACCGCGTCGAACCAATCCATCCCGGCGATTTTCAGCAGCACGGTTTCGAGCAGGGTCAGCCCGACATAGACCACCAGCAGAATCTGGATCACCTTCTGCGACTTGTACCGATAGTTATCTTTGGCCAGCGGCGAAATCTGCACGTTGGAAAGCGTCATTTTCACCCGTCCCAGCGACGGCAGGATCAACATGACGAACATCACGACCCCCACCCCGCCCAGCCAATGGGTCGAAGAACGCCAGAAAAGCAGCCCTTTCGGCAGGGCTTCCACGTCCGCAAGAATAGTCCCTCCCGTCGTCGTGTATCCCGACACGCTTTCGAACCAGGCATTCGGCACGCTGAATTCCCCGCCCCACAGCACATAAGGGAGCATGCCCACGAAACAGGAAAGAATCCAGGCCCCCACCACGATCATGTACCCTTCCTTGGTGTTGATGTCGTTTTCCGATTCGACGAATATCAAGGGGAAAGCCCCCAGTGCGGAAGTCAGCAGGAAACTGAGCAACAGGGGATAAAACCCCGTGTCCCAATGGTTCGCCAACGAAATTCCCGCCGACAGCAGCAGGAACAGTGCGTTGATCAACAGCACCAGCCCGATATATCGTATGATTACGTGAAACCTCATTCCGCGCCCTTTCGTTTACTGCTGTTCCTTCCGCCGGGCGGCATCCACCATTTCCTCCACCAGATCGCGGAGTTCGGCGATTTCGTCGTGTCCCTCCACCCGTACGTTGAAGGGGATTTTGGAAACGAGGTAATTCCGCAGCCCCTGCGTAATTTTCAGCACGGGCTTGATGTAATAAAGGTCTATCAGGGCGAAAAAGACGATGATCAGGATAATCGCCACGCCCAACGTGATGATTCCCGGCATCAGCGCCCGGTAAGCGTTTTCCCGGATCCGGTCGGTATTCCGGTCGATGGCGTACTGGGTGTCGATCATGAAATTCTTGATGGCCAGCGTCAGATCATAGTAGGAAGTTTTGTAAACGTTCGTGAACCAGCCGATGTTTGCGATGTCCACCGTATCGGCATAAATCTGGTTGACGATCTGATCGTAATTGTCCTTCGCCAGCGACACGCCCGTGAGCTTGCCCGTGTTTTCGTGAATCCGCAGGGCGTCCCGGAACGCTTCCTCGAAACTGCGCCGCCCTTCCATCAGCAGCGTGTCGGCCCGTCCCGCGCTGTCGGCGTGGCTGACGATTTGCAACAGGGCGGTGTTCTGTTCCTGCACGGCGTCCAGCATCCGTTTGGAAAGCTCCACATCCTGAATGCTGCCGTCCATGATGGTTCGGGTCGAACGGCTCAGCTTCGCCAGCTCGAAGAAAGAGATCATCCCCGAAAAAAACAGCAGGCTGCCCAGAATGACGAACCCGTAAAGGATCTTCTTCCGGATGCCGGTCACGGTTTTCACATGTCTCATGGCCTTATCCCATTATCAGGAAGACAAAGGTACAAATAAAAAACAAATTGTATCGAACTTCATGGCGGAGGATACGCCTCGTGTTCGTCGGAGCAAAAAACGACTCGATCTTCTCAGCCTTGCGCACCTCAGTATAAACCGCCGGAGTGAAACAGAACCGATCGCCGGACTGCCGTAGCGACATGGCCGATACTTCTCCCATACACTTTCACTGTTTGTCGACTCCTTCGGAGGATCGGGCCGGCACGTGACTACCGACCCTCTTCGATCAGTTTTTCGAACCTGTCGGGATCCAGTCCTTCCGATTTGTGAAGCAGTTTCCCATCGCGCCCGATAAAGAAGCAGGTCGGGGTAGCCTGCGCCTGATAGTAGATTTTGAAAGGGGTTACGTCGCCTTTCATGTCCGATACCTGGGCGAAAGGCATAGGATAGGCGGCTGCGGTCCGCTGCAGCTCCCCGATGCTCTCCACCGGCCAATAAACGACGATTTCCAATGCCTCGCGCGAAGTGCGGGCATAAAGTTTATCGAGCCACTTGCGCCCGCTTTCGCCCATGCAGTCCAGACCGCCGTAGAGCAACAGCAGTTGCCGGCCCTTGTAATCTGAAAGGCGAACGCGGTTGCCCTGCGGTGTACGAAACGTAAAGTCGCGAATGCGACCGCCCGGCTCTATCTTACGACACCTGAGGTGCAGACGAATCGCCTCGGCGTAGCGATTTCGGCGCAAAGAGGCGGGCAGCCGTCCGAGCGCTGCGCGCAGCGAATCATCGGGAATGTACGCTCGTACCATGAAGCAGCGCTGAAGTCCGCCGGGTACGGTCGCATAACGGAGCGCGAGCTGCCAGTTGCGTTGCAGGACATCGTCGTAAAGGGCACGGTAGATCGAGGTGAGGCTGTCGCGAATAGCCGGCTGCTCTGCGGCCTGGATCAGCCGCATGAGCGAGTCGGTTTGCGCGGAAAAGGTCTGCCACAATGCATCGTCCCTGGAGCGGTACTCCTCTTCGGTAGGTTGCTGAGCACGACTCGCAAGGCATGTCAGCGTCAGAATCAGGGTCAGTAAAAGTCTCATATATACATGTAGTTTGCAATTCACCTCCGGTCTCTCTTCCGAGACCCGCCGAATACTGCAGTAAATATAGTAAAAGATTCGCACCGATGATCCCGACCCCGCAAAGCCGCCATAAATGGAAGCGCCTCGTTGCAGGGAACAGCCGCTAAAAGCGCGCTCTTCCTTCCTTACAAACCACGGCAGCCAAAATATCCTTTTTCACACCCTGTCCGGAGGCACCGTTATAAGGCTACACCCAACACAACCCCATCGTGATTCATGAAGAAACTTTAATCATTCGGATGTTCCCCCACGGGCACGCAAGCCATGTTCCCTTCCGGGGTCAGTCCGCCGAGGCGCACCGGCACGATCCGATTGACGCTCCCGGCCCGGTACGGAGCTTCCGCCCGCAGGTAATTTTCCGTGTAACCGAACATCAGCCCTCCCTTCCGGGTGCTCTCGAACAGCACTTTAGCTTCCGTCCCGACGAACCGGCGGCTGAAAGCCGCATGCAACCGGGCGGAAAGGGCGGTCAGTTCCCGCACCCGTTCTTCCGCCGCCTGCGGAGAGACCCGATCCGGAAATCCCGCAGCGGGCGTGCCGGGTCGCACCGAATAGGGGAACACATGCAAAAACGCCGGTTCCAGCCTTTCCAGAAAATCGCATGTCGTCCGGAAATCCGCTTCGGTTTCCCCCGGAAAGCCCACGATCACGTCGATTCCGATAAAGGCGTCGGGCATCGCCCGTCTCACCGCAGCGATCCGGTCGGCGAACCGGGCCGTATCGTAACGCCGTCCCATCAGCCGAAGAATCCGGTCGGAACCCGATTGAAGCGGAATGTGGAAATGGGGCTGGAACTTCGCCGAAGCGGTTGTGAAAGCGATCACCTCGTCGGTCAGCAGATTGGGTTCGATCGAAGAAATGCGGTACCGTTCCACTCCCGCCACACGATCCAGCGCCCGCAGCAGTTCCGAAAACGTTTCCCCGGTGGTTTTGCCAAAGTCCCCGGTATTGACTCCGGTGATGACGATTTCTTTCTGCCCCCGGCGAACGATCCGTTCCGCTTCGGTCACCAGTTCGGCGACCGGCATGTTCCGGCTTCCGCCCCGGGCCAACGGGATGGTACAATACGAGCACCGGTAATCGCAACCGTCCTGCACCTTCAGAAAAGCCCTCGTCCGATCGCCCGTGGAAAAGGCGGCGAAAAACGACGTCAGTTCCTCCGTATCGCAGGTATAAACCGCCGCCCGGCCCTTACCCGCCAGCGAGCGCACCCGTTCGCACAACATCCCCTTTTCGTTGTTCCCGATCACCAGATCGACCCCTTCGATATTCGCTATTTCCTCCGGTTTCAACTGCGCGTAACAGCCCGTCACGGCAATGAGCGCCTGCGGATTCTCCCGCACGAGTTTCCGGATCAGGTTGCGGCACTTCTTGTCGGCGTGCTCGGTCACCGAACAGGTATTGATAACATATATATCGGCCTTTTCCCCCCGCTGCGCCCGGACGATCCCCGCCTCCCCGAACTGCCGGGCGATCGTGGAAGTTTCCGAAAAATTGAGCTTGCAACCGAGGGTATAAAACCCCGCCTTTTTCTCCGACGACATTTTTTCGCGTGTTTATTCGATGGACATTCGAAACGTTCTTTCCGACCCGAAAAGCGGAGCGAAATCCGGAGCGAAATCCGGAAGCGAAACCCCTTCCTCCCAAAAGGGAAAGTCGATGAGGGGAATCCCGGGAAAATAACGCTCCCCGGCTTCCCGGAGGGTACGGCGGGTGTCTTCCGCAATGACCGGATCGGCAGCCAGGCCGGTATTGTAAACCAGAGCCGCCACTCGTATTCCCCGGTTGCGGCACACTTCGAGCGACAGGAGAGCATGGTTCACGCTCCCCAGTCTACCGTGGCATACCAGTACGACGGGACACGGATATTCCGTCAGGTAATCCGCCACCGTCCGACAGCCGCAAAGCGGAACCATCAGACCTCCCACTCCTTCCGTCAGTACGCATTCGTACCGCTCCTTCAATTGCTCCGTCGCTTTCCGGATCACCCCGAATTCGATCCGCTTCCCCGCCAGCCGCGCAGACAAATCCGGAGCGGCCGGAAAAGGGAAGATGTAAGGACAAGTCGCCCCTTCTGCGTCTTCCGGAAAGGCGGCCACGCCCATAATTCGCCGGTGGGCCGCAATGTCTTCGGAACTTTCGGTGTTCCCGGTCTGGGCCATTTTCTGAGTGATGACCCGCACTCCTTTCGACCGCAGCCAGCGGGCCATGACGCCGGTAACGACGCTTTTTCCCGCATCGGTGTCGATCCCCGTAATGAAATAGTTGGCTTCCATCTTTCTTATTTTTTCCGGCACAACACGTAAATCACGTCCCATGTCAGGGACACCCTGCCGCTTTCCGTAACGAAACGGGTGCGGTATTCCGCTTCGAAAACCCGCAGCGAAGTTTTGCTCCACCGGAAGGTTCCGGTTCCGGTCACCCCCGTCCGGCGCAGGTGATGCAACACGTCGAGGGGAGAATCGAACTCCGGACGGATGACGCTTTCTTCCAGCATCCGCACCTCGAAATCCCGTTCCAGCCATTTCCGCACCGTATCGGATTCGGGACATTCCAGCCCCTGCCCCGTAAGCGTCCGGATTTCGACGAGGTTCGCAGGCCCGAACAGGTTGAATCCCAACCATCCGCCCTTTTTCAACCGGGCCGCTACCCGCCCGAAAAAGCCGGGAAGGTCGTCGAACCACTGCAACACCGACGCCGCAGCAACGGCATCCGGCGCCTCCGGCCAATCGAGCCGTTCGACATCTCCGGGCAACGGTACCATTTCCACGGCAGGAAACGCGTCCGCCAGCCTTTCTTTCAACCGCAACGGCGCTTCCTCTACCAGATCGTTAAGGTAAAGCCGTCCGATCCGATGGCGCGACAACAACTGCCGCGTCAAAAAGCCGGTACCGCATCCGATCTCGAGCACCCGCGGCAGTTCCGCAGGCAGATGTTCCTCCCAACTTTCTCCCAGCCGTACCGCAATATCCCGCTGTACCGTCGCCTCCGTCTCGTAATCATCCAGATGACGGGAAAAACGGCGACGGATCAGTTCCTTGTCCTGCTCACCCTTCACCGACGATTTCCTCCCAACGTTTAAAACAAGCGAACGGATTGTGAGGCGCATCCAGCAGCGTCACCTCGCATCTGCCCTGCCAATAGGCCAACAGGTTCCCCGGCGGAAAAATCGAATCGTGCCGCGAAACGAACGCCCGATTCCAACGAATCCCGCATCGGAGCGTTTCCCCGGCGTTTTCCGTACGTCGTTCCTCCTCCGCTGCCAGAATCTTCCCCAACTCCCGACGCCGTTCCTCCAATGCACCTGCCGGGAAACCGGCGCCTGCCGCCTCCGAAGCGGCCGTTCCTCCGAAGACCCGGCGATAAAATTTTTTCAGGGTTTGCGGCGAAAGGTTCTCATACGTACCCTGCGCCACCGCGCACGGAATCCCGTAACGGTCGTCCACCGGAAAAGGGGTTCCGTTCAAAGCGATGGCCCTTTCGGGCATCAATCCGTATGCAGGCAAAACCCGCTCCGCCGCCCAAACCCCCATCGACCAGGCGGCCGCCTTTATCCGGGTATAAGTTTTCCACCGGGCGAGGGTCGAATCGTCAACTGTCAAATCTTCATAACCGCAACATATGCACACGTCGAAACCACCGGTTTCCAGATGCGCCGTCGGCCCTCCGTCCATTCCCCAGCCGTTAAAAAACAGCAGGAGCGTATCGCCTCCGCCTATCGTCCAATGCGTGCGCATAGCTCGGATAAGGTTTCGATCTGGATTTCCGTAAGGGATGCCGTCAGCGAAATACGCAGACGCTCGCCGCCCGGAGGAACCGTGGGACGCCGGATCGGAAGCACGAAAAAACCGTTTTCACACAAGTATTCGGACAACGCAATCGCCTTCCGGTTGTCCCGGACGATCAGCGGAACGATCTGGCTTTTTCCGGCCGTTTCCAGACCGGCCGTCGTCAGGCGCTCGCGCAATCTCTCTCCCAACCGTTCCAGATGCCTGCGGGAAGATTCCATTCCGGTCAGCCGTTCCACGACGAACTCCGTCCACCGCACCGAAACGGGGGGCAGCGAAGTGGAAAAGATCAGGGGCCGCATCGTATTGACCAGGTATTCCCGGAACACGTCGTCCGTAACCGCGAAAGCCCCCTGCGAAGCCGCCGCCTTGCCGAACGTGCCCACCAGAAAATCGATCTCCGCAATCACGCCTTGTTCTTCCGCCAGCCCCAGCCCCCTTTTCCCGCGCACCCCGAAAGCATGGGCTTCGTCCACATACAGAAAGGCCCCGTATTTCCGTTTCAGTTCCGCCAGGCGACGCAGGTCGGCGCAATCCCCGTCCATGCTGAATACGGATTCCGTAACGATGAATACGTTGTCGTAATCTTCCCGCCGCTTTTCCAACAGCGTTTCCAGACGCTCCAGATTCCCGTGGGGGTACCGGATGCACTCCGCATCCGAAAGCCGGATGCCGTCGATGATGCTGGCATGCACCAGTTTGTCGGCCAGAATCAGGTCCTTGGAAGAAGTCAGCGCCGGAAGCAACCCTACGTTGGCATGCCACCCGCTGTCGAACACCAGGGCGGACTCCGCACCGTAAAGAACAGCCAGCCGCTTTTCCAGAGAAGCATAGGCCGGATGATTCCCCGTCAGCAGCCGGGACGAACACGAGCCGCCTCCGAACTCGTTCCGATCCGCGCTGGACAGAAATTCGTTCCAGAGTACGGGATCGGCGCCGATCCCCATGTAATCGTTGGAAGAGAGGTTCACCATTTCACGTCCTTCGCAGACGATGCGGTTCCCCTCGGCACGGAGGTGACGCAAACGACGCAAACCGTCGTTTTCCCTCAACCGCGCAAGTGCGTTTCGATAACGTTCCCTGTTTTCTGATCCCGGAAAATCCATTCCATTTCCTCCCCAACGGATGCAAAGGTAACGGATTTCGGCGGAAGAACGTTTCAGGGAACGCACATTTCAGAGACAAAAATCCCCCGGCGGCTGTTTTGGCCGGCAAACACGTCCGAACTTCCTTTCCGGAACGCCGTTCTTTACTTCCTGTCCAATTAGACAAGCAATGCAAGCGATTGTCGAAAGCGGCTACTTTAACCTATTTTGTTAAGGCTCTCAGATTAGGTAGGCAATACAAAAAGATCAAGTGGCTAAATCGATGAAAGTTAAGAGGGCATATCTGTTTTAGGCACCCTTTCTTGCAAATATGATTTATGACACAATTTGGCAAAAATCCATATTATACTCTCAGAATTATATCAATCCTAGATTAATCTGAAATATACCTATCTATAATTATACCATCAAGAAACAGCTCAAATAAATTTAATTAACTATATTTGTTTCCTAAAATATTTTTCTTAGGATGGCAAAAGTAAATCATAATACCAGTGAAACGAAAACTGAAAATTTATTTCGGGATTTTTATAGTGTGTCTGCCTTTATAGAAAAATCAGCAATTCCTAAAGAATATGGATTTAAGTCCAAAAAAGGCACATCATACAAAGGATACCCCGATTTTTTTCGAGAAGAAGAGGATTATATCATAATTGTTGAAGCAAAAGCAATAAACCATAAAAATGCAAGTGCAGAAGTTCAGCATTATATGCTAAAAAATAAAATAACAAAAGATATAATCGGTATTGCGATATCAGGGCAAACTAACTCGACTCTTAAGGTAGATTATTATCTGAAAATTAATGATAAAAAGGAGTGTCAGCGAATTGATGTAGATAATAACTTATTATCATTGGAAAATATTGAAAAGATATATTGGCGGAATCGATATGGCAACAGTATGTCATCAGAGGTATTGACGAATGTTTTAAATAGTTTGAATAAAACATTTAATCATGAAAACAAGGTAAAGGACACCGAAAGGAGTCTATTCTTTTCTGGGTTAATGATAGCTTTAAAAGACAATACATTCAGAAGCACTTATAAAAATATACAAGCTCCCTCTGCGAATGAAGTTAAGAATAAGAAAGCAACTATTTTAGAGTCGCACCACTTGAATGATTCCATTCTAAGTGCAATTACGCGACAATTGGAAGATAAAATTAATAATTTATCAAAGCAATATAGTTGGAAGGATCGATTTTCTTTCATCAAGAATATCGACTATTCATTGATAGAATATAAGAAAATCATAGAGAAAATTGAGAAGAACATTTTTAAGCCATTTCAGAATGATGAAAAACAAGATATTTTAGGTAAAGCATATAAAATATTTTTAAAGCGTGCGGGTAAAATTGATAATAAGAATATAATTCTTACACCCGATCATATTAAAAGCCTAATGATTGATCTGGCAAGATTAAACATTAATGATGTCGTTTTAGATACTTGTACAGGTACAGGAGGCTTCTTAATGGAGGCAATGGAAGTGATGATTGAGCAAGCTGGATACAACGAAGCAGCTATTGAGCATATAAAAGAAAACCAGCTTGTAGGATTTGAGATTGACTCGGTTTTATTTGCTTTAGCTTGCTCTAATATGTTCCTACATGGAGATGGAAGAACAAATTTAATATTTAGAAGTAGCTTATTGGATGATAAAAATGAAAATATTGTTAATAATAAAGATGGAGAGCTATTAACATACATACGATCATTAAAGCCTACAAAATGTATAATTAACCCTCCATATGAAAATAACAACTCTATACGTTTCACCAAGCAGGCATTAGACTATTTAGAGCCCAATGGAAAATTGATAATTATAATGCCCACTCCAACCTTAACTAAAAATCAAACTGGACTAACACAGGAACTATTTAAAATTGCAAAACTAGATTTTGTAATTAAAATGCCATATAAGTTATTTTCAGAACAGAAAAGAACAGTAAATACATCAATATTTGGTTTTACAAAAACTCCGCATAATCCCAATGACGAGGTTTTGTTTTATAATCTGGATGATGATGGGCTTGTTAGCATACAACATAAGGGCAGAATTGATAAATTTAATAAATGGGAGCCTATACGAAAGCAAGTATTAGACTCTATTTTGAATTCAAAAGAGATTGTGGGGATTTGTGAAAAGAAAAAAATCTACAAAAATGGTGTGCTCAACTGTGCAGGAATACAGAAGACAAGCAATAAAGGTCTTCAAATGAAGAAAATTGATGATTTGTTTGATATTCATGAGGGGTCTTTAGCAAGTGACAACAGCGAAGATGGCAAATATGATTTTATTACTGGCTCGGAAGAATGGAAAAAACATTCTCAATATACGCATGACGGGGAAGCAATAGTTTATGTTATCAATGCAGCAGGATCTTTAGGTCGAAGTCATTATGTGAATGGTAAATTTATAGCAAGCAATTTATGTATTATATTAACCCCTAAGGTAGATTCTGAGTATCCTGTTAATCTTAAGTTTTATAATACCTACTTTGCACATATGAGGAAAAAAATAGTGTCTGATTTATCTGACGGAACGTCAAAATTAACTATCAGTAAAGAAGAATTTAAGAATTACTATGTTGACTATATTCCTATTGAAAAGCAGAATAAATTTACGCAAGAATATATAGAGCCATACTTGAAGAAAGCAAAAAGATTGAAAAATGCTATAACGAAAGCTGAGAAGAACATCAATTCGAACATATCTAATCTACTCTAAAATCTGGATGTAATCTGTCAGAACAGAGTGTCTATAAAAACTACCCCTCAGCATTTTTAGGTAGGAATTAATTTTCGCCTTACACAGTTTCAACTATGTCACCGAATTTTAATTAGAAATCAGACTAAAGTCAATTAAAAATATCTGAGGCTTATAAATTCATGTTTGAAATTAAAGTAGCATAATTAAAACTACTTAATCCTTCCAAATAGAACTGGATAGTTAATTTTGAGGCACTTAGCCAACAGGCCAGTATCGTTCCGGCTCGTTCGGAACCTTTCGCTACAATATTTTTGTACCCTATTTGTAGCACAAAGTATTGCTTTCATTTTTAAAGAATTACCATTCCACAGGTTGTAGAGAAATTGGACAACGGCTGACAATCGTAGACGTCGGTTGCCTGGGATGGTTCGGCTTGGACGGTTTGGAGAAACCAAAGACTGTACGTGAGTATAGTGCTAATACTCAGTATAGTGATTTTGGATTGCCATGCAAAGAACAAGCGCAGGTTTCGGAGAACTTAGACACAGTCGGACATCGGCAGGCACCGTTAGACCTGGATTGATTGCCATAGACCTTTCTCGCGCAAGCGGAGCGATTGCAAAAAAAAGAGTCTTCCCTCTTTGTTTTCCTTCCGGAGTGTTAAACCTCAAAGCAAAGTGGATATGGGAATCCAGTGCATTTGCCAAACGTGCGGGAAAGAATTTACCGCACGAAGAACGGGAACCCGTTATTGTTCCCACCGGTGCGCGTGCCAGGCTTATTATCTTAAGGGCAAGTTCCATCCGGTCGGCAAGGGAATATGAGGGGAACGTGCCTCCCAACCTGAACTGATCGCTTCCCAAGAAGGGGCGCCCCGATCTTTTTCCCAAAAGGAAGGCCGAACCGAAAAGCGGAAGGAAACCAGCCTGTTTCGCTGCGGGACGAGCTTTTAACCACCGGGGAAACGGCCACGCTGATGAAAGTATGCAGGCAGACCATTTACAACATGACAGGCGAGGGGTTGTTCCGCATCCTGTACCCCGGCCCCGCATGCCACGTATTCGCCGGAACGAGCTTGACGCCGCCGCAGACGATGCGGTTCCCCTCGGCACGGAGGTGACGCAAACGACGCAAACCGTCGTTTTCCCTCAACCGCGCAAGTGCGTTTCGATAACGTTCCCTGTTTTCTGATCCCGGAAAATCCATTCCATTTCCTCCCCAACGGATGCAAAGGTAACGGATTTCGGCGGAAGAACGTTTCAGGGAACGCACATTTCAGAGACAAAAATCCCCCGGCGGCTGTTTTGGCCGGCAAACACGTCCGAACTTCCTTTCCGGAACGCCGTCTCTCACTGCGGTCCGTCCCCGGCATCTCTTTTTTTCCGGCTCAGCGGGATGCCGTGCTCTTTCAGATAGCGGTAGAAGGTACGCGGATGCATACCGCCGACCCGGCAGATTTCCCTCACCGGCAAATCCGACCCGCGGTAAAGCGCCAGACAGGTCTGTAGCCTTTTGTCCATTTCGGGAGAACCGCCTTTGGGCCTCCCCAGTCTGATTCCCTGCGCCCGGGCACGCACGAGTCCCGCTTTCGTTCTTTCCGCGACCAGTTTTTTTCCGAACTCCGTCAGCCCCGGCAACAGGGTGTCCCAGCGGCAGCTTTCCGTCGCCATGTTCAGCCACGGCTCTTCCAGCGATACTAGAACCGCCTCCTTTTCCAGAACGTTTCCCAGCACTTCCAACAGACTGGAAACGCCCCGGCATACCTCGGAAAAAGAGCACACGACGACCGTGTCTCCCCTTTCCAGGACGGGCAGTACCTCGTCGAAACTGCTCCCGGTCAGAATCCGTTCGGACGGAATGCCCCGTTCTTCCAGACGCGCCATCGGTTCCCTGGGAACGGTTCCCTCGATACATTTCACGAATCCTTTCTCTTTCATGCCGTTCATCGCCTACCGGCAGCGGAAAAGGACGCAGATCGTCCATAACAATCTGATCTTCACCCCTTCCGCGTTCCGTATTTCGTTTTTATCGTTGGTTTTTAACGGAAGTCTCTTTTGACTGCAAAAAAGTCCGGTCGAGGCATCGGCCGGGAAAGGGGAAAAGCGTAATCGGCTGATTTGCCTTTTTATCGGAAAAGGGCTGAAAATTCAAAATAAAGATGTAATTTAGCAGATAAAACCAACGATAAAAGCGGAACTTTCGCGCCCGAAAGTTGCATTGTTTTTTGTGAGGACGGATTTATGATTCATTTTGGGGAAAATCCGTTAAAACACAAGATCGTTATGGTAATCGCTTATCTGAGGGTCAGCACCAGCAAACAACACCTGGCCAATCAACAGGATGAAATCCTTCGCTTCGCCCGGATGCGGAACCTGGAAATCAACCGTTGGGTAACGGAAGTCGTCAGCGGCCGGAAGCACCAAAAAGAGCGAAAGCTGGGGCGGCTGCTTGCCCGGCTCCGGGAAGGAGACACGCTCATCGTCACGGAACTGTCGAGACTCAGCCGGACGCTGACCGAGATCATGTCCATCATGGGGCAATGTCTGAAAAAGAAAATCGTGCTCTACAGCACCAAAGACGGGTATGCCTTCGACGACAGCATCAACAGCAAGGTGCTGTGTTTCGCTTTCGGGCTGGTGGCCGAGATCGAACGCAACCTGATTTCCATGCGGACGCGTGAAGCGCTCGCTCTGCGCCGCGCCGAAGGGGTGCGGTTGGGGCGACACAAGGGAAGCTGCACCAAGCTCCGGATTCTGACGGATCACCGCGAAGAAATCCTCCGGATGTTGCAGGACGGGGATACCATCGCCAAGATATGCCTTCATTACGGCGTATCGAGGGATACGTTCGACAAGTTCCGGAAAAAATACGAATCCGTGGACAAGGCGCTCCGTCACCGGACGGAACGTCGGAAGAAAGCGGTCGTGCACGGCTGAGGAACTTCCGGATCGCTCTTTCAGGCATGAAAAACGGAGGAAGAACAAGGGTGCTTCCTCCGTTTTCACCGAACCGGCGCCTTCTCCCGATTCCGGTTTACAGCGGATAAGTATCGAAAGCGAACAGGTCGGTCGAAAGGTAGCGTTCCCCCGTATCGGGCAGCAACACCACGATCATCTTTCCCCGGTTTTCGGGACACCGGGCCAGTAGCGTCGCCGCGTGCAGGGCCGCTCCCGAAGAAATGCCCACCAGCAGTCCTTCCTCCCGCGCCGCCTGCCGGGCGGCCCGCATGGCATCGTCGGCATCCACCGTCATCACCTCGTCCACCGCTTCCGGATCGTATATGCCGGGAACGAAACCGGCTCCGATTCCCTGAATGCGGTGAGGCCCCGGCTCTCCGCCCGACAAAACGGGCGAATCGGAAGGCTCCACCGCCACCACGCGCACTCCGGGCTTCCGGCGTTTGAGTTCGGCTCCCACGCCGCTCACGGTTCCCCCGGTGCCTACGCCGGCCACGAAAATATCCACCCGTCCGTCGGTGTCCCGCCAGATTTCCTCCGCCGTCGTCCGACGGTGCACCTGTGGGTTGGCCGGGTTCTCGAACTGCTGCAGGATAACGCTGCCCGGCGTTTCCCGCCGTAAACGCTCCGCTTCGGCGATGGCGCCCTTCATGCCCTGCGGGCCGGGGGTCAGCACCAGTTCCGCACCCAGCGCCCGGAGCAGGTTGCGCCGCTCGACGCTCATGGTTTCGGGCATGGTCAGCACCAACCGGTAGCCTTTCGAAGCCGCCACGAAAGCGAGGCCCACACCGGTGTTTCCGCTGGTCGGTTCGATCAGGGTGGCTCCCGGTTTCAGAACGCCCCGTTCCTCGGCGTCTTCGATCATCGCCAGCGCCACGCGGTCTTTCACGCTTCCGGCAGGATTGAAATATTCCAGTTTCGCCACCAGAGCGGCTTCAGCCCCCCGGTTCCGGCTGTAGCGGGTCAACTCCAGCAACGGCGTATTTCCGACCAGTTCGGTCAGGCTTTGGACGATTTTTTCCATGATCTCGTATTCTTATGATTTTCCCCTTCTTTCTACGGATCAAAGATATGCAAATTCCGTGTCTTCTTTTCCATAACCGATCTTGCAAAACCTTCGCCGTTCCGGAAAAAACGGCGCTCAGGGCGTCTGCGATAAACCGGCAGGCAAACGCCGCGTTTTTCGACAGTTCCTGTTTCCGCCTGCAAATCCTCCCGCACCGAATCCAGGCTGTAATCACGATCGCATCCAGAACCAGACACTGTCGAATAAATATGCCTGAAATTGTAAAGTTTCATGTTTTTTCATATATTTATTCCCGAAAAAACGGGCGGACGGTATGAATCAACGGAACGAATCGACCGATACCCCTCTTTACAGAGAGGCTTGGCACTTACCGGAGCAAGGGCGAAAGGCGTCTTTTTCCCGTAGTTTTGTAGCTGAATATTTGGAAGTTCCGAAAAATCGTGTAAACACACACACACACACACACACACACAC
>CAMLTW010000006.1 GCA_946486375.1 uncultured Rikenellaceae bacterium
GTGGGGAGAGCAGGATTCGAACCTACGAAGACGTGCGTCAGCAGATTTACAGTCTGCCCCAGTTGGCCACTTTGGTATCTCCCCGTGTATCGTCACGGCTGCTGAAATCATTTGCCGCCGTTCCGTGCGATGCCTTTAATGAAAGAACGAACTTCCCGTTTTCCTTTCCCCCTGGTCGGGGTGTCGGGTGGGTTTCGGTGGTGCAAAAGTAATACGATTTTTTAAATTACAAAAGAAAACGCCGTTTTTTCTATATTTGTTTCCTAAACCAAATTCTTGCCGAGCTATGGAAAACGCTAAAGAAAAATTGCCCGTTCTGCGGAACGTCGTCTGGCTGACCGCTTTCATTCTGTTCTTCGAACTGGGAATGCTGGCCTGGAAAACGCCCGGCAAGTCGGCTTTCCACTGGATCACGTTCGGCGTGATCGCCATTACCGCCATTTACCTGGTGGCCATCTGCCTGAAACTGATAAAAGAATTGGACGGAAAATCGAAGAACGACAAAAAATTTTAAGATATATCGTCCGAATCGTTTCATTTTATAACGGAAGTTGTAAATTTGCGGCATAATTGTCATGGTCGGGAGCGACGCTCTCGGTACATGGTTTCCGGGTAACGTCAAAAACAAATGCTGACAAGGAAATGAAACGGATTCTGATTGTAGGGGCGGGAGGCCAGATCGGTTCGGAGCTGATTTCGCTGTTGAGGAAACTTTACGGCAATTCCAACGTAGTGGGGGCGGATGTCCGCGAATGCAAGGATCTGGGGCAGGACGGCCCGTTCGTGGTGCTGAATGCGCTGGACGCCCAGTCGTACGGATATACGGTCAACAAATACCGGATCGACACCATTTTCAACCTGGTGGCGCTGCTTTCCGCGGTCGGGGAGAAGGATCCGCAACTGGCCTGGAACATCAACATGGGAGCGTTGATGAATTCGCTGGACGTGGCCCGGCAGTACGAATGCAAATTGTTTACGCCCAGTTCGATCGGGGCTTTCGGGCCGCAGTCTCCGAAAGACCGGACGCCTCAGGACACCATCATGCGTCCAACGACCATTTACGGAGTGTGCAAGGTGACGGGGGAATTGCTGAGCGATTATTATCACCTGCGATACGGAGTGGATACGCGGAGCGTGCGTTTTCCCGGCATCATTTCCAACGTGACGATGCCAGGAGGGGGAACGACCGACTACGCCGTGGAGATTTATTACGATGCGGTGAAGGACAAAAAGTTCGTGTGTCCGGTTTCTCCGAACGTATATATGGACATGATGTACATGCCGGATGCGCTGAACGCCTGCGTACAATTGATGGAGGCCGACCCCGCCCGGCTGAAGCATCGCAACGGATTCAACATCACGGCGATGAGTTTCACTCCGGAGATCATTGCCGCTGAAATCAGGAAACACATTCCGGAATTCGAAATCGCCTACGAGATCGATCCTACGAAGGAATCCATCGCCCGGAGCTGGCCCAACTCCCTCGACGACACCTGCGCCCGGGAAGAGTGGGGGTGGAGTCCGAAGTGGACGCTGACCGATACGACCGAGGATATGCTCTACGTCATCGGGAAGAAATACGAGCAGGGATTGTTCTGACTGACCGGGGAGCGGAAATGAAGCGACCGTTTACCCTGTTCGGGCAGCCGGTCGGTTCGGGGAATATCCGCCCTTCCCTCTTTTGCATTTTAGAAAACATCTTGGCCCAGGGACTGTTCAGGGTCGGTCGGTCGCGTGTCTATAGGGCCGTGCTTTTTCCCTGTTTCGCATGGAGGGGAGGAACTCCGCCCGCTTCCCGTATTCTTCGTCTTTCCGGATGCCCACCTTTGCCGGACGGAAAGTACTCGTTGCAGGAAGCGATGCAAGAAAAATCCGGACGAATTTCCTTACCTTTGTCCGCATGAAGATATTGATGACAGGCTGTGCGGGTTTTATCGGGTTCCACCTGACGAAACGGTTGCTGCACGCGGGACACGAAATCGTGGGCATCGACAACCTCAACGATTATTACGATACGGCGCTCAAACAGGCCCGGCTGAATGCACTGACGGAGACGGACGGAAGGATGGAGGATGCCGCTTCGGAAACCCCAATCGAAGGCGGCTTCCGATTCGTGCGGCTCGACGTGTGCGACCGGGAAAAGCTGGAAGCTCTGTTTGCTGCGGAAAGGTTCGATGCGGTCTGTCATCTGGCGGCGCAGGCCGGTGTCCGTTACAGTATCGACCATCCGGAACAGTATGTTTCGACCAACCTGGTCGGCTTCTTTCATCTGTTGGAATGCTGCCGCCGCTACCCGGTAAAACACCTGGTATTCGCCAGCAGTTCGAGCGTTTACGGCAAAAACGCAAGGGTTCCCTACCGGGAGGACGACAAGACGGATGCTCCGGTCAGCCTCTATGCCGCCACCAAAAAGTCGACCGAACTGATGGCTCACAGCTATGCGGAACTTTACGGCATCCGGGCTACGGGGCTCCGGTTTTTCACCGTCTACGGTCCGTGGGGGCGTCCCGACATGGCTCCCTTTCTGTTCACGCGGGCGATTCTGGAAGGGACGCCGATCCGCGTGTTCAATGGCGGCGATCTGGCGCGGGATTTCACCTACATTGACGATATCGCGGAGGGGACGGCACGGGTGCTGACGGCGGAACCGGCCGGGGGAATGGCGGCGGCGCCCCTTTTCCGGATTTATAACATCGGCAATTCCGAACCTGTTCGGCTGGAGGAATTCATTGCCGCCATCGAACGGATCGCGGGGAGAAAGGCGGAAAGGATATCCCTGCCGATGCAGCCGGGGGATGTCCGGATCACTTGGGCCGACGTGACCCGGCTGCGGAACGACTACGGTTACGCGCCCTGCACGCCGCTGGAAACGGGACTCGCCCGCTTTGTGGACTGGTATAGGAACTTTTACGCAACTCCGGCCGCCGGGCCTTCAAACTGAAACCGACGATGCGTTACAGATACCTGCTTTTCATCGCTTTCCTGCTTCCTGCTTTCGTTTTCCGGGATTACACGCCCGACAACGAACTGCGCTACATCAGCATCATCGAGGAAGCGCTCCGCAACAACACCTGGTTCACGTTCTTCAACCACGGAGAAATCTATGCGGACAAACCCCCGCTTTATTTCTGGCTGCTGATGTTCGTGCGGATGGTTTTCGGCTCGTGTCCCCTCTGGGCTGCGGGGCTGTTCAGCCTGTTGCCCGCGGTGGGCATTCTGGCGGTCATGGATCGCTGGATGCGTTCCGAAGGACGGGGGCATAATCCGCTGGTTTCGGAAACGATGCTCATGTCTACCGGCATGTTCCTCGGAAGCGCTCTGGTACTGCGGATGGACATGTTGATGGCATTTTTCATCGTGCTTTCCCTGTACACCTTTTTCCGGATGTACCGGGGAACGGGGCGGCCGTCCGACCGCTGGCTGTTTCCGGTGTGGATTTTTCTGGCCGTCTTTACCAAAGGGCCGATGGGGTTCCTGATCCCTCTCGTATCCGTAACCGTTTTTCTGCTCTTTCAGAAAAAAATCCGGACTTTCGGACGTTATCTGGGCTGGAAGCAGTGGGCGATCCTGCTGGGGCTGTGTGCGGCGTGGTTCCTGTTGATTTACCTGGAGGGTGGAAAGGAGTACCTGAACAACATCCTGTTCAAACAGACCGTGGGACGGGGTATCAATTCGTTCCATCACAAGGAACCGTTCTGGTATTACCTGCAACACCTGCCGCTGACGTTCGCCCCGTGGTCGCTGCTGTATGTGGCGGTGCTGGGCATCGCCGCCTGGAAACGCCGTTTCACTTCCGAGACGGAACGGTTCTTCCTGACGGTCATCGTCGCCAATTTCGTGCTGCTCTCTTTCATCAGTTCCAAACTGGACATTTATCTGCTGCCCGTTTATCCCTTCGTGGCTTATCTGACTTCGATGCAGCTCGACCGGCAGGGGGCCACCCTCGTTTCGAAAATATGCGTGGCGGCGCCGGCAGCGGTGTTTTTTCTGCTGTTCCCTGCGTTTTTCTGCTTCCGGTCGATGATCCCCTTCCCGTACGAGAATCTGTCCATGGTGTACGTGGGGCTGGCCGTGCTTTCGGTCGGGGGGGTGACGGCTTTGGTCTACCTGTGGAAGAACAACCTGAACGGAGCCATCACGGTGGCTTCGCTGGGACTGCTGTCGATGGTTTTCATCGCTTCCTTCGCCATTCCGCAGTTCAACCGTGAAATCGGTTTCCGGGCGATGGCCGAAGAAGGACGAAGAATCGCCGACGATACCGGTGCGGACAGTTATGCCTTTTACAAGTTCCGCAATGCCGCCGATATGGACATTTACCTGCGTGCTCCGCTGACGGAGGTTTCCAGCGTGGCCCGGCTCGATTCGCTGGCAGGCGGGAATGCGGCGACGGTGCTGTTCATCCGCAACCGGGAAGTCCGGCGCGAACCCGAACTGGAAACATGGCTCGGAAAGCGGAAGGCGTTGGAAACGGTGGGGGATTACCGCATCTATCTCATCGGAGGCGGTTTCTGACCCGTTCCCGGTATAGCAGGACGATGTTCCGCGTATAGGCGACCACGCCGGTGGACTGTCCCAGGATCAGCACCAGGTCGTGACGGATCAGGGCGTAGGAAATGATCATCACGGAGCCTGTCAGGCTGATGAGCCAGAAATTCATCGGAAGCACGGATTCCCCGACCCGGCGCGAGTACCACCACTGGTAGACGAACCGGAGCGTGAACGTGAATTGTCCCAGCGTTCCGAAGACGATCAGCCAGACGGGAATGTCTTCCTGCGTGAAAAGATGGGCGAAGGTGTAGTCCCAATCCAGGAGGAACCAGAGCACCGCAGCCAGCGGCGTACCGAGGAAAAGCAGGCGCAAGGCGCGGTGGACTTTTTTCCAGGCTCCTTTTTCCTTCAGGTTCCAGATATAGATGTAATAGGAAACGAGCTGTCCGGAAATGATGGCGAAATCGTTGCGCAGCCAACCGTACAGACACAGCAGGAACGAAGCGATCATGCTGAGCTGCCAGAAGATGACCGGCGAAAGCACCCGTTTGGCCCGTTCGGAAGCGATCCACTGGATCAGCAGCCGGGCCGAAAAAAGCACCTGGGCCAGCAGGCCGACGCCCAACACCACATACGGATTCATAGATCGGTTTCCTTCACCTCGTAGTTGATGTAACGCTTCTTCATCCAGCGATAGGCGAAACAATCCTTGAAGGGGCCTGCCAGCCGGTTCCACAAATGGTATTTGGAAACTCCCGCCGTCCGGGGGAAGTGCCGTACCGGAATTTGTTTCACCCGGCCGTTTTGCAGCTGGATGAGCGCGGGCAGGAAACGGTGCATGCCGGTGAAGAAGGGGATGCGCCGGGCATAATCCGTCCGGATAACCTTCAACGGGCATCCGGTGTCCTCCACTCCGTCGTGGGTCATGCTGCGCCGGAAACCGTTGGCGATTTTCGAAGACATGCGTTTCACGAAACCGTCTTTCCGCCCCGTGCGGATGCCCATCACCAGCTCATAGTCCTTCACTTCCGCCAGCAAAAGGTTGAAGTCTTCGGGAGCGGTCTGCAGGTCGGCGTCGATGTAGCCGACGTAAGCCGACTCGGCAGCGTCGATTCCCGCCTTCATGGCCGCGCTCAATCCTCCGTTACGCGCCAGCGAAAGATAGTACATGTCGGATTGTCGGGAACAAACGTCAGCGATCAGCCGTCCGCTGTCGTCCGTCGATCCGTCGTTCACGAACAGCACGCAGCTTTTCAGGACCGCCTGCGGCAGGAACCGGGACAGTTCGGCTTCCAGCCGGGCAATGTTGTCTTCTTCATTGTATACGGGAACGATGATCGTCAGTTCGTATCCGGCGCTTTTGTTCATAATTCGGATTCCGTTAAAAACGGTACAAAGATAATAGTCCCGTCCGTAAACCGGGCCTCCCGGACGAAATTTGCCGGTATTTTCCCGCTTTCCGGATTGAAGCTTCCGCCCGAAGTTTTCCCCGGAACCTCCCGGAGCGGCAGGGGAGTTATCATTCCGCCTCGGCGTCTTCCTCGCGGCGGATGATACCCGCAATGTCTTCTTCCGCCTTGCGGAGCTTCGTCCGGCAGAGGGCGATCAGCTCGCTGGCCCGCTTGACTTCCGCCGCCAGCCGGTCTACGTCCAGCTCTTCGTTGTTCAGCCGGGAAAGGATTTCCTCCACTTCCCGGATCGCTTCGGAATACGTGATTTTCTTCTTGTCCGTCGCCATATCATTCGATGATTTTCATTTCTTTCAGCCAGGCTTCGCAAAGCGCCGTCCATTGGCCGGTGCTTCCCGGATTGTTTCGCAGCGCGATCGAGTGCCCTCCATAGGGGAAAATGTGGAGGGAGGCCGGGACGCCGTTTTCTTTCAGCGCATTATAGAAAAGGACGCTGTTCAGCGACGGCACCGCCGGATCGTTGTCGGCATGCACCAGAAAGGCGGGCGGCGTCTGCGGCGTCACCTGCCGTTCGCAGGAAAACCGGTTCACCAGGTTTTCGGAAGGACGGTCGCCCAACAGGTTTTTCCGGCTCCCCGCGTGGGTGTTTTCGCCCATCGTGATGACCGAAGAAACCAGAATCAGGAAGGCCGGGCGTACGCCTGCGGCGTCGTACGCGTCTCCGACCCGGGCCGCATCTTCTCCGTAAGTGCCCAGCGTCGCGGCCAGGTGCCCTCCGGCGGAACATCCCATCGCACCCACCTTTTCCGGGTCGATCTTCCATTCGGAGCTTCGGGTACGAATGATCTTCATCGCCCGCTGCGCATCCTGCACCGGCCCTTTCCAGCGTTCCGCCAGGTCGGGCGAGCGGGGCAGGCGGCTCATCAGGACGAAGGCGTTCACGCCGAAGGTGTTGAACCACTTGGCCAGTTGAAAGCCGGCGATGTCGTAGGTGTGGTGTCCGTATCCGCCCGGAGGACAGATGATGACCGCCGCCTTCTTGTTTTCCTCCGCCGAAGGCCGGAAAAGGTACATTCCCGGCGTTCCCACCTGCCGCATCCGGCCGTTGTCGATGCTGTCCCGCACCGCTATCCCCTTGGAGTTGGGCATGTTCCCGTTCCAAAGGGGAATGAATTCCTGTCCTCTGCACACGCAGGCGCAGGCGATTCCCAACCCTAAAAGCCACTTTTTCCTCATTTCGGTTTCTTTTCGGTTTTATTTTCGGAAGAAGTCGTCCGCAGCACCCGTGCCTCGGCCTTTCCGTCGCGCAACTGCACGGAAAGGACATCGCCCGGTTGCAGGTCTCCCGCATTCTTGACGATCCGCTTGCCGACGCGGACGATGGAATAACCCATTTTCAGAATCCGCTCCGGGGTTTTCGCTTCCACCACGGATGCCAACAGGTTCAGTTCCCTCGATTTGGAGGAGAGGGACAGACGCGTCAGGTCGAACAGTTGCCGGCGGTACGTGTCGAGCCGGTGCCCGGCGGTTTCGGTGCGCCGCAGCGGGGTTTCCGAAATCCGGGCGCCCAGCAGGGCCAGTCGTCCCTTTTGTGTTTCCAGCGCGAGCCGCGAACGGCGCAGGATGCCCGTCATCAGCCCATCCAGCCGTCCGGTCGTGTCGTGGACGAACTTCTGGGAAATGTGCTGGAGCCGGTAGGCGTTTTCCGACAGCCGCATCCGCTCGTTGTGCAGGTTGTCCCGGGCCAGTTCCAGAATGCCGGTCAGCCGGTTTATCATCCCGGCTTCGAAACGTTCGTTGTGATCGTTCAGGAAGACGGCTACGGCGGTCGGGGTTTTGACCGAAACGTTGGCCACCAGATCGGCCACGCTTTGATCCTTGTCGTGTCCGATCCCCGTGACGACCGGAAGCGGGAACTGAGCCAGATGGCTGCACAGCCGGTAGCTGTTGAACGCTCCCAGGTCGCTTTGCGATCCCCCGCCGCGGATCATTACCACGGCATCGAAGTCGTCCATCCGGTCGGCGATCAGGTCGAGGGCCGAAATGACCGAATTTTCGGTTTCGTTGCCCTGCATGAAGGCGTCGAACAGGGTAACGTCGTACCGGTACCCCTGAGGATTGCCGGTCAGCTCGTTCATGAAATCCTGATACCCGGCCGCGTTCCGCGAGGAGACCACGGCCAGCCGCTGCAACACCGGCGGCAGGACGTAGGAACGGTTCATGTCGTAAATCCCTTCCCGTTGCAGCCGGTCGATGGTTTCCCGCCGCTGCGCTTCCATGTCCCCCAGCGTGTAGGACGGTTCGATGTCGGTGATCTGGAAACTGAGCCCGTAGAGTTCGTGGTAGGACACCATCACCTTGATCAGTACCTTCAGCCCGGAACAAAGCTCGTTTCCGGTCGCCGTCCGGAAATAGGAGGAAATCATGGCATAGTGGTTCCGCCAGATCACGGCGCTGACCTTGGCGCGGGGCACCTGGTTTTCCCCGCCCTTTTCGACCAGTTCCAGGTAACAGTGCCCCGAATAGTTGACCTTCAGTTCGCTCACTTCGGCCACGACCCAGTAGGGCAGCGGAAAAGCCGTGCGGAGCTGCTCCTTGATCAGCAGCTGCAAATCGGTCAGGGTGACGTATTTGTCGGATGCGGACATGTCTAAAATCGCTTTCTCCGCATGCGGCGGGGTTCGCCCCGAAAGCGGGGGAATCCCGGTACGGATGCAAAAAACTGTCGGGCCCGGAAGGGAAGTGCGGCCCGTCCCTCCCTGCCGGGAAAGACCGGGACGGCTATTTGTCTTTTCGCCCGAAAACCGAAAAATGAACGTACCGTTTCGGATGGGCCTTCAGGTCTTCCAGCAGTACGGAAAGGTTGCGGCTCGCTTCGGTGAGGTTGTCGTAAAGCGCCGGATCGTTCAGCAGCCGGGAAGCGGTTCCGTCGCCTTCGTTGATTTTCTCCAGCGCGGTGTTGAGTTCCGTTACGGTCGCGTCGATACGCTCCATCGTGGCCGCCAGGCGGATGTTGCTCAGTTCCTCGGTGAAGGCTTCCACGTTGGTGAGGATGCTGTCCATCTTCCCGGTGTTTTCGCTCAGCGTGCGGGTCACGTCGTTGAGGTTCCGGGCTGCGCCCCGCAGATCCGTGGAGACCAGCCTGTTCGCTCCCGCGATGATGCTGCCGATGTTCTTTACGTTCTCTTCGTTCAAAAGCGCGTTCACCCGTACCAGCGTGCCGTTGATGTTCTCCACCAGCTCGTAAGCCTTGGACTTGATGGAATCGAACTGGTTGGTGGCCAGGCTGAGCAGGCCGGGCTTTTCGATGGCGGGGATGGTGTCGTGGTCGTGATAAAACACCGGGGACGACCCGTATTCCACGTTCAGTACGGTGCCGCCCAGCACCAGCGTGTTGAAGGCTTCCACGCGGGAGTCGTTCGGAATCCGGTATTCGGATTTGGTGTTGAACTCGACGATCACCAGCGGAGAAACCTGCGGATCGTATTTGATGTCCGTGATCGTTCCCACCTTGATCCCCTTGACCATGACATCGGTGGAAATCTTCAGTCCGTTCACCTCCGCGAAAGTGGTGTAATAGGTGTTCGTGGAAACGAACAGGTCTTTTCCTTTCAGGTAATTGATCCCCCAGAAAAGCAGCACCAGCATGGCGACGCCGAAAATCCCTATTTTTACCTCTCTTCTGATTCTCATTCCTTGCTTCCGTTTATGGAGGGACTTTCTCTTGTCCCGTCGTTTAACCGTTCGTGTTTGATAAATTATCGCTTCATTTCATCCGTCAGGGGTACCTGCCTGCCTTCGCGGAAGGCCACGATGAAAGCGTCCCGGAAGCGGCTTCGCGCTTCCCGCTGCAAAGATAACGCTTCCGCGTAAGAATCGGCCGGCCCCAGGTAGTATTTGTAAAGTTTTCCCACCCGTTTCTCGACGACCTTCCCCGCATAGGCTCCGAATATCGACCGGCTCCGTACGTCGGCCCGCTTCGGCACGGCGGAAACCTGCACCATGAATTCCAGCCCCCGCTCCTTGTTCCGCGAGATGCTTCCTCCCTGACCGGCCGCCGGTTTTCCGTTCGCTTCCGTCCTTTTCTCCGGCACCGCATCCGCGACATGCGTTTCCCGTTCCCCTCCTTCCGGGGGCAGGGATACGATCCGCGTGTTCCCTTCCACTTTCGCCTTGTACTCGCTGAACGCATTGAACAGCGCGCGGGCGACTTTGGTCTGTCCGGCGGCGGAAGTCAGAAAACGCCGGTCGTCCGGATTGGAAAGGAAGCCCATTTCCGTGAGTACGCTCGGCATGGCCGTCCGCCAGAGCACCAGATAGGGAGCTTCCCGCGCCCCGCGGTTTTTCATCGGTATGTTTTTCCCGTAGTGCCGCTGCACCAGTTCCGCAAAATTCATGCTCTGGTCGCGGTAGGCATACTGCATCAGGGAAAAAATGATGTAGGATTCGGCCGAACCGGGCACGTATCCTTCGTATTTGGCGGAATAGTCCTCCTCGTAGCTGACCACGTCGTTTTCCCGCATGGCCACCTGCAGGTTGGCCTGCGACTTGTCGTTCCCCATCACGAAGGTGGAAGAGCCCGAAACCACGGTATTCTTTTCCACGGCGTCCGCATGGATGGAAATGAAGAGGTCGGCTCCGGCCTTGTTGGCGATGTTCCCCCGTTCGGCCAGCGGTACGAAGACGTCCGTTTTCCGGGTATAGACGACCTTGACGTCCGGCAGGTTGTCGGCGATCATTTTTCCGAATTTCAGCGCCACCCGCAGGTTGACGTCCTTCTCCCGCACTCCGTTGCGCACGCACCCGGGATCCTTCCCCCCGTGCCCCGGATCGATCACTACCGTTTGCACCCCGGCTCCCCGTTTGTCCTGCGCTCCGGCGATGGAAAACGGGACGGTTGCGAGGATCAGGGAAAACAGGAGTAAATGCAATAGGTGTGGTTTCATTCCGTTAAAAGTATTATCTTTGCCACGTTTCGGAAAGGCCCTTTCCCGCTGCGGAACCGATTCCAAATCGCAAAGTTAAACAAATATCGCAAATTGCCGGTAAAGATCAAAAAATATGGAATAGGGACGCTGTTGTGCCTGTTGCTGCTGGTACAGTGGGCGCTCTTTGCGATACCGGGCGGGAACGGCGGTTTCCGGGCGCAGGGGCCTCCGCTTCCCCGGCCCGATTCCCTGATCCGGGATACGGCGGGCGCCGTGCGGATCGACTCGGCTGCGAGCCGGTATTTAGGGCTGCCCGTCACGGATTCGGTGCATGTCGTAGGGGAGGATTCCGTTCCCTCCGGCACGGCTCCGGTCGTTCTGATCGACTCCGTAGCTCTGGATTCGCTGGGCAATCCGCTGACGGATTCGACGAGGCTCGTGCTGGCGGATACGGTCAAAAAGAACACTTCCTTTCTCGAAGACATCATCACCGGGAAAAACACCGATTCGCTGGTGTACGACGTCAAGAACGGGATGGTGAAAATCTATACCGAAGGGGACATCCAGTATCAGGACATGAACCTGAAAGCGGATTACATCGAAATGAGCATGGACGACAAGGTCATCTATGCCTACGGCATCCCCGATTCCACCGGCACTCCGACCCGCCCCGTCTTCACCGAGAAGGGAACGGAGTACACCATGGACACCATCACCTACAACATCAATACCGAGAAGGCCAAGATCAAGGGGGTGCTCACTCAGGAAGGAGAGGGCATTCTGCGGGGAGGCATCGTCAAGAAGATGCCGGACAACACCATCAACATCGCCCACGGGAAATACAGCACCTGCGATGCGGACCATCCCCATTTTTACCTGGCGATGACCCGCGCCAAAGCCTATCCGGGCAAAAAGGTGGTCTGGGGGCCTTCGTACCTGGTGATGGAAGACGTGCCCATCTATTTTCTGGGGCTGCCCTTCGGATTCTTTCCGCTCAGCAAGGATCGCAGTTCCGGATTCATCATGCCGAAAGTGGGGGAACAGTCCCTCAAGGGTTTTTTTCTGCGGGACGGAGGATATTACTACGTTCCGAACGATTACATCGACCTGCGGCTGCTGGCCGGGATTTATACGCTGGGCTCGTGGGAAGTGTCGGCGGCTTCCCGGTATAAGAAGCGGTACAAGTACAACGGAGGGTTCAACATCAATTACGCCAAGGAATATTTCGGCGACCGGGGATCGCTGGACTTCGGAAACATGAACAACTTCCGGGTGCAGTGGACGCACAGCCAGGATCCCAAGTTCCGCCCCAATTCCAGTTTCGCCGCCAGCGTGAACTTTTCCACCAGCAACTACAACAAGTATTCGTCCAACAACCTGAACGATTACGTCAGCAACCAGACCAACTCCTCGATTTCCTATTCCAAAAACTGGGCGGGCACCCCGTTTTCGTTCTCCACCAACATCAGCCATTCGCAGAGCAACCGGGATTCGACCGTTTCCATCAGCTTTCCGAACTTCACCTTCAACGTGGCCCAGATCTATCCTTTCCGGCGTCGGGAGGGGGTGGGCAAACAGCGCTGGTACGAAAAGATCACCCTGAAATACAACACGACGTTCGCCAACAGTGTGACGGCCAAGGAATCCGATCTTTTCAAAAAGGAAACGCTCAAGAAGATGCGAACCGGGATGAACCATACCATTCCGGTTTCGACCTCGATCAGCCTGTTCAACTACATCAATTTCTCTCCCAGCGCCAATTATCAGGAACGCTGGTATTTCAACAAGATTCGGAAGGAGTGGAATCCGGATGAAAACAGGGTGGAAACCGTGGACACCACCTACGGATTCTACCGGGTGTACAATTACAGTTTCTCGGCTTCCATGAACACCCGGATCTACGGGATGTACCAGTTCAAGAAGGGGGCGGCGGTTCAGGCCATCCGGCATGTCATGACCCCGACGGTGGGTTTCAGTTACACTCCGGACTTCGGGCAGGGGAAATACGGTTACTACAAGCCGATCCAGACGGATTCCACGGGACGGGTAGGGTACTATTCTCCGTACGAAAACGGCATTTACGGCGTCCCGGGCCGGGGGCGTTCGGCCAGCATGTCGTTCAGTCTGAACAACACGCTGGAAATGAAGGTGCGTTCCAAGAACGATTCCACCGGGGTCAAGAAGGTCAGCGTCATCGACAACCTGGGATTCTCCGGTTCCTATAATTTTTTGGCCGACTCCCTGAACCTGTCGCTCATCACCGTGAACCTGCGTTCGACCCTCATCAAGAATTTCGGGATCAACCTCACGGCCACCTTCGACCCCTATCAGGTGGACGAGCGGGGACGACGGATCAACAAGTTCCTGATCCGGCAAGGGAAACTGGCCCGGCTGACCAACATCGGAACCTCTTTCGGATACAGTTTCAGTTTGGGAAAAGGGGCTCCGAACGCCATGAATACGGGAAACGCCCCTTACCTGCCCGGTTACGACCCGTTCGATCCGAACAACCCGCTGGGGGAACTGAACAACGAGGAGCAGCCGGAAGTGACGCCCGCCGTCCGCCGGCAGCTCATGACCTCGCAATACTACGATTTCAACGTCCCCTTCAATTTCGGGTTCAATTACAGCATCAGTTACAACAACAACGGCATCCGGAAACAGATCACCCAGACGCTGGGGTTCAACGTCAGCACCAACCTGACCCCCAAATGGGGGATCACGTTCAACGGAGGGTACGACTTCGAGGCGAAGAAACTCACTCCGGGGCAGTTCAACCTGACCCGCGACCTGCACTGCTGGCAGATGACGTTTTCCTGGATACCGATCGGTTTCATGAAAAGCTGGAGCTTTTCGATCCACGTGAAGTCGGGCATGCTGCAGGATCTGAAGTATGACAAGAGCAGCAGTTTCTACGACAATTTCTACGACAAATAGACGATAACCCATTCTTACCGCGTTGTGTTATGAGAAAAACAGGTTTAATACTTTTGACGATGACGATACTTGCAAGCGCCTGCAACGACAAGGCGGGACGAAACCCGTTGCTGGCGGATTTCGACACCCCGTTCGGCGTTCCCCCCTTCGAACAGATCCGGGAAGAACACTACCTGCCCGCTTTCGAGGAAGCCATCCGGGAAGCGCGCGATGAAGTGAAAGCCATCGCTTCCGATCCGGAAGCTCCGACATTCGAAAATACGATCGTGGCCCTCGAAAGAAGCGGCCAGCGGCTGGGGGCGATCGCAGCGGTGTTCTTCAACCTGAACGAAGCGGAAACGAGCGACGCCATGCAGCAGATCGCGCTGGAGGTCTCTCCCAGGCTGACCGAGCTGGACAACGACATCGTGCTCGACCCGGTGCTGTTCGAACGGGTGAAAACGGTGTATGAAAAACGGGACAGCCTTTCGCTGACGTCCGAACAACGGATGCTGCTCGACAAGGCCTACAAGCGGTTCGTGCGCAACGGCGCAGGGCTGAGCGACGAGGATAAGACGGCCTACCGCGAGATTTCGACCGAACTTTCCAACCTGACGCTGAAATTCGGACAGAACGTGCTGGGAGCGACCAATGCCTTTTACCTGCACCTGACCGACAGCGCCGATCTGGCGGGGCTTCCGGCCACGGTCGTGGAAGGGGCGGCGGAGGAAGCGAAAGCCCGGAACCTCGAAGGATGGGTGATTACCCTTCAGATGCCGAGCATGCTGCCTTTCATGCAGTATTCCGAACGGCGCGACCTGCGGGAAAAGGTGTGGAAGGCTTACAACGGGCGTGCTTTGGGCGGTGAGTTCGACAACACGGAAAACGTCAAACGGATCGCCGAACTGCGGATGCGGGTGGCGGCCCTGCTGGGTTATCCGACCTATGCCGAATACGTGCTGGAAGAGAAGATGGCCGGAAACACGCAGACGGTGAACGAGTTTCTGGAACAGCTGCTGGAACGGGCCATGCCCTATGCCCGGAAGGATTACGAAACGGTGAACCGCTACGCGAAAGCGCAGGGTCTGGATTCGGACGTGATGCCGTGGGACTGGGCCTATTACACCGAAAAATACAAGCACGAACATTACAACCTGAGCGACGAAATGACGCGGCCCTATTTCCGGTTGGAAAACGTTCAGAAGGGAATGTTCATGCTGGCGAACAAGCTCTACGGGCTGGAATTCCGGGAAAACCCGGCCTTGCCGAAGTACCATCCGGATGTCAAGGCGTTCGAGGTGTACGACGGGGACAGCAGCCTGCTGGCGGTTCTTTACATCGACTATTTCCCGCGTGCCTCCAAGCGCGGAGGCGCCTGGATGACCTCTTTCCGCGAACAGTATGTGGACGAGAACGGGAAGGATGTGCGGCCCGTGGTGTCATTGGTCTGCAATTTCACCAAACCGACCGCTTCCACCCCGTCGCTGCTGACCTTCGACGAGGCGGAAACCATCCTGCACGAATTCGGACATGCCCTGCACGGAATGCTTTCCAAGGGGACCTATGAAAGTCTGACGGGCACTTCGGTTCGGCACGACTTCGTGGAACTGCCTTCGCAGCTGATGGAGAACTGGATGACCGAAAAGGAATTCCTCGACCTCTGGGCCGAACATTACGAAACCGGGGAAAAGATTCCGCAGGAACTGATCGACCGGATCGTCGCTGCACAGAACTACCTGAGCGGCTATGCCAACTCCCGGCAGCTCAGTTTCGGACTGACCGACATGGCCTGGCATACCATCACCGCTCCCGTGAAGGAAGACATCATTTCCTTTGAAAAGAAGGCGATGGATAAGACGCGGGTGACGCCGGCGGTGGACACCACTTGTTTCTCGACTTCGTTTTCCCACATTTTTGCGGGCGGGTATGCTGCCGGATACTACGGCTACAAGTGGGCCGAGGTGCTGGATGCCGACGCGTTTTCGCTCTTCAAGGAGAAAGGGATTTTCAACCGGGAAGTGGCGCAGTCATTTCGCGACAACGTGCTTTCCAAAGGGGGCAGCGAAAACCCGATGGACCTCTATGTTCGGTTCCGGGGCCGCAAGCCTACCACGGACGCTTTCTTTGAACGGTCGGGATTGAAATAGGCTGTTGCGATGACAGCAGTATTGAAAAAGGAGACTCTGCAAGGAGTCTCCTTTTTCATGGTATTTTGGATCGGGTGCAGGCAAGGAAACACGGTTCCGCTTTTCATTCCCTGCACGGGAGTGTATCGGAGAAGCGCCTTTCCGACTTTTCTCTTGGGAAAAGCTAATCGAATTTCAGCTCCAGCTCATCCACCCACAGGGTGCTTCCGCGGCCGCCGGTGAAGTAGTCTCCGTATTTGCTGGCCGTGCACACCACCAGAATGTAAGCGGGTTTCCGGTTCACGGCCCGGTAGTCGAGCTTCAGTTCGAAAGGATGGTAATCGTTTCCTTCGGTGCTCTTGCCGACGGCCATTTCCGCATAGGCGATGATTCCCGGATCGTTCTTGTCGAACAGGCGCCGGTCGCTCTTTTTCGTCCGGACTTTGTAGGGGGCGTCCCAGTCGGCCAGCGCAATGTAAATGATGCCCGTGTCGGGCCGGTTCGCCATGTGGGAAAAGTCGGGATCGGACCTGGAATAATCCTGAATGAGGGTGCTGACGTATTTATAGTGTCCTTTCAGGGCCGTGGGACGGGACGTATAGGGCCGGCCGAAGTCGAGCGCTCCGTCGAAGCCGTCCAGCGTGAATTTACCCGTGAAAAGATTTCCGGCGGCGAATTTCACCACGATGTATTTGGATTCCAGCTTGGCGGCCTGTCCCGTCGTTTTTCCCGACCAGATGTCGTCGGTCGGACTGGAAATATTGTTCTTGTCTCCGCCGACTACCGTAGCGCCTCCGTTTCCCGTATCCCAGAAGGAGAGGCTTCCCGAGGCCCAGGGACTCCACACGTTTCCGATCATGCACCAGTCGTCGAGGCTCCCGTTTTCCAGCGGCGTGGCCGCTTCGGTGGTGAAGGCGATTTCCGATCCGAAGTTTTCCCCGGAATAGGCGCGGCAAACGTAGGCGGTCTGGGGTTCCAGTCCCGTCACCCGGGCAGTGAAGTTTCCTCCGTCATGCGTAACGGTCGCCGGATCCACCTTCGTCCACTGCGTGTCGGAAGCCTTGCGGATTTCGAATCCGTTGTCCGCTCCCGCCAGACCGATCCCTTTCAGCCATGCCACTTTCACCCAGCCGTTTGCCGATTCGGTCGTCACCGTCTCTTCGGTTTGCAGAATCGTCACCGTCCATTCTTCCGTGATGTCCCGGTAAGCGACGGTAAACCTGAGCGGGGAAGTGAAATCCAGCACGTCCCCCTTCCGGACTTCGGGGGTCATGACGGCATTGGACGGCCCCAGCACGAGCGACTCTACCGTGATGGCGTTGAGCGGAACCGAAGTGGGGACGTAAGCTACCACCCGACGATTCTCCGCGTCGATGTTGGCCTCCCCCTTCATCGTTTCCCGGATTTTGAATTCCCGAAGGATGTTCTGAGTGCACCGGATCGTCCAGCGGTAGTCCTGATAGATGCTCAATACGAATTCCTTCGGCTGGGACAAATCCAGGTATTCCCCGATTTCCGGGGTGACGGTGGCGTTTTCCGTTACCTCGTAGTTCAGTATCCTGACTTTTTTCGGGTCTTCCGTATCGGCGATCTCCACCGCCACTTCCCGCAGTTCCGTGTTGATTTTGGCGCTGCCCACGCTTCCCTCCACTTCGAACTTCAGGAAATCGGCCGGGATGGTCGGGTAGGGAATATCGTTCTTGATGCACGAAAGAAATCCTGCGCCTGCGGCGCATAACCCCAGCAGGATGTGTTTTCCGTGTCTTCCGATGAATCCGTGTTTATCGTTTCGTTTCATAGTCGTTCGGTTACAGGTAAATGGATACTCCGAGTCCGATGGACAGGAGGTTGATTTTGAAATCGGCGCCGCTCGTATGCCGCGTACCGGTTTCCACCCGGTTGAATATCTGCCGGATGTGTCTGTATTTGAAACCGACCACGTCCACGGAGGCTTCGAGTGCGGCGTTGTCCATGATGAAGACGATCAGCCCCGGACGAAGCCCCACCTGGAGGTCGAAAATATGCTGATAGACGCCGTCCACGTCTTTGCCCGTTCCGGTCACGAACTTGCTCTGGCCTCCGCCTACCGAGAGGCGGATTTCGTTGAACAGGCCGAACCGTTTCGTCCCTCCGAGCGAGACATAAGAACGGTGGAAAACGCTTCCGAGGTATACCTGTTCCAGAAAATAAAGGTCCGAGACGCTGATGTCCAGGTCGCTGTCCCCCAGGTCGAGACCGATCCGGTTCAGCTTCAGCAGGTTCCTCCGATAAGTGAACTGCCCTCCGACCGCCTTGTTGTTCCGGTAGAAGTAGGCGAAATAGGGCACCGTGCGCAGGGTATACCCGATGCCGTCCCAGCTTTTCAGGAGAAGGATGTCGAAATTTTCGCTGGAATATTCGCTGTAACCGAAGCTCACGCCGCCCATCCATTGTCCGCGGGGAATGAAAAGTTCGTTGAGGATGCCCCGATCCACCTTGGGTTTGGGCTTGACCAGCAGGGAGGCGAGAAATGCCCGCCATTTCCGTCTGTGAACCGTATCCGCCTCCCCGTATTCGTCCGATCCGGCTGCGTTTTCCGAGAGCGAAATCTGAGGCAGGGCAGGAACGGAAGGGGCCATTTCCTGTGCGGGAGGCGCTTCCGGAGCTTCCGTCGCTTCCCGCTCTGTCGTGTCGCTTGCGGCGACAGCCGTTTCGGAAAAGGCTTCCGAAGCGGTGAATTTCATCGAAAGTTCTTCCGGAGCATTTGCCACGGAAAGGACGGATTCCGTTGCACTTTCCTCCGGAACCGCTTCTGCTTCGGCCAGGTCGTTCGTTCGGAGGAGGGGAGCTTCCGGAAGAACTGCTTCCTGTCGTGCCCCATCGGAAAAGGACGGAGATTCGGGAACCGCCTCGTCCGGGGATTCGTTGTCGGGCACGGACGAAACGGCCGGTTCCGTTATCGGGCTTCGTAGGTCGGGCCGGGTTTGTTCCGGCGGGTTTCCGGCAGGCCGTTCCGGATGCGAGCAGGAACGCCAGAACAGGGCCGCCGCCAGCAGGATGCCGCCAGACAGTACGATACCCGCATATTTGATGTCCCTGATTTTCACGTTCGTTTATCGTTCCGGTTCATATTGCATCGGTCAGAGATAGAAAGCGATTCCCAGCCCGATGGAGAAAATATTGATCTTGAAGTTGGCCGAGCTCGTCCGCCGCGAGCCGGTTTCCACGCGATCCTTGGTCTGGTCGATCCACCGGACGTTGAACCCCAGCACCCCCACGCTCACTTCCACCGCCGCGAAATTGTTGATGAACGCCACCATGCCCGGGTTGATGCCGATCTGCAGGTCGTAAGTTTCCTGAAAGGTGCCCGTCAGGGATTCCCCTTTGCCGTTGACGAATTTTCCCTGTCCGAAGCCGAAGGACAGGCGCAGGTCGTTGTAAAGGGCGAAACGCTTGCTGTCCCCCAGGTTGATGTAATACCGCATGAACGCTGTGGTGAAAAAGGTCTGATCCACCTGATAGAGGTCGTTCACGTCGAAGGTGATGTCGCTGTTCAGCAGGGAGTTCAGGTCTACGGAAAGGGCGTCTATCTTCAGCAGCGAGCGGCTGTATTCGAACCGTCCCCCGGCCGCCAGGTCGTCCTTGAAAGCGTATCCTACGAAAGGGCTGACCTTCAGGTTGTAACCGTTGCCGTCCCAGCCGTCCACCACGATCACTTTATAATTCTTGTTCGAGTGCTCGGAGTAGGAGAAATTCCCTCCGGCGATCCATTGTCCCTTCGGAATGAACGTTTTCTTGACGATTCCGCGGTCTACCCGTTGAGCGTTTCCTTCCGCGGGCAGCGACGCCAGACCCGCCAGCAGGAGCATCGGGATAAGTCGGTATTTTTTCATGCACAAGGTTCCAGTCACAGTCTTTTTTAGTCGTGTCAGTCGAATCGCAGTTCCAGTTCGTCCAGATAGAGGAGGCTGCCTTCGCCTCCGGTGAAGTAGTCCCCGTATTTGCTGGCCGTGCAGACGACGATGATGTATTTCGGTTTCCGGTTGTCGGAACGGTAGTTCAGCCTGATCTCGAACGGCACGTAGGCTCCGTCGGCTCCTTCCACGGTTTCGCCGCTGCAGAGTTCTCCGTAAGCGATCACATGCGAATCCGTCTTGTCGAACAGCCTTTTGTCGGCCGTGCGGATTTCCATCGGAGCGTCCCAGTCGGTCAGTGCGATGTAAACGTGGCAACTGTCCGGACGGTTGCTGAAATCGTTCTTGCTCATGCCGGAGGGATAGGAGTCGATTCTGTTGACGGTTTTCGGATAGTATTTGTAATATCCGGTCAGGCGGAGGGGGCGTGCCGAGTATTCCTTCCCGAATTCCAGTACGCCGTTGGTTCCGTCCGTCCGCAGGTATTTGCCCGTGAAGATGTTTCCCGCGGCCAGTTTCCCGATACCCAGTACGTTGGCGAAAATCGTTTCCAGCCGGGCCGCCTTTCCCTCCGTTTTGCCGCTCCATTTGTCATCCGTAGGAGCCGTGTTGCTGGCTGCGATGGTGGTCGCGCCCTGGTTGCCCGAATCCCAGAACGGAATGCCTCCCGAAGGCCAGGGATTCCACACTTTCCCGTTCTGATGCCACTCGTCGAACGCACCCCCTGTAAGCGGCAGGGCCGCTTCGGTGGTCAGTTCCGCAATGTTGGAGGACACACCACCGGAGAAGCTCCGATATTCATAGGCCGTACCCGGTTCCAGTCCTTGCAGCGATGCCCGGAACTGTTTTTTTCCTTCGTCCGTCCGGATGCTGCCGGCGTCCACCGGGATCCAGTCGGCGTCGCCTTTTTTCCGATATTCGAATCCCAGTCCTTCCGGCCGGACGTCGCCGATCCACCTTCCGTAAAGGACGGCGGAAGCAGCCCATACATCCTGCATCGGATTTTGCGGTTCGAGGGTGATCACTTCCGAGTCGATCACCTGAATCTGGAGGGCTTTCACGGATTGTTTGCCGTACGTGTCCCGTACCGTAAAGGTGAACGTATATCTTCCGTCTCCTCCATCGGAACCCGCGGCCAGCGCGGTTCCGAGCACCGAAAAATCGGCCGTCCCGTCCGTGGGAGATTCCTCCGTCCAGGTCAGTCCCAGTCTTTCCAGTTCGTTCTTTTTGTCCGCCGCCAGTTCCCGCAGGTCGAAGGAGGGAGCGATGCCGTTTTGGATCAGGTAGGAGCAATCGTGGGTGATCAGGACGCTTTCCAGTTCCGGCGTTCCGTTGATCCGTACCCGGATGGACGGAACGGTGTTCGTGGCGACGGCGAAGGGGGTGGCGATATCGAAACCGTCCCCGCGGATTTCCGGCAGCTTTTTCAGCGGAATGTCGATGTTTTCATCGATTTCCGTGGCGTCCGTTTCCACCCGGATGTCCACGACCAGCGCTCCGTCGGCGTAGTCGTCGTCCACATCCACTTTCAGGATATAGTGCGTGCAGGGTTCCATGTCGGAAATCCGGCCCGATTTGCGGAACGCCTTGCCGTCGAAGTTCTTCAGTTCGATGTCCCAGTTCACGTAGTTTTGTCCCGACGTCGTTTTTACGTAACCGGCGGTCTGCGTGTCTTCTGCAAAAATCAGACTCCCCTTGGCGTTGTACGCTTTCAGCCGGTATTCCGCAAACTGGGCTTTCACCCGCTCGGAATATTCGACCGATATTTTTGCGTTGGCCAGCCGGCAGACCACTTCGCAGGGCTGCAACCGGTCGGGAATCACGGTTACCGTGCTTTCCCCCTCGAAATAGGGCGAGTCGAAGGCGATATCCTCGTTGGCGCCCGAAACGGCTGAAACCGTGTATTCCCCGGCCAGCAGCCACACCTCTTCCGGAACCTCGGCGGCCGTCGCATACTGGTAGACGAGCTTTCCTTCCCCGTTTTTGATTTTGAGGGAATAGTCCCGTCCGGCCGTCGCATCGCTCCGTACCGCAGGGCCGGATGCGACGGTTTCGGTTTTGGAATCGATCCGCATGCCCAGCGACAGCGCTCCTTTTCCCGTCTGCGATTCCGGTTCTTTGGCGCAGGAAAGGCAGAGGAACAGCGACGCCAGCGGCAGGAGCGTCCGTTTGACGATGGGTCGGTACAGGCTGAATCGGGTCATCTGAGTTCTCGTTTGAGTCCGTGGATTACCGGGAAGGTTGCAGGGTCAGCGTCCGCGTCACCCGCTGTCCGCCCAGATCGCTGACGGTCAGGATGAAGTCGTGCGTGTTGACATCCAGCAGCGGGGTGAAGGTCGTGATGTCGAACGTCACTTCCCGGCTTCCGCGGATCGGGTCGCTGCCGATCAGTCCGATCCCGCCCGAAGCGACCGGGCCCAGGATCGTCTGCAGGTCGGGAGACAGCTCGGCCAGGTTGAACCGGGTCGGGATGTGCATTTCTCCCAGCACCTCTTCCGTGAGGAAAGGTGAGGAAATTTCCACCCACAAGTCCTGTATGCCGTCTTCGGCCAGAAAATCGACCACGACGGAACGCTGAGTTCCGTACGGATAGACGATCGGCTGCGTGATGTCCAGCCCGTTGCGTCCCGTTACGGACAGGATGGGAGTCGGCTCGGGCTTGTCGTCCCCGCCCGGATCGGGATCGACGATCGTGTCGTCGTCGGGCGGGATCACCACGTTTTCCGTGATTTCCCGAACGGTCATGTCGACTTTCAGGGCCGGAGCGAGCGTCCCGACCAGCACCACGTTCAGGTTGACGTTCAGGTTCTCTCCCGTTTTGACCGTGTACGTCCGCTGTTCGGACACGGCTTCCCCGTCGTGCCGTTTTCCGTTCAAGGTGATTTTGATCGGCGCTGTCGAAAAATAACCTCGCCGCGTTTCGTTGCGGCCGTATTCCAGCGTCCCTTTGCCGTTGTCCACCACGACGGTGAATTCGCTCAGTTCTTCCAGCAGCAGGTTCGAATAGTTCACCCGGACGCCGGTATTCTGTTGGGTGCAGATCAGCTGGTTCAGATAGGTCACTTCCGATTTGCGGATGTCGAACTCCTGCTGGGTGTAATAATAGGGACGCTCCCATTCCGCATCCTTCAGTTCGTGAGACATCACCTCGATTCGGTATTTTCCGGTTTTGAGGTCGATCACGTCCGGCATTCCGCCCACTTTCCATTCGTTGACCTTGGCGCCGGTGGTCACCCAGTAAAGCCGGACGATGAATTCGTCCGGGGAAATTTCGTTTCCGCGGGTCGAAACGGCAGTGGAAACCGCTTCGGCGCCGGCTTCTTCCGCATCCGATTCGACGTCTATGATTACATTCCAGTTGGCGAAGGAAACCTTTCCGGTTTCCTCGTACTCGATGGCTTCCTTTTTGGCGCAGGAAACCGTCAGCAGCAAAAGCGCCGACAGCCATCCGCCGTATTTGATTCCCTTTTTCATTTTCGTCCTCTTTTTCCTTCGGTTAATTCGTTGCCGTTACCGGTTTTTCTCCCGGAAAAACGAACCGGAAATAATTTCATTTTATTTTGTTTTTCAGTCGGTTGCGTGACAGCCGATTTCTTTTTTCGCTTTCGTCTTCTCGGTTTCCTTCCGTCCAATTATGGGAACGGTTATTCGGTCATCAGTATTCCAAAGTCAGGTCGTCGATGTAAAACTCGCTTCCCCGCGATACCGCTTCGCTTTTCATGTCGGCTGTCGGCGGAGCGTTGTTCGTTTCCGTGCTCTGCACCGCATCCTGTTTGTCGGAAGAAGCGAACAGCACGCAAATGTGAGTGGGCTTCAGGTCGGTTCGCCGATAGTCCAGCACGACCTCGAAGGGGACGTATCCGCCGGCGGCTCCGTCCAGGTTGTCGAACGAGGCCGTCCCTTCCACGATCGTCACGGTTCCCGCGCTGCTTCGGTTTTCGAGCCGTATCCGCGCATACGGAGCGTCCTCTCCCGCCACCTTCACGTATTTATAGTAACCGGTCAGTTTTTTCGGACGGGACAGGAACGGATAGCCTTCGTTGTAAATCTCCGTCGAAACGCCCGAACCGGAATGGGTGACCGCATAAGTGCCCAGAAACAGCTTTCCGGCGCTCCGCTGGGAAATGGACGAAGGCATGTTGGCATCGGAAAGGGAAACCGAGGCCATCCAGCCTCCCGTAAAATCGCCGATGCCCGCGCCCGCATTGTCCCACCGAACATTCCGCAACAAGGCCGCACTGCTTCCCGAGTATGCAGCAGAGGAGGACAGCGTGGAGGGTGCCATGTACCAGGTGTTCTGGTTGCCCGCTTTTTCAGGAACGGTTTTAGCGTTGACCGTTGCCCAGCTTCCGGCCGGATACCGCCAAGTCATTGCAGCCTCTTCCTGAATCCAGTCTCCGTATCCTATGAACTTTCTTTCCCGGTATCTGCCCCCTTTGGAGATGGTTCTCGGTTCCATGCCGACCGTCCATTCTTCGAATCCCGCATTCGGTAACTGTGATAATGTTTCTGTCCGCCGACTCGAAGTCTGCCCCGTAGTTTGTCCTTCTTCCCCGTAAATCGCCCGGAAGGCGTATTCGGTGTCCGGAGAAAGTCCGCTGATCTTATAGGTAGCCGAAACGTCGTTCCGGCTTACGATTTCCTGCGTCGCTTCCGCCCATTCGCCGGCTGCGTCGTACCGTTGGATTTTTATTTCTTCCGCATTCGCTCCTTCCTGAAAGTCTACGTTCAGAAACAGGTAGTCGGCCCAGACGTCCGCTTCGGCCGGATCGTGGATGACGAAATTGCTCAGTTTTACGTTGACCACCGTTTCCGTCTTTCGTTCCAGCCCCTGATAATTGTCGCTGGCCCGGAATTTCACGGGCCGGTTGGAAAACAGTCGCCCTTCCGCGGACGAAGCCGGAGCCGTGACTTTCAGCCGGTACACTTCGTCCCGCTGATCAGCCACCGTGTAAGGGCACTCTTCCCAGATGCCCCATTCGTTCTGCCGGGTCACTTTCACTCCCGAAATGTCTCCGGCGGGCATACTGAGGTTCAGGTATGCCTCGGAAGCGTTCAGGAACACCGGTTCCGTATTGAGGAAATTGAACAGGGGCTTTTCGATCCGGAAATCGACCAAAACCGGTTCGCCGGAACGTTCCGCCCGGTCGGTCACCGTGATTTCGAACAGGTGTTCCGCCGTCGCCGTTCCGTCGCACAGCAGATGGGCGGTCAGCTCCGTCAGGTCGAGGATCGCCATGTTCAGGGCGGATAATTCGTTCGTCCAGTGCAACCCCAGACCTTCGAGGAAGAATTTCAAGTTGTCGTCGATTTCAACCAGATCCACCGTTTCCGGCCAGCCCATTGCCTGCAAAACCGGGGAAACGGTTCGGATTACGCACGACCGGATGCCGTTGCGGGCCGTTATCAGCAGGGAAATGTTCCGCTTTTCCCCTTCGAAGAGCGTGATTTTTTCCCCCGGTTCAAAACCCGTGATGGGGGTCAGAAAAGGAGCGGCCGGCGTGATCCAGTCCTGATCCAGGTCGATTTCGATCGGATTCTCCCGCGTCGCTTCGTCGAACGATACCCGGAGCAGGGCGCCTCCCGCGCCTTCCCCGATGTCGAAAACGAAGTGATAGTATTCCTGTGCATAAACCTTTCGGGCGGTCAGCGGAAAGGAGGTTTCCGATCCGTCCTGCTTGGTCATGGTGACGACCGTCGTCAGTTCTCCCGGTTCGAAATAGGCGGTTTTCCCTTCGTTTACCCCTTTTCCGAATACGAGCGGCGTGTCTCCGGTCGTCCGCATTTCCACCCGGTAATCCTTGAAATAATGCCTGAACCCTTCCTTGTAATCCACGTCCGCCATCACGTTGGCCAGCCGGCAGGTAACCGATACGGGGTTGGATTTGTTCCGGAAAACGGAAAATTCCGTGGTTCCTTCATAATAGGGACTGTCGAAAGCCCCCGGAACCGGTTCGCCCCGCCATGCACGCAGGGTGTAGCGCCCGGTCTGCATCCGGATCAGGGAAGGCACTTCGGAAAAACTGTTCCACGATTGGAGTACCTTGCCTTCGGTATTGAGGATTTCCACGGCGAACTCTTCCGGCTGCGGAGTTTCGGCGGACGAATCGTCCGAATAGGTGACGGGCATAATGACCGAGGCGTCTATTCCCAGGGAGAACATAACCGCTCCTTCCCCTTGGTAATTGTTGTCCTCCAGCTCCTTGCAGCCGTTTGCCAGCCAGGGGAGCGAAAGGATGATCAGGCACGGCAACAGGCGTTCAATCATCCGTTTTGGTATATCTGCAGTCATCGCGACTCCGATTGTCGAATTTGGACAAAGGTACGACTTTTTTTCGATAAACCATGCGGGGCTGTGCGCTGCCGCTTTCGGAGTGCTCCCTCCGGAAGGCTTGTCCGTAGTGGCGTTTCCCTTCTTTCGGAGTGCGATGATGTGTGATAAAACGGGCATTTATGAATCCGGAAGTTCAGGAAGTGTTCGTCGGAGAGACGGCGTTTTTGGGATTCGGCCCGGGACGTCGTATATTTGCAGACAAATAGTAAGGAACGGGCACCCTCCGCTGCCGGAAATCCGTTTTACGCGGTCAACACGATAAGGTATGAAAAAAAGCGCTGCCAGGAATTATCTTTTTTATGTTTGCATGCTGATCGTTTTCGCAGCCGGCATGGTGTGGATCATTCAAAAAGGGAATCTCTGGGAGAGTTCGGCACCGGCCGTGAGTGTTCCGGGAGAAGGTGTTCGACCGTCGGAACTGTTTGTCCGTTCGCTGACCGGCAACATCGGGCATCCCCTTTCCATGCTGTTGTTGCAGATCATCGCCATCCTGCTCGCCGTCCGTGTCTTTTCCTATCTGTTCAAATACCTGGGGCAGCCGGGTGTCATCGGGGAAATCGTGGCCGGGATCGTGCTGGGGCCGTCCGTGCTGGGATATTTTTTCCCGGAGGCGTTTTCTTTTCTGTTCGCTCCGGATTCGTTGGGCCCCCTCAACATCATGAGCCAGATCGGGCTGTTCCTGTTCATGTTCGTCATCGGCATGGAGCTCGACCTGGATGTGATCCGGAAAAAAGCGAGCGAAACGCTTGTCATCAGCCATGCCAGCATCGTCGTTCCGTTCTTTTTCGGGGCCGTGCTGGCCTATTTCGTTTATCCCGAATTCGGGGCGGGACACACTTCGTTCCTGCCGTTCGCCCTTTTCATCGGCATCTCGGTCAGCATTACCGCTTTTCCGGTGCTGGCCCGCATCATTCAGGAACGGAACCTCGGAAAAACCCAGATGGGAGCGCTGGCCATCGCCAGCGCCGCCAACAACGACGTGACCGCCTGGTGCATGCTGGCGGCCATCATCGCCGTGGCGAACGCGGGAAGCGTCGTCAGCTCGCTGTACACGCTGGGGGCGACGGCGGTTTACCTCGCTTTCATGTTTCTGCTCGTGCGCCCTTTCCTGAAAAAGATGGGGGAAATCTACAACAATGAAGAAGTCGTGAGCAAGACGCTGGTGGCCTTTATTTTTCTGGTGCTGATCCTCTCTTCCTACATCACCGAGGTGTTGGGAATACATGCCCTGTTCGGTGCTTTCGTCGCGGGAATCGTCATGCCCGCCAACCTGGGCTTTCGGCGGGTGATGACGGAAAAAGTGGAGGATGTGGCGCTGGTGCTTTTCCTGCCGCTGTTTTTCGTCTTCACGGGGTTGCGGACGGAAATCGGTTTGTTGAACAACGCCTACCTGTGGGGCGTATGCGCGGTGTTCATTCTGGTTTCGATCGCGGGTAAACTGCTGGGAGCCGCTCTTTCCGCCCGGCTGGTGGGGGAAACGTGGAAGGACAGCCTTTCGTTGGGGGTGCTGATGAATACACGCGGGCTGATGGAGTTGATCGTACTGAACATCGGTTATGAAATGGGGGTGCTGCCCTCGTCGATTTTCGTGATTTTCGTCATCATGGCCCTGTTCACCACATTCATGGCGACCCCTTGTCTGATGCTGATCGAGAAATGGAGCGGCCGGAAAAAGAAAGCCGTCCGTCCGGAAAGAAGCCTGTTCCCGAAGGTGCTCATCTCCTTCGGAAATCCGGCCAGCGGACGCACGCTGCTCGATCTGGCGTATTTTCTTTTCGGGGGAAACATCCGCGAAACCCACGTAAGCGCCGTCCATTACACGATCGGTACCGACGCCAATCCGTTCCGGATTCCGGAATATTCCGAAGAGAGCTTCGCTCCGCTGCGGCAGGAGGCGAACCGGCTGGGCATCGAAGTGGAAACCCGTTATCAGGTGACCGACCATTATGTCAAGGAGATGGCGGAGCTGGCCAACCGCGGCGGTTACGATCTGGTGCTGACCGGTGCAGGGCCCGCATTTATCGAGAGTTACACCCATTCGCTTCCCCGGCAGCTGGTGCCTCCCGGAAAACTCGACTGGCTCAACCGGCTGTTCCGTTGGCTCGACCGGTATTTTCCCCGCCCGGAAGGGATCGACAAGGCGCACAACGTTTTCCATGAGGTGCACTCCAGCGTAGGCGTTTTCGTGAACCGGGGGATCGGCGAAATGACCGATATCGGAATGGTGCTCTACAATCGCCATGATCAGGTGTTGCTTTCGTGTCTGGAATTCCTGCCGGGGCATGTCCGGGCGGAGGTTCGGATCCGGGGTCGGGAGAACCATGCCGATTTTCGCAGCGAACTCGCATCGGTTCTGGAAGGGCATCCGGGCAACCTCCGGCTTTCGGAGGCGGATATCCCCCTGGAAAAGTTTCTGGAAGGAAAACAGCTCGTACTGCTCAGCTATCAGGCCTGGATCGACCTGACGGAAAAAGAACCCGAACTGGTGAAGCGCTTCCCTTCCTTTCTGGTCGTTCGTCCTCGGAAGAGAAAATAAGGCTTTTCGTTCCTGTCCCGATCCGGGCGGCATGAACGGCGACCGAAGGGAAAGCAGCCGTTTGACGAATCCGGTCTGTAAAGTTTCGCCCCTGTCGAAAAAGCTTTCGACAGGGGCGGTTTCATTCTTGACGCCTTTTATCAGGCAGTCCTTCTTCCGTTCTTTACGGTTCCGTGTGCCGGATTATTCCGGCCGGGTTGCCTCCTGCGATCGTATCGGACGGAACGTCTTTCGTCACCACGGAACCTGCACCGATGATGCAGCGATCGCCGATCGTCACTCCCGGACAAATGATGCTGCCGCCCCCGATCCAGCAGTCGTCTCCGATGACGATGGGCTTGGCGTATTCGGGGCCGCTTTTCCGGATCCGGTAGTCGATGGGATGGGTGGCGGTATAGAGCTGCACCTTGGGAGCGATCAGCACGTTGTTTCCGATGCTGACCGGCATGACGTCCAGTACGACGCAGTCGTAATTAAAAAAGACGTTTTCTCCGCAATGGATGTTGTATCCGTAATCGCAATAGAAAGGCGGTTGTATCCGGATCGAGGGATGAGCACGGGGCAGGATTTCCCCTAGGAGCTGTCGGTAAAGCCCTTCGGTGTCGGCATCGTAGATGCCCAGTTCCGCGTTGAATCGCTGAAGCAGGCGCCGTACCCGGATCCGCTCGCGGGTCAGCTCCGGATCGTCGGCCCGGTACAGCTCGCCCGCCAGCATTTTCTCTTTTTCCGTTTTCATGTGTCTTCGCTTCGTTTCGGTGGTACGACGGGCGGGATCAGAACAGGGTCTGCGTATCGGCGGGACGCGCGATGCCGAGGTGCTCATAGGCCCGCGGCGTCGCTTCCCGTCCCCGCGGCGTCCGTTTCAGGAAGCCTTCCTTGATGAGGAACGGTTCGTAGACTTCTTCGATGGTGCCCGCATCTTCCCCGACCGCCGTGGCGATCGTGTTGATCCCCACGGGGCCGCCTCCGAACTTGTGGATGATGGTAGTGAGTATCTTGTTGTCCATCATGTCCAGCCCGCGCGTGTCGATGTTGAGGGCGTCCAGTGAGTAGCGGGTGATTTTCAGGTCGATGTGCCCTTCTCCCTTCACCATGGCAAAATCCCGCACGCGCCGCAGCAGCGCATTGGCGATCCGGGGCGTTCCCCGGCTCCGGAGGGCCACCTCTTCCGCCGCCCGGTCGTCGATGTCGATTCCCAGAATGGCTGCCGAACGCTTGACGATGGCGGTCAGGGTGGGGGCGTCGTAATATTCGAGGTGGCATTGGATGCCGAAACGCGCCCGCAGCGGGCTGGTCAGCAATCCGCTGCGCGTGGTGGCCCCGATCAGAGTGAACGGCATCAGTTCGATCTGGATCGAACGGGCGCTCGGCCCCTTGTCCAGCATGATGTCGATTTTATAGTCTTCCATCGCGGAATAGAGGTACTCCTCCACGATGGGGCTGAGGCGGTGGATTTCGTCGATGAAAAGCACGTCCCCCTGGCTCAGGTTGGTCAGCAGCCCGGCCAGGTCGCCCGGTTTGTCGAGCACGGGCCCGGAGGTCACCTTGAGTCCCACGCCCAGCTCGTGGCTGATGATGTTCGCCAGCGTGGTCTTTCCCAGTCCCGGAGGGCCGTGCAGGAGCACGTGGTCGAGGGCTTCCCCGCGCATGAGGGCCGCCTTGATGAAGACCCTCAGGTTGTCCACGATCTTGTCCTGACCGCTGAAGTTGTCCAGTTCCTGCGGGCGTATCCGGTTCTCGAACTCGAGATCCGTTTCCGTATTTTTGTTGTTTTTCATCGGATTTTTCGGTGAGCGGTCACAAAGTTAGCAAATGTTCCCCGATTGCGAAAGGGAAACGGGGAACGGATTCGCGTCCGGGGAACCGTTTTTACCGGATTTTGATGCCGTTGAATTCCCAGCCCGGCTTTTTCCGTTGGGTCGGGTCGGGCCTGCGGGTGTAGATGCGGCTGAAGTCGAAATAGTAGCCCTTGATCTTGCCATTTTTGACCAGCAGAGGAACGTATTCGCAGGTGCGGCTGACGACCGTCCGTTTCAGGTATTTCAGGTCGAGGTAGGCCATTACGTCTTCCGTATGGTCGAAATAGATGACGTGCCACGGCGAACCTTCCGAAATGCCCGTGCCGGAAGACATGATGGTTTCCATCAGCATTTTGAACCGGCGGTAGTTCTTCAACTCGTTTTCATGGTCGCCGATGGCTCCGTAGGCGTACGTGAGCAGGTTCAGGTGACGCGGGTTGAACGGCTCGCGCAGGAGCACCCGGTTTCCGTAGTCGATCAGGGCCTTGAAGTCCTTCGCCTGCGGGTCGGGATTCCGTTCGAATACCATCAGAATACTGTCCGCCGCGGTGGGGGATTCGAAGGGATCGTATTCCGGCTGGTGGATGTAGCCGTAATAGAGGTGGCGGTAGTCCTGCAGGGTCAGCGTGCTGTCTCCCAACATGTAACGGTTGAACAGCTTCGGGTAGAAATAACGCGATTCCGGAACGGACACCGCTTCCCGGATGGCTTCGTTGTCCGGGGCCGTTTGCCCCCGCCCCAGCAACGGCAGGGCAAGCAGAAAAAGGAGAACCGTTTTTTTCATATTCTGTGCGTTCTGGAAGGAAAAGCCGGTTACTACGGTCGTCCGCATGTCTGCCGCACGGCGTCGGAAGGACGGTCGGACAGCCTTTACCGGATTCGTCCCGGCATTTCCGGTGTTTTCGTAAAACGCTAAAAGTAGGAAAAAATTTTGCGGAATTCGTATCTTTGGACAAAATAGAGACTATGGCCAAAGGGGGGAAAATGACGTTCCGGGATTCGTGGGAAGATTACAAACGCCTGTGCGCCGCCGTTCGCAAGCGGGCCTTTTCGCCCGTTTACCTGCTGATGGGAGAGGAGCCTTATTTCATCGACCGGTTGACCGACCTGCTGGCGGAAAACGTGTTGGAGGAGGCCGAGAAGGGATTTAACCAGACGGTGGTTTACGGAAAGGACGCCGATGCGGGCGCGGTGGTGAACCTTTGTCGCCAGATGCCAATGATGGGAGGGCGCATGGTGGTGATCGTCAGGGAAGCCCAGCAGCTTCGCAAAGCGGAGCAGCTTTCCCTGTACACGCAGGCGCCGTTGGAGAGCACGGTGCTGGTCATCTGCCACAAGGGAAAGAACGTGGACAAGCGAACGCCGCTGTACAAAACGGTACGGGACAAGGGTACGGTTTTTGAGTCGGTGCCTCCCAGGGATTACGAAATCGGAAACTGGCTGACCGAATTCGTGCGGACGCGGGGAGTAACGCTGGATGCGAAGGCCTCCGTGTTGTTGGTGGAACATCTGGGCGCCGACATCGCGAAGATCGCCAACGAGCTGGACAAGCTGCTGACTTCCCTGCCGCAGGGAACGAAAGCAGTCACGGCGGATCACATCGCCCGGAACATCGGCATCAGCAAGGAATTCAACAATTTCGAGCTGACCAAAGCCCTTTCGGAAAAGGATTTGCGGAAGGCGATGATGATCGCGGAGCATTTCGCCGGCAACCCGAAGGAAAATCCGCTGGTGGTGACCCTCAGCATGCTTTTTACCCATTTCCAGCGGATTTTCGTGCTCAACTATCAGCGATGGCTCGCCCGGAGGACCAACCGCCCCCTCCCTTCGGAAACCGAGCTGGCGCGGATGCTGAAGCTGCCCACGCCCTTTTTCCTGCGGGAATATCAGACCGCGGCGTCCAATTATCCGAACAGCAAGGTGTTTTCCATCTTCGGACTGTTGCGCGACTACGATCTGAAAAGCAAGGGGTTGAACGGGGGATCGGCCGATGACGGGGAATTGTTGAAAGAGTTGCTGCTCAAGATCATTTTAATATAGAAGGAGTATGATGACATACGTAATCATAATCGTCACGGTAGTCGTTTCGATTGCCTGTTTCGGCAACTCCAGGCTGTTCGGGGCATTGGCGTTGGTTCCCTACCGGGTGTTCAAAAACAAGGAGTGGTACCGGCTGATTACCTACGGTTTCGTACATGCGGATTATACGCACCTGATCATCAATATGCTCGTTTTCTGGTCCTTCGGAGTGTATGTGGAGCGGATTTTCAAAATGTACGCGCAGGCCCGGATGATCGGGAACGGCACCATCGACTTCCTGCTGCTTTATTTCGGAGGGATGGTCGTGGCTACACTGCACGATCTGATCAAGCGGCGGAACGATCCCGCCTACGTGTCGATCGGAGCGTCGGGTGCCGTTTCGGCGGTCGTTTTCACTTCCATCTTTTTCAATCCGTGGAGCAAGATTTATTTCTTCGGCATTCTTCCGATTCCGGGAATTATCTTCGGCGTTCTCTATCTGGTCTATTCGCAGTACATGGCCCGGCGGGGGGTGGGGAACGTGAACCACACGGCTCATTTTTACGGCGCCCTTTTCGGGTTCGTTTTTCCGATTCTGGTGAATCCTTCGCTGGCTTACGAATTCCTGAAACATTTCAATTTCAACTGAGGTTTCGACCGGCGGGTACAGGAAGCCGTCTCTTCGGAGACGGCTTTTTTCGGATGTGGAAGGGAAATGTCCTGCGGCGGCATTGAACGGCTTGCCGTTGGCGCGTGTTTCCCGGAGAACACGGAGGCGACCGGAGGGGATCATGCCGTTTCCACGGCTTTGGTAACGTAAGTCCTGCGAAGGGACCGGACGGATTCGTACCGAACGTTCGGCGTTTTTGTTCAAAAAGTCCGCTACGGTCGAAATCCCGGACTTTTGGGGTCTGTTTTTCGGGCGATCCGTTTTATATTTGTTTACACCAAAGCTACGGCCCATGCGGAAGATTTGCCAGCTGCTGATTCTGATCTTTTGTTGCGCGTCGTCCTCCGGGCGTCCCGGACGCATCGAATTCCGGCATTTGGGGAAGGATTCGGGGCTTTCCCAAATAACCATAAACGGTCTTTATCAGGACGAATACGGCGCTCTGTGGATCGGAACCAAAAACGGCGTCCGGAAATACAACGGCAACCGCGTCGTCCCGGTCGACCTGCCGGAAGTCGCCCGCTGGATTTCCATGAGTTTCGCCCCTACCGTTTGCGGAGACCGGAAAGGACACGTCTATATCAATGCCGATTACAACGTCATCGAATACGACCTGAAACGGGAAAAGGCGAAAGTTGTTTTTACGCAGCACGACGTACGTATCGCTCCGGCCACGGCTTTTTGTCACGGGGAAAAATCCCTCTGGATCGGTTTGAAAGACAGCATATTCCGGTATGAAAACGGCGAAGTGACCCTTTATCGGACGCTGACGGATGACGAAGCCTCGGTTACGACCCTGAAGGAAGTCGGCGGGAAACTGTACGTGGGGACGAAAAGCGGGGGCGTGTTCCGGTTGGATGAGGCCGGAACGGAAAGCCGGGTGCTTCCGCCTTGCAGCGACGTGCTTTCCATTTACGAAGACAGCCGGAAATATTTGTGGATCGGGACGTTCAGTGACGGACTGTTCCGGATTTCTCCGCAGGGGGACATGGTTCGGTACAGGCGGTCGGCGGGCGGGCATCCGGGGCTGTCCAGCAATTACGTCCGCGCCGTTTGCGAGGACGACTACGGAAACATCTGGGTGGGTACCATGCAGGGCCTCGATCTGATCGATGCGAAAACGGGCGGCATCCGTCACTACGGTTTGTCGGATCGGGACATGACGGGACTCAGCAACCTTTCCGTATGGGTGATCCTGAAAGACGATATGGGGACGATGTGGTTCGGAACCTATTACGGCGGCCTCGACTACTGCAATCCCGAAACCGCCGTGTTCAGCTATTTCGATCTGGGAATCAGTTCGGGCAACGGTTATCCGATCGTCAGCCGGATCGTCGAGGACAAGCGGGGCGACTTGTGGATAGGTACGGAAGGGAAGGGGCTGCTCTTCTTCGACCGGAAAGCGAACCGGCACCGACGGCTTCCGCAATGGGAGGGCGCTCCCGACAACATCAAGTCGCTTTGCTACGACCGGACGGCCGACGAACTGTGGATCGGGACGCACTACGGCGGGCTGTACCGTTTCCGCCTGTCCGACCGGAAGCTCGTTTCCTACACGGTGGATCCCGCCGATCCGACCAGACGGTCGAACATCGTTCATGCTTTGGCGCAGGACGAAGATCGACTTTATATAGGCACCCTGTCGGGCGTGTATTGTATGGACACGCGATCGGATGTCATCCGGAAGGTCGAGGGATTGAAAGATTACGTGTTTGCCGTCAACGACCTGCTGCTCGACGGCGGGGACGACCTCTGGATAGCGGGAAACAGCCTGTGCCGTTACCGCATTTCCGATGGCCGGGTGAAGGATTTCGGCCCGGAGCTCGTTGCGGCGTCCCTTTCCCCGAAACTGGCGACCACCGCCCTGTACCGGAACGGCGGCGGGGATATGGTGGTAGCCACGGCGGGCTACGGCTTTCTGATTTACCGGGAAGGACGTTTTCACTCTTACAACAGTGCCAACTGCCGGATCCCGGACGATTACATCGGAAGCATCGGGGAAATGCGGAACGGTCGTCTGCTGATCGGTCACGGTTCCGGGTTTTCCTGTGTCGATGCGCAGCGCAGGGAAAGTTACAATTACAATGCCGATACCGGCTTCCCCCTTCATGCCATGATGCCTGGATGCATCCTCCGCAGCGAGAAGGGCGATATCATACTGGGTGGAACGAACGGAATCGCCCTCTTTCCCGAAGAGGCGCTGCTGGCTTCCCCGGTGCCGTTCAGACTTTATTTCGACGGGTTCCGGGTCAACAACGAGCCGGTGTCGCCCGGCGACCCGACGGGAATCCTTTCGGAGGCCCTGTCCGACACCCGGCGGATCGTCCTCGATTACGGTCACAACAATTTTTCGGTAGAAGTCGGCCACGACAATTTCGTGAATTACGGGCAGCCCCGGTATCAATACCTGCTGGAAGGGTACGACCGGACATGGATCGACTTCACGCCCCGTTCGGCCATCCGGTACATGAACCTTCCCGACGGGGAATACCGGCTCCGGGTCAGGGCGCTTCTTGCGCGGGAAAATCCCCCGATGGAAGAAATATCCCTCGGAATCGTCGTCCGGCCTCCGCTGTATGCCGCGTGGTACGCCTACTTGTTTTATATCGTGTTTTCCCTGGGCATCGTGGCGTGGGTGGTTTATTTTTACCGGGCGCGCCTGCTGTTCCGCACTTCGCTCGAAATGGAAAGGCGCGAAAAGCGGCAGCAGGAGGAAATCAACGACTCCAAACAGCGTTTTTTCGCCAACATGTCGCACGAATTGCGGACACCGCTGACCCTCATCACCGGCCAGCTGGAATTGTTGTTGCTCTCGAATCAGCTGACCCGGAACGTCCATCGGAATCTGGTGGAGATTCACCACGGAGCTATGCGCATGAACCGGCTGATCAACGAATTGCTCGATTACCTCAAGCACAGCCGGGGCATGTTCCGTCTGCGGGTCGTGCCGGGGGATATCGCGGGTTTCCTTCGGGAGGCTTGCGCTTCTTTCGGAAGCCTGGCCGAACTCCGGAACGTTCGCTTCGATTTCTGCGCCCAAAGCGATATCCGAGAGGTGTGGTTCGATCCGGGGCAGATGCGGAAGGTGATCAATAACCTGCTGGCCAACGCTTTCAAATACACCCCTGCTCGTGGGACGGTTACGGTGGAAGTTCGGGAGGAGGGTGATTGCGTGCTCGTTCGGGTGCGGGATACCGGTATCGGGATTCCCCCCGAGATGAAGGATCGGATTTTCGAGCGCTTCTATCAGGGAGACAACGCCGTAAACCGCGGTCTGGGACAGACCGGAACCGGGATCGGGCTTTCCCTTTCCCGCAACATCGTGGAGGCCCATCACGGCACGATCCGGGTGGAGAGCGATCCGGGAGCGGGAAGCCTGTTCACCGTGGCGCTTCCGCTGGGCAAAAGCCATTTCGAAGGCGATCCGAAAGTGACGTTCGGCGCGGATGGATCGCAGGAAGTACAGGAGACTTCGGATGCGGTTTACGAAGATGACGGAACGTTTCTGGAAGAGATCGCCGCGCAGTACCGGCAGGTTCTCGCGCAGCCGCATTCGCTGCTGATCGTCGAAGACGACGAGGTGCTCCGGAAGATGCTGATCCGGATTTTCGAGCCGCTGTTCCATATTTACGAGGCGGAAGACGGGGAGAAGGGGCTTCGGATCGCCCTGGAGCATTCGCCCGATCTGATCCTTTCGGACGTGATGATGCCCGGAATGTCGGGAAGCGCGCTGTGCAGCAACATCAAGTCCAATTTCGAAACCAGTCATATCCCCGTCGTACTGCTGACGGCCCTCAGCAGCGTCGAATACGGCATTCAGGGACTGAACTGCGGTGCGGACGATTACATCACCAAGCCTTTCGACATCCGGCTGCTGGTGACCCGTTGTCTGGCGCTGCTCAATGGCCGTCGGCTGCTGCAAAAGAAATTCAGCCGGCAGGAGGAAGGCTCGCCCGAATACCTCACGACCAGTCCGATGGATCGCGAGTTCATCGAAAAGGTGATCCGCGTGGTGGAAGGCAACATCGAAAACGGGAACATCAACGTCACGTTCCTCTGCGGGGAACTGGGTATCAGCCGGACGAAGCTTTTTCTGAAGATGAAAGGGATCACGGGACAGACCCCTCACGACTTTATCCAGAATATCAAGCTCAAAAAGGCCGCCCGGATGCTGAAGGAGCAGCCGGAGGTGAACATCAGCGAAATCGCCTACGCGCTGGGTTTCAGTTCGCTGAACTATTTCGGGAAATACTTCCGTTCTTATTTCGGCATGTCTCCCACCGCTTACCGGAAATCGGCCGGAAAGCAGACGGTGAGCGGAACGGAGGAAGACGAGTGAATCCGGAATCTTGTCTGTGGGGATGGCTGTTCGCTGCCCCCCAAACGAAGCCGGTCTTAAAAATAACGTACGGGGAACCGGAAGCCATTCCGTTCCCCGTACGCCCACTTTAACCAACTAACCAACCCTGTTGTCGTTTTTTCCGCCGTATCCGGTCGGGATGTTCGCCAGACCCCTTCCGCTTTCACCGCGCTTTTCGTCTTCTGTTGCGGGGTTCCGATGTGCGCCGCTCATTCGTCGTTTCCGAATGCACGGTCTTTTCCCTGCCTGTCCGCAAACGGATTCTTCAATCCATGTGGAAACACTCCTCCAGCGGGACGCTGACCGGAGAATTGTCCGAATTGACCACCATGATGTCCGCCATGTAGGCCCACCATTCCTGCACGATTTCGTGTCCTCCCAAATCCTGCGAACCCTGCTCTCCGCTGCTTTTCTGTACGGCGAAGAGCGTGTCCGTTTCCCCGTCCCGGAAGATGGTGTAATCCGAAACGCCGGATGCTTCGAGCAATTGTTTCATTTCGGGCCAGAGAGCGTCGTGCCGCCGTTTGTATTCGGCTGCGCAGCCCGGTTTCAGATACATTTTAAAGGCTTCTCTTTTCATGGAAAGACGTGTGTTTTGGTTGTTGCAAAGATGGGGTTCATTCCGTTTGCCGAGTCGTTCGTTTCGTACGGAATAGGGGGCGGAATTGATTATTCTGTCGGAAATATCTCTGCGGCGGGCGCAGTCTGAACCGGCGCTCTTGCGTAAACGCCTCGCCTTTCCTGCACAGGGAGGCTAAGCGTCTCGTACGGTTAAAAATGCTGAAAGTTCGGTACGAATTTATCCAGCGCCCTCGGGGGGTAAAATCTACTTTTGTTCGAAGCACTTCCGACAACGGACGCAAACGGGACGGCCGAAAGAACGGAAAAGGGGCGGGATGCGGTCGGAGGGAAGTAAGGCGAAAAGCACGATTCCGGAATGACGGGAGCGAAAACCTTAAATGTTAAAATAGTCCGTATTGTAGCGGATTTGGATTGTCGGTACCCGGTAAACGGTTCGATCCCTTTAACTTTAAATAGTGTATTACTAATCTTAAATCCTTGTGTATGAAGCAATCCAGTCGTGTCGATGTTTGCTGAATTTCCGAATTCTTTCCAAAAAACTACCTAAAACTGAAATGTATGAAAAAGTCTTTACAATCCAGGATGCCCGTTCCTTCCGGATGGGGCCTGAGAATGTTGCTGGCGCTGTTCTGTGCGGTGACCGTCGGGGCAGCCTTCGCGCAAAACGGCGTGAAGGGGCGGGTTTCCGATGAGAAGGGAGAGCCCGTCATCGGCGCGAGCATTCTGGTGAAAGGGTCCATCCGGGGCGTTTCCACCGATGCGGCCGGCGGATTCACCGTAGACGTTCCTCCCGACGGAACCCTGGAGGTCATGTATGTAGGATACCTGAGTCAGGAAATCGCCGTTGCCGGCCGGAGTTTCATCGAAGTGAAACTGGTTCCGGACGTGCAGACGATCGAGGACGTCGTGGTAGTGGGTTACGGCACCCAGAAAAAAGTGAACCTGACCGGAGCGGTGGGAGCCGTGAAGATGGACGAACAGATCGCGAGCCGTTCGGTGCCCAACGTATCTTCCGCCCTGAGCGGGCTGATCCCCGGACTAGCGGTGAACGTGAATACCGGCATGGCGGGGAAGAACAATGCCACGCTGTTGGTTCGCGGACTGGGGTCGGTCAACAAGGCGGCTCCCCTCGTCGTGGTGGACGGGATGCCCGATGTGGATATCAACCGGCTGAACATGAACGATATCGAAAGTATTTCGGTGCTGAAGGACGCTTCTTCCGCCGCCGTTTACGGTTCGCGGGCGGCCAACGGGGTCGTGCTCATCACCACCAAAAGCGGATCGAAGGCGGACGGCAAGGCGACCATTTCCTTCACCGGCTCCTACGCCATGTCGGAACCGATCAAGATGATCGACCTGATGCCCAATTATCCGTACAACGTCGCCGCCATGATCAAGGCCTCGGCAGCGGGGGGAGGTACTTCCCGTTTCCGGTTCGGAGCCGTCGAAGAATGGGCGGCCATGTCCCGGCTCGATCCGTTGCGTTATCCGAACACGGACTGGATGGATATCACCACCCGTACGGGACAGCTCCAGAATTACAGCCTGTCGGCTTCGGGCGGCAACGACCGGTCGAGCTTTTACATTTCCGGAGGCATCATGGATGAAAACGGGTTGCAGATCGGGAACGATTACACCCGCTATACGACCCGGTTCAATTACCATTACAAGGTGCGGAAAAACATCAGCGTGGGGGCCCGGTTTTCCGGCTCGTGGAGCAAATGGAAGTATTCCGCTACAGACGGATTTTACACCAACAGCGCCAGCGGGGGATTGATCGGAGCCATCGGAGGGGTAACTCCTTACGATCCGGAAACGGGTCGGTACGGCGGTGCGATGATGTACGGCGAGGATGCGACCATTTACAATCCTTACCGGGAGTACCGGACGATGCACAACGAGAACGACGCGCAACACATGTTCGCGAGCGCCAATGCGGAGTGGGAACCCCTGAAAGGGCTGAAGATCGGCGTGGATTACAACCTGACCTACCAGAACCAGCTCACCAAAAAGTACAACGATCCCCATTCCGACTGGAATTTCCAGACGGGCAAGCCCAACCGGGTGCTGATCGGGAACAATGCGGGGGTGGATGACGCCAATACGATGAATTACCGCACGCTGCTCAACAGCCGACTCACGTACAACCGCTCTTTCGGAAAGCACGACGTCGGAGCGTTGTTCGTGTACAGCGAGGAATACGCTTTTTCACGGAACCTGTCGGGGGGACGGAATAGCCGTCTGCATCCGAGCCTGACCGAAATCAACGCCACGCTGAACGATGTGGTTCGAGCGGGGGGAAGTTCGGGTTCCTGGGGACTGCGTTCCTACATCGGACGGTTGAACTATGCCTATGACGACCGGTATCTGCTGGAGATGAATTTCCGGTACGACGGTTCTTCCAAGTTCGTGTCCGGCTATCAGTACGGCTTTTTCCCTTCCGCGTCGTTGGGCTGGCGTTTCACCGAGGAAAAATTCCTGAAGTTCCTGAACCGGGTGCTGACCAGCGGGAAAATTCGTCTTTCCTACGGGGGATTGGGAAACAACGACGGAGTGGGGAATTTCGAACAGCAGGAGACCCTTGCAGCCGCCCACTACACGGTCGGCGGGCAGGTGGCGATGGGGCTGGTGAACAAGAAAATGATCAACCAGACGCTTTCCTGGGAAACGACCAACGTGTTCAATGCAGGGCTGGACCTGGGCTTTTTGAACAACCAGCTCACGGCGGAAATGGATTACTACAACCGGCGTACCACCGGCATGCTGCGGCCCGACGAACTTTCCTCCATGCTTACGGGAGCTTATTCCGCTCCGAAGAAGAACATCGGGATTTTGCGCAATCAGGGGGTCGAAGTGAATCTGACCTGGCGGGATCGGATCAAGGAGTTTCAGTACAGCGTGAATTTCAACGCTTCCTACAATGCCAACAAACTGGAACGCTGGAACAGTTACCTGGGGCAGGGGAACGTGTTCCTGGGAATGCCTTATCAGTACATTTACACCCAGGTCAACCGGGGCGGCGTCATCCAGACCTGGCAGGAAATCTACGACGCTCCCTGGGCCAGCAACGGCTCGGCTCCGGGAGACATGCTGCTGGAAGACCTCAACGGCGACGGCTACGTGAACGGAGAGGATAAAAAAGCGATGCCCCACGCTCTGCAAGCCCGGCCTACCGCCAATTTCGGGCTGAATCTTTCCGCTTCGTGGAAAGGGATCGACTTCGCCATGCTCTGGTCGGCGACGGCGGGCCGGAAGAACTATTGGAACAACCATTTCAACAACGTGACGCTGATGGCCGGTGCGCAGGCCCTGACGTGGACGCAGTATGCCGATTCCTGGTCTTACGACAACCGGAACGCCACCCTGCCCCGGCTGGTGACGGGAGCGAGGGGATTGAACAAGGCGGCTTCCACCTACTGGCTGGACGATATGTCCTACATCCGGCTGAAAAACGTTCAGATCGGATATTCCTTGCCGGACAAATGGCTGAAGCGTTTCGGAATCGGTACCGTGCGGATTTACGTGTCGGGGGAAAACCTGTGGACGATCACTTCGTACCGGGGGCTCGATCCGGAAAAAGCCCTGACCGGAGGCGGTAGCGAGAACGATGCCTATCCCATGCTCCGCACGATCGCTTTTGGTATCAACATCGTCATTTAAAACCGGAGAATCATGAAAAACCTGAAAATGAAAGCGACCGGTGTGCTGGGGGGAATCGTCGGGATGATCCTGACCACCGGATGCGTGAATAACCTGCTGGAACAGAATCCCAAGGGGGAATTGTCGAAGGGTATGTTCTGGAAGACGGAAGAGGATGCGGTGTACGCCATCAACGGGGCTTATGCCAGCATCCGACCGTATTTCAGCTATGAACATTTTATGGACTGCATGACAGACATCGCCTGGGCGCGCAGCGCCGGAACCGCCAGAAACCTGATTAACGCTTCCTTCAATCCGGGAAGCAACGGATTCGGAGAATTGTGGAAAGGGTTGTACGGAGGAATCAACCGGGCCAATTACGTCATCGACGGGGTGAACGAAATGCTTCCCGCCGCCAAGCCCGCGGTCGTGCCGGGGCTGGAACGCGTGCTGGGAGAAGCCCGGTTCCTGCGGGCTTTGTGCTATTTCCGGCTCATCACCATGTGGGGGGACGTGCCGTACATCGAAAAGACGGTTTACGACAAGTCGGAAGTGGAACGGCTCTATCGTACGCCCGTTGCCGAAATCAAGGACAAGATTCTTGCCGATCTGACCTATGCCTACGGAAAGTTGCCTCCCCGGATATCGGCGGAGGAGTCGGGGAGAGCTTCGCGTGTGGCCGCGCTGGCTTTCCGGGGAAAGGTGCAGTTGTACTGGGCTTCCTGGAACAAGTTCGGCTGGCCCGAACTGGACGGATTCGTTCCCGATCCGGATGCCGCGACGGCGGCCTATACCGCAGCGGCAGCGGATTTCCGCGAAGTCATTAACGATTACGGATTGAATTTGTTTCGGAACGGAGCGCCCGGCGAGCCCGGAGCGCCCGGAAAATGCGACAAGCTGCCGAATTACTTTTACCTGTTCACGCCTCAGTTCGAAACGCCCGCGATCAATTCCGAAATCATTTTCGCGTTCGCCTATTCGGGGCCGAACATGGGACAGGGCAGCAACCTGATGAACGACATCGGAAACCGTTCCACGGAGAACAGCCAGAGCATCCTGTGTCCGACGATGGATCTGGTCAACTGCTATCAACTCGTTTCCACCGGGGATTTCGCGCCGGAACTGATTCCCATGAACGGCAACCAGCCGGGGGCGCGGGAAGCCGAAAATTCGGCGGTGAACCCTGCGTCGTATGAAGGCCGGGATTACCGGTGTCGGGCTACGGTGTTGTGGGATTACGAGGTGATGAACAAACTCGTGTCGCAGAAAAACGACGGCACGGCCACGTGGCTTTACAAGGCCAGCGCGCCTTACATTCAGGCTTCCGCGATGGAAACCGGTTACGTGCCCCGCAAATGGGTGCGCGACCAGTCGATGGGATGTGCGCGCGGCGATACTCCGCAGGATTACTACCTGATGCGGCTGGCCGACGTTTTCCTGATGTACGCCGAAGCGACCAATTTCCTTCACGGCCCTCAGCCCGATGCCATCGATCTGGTGAACCGGGTGCGGGCGCGCGGCGGACTGCCGGCCCTGGGTTCGGAATGCACGGCCGATGCGGAAGCGTTTTTCAAAGCCATCGAACAGGAGCGCAAGGTGGAACTGGTGTTGGAAGGTCAGCGTTATTTCGACATCCGGCGCTGGCGGAAATTCGAAGAAGTCTGGGGGCCTGCGGGCGGTCAGGGTCGGATTATCCGCAACACGTGGGGGGAAGTGCGCCGGACGGATTTCAAGAGTTACGACGATCTGGCGCGCCAGCGGTACTACATCATGCAGATTCCGCAGTCCGAACGCGACCTGAATCCGAACCTGACGCAGAATACCCCGTGGTTGTAACCGGAAGAAAAAACATTAAAAACAGAACGTTATGAAAATTTATGGAAACAGCGTACGGGTGATTCTCCTTTCCCTGCTGGCGCTTGTGTGGTCCGGATGCTCGGAGTATCCGATGGACGACGACGGTCTGCTGATTACCGACCGGGAAGAGTGCGACATGACTTCTTTCGACCTGCTCGGTTCCGATCACCGGACGGTTTTCGTCAAGGCTCCCGTCATCGACAACGAGGCCCTGACCGTGACCGGAACGGTGAAATACGGCACCAACCTGGCCAAGCTCAAGCCCCGCTGCGGGCATTCCATCGATGCCCTGATCACGCCGAAAATGGGCGCCTGGACCGATTTTTCCAACCTGGACGCGCCTTTGAAATACACGGTAGTTTCCGGGAACAGGCAGGTACGAAAAACCTATTCGATCATACTGACCGTTCAGGCCAAACCCCAATAAAAAGCGAAGATGATGAGAAGCGTATATTATATGTCCATGCTGTTGCTGGCGTTGGGTGCAGCGTGGAGTTCCTGCGAAAAGGACGACGGTCCCAAAGCGCTCCGGAACGATATGATCAAGAAAACGGACGGCCCCAATCTGGTGGGCAATGAAATCGAATTCGCCTACGTCATGGCCGTTCCGGGTTCCAAACTGGATGCGGCGTATGCGGAGGCGTCGATCGCCGGAGCCGCCGGAACCGGTTTCGATCCCAACTCCTACCACACTGGCTCCACGGGGCAGGACATCGGGGTTCCGGTCGCCACCGACTGTACGACGGAAGGCGGGCGGTCGCAGGCCGTGTTCATCGACACGCTGGCCGCTACGCTGCGTTACCGGTATGTCGTGCCCGAGGAGGCGAGGGGACGTTCCGTTTCCATCGTTTTTTCCTGCAAGGCCAAAAACGGCGAAACGGTTTCTTATCGGGTGCCCGATCAGAAAATCGCCCGCATGTATATGCGGAAAGGCATCCGGGTGACTTCGGACGACCGGTGCTACATTTCCATCCGGAACATGGCGGCCTACACGCTGGAAGAAGTCCGGTCGCAGGGACTGGCCGGCGAAATCGACCTGATTTACCACTATCGGAAGGTGGCGGGAATCGACTACGGACACGTTTTGCTCTCTCCGGGAACGGAGGCGGAATACCTGGAGGGTGCCGTCGTGCCGGAAGGGGCGACCCATGTTTCCAAGGTGGAAAAGCAGGTTTACACTTTCGACCGTCATCTGGTGATCGACGCGAAGAACGAGGTTTCGGCGGGCGGATATTCGTTCATCGACGACATCGATTTCGAGACTTATAATCCGGGGCCGGCTCTTTCCTTCGTGCTCAACATGGCCAAATGCGAGAGCGTCTGGGTGGTCGGCGCCGACGGAAAGCACAGGGCTTTCCTGCAGGTGAACAGCGTGACGAACGGCGGAATGACCATCAGCATGAAAAGCTATGCCATGTAACGCCGGTGCTTGATACAGACTCTTCAAAAGAGTGCGGCAAACCGTTTTTCGGTTTGCCGCACTCTTGCTTTCTGATGGCCGGAATTGTGAAACGACGGTTCCGTTTCAGGCTTCCGGGATTCTGCGTCCGGTAACCGGTGCCAAGCGGATGAAGGAAAGTATGGGAGTGGATGGCGACCGGTCTATTGGATGCGACCGCTCCCGATTTTTCCGGAACGTCGGTATGGGAGAAAGGCCGGAACGAGGATTCCGGGAGAGGTTTACCGGTACGATACCGATCTGTCCTGCTTCCGGACTTCTTCGTCCCATACGATCCGGATGCCTTTCGGAACCGAAATGCGGGAACGGATTTTGCCGTCTTCTCCTTTCCGGTGTTCCGCCTCGATGATGCCGAAGGGGGTCGGGAACGTCCCTTTGGCCCAATCGAGTTTTCCCAGATGGGGGGAAATGCGTACCGTGCGGCAACCCGGTTCGACCGGCGCGATGCCCAGAATGTGTTTGGACAGCCAGGGGGTCGGTCCTGCCGCCCAGCCGTGGCAGAAGCTGCCGCGGAACCCTTCGTAGCAGTAGGCGCCGCTCCGGGCGTGGAGGTCGAATCCCCCTTCCGGTACGAATTTGTCGATGCGGGACGCTTTCAGGGCGTCTTCGTAATTCAGGTCTTCCCAGAAGGAAGTCGCGCTCAGATCGAGCATCGCTCCCCAGTAATCGGATATGATTTCCATCGCTCGTTCGTAATCTCCCGCTGCGGCCATCGCTTCCAGCATGTAATAACCGTAGAACGTGGAGAACCGGCGGGCACCGTCGGCAGCGATTACCTCCCGGCTCATTGCCTGAGCGTTTTCCAGTCCCGAAAGGGCCAACAGAGCCGCCGCCTGTTTGACGCCTCCGTGGTTCGGAACGTGGCCGGCGAGTTTCCCGGAGGCCTTTTCGCACTTTGCGGACAGCGCCCGATCTCCGAGCCATGCTCCGATTTGGCTGCCTGCATCGAGGGCCATGCGGGTAAGGGCCTGTAAGCCGGTATGGATGATTTCCGGATTTTCGGAGGTGGGCCAGTCCAGGAACCGCTGTCCGGACAGCATTTCCCGGTTTCCGCGGATGTCGGCGAGGATTTGATCGGTCAGGGCATGAAGATAATCTCTTTGCTCTGCGAGGTAGGACAGATCGCCCCGGTACAGGTAAAGATCCCGGTGAGAGATGATCCACCAAAGCGAATAGGAACACATGCCGTTCATCCAGCCCGGCAGCGGCGTATGGTCGCGGCCGAAGTCGAGGGTAGCCCTAAGCACGGGTGCGTCTCCGAATACGGTGTTGACGGTCATCAGTTCGGGATGCAGGTCGCCCAGCCAGACCAGCCGGTCGCGCTTGATGCCGTCCCAGACGTAGTCCTGCATGTTCAGGTGTACGGTATATGCTCCCGTTTCCCAGATTCGGTTCAGCCTCGGATCGTTGCACACGAAAGAGCCCAGGTAGGGAATGTCCCGGAATTTGAAAGCGGCCGTGACAGCCGCGAGCGGCAGCACGCAATCGGGCTCCGACAGGTCGATCCGGGCGAAGCGGAAACCCGAATTTCCCGTTTCGACGACTCCCAGCCAGGGAACTTCCAGGGTGAAGTCCCGCATGGCGTGGTCGTTCGTGGCGGTGGAGGTCTGCGTGTCGCTCATGGCTTCGGATACGGATTCTCCCAGCCGGATACGGACGCGCAGGGGTTTTTTACTGTCGCGGATGGCCGAGGCGATCCGGATGCCTCCGTGAAGTTCCTTGCCGAAGTCCAGCAGCAGGGAGGCCGTTTCTCCGTTGCGGCTGTCCAGCAGGCAGCACTCCATCCGGTCGGCGGTCACCTGGGAAGAGCCGGGTTTCAGCAATCGTTCGGTGCCGGAAACGTTCGGCGTATGCCACAGTATCCGCGAGGGCGTCACGTATTTCACCGTTCGGTCGTCGTCCGTCCAGCGGCCGGACAAGCCTTCCCGAAGGATGTTTTTAGGTTGGGCGTTGCCTACGGCAAAACCGGCAAAACCTGCTGCCAGCAGGAGGACGGAAAAGCGGAATTTTTTCATGATGAGAATTCGATGGTTCGGTTATGCAGGGGCTTGTACCCGATGTCTTTTTCCGGTACGCCGGTCTTTGAAACGGATGCGGAAACGCCTGACCGGAAAACTTCTGCAGCGCACGCTTCGGGAAGCCGGCCTTTCGCGTTCTGCGTTTCCTTCACCGGAACCGTACCGCGGAAACAGGTCCGGTGGGCAGGTTACGGTTCCGATGAAAGAAAAGCGGAGAGGTTGACCGGGGCATTATTCCGTCGCCCGCAGGTCGAGCGTAAGTTCCCCCGATTTCCGCTCGGTCGCTTTCAGCACGAGCCGGTACAACCGGTCGCCCCAGGCCCGCTGTAGCCGGGAATCGTCGATGGGAATCCGTTCGATGGAAGCGGCCAGCTGAGCCGGTTTGTAGGAAAGGTGTACGCGGAAATGCGGGCCTTTCAGCTCCAGCAGTCCCGGCCGAACGACGCTGCATTCCAGCGGGGTCAGGAAATGGAGTTCGGTGGTGCCCGTGATTTCTTTCAGCCGGTAACGGTCGGAAATCCGGATGCCTTTGTCGCGTTCCAGCCGGTAGCTCCGGATCCAGCGTTCCACGCGGGCTTCCTCCGGATAGGCTCCGGCGATGTCTGCGGAGAAGGAAACGGAGGACGGAGTCGCTTCATACCGCGGATCGGCGGCCCGGAACCTGCCGCCGGGGGACTGCTGCGTTCCGTTGATCACGGGCAGGTTGTGGTAGGCGGACTGCATGGTCCATATTTTATACCGGTTTCCGGTGAACGTTTCCTTGGTGTAGGTGCCCACTCCGGCATCTACCAGCACGGGATTTCCATCGTAAAAGACGATGCAGGAACCGACGTCGTTGTGATTGTGCCCTTCGCCGTTGTTTCCTCCCTTGGCGGCCAGGTAGAAGCCTTCATTTGTTCCGGCCTTATTCCGGGCGACGGCGATCTGCATGTCGGGGAAGTAAAATTCGCCGATCAGCGGTTCGACGGGCCGGGTTTCGTTCCAGCCTTCGAGTCCGAACAGGTCTTCCATGACCAGCGCCAGCGGGCCCATGACCGGTTGTTGCCCGAAACCCGACCGGTTCAGCAAAAACGCTCCGAATCCCTGCATCGTTTCGTCGCCGATCCGCTGGCCGTAGCGCCAGATGGTGCCTCCCCGCTGGCCGATGACGGGCGGGGCGTCGGCGAAGTTGGTGAAGAAATGCCCCTGACTGATGTACACCCGGTAGATGTAACGTCCGATGTCCCGGACAAGGGGACGGTCGAAAAGGTCGATTCCGCCTCCCGTGGCGCGTGAAAGCAGATTGAGGTAATCGAAAGCCTTGCCGCCCGCCGCGCTCCAGTAGGACGGGCCTTCTTCGCACGCTCCGTCATCGGGATAGACGTTGTAGAAAAGATCGACCGATGTCATCGTCTTGTATACCGCTTTCGCTTTTTTGACCGGGTCTTTTTCCAGCAGCAGAACGCAGTTCATTACGTTGAAGTTGCACCAGGGGTTCCAGTTGTTGGCGATTCCCTTTTTCCATCCGGTGATCCACCAATAGTCGTTGCGGGTGTAAAAGGGTTCCAGTACTTTGGTTCGGAGTTCCCGTTCCAGCCGGCGCGAGATGACCGGGCTGATCCGGTCGAATTCGTCGTGGAAGAAGTACCACACCCAGGCCAGGTCGGCAGCGACTTCCCCGACCCACAGGTCGATGATGGGATTGTCGATATCCGGCAGATTCGTGGTCGGATTGCCGTCGCTCGGTCTTTCGTCTTCCCGGTACATGTAGAAATGGGCGGACAATCCCCAGTAGGTCTGTTCGCAGAACGAAAAAACTCCGTTGATCAGATCGTCGAGAAACCGGCCCTTCCCTTCGGCCAGTTCCGCCATCGTAAGCGTCCGCAGGGCATTCATCCGTTCGTTTTGCGGGCGTTCCATGATGACGCGGTTGCCGCTCCGGGAAAACTCCAGGTATTCGGTCGCCTTCACCGCCGGCCATTCGTAACCGAGGTACTTTTCTCCGTTTCGGACGTATTTTTCCCGGAGGGCCGGTGCGAGCCGGTTCCATCCTTCCCGGTTCCGGTAGGCCGGATAGGGAATCCAGTTATGACCTTCGGCCAGTAGCCGGACGAGTTCCTGTTCGGAACAGGAACCGGTCAGGAAGTTGCGTTTTTCCCGGGCGGGAAGAGCGGCCGTCAGCAGCAGGACGGCGGTCAGGAGCAGGATTTTCTTCATGGTTCGGGGTTTTATGTTCGTTAAATGCTTTTTCGTTTCCTCCTTGCAGCCGGTCGTTTCCGTTTTCCGACGGAACGGGTGTCGGCTAATGTTTCCGCTGTGGGAACCCCGCTTTCTCGTGCGCAGGATTCTGAACAAAATTAGTATTTCCCTCGGGCCGGGACGGGTAAAATCGTCCGGAATCTTCATGCATTTTGGTTGCGGTTCCGAAGTCGGTCGGAAACGGACGGAAGCCCGTTCCGGAAGGTGCCGGAAAGGCCGATTGCCCGTCTTTTCGGCAGGGACAGAGCGGATTCGGTGAGGCCGGAAGCGGGTTTTTCCCGATCGGCGATTCCGTTTCCGTCCGGCTCCGGGGAAAGGAAAATCCGGAGCGTGTGAAAGGTTGATCAAAAAGAATGAAAGTCCGGAACGAATTTGTCCATCCGTGGCTGTGAAGAACGTTTACTTTTGTTCACGATAGGTTCGGAAGGCTGTACGGAGGCCGGATGAAAATCGCCTGAGTCTGTTCGGTTTCCGAAGCAAATTCTAATTAAAAACGGATTGAAGATGAACAAACGCATTTGCATGTACGGATTGTTTCTGGCAACTGTTCCCTGGCAGGCGGCGAGCGGATATTCTTCCGAGATCGATACGGGCGCCATCCGACGGGTGGTCAACGATGCCATCGGGTGGCAGATCGCTCACATGCCCACGCAGGGACGCGCGGTTTGGAATCCTCCCTACACGGGATGGGCGGACGGCGTATTCATGGGAGCGATAGCCGACTGGGCCGGTTACGACAACAGCCGGAATTTCAAAGCATGGTACGAGAAAATCGCCGAGCAGAAACGCTGGGAGGTGGGGCATCGATCGCTCAATCCGGCCAACGACGTGGCCGTCTCCCTGATGTACGGCAAGATATGGCTGGATTCGCCCCGGGAAAAATATACGGTCAAACGGGTGGATCGCTGGGATCACCGGATGGTGCTCGACCTGTATGGAGGCTGGAGTCCCCTGATCCCCACCATCGAACGCTTGGACTACCAGATGAAGTATTATCCCCGCACGGAAAACCTCCTTTTCGAAATCCCGCAGAATCAGGAACGCTGGTCGTGGTGCGACGCGCTGTACATGGCGGCTCCGACCTACGCCCTGTTCTCCAACATTACGGGAAATCCCCGGTACCGGGAATTCATGAACCGGGAATTCTGGCTGACCGTGGAAACGCTGTACGACCGGGAAGAAAGGCTGTTTTACCGGGACACCCGCTTTTTCCACAAGCGGGAGCCGAACGGGGCCAAGGTGTTTTGGGGACGCGGCAACGGATGGGTGGTGGCCGCCATTGCGCGGGTGCTGAATTTCCTGCCCGAAGACTATCCCGACCGTGACCGCTATGTCCGTCTGTTCCGGGAAATGATGTCCCGCATCGTTTCGCTTCAGGACGAAAACGGTTACTGGCACACCAGCCTGCTGGATCGCGAAACCTACACCTCCCCGGAGACGAGCGCGACGGGATTTTTTACGTATGCCCTCTGGTGGGGGATCAACCGGGGAATCCTGAGCGAACGGGAATACCTGCCCGCTGCCGTGAAAGCCTGGAAGGCGATGGTGGCTGCGGTGCATCCGGACGGAAAGCTGGGGTATGTGCAGCCCATCGGGGATGCGCCCCAGAACATTTCGGCGGACAAAAACGAAGTGTACGGTACGGCGGCTCTGGCGCTGGCCGGACTGGAAGCGGCCCGGTATGCGGAAGAACGCATGACGGCCCGGAAGTCCGGCACCCGATAGGAAAGAAGGATCGTGAGAAAAGCGAAAATTCCGGATATGAAAGGGGGCTTTCCCGAAAAAGGAAATTCTGACTTCCGCTGTCGGGAAGGCATCGAGCGGTTTCCGTGCTTTCCATGAAAGCGGAAAGAGAGAGGGCAGGTGGACTGCGCGATGAACGAAAGGTAAAATCCATTATACTGAATCGAACGGATGAAAACAAAATCGTATTTTATGGGGATGGCGGCTCTTTTGCTGGCCGTTCCTTCCCCGGCGCAGAAGCTCATTCCGGCGGGAGAGGGGTGGGCCGGCAATTCGGTCAACGTGACGGTTTTCCGCAAGAATTCCCTGGTTACGCACGGCAACCTGCAGTTCATCGCCTACTACGATGCGGACGGTTACGTCGTTCTCGGTAAAAGAAAGCGGAAGACGGACAAGTGGACGCTGCGCCGAACCCGGTACCGGGGCAATGTCCGGGATGCCCACAACACCATCAGCATCATGGCGGACGGGGAAGGTTACCTGCACATGGCGTGGAATCACCATAACCGCCCCCTCCAGTATGTCCGGAGCACGGCGCCGCTGTCGCTCGAACTCGGAGAACCGGAAACCATGACGGGCCAGAATGAAATGCGCGTGACTTATCCGGAATTTTACCGGATGCCCGACGGGGGGCTTTTGTTCCTTTACCGGGACGGACAGTCGGGACAGGGGAACCTCGTGCTGAACCGTTACGATTTGAAGAGTCGGAAGTGGATCCGGCTGCACGACAACCTCATCGACGGGGAAGGGGAACGAAATGCGTACAGTCAGACCTGCGTGGACGAAAAAGGGGTGATCCACGTGTCCTGGGTTTGGCGGGAAGCGGGGGATGTGGCTTCCAACCACGATCTGTGTTACGCCTGTTCTCCGGATGGCGGCGTGACGTGGCAGAAGAGCGACGGGGAAAAATACACCCTGCCCATCCGGGCGGCATCGGCGGAATACGTTTGCCGGATTCCTCAGAACAGCGAACTGATCAATCAGACTTCGATGACCGCCGACGACCTCGGACGTCCCTATATCGCTTCCTATTGGCGGGAGGCAGGCTCCGAAGTGCCCCAGTATCATGTGGTTTATTACGACGGAAAGGTGTGGCATGACCGAAACACGGGTTTCCGCTCGGTTCCTTTCACGCTTCGGGGCGGCGGTACCAAACGGATCCCGATTTCCCGCCCGCAGGTGGTGACGAAGACGCGGGGGACACGAACGTCGGTGTACCTGATTTTCCGGGATGCGGAACGGAACGACCGGATTTCCGTTGCCGTAAATCCGGATATCGGCAGGAATGAGTGGAACGTCGTCGATCTGACCTCGTTCGGGGTCGGTTCCTGGGAACCGTCCTACGATACCGAATTGTGGAAGAATGAAGGAAGGCTTCATCTCTTTGTCCAGCGGGCCACGCAGGTGGACGGAGAAGGGGTGGCGCAGGTTCCGCCGGAAAGAGTGCAGGTGTTGGAAGTGAAACTGGAACAGACCGCCAGATAGATTTACGATTGCGGCGACGGTTTGCGCCGACGCAGCCGTGACGCTCAAAAGCGCAGCCCGGACGAGAATTCTTTTTTTCATGGTTTATCGGTGTTTTAACGGAAAGAAGATTAGATGACCGCATCGCTATGCTCCTTGCCGCGCTGCAGAGAGACGGAGCCTGGTCGTTCCGAGAACGGTCTAAGCCCGGATGCGTTCCCGCCATCCCGGGGAGAGACGAAAGACCCTATATGAGGATATTTCAGTAAAAAATGCGGGAAACCGGAGCTGTCCAGTTTCCCGTATCGGTTTATTCCTGCGTTTTGCGCGGGAGCCAGGTGCAGATCCGGGAGCCTTCCCACCCGTCTACCGAGGAGTAGTCGCACATGCGTATCGGTCCGTCTTCGGTCGGAACGAACCACTCCATCCGGGTCGTTTCCAGCAGCGGTTTCACCCGCTCGATTTTGACGAATCCTCCGCTGTCCGCCGTGACCTGAACCGGCCGGGCATAGTCGGGATCGGCGTTCTCGTCCCGGGCCAACACGATCGGGCCGCAGACCACCGCCTGAAAATCGTCTCCCGCCCGGTTGCTGCCTTTCGGCGCATCCACCAGCCGGCACCGCATGTCGAAAACGAGTTCGACCCGGTCGCCTTTTTCCCATTTCCGGGAAATGTCCCGGTAGGTTCCCGCCGTCACGTCGGTCAGTTTTTCGCCGTTCACCCGAAGTTCCGTGTTTTCGCTCCAGGCCGGGATGCGGAGTTTCAGGGTGAACCGTTCGGGTCGTTCGGGATCGACTTCGATGGCGACTTTTTCGGAAAGGGGAAAATCCGTGATGATCCGCAGTCTGAGGGTTTTTTCCCGTGGCGTGGTCATCGTGACGTTCGCTGCGTTGTACAGGTTGACCACAGGCCCTTCGCCATGCTCCATCACGGCGACATAGGGAATGTACGCCAGTCCCATCGGGCCGTTGAGGTTGCAGCAGGTGACGTTCAGGTCGCCGAAAGACGTTCCCCAACCGCGGGTATTCACTTTTTGTCCGTTCAGGAGATTCACGTAGCTGAATCCATCCCCGGTGGGTTTCATGGCTCCCAGAAGACCGTTGTAGATGTATTTTTCGATGTCGTCCACCGTGGACGGCTTTCCCGTGAGGCGCAGTATCTGGCTGCAAAGCTTGAGCCACGTCACCCCCACGCATGTTTCCATCATTCGGGTGATGTCCGGGTTGGTCTGTTCGTAAGCCGTGTGATCCCAGGCTTCGCCCATGACGGCCGGATGATAGGGCTGGTCTCCTCCTCCGTTGCCGATAAGCGTGATTTCTTTCGTCCGGATGTTCTCGTACAGGTTCAGCAACGTCTGTTTCCACCGCTCGTCTCCGGTGCAGCGGTAATACTCCGTCAGTCCCTCGAACAGGGACATCATTTCGTACGCCTTGGGGTAGGGGCCTCCCATTTCGTGAGGCTCCACGTTGTCGTAAGCCTGCTGAAAGATGTCGTATCCCTTCGAACCGCCCGATCTTACGATGTAGGCCGCGAAATCGAGGAACCGTTGTTCTCCGGTTCGCTTATAGAGTTTCATGAAGGGTTCCAGCAGGGTGGAAGATTCGATGCGGTTGGGACTCCAGCCCAGATCGGTGATGGGCGTCTTGGGTGCGTCTCCGATCTGCGAGATGATGCAGTCGGCCTGACGGATCATCGAAGCCAGCACCTGCGGGTCGGCATCCACCCGGTCGTAGTATTCCTGCAGGCCGAGCAGTACGTATTTCCGTTCCCACAAGTCTCCTCCGGGGCCGTCCGGCTGCCGGTCTTCCGGTACGCAGCTGATGCTTCCGTTGCTCCGTTCCGTGGTCAGCAGGTCTTTCACCGTGGCTTCCAGCAGCCTTTTGAGTTCCGGATCGCCGGTGTAACGGTAGAACATGCAGCCCGAACGAACGCTTTTTCCCCACATTTCCCCGAGCGCGAATTTCCGGCGTCCGTTTCTGAAGAAATCGACGAATTTCGCGTACGGAACGACTCCCTTGTTCCAGTGTTCGATGGAGTTTTGAATGTCGTTTTCCAGATACCCGGTCAACCGGACCGCTCCGGGGGGCAACGGCGCGATTTCGTCCGCGACCTTTTGAACCTTTTCGGAACAGGCGCCCGAAAAAATGCAGCACGCCAGCAGGAAAGCCGGTACGGCTGCGACAGGATTCCGTTTCCTGCGGAACAGAGCAAAGTAATGTCTCATGATGAAAGAATTTAGAAGATTGGATGTGTGCTTTTTTACAAAAATAGCCCGCTCGCCGGAGGACATTCGTTCAAAATGTACCCGGTTTTCGGTACAGGCGGTTAAAAGGGTATGGTTCGGGGGAACAGGCGGAACAGCTTTTTTATCCGTCTGCGCTTTTCTGCCGGGGAAATCTCCGTCTTTTCGGAAAGGCCTTTTGCAAGAGAAAGTGCATTCCGGGGAACGAAACCGCTGCCGGAAAAAAGATGATCTTTTTTCGGAAAACGGTTCGCAGAGGAAGGAAAAACAGGGAAATGAAGAAGATAAATGTTTATATTTGTGAGAGACGGAACCTACTAAAAATAAGGCTATGAAACGCATGAATTTATTCAGGTTGTTTTTTGCGGGGGCGGGAGCGCTTGCGCTGGTCGCCTGCCGCAGCGACGGGAAGGAGGAAATTCCTGCGGAAAAACGGTACGAACTGATTTCGATAGGCTGGACGCTCGAAGAAGGAGACGGGCAGGAAACCGTCGAAAGGCCGATGCCGGAAACGATTTATCAAAATGGGGGACGTGCGGCGATGCCGCTTTCCATCGATCCGATGAACGGCGTGCGTGAAACTTCGAATTTTCTTTACAACCCGGAGGCGGATGCTTTGATCGGTGCTCTGGAGGAAGAAACAATCGTCTTCGTTCCTTCGTGGGTGGAAGGTCTTTCTTCTGCCGAATACCGTTATATGGCTTCCGGCGTGGAAGCTCCTTTCCGGTTGCAGACGGCTTATGTCGCGCCGACCCGGGAAGCGAGGCGCAATATCGATCTGGAGCCGGGTCTGGAACTGCGTTACAACGTGACCGTTCGCATGAAGCGGATCAAAGCCACTTACTGCGCCCGTTTTCGGGAAAAGACCGGCTCCGGAGAAATCCGGGAAGTGAAAGGGAAATGGGAAGGCGAACTTTATTCCGACGTGTCCGACCGGATCGATATCCTGGAGTTGGAATAGGAATGGTTGGTGCAAGAGGGCACGGCTGTTATCGACCGGGTCGGAAACCGGGTCTGAAGCGAAGCATGGATCGGAGGGGAGGCGAAATTGTGCCTGTAGGAGTCGTCCGGCCGTCGGTAGCGTTTATTCAAATACGAGGGGGTAGAGGTCATATTTTTGCACTTTATTTGCACTTTTTTCAGCTAAAATATACCGAAACAACCCCGAGTGAGACGAATAACCGGATGAAATTGATCGGGAAATAGAGAGATGTAGACAAGAAAAAAGTTGCTAAATCAATGATTTAGCAACTTTTGTGATTTCGTGGGAGCTGAGGGATTCGAACCCCCGACCCTCTGCTTGTAAGGCAGACGCTCTGAACCAGCTGAGCTAAGCTCCCAAAATGTCAATCGTCCGCTTCCCCTCTCTTTCCGCTACCCTTCCTCCTTCACTCTCCTTCCCCCCTCGTCTGCGGCCTCCTTGTTTCTTTCGACGGTGCAAATATAGCGCAAGAATCCATATCTCCAAAATTATTTTCGGATTTTTTTGTGGAAAAAATCGGATGACGGCTATAACTCTTTTATCTTCTTTCGGATAACGGGGTGGACGAAATCGCCTAAAATTTCCTTCAGCGGAATCAGAACGAACTCCCGACTGCAAATCAGGGGGTGCGGAACCATCAGCTTTTCCGATTCGAGGATCAGGTCGTCGTAGAAAAGGATGTCGATGTCCATCGTCCGGGAAGCGTAGTGTTTTTCTCCGGCGGGAACCGGACCGTCCGGACGAATCCTGCCCAGCGCGGTTTCGATTTCCTGGATTGCGGCCAGCAGCTTCAACGGGGCAAGCGTCGTTTCGCATACCAGCACCTGGTTCAGAAAGGTGTCGGGGCTTTCGAAGCCCCACGGTTCCGATTCATAAACCGCGGATTGCAGGAGTACGGGGCCGACATGCAGGGCGATTCGCCGCCGGGCCTCTTTCAGGTTGTGCCGTTTGTCGCCGAGGTTGCATCCGGTCAGCAGGACTGCCTTCGCCATAGAGAAATGCTACCGGTTTTTGTTTTTGACGTACTGCATTTTCCGCGGGGCGTTGTTGTTTCCGTTTTTCGGATAGCCGTTTTTGGCCCCTTTCCCGTTCTTGTTGTTTTTCAGACGGGGCGCAGCCGTCTGGGGCCGGAAATCGGCCTTGGTGCCGTCCAGCATGTCGTCGCTGATCTCGATCCGGTTGTCGGACATGGCCCGGATGTCGTTGATGATGATTTCGTTGTTGGGATGCTCCTGATTGTATTCGTAGGATTTGTTGCGCATGTAGCGGGCGATGTTCTCCACGATGGCGAGCCGTTCCTCTTCGTCCTCCACATCCCTCAGGACGCGGAGCATGTTTTCGATGTTCTTGCCGTAATGTTTGCGGGCGATGCGGTTGGTCGGGTAGGAAATCTTGTCCGGATGGGGGGTGATGGAAGTGGGCGAGGGCTTGGGGTAGGGCGAATCCACGTCGAGCTGAAAGTCCGAAATGATGAACAGGTGATCCCAGAGCTTGTGTTTCAGATCGTCCGTGTCCCGCAGCGTGGTGTTGATGTTTCCCATGACGTCGATCACCACCCGGGCCTGTTGGTTCCGAAGGTCGCGGTCTTCGATCGACATCAGATATTCGACCATTTTCAGGATGTTTCTTCCGTATTCCGGAAGGTTCAATTTCTTGCGTTCGAAGTTATAATTTTTGTTCATCGTATGATTTGAAAAGTTCCGGCGGGCCGACGGCTGTCGGAAATGCGGTTCGTTCCGAAGCGATGCAAAGCGACGAAGTGCCTGAAATCAACCGCCTAATACGGATTGAAATTGTGCGACCGGTGCCGGATGGTGAATGATCGGTCAAAAGCGGGGATATTCCCCCGGAATTTTAACTTTGTGCAAATATATACAATTATTTATAACGAATATTATTTATCCAATATTTTATCCTCTTTTTTGTTATGGCAAAGATATTAGTGATCGATGATGAACGCAGCGTCCGCAACACCCTCAAGAATATGCTGGAGTACGAAGGTTATCAGGTCGATGTGGCTCAGAGCGTACAGGAGGGGATCGCCAAGAGCCGGGACGGAGACTTCGATTTCGTGCTGTGCGACGCCAAGTATTCCCAGGGGGAAGGGGCCGACATCATCGACGTGATTCATCAGGAAAAGCCCGGTGTGCAGATTCTGGTGACCTCTCACGATCGGGATATCCGCCAGGCGATCGATTGCATCAAGCGGGGAGCGGTGGACTTTTTGGAAAAGCCGATCAACCTGAACAAACTGCTCGTCGCCATCAAGGAGGGGATGGACAAAAGCCTTGCCACAAACGAACTGCCTGCCGGAGGAAGTGCCGGGGGAACGTCCCGGCCCGCTGCCCGGCGCACGGCGCGGCGGCATTCGGTGCGGGTGGAAGAAATCACGGGGGACTCTCCGAAGATCCGGCGGGTGAAGGATTTGATCGACAAGGTGGCCCCTTCGGAAGCCCGGGTGCTGATTACGGGGGCCAACGGAACGGGAAAGGAGCTGGTCGCCCGGTGGCTGCACGAGAAAAGTCCCCGCAGCACCGGCCCTTTCGTAGAGGTGAATTGTGCGGCGATCCCTTCCGAGCTGATCGAAAGCGAACTGTTCGGGCACGAGAAGGGAGCTTTTACGTCGGCTATCCGGCAGCGGAAGGGAAAATTCGAGCAGGCGGACGGGGGAACGCTGTTTCTGGACGAAATCGGGGACATGAGCCTTTCCGCACAGGCCAAGGTGCTTCGGGTGCTGCAGGAAAACCGGCTCAGCCGGGTGGGCAGCGACAAGGACATCGAAGTGAACGTGCGGGTGGTCGCCGCCACGAACAAGAACCTTTGCGAGGAAATCGAGAAAAGGAATTTTCGGGAAGACCTCTACCACCGGTTGAGCGTGATCGTGATCCGGGTGCCTGCGTTGGCCGAGCGACCGGAAGACATTCCGGTGCTGGTGGATACGTTCATCGGACAGATTTCCGAGGAATACCGCATCCCCCGGAAGAAGATCGAACCCGATGCGGTGGCCGAGCTTCAGAAGATGAGCTGGACGGGAAACATCCGGCAACTGAGAAATGTGGTCGAGCGCCTGATTATTTTGAGCGAAAATAGCATAACTTTGGACGACGTTAAAAAATATGCGTCCGGAGTCGAATGAACCGGGGAAGGGAAAATAAACCTCATATCGGCCTGTACGGTCGTTGCAACGCAGGGAAAAGCACCCTGCTGAATTTCATTACCGGAGGGGAGACCGCGCTGGTTTCCCCGCGTGCGGGAACGACCGCCGATCCGGTGCGCAAGAGTTACGAGATACTGGGCTTCGCCCCCGTGGTTTTCATCGACACGGGCGGCGTGGACGACGGTTCGGAACTGGGACGGCGGCGGGTGGCCCGAACGCTGGAAACCCTGCGGCAGATCGACCTGGCCCTGATCGTGTTTTTCGATTGGGGGGAGCCGGAAGAAATGCTGGCGGCCCTGCTGCGCGAAGAGAACACGCCTTTTCTGGCGGTGCGGAACATCCGGGAGGGCGTTTCGGTCAGGCGGATGCCGGATGCTGGTTCCCTTCCCTTCCCGGTGCTGGCGCTGGACACCCTGCGCGGAACGGAGGTGGACCGGGACCGGTTGCTGACGGCCGTCCGGGAGGCACTTCCCGAAAAGTCGTATGCGGTGCCCTCGCTGTTCGAGGGCATTGCGAAGCCGGGAGACGTGGTGATGCTGATCTGTCCCGTGGACGGGGAGGCGCCTGCGGGGAGGCTCATTCTGCCGCAGGTGCAGGCGATCCGGAACCTGCTCGATGCGAACGCCGTGGCGATCGTCGTGCAGCCGGAACAGGTGCCGGGCGTGCTGGAACGCGGAATCGTGCCCCGACTGGCGGTGACCGACAGTCAGGCGTTCGCCGAAGTGCAGGCCATGCTGCCGGAGGGGGTGGAACTGACTTCGTTCAGCATCCTGCTGGCCCGGCTGAAAGGGGATCCGGAAGCTTACGAAAAGGGGCTGGAAGCGGCTGCGCGGTTGCGGGATGGGGATCGGGTGCTGATTCTGGAAAACTGTATGCACCAGACTTCGTGCGAAGACATCGGCCGGGTGAAAATTCCCCGCTGGCTTTCGGAGCGTACCGGGGCGAAGCTGGAATTTACAACGGTTTCGGGACTGGCGCCGCTTCCGGACGATCTGGCCGCTTACAGCCTTGCCGTGCAGTGCGGGGGATGCATGGTGACCCGGAGCCAGTTGCAGAACCGCATCCGGGCACTCGGACGGGCGGGCGTCCCCGTTACCAATTACGGCATGTTGATCCGGTGGCTGCGTACCGGTATCCGGTAAGCGTCGTCGGTCGTTCCGCAGGGGAATTTTCAGGTATGGACATTTCCCGTTCTACACGGAGCGATTTTTCCGATTGCGGGAAATAACGGTGCGGTTTGTTCCGAAAGGGAAGGGCCGCCATTCGCTAAGGCGTATCGGTGTGCAGATACCTGCTGCCTTTTTTCGGAAGCAAAGGCCTTATTCGTTTTTCGGGGCGTCCTGTTCTTTCAGCAGAGCGAGCACGCGTTCCGCTTCTTCCACCGTCAGCCGGACGCTGAAATTGAGTTCCACCCCGGTTCGGAGTCGCGTATCCGCTTTCGTTTTTTCCTGCAGCTGCCGGATGCTCCGCAGGGCCGCATTTTCCGCGTAGTCGTCTTCCTTTTCCAGCATTTCTCCGGTTCCGGTCGTCAGCCAGGTGTAGCTGATTTCGGGATAGGCGGCGGCGATGGCTGCAGCGGTGTGTTTGCTCAGTCGCTGCGTTCCGTTGCGGATGCGGTAGAATCCTGCGGGGCTTTTGAGTCCCGCTCTCAGGGCGAAGGCGTTGATCGAGAGCCTGCTCCATCGGATTACCTGTTCCAGGCGCGCCCACTCTTCCGATTCCTTTTTCATGATCCGTGTCTTTTGAAGTGGTGCGGCCCCTTCAAAAAAAGCGTGAGCCGCAAATTGCCTGACTCTGGGTATTGGCGAAACCCGGCTTGCGACAAATTGCACTCACGCCCGTTGCTGAATAATCAACACGGACAAGGCAACTTATATTCCGCAAGCCTTTAAAACGCCAATTTCAGAGGCAGAAACAGTAAGTTGTTGCTTTTTTAACTCTTATGTCATGCGGGAAAAATCCGTCCGATCTTTCCGCGCGGGTCGTATGTATCGGTTATTTCATCCGGTAAAATTTCTTCCGTCGTTCGTATTCGTCCTCCCCGGGAAAGAGTGTGCCGCCTTCCCGTTTCGTTTTCGTTTCGTCAGCCGCGGGGCAGGGCCGACAGACGCGCGATGAGTTCATCCGCGTTCGCCTCTTTTTTCCGGGTATGTCCGGCGGTGTCCGGCAGGTAAGGATCGGCCTCCCATTTGCCCCGCACGTGTTCGAAATCCGATTCGGCGGTTTTTTCGTCGCCGTCGATGCCGTAGCCGATCCGCTTGTCCGGAGCGTATTCCTTTTTCGCGTCTTCGCAGAGCATCCGGTCGATCCGCTCCACGCCCGTTTTCCACCGTTCCAGGGTCGTGATCAGGTCCCGGACAGTGATTTTGTCCGCCGGTTTCTCCAGCCGCGCCGCCATCAGCCGCACCACGTACACCCATTCGAATTCATGGTAGTAGCGATGCACGTAGCCGAACGCTTCCTGCATCCGGTCGATGCCGTCCATCTGGTTCACCCGTCCCAGAATCCGCCGCATCACTCCCATCGGCATGATGAGGCCTGCGGCGTCGATCCATTCTCCGTAATTGGCCCGGCTTCCCATGTCGATCAGCTTGCGGACGTCGTTCTCCGTTTTCCAGTCGCTGTTCCGCAGTTTTCCGGCCAGCGCTCCGCCGATGTATTTGTCCAGCGCGTAGCGGTACGTGTCGAATCCCCGCCGTACCGAGCTGGTCTTGATCTTGACATTGTGGTAGTTGATGTACTCTTTGTTGGTGAGGGAACTCAGGCTGACCAGCGTCCGGATTCCCTGTACGATCTTGTGTGCGGTGTAGGGATTGAGCAGCTTGAAATTGATCAGGTCGTAAGTTTTCCCCTGCCGCAGGTCCCGCTGGGGCCATTTCATGGCATCCCGGGCCGATCCTACGCTGCCCAGATTCGCGCCCGGAATGACGATGGATTCGTCCCGGCTCTCGATCAGGTAGGAGAACGGAAGCGCCGAGGTGTCCGGATGGGTGTTGTGTCTTCCCTTGACGATGGAAAAGGCGCCGATCCGGGCCGGGAACAGCAGGTAGGAACTGCTGGCGGTTTTCGTGCCCCGTTCCAGAATTCCCTGATGAACGGGTCCCAAGCGGTACATGTGGTTGCTCATGTTCGATCCGCTGCCCGCGTTGTAGAATGAGAACATGCCTCCGATCATCAGCGTCGCTTTGTGGTGCGAAACCGTGTAAGGCCCGGCGAAGGCGGCGCACGCTTCCCCGTTCATGCAGACGCAGTTGGCGAAAAACAGGGAGCTTTCCGCCGAGAAGCCTTTCCCGATGCGGCAGCCCTGACCCACGAAACAACGTTCCAGATTGGCTCCGTCGGTTACCTCCGCCGAGGTGGAGACGATGAAATCCCGTGCGATCACGTTCCGGCCGATCAGGGTCGGAGCTTCCGCCGAGCTGTCGACCGTTCCGTTCCGCAGTTCGGATGCTCCGTTGATCGTACAATTTTCCCCCACCCGCAAATCGATCAGCGCTCCGCAGTTCATGATCCGGCTTCCGGCTCCGATCTCTCCCAGCGGCGAGCGCACGGAGTCCGTATATTTTTCAATCAAAGCCTCCACACTGTGAACGGTATCCGGCAGGTGCCGGTACATGGCCACCACGTAGGCGATCTGGGCCGACAACCGGTCGTAGATGGGCACTTCGCGCCCTCCGTTTTCGTTGAGCACCGCCACCCGCGTTCCATTGCCGAAGGCGGATTCGCCGCGGGTGATGAGCGACTCGGTGTTCTTGATAACCACGCCGTCCCCGATGACATAGTTGGCGATGCAGTCGTGAATGTGGCTGATCGTTACGTGATCGCCGATTTTCACCGTTCCCCGGAAGGCGCAGTTGCGGATCGTCTCCGGCGTGAAGCCTTCCGAAACTTCCACCCGGTTCCAGTCTTCGGCCGAACACCGGTTGCCGGTCAGCACGGCGATTTCCCTGTCGTTCAGTTTCCGGTATGTCTTTTTCATGGTTCCGTCTTATTTTGGGGAGTTAAGCATCCGATGAGGTTTTGTCCGTGTCCGGCGAAGCCGATTTCAGGGCGATCCGTTCGCCTGCGGCTTCGATCAGACCTTTTTTCAGCAGAAAACCCACGCTTCGCTTGAACGTTTTCTTACTCATGCCGGTCAGTTCGTGCACCCGTTCGGGGGTGCTGTCGTCTCCGGCTTCCAGCGTGCCGTTTCCCGACCGGAGCAGGGCCAGCAGTTTCTCGGCCGACTCCCGGACGCCGTCGTATCCGGGTTGCTGAAGGGTGAGGTCGATCCGGTTGTCTTCCGTGATGCGCTGCACATAGGCCTTGTACCGGTCGCCCACGGCCACGGGAGCGAAAATCTGGTTGTGGTACAGCATGCCCCAATGCCGGTTGTTGACGATCACCCGATAGCCGAGCCGGTTTTCCTGCGCCACCAGAATGTCTGTTTCGTCGCCCGGTGCGACGGTGAGTTCCTCGTTCCGGATGAAGCCGTTCAACCGGGCCGTGGCCACTGTCCGCCCCGTCACGTTGTCCGTATACAGATAGACGACGTATTTCTTGCCGCAGTCCATCCGGTAGCTCTGGTTGCGGGCCGGCAGGAAAAGGTCTTTAGGCAGGCCCCAGTTCAAAAAGACGCCGTGGACGGTTTTGTCCGTGACTTCCAGAAAGGCGGCTTCGTCCGCCGCGGCCAGCGGGGTTTCCGTCGTGGCCACCGGGCGGTCTTCCGAGTCGTAATAGACGAATACCCGCAACGTGTCTCCTTCCTGCGACTCCGGCGAAACGTAACGCCGCGGCAGGAGCACTTCCGCGCCTTCCTCGTCGACGAGGTACTGGCCGTTGGCGGTGCTCCGGTTGATTTTCAGCGAATAATAATGCCCCCCTTTGTACATGCGCACAATTCTAATCGTTTATACAAATTTATGTAAACTAAACCTGTAAAACAATTATTCTGCCCGATTTTTCCGAGCGTTCCGATTTCCGTTTTCGGGCGATGGACCGTTAATCCGGTGGGCGTGAAGGCGAAAATAGGGCGGGTCGCGTTTCATCTTCGTTTCCCGGACGGGAAAGTTTTCGGAAGAGGGACGGTCTGCCGGAGCGAGCGGACAGAAAACGCAGAGGGGTACGGCACGGCCGTACCCCTCTGCGTTGTGCCTGCGGTCTTTTCAGCCGACCGCTTTCAATGTATTGATATTGGCTTTCTCCATCTTTTTTTCGACGTATTCCAGCGTCACGCGGAATTTCGTTTTCTGCTGGGAAGGCAGCTCGAACATGGCGTCCATCATGATCGCTTCGCAGATGGAACGCAGTCCCCGTGCGCCCAGCCTGAATTCCACGGCCTTGTCCACGATATAGTCCAGCACCTCGTCGTCGAACGTCAGGGCGATCCCGTCCAGCTCGAACATTTTGAGGTACTGTTTGACGATGGCGTTTTTCGGCTCCGTCAGAATGGCTCTCAACGCCTTGCGGTCGAGCGGTTCCAGGTAGGTCAGCACCGGCATCCGCCCGATCAGTTCCGGGATCAGACCGAACGATTTCAAGTCCTGCGGCAGAACGTATTGCAGCAGGTTCGCCCGGTCGATGCCGTTGTTCTTCTGCAGCTGTCCGTATCCCACCGCCCGCGTGTTGAGCCGCTGGGCGATTTTCTTCTCGATGCCGTCGAAAGCGCCTCCGCAGATAAAGAGGATGTTTTTGGTGTTCACCTGCACGAACTTCTGTTCCGGGTGTTTTCGTCCGCCCTGCGGCGGCACGTTGACCACCGTTCCTTCGAGGATTTTCAGCAGGGCCTGCTGCACCCCTTCTCCCGAAACGTCGCGCGTGATGGAGGGATTGTCCGATTTGCGGGCGATCTTGTCGATCTCGTCGATGAAAACGATTCCCCGCTCGGCCAGCGCCACGTCGTAGTCGGCCACCTGCAGCAGACGCGAAAGGATGCTTTCCACGTCTTCTCCCACGTAACCCGCTTCGGTGAGCACCGTGGCGTCCACGATGGTGAAAGGCACCTGCAGCAGCCGGGCGATGGTGCGGGCCAGGAGGGTTTTCCCCGTGCCCGTTTCCCCGACCAGGATGATGTTGGACTTGTCGATCTCGATGTCGCTTTCCTTCGCATCCCCGTGCATGAGCCGTTTGTAGTGGTTGTAGACCGCTACGGATATGTAACGTTTGGCGCTGTCCTGCCCGATCACGTAGTCGTCCAGGAAGGCTTTGATCTGGGCCGGTTTCAGCAGCTCCTCCTTGCGCAGGACGGGCTTTTTGGCGGCATCCGCCGCCTCTTCCGTTTCCTTCAGCAGGTGATAGCCGTGGTCGATGCAATTGTTGCAGATGTTGGATCCGTCGAGGCCGCGGAACATCATCAGCACCTGCGATGCGTCCGATCCGCAAAACGAGCATCGTTCCCCGTTATCCGTCGTTTTCTTGCTCATACAACTCTATGTGTTCTTCGATTTGTGGTCTGTTCTTACTTTTTTTCCCGTTTGCTCAGGACTTCGTCGATCAGTCCGTAGTCTTTGGCTTCGACGGCCGTCATCCAGTAGTCCCGGTCGGCGTCTCTTTCGATCTTCTTGTAGGTGGCGCCGGAATGCTTGGAGAGGATTTCGTACAGCTCCTTCTTGGTTTTCAGAATCTGCTTGGCCGTGATTTCGATGTCCGAAGCCTGTCCTTCCGCGCCTCCGAGCGGCTGATGGATCATGATCCGCGAGTGGGGCAGGGCCGAACGCTTCCCTTTTTCGCCGGCGGTCAGCAGGACGGCTCCCATCGAAGCGGCGAGTCCGGTGCAGATGGTCGAGACGTCGGCGCTGATGAGCTGCATCGTATCGTAGATGCCCAGTCCCGCGCTGACCGATCCGCCGGGGGAATTGATGTAAATCTGGATGTCCTTGTCCGGTTCGGTCGATTCCAAAAAGAGGAGCTGCGCCTGGATGATGTTGGCGGCATCGTCGTAGATCGGACAGCCGAGGAAGATGATGCGGTCCATCATCAGCCGCGAGAACACGTCCATCGTAGCGATGTTCAGCTGACGTTCCTCGATAATGGTCGGCGAGATGTATTCGTTGTAGACCGACTTGAAGTTGTGCAGTTTCAGGCTGCTGATCCCCATGTGTCCGCGTGCGTATTTCTCGAATTCTTCTCTTTTCATGTTTCGTTTTCAGTTTTTTATGTCCGAACCGCGGTCGGGCGGCATGCCGAACCCGATTTCAAACATAGTTCTTTTTTCTTTACCGTCAAATATATTCGATTCGTATCGTGTCGATAATATAAACGAAAAACCTCCCTTTTGAGTATACACTCTGAAGGAAGCGGCTGTTTTTTCTTCGGAGAAAACGACGTTTTTGCCCGAAAAAAATTTGCACGCACGGGTTTTTATACTAATTTTGCACCGCATTTCGGATCATCCGGACATGCGCGACGGCCCATTCGTCTATCGGTTAGGACGTGAGATTTTCATTCTCAAAAGAGGAGTTCGATTCTCCTATGGGCTACCGGGAATGGAAGGAAAAGTGCATGGTGAAGCGGAAACCTGAGGAGGACGGGTTTCCGCTTTTTTGTGGAAAGATGGAAAAAGGCATTCCGGCTCGCGCAAAAAAGAAGACCGCGGCGGGGCGTCGTGCCGGACACAGGAAAAGCGACGGAGGGCGTGCGGCGGGAAAAGGGAACGGCAGGCTTGTGCGGGAACGAACGGAAGCCCCGGTTCCCGGATACGAAAAAAAGCGGTTGAAAAACCGCTTTTTGCATACCTGTCCTTCCACCGCTCAACGCGGAGCGGAACCGATGGCCGTCAATATTCGTCTTCGTTGAAGAAAAAATCGTCCTTACTCGGATAATCGGGCCAGATATCTTCGATGCTTTCGTAAACTTCGCCTTCGTCTTCGATTTCCTGGAGATTCTCGATCACTTCGAGCGGGGCGCCCGACCTTACCGCGTAGTCGATCAACTCGTCTTTGGTCGCCGGCCACGGTGCATCTTCCAGTTTTGACGCTAACTCTAAAGTCCAGTACATACACGTGTCGTTTTAAGATGAGAAACCCTGTTGGATCGCAAAAATACAAAAAAATTACTTTTTCGGAACCCAAAACGTTTCGGGGATGTTAAAATCCTGCGAAATTTTTCGGCCCAATATATAGAGGTAATCCGATAGACGATTAAGGTATTGGAGTGCAATGCGATAGGCTTCCGCTTCGCATTCGATGCGGGTGGCGTTCCGCTCGGCCCGGCGGCAGACGGTGCGGGCGATGTGCGCCAGGGAAACGAGCGGGTGGCCTCCCGGCAAGGTGAACTTGTCCGCGGGGGGGACTTCCGCCTGCAGGACGTCTATCCGCTGTTCCAGAAAACGGATGTCTTCTTCCGAAAGGACGGGCAGCCGGGACAGGTGTTCGTCTTCGCACGCGAAGACCGCCGCCACGGTCATCAGGTCGTTCAGGATTTGCAGCAGATCGTTTCGGTATTCCTGCTGGGTGTCGATGTCTTCCATGTTGTCCCGGAGGTAGGCCAGGTGAGCCGTCAGCTCGTCCACCGATCCGTAGGCTTCCACCCTCGGATGGTTTTTGCCGACCCGTTTTCCGCCGACCAGCGAAGTGGTGCCGCCGTCCCCGGTTTTGGTATAGATTCTCATGACGTTCGATTTTTGGGGTTAAATATACGTATTATTTCGACCCGATTGCAAAAAGCGCGCAAGGATCGGCAGCCCGTCCGGCAAGGGGGCGGAAAAACGGGAATGGTGTTTGTTCGGTTCGGCGAATCATCTATACGATTCGGTCATGAAACACCTCGTGCTGATTTCATCCAGCGTCCGGGAAGGGCGAATGAGCGACCGGACGGCCCTTTTCCTGAAAGGGTATGCGGAAAAGCGGGAGCGGGTTTCCGCGGAAATACTCGATCTGAAAGCATATGGCTTTCCCTTTTTTACCGAACGGCTGGCCTTTCAGCGGAATCCCTCTCCGGAGCTGTTGGATTTCACGGAACGCTTCGTCCGGGCCGACGGAGTGATCGTCGTCTCTCCCGTGTACAATGCGAGCTACCCGGCTGCGTTGAAAAACGTCATCGACGTCTATGTCCGCGAGTGGGTGCGCAAACCCGTCGGAGTGGTATCGGTGAGTTCGGGAAAGACGCCGGGCATCGCCACCATCCAGCAGTTGCAGGCGCTGCTGCTGAAGCTGGGAGCATGGGTGGTGCCGGCCATGTACACCGTGACGCAGGTGGAAACGAGTTTCGATCCGGAGGAACGTCCGGCGGTCAGGGAACAGGCGGAAGCCTATGCCGATCCCCTGCTCGACGGCCTGTCGGAATTCATGGAGTGCGCATCGGCTCCGGAACGGAAAGAATAATGGCCCGCCGGGCGGGGAAGGGCCTCTTCGGTACGGACGGGCGTCATCCCCGGAGCCGGTAGTGCTGTTTCCTCAGCCTGGCGTCGTAAATGAACAGGCAGGTGCGGTAGAGGTCGACGCTGACGCAGTTTTCTTCCCGGATCAGCTTTTTGCAGAGCCGGTATTTGTCGTAGGATTTGTTGATCCCCAGCACCGCCACGCAACATTCGTCATGGTCGTTCCGGATGCGGCCGATCAGTTGCCCGATCGCTTCCGGGGACACGTCGGCGGAAGCGATGCACAAGGTGCGGTTTTCGGGTGTTTCCTCTCCGGCCACGATGCAGCGGGGATAGTCCAGGTAGCCGTACAGGTTCCGGAGGAACGCCGCATCCCTTTCGGAAAGGAGACGGGCCGCGATGCTTTCGGGCAGGGGGCGGCCCGTTTTCCGGGGATTTTCGCGGACGATCACTTCCCGCACCAGCCGGTACATGAAGGGTGAATGGATGCCGTGGCCGCGCCAGTGGTTCATCCGGAAGCAGTTCCGCAACAGGATGTATGATTTGAGCAGGGTAAATTTCAAGGAGACAGTCATGGATACGGGTTAGCGGGCGGAGGACGGTTCCGGAAAGTCCGGAGCGCCCGGACTCTTTTTCAGCAGGCCGGCCAGCCGTCCCGTCGAGAGAGCGAGCTGGAGGTTATATCCGCCCGTGTCGGCGTCCAGATCGAGCACCTCCCCGGCGAAATAGAGGCCGCCGATTTTTTTCGATTCGAGCGTTTCCGGGTCTATCTCCGAAACGTCCACTCCCCCTGCCGTGACGATCGCTTCGGTGAAGGGGCGGTAATCGGTCACGGGAAGGCGGAAGTCCTTCAGCGTCCGGATCAGCCGTTCCGTTTCCCGGTAGCCGAAACGGGACAGCGGGCAGTCCGGGGCGATTCCGGCCTGACGGCTCACCGGACGGATCAGCGGCTGGGGAAGCAGTTTGCGGAGCAGGTCGGCTACGGTGGCCTTTGCGGGCAGGCCGGGCCGTTCCCGTTCGATGCGGGCCGTCAGTTTTTCCATGGACAGGGCCGGTTTGAGATCGATCGAGACTTCGGTTTTCCGCTCTTCGATCAGGGCATCCACCGCTTCCCGGCTCAGGCGCAGGATCACGGGGCCGCTCAGCCCGTATTCATAGAATTCCATTTCTCCGAATTCGCTGCCGACAGGATGTCCGTCGATCAGCAGCGTGACGTTCACGTTGCGCAGATGCAGCCCTTTGAGGGCGCGGACGTATTCCGATTCGGTTTCCAGCGGCACGAGCGCCGGACGGATGCCCTCGATGCGGTGGCCCAGCGCGTGAGCCAAGTCGTAGCCGTCCCCCGTGGAGCCGGTGGCCGGATAGGAAAGCCCGCCCGTGGCGATGATGAGGTTGGAGGTGCGGACGGTCTGGGTGCGCCCGTTAGGATATTCCAGAATGACCGAGGCGATACGACCGTGCAGGGTGCCGATCTCCCGAACGCGGGTGTCGCACCGGATTTCGGCTCCGCTTTTTCTGACCCACCGCACGAGCGCTTCGGCCACGTCCCAGGCCTTGCCGCTGGCGGGGAAGACCCGGTCGCCCCGTTCGACCGAGAGAGGCAGTCCGATCCGCTCGAAGAAATCCATCGCGTCCCGGTTGGAAAAGGCGCGCAGGGCCGCCCGGGCGAATTCCCGGTTGGTGCGGATTTTTTCCAGAAACCGGGCCGTATCCCGTGCGTTGGTCAGGTTGCACCGTCCCTTTCCGGTGATGCGCAGCTTGCGGGCGGGCTTTTCCATCTTCTCCGCCAGCAGCACGTTCCGGCCGGCGGAAGCGGCGGTTCCCGCAGCCATCAGTCCTGCAGGCCCTCCGCCTGTCACAACCACGTCGAACGTTCTCATCCCGAAAATTTTTGCGAAGGTATATAAATTTCGGTAAACCATAACGGGGCAGGGCGCAGGAAACGTGCCACGTTCCCGAACGGGGAACGGAAGCGTGCGGCCGTGGGCAGGCTTTTCACTGCCGTCCTGCCGGACGACCCGCAGAGGGAGTTTGGGAATTCGGAAAATTAGTGTAGTTTTGTGGGCTCAAACCCGTTTCATTGACATATGTTAAGCAGAAGGTTACTCCGGATTAAAGTCGTCAAGGCGCTTTATGCTCATTTCAAGTCGGAAAGCGATTCGTTGATCGTCTCCGAGAAGAATCTGAATTTCAGCATCGACAAAACCTATCAGTTGTACCATTTGCTGCTTGAGCTGATCGTGGACGTGCGCCAGTATGCGGCGCGGAAAGCGGAACTGGGACGGCAGAAACTCCTTCCGACGCCGGAAGACCTCAACCCCAACCTGAAATTCGTTCGCAACCGCGCCGTCGAACGGATCGCGGAAAGCGAGGAACTGAAACGGTATCTGGAAGCCCACAGCCTCAGCTGGTCGAATTATCCCGAACTCATCCGCAAGCTCTATCAGAACATGACGGGAAGGGAGTATTACACCGAATACATGAACAACGGGAAGGATTCCTTCACGGAAGACGTGAAATTCCTCATGAATTTCTTCACCTCCGAAGTCGAGGATTTCGATCCCCTTTACGATATTCTGGAAGAACAGTCCATCTATTGGGCCGACGATGTGGAATTCGCCCTGATCATGGTCGTGCGCACCCTGCACGGGATGAAGGAAAAGGAACCGCAGCTGCGCCTGCTGCCCCGGTTCAAGAACGAAGACGACCGGAAGTTCGCGGGGGAATTGTTCCGCAACGCGCTGGTGAACCACCGGAAATATTCGGAGTACATCGACACCCATACCCGGAACTGGGACTTGGAACGGATCGCCTACATGGATCGGGTCATCATGCTGGCCCCCATTGCGGAACTGCTGTCCTGTCCGACCATTCCGGTCAAAGTGACCCTGGACGAATACATCGAGATCGCCAAATATTATTCGACTCCCGCCAGCAGCACGTTCATCAACGGCGTGCTGGACAAGATCGTGGAAAAACTGCGTGCCGACGGCATGATCGACAAGCAGGGCCGGGGACTGGTCGAAAGCTGAAAACGGATAGCGGGATGAAGAAGTTTCTGATCATAGGGGCGGCGATTCTGACGGTGGCCTGCGGAGGCTCCCGAACCGGAAAGAAAGGCACGGAAAATGCGCCGTTGCGGGATACGGCGCGGATTTCTGCGACGACTTCGGACGGAACGGGGCGGGATACGCTGGATTTCGGACGCCTGCGGGAAGGAGAGGTGATCGAGTATTCCGTGGCCCTGCAAAATGCGGACACGGCTTCTTTCGTCCTGCTGAACGTGGATACGGACTGCGGCTGCACTACGCCGGATTTCGACCGGAAGCCGCTGCGACCGGGAGAAACCTCCCGGCTGACGCTCCGATACGATTCGCGGGGACAGTACGGGTGGCAGTTCAAGAGCATCCGGATACACACTTCGCTGTCGAAACAGCCGTACGTACTTTACTTCGTGGTGGATGTGGCGGAATAGGACGGCATAAACGGGGAAATCCGATGAAATATCTGTGGCGGCTTTTTTTGTACCTGTTTTTTTTCTTCATCGCTTTTTCCGTGGTTTCGGTGGCCCTGCTCCGATTCCTTCCCGTGACGGTGACCCCGCTGAAAGTGATTCGGATGACCGAAAAGGAGGGGGCGGGCTTGAAGGTGAAGACGCGCTGGTATCCGCTGGAGGAGATCGCTCCGGTCATGGCGCGGGCGGTGGTGACCACGGAGGACAATCGTTTCCTGACCCACAGCGGGTTCGATTTCGAAGCCATTGAGAAGGCGCTGGAGCATAACCGGCAGGGGAAGCGACTGAGGGGAGCCAGCACCATTTCGCAGCAGACGGCCAAAAACGTGTTCTGCCTGCCCGACCGGACGTGGGTGCGCAAGGGGATCGAAGCCTATTTTACCGTCCTGATCGAAGGGATGTGGGGGAAACGGAGGATCATGGAAGTGTATCTGAACGTGATCGAAACGCATCCGGGAGTTTACGGGGTGGGGGCCGCCTCCGAAATCTTTTACGGCAAGCCCCCTTCGCGGCTGAACGTTTACGAGGCTTCGATGATCGCCACGGTGCTCCCCAATCCGTTCCGGATGAATTTGGAGGCGCCGTCGTCCTACATGGTGAACCGAGCGGCCCGGGTGCGCCGGTATATGAGCAATTTGGGGGAAATCGACTTCGACAGGCCCGCAGCGGCCCCGGAAGAAAAACGAAAAGTTTCGCGGAAAGAATGATGCCGGGACGGTGACAAGACGGAGACGCCCGGCCCGGACGCGTAAAAAAGAGGAAAAGCATGATCGATTATCAAAGATATGTCCTGAAAAACGGGTTGGCGGTATTGGCCCACCGGGATCCGTCGGCATCCATGGCGGCGGTGAATCTGCTCTACAAGGTGGGTGCCCGGAATGAAAATCCTTCCCGGACGGGATTCGCCCACCTGTTCGAACACCTGATGTTCGGCGGAAGCGAGCACGTCCCCGATTTCGACCTGCCCGTGCAGCTGGCCTGCGGAGAAAACAACGCTTTTACCTGCAACGATTACACGGACTATTACATGACCCTGCCGAAGGACAATGTGGAAACCGCCTTCTGGTTGGAGTCCGACCGGATGCGCGGGCTGGCGCTGAACGACAGGAGCCTCGAAGTGCAGCGGAAGGTGGTCGTGGAGGAATTCAGCCAGCGTTACCTGAATCAGCCCTACGGCGATCTGTGGCTGCTGATGCGTCCGCTGGCCTACGAACGCCATCCCTACCGCTGGCCGACCATCGGCATGACGCCCGACCATGTCCGGGAGGCTTCGATGGAAGAGGTAAGGGCCTTCTATGAAAAATACTACGTTCCGAATAACGCGATTCTTTCCGTGGCGGCCGACCTGGAACCGGAGCGGGTGTTCGAACTGGCCGAAAGCTGGTTCGGGGAAATTCCCGCGGGGAAACCCGTCCGGGATGCGATTCCGTCCGAACCGCCTCAGACCTCGGCGCGGCGGCTGGAAGTGCGGCGACCCGTGCCGGCCTCGGCCATCGTGATCGCCTTCCACATCGTCGGCCGGACCGATCCCCGGTTCTACGCTTTCGACGTGATGTCCGACCTGCTCTCTTCCGGAAATTCGTCCCGCCTTTACCGCAGGCTGGTCAAGGAGGAACGGCTCTTTTCCAGCGTCAACGCTTACGTGACGGGGGACATGGATCCGGGCCTTTTCGTCCTTACGGGACACCTGTTGCCGGAAACCTCCGTGCAGGAGGGAGAACGGGTGCTTTGGCAGGAGCTGGAACGCCTGCAGCGTGAACCCGTTCCGGAAGCGGAGCTGGAAAAAGTCCGCAACAAATACGAATCCGGGGTGATTTTCGGGGATCTGAACGTCATGAACAAGGCGATGAACCTGGGCTATTACGAAATGCTCGGAGACGCCGGAACCGTCAACCGGGAGATCGACCTCTACCGGTCGGTGACCGGAGAACGGATCCGAACGGAGGCGCTCGAAACGTTCCGCCCCGAAAAGAGTTCCACGCTTTTATACCTGCGCGAAGATGAAAACTGACCGTCATATGCAACCCGCCGTCCGCATTCCCGACCGGCTGGATATCCCGATGCCCGAAATCCGGCGGCTCGCCGGCGGAACCGGCCTGTACGTGCTGAACGCTCCGCAGCAGGAGGTGACCCGGCTGAGTCTGGTTTACCGGGCCGGTACCCGGTTCCAGTCCCGCCCTTTCACTGCCGCCACCGTGATGAACCTGCTGGCGGAAGGAACGGAGAAATATTCCGCCGCCGAATTTTCGGAGCGATTCGATTTCTACGGGGCCCACTTCGAAACCGGCATCGACCGGGATTATGCGGTGGTCACCCTTTGCACCCTGTCTCGGTTCCTGCCTCAGACGCTGGAGCTGTTGGAAGAAATGACGGCCCGTCCGCTTTTTCCCGTTCCGGAACTGGATATTTACCGGGAGAGGCGCAAACAGCAGTTGAGCGTCGACCGGCAGAAGGTTTCTTTCCGGGCGCGGGAATTGTTCACGCAGGCCCTTTTCGGGCAGGAACATCCCTACGGTTCGTTTTACGACCGGGACGAGTTCGATGCCCTGACGCAGGACGTTCTGCAGGCTTTTTTCCGGAAACACTATACGGCCGGAAACTGTTTCGCGGTGGTCAGCGGGAAAGCGGGAAGCGAGGAAGTGCAACGCATCGAAACGTTTCTGGCATCGTTGCCTGCGGGCGCGGGCGTTTCCTTTGCAGACCTGCCGGAACCGGTGACGACGCCGCTCGTGCAGGAGAGACGCGAAGAGGCCCTGCAGACGGCCATCCGGATCGGGAAACGGCTTTTCCCCCGGAACCACCCCGACTTCATCGGGATGCAGGTGCTTTCGATGGTGCTGGGAGGATATTTCGGTTCCCGGCTGATTTCCAACCTGAGGGAAGACAAGGGTTACACTTACGGCGTATTTTCCGCGATGGTCAATCTGGAATCGGCGGGTTATCTGGCGATCGCCACCGAAGTGGGGGCGCCGTTCACCCGAGACGCCGTGCGGGAGATTTTCCGGGAGCTGGCCCGATTGCGGGAGGAACCCGTCGGCGCAGAGGAATTGAAAATCGTGAAAAACATGATCACGGGCGACCTGATGCGGATTCTGGACGGGCCGTTCGGCATCGCCGACGTGACCATCGAAAGCGTGCAGAACGGGACGGACAACGGGTATGTGGCCCGTTATTTGGAGGAAGTGAAGGCCATCACTCCGGAGCGGCTGCAGGAACTGGCGCGCCGCCACCTGAACGAAGCGGGATTCGTAACTGTGACGGTGGGAGCCGTGGATGAGTGCGCACCGGATTCCGACCCCGTTTTACCCGATGTCCCGAAAACAGCTTCGGTATGATGACGGATGTGCTGGAAGCGTATCGTTTGACGGGGCTGGGGACCGGAATCGCCGCTTTCCTGATCATCGGCCTTTTCCATCCGGTCGTCATCAAGGCCGAATATCGTTGGGGAACCCGTTGCTGGTGGGTTTTCCTGATCCTGGGGCTGGTCGGAGCCGCAGTTTCGCTTTGGGTGGAAAATATCCTCCTTTCGTCCATAGCTGGCGTTTTCGCCTTTTCCGCTTTCTGGACGATCAAAGAGCTGTTCGAGCAGCGTGAGCGGGTACGGAAAGGCTGGTTTCCTCAAAATCCGCGTCGCAGGGCATAATCCTTTTTGTCTTTTTTTCGGTACATATTTTGCATGAGGGATGTTGAAAACATTCATCATGTAAATTTATGTGCTTATGAAATCGTCCGGTTCGGGCCATACGGGTCTCCAAAGCACCGATCTTCTGGCAAAGCGCCTCAATGCGCTGCTGGCCGATTACGAAATTTATTATCAGAATCTCCGGGGGTTCCACTGGAACATTTCCGGGGATCGGTTTTTCGAGCTGCATGCCAAATTCGAAGAGTGGTTCAACGATGCGCTGGTCAAGATAGACGAGGTGGCCGAACGGATTCTCGCGCTGGATCGGGTACCGCTGCACACGTTTTCCGACTTCATCGAAAATGCCGACATCGAGGAGGTGCGGGATATACTGCCGGGGGAAGAGTGCATCGTGCTGACGCTCGAATACCTGCGGGGAATCGTGCAGAAGCAGCGGGAAATCGTTTCGCTGGCCCAGGAAATGGAAGACGAGGGCACTCAGGATTTGCTCACTCCCTATATCAATCAACAGGAAAAACTGCTTTGGATGCTCCGCGCCTATCTGGGGAAGGAGGATCAGAGCGGACGAAGCGCCGGTTCGCATGGGAATCGCCGCACGGTACGGACGAAGGAAACCGGCCGGAAGGCGGCTTTCCCGGTCGGTGAAGATGCCGGCGGAAGCGAAGACGAAGCGGACGAGACGGAGGAGTCCGAAGACGGCGAGCGGTCGGAGGCGTCCATGTCGCGGAACACCGGACAACGGAAGGAAGGGAGCGGTACCCGGAAGAATCGCCGGGAAGCGGTGACGGAAGAATCGACCCGCTGATCCCCCGTTCGGCCACAGATCGAAGAACAGAGGCATGCTGCCGGTGGCGGGCGTCCTTTCGCCGTCGGAGCAGACAGTCAACCATCATTAACAATCCATAAAAACAGAAAAATCATGAACACGAAAAACGACAACGAAAAGCAGTCTGCAGGACGCAACAGCGAATCGGACCGCAACAGCCGGAGCGAAAGCAACTCGTCGCAGGGAAGCGGCCGGGGTCAGAACGAATCTTCGGAAACGCGGAGCGAAGCGATGAAAGGTCACGTGAACAATCCGGAAGGACATAACCAATTCACTTCGGGCCGTTCGGAAAGCCGTTCGTCGGAAGGCGGAAGCAGCCGTTCGCAGAGCGGATCGAACAGCGGCCGGAGCGAAGGCAATTCGAACAGCGGCGACGATCGGGGCAAGTGCGAATCCACCGAAACGCGGAGCGAAGCGATGAAGGGTCACGTGAACAACCCGGAAGGACATAACCAGTATACTTCGGGCAATTCGGAAAGCCGTTCGTCGGAAGGCGGAAGCAGCCGTTCGCAGAGCGGGTCGAACAGCGGCCGGAGCCAGGGCGGCTCATCGCAGGGAAGCGGCCGGGGTCAGAACGAATCTTCGGAAACGCGGAGCGAAGCGATGAAAGGTCACGTGAACAATCCGGAAGGACATAACCAATTCACTTCGGGCCGTTCGGAAAGCCGTTCGTCGGAAGGCGGAAGCAGCCGTTCGCAGAGCGGATCGAACAGCGGCCGGAGCCAGGGCGGCTCATCGCAGGGAAGCGGCCGGGGTCAGAACGAATCTTCGGAAACGCGGAGCGAAGCGATGAAAGGCCACGTGAACAATCCGGAAGGACGCAACCAGTTTACCTCCGGAAATTCTTCCAACAGCAAAAAAGGCGGCAGCAAAGCCATGAGCGTGGAAGTGGAAGAAGCGATCCTTTACATCGAACCGCTGGACGAAATGGATTCGGATGAAGACGAAGATCAGGTCAGTAGTGGCCGGGGCCGGTCGGGAAGCCGTTCTTCGAGCCAGAATAGTACGGGGCGTAGCTCTCGTTCGGGCAGCAGCAGCTCTAATTCTGGGAGCGGCAGTCGTTCGAACAGCCAGGGCAGCCGCTCTGGCAGCAGCAACTCCCGGAGTTCTTCCTCCGAAGAAAGCGGCCGGAGCAGCGAAGGCAGCTCGAATAGTTCGAGCCGCGGTTCTCGTTCGGGCGGTAGCGGCAGTCGCTCTGGCAATAGCCGTTCGGAAAGCAACTCGTCGCAGGGAAGCGGCCGGGGCCAGAACGAATCCTCGGAAACACGGAGCGAAGCGATGAAGGGGCACGTGAACAATCCGGAAGGACGCAACCAATACACTTCGGGCCGGTCGAACAGCGGCAACTCTTCGTCCGGCAGCCGGAGCAGCCGTTCGGAAAGCAACTCGTCGAGCAGCGACGGAAGAAAGGGCCGCGTGAACAATCCGCAGGGAATCAACCAGTACACTTCTCGGAATTCTTCCGGAAGCAGCCGGTCGAACAGCGGGTCGTCGAGCAACGGCCGTTCGTCGAACAACAAGAAATCCGGAAGATAGTCGCCGGAGAACGAAAGCGGGAACCGTTGTCCGCAGAAAGGAGGGAAGGCCTTTTTCCTGCATGGCGGCGGGGTGTCGGCCGGGATATTTTCTCCGACGGGAGAAACGGAACCGGCGCCCGGAAGAAAGGAGTTCCGCATGCCGGAAAGAGCCGCATGGAATCTCCGCCTTTGCGGCGGGGAAAGGACGACGGGGAACGTTGAAAGGAGACAGGGAATCGCATCTGCGGTTCCCTGTCGTATTTCCGGTCGCCTTCCGGCGGCACTATTCCTTTTCGGCCGCCGCCGGGGCTTCGGCCTCCGCAGTTTCTTCCGCGGGTTCTTCCAGGTCGATCATCCCCTTGTCGAGCAGGATGTTGTACCACGCCACGACCTTCTTCATGTCCGATACGTGCACCCGATCGCGGTCGTATTCGGGCAGCGCTTGGGCGAAGAACTTCCGGATCTCTTCCGGAGCCGCCTTGTGGCTGACGGCCGGTTTCCCTTCCGTCATTTTATAAATGTTGCGGTACACCTGATCGATCGGCATGTCTTCCGTGTCGGTGAAAATGGCGATCTCTCCCATCGAACTCACGCGCGCCGTGGGGGGTACGTTGGAACGCTTGCCGTCCGCGAGCGACTCGACGATGATTCCGCGGGTGCTCTGGGCGACGAATTTGTACAGCCCCGGTTGTCCCGATATGGCCAAAATCTCTTTCAGGTTCATAAAAATCGCATTTACGTTGTATAAACAAATCGGCCCAAAAGTACATCTTTATTTAGAACCGCGCAATACCCGGCGCGAATGTGATAGCGGTTCGCCCCGTTTTCCGGAAATTCCGTCAGCCCGGTTTTCCCGCCGGGCGGGAGACGGTTACGGGATTTCGGAAAAAAATTAGTAATATTGTCCTTCTGAAAAAGCGACAGGAAGAATTACAAACGGGAGAAGCAAGCGCAGCATGAAAGTATTGAAATTTGGCGGAACGTCCGTAGGTTCTGCGGAATCGGTTCTTCGGGTGAAGGAAATCGTGGAGTCCCAACGGGAACCCGTGGTCGTGGTGGTGTCCGCCCTGGGGGGAGTCACCGACCGGCTGCTGAAAACGGCCCGCACGGCGGCTGCCGGAGACGAGGATTACTATAATGCATACAATGAAATCGCCGGGAGGCACAATGCGATGGTGCGCGACGCCGTTCCGCCGGAACGCCGGGAGGCCGTCCAGGAACAGGTGACCTCCCTGCTGGACGATCTGGGCAACATCTTCCGGGGAGTGTTTCTGATCCGCGACCTTTCGCCCAAGACGACCGACATCGTTCTGAGCTACGGGGAACGGCTCTCTTCCATCATCGTCAGCGGCGTGATCGCCGGGAGCACTCTGTTCGATGCCCGGACCTTCGTCAAGACGCATCCTTATTTCAACAAGCATATCGTCGATTTCGATCTGACCAATTCGTTGATCGACCGGACGTTCGCAAATCTGCCCCGGATTTCGGTGGTGCAGGGGTTCATTTCCTCCGACCGGGAATCGGGGGACGTCACCAACTTGGGACGGGGCGGCTCGGACTACACGGCGGCTATTCTGGCGGCCCGGCTGAAGGCCTCACAGCTGGAAATCTGGACGGACGTGGACGGGTTCATGACCGCCGATCCCAAGGTAATCGACAACGCCTACGTCATCGAGTCCCTGAGTTTCGTGGAGGCGATGGAGCTTTGCAATTTCGGGGCGAAGGTGATCTATCCGCCGACCATTTTCCCGGCCTATCACAGCAACATTCCGATCGTCATCAAGAATACGTTCAATCCCGGCGCGAAGGGAACCTACATTTCCAGGGACAAGATCGGGGACGGGGGGAAGGCCATCAAGGGGATTTCCTCCATCAACGATACCTGCCTGATCACCGTGCAGGGGCTCGGCATGGTGGGCGTGATCGGCGTGAACTACCGGATTTTCAAGGCGCTGGCCAAAGCGGGCATCAGCGTGTTCTTCGTTTCGCAGGCCGCTTCGGAAAACACTACCTCCATCGGGGTGAAGAACGAGGACGCGGACAAGTCCATCGCTGTGCTGACCGAAGAGTTCGCGCAGGAAATCGAGCTGGGCGAAATCAACCGGATGAAGAAGGAAGGGAATCTGGCGACCGTGGCCATCGTCGGGGAGAACATGAAGCACACGCCGGGGATCGCCGGAAAGCTGTTCGGGACGCTGGGTCGTAACGGGATCAACGTGATCGCCTGCGCGCAAGGGGCTTCGGAAACCAACATTTCGTTCGTGATCGCGCTGGAAAGCCTGCGGAAGGCGCTGAACGTGATCCACGATTCCTTTTTCCTGTCCGACTATCAGGTGCTCAACGTGTTCGTGGCCGGCGTCGGACTGGTGGGAAGCAACCTGCTGGAACAGATTCACAAGCAGCAGGAAAAGCTGCTGAAAGAAAAGGCGTTGCAGATCAACGTGGTGGGGATCACCAATTCCCGCCGCTACATCGTCGACCGCGACGGGCTGGATTTCCATACCTACCGGGAGAAGCTGGCCGCTTCCGACCGGGTGTCTTCCCCGGAGGCGTTCCGGGACGAGATTCTGAAAATGAACATTTTCAATTCCGTATTCGTGGACTGTACGGCCAGCGCGGAGGTGGCCTCCATTTACCACGATCTTTTCGAGCACAACGTGTCGGTGGTGACCGCCAACAAGATCGCCGCTTCGTCCGGGTACGACCGTTACCTGGATTTGAAACGCACTTCGATGAAGCGGGGGGTGAAATTCCTGTTCGAGACCAACGTGGGGGCGGGGCTGCCGATCATCAATACCATCGGCGACCTGATCAACAGCGGCGACCGGATCCTGAAAATCGAAGCGGTGGTTTCCGGAACGCTCAACTACATCTTCAACGAGATGAACGAGGAGGTGCCGTTGAGCCGGGCCGTCCGGATGGCGATGGAGGCGGGGTACGCCGAACCCGATCCGCGGATCGACCTGAGCGGCACGGACGTGATCCGCAAGTTGGTGATCCTTTCCCGCGAGGCGGGTTATCGGATCGAGCAGCAGGACGTGAGGAAAGACCTGTTCATCCCGGAGGAGTATTTCCGGGGAACGCTGGACGACTTCTGGAAAAGCCTGGAGGCGCTGGACGGGGAATTCGAGCGGCGGCGGCAGGAACTGGCCGCACAGCACAAGCGGTGGCGGTTCGTGGCCACGCTGGAAAACGGTCGGGCTGAAATCGGGCTGCGGGAAGTGGACGCGGAGCATCCGTTCTACCACCTGGCCGGAAGCAACAACGTCATCCTGCTGACGACCGAACGGTACAACGAATATCCGATGCAGATCAAGGGATACGGCGCCGGAGCGGGCGTGACGGCGGCGGGGGTGTTCGCCGACATCATCAGTATCGCCAACATCCGGTGACCGGGGCGGTTCCGGCCTCCGTCCGTCGGGGTGGGGAAAGGAACGGGTGCGGTTGAAAGGCAGTTTATCAATCAAGAAAGTCATGAAGCATATCATCATACTGGGGGACGGCATGGCCGACGAACCGGTTCCCGAACTGGGCGGCAGAACGCCCTTGCAGGCGGCGCGGACGCCTTACATGGACCTGCTGGCGAAAAAGGGCCGGAGCGGGATGCTGGATACGGTGCCCGCCGGATTCCATCCCGGCAGCGAGATCGCGAACCTGTCGGTGCTGGGATACGACGTGGCGCAGGTGTTCGAGGGGCGCGGTTCGCTGGAAGCGGCGAGCATGGGCGTGAGGCTCGATGCGGGGGAAATGGCCATGCGCTGCAACCTGATCTGCATCGAGGACGGGAAGATCAAAAACCATTCGGCGGGACACATTTCCACGGAAGAGGCGACGGAATTGATGGCGTTTCTGCAGGAGAAGCTGGGGAGCGACCGGGTGCATTTTTATCCGGGGGTTTCCTACCGTCACCTGCTGAAAATCCGGGGAGGGGACAAAAGGCTGGAATGCACGCCTCCGCATGACGTGCCGGGGACGGCGTTCCGGGACGTGATGGTAAGGGCGTCGGCGCCCGAAGCGCGGGGGACTGCCGATTTGCTGAACGATCTGACCCTCAAATCGCAGGCCCTGTTGGCGTTGCATCCGGTGAACCTGCGGCGGATAAAGGCCGGAAAGTCCCCGGCCAACAGCATCTGGGCGTGGTCACCGGGCTACAAGCCGCGGATGGAAACGATGGGTGCCCTTTACGGCGTCCGGAACGGAGCGGTCATTTCCGCCGTGGATCTGATCAAGGGAATCGGAGTCTATGCGGGGTTGAGGCCCATTGCGGTGGAGGGTGCCACCGGGCTTTACGATACCAATTACGAAGGAAAGGCGGAAGCCGCGCTGGAAGCGTTGCGGGAGGGCGATTTCGTTTACCTGCACGTGGAGGCGAGCGACGAGGCGGGACACGAGGGCGACGTGGATTTGAAGGTGAAAACCATCGAACATCTGGACGGTCGGATCCTGAAACGGATTTACGAGGAAACGAAGGACTGGGCGGAACCGGTGGCCATCGCCGTGCTGCCGGATCATCCGACTCCGTGCCGGTTGCGTACGCATACGGCGGCTCCCGTGCCGTTCGTGATCTACAAGCCGGGAGCGGAGCCGGACGGAGTGGATGCCTACGATGAATACAGCGCAAGGGCCGGGACTTACGGCCGTTTGCAGGGGGACGAATTCATCCGGGCCTTTTTCGGGGAGGAGTAGACGCTGGAAGGACAGGGCGGCCTCTGCCGAGGAGGACGGAAGACGCTTGAAAAATCGAACGAAACCGAGAAGAAGATGAAATACTACAGCACGAACCGGTCGGTTCCGGAAGCAAGCCTTTCGGAAGCGGTCATCAAGGGGCTGGCGCCGGACAGGGGCCTGTACATGCCCGCCGGGATCAACCCGCTCCCGCAGGCGTTTTTCCGGGATATGCAGCGGATGACGTTTCAGGAAATTTCGCATGCGGTGGCCGAAGCGTTTTTCGGGGAAGACGTTCCGGCAGGGGAGCTGCGGGAAATCGTTTACGATGCCCTCAGTTTCGATACGCCGGTGGTGCCGGTGACGGAAGACATTTATTCGCTGGAACTGTTCCACGGCCCGACGCTGGCGTTCAAGGACGTAGGGGCGCGTTTTATGGCCCGGATGCTGAGGTATTTCGTTTCGCGGGAAGGGGACGGGCGTCCGGTGACGGTGTTGGTGGCGACGTCCGGCGACACGGGAAGCGCCGTGGCGAACGGTTTTCTGGGCGTGGAAGGAATCGACGTGGTGGTGCTTTACCCGAAGGGCAAGGTGAGCGAGATTCAGGAGAAGCAGTTCGCCACGCTGGGCCGGAACATCACGGCCCTGGAAGTGGACGGCACGTTCGACGACTGTCAGCGGTTGGTGAAGGCGGCTTTTCTGGATGAGGAACTGAACGGGAAATTCCGCCTTTCCTCGGCCAATTCCATCAACGTGGCCCGTTTCCTGCCGCAGGCGTTCTATTACTTCCATGCCTATGCGCAGTTGCAGCGGCTGGGGAAGGCGGAAAACGTCGTGTTCTGCGTGCCGAGCGGAAACTTCGGCAACCTGACGGCCGGTCTGTTCGCACGGCGGATGGGGCTGCCGGTGAAACGGTTCATCGCCGCCAACAACCGGAACGATATTTTCCTCGAGTACCTGAAAACCGGAGAATACGCACCGCGCGCTTCGGTGGCCACGCTGGCCAATGCGATGGACGTGGGCGATCCCAGCAATTTCGCCCGGATTTACGACTTGTATGGTGGTTCGCACGAGGCGGTTTGCCGGGAAATCGGCGGCTACCGGTACACGGACGACGAAATCCGGGAAATCATGCGGGAGACTTACCGGAAGACGGGCTACGTGCTCGACCCGCACGGCGCCTGCGGATTCGGGGCGCTCCGGAACGGTCTGCAACCGGGAGAAACGGGCGTTTTCCTGGAAACGGCCCATCCCGCCAAGTTCCGGGATACGGTGGAAGCGGCTATCGGAGCCCCGGTGGAAATGCCGGAACGGCTTCGGAAATTCATGGAAGGCGATAAGCGGAGCATCGGCGTTTCTTCCGCTTTCAGGGACTTCAAGGCGTTCCTGCTGGCGCGGGAAGCGTAGTTGGGGCCGGACGGAGAGGAGGCGACCATGCGTCGTTTCCGTTTTCCGGGGATCGGCTGTAAGGATATATTATTTTTCAGGATGCGATTATGAACGACATCATAGACAGTTTTCCCCGGCGGCTTCACAAGATGACGCAGTTGTTCTGCGAGGAGGTTCCTTCGCAGGTGCAGACGCGCGCTTTCGTGGACAAGCTGGTGAACACCCTTTTTCTGGTTAGGGACGACAAGAACATGACCCTGCGGCAGATCGAAGCCCGCTGGGAGGCGTTGCAGTTCGAGCTGGAAGCCATCCTGCGTCCCTTGTGCGCGGAGCACGAGTTCACGAGCCGGGAGCTGACGGAAAAGTTTTTCACCGAAATCCCCGTGCTTTATACCCAGTTGCTCAAGGATGCGGATCTGTATGCGACGTGCGACCCCGCTTCCTACTGCAAGGAGGAGATCATCCTGTGCTATCCGGGGTTCTATGCGGTGACGGTTTACCGGCTAGCTCACGTGCTTTACCGGTTGAAGGTGCCCATCCTGCCGCGGGTCATTTCGGAATACGCCCATAGCCAGACGGGCATCGACATCCATCCGGGCGCGACCATCGGCCCCAATTTTTACATCGACCACGGAACGGGCATCGTCATCGGGGAAACGACCGTGATCGGGCGTAACGTGAAAATCTATCAGGGGGTGACGCTGGGATCGCAGTACGTGGACAAGGGACTGTCCGGAAGCAAGCGGCATCCGACCATCGAGGACAACGTCATCATTTATGCGGGAAGCACGATCCTCGGCGGAGAAACGGTCATCGGCCACGATACGGTGGTCGGCGGGAACGTCTGGCTGACGGAGTCGGTGCCGCCCGATTCGGTGGTCTACCACAAGCCGAGCATCGTCATCAAGGATTCCAAACTGAAGCAGGGGCTTTGAGCGTGTGGAGGGCAGGCGGGCTGTTTTTTGTTTCGGAGTAAAGCGAAAAGGCAGTATGAATTTCAGGGAAGTGCGCCGCAAAGACCGGGTGCTGGAAGACGAACCGGCCCGGCGGTTGCTGGAAGCGGGGGAATACGGTTTTCTGGCGATGGGTTCGCCGGAGGGATACGGCTACGGCATTCCGATGAGTTACGCTGCGGACGGGGAACGGATTTATTTTCACTGCGCTCCGGAGGGGCACAAGCTGGATGCAATTCGGGAGGACGGACGGGTGAGTTTCTGCGTGGTGGGACGGACGCAGGTGATCCCGCATCAGTTTACGACCGCTTATGAAAGCGTCCACGTTTTCGGCCGGATCGAAATCGTGGAAGACGAGGCGGAACGGCTGCACGCCCTGCGGCTGCTGGTCGCCAAATACAGCCCGGAATACCGGGAGACGGCGGAAAAATACATCGCCGCTTCCTCCCGCCGCACCTGCGTGCTCCGGCTCGACATCGAACACCTTTCCGGCAAGTGCAAGCGGGTGAAATGATCCGGATGGAATCCTTGCCGCTCCGCCGGTCGTTTCCCGTTTTTTGATCCGAGGCCGGCCCTGTCGGTTCGTTCCGGAAAAGCGTTCCTGTTCCCCTTTTCTTTGCCGGTCACGGCAGGGTCCGGGAAAGCATTTCGGCATGCTTCGCCGCAAAAGCGGTTAAATTTTTCGGATACCGGTTCGGATTGTTTTGTTATTCCTTTCTTTTTTTTATCTTTGTTATCGTACACACCGGCCCTCCGGAGGGGGAAAGAGCGGGCGTGCGGGGACGATGCGGGCCGGTAATCGAAAGAAAGATCATGAGTAACAGAAATTTATCCTTTTTGCTGGCGATTCTTTTTTCCTTGCTGACCGTTTGCCCGGTCGGGGGAGCGGAAATCTGGGTCTCTCCCGACGGTTCCGACCGCGAGGCGGGAACCGCCGACCGACCGATGCGGAGCGTGGCCGCCGCCGTGCGGAAGGCACGGGAACTGAGGCGGCTGAACGATCCTTCGACGGCAGGGGGCGTGCGGATCGTGCTGCGGGGAGGCGTATATCCGCAGGACGAAACCCTGTTCCTGCGTCCGGAGGACGGCGGTACGGCGGAAAGTCCGACGGTGATTTGCGCGGCTCCGGGCGAATATCCGGTGCTCAGCGGCGGAATGGCGGTAACGGGGTGGCGTCCGGTGACGGAAGCCGTGCCAGGACTGCCTCAGGCCGCACAGGGTAAAGTCTGGGCGGCGGACATTCCGAAGGTCGGGAACCGGCGGGCGGAGTTCCGTCAGTTGTGGGTGAACGGACGCAAGGCCGTCCGGGCCCGGACGGGCGAGCCGGGAAACATGGCCCGACTGCTGAGTTTCGATCCGGCGGAAGGGACGATCGGCATCCCGGTTCCGGCGGAAGGACTGCCGCAGGATGCGGGACAAATGGAAATGACCGTACTCCAGCGGTGGGCCGTGGCTTTTTTGCGGGTAAAGGGGATTGAGATCGAAGGGGATACCGCCGTGCTGACTTTCCACGATCCGGAGAGCCGGCTGGAATTCGAACACCCCTGGCCGCAGCCGGTTATCGGCGGCGAGCGGGGAAATTCCGCTTTCATGCTCAACAACGCCATCGGATTTTTGGACGCGCCGAGCGAATGGTATGCCGATTTCGAGCAGGGGAAAATCTATTATTTACCGCGGGAAGGGGAGGATATGACCACGGCGGAAGCGGTGGTGCCGGTATTGGAAACGATCGTGGAGGTCGCGGGAACGGCGGCCCGGCCCATCGCGCATGTGCGGTTCGAGGGAGTCGGCTTCGAGTATGCGGGCTGGATGCGGCCTTCCCGGCAGGGGCATGTGCCGTTGCAGACAGGGATGTATTTGTTGGATGCCTATAAGCTGGAAGTGCCGGGGCTGCCGGAAAAAGCCGGACTGGAAAATCAGGCGTGGATCGGCCGTCCGGCTGCGGCGGTTTCGGTGAGCGGGACGGAGGGGATGGATTTCGTGAACTGCCGGTTCCGGCATCTGGCTTCGACGGGGCTGGACTATGTGCGCTGCAACCGGAACGCTGCGATAGAGGGATGCGTTTTCCGGGACATCGGCGGAACGGGGTTGCTGGCCGGAGCGTTTCCCGACCGGGGGTATGAGACGCATGTGGCGTATGTTCCGGATTTCGAAGGGGAGCTTTGCCGGGACATGCGGATCCGGAACAACCTGGTGACCAACGCGGCCAACGAGGACTGGGGGTGCGTGGGGATCGGCGTGGGGTATGCCGCCGGGGTGGATATTTCCCACAACGAGGTGTCCGACGTACCTTATTCGGGGATCAGCCTGGGATGGGGGTGGACGACGAAGGTGACGTGTGCGAGGGACAACCGCATTGCGCACAATCGGGTGCACGGCTTCGCCGGGCAGCTCTATGATGCGGGGGGCATTTACACCCTCTCCGTACAGCCGGGGACGGTCATCGAGAACAACTGGATATACGATTTGGTGAAGGCGCCCTACGCCACCAACGACCGGGCATTCTACATCTATTTCGACGAAGGGACGGGCTACGTGGATGCCCGCAACAACCTCACGCCGGACGTGCGGTTCGACGCCAACAGCCCGGGGCCGGGGAACCGGTGGGAGAAGAACGGGCCATCGGCTTCGCCGCGGGTGAAGGATTCGGCGGGGCTTATGCCCGCGTACCGTCACCTGCTGGAGGAGAGCCGGGAGAGACGATAGCCGGTTTGCGGGGAGCTGTGGCGGCGGAACCTTGCTGCGCACGGCGGGCCGGAAAAAACGGGTTCCGGAACGGAGGTTCCGGAGCGCATGGAAAGACAGACAACGAATGCGATGAAACAGACCAATTACCACCTGTTCGATTTTCTCGACTTCGATCCCGAACTCCGGAAGGACGAAGCGCTTTGGCGGGCGTGCCGTCCGACCGACATCCGGAACGAAGGGACGGACGTCGTGCTGACGATCCCGTTCCAGAAACAGAAGCTTTCCGGGGAAATGGAGGCCGATCGGTCGGCGCCCCGGAAGGAGTACCGGTTCCGTATTCGGCAATACGGAGACAAGATCCTGCGGTTGGGGATCGGATTCGGCGCCGGTGAGGAGATGCCGGATTCGGAGATGCTGCAAATGGACGGAAGTCTGCGGATCGAACCGCTGTCCTTTCGGAAATCCGAAGACGGAAAGGAATGGACGATCATCGACGGGACGGGGCGCGTGAAGGCGAAGGTGAATCTGCGGGAGCCGGAAACCGACTGGTGGAGCGATTTGCTGCCCGTTCCGGACGAGACGTTCGACATCGTTTTCTATCCCGAACTTCATAAGGAAGTGCGGCTCAGCGCCTACGATCAGTTCTCTCCGCCACGGCACGATGCGCTGGCGCTGGCCTGCGTGGAACGGAACGGACGGAATGCCACGGCGACCCTGTCCTTCCACGCCGCTCCCGACGAGGTGTTCGTCGGGACGGGAGAGCGTTTCGCCAAGATGGACTTGTCGGGGCGCACGTTCCAGTTGAAGAATCAGGACGGTCAAGGGGTAAACAATCGCCGGGCCTACAAGAACATTCCGTTCTACCTGTCGAACCGGGGATACGGGCTTTTTCTGCATACGTCCGCCTATGCCAAATTTTCGCTGGCCGATCATTCCACCCGCTCGGTGCAGCTTTTGGCCGAACAGCCGTCGCTGGACGTGTTTCTGATCGGGGGCGAAACGCCGGAACGGATTCTGTACGGTTATCGGCGGTTGACGGGTTTTCCGTCCATGCCGCCGCTCTGGAGTTTCGGGACGTGGATGAGCCGCATGACCTATTTTTCGGCGGACGAGGTGCAGAAAATCTGCGACCGGATGCGGCGCGAAGGGTATCCCTGCGACGTGATCCACCTGGATACGGGCTGGTTTCGCACCGACTGGCTCTGCGAATGGAAATTCAATCCCGAACGGTTCCCGGAACCGGAAAAATTCATCGCCGGCCTGAAAAAGGACGGCTACCGGGTGAGCCTGTGGCAGCTTCCCTATATCGCGGAAGACGCCGAACAGCATGACGAGGCCAAGGCGAACGATTACATCGGCCCGCTGAAAAAGAAACAGGAAAGCGAAGGTTCCAATTTCAGCGCGCTGGACTATGCCGGGACGATCGACTTCACGTATCCGAAGGCGGTGGAATGGTACAAGGACTTGCTGCGGAACTTGCTGCGGATGGGCGTGACGTGCATCAAGACCGACTTCGGGGAAAACATCCACATGGAAGCGGTTTACCGCGGCATGGAGCCTGAGTTGCTCAACAATCTCTATGCCCTGCTTTATCAAAAGGCGGCCTACGAGGTGACGCAGGAGGTGACGGGCGAAGGGATCGTCTGGGCGCGGGCCGGCTGGGCCGGCTGTCAGCGTTATCCGTTGCACTGGGGCGGGGATTCGGCCTGCTCGTGGGACGGCATGGCGGGGTCGCTGAAAGGAGGGCTTCACCTGGGGTTGTCCGGGTTCGCCTTCTGGAGCCACGACGTGCCGGGATTCCACGGAGTGCCCGATTTCATGAATTCCGTGATTTCGGACGATCTTTACCTGCGGTGGACTCAGTTCGGCGTGTTCTCTTCCCACATCCGGTATCATGGGACGTCGAAGCGGGAGCCGTGGCATTTCCCGAAGATCGCCGATGCGGTGAAACGGTGGTGGCGGCTGCGGTATGCGCTGATTCCCTACATCGTCGCCCAGAGCCGGAAGGCGACCGAAAGCGGTTATCCGGTGCTGCGGGCGCTGGCGTTCCATCATCCGGACGATCCGATGTGCTGGCACATCGACGACGAGTATTATTTCGGGGACGATTTTATGGTGGCGCCCGTGATGAACGGGGACAATCGGCGGGACGTATACTTGCCGGAAGGGGACTGGGTGAATTTCTTCGACGGTTCGACGACCGAAGGAGGCCGGTGGCTGCGGAATTTCCGCGTCCGGCCGGAGGACATGCCGGTGTGGGTGCGCCGGGGAGCGCGGATACCGCTTTACCCGGAATCCGTAAGCTGCACCGACGAGATGGACTTGTCGAAGGCCGTGAGCGTAGTGGTCAACGAGGCTTTCGAAGGCATCTGGAAGTATGTGAAATAGGCGGTTTATGATTATGGAAATGAAAAAGACCGTTCGAATGAAAGTTGTGATGCTTGTCCTAGGGATGGTATGGTGCGGTGTTTCGGGACAGGCGCAGGAAGCTTATTCTATCCGGGGAAAGGTGAACGGGGTGGAAGATGGGACGGTGATTTTGCTGGGTGTCCAACATACCCGCCAAACCGAAAGCATAGCGCAGGATACGGTACGGGACGGAATGTTTTCCTTTGCGGGCCGGGTAGACAGCCTGACGCTGATGGCGCTTTTCGGTGACGGCAGGTCTGCGATTCCGCCCGTGTGGAAGGAGTTGTGGGTTGCACCGGGAGCAAAGGTTCGCGTGAGCGGCGATGACTGCCTGATCCGAACGTGGCGGGTGGAAAGCGATTTGCCCGAACAGGCGGAAATGAACCGTTACAGCGAGCGGTTGCGTCCCTATGATCTGGAACAGCAGGTGTTATTGTTGCAAATGCAAGGGATGGGCAGGAAAGACCCGCGCCGGGATTCCTTGAGAAATCGGATGGAGGTCGTTCAGGATTCGGGTTGGCGAGTGGAAGTGGAAATGCTCGAAACGGCTCCCGTAACACCTTATTGGATGAAACGGATGCTTTCCCATGCTCTTTCCTCTCAATATTCCGGCGGTGAATACCCTTTCCGGGATAGGCTGGAAATGCTGTGCGGAAGGATGAGCGATGTTCAAAAGGAAAGTCCGGAAGGAAGGCGGATTCTATCCGCTCTTTCCCCTGCCAAACCGGTGGCGGTGGGCGAAGAAATGGTTGACGGCGACCTGAAGGATGCGGAAGAAAAAACGCACCGACTTTCGGAATATCTGGGAAAATATATCCTGTTGGATTTTTGGAGCAGCGCCTGTCGGCCTTGTATCGCAGCGATGCCGGAAATGAAAGAGATTGCGGAAATCTTCAAAGATTCGGTAACCGTGGTGAGTGTCAGTGTCGATCCGCGACATATTTGGCGAGGATTCACCGAAAAACGAGAAATGTTTTGGGCCAACTTATGGGACGAAAAGGAAAGCGGAGGGCTTGCCGCCCGGTACGGAGCTGCGGGAATACCTCACTATGTGCTCATTTCCCCGACCGGAAAAGTGATCGACATGTGGGATGGATATGAAAGAGGGACACTGAAAGGAAGGATAGGAAAGGCGTTGCAAGGAGGGAAATCGAACGATAAGAAAATGTAAACCGAGAACGATATGCAAAACATCTGGAAGGCGGACTGGGAGGAAACGAAGAAACGTTACCTCGACTGGTGGAACGGCAGGGGGCTGATCGTCAGCATGTGGGAACACCTGCAAAAGGACGGCGCACCTCATGAGGAGGTGCCGCAACCGGCCCCGGCGAAGGATTTGAACCAGTTGTGGTTCGATCCGGAGTGGCGGGCCGACGACCTGCATTACCGGCTGTCCCGAAGCTCTTTCAAGGGGGATATCCTTCCGGTGGCCAATACGCAGCTGGGCCCCGGTTCGCTGGCGGCCATCCTCGGAGCCGAAGTGGAAGGAGGGGAGGACACGATCTGGATCAAGCACCGGGAGGATTACGGGGACGACATCGTGTTCGACGAAAACAATCCGTGGTGGAAGCTCCACCTCGACCTGCTGAGGGCCTGCAAGAAACGGGCAGGAGGGCGGTATTTCGTGGGGTGTCCCGACCTGATAGAGGGGCTCGACACGCTGGCCAGCCTCAAGGGGACGGAGAACGTACTGATGGACATGGTGTTGCGACCGGAGGTGCTGGACGAACAGATGCGGAAAATCAATGAAATTTACTTCCGGGTGTTCGACCGGATTTACGACATCGTCAACGAGGACGGGGAAATGGCGTTCTGCTACTTCTCCATCTGGGGGCCGGGGACGGTTTCCAAGTTGCAGTCGGACATTTCGATCATGTTCTCGGAAGAGGATTACCGCCGGTTCGTGCAGCCGTACATCCGGGAGCAGTGTCAGCGGATCGACTACACGCTTTACCACCTGGACGGAGTGGGAGCGATCCGGCACCTGGACGCCCTGCTGGAAATCGACGAGCTGAATGCGATCCAGTGGACGCCGGGCGTAGGCGAGCCGCAGGGAGGCGATCCGAAATGGTACGATCTTTACCGGAGGATCAAGGCGGGCGGCAAGTCGGTCATGGCGAGCTGGGTGACGCTGGACGAGCTGAAACCCCTGCTGGACAACGTGGGGCCCGACGGTCTGAGCCTGCTCATGGATTTCAAGAGCGAAAGGGACATCGATGCGGCGCTGAAAATCGCCGAGGCGTACCGGTAGGCGCAGGTTTTCGCAGGCTGCTCCGGTCTCGGCGGCGTAAATGGGAAAGAACGGATATTTAGTTGTACATTCAGAAAAAAACGGGAGGAACGGTTATGGCGGATATGGAAAAACTTTATGAGGCCGTGCTCGGCGGAAAGCTGGAGCCGGCCGTGGAGGTCACCCGCGAGGCGATTGCCGAAGGGGCCGACCCGAAAGAAATCATCAACGGCTCGATGATTCCGGCGATGGAGGAAATCGGAAAGCGGTTTCAGGAAGGGAAAGCTTTCGTGCCCCAGCTGCTTTTGTCGGCGCGGGCCATGAAGGGGGCTTTGGAACTGCTGAAGCCTTTGCTGAAGGGTGATGCTTCGGCCTCGGTGGGAAAAGTGGTGATCGGAACGGTGAAGGGCGACCTGCACGACATCGGCAAGAACCTGGTGGCTTCCATGCTCGAAGGGTGCGGGTTCGAGGTGATAAATATCGGGATCGACGTTCCGGCGGAAAAATTCGTGGCGGCCGTGCAGGAAAGCGGCGCGGATATTCTGTGCATGTCGGCGCTGCTGACCACCACGATGACCTATATGAAGACCGTCATCGAAGCGCTGGAAGCGGCCGGGCTGCGCGATAAGGTGAAAGTGATGGTAGGGGGCGCTCCCATCAACCGGCATTACGCCGAACAGATCGGAGCCGACGGGTACAGCGACAACGCCAATTCCGCCGTGCTGAAGGCCAAGGAATTGCTCGGCGTGGCTTAGGCGGAAACGGAAATGGAAGACCGACAAACCACCGAAACGCAGGTCGCTGCGCTCGCCCTGTCGGAGCTGACGCTGCCCGAAAGCGAAATTTACCTGACGCTGGGGTACGGCGGAACGGAACCTCAGGCGGACGTGAGGAAGATCATCGACGACGTGTTGGAAGAAGCCGCCCTGCGGTGTCGTCCGCAGATCGCCTATGCCTTCTTCGACGGGACGAAAACCGGGCCCGCTTCCGTACGGATCGGCGGCAGCGACTTTCAGTGCGGCCGGATCATCGGGAGCTATCTGGACGGTGCCCAGCGGTTCGTGCTGTTCGTCACGACGGCCGGGGCGGAGTACGATGCGTATCTGCACGGGCTGAAAGCGTCGGGAGACATTGTGACCGAATACGTGGCCGATGCCGTGGGGTCGGTGATCGCCGAGGCGGCGGTGACCGAGGTGCGGCGCCGGGTGGAAGAGCGGGCCGCAGCCGAAGGCCTGACGGTGACGAATCCGTACAGTCCCGGTTACTGTGGCTGGCATGTGCGGGAGCAGCGGAAGCTGTTTTCCCTGTTGCCGGAGGGGGTGTGCGGCGTGACGCTGAACGACAGCTGCCTGATGTCTCCGGTCAAATCGGTGAGCGGGATGCTGGCGATGGGGCGGACGGTGGTCAAGAAACCGTACGCCTGCGATATTTGCGGAATGACGACTTGTTACAAACGGCGGCAGCGTACCTGAGGGTGCGCGAAAGGAACCTCGAATCATAAGTATGGATTAAACGATTGGATTAGGCATGAAAGGACATTTTCTGGAAACGGCGGACTGGGTGATCGTAGGGCTTTATTTCGTAATTCTGCTGGCCATCGGCCTGTGGGCGAGCTTTTTCAGGCGCAGCAAGGAACATTCGCTCTTTCTGGCGGGCAACTCGCTGGGCTGGATGAGCATCGGGTTTTCGATGTGGGGCACCAACGTGGGGCCTTCGATGCTGATCGCTTCGGCCAGCGCGGGCTTCACGTCGGGCATCGTGTCGGGGAATTTCGCGTGGTACGCCTTCGTGTTCATTTTCCTGCTGGCGATCGTGTTCGCGCCGCGCTATCTGGGGGCTAAGGTCATTACCCTGCCGGAGTTCATGGGCCGACGTTTCGGACAGTCCACGCGGAACATTCTGGCGTGGTACACCATCATTACCATTCTGATTTCTTGGCTTGCCCTGACGCTTTTCGCGGGGGGTATCCTGATCCGGCAGATTTTCGGCTTCCCGATGTGGCAGTCGGCTTCCATCCTGCTGGTGATCGCCGCTTTCTTCACCATGCTGGGGGGACTGAAGGCGGTGGCCTATACCAACGTGTTCCAGATGATCCTGCTGATCGGCGTGTCGCTGGCGCTCACCCTGATCGGGCTGGACAAGGTCGGCGGCCCGCAGGCCCTTTTTGCGGAGACGCCGGGCAGTTTCTGGAATCTGTTCCTGCCCAACGACAATCCCGATTTCCCGTGGCTGCCGATTTTGCTGGGGTATCCGGTGATGGGCGTGTGGTTCTGGTGCACCGACCAGTCGATGGTGCAGCCGATTCTGGCGGCCAAGAGCCTGAAACAGGGGCAGCTGGGGGCCAACTTTACGGGGTGGCTCAAAATTCTGGACGTGCCGCTGTATATCATTCCGGGGGTGCTTTGCTTCGTGCTCTTTCCGACGCTGAAAAATCCGGACGAGGCTTACATGACGATGGTGACCAACCTGTTCCCGGTGGGGATGGTAGGGCTGGTGATGGCCGTGCTGACGGCGGCACTGGTCAGCACCATCGGTTCGGCGCTGAATGCGCTCAGCACGGTTTTCACGATGGACATTTACGTCAAGAAGTTCCGCCCTCAGGCGGAGCGGAACGAAATCGTCCGGGTGGGACGGCTGATCACGGTCGCGGGGGCCGTGCTGGCGATCCTGATGACGCTGGCCATCGACAGCATCAAGGGCCTGAACCTGTTCAACGTGTTCCAGTCGGTGCTGAGTTTCATCGCTCCCCCGATGGCGGCCGTATTCCTGTTCGGGGTGTTCTGGAAACGGACGACCCGGAAGGCGGCCAACATGGCGCTCACGTTCGGCACGGTGTTCAGCATCGGCGTCGGGATTCTTTACCTGTGGGTGTTGCCGTCCGCGCAGTACGATTTCTGGCCGCATTTCATGCTGCTTTCCTTCTATCTTTTCGTGGCGATCTGCGTGGCGATGTTCGTGGTGACGCTGCTGGACCGGAAGGAGCAGAACCAGAATACGCTGGACTACGGCCGGCTGCCGCGGACGGCGATTTCGGTATGGGTGATGTGGATCCTGCTGATCGCCGTGATGATCGGGCTTTATTTCTTCTTCAACGGACATTAGCCGCTTAGGGGCGGAGAGAAGGGGACGGGGCGCGGCTCCGTCCCCGCTTTTTTTGAGGCGTCGGATTTCCGGGAACGCGGACGAAACGCGCTGCTTCCGGAACGAGTGGGATGCGGCGGACAAAATGGCCCTCCTGTCCGTTCGCGGCGGGGACGATCCGGTTCCCCTTTCCTTCCGCTTGTCCCGAAACGGCTTTCCGCTGTCCGGGCACCGATTTTGCACGGTTCGGAACGAATCTGTTCGGTGCCGACGCGGCAGCCGGACGAAAAAATCCGATCATGAAAAAAGTATGGGCCTATGTCCTTCCGACGCTGCTTTGCTTTGCCGCCGGAGGCGTGGCGGCGTTTCTGCAAAGCGACTCCCTGCGGGAGTGGTACCCCTATTTGAACAAACCAGCGTTGACGCCTCCGAACGTCGTCTTCCCCATTGCCTGGAGCATCATCTATCTTTTCATGGGTATTTCCGCCGGACGGGTGCTGACTTCCGGTTCGTCCCGGCGCCGGGGTGTCATGTGGATCTGGTACGTGCAGTTGCTCGTGAACTTTCTCTGGAGCATTCTTTTCTTCACCTTGCGCAGCCCGTTGGCGGGCCTGGTCGACATCCTGCTGCTCGACGGACTGGTGATCTGGTACATCGCGAGCAGTGCCAGGGTGCGGGCCAGTGCGGCATGGCTGTTCGTGCCGTACCTCTGCTGGGTGCTTTTCGCCACGTATCTGAACGGGTATATCCTGCTGATGAACGGGCCGGGACTGTAGGAATGAAGGGGCAGAGCCCCTGTGCTGCCGGGTCGGAGGGCTGAAAGCGAACGCGGAGTTTTCGGGCATACGTTTGCGCCGGGGGACGATCGGGCCGTCCTCCGGTTTTGCGGCCGGTTTCCCCTCTCAGGGAAAAGGAAGGGTTTGTTTGACAAGGACGGTCATTACGATTTCACCCCTGTCGCAGCTTGCTGTGACAGGGGTGATTTTCGTTTCCAGAGGCTTGTCGGTCAGCCTTTTTGCCTGAACCCGGAATGCGGACTACGGCCGGGAGAACGGGAGCCAGATCGGGGTGCCGCCGAGCGTTCTCATGTCCGGCACGAGAGTTCAGGGGTATTTCTTTTTCCGGAACAACAGGTTGTCCACCGAATACCTGCCCCCGCCCCAGAAAAAAATCACGAGGTAAACGCCCAGGTAGAGAACCGCCAGTTCCCGGACGGCGAAGGCGTCGCTGCCGTGAACCACGAAGACGGCTACCAGCATGTTCACCAGCAGCGGCAGGACGGCCAGCCGGGTGAAGATGCCGAAGATGAGCAGGACGGAACAGCCCACTTCCGCAATGATGGAAAGGATCAGCGAGACTTGCGAACCGATCCCGATCGGATCCCAGAACACGGCCGAGAGTTCGCGGTAGGCCATGATTTTCGCCAGCCCGTGCGTCAGCATCAGGGCGCCGATGAAAAGCCGCAGAAACAGGTTCAGAAGGGCCTGTCCATCGGATTTCAAGGGATAGTCGTATAGGAAAAATTTTTTCATGGAAGCTGGTTTTTACGGGTGAAAAGGCGGTGCCGGAGCCATTCTCCGCCGGGGAAGATGTAACAATGAATGTGCCATTTGAGGCAGGTTCGGAACCGGAAGGAATGCCGGAAGGAGCTTTCCGGACGACTGCGGCCCCGCAAAGGGTGCATGTCGGGGAAATACGGCCGGAACCGGGGCGGACAGGCGGTCGTCCGGATCGGATCGCCCGGAATGCCGGATGCCGGGAAAAAACCGCCCGAAGCAGGAAAAAGGCCGGAAATATTCTCTTTCCCGAACGTTCTAACGGAATATTTGCTATATTTGGTTGCATCAAGATGGGCGTTATATGGTATATATCATACACATTTACGTGTTGGAGCTGGAAGGGGGGTATTACTATGTCGGGAAAAGCCGTTATCCCGACTGGCGGCTGTGGCAGCACGTACACGGAAAGGGGGCCGAATGGACGAAAGTGCATCCTCCCCTCAGGCGGATCGCCCGTTATCCGTACTATGTGGAAACCGAATACGACGAAGACCGCTACGAGAACCGGACGACCATCGAAACCATGGAAAAGTACGGCTGGCAGCGGGTGCGGGGCGGAGAATGGTGCGAGGTTTCCGAAATCGAGACGCTCAAAAAACTTCATCGCTGCGGGTATTTTCGGGAAATCCGCCCGAAGGACGTAGCGTTTTCCCCGACGGAACTGATCCGCTTTATCGTCAAGCTGGAAAACCGGAAATACTATGTGGGGTATACGCGGGATTTGAACCGGACTTTGCGGATCTACGAGCGGGGAGGAGGTCCGAAATGGCTGAAGGAAAACCGTTTTTCCCGCATTTTGAAATACGGGCCGTTCCAGTGTCCGGGAGGGATCGTGGACAACCGGCGGGACATCGACCCCACGGTAATCGAGTGTTTCGGCAAATACGGCTATCAGAACGTGCGGGGCGGCTCTTTCGTTTGCACCGACGAGGAAGCCCACCGGAAGATGGTGCTGAAGAGGGGGCTGGAAATCTGATCCCTGCGGAAAATCTTCGGTGCGGAGAAAAGGGGGGAACGCGTTTTTGCCCGGAACGGAAGAGGCCGGGAAAGCCCAGGCCGATGTCCGACTGTCGCTCTCTTCGGGAACCGCTGTTCCGGACCGACTTCTTTCCGTCAGGTCCTTGCGGTTTCGGCGGGATTGCGTATGTTTGCGGAAACGTAAAATCCGGACGCCTGTGGGAAAGCAGCCCGTATCTTACAAAAAAGGCATCCACCGCAAGGGAAACATTCTGCGGTCGGGGTTGCTGTTGCTGGTGGTGTTCGGAGCCGTGCTCTGGGTGGCGGGAACCTCCATCGACCGGATCGTCCGGCAGATGAACGAATCCATCGTGGCCGAGCTGTGCCGCAGCCATTACAAACGGTTGGAGTTCGAATTCGAGAAGACGCGCCGCGTGAGCGAAATCGCCTGGGAATTCATCGGGAGCCAGAACCGATTCGATGCCGACAAACTCAACGACGTGGCGGAAACCATGCAGAAGCTCGATCCGAAAATCACCCGCATCTGGGTGGTGGAGAAGAAGGAAAACCGGATGTGGAACTATACCGGCCGCAACGAATTCGCCTGCCCCCGCGAACCCTCTCCCCTCCGGCTGTTGATTTGCAGGGAAACCGAAGCGGCCGGGGTTTACAGCCAGATCATCAACGACACCATCCAGTATTTCACCCTCGCCCGCGTCGTGCAGGGCGGAGACGAAAAGCGGTACGTATGCGGCATCGACGTTTCGCTTGCGGGACTGTATTCCTACCTGGCCGCACAGGACAACCGGACAAGAACTTACGCCGGGATATTCAACCGGTACGGTCATGTCATCACTTTCCCGGACAGCCTGCTGCTGGGCCGGGAGTGGGAGGATGCGGAGGAACGGGCCGTGTTCGAACGGGTGACCCGCGAAGGCGTCGTCGAACGCGGAACGATCCTGTCCCGGTATCTGGGGGTGCCCGTGGAACGGATGTATTTCGCGCTTCCGATCATTCCGGACGATCCGTGGGTGGTGGCCGTGAGCGTTCCCCAGATGAGCGTCAACGATGAGATGATCGAATTCCGGCACTATACCCTGTTGCTGGTGCTGCTGGCCATCGGTCTTTTTTCCGTGCTGCTGATTCTTTCCCAACAGCGGTTGGGAAGGGAATACGAACTTCGGCGTCAGGCGGAACGGGAATCCGACCGACTCCAGCTTCAACAGGTCATCAATCAGATCAATCCGCACTTTCTGTTCAATTCGCTGAACTCCCTGTACGCCCTCATCAACCGAAAACCCCAACTGGCGCGGGAGTTCGTTTTGAAACTTTCGGGCGTGTACCGGTACGTGCTCGAAAAGGAACACGACACCCTTTCATCCGTATGCAGCGAGGTTGAGTTTACCATGCAGTATTATTTCCTACAGAAAATCAGGTTCGAGGAACAACTGAACCTTAGCGTGCGGATCAGTCCCGAACTGGAATCCTACCGGATGCCCGCGCTGAGTCTGCAAACCGTGGTCGAGAACGCCATCAAGCACAACCAGATCACGCCCCAGACCCCGCTGTTCATCCGGGTTTACACTTCCGGAAACCGGCTGGTCATCGAGAACAACTACATGCCCCGCTCCGACAGCGACTCGGAATCCATGGGGGTCGGTCTGGAACGGATCCGGACGATCTATCGCTTCTACACCGATCTGAACATGGACGTTTCGCAGGAGGGAACGGTGTTCCGTTGCGTCCTTCCGTTGCTCCCTCCGGAAAAATAAAATCCCCCGTTCAGGGCATTCACTCCTCCCGCAGGGGGATTCGTTCCCTCCTGTTTCCCTGTTAAAATTCCCCGAATTATCATTGCGATGGGCCGAATGGCCCGTCGCTTTTTTTATACCTAATTCGGAGGAAAGATGATGAACAGAAAGAGCCTGATGGCGGTGGCGGTCGCAGCACTGATCGCCGGCGGCTGGGGAAGCGCGGACGCGGATGCCAAGTGGAGACCGTTCCATTCGGCCGGAAAAACCGAGAAAAATGTCCCGGATTCCGTGTCCAAATCGACCGGCGGAAAGGATAAGATGAAGAGTTACGAGGAAGTGCTCAAGGGAGCCGTGACCGACAAAGGCCTTTTCGACGTTCACCGGGTGAAGACCGATTACTTCTTTGAAATTCCCGATTCGCTTCTGGGGCGGGACATCCTTGTGGTGAACAAGATTTCGGGCGTGCCGTTCGAGCTGAACAATTCGGGTATCAACAAGGGGATGGGATACGGTGAGAAGATCATCCGTTTTTACCGGGATACGCTGGAAAAGAAAGTGTGGGCCGTGCGGTTCGATCCCCGGATCACCTCTCCGGAAAACGACCGGATCACCCGTTCCGTGCAGGACAATTACCGGGAATCGATCATCGAATATTTTCCCATCGAGACCTACGGAAAGGATTCGGTGACGGTGGTCGTCAAGGTGAACAAGATTTTCGACGGCAGCGAAAAGAGTTTCAACAACATTTTCGGTGCGCTCGGCATGGGGGCCGGAGCCCGGAAGGAACTTTCCAAGATCGAGTCCATGAAGGCGTTCCCGGAAAACATCGTGGTCAAGACGTTGCTGACGGCCGTGCGTACCGAGGAAGGCAGTTCGACCCCCATTTCGGTGGCCCTCACTTCCAACATCGTCCTGCTGCCGAAAGTGCCCATGAAGCCCCGTTTCACGGATGACCGGGTCGGCTATTTCGGCATCGAACACCTGTATTACAACGATAATCAGCAGCGGGCGGAAGAACGGGCGTTCGTCAACCGGTGGCGGCTCGAACCCAGGCCGGAAGACGTGGAACGCTACAAGCGCGGGGAACTGGTGGAACCGCAGAAACCCATCGTGTTCTACATCGACCCGGCGACTCCTCCCGTGTGGGTGGATTACATCAAGAAGGGCGTGTTCCAGTGGCAGGAGGCTTTCGAGGAGGCCGGTTTCAAGAATGCCATCATCGCCAAAGAGGTGGATCCGGAAACGGAAGGGGATTTCGACATCGACGACGTGCGGTATTCGGTCATCACCTATGCCGCTTCGGAAGAGGCCAACGCCATGGGGCCTTCGGTCATCGACCCCCGCTCGGGCGAAATCATCGAAGCGGACATCATCTGGTGGCACAACGTGATGAGCATCCTGCAGGAATGGATTCGGCTGCAGACCGGTGCGGTCGATCCGGCGGCCCGCGGCAACGTGCTGCCGACCGAAGTGATGGGGAACGCGGTTCGGTTCGTTTCCTCGCACGAATTGGGACACAGTCTGGGGCTGAAACACAATATGGGGGCGTCGTTTTCGGTGCCGGTGGATTCGCTCCGGTCGAAAACCTATACGGCCACTCACGGTACGGCCAGTTCGATTATGGATTATGCCCGTTTCAACTATGTGGCCCAGCCGGAAGACGGCGTCACCGATCTGACGCCCCGAATCGGCACCTATGACAAACATGCGATTCGTTGGGGGTACCGGTGGCTCGATACGGCTACCCCGCACGAAGAATTACCGACCCTCAACGCCTGGATCCGGGAACACGAAGACGATCCGGAATACTGGTACGGGGAACAGTCGCGCGAAGGAATCGATCCCCGTTCGCAAAGCGAAGATCTGAGCGACGATGCCGTGCAGGCGAGCCTGTACGGTGTGGCGAACCTGAAACGGATCATGCCCCATGTGACCGACTGGACTTCGGAAGACGGCCGGTTGCAGTATCGTGCGGGCCGGTTCCTGATGGCGATCGTGTTCCAGTGGCGGATGTATGCCGACCACGTCATGTCCAACGTGGGGGGATTCTACCTGAACAACGTGGTGGCCGGACACGACATCGACCGTTACGTGCCGGTGCCTGCGGACTACCAGCGCAAAAGCGCTCGGTATCTGATCGACGAGGTTTTCGTGGCGCCCGAGTGGTTGTTCGGCGCCAAAGCGTGGGATAAGGACTATCCGCATCGCAGTTCTCCGCTGGGGGAAATGGAGTATGCCCCTTATAACCTTGCCCGCGAGATGCAGTATCAGGTTTACTACGAGCTGCTGCGGGACGAACGGCTGCTGCGGATGTACGAAGTGGAAGCCCGGCAGGGACGGACGAACGTCTATACGCCGGAGCAACTGCTGGCCGACATCACGCAGACCGTATTCGTAAAGCCGGGGACGGGAACCCTGACGCTCTGGGAGCGGCTTTCCCAGAAGAACTACCTCGATGCCCTGATCGTCAGCTCGAACATTACCATGGTGAAGACCACCAAGCTGGGAAGCACGCTCCGGGCAGCGCAGGAGGAAGAAGGTTGTCGGCTGATGCATCGGGCTCCCGAAATAGGGCTGGAAAAATACCCGCGGCCGGAGGACGCGGAGTTCGATCTGCGGACGGTGCGCCATTACGGATTCATGCAGCGGGTCAGCGAGACGACTTCGGCCAAGCGGGCGGAAATGCGGAAGATACTCCAACTGGTGAGAAGCCGCCTCGACAGCGGCGATCAGGCTACCCGGAATCACTACCGGGATCTGGAACTCCGGTTGAAAGAAGCGCTCCGGATGCTCTGAAAGCAAGTTACCACAAAGCCGTCTCCGAATCCGAAGACGGCTTTGTCGCCCCTGGGACGTAAAGAAAGTCGGTTTCAATTTGTTATGCAAATACCTGAAAGTGACCTGAAATCGAAAGGATAACATTGAAATATGCTGAAAAACAATAAGACGGAACTCGGCTCCGGAAGACGCTTCCGGAAAGAATCGGACAACCCAATCAATTCAATTAAAACCATAAAAAGGATGAGAAAACTATTTACCATGTTTGTTTTGCTCTGCCCGTTGCTTGCTATAGCTCAGGAGACTCAGCAAATCAAGGGGCAGGTGCTCGATGCAGCGGACGGAAAACCGCTGGCGGGGGCGACGGTCTTCATCAACCCGTCCGAGACGCAGGCCAAAAACTATAATCCCCAGGGAACCGTGGTGGGGAACGACGGACGGTTCCTGTTCACGCTGCCGGCCAGTGTAAAGACCGTGGTGGTGAGCTTCCTCGGTTACGAACCGATGACGGTGGACATCACCCGGCAGAAGGATTTGACGGTACGGTTGAAGGCGGCGGAAAATCAGATGGACGCCGTGGTGGTGACCGGGTACCAGAAGATCGAGAAACGAAAGCTGACTTCCTCCATCGCTACGGTGGATATGGACGACATCAACCGGATCGGGGTGGCCAGCGTGGATCAGATGCTGGCCGGACAGCTGGCCGGGGTGGTATCCACGCCGACCACGGGAGCGCCGGGAGCCGGGAGCGTGGTGAAAATCCGGAGTACCGCGACCCTGAACGGAACGACCGACCCGCTGTGGGTGTTGGACGGGATTCCGCTGGAAGGGAACGATATCCCCAAGGAATGGAGCTCCAAGGAAAACATCGACAACCTTTACAACATGTCCATCGCCGGGCTGAATCCGGAAGACATCAAGGACATCACCGTGCTGAAGGATGCGGCCGCCACCGCCATTTACGGTGCGCGTGCAGCCAACGGGGTGATCGTGATCACGACTAAAAAAGGACAGCGGAACCGGGACGCTCAGGTGAACGTGTCGGCGGCAACATTCATTACGACTCGGCCGAAACTGGAAAAACTGAACCTGATGAACGCTTCCGAAAAGGTCGATCTGGAATTGCAGATGGCTATGAACGGGCGGCAGGATTACCTGAGCGTGATGGGAGGCGTGGCTCGGATTCTGGATGGAACGACCGGTGAACGGCAGGCGTTGCGAACCGGCGGCTTCAGTGCGCTTCAGCCGGAAACGCAGCAGAAGATCAATGCCCTGCGGAAAGACGGAACGGATTGGGGCAAGGAAATTTACCGGGTGGCTGTGAACCAGCAGTACGGTCTGAGCATTTCCGGAGGTCGGGAAAAGATGGGCTACTATTTTTCAGCCGGCTATTACAATGAACAAGGGACGACCAAGGGAACCGGATTCGAACGATTGAACATGACGCTGAAGACCGATTACGATCTGCTGAAAAACCTGAATTTCGGGGTTTCGCTCTATGCCGGACAGAACAAGAACAAGTCCTATATTACCGATACGGACGCTTTTACCAGCCCCTCGCGCTATACCCGGATCGCCAATCCGTATTTGAATGCGTATGACGAGAACGGCCAGTATGTATATGACCCGGACATGACCGTTTATTCCAACAATGTGGAAGAGGAAGACCGGGTGAACTTTAACTTCCTGGAGGAAATGGCCGGAACCAACTATGAAATGAAAGTACGGTCGTTGAAATCCATTTTCGATTTGAGTTACAAACCGATCGAGGGCTTGAATATTTTTACGCAATTGGGATTGCAGGTGGACAATTCCGCTACGGAAAAGTCGGCGCGGGAGGATACCTATTTCGTCCGGAAGTATCGTAAATATTCGGAAGTGGATGACGGAGAGGGAAACAAGGTTCCTTTCCTTCCCAAAGGAGGGGTAATCCAAAACTGGAATACGGATTTCTTCCAGTATACGTGGAAGGCTCAGGCCGAATATTCGAAACGGTTCAACCGAATCCATGAAATGGATCTGATGGCCGGGCTGGAAATGCGGGGTTCGACCAATACCGATGTGCATACGAAAGGGTTCGGGTATGACTACAAAACGATGACTACCAAGCCGTTGGTTTTTCCTGACAATCACAGTGGGATAGAAAACAATCGGTACTTTACGCCTTATCAGAAGACGTTTTCCGAAAACAGGTACCTGTCCTATTTCTTTACCGGTTCCTATACCTACGATAATCGGTATACGTTTTTCGGGAGCATGCGTTACGACGGGACGAACCTGTTCGGGGTCGATCCGAAATACAAGTTCAACCCGATGTGGTCGGTGTCCGGAGCCTGGAACGTCCGTCAGGAATCGTTCATGCGGGATGTTCGCTGGATTTCCAACCTGAGGCTGCGGGGTTCCTACGGAGCGCAGGGGAATGTGGATCGGACCACTTCGCCTTATATTATTGGGACTTGGACTACGGGAAACATCAGCGGTGGTCTGACGGAAGACCGGATCGAAGTTACGTCTCCGCCCAACCGGAACCTGCGCTGGGAAACGACCTATTCCTGGAATGCTGCAGTAGATTTGGGAGTGTTGGAAAACCGGATCAACGCCACGTTCGAAGTGTACGGACGCCGCAGCGAAAACCTGATTACAACTCGGGCCATTCCGCATGAAACGGGCTTTACCAGCACGTCCAGCAACTATGGTAAAATTTCCAGCAAGGGGATCGAACTCACCCTGCGCACGGTGAACATCGCCCGGCCGAATTTCCGTTGGGAAACTCAGTTCAACCTGGCGCATAATACGGACAAGGTGGATCAGATTCTCGTGGATGAGAACAGTTGGGCTCCTTCCAAGTTAGGACACTCGTCGAGTGCCATCTTTGCTATCAGAATGGCGGGGCTGGACGGCAAGGGCGTGCCGATGATCTGGAAGGACGGCAAAAAGGTAAGCCTGCAGGACTTCGTCAATTTCAAGGTAGAGAAAACGGATCCGTACGGAATCGGTTGGTATCAATACAACCCGTCTATGGATGAAAGTTACGATGCCGTGATGAGTTACTATACCTGCATCGGAGATCGGAATCCGGATTTTACCGGCGGTTTCAACAACCGGTTTTATTTCAAGGGATTCGATCTGACGATTTCCTGCAATTTCGTCATCAACCAGTTGATGACCCGAACGCCCTTTTACAGTCCGACCGAAACCAATCCGGGATTGAATTACACTCAGGAAATGAATCAGGTATGGTCGCCTTCCAATCCGAATGGAATCTACCCTGCCCTGACAGGAGGCAAAAAACCGGATGGTACCGCTTATGAAGACTGGAGCGAATGGGATGATTTGCGGGCCATGAATTATATCTTTAATAGTAAGAGCCGAATCAATATTTTCAACAGCCTGGACATCTGGACGAAAGAAATGAGCTATTTCCGGGTGAACAGCATTCGGCTGGGGTATACCTTTCCGAAGAAGATCGTGGAAAAGCTCCGCTTGGGTTCGCTGCGGGTCAATTTCGAAGCTCGGAATCCGTTCGTGATCGCCACGAACTACGACGGGTATTTCGACCCGGAAAATTGGGGGAACATCTATACGCAGCCACTGGCCCGCACGTATTCTTTCGGACTGAACGTAACTTTCTAAATTTTGATCACGATGAGAAAAACGATATATCTTTTGCTGGCATCTTTTGGTTTGGGGGCTTGCAATTATTTGGACATCGAACCGGTGGGAAAGGTGATTCCCCACAAGGTGACCGAGTTCCGGGCCTTAATGGTGAGCGGATATCAACGATATCCGTGGAGTGCGGGAAAGTGTTATACCGGATTGCTTTCGGATGAGGCGGACAGTTTGTACAAGGAAGAGTTTTTCGGAGATGAAGGGGTACCATTGGAATATAACCTGACCTGGCAGTATGATGGCCGGATGCGGGAATACGAATGGAGGATGTATTATCATTCCATTTTTCTGGCCAATTCGGTGATCGGAGGTGTCATGGGGGCGGATCAGGATTCGGAAGAGAGCAAGGAGCAGATCATGGCCGAAGCTTATGCCATGCGGGCATACAACCATTTCGAACTGGTGAACCTGTATGCCAAATGGTACGATCCGGCTACGGCGGCTACGGATAAAGGAGTGCCGATCTCGATCTATACCGACATCGAGCAGCCTTACGAGCCGAATACCGTGACGGAAGTGTACGGACAGATCGTGTCCGATCTGGACAGTGCGGCTTTGCTGATGCAGGTGGATGTGCAAACGGATGTAAACCTGAACTATCGGTTCTCCAAAAAAGCATTGAAGGCTTTCGATGCCCGGGTACGGCTGTATATGCAGGATTGGCAAAAGGCCTATGATGTGGCTACTTCTCTCCTGCCTGTATGCGAATTGCAGAATCTGGAAGGGATAACCGGTTATTCGGATAAAAAATTGCCGTGGAAGGCCACAAGCGTGGAAGCGATTCTGGCTTTGGATCGGCCCTTTGCCGGTGGAAACGGTGACCTGCGCAATGCTGCGATGCTTTCGGATCAAATGCTGGGTCTGTTGGATCCGACGGATTATCGCCGGAACTTCATCAAGAAAAAAAACCGTTATGAAAACATGGATTATGCCAATCCTATTTTAGTCGGTTACAGTGTGGACAGGAGCAGCACCGACCGCATTTCCATCCGTTCGGCGGAGGTGTGGCTGATCGCTGCGGAAGCGGCGGCGCACCTGCCCGGCAAGCTGCAGGAGGCGAAGAATTACCTGACCGAAGTGCAGAAAAACCGGTTCACTCCGGAAGGTGCCGCTGCCAAGAAGGCTGAGGTGGATGCAATGGACGAGGCCGCCCTGCTGACCGAGATCTACAACGAACGGGCGCGGGAATTCCTGATGGAAGGACATCGCTGGTTCGACCTGCGCCGGACGACCCGGCCCCGGATCGAGAAGATCGTGGACGGAAGCACCTATGTGTTGCAGCAGAACGACAGCCGGTACGTGTTGCCGTATCCGTTCTCGGCGGTGGAAAGCAATCCGGAATTGGGGAAATAAATTCCGGTGCATATTTTGCGAAACGATCCGTAAATTTACGGATCGTTTTTTTTCGTATCTTGTAACGCTTTTTAACGGCGGCAAACAGATGAAGACAATTATCGTCGAGGACGAACCCCTTTCCACGGATGAATTGCGGAACTGCCTGAAAGAGGTGGCGCCCCGGATAGAGGTGGCGGCGGTCGCCCGTTCGGTGAAGGAGGCCGTGGAGGTGATCGGCAGCACACCGCACGATTTGATCTTCATGGACATCCACCTGGGGGACGGAAACAGTTTCGACATTTTCAAGCAGGTGAAAGTGTCTGTGCCCGTGATTTTCATCACGGCCTACGATACGTATGCGTTGAAGGCTTTCGAGAATCAGGGAATCGACTATCTGTTGAAGCCTTTCGGCCGGGAAGATTTGCGCCGGGCGCTGGACAAACTCGATCTGTTGTCGCGCAGTGCGCCCGGTGCGGGGAATGTTCGGGAGCAACTGCCCTATCAGGAACGGTTTCTGGTGAATATGGGGGCCCGGATGAAGTCGGTGTCCGTGGGGGAAATCGCTTATTTCATGGCGGACGGCAAATATCTGCACTTGTATACGCATGGGGGGAACGATTACATCCTCGACCAGACCATCGCCGGGGTAAGCGGACGCGTCTCCCCGTCCCGTTTTTTCCGCATCAATCGGAAATTCATCGTCAGTTTCGACGCCATCCGCGAGATGGTGCGCTATTCCAACAACCGGATCAAAATCACGCTTTTCCCGCCGCCGCCCGAAAATCAAGAATCCATCGTGAGCGCCGACCGGGTGCAGGAGTTCCGGGCCTGGCTGAACCGGTAGGGGCAAAGGAAGCGAAACGGTCATTTTATGGACATCGTCTCCTGGAATAGCCGGTTCGTAGCCGGATTTAGTAGAGCATTCCGGACAGTTCCGGTCGTTCCGAAAGCGGACGAGAACAGGTTCGCAGGGAAATTCCGGCATTCGGGGATACCTTACAGGGCGAATTTTCCGTAAGGGAAAAGAAAAATAAAAAAATGATTTTTTTTACCTAAATTTTGTTTTTCTGCGAATTATCCCTAAAATTGTAAACACGGAACGAAAGGAAATGGCGAAATCCCGCATGACCCACCGGGAAAATGCCTGAACGTTTTCCGATAGCTGTTGATACTGATCCGAATCCGAACGTTTTGCATGAAGCAGATCTTCCATATTGCGAAATGGAGAAACTTCCCTTCCGGTTTTTCGAAGGAAGTGAAGGGAGCATTTGTGGGTGCAGGCGAGTGTGTTTTCGCAAACATGCATTTTTTCCGGCAGGGAAATTTGGATAAGTGTGAAAAAATGTTAACACACACACACACACACACACAGGTAGGTAACCGTACCTTACTGTTTTATGACCGGCACCGGCCGAAGAATGTCTTTCTTCGGCCGGTGCCGTGTTTTTGTGTCTATCCCCGATTCGAAGGCGAATCGGTTCATCCTTCGACCCACCAATTAATCTAACTTAAAATAACTTAATTCCATGAAGCAAACAGACGCAGGAAAACGGAATCGGACGAAAGGTCTCCTCGCATGGGGGCTTTTGTTCTCGATGTTTTTGTTCGGTGCGACCGGCCTGTCCGCCCAGCAAAAACGCATCACGGGTACGGTCAGCGACGCCAACGGCCCGCTGACCGGGGTAGCGGTGACTGTGAAAGGGACTTCGCACGGGGTGACCACGGACGGTCAGGGGCGCTATACGATCAGCGTCGTACCGGCCAACGTGCTCGAATTCTCCTTTATCGGTTATCAGACCCAGGAAATCGAAGTGGGAAGCAAGACCCGCATCGACGTGACGATGAAGGACGATGCTACGGACATCGACGAAGTCGTGGTGATCGGTTACGGTACGGTCAAGAAACGCGACCTGACCGGGGCCGTATCCATGGTGAAAAGCCAGGACCTGAAAATGGCTCCGGTGGCCAACGCCGTGGAAGCGTTGCAGGGACGCGTGGCCGGGCTGGATATCACCCGCGAATCGGGGAAAGCCAACTCGGGCATGAATATCCTGCTCCGGGGTACCCGTTCGCTGACGGCCAGCAACGAACCGATCTACATCATCGACGGGATTCAGGGAAGCATTTCCAACCTGAACCCGAACGATATCGCTTCGATCGACATCCTGAAGGACGCTTCCTCGACTGCTATTTACGGTTCGGCAGGGGCCAACGGGGTCATCATCATCACCACCAAGCAGGCGGATAAAGGGAAAGTGCAGGTCGATTTCGACGCTTATGTGGGGGTCAACGGTTTCCCGAAATTTCCCCGCGCCTTGCAGGGCGACGCGTGGTTGAATTACCTCGAAGAAGGATTCAAGGCGTCCAACGGACATGCTTCCGAAAGCATGAACGAATTGCTGACGGCTTGGGGGTATGCCCCTTCCATCCTCGAACCTTACATCAAGGACGGCAAATGGGTCGACTGGGTGGACGAAACCCTGAAAACAGGGGTGCAGCAGAATTACAGCATTTCCGTGCGCGGCGGCAACGAAACCACGCAAGGGTATTTCTCGCTGGGCTATAATTCTACCGGCGGGATATACAAGAACGACAAATCCGACATGTACACCATGCGGGCAGGCGTGAACACCCAGATCCGGAAATGGATCAAGGCAGGGATTCAGACCGGTTTGAGCTGGAAAGACAACGATTCCCGCAACAGCCGGATCAACAAAACGTTCGATATGGCACCGCTGGGAGACGTCTACGATGCCGAAGGCAACATCAACGTTTATCCCATCGAAGGGGATCAATCTACCGTCAGTCTGCTGGCCGACGACGTGCCGGGAACGTTCGAAAACAATTCCAAGTCTCTCAACGTGACGATCAATCCTTACGTGGACCTGACGCTGGCCAAGGGGCTTACGTTCCGGTCGATTCTGGGGGCTTCGCTTTCCAACGGTCGTACGGGGCAGTTCAACAGCGACCACGTTTACATGTCTTTGGTCGGTTCTTCCGCCCCGATCCGGAATGCGAATTACGACACGAGCACCGGGTACAGTTACACGTGGGAAAACATCGCCAACTACGACGTGACGATCGCCGACGACCATGACCTGACGGCTACCCTGATTTCTTCGTGGAGCAACAACCAGAGCGAAAAGTCTTCGGCCTACAACGAAGGATTTCTCTATGACGAATTCCTGTATTACAGCCTCTCTTCCGGAACCAATCCTTCCGTCAGCTCTTCCTACACCCAGAAGAAGAAGCTTTCTTTCGCCGGGCGTATCAACTATGCTTATAAGGGAAAATACCTGCTGACCGTATCGAGCCGCTGGGACGGAGCGTCGCAGCTGGCCAACCAGTGGGACGTCTTCCCGGCTGCGGCCGTGGCCTGGCGGATTTCCGACGAAAAATTCATGGAAGGAACCCGCGGCTGGCTCGATAACCTGAAATTGCGTGTGGGATACGGGGTTTCCGGGAACGCCAATATCGCCGCGTACGTGACCAAAACCGAAGTGACCAGCACGGGGTTGGATGCCATCAACCTGGGATCGGGTCAATTGACTACCAGCGTGTTGTCGAAAGCCATGGGGAATCCGAATCTGGGCTGGGAAAAATCTTATAACGTGAATGTGGGGCTGGATTTCAGCCTGTTCAACAACCGGATCGACGCCTCGCTGGAATGGTATGACACCGACACGAAAGATGTGCTCTACAAACGGAAAATGCCTTTCACCAGCGGCGGTTTCACGGCGAAAAATGCCTATGAGATGATGTCTAACATCGCCCGGATGCACAACCGGGGGATCGAAGTGACCCTGAATACCCGGAACATCGCCACCAAAGCGTTCCAATGGAATTCCACCCTGACTTTCGCCTATAACAAGGAACAGGTGAAGAGCATCGACCTGGGAAGCGGTACGTCGGTGGAGGATCTGATTTCGCTGGGGCTGTACATGGGGCATCCGAAAAGCACGAAATTCGGGTACAAGAAACTGGGTATCTGGCAGAAGGGCGAGGAAGCCGACGCGGCGGTGTTCGGCCTGTTGCCGGGCGACGTGAAGGTGCAGTCGAACCTGACTAAAAAGGCCGACGGCGTTTGGGTGGACAAGGACGGCACGGAATACACGGCCGAAAATCCGTATACCATCTCGGCCGACGACCGGGTGATTTACGGTCAGGGTTCCCCCAAGTGGACGCTCGGTTTCCAGAACTCCTTCTACTGGAAGAATTTCGACCTGAACGTGTTCCTTACGATGCGCTGGGGGCATATGATCAACGGAGGGATGCTCGGTTTGTTCCGTTACGGAGCCAAGAACCTGCCCGACAACTATAATTACTGGACGGAAGACAATCCGACCAACGACTATCCGCGGCCTTACCTAAACCGGCCGGATGCCGACTATTCGTCGCCGACTTCGGGGTTGGGCGCCGTGGACGGATCGTATATGAAGATCAAGAACATCACGCTGGGTTACTCCCTGCCGGCCAAAATTTGCTCCAAGCTGGGCATGTCGCGGCTGCGGGTGTACGGAACCGTGACCAATCCGCTCATCGTTTCCAAGAGCCACCTGCTGAAAGGACTCGACCCGGAAACGGGAGCCAGCGATTCCTTCCCGCTCTACCGACAGCTGGTGTTCGGCGTCAATTTCTCATTCTAATCTAAACAGGTATAAAAGATGAAAAGATTACATAAAGCGATAGCGTTGGCGGCGGTTGTAGTCGGCGGGGCATTTTCTGCCTGCTCGCTGGACGAGTACAATCCTTCGACCGTTTCTTTGGACATTGCTTACAAACACAGGGACGGATACGAAAGCCTAATCAATTACTGTTACGACGGCCTTTACTATTTCTATGGCAAGATCGATGGGATCGGTGCGATGGAGACAGGAACCGACCTTTGGGCGAATGTGAAGGATACTGAAGACGGTTTTATTCTTTACAACAGTAAGATGAATACCGAACTGGGTACGCTGGCCACTATTTGGAATGGGTTTTACTCCACGGTGAACTATTGCAATACGGCTATTTTTTATGCCAAAACGGTAGACGGTTACGATTCTCAGTCCGAACTGAATGCCAAGGTGGCCGAAGCCTATTTTCTGCGGGCGTGGTCGAACTGGCACATCGTGGAACAGTTCGGGGGCGTTGTGCTGTCGACGGAGCCTTCTTCCGAAACGGGGGTGGTGAACAGTCCGGTACGGAGCAGCGAAGCGGATTTTTACGACAAGTCGATCATCCCCGACCTGCAGTTCGCCTGCCAGTGGCTGCCGGATAAGAAATCGGCGGAACGGGGACGGGTGACGAAAGCGGCCGCCTATGCGATGTTGGCCAAAGCCTGCTTGCAGCGCACCCGGCTGGGCGACAAGGAAACATATGCTAAAATGGCTTTGGAGGCTGCGCAGGAGCTGATCAACAATCAAGGCAAATACGGAATCGGTCTGTGGCTCAGCGATGCGAATGAGTCGGGTTTCGCCAAGTTGTGGGCCGGAGAGAACAACAAGGACAACAAGGAATTCATTTTCCTGGAAGCGGTGGACCATGTGGATTTCAAGAATCCGGCTACGAAGAACCGCGGACGTACGCGTCAGTATTATCTGCCTGATCTGCAAGCCGTAGGAAAACCCTGGGGAACGCAGGAAAGCGATACTTGGTACGGTCGGGCCAACACGCGGACGTTCAAACCGACCAAGTACCTGCTGACGGAGATTTTCGAACCGGTTCCGGATCCGGCGGATACCCGTTTCGCCAATACATTCTTCTATGAATACTACAACGCCAGCTGGGGAGACGTGACCATTACGCAGGCGATGGCCGACCAATACGGCAAAGACGCTTCGGTTGTCGGGAAAAAGATTCTGAATACCGCGCAAGCCGAAAATCCCTCTACCCGATTCAGTGGATGGAGTACAACCTGGCGGTCTTGCGTGATCAATATGGATAAGGATGAAGACGGAGATGGTTTTCTGGACGGCCTTTCCGTCTACACGCCGAACTGGACGATTTCGGCGGACGACAAGGCCAAGATGCCTTTCCTGGTCAACGATCCTTCCGATATGTTCCCGTATAGCGACAACCACCGGTGGACGGAAGACGTGAACCGGAAAGAAATCTTCCCGGCGATGAGAAAGTTCTCGGACTGGATGTGGTGCTATGACCGGCAGTATTGGGAAGGGGACATTCCGATCATCCGGCTGGGCGAAGTGTACCTGATCGCTGCCGAAGCGGCGCTGCTCTACAACAACGATCAAGCGACGGCTGCGGGCTACGTGAATACCATTCGCAAACGGGCTGCCGTGACGGGGCGTGAAAACGAAATGGTGGTAGCGGACGGCGACGTGACGCTCGATTTTCTCGTGGCCGAACGGGCCCGCGAACTGACCGGGGAACAGGTGCGCTGGTACGACCTGAAACGGATGGGCAAGCTGACGACCGAATATCTGGGCTATACCAATCCGGATATTCAGAATTTCGATCCGGCGAAGCATACGGTTCGTCCGATTCCGCAGTCCTTCCTGGATGCCATTGCGAACCCGGATGAATTCGGAAACAACGGATATTAAGCGTGTGGAGCGCACCCGTTCCGGGCGGGTTTGAAAATTAGGGGCCCGGAGGCGGGGTTTACCGGGATCGCGGCCAGCCGCGATCCCGGTTCTTTTTGTACTCCGTTTCCGAATGCTTTCGGGGCTGCGGATACCGAACGACGGAAGAGTGGAAACTCTTCCGTCGTTTCGTGGTAGAAGGTACAAGAGGTGTCGTTCTTTCGCTACCGGCAGGAAAGTCTTTCCTCATTCGTCCGGCGCACAGGCCGCCGGGGAAACGAATTCCTGTCCCGCCTCCGGAAAGGAGAAACGCTGCGTCCGGTTTCGCTATTTGTGCGATTTGAACGTTTCCTGGATGCTGTCTTTTGCTTCCTGCGCCTTTTCCTTGACGATGTCGGCGGCCTGCGTCGTTTTTTCCTTGACGGTGTTTTTGGCATGCGTGGCCTGATCCCGGATGTTGTCCACCCAGTTGTCGAACTGGCTGTTGACCCGATCGGTTTCGAATTCGGCATGCGTGTTGGCGTTTCCGGTCCCTTCGTTCAGGGTTTCCCGAAGATCCTCCACTTCGCGATTCATGTTCTTGAACATATGCTTGAGGTATTAAACGGTTGATTACTGGTTTTCGGATGAAGCGTCGTTTCGGGTCACCGTTTCCGGTCGGAGCGGCGCGTGATGAGGGAAACGATCCAGAGCAGGATGATGGCCCCGATCAAAGCGGTGAGGAGGCTGCCTATGGTTCCGACCGCCACGATGCCGAAAAGGCTCAGGAGCCAGCCGCCCAACACGCCGCCGATGATGCCCACGATGATGTTCAGGATCAGGCCGGAGCCGCTTCCTTTCATGATGAGGTTGGCCAGCCACCCGGCTACCAGCCCGATAAGAATGTACCACAGAAAATACATAGTCTTTGCGTTTTAATCGTTATTAATTGAGAACTAGAAATGTCGCCTTTTCCGGCGGGAAAGATACGTCTCGGCGCAGTGCGGTTGCCGATGGCGTTTCCCGCAGAGTACCGTTGCAAAAAACGTGCGATGTTTCCGGTGCCCGGAAAACAAACCCGATTTTGTGCGGGGAAGCCCCTGACTGTTCAGAAGGGCCTGAGAATGCGGTGCGACGGAGACCGTGCTCCCTTTTTCCGGCATTCCGGGGAAAACTTCCGAGTGTCGCAGTCAAGCGGTCATCCCGGTACGCTGTGGGCGGGGCAGGGGAATGCGGCCGGGTTTTCCGCCCGTTTCCGTTCGCAGTAGCGAAAGCACTGCTGGGAAAGGTCGTATCCCAACAAGACGCCCAGCATGAAATCTTCCTCCGGGGTGAGCCGGTTCAGGGGCTTGTGGACGAAGGTACGGATCACGTCCAGGCACTCGCCGCGGCCGAAAAACAGGTTGACCTTGTCCGGCGTTACATCCTGAATCAGGTATTCGATTCCCTGTCCCGCCAGCCTTTCGGTCATGTAGCCTGCGTAGCGGCGGGGAAAGGTGCAGAGGATCATCTTCCGCACCCCTTTCTTGTATTCGTAGATGTAATGCAGGAAGATCCGGATTTCTGCGTTTTCCGTGCAGTCGCTCATCGGAGTTCTTCCCTCAGGATTCTAACCCAGTTGTCGATCCGTTCTTCGGTGAGGTTCCCTTCGTTGTTGTCGTCGATGGCCAGCCCCACGAACTTTCCGTCCCGCAAGGCCTTGGAGTCGTCGAACGTGTACCCTTCCGGCTGGTAGGCTCCGATGAAAGTGCAGCCGCTGCCGCTGAGGTCGTCGTACAGGATGCCGATGGCGTCGCAGAACGAATCGGGGTATCCGGCGGAATCGCCGCAGCCGAAAAGCCCCACATATTTGCCGCCGAGGTTTTCCTGCTTCAGTTTCCCGATGTACTCCAGCCAGTCGTCCTGCAGATCGCCGCATCCCCAGGTGGAGGAACCCAGCAGCAGGCAGTCGTAAGGCGTCACGGCGTCGCCCTGTACGTCGGCTACATTGTGTACATCCGCTTCCGAAACGCCCAGCTTTCGGGCGATCTGCGAGGCAACTCCTTCGGTGGTGCCGAGGGTGCTGCCGTAGAAAATTCCGATTTTTTTATCCATGGTTTTGTGCATTGGTTGCCTGTCTGCCGGCGGGAACGGTGCGAAGGCGGGAAAAACGTGCTCCGTTTTTTCTTCCGTCCTTTCGGGGGATGACGTTCGTTCGCCGGAGGGCCTTCGCCGCCGGGCCCGGTACGGGGTGGTTCAGCAATTTCGGTGCCGGAGGCGCCCGTTTCCGGTTTTTCCGGAGGCCGGAAACGGAAGTCGCCGCAATCCGGAACTTGTGTTATCTTTGGGGCGTTTTTAACAGACGCGCACGTTATGGATATCGTTATTTTGATCGTAGGGCTGGCTCTCGTCCTGTTCGGGGCCAACATCCTCACCACCGGTTCCGCAGGGCTGGCCCAGCGTTTCCGGGTTTCGGAATTCGTCATCGGGCTGACCGTGGTAGCCATCGGAACCTCCACGCCCGAACTGGTGGTCAGCCTTTTCTCCGCCGCCCGGGGGCAGAGCGATCTGGCCATCGGAAACGTCGTGGGTTCCAATCTGTTCAATACCTTCGTAATCCTGGGGGTCACCTCCTTGATCCGGCCCGTTTCGCTGACGGGCAGCAACATGTCCAAGGACATACCGTTCGGGGTGCTGGCTTCCGTCGTCCTGCTGGTGGCCGCTTCGGACATCCCCCTGCACGACGCTCCGGTGGATGCCGTCACCCGGAACGAAGGCCTCCTGATGCTTTGCTTTTTCGGCGTATTTATGGCTTATACGGTCTTTTCGGCCAAAAGCGCTCCGGCTGTCGTTTCCGAAGACACGCACCGGCAGCAGAAGTTGTGGTTTTCTCTCCTGCTGGTGGTCGGAGGACTGGCGGCGCTGGTCGGCGGGGGCGAACTCTTTCTGGACAGCGCGACCCGTTTGGCCCGCCGCTGGGGACTCAGCGAATCGGTCATCGCCGTCACGCTGGTGGCGGGCGGCACCTCCCTGCCGGAGCTGGCCGCTTCCGTGGCGGCGGCGATCCGGGGAAAAACCGGTCTGGCGCTCGGAAACGTCGTGGGATCGAACGTGACCAACATCTTTCTGGTACTGGGGGCCAGCGCCACGGTATCACCCCTGACGCTGGGCGGTATCCGGCTGGAAGACATGCTGATGCTGCTGGCGGCTTCCCTGCTGCTGTTCATCACCGCTTTCACGTTCAAACGGAAGGAGGTCGACCGGACGGAAGGGATCGTGTTTCTGCTGCTTTACGGCGCTTACATCTGGTGGCTGCTGACACGGTAGGTGCTGAGGCCGCATCCAAACGATTCGTCCCTGTTCCGGTAAAGGGACAGGGACGATTTGCGTAAGACGGCTGAAAGCGACGCGCCGTTATTCCGGGTCTTCGAAAATGCCGGACAACATTTTGGCTTCCTGCAGGATGTCCGCGTACGTTTCGCGGCTGAGGCGGGTCTTTGCGACCTTCATGAATTTCCGCATCAGGAGCACCTGTTTCTTTTCGTTTTCCCGCAACACCCTGATCCGGGAGTCGATGCGGGCGGTCAGTTCCACCATGCGTCGTTTGGCCGTGCACGCCCGGATGTAAGGGACGCGTCCGTTTTCCGGGTCGCGGCTGCGCGCGTCTTCCAGCTCCAGCAGGCGGACTTTGATCTTCCGGATCTGTTCGTTCAGGCTATCCTTCCATTCCGCCAGGCGAGGAAGCTCGTTTTCGTACAGTACGTCCTCTTCCGTGATCCCCAGCGGTTTGTTGAACAGAAGCGGGGCCGGATTCTCGGGCATCGGTCGGTCGGCCATGTCTGGTGAATTTTGGGATTTGAACTAATCGTACAGCGTTTCCACGAGTTTTTCCACTCCGTGTTGCAGGCAGTTTTTCAATCGGTCGTGCAGTTGCAGGTACTGGCCGGCATCCTTGACGAAACACGAAACCGAGACCGTGTAATTGATCTTGTCGTCTTCGTCGCTTTTCTTCCACGAGCATTTGACCAGTTTATAGCCCCGGTTCACCGCGTTGCAGGAGGAGGTCGCCCGGCCCGTGGTCACATCGTCGGAATAGAGGTAGCGGCTGAATGAAATGTAGTAAAGGTCGGGATCGGTTTCCGGCTCCACGGAAATGTAGTACTGTTTCCCCTCGATCTTGAAAGCGATGTCGTCGTCCTGGTCGATGGACGGAACGTAGCCTTCCGCGCGCAGGTGTTCCAGGATCGCGTTCTGAACGGGCGACTGGGCGGAAAGCGTTCCGGCGGCCAGACACAGGATCGCGGCGAGTACAATCTTTTTCATACGTATGGGTTTAGGTTGAATAATTTTCTTTCTCCCGGTCGCGGTTGGGCGCAACGGATGATGCAAATGTAAAGAAAAAATACCCGGCTTATACCGCTTTGGTCGGATCCTCCGGTAAAAAGGGACGGCAGGGAAACGGGGCAAGTGAAGGCGTTGGCAGGGAAAACCGTTGACCGGCTTGCAGATGGAGAGGGTTTTATGGTACATCCCGCAGGACACGGGCCGCAGCCTGCGGGCGGCGTTTCAGACCGCGTTGCCCGAAAGGACGGGGCTGCGGTGCGGATAATCCCGGTCGTTACCGTAGATGTAGAGCAGGCTTCCTCCCCGGATGGCGTCGATGATGGGAGCGGCCAGCTTCGGAGGCAGGGCCGGGCATCCCAGGCTGCGTCCCAACCGCCCGCCCCCGGCGATGACCGCCGGATCGGAATAGGGCGCGCCGTGGATGACGATCGCCCGTTCCCGCGCCCGGTCGTTGATTCCTTTTTCCAGCCCTTCCAGCACGAGGGAATAGCCGTTCTTGCCCCGGTAGGTGTTTTCGGTCAGGAAAAAGCCCAGGGAGCTTTTGTGGGAGCCGTTTTCGTTGGAGAAGGAGACGGCGTAGTTGCCGCCGCTGTTCCGCCCGTGGGAAACGCAGGAGGAGAACAGCAGCTTTTTCCTTTTCATGTCCAGCACGACGAGGCGTTCCTCGGTGGAGGGTTTCGTGTAATCGATGAGGGTCAGGATTTCTTTCCTTTTTCCGGGGATTTTCCGGTAGCCTTCGCAGGCCTGTTCGAAGGCCGCATAGTCCACCCACCGTTCCAGGTTCATTTCCGCATACCATTCCCGGCAGCCGGGGACGGACGGGACGACCTTTCCGGATCGTTCGGGGGAAATACGTCCGGTGGACAACAGGAACAGGAGGATGGAGGCGATCAGTTTCGGCATAACGTGTTGCAAACGATATGCAAAGATACGCTTTTAATCGTAAACGAAGACCACGGAGGCTTCCGCCGGGGCCCAATTATAGACGAATTTGGCATGCGAGGTGGCGTTGCGCACGCACATGTGGGAGCGGGGAACGGTGCCGAGGGTCGGGCTGAACTCGATCATACCGGTGCGGGGAGCGTTGACCGGCACCCCGTGGATGTAGCCGCCGTTGGTGAAACGGCTGGCATAGGGGGCGAACCCTCCGATTTCGGTCGAGCCGTCGCGGTGGTAGATCATTTTGACTTTCTTTTCCTGGATGAGGAACAGCCCTTCCGGCGTTTCGTGCGCGTAGGGCGGGTTGTGTACGCCCGTGGTCGCGGGGTTCATGCTCCGGACGATCCATGCCGTGTCCGCCTTTTCGAGCGTGGCGATGTTTTGGTTCGTCCGGTCGATCATCACGGCTTTGCCGAAAAACACCGTATCGGACAGGGGATGGACGTACCGCTCCGGAACCAGCCATTCGCCCGGAAAGGCGACCGTTGCCACCCGGACGAATCCTCCCTCCCGGCCCAGTTGCTTCACGGGCCAGCCGTCCCTTCCGTAACGTTCGGCCGTCAGGGTGTCCTCCGGCAGGTAGAGCGGCACGGACTGGTACCTTTCCACGCCCAGCGAGTCGGAGACCCGGTTGTACGCGTTGCGGCGGAAGCGGCGCACGACGGGAGCTTCCCCGTTCCGGTTCTTGTAATTTTGAAGCACGGCCCAGCGGGCGGGTTCCGTCTGGATCGAATCGAGGAAAAAGAGCCGTTCGCGGATTTTTTCCCATTGGAACCGGCGGCTGGTGTCCCTGTAGGGATAGGTGTCTTCCAGCGTGTGCCGGTCGTAAAGCAGATCCCGGATGATCCGGATGTCCGCCGGGGTTTTACGTTCGGGGCAGGTCGGCTGCGGATCGGTTTCCGCCTGCGGCGTCCTCGTACCGGTTTCGGAAATCGTTTCCGTCGGCGATTCGGAACGGTCGCCGGTCTTTTTTTCCGTCCTTCGGGCGCAGGAGCCTGCGAGCAGGGCGAGTATCAGGAGCGAAACGGTCGTTTTCATGGTTGCGGTCGGCATGTGCGGTGTTCGGTAAGTTCGGCGGAGCGGCCGCAGAAGAACCGCAATTTGTCTGCCAAGGTATTTCCCGGAGGAAAAACTCCCCGTACGGGCGGCGGTTTTCCGTTTTTTCGTTTGCGCAATGTTCCGTTCGTGCGGATTCATGGCAACAACTTGCAACGGCAAAGATAACCGAAAAGTCCGCATTATCCGTTTCCGGCAGATCGTCTTTCGTCCGCGGGCCGCGTTTTTTCCGTTGTCCCGCTTCGGGACGGGGAAGGTTCCTGCACAAAAAAGAACGGGCCTCTCCGAAAGCCCGTCCTCCTTTTGCGTCTTTTTTACCCGGTGGCGATAGGCGTCCCGCCTCAATCTTGGGCGACCGGATGCATGTACCAGTCCTTATTTTTTGTTCCGCCCGAATTCACCCACGGCAGGAAGCCGGGATAGAACTTGTCGATGCTGGTCATTTCCGTCGGGATGACGTATGGGGCGTCGCCCGTGATATGGATTGCGAAGGGATAGGCCTTGTCCGAGACATAGTATATCCCTTTACCGGCGTCGGATTGGTCTTTTTCCGTTCCCAGCAGGGCGGTGTTCATTTTTTCCGTGGGAGCGTAATAGGGCAGGTGTATTTCATGGTTCCGCTCGCTCCGGCTGAGCACGAACGGATTGTAGGGAGCCGGAACGTAGTTTTTCCACGGAATGGGGTTCCGGAATTTCAGGCCGACCCGGTATTCCGGTTGCACCGTGTTGTCCGCCGTAGCCGTCAGCGCGTCGTCGAACAGCAGGACGACCGCCTTGCTGCCGGAGGCTTCCAGCGTGCCGTCCCCCGTCATTTCCACATCGGAGCGGCTGCACGAAGTTTCATACCCGAATCCGTTGCGGTAAACCGCGCCCGTCCAAAGCAGCCTGAAAACGTCTTCGGTCCGGACGGCTTCGTTGTTGCGGGTATAGTAAGTGGTCGCCTTGTAGTGCACCACCACGTCGTTCATGTCGTAGTCGCCGTAGCTGGGCCAGTTGTCCTCGAACGCCAGCGTGCCTTCGTAGTCGATGAAATAGGCTTCGTCCGCGGGATCGGGATCCGTGTCCGGCACTTCCGGAATGTCCGTGTCGATGGCTCTCAGCGGATTGGCCTTCACCTGGAAAATCACGTCGTTGCAGTCGCCGTCCCCCCACGCATTATACCAGTCCTCGAAACCGAGGAAAATCATGTCGTCCAGCTTGAACAGGGCCACGTGGTTCTTTTCCTCGGCAGGTTCCGCCGTATTCAGGTCGGGATCGCCGTAGAAAGCGGCTTCGCCGGTCCAGATTCCCCCTGTTTTGGGATTCCATCCGTTGTGGTAAAGCACCCAGCCGATGGAGACGCCCGCCGGGAAATCGTAGCCCCGGTCGACCCCGTTTTCATCGAAGTATTTCAGCCTGACCGCTTGGCCGCGTTTCAGGGCGTTGGTCTTGATACGCGGAAAAACGATCACGGGGGCGGCGATGTCGGCTGGCGAAGCCGGTTTCCGTCCGGTGGGATAGCAGTAGTATCCGAGCACATTTTGCGCCGCCGCTTTTTCGGCCACGAAACAGAGTGTGACGTTGGCCGGTTCCGTCACGTGGATGTCCGACGCGCTGAAGTAGATTTTCGATACCGGTTTTCCTTCGTTGAAAACCCGGTTGAGCCGGCTGATGTGTTTGCCGGTGTACTTCATCTCTTCATCCCCGGCGATATAGTCGGGACGTCCCAGCTTGTCCCATCCGCCCAGCAGAACGGCTCCCGGAATGGAGCAGGCGGGGGCTTTGGCAAAGCGGGAAACGCCCTGCTCCCCGGTTTCCTCTTCCGGCTCGGTCACCGTCACCGCACCGCCGGTCACTTTCCCGGTCAGAAGCTGAGGAACCCCGATGTAGGGCGAGTAAACGTACACGTCTTCCACCCACGAGGGCAAAACGATGCTTTCGCCGTATTTCCCCGAAGCGTCGGTGAACCCTTTGCTCAGGGGTTTCACGTCGTCCCGGAGCGAGACGAAACCTTTGTCATCCGTTTTCAGCGGATTTTCGGCATATACTTCAAAATAGACCTGATACCCTTCCGGAACGTCGTAAGCCACGTTCAGCACCGGGTTTTCAATGGTCGAGAAATCGAAAGGCGGCGTGTTTCCGTCGCCGTTTCCTCCGGGGACGCCGGCGTCTTCCTTGGTGCAGGAAACCAGCAGTGCCGCGGCGGTCAGGAAGAAAAGGACTTTGTTCATGTCGTATGATTTAGTGTCGGATTTCCCTAAGTTTTCATCTGCAAATATAGTACATTATTTATCATAATAGAGACGGAAGCGTTATTTTTTGTTTTTTATAGAAGTATAAATGTTGCTCGGCCTTTTCGGCCCGGAATGCGGATAAGATGTGCCGACATGAATCAACAGTTATTTGTCGATAAATCATTTCCCCGCCGGGTTTTCCGTGCGTTAGCCTTTCTTTCCGGCAGGGAAGCGGGAGGACGCTGGAAGGGGTGTATGCCGCCGCTTGCGCGGAGGGCGTTCTTTTGGGGAATATTCGGATGAACCGGATATTTTTTCACCGGTTCGTCCGTTATCTTTGCAGCGATGAAAGATTTTGCGGCCATAGACTTCGAGACGGCGAACGGCAGACGTACGAGCGTGTGCAGCGTGGGGATCGTGATCGTGCGGCAGGGGGAAATCGTGGAACGGATCCACCGCCTGATCCGTCCCCGTCCCAACTTCTACAGCCGCTTCACCACCCGCATCCACGGCATGACGCAGGAGGACACGGCGGACGCTCCCCCGTTTCCGGAAGTGTGGACGGAAATCGCCCCGCGGATCGAAGGGCTGCCGCTGGTGGCGCACAACAGTCCGTTCGACGAAGGGTGTCTGCGGGCGGTGTATGCGCTCTACGAAATGGACTACCCCGGCTACCGGTTTTACTGTACCTGCCGGGCTTCGCGGCGGATGTTCGGGCGGTCGCTGCCCGATCACCGGCTGCCGACAGTGGCGGCACGGGTGGGCTACGACCTGGAACGGCATCACCATGCACTGGCCGATGCGGAGGCGTGTGCGGCCATCGCTCTGCGGATACTGTGACCGGCGGGCGGTTGCGGGAAGTGAAAAAACGGTTCGGGATGGACGGAAAGACGAAAGCATACGACGAAAATCCGGCGAAAGGCCGGGAGACGTGCAGGCCGGATGAAGGAACCCGAAACGTCGGTGCGAACGAAGATATTGAAAACGACGGGACGAAAACGACCGGTGCGCACGAAACCCGGCAGTCGGAAAAAGAAACGCTTCCGGCCTTTGGGCAGGCGGTGGGAAAGACGGACGGAAATGTGCGTCCGGGTTCCCGGATCGCTCGTGAAAAGCGGACGGTGGAACGGATGATCCGCCTTTATTGCCGGAAGGGAGAGGGGAATGCGGCGTTGTGTCCGGAATGCCGTCGACTGCTGGAGTATGCCCGTGCGCGGCTCGACTGCTGTCCGTTCGGGGAAAGGAAAACCTCCTGCCGCCGATGTCCCGTTCACTGTTACCGTCCCCGGATGCGGGAACGGATGCGCCGGGTCATGCGCTACGCAGGCCCCCGGATGCTGTGGTATCATCCGCTGGACGCTTTGCGGCACCTGTTCGGCTGAAATCCGGAACCGCTCCGCAGGCCGGCGAAGTTTTGGAGAAGACCGCCTTTGTTCTTCCCGACTGCTCCGGTTCGTGCCTGGGCCGATTCCGCCGCTTCTTGCCGGAACCGTGCCGGGAACCCCGGCTACGGAACTACGTCGGTTGCCCTTCGGGACAGGGAAGAGGTATCGTCGCCGAACTCCTGTCGGCCCGCTCCGCACCGGAAAAGGTGCTTCCCCTTTCAAAGCCGGAAATTCTTGCTATTTTTGTGAAAACTTCCCGATCGCCCATGAAGAAAACGTTGACCCACCTGCCGGAAGAAAAACGGCGCGACCTGCGTCAGTTGGTCGAAATCATCCGCGAAGAGATCCGCACCTGTGAAATGATCATCCTGTACGGAAGCTATGCCCGCGGCACCTACGTGGATTACGATCAGCGGATCGAATACGGCATCCCGACCTATTTCATGAGCGACTACGACATCCTGATCGTTACGGAAAACGGGCTGGGTGTCCATGAGAACTGGTTGTACCACCGGGTTAAAAAACGGTTTTTCCAAAACAAGAACTGGCGGTTCCACACCAATCCGGAATTTATCAATGTGGGAATCCGGGAACTCAACCGGCAGTTGGGCCGGGGGCAGTATTTTTATACGGACATCAAGCGGGAAGGGGTGATGCTCTGGAATTCGGGCCGGTATAAGCTGGCCCGGCGCCGGAACCTCAAAATGGAGGAAATCCGGAAATATGCGCAGGAATACTTCGATGCCAAATTTTCCGATGCAAACGAATTTCTGCATTTGGCGGCCGATTCCTACAACCGCCGGAACTATAAAATGGCTTCGTTCAACCTGCATCAGGCTGCGGAAAACCTGCTCCGCGTGGTCACGCTCGTGTACACCCTGTACAGTTACAAGGATCACAAGCTGGAGGAACTGATCGGATGCTGCAAGATGCATACGCTGGAAGTGTGCGTCGTCTTTCCCCGCGACACCCCGGAAGAAGAACGGCTTTTCGGACTGCTGGAAGCCGCTTACATTCAGGCTCGCTACAACAAGGATTTCGTCGTGACGCAGGAAGACATCGACGCGCTGGTTCCGCGGATCGAACGGCTGCGCGACATCGTGGAAAAGGTTTGCCGGGAGCGGCTCGAAAGCTACGGAGCCGGGAAAAAGGCGGACGCCTGAATGTGGTAGTTTCCGTCGTCCGTTCCTGCAACTGTCGGTTCCGGGCCGGGGCTGCAAGAGGCTGTCCCTGCATTCGGAAAGACGCGGCGAAAATACATTTTGCGGAAAGTCCGCCCCGCGTGCTTCCGTTCCGGCGTACAACAATTCATAAAAAATAATTTTTTTGTTTTCGGAGCCTCGACAGTCCGGGAAACGGGCCTGAACAGCCTTTGGAAGGGAAGAAGACCCCGGAGCCGGGCATGGAAGCGGAGTAGGGAACGACGCTTTTTTTTCGCTTTCGAAATTTTACGGATCGAAATGTTGCGGCTTGGAGTGATTTTTTCTATATTTACGTGCAATATTTTCATTCAACATTTTCTTTCATCTTTTAATCGACAAGCCCTATGAATGTCATCCATCGAATCATCGGTACAGGACTGATGTTGTGCGCTTTGCTGTGCGGCGGGGAGAACGCCCTGGCGCAGAACGGCGATAACCGGCCCGAACGCGGCCAGATTCCCCCGCATCCGCCCCGCCTCCCCGAAGGGGTCGTTCCGGCGTTTCCCGGCGCATGGGGAGCCGGCATGTTCACCACGGGCGGCCGCGGCGGCCGGGTCATCGCCGTCACCAACCTCAACGACAGCGGCCCGGGTAGCCTGCGCGCCGCGCTCGAGGCGGAAGGACCCCGCATCGTCGTGTTCCGCGTAGCGGGCACCATCAAGGTCGACGGCGACCTCAACATCGATCATCCCGACATCACCGTCGCGGGCCAGACGGCACCCGGCGACGGCATCTGCGTGGCGGGGACGCTCAACATCAACACCCACAACGTCATCCTCCGCCACCTGCGGGTGCGGCGCGGCGTTCCCGTGGGCGGTCAGGGAGACGACAACATCGGAGGCAACCCGTCCCACCACATCATCGTCGACCACTGCTCGACCAGCTGGGGCATGGACGAAAACATTTCGCTTTACCGCCACATGCGGCCCTCGCTCGACGGGCGTACGCAGATCAAGGATCCGGCCGAGAACGTCACCATTCAGTGGACGATTTCCAGCGAAGCGCTGGATGCCCGCGGCCATGCCTTCGGGGGCACGTGGGGCGGAAATCCTTCTACGTTCCATCACAACCTTTTTGCGTGCAACACGGCCCGGAATCCGTCCATCGGCATGTCGGGGCCGTTCGACTACCGGAACAACGTGGTGTTCAACTGGCGGCACCGCACGATGGACGGCGGCGACGAAACTTCGATGGTCAACGTTATCAACAATTACTACAAGCCCGGCCCGGCCACCAATGAAAACATGCGCGGAGTCTTCGCGCGGATCGAGTCGCGCAGCATGTATTCCCCCGGCAGCGCGTGGGCCGCGGGCGACTGGTATCCCAAGGAGGCGAACCGTCCCGGCAAGTGGTATGTCGCCGGCAACGTGATGGACGGCAACGAAAAGGTCACCCGCGACAACTGGGCCGGGATGCGCGGCCCCGTGGAACTCGCCCGGGTGAATACGCCGTTCCAGGGCTGGCCGGTCGCACCGCATGAAACGGCCGAAAGCGCTTACGAATCGGTGCTGGCGAAAGTCGGCGCTACGCTGCCCAGGCGCGATGCCGTGGATGCGCGCGTCGTGGAAATGGTGCGCACCGGGAAAACGACGACCCCGACGGGGATTATCCGGGACGTAGCCGAGGTGGGAGGCTATCCCGTCCTGACCTACGATCCGAAGGACGTGCCGGCGGACAGCGACGGCGACGGGATGCCGGACGAGTGGGAAGCCAAGTACGGCCTCGATCCCAAGAACCCGGCGGACGGGGCGCTGGACACCGATGGGGACGGATATACGAACGTGGAGGAATACCTCAACGGTACCGACCCGACCCAGAAGATCGACTACCGCAACCTGGGCAACAACGTGGATACCATCAGTGCCTGAACCGCTTCGGGCGGTATTGAGGGCCCGAAGGATTGAAAGCGGGGAAAAGACCGGAAACGAACCGGAGGAGGTTCGGCGAATCCGGAACGCCGCGCGGAAGGGCCTGTGACGGAAACGGCTCCGGCCGCATAACGGCCGATCCGTAAAACGACGGAAAGGTCGGTAAACGAGCCGCCCCCTGGAAATCCGATGAGGATTTCCGGGGGGCGGTTTCCGTTTCCGGTTGCCGGAGGGCTATCGTCTGCCGTATCCGCCGCGACGGAAATTATCGCTTCTGTCGGCTTTCGGACGGGCGACGTTCACCACCAGTACCTTGCCTTCGAATTCCGTATCGTTCAACGCATCGATGGCCTGCTGGCCTTCCGCTTCGTCGGGCATTTCCACGAATCCGAATCCGCGCGAACGCCCCGTGTCGCGATCCGTGATGATCTGGGCGGAAGACACTTCGCCGTAAGCTGCGAATAAATTCTCCAAACTGTCGTTTTTCGTAGCGTAGTTCAGATTTGAAACGTAAATGTTCATCTTTTTTGTTTTTATGAATGAAAAATAAGGTTATTTCGTGCGGATTATGTTGATCGCATTCATGCCGCGCGCGCTCCTTTCCGTCTCGAAAACGACGCTGTCGCCTTCCGAAATGTCGGCCGGGGCGGATGAAATGTGAAAGAAAAATTTCTCGCCGGATGCGACGTCTTTGATGAAGCCGTAGCCTTTGCTTTCATTGAAATATTCCACCCGGCCTTTGAGCGGTTCCGGTTCGATTTCCTCCTGCTTGGGAACGGCGGTCAGGATGCTTTCGAGCTTGACCTCGCTCTTTTTGCGTTCTTCCGGCGGGGTGTCGGTGAACTGGCCGTGCTCATCCACATAGACGATCATATCGTCGAACGAGCTGGGGCCTCCGGCCTGGCGTTCTTCTTTGCGTTTCTGCTTTTCGAGGCGCTTGGCCTGCTTTTTCTTTTCGTTTTCTCTCTTTCCGAAGGATGGTGATCCTGCCATTAAAAATGTTTTTTAAGGTTTGTGATAAATATTAAGCCGTATACGCTACCGTTTCCAGTTTTTTGCCCGTAAGTTTCTGAATGTCCTTCACCCTGGGATGTTCTTCCCGCGAACAGAACGTAAGGGCCGTTCCCTCATGACCTGCGCGGCCGGTGCGCCCGATGCGGTGCACGTAGGTTTCGGCCACGTCCGGCATGTCGTAGTTGATGACGATGTTCAGTCCGTCGATGTCGATTCCCCGCGCGGCGATGTCGGTGGCCACCATGACCTTGACTTTCCCCGATTTGAAATCTCCCAACGCCCTTTGTCGCTGGCCCTGCGATTTATCGCCGTGGATCGCCCCGCTCAGGATGCCCGCCTTTTTCAGGATACGGGCGATGTTGTCCACGCCGTGTTTGGTGCGGGAAAAGACCAGGATCGACTTGTCCGTCTCCTTTTTCAGCACCGAAACCAGCAACCCCTTTTTCTCCGGTTTTTCGACGAGGTAGACGCGCTGGTCGATCGTATCGACGGTCGAGGAAACCGGCGTCACTTCCACCCGTACCGGATCGCGCAGCATGGAGCGCGACAGGGCCACGATGTCGCTCGGCATCGTCGCCGAGAAGAAAAGCGTTTGCCGTCTGGCGGGAAGTACGGGCAGCAGCCGCCGGATGTCGGCGATGAACCCCATGTCGAGCATCCTGTCCGCCTCGTCCAGCACGAAATGCGTCAGGTCGCCCAGTTTCACCTCCCCCTGCGCGATCAGGTCGAGCAACCGACCCGGCGTGGCGACGAGAATGTCCACTCCCTGATGCAGCCTGTCCGTCTGCGGGCCTTGTTTAACACCTCCGAATATGGCCGTATGCCTCAGTCTGGTGTACTTTGCATAATCCGTAAAGCAGTCGCTGATCTGCAGGGCCAGCTCCCGGGTGGGGGTGAGGATCAGTGCCCGAATCGGGCGATATTCCCTTTTTCCATGCGATCTTCCCCGCCGTTCCTGGCGTCCCGGCCGGGGAGCGTCTGCCTGGATTCGTTCGCCTTCCGGCGACGGATTCGTCAGCAGTTCCTGCAGAATCGGAATGGCGAAGGCCGCCGTTTTACCCGTTCCCGTCCGAGCGATTCCGAAGATGTCCTTTCCATGAAGGACGACCGGAATGGCCTGCTCCTGAATGGGTGTCGGGCGTTCGTATCCTTTTTCGCGGACGGCCTTCAGTATAGGCTCCGCAATGTTCAGTTCGTCAAATGTCATCATAAATTCGGGCCTGCATCCGCAGGCGTTTTTAATGGTACGATAGCCGGGTCGCTTGCGGACATGGCTGTCGAAAATTCCGCTTTCAATCGATCGATCACTTCCTTGACGCTCCGGATTCTGTCGGCGAGATAGGCGTTGGCGCCGGCAAAGGCATACCCTTCCTGCATGTTGCCTTTGGCTGCATGATAGAGCGCTTTGAGGATGCAATAAGGGCTCCGGGTGTAATCGCAAGTCCTGATGCAATGGTGCGGGCATCCGCGCGGTTTTTCCTTTCCTTCCGCTACTTTCCGGATAAATGTTCCGTCGAAGGCGCGTCCGGGCATTCCTACCGGACTCTGGATGATGCGGATGTCCTCCCGGCCGCTGTTGATGTATACGTTTTTGAATTCGGGCGAAGCGTCGCATTCCGTGGTCGGCACGAACAGGGAACCCAGTTGCGCCGCCGATGCTCCCAGCTTCATGAATCGCGCAATGTCTTCACCGGTGGTTATTCCTCCCGCAGCGATAACCGGAATATTCTTCCGACCGGCGTAACTCCGGGTCACTGCCGCCACTTCCGGAACGAGGTGTTCCAGGGAATACCGTTCGTCTTCGATCTGATCTTTTTTGAAACCCAGGTGTCCTCCGGCTTTCGGGCCTTCGACCACGACGGCATCGGGGAGATAGTCGTAGCTGGCCGACCATTTTTCGCAGAGGATCTTCGCTGCCCGTGCGGAGGACACGATGGGTACCAGCATCGTTCGGCTGTCCCCCTGCAAATAGGCCGGCAGATCGAGCGGCAGTCCGGCTCCGGAAAAAATGATATCCGCTTTCTCGGCGATGGAAGTCCGCACCATGTCGGCGAAGTTGGTAAGCGCTACCATGATATTGACGCCGATTATCCCGCGGGTCTTTTCCCGGACTTTTCGAAGCTCCTGCTTCAGCCCGTAAACGCATTTGGCGAAATAATCCCCGTCGGATTCGGGATAAAGCAATCCGAGTCCCGCGACCGAAATAACCCCGAGACCGCCTTCGTTGGCGACGGCGGAAGCCAGTCCGCTCAGAGAGACGCCTACTCCCATGCCGCCCTGTATGATGGGAAGTTTGACTTCGTACCTGCCGATAAAAAAAGATTTCATTTCCATAACACCGTTGAAATTTGACCGGAGCCGTCTTCAGTCCCTGCCGGGAACTTACTCGGGCAGTCGGTTGCCGAAACAAAGAAAGCTTATAAAGGTCGATTTCAACGATGGTAAAACCGGACGGAATCAGTCCGGAAATGCAAAGAAGACAAAGATCAGAATGAACTAGCGTTGTTTACACGGCAAAGATAATGATTATTTTTTATTTCCGTCATTTCCCGTGCGAATAATCCGGCGACCGGTAGCCGGCGTCTTTCCGGAAATTCCGGCTGCTGCCCGTACGGAGCTGTCCGAAAGGGAAATACCCGCCGGGAAAAAACGAATGCCCGGAGGCGATCCCCCGATATTTTATTTTTTTCGCTGCGGTTTCCGTCCCGACGGAGTAAAAAACAGGCTGAGGAAGCGAGCTGTTGCGCCGTGTCCGGGCCGCTTGCCGACCGGACACGGTAAAGTAAGCCGATGATATTCCATGTGTTATATTCGAAGCGTGTTCGGATAAGTACGCATTTGTTTGGATATATGTATGAATATCGCTACATTATCCACCGGTTCGTCCGGAAAACGGGGACGCCGCCGGGCAGACCGGAAGCCGGATACACGACGATAAAAGTGTCGGTTCCCTTCAGGGGCAAGGATGCTGATAGGGATGGGGAAAAGATGAATACGGGAAAGAGGGGCTTGAATGGCTCCGATTCCCGAAACATAACGGTCATGAAAAAGATAAAGGGTGGAGCGGGCCTCTGAGGGATGAGGCGAACGGAAAACGATTTACAGCAGGGGAGGATTAACGTATGAAGCATTTCTTTGAAGCACTGACAAGTGAAGGGAAACATGAAGCATTGCCCGAAGAGTTCGATTATTTTGGAAAATTGATCGGCAGTTGGAAGATAGACTATGTCGACAACCGTAATTCCTGCGTGATAAAAGGCGAGTGGCACTTTTCGTGGATTCTTGAGGGAATGGCGATACAGGATGTTATCGTCCTGCCCGGATTCGAATACGGAACGACGCTTCGTGTCTACAACCCGGATACACACGCCTGGGATGTTGCATATGGCTATACAGGCAAAATCATGCGGCTTGAGGCCAGAAAGCAGGGCGATCGGATCGTGCTTACAAACGTGGAGGATGAAAGAAGGAAATGGGTTTTTGTCGAAATCGAGGACAATTGTTTTCATTGGCAGGATGTTACCGTAAAAGAAGACGGCATGTGGCAGGTCGATTTCGACTTATATGCCGAGCGCGTCCGATGAGCGTATTCGCTTCGCCTTATCGGGGCGATGCGTACTTCCTCTTTAGCCGTTCTTTATCGTGGCAGCGGGGGCGTCATAAGAAAACGCCTGCAAAGGTTTTTTCCCTCCCTGAAAAAATATCCGTAATTGGTTGCGGGTACTTTTTGGGGCACTTGTCTTTTAAAGCGTTTATTTATAGGGGGGCTGGGGGAAGAGAGGGATAACTTCGTTTTCCCTCGGCCTGCCGGCGGCGTCCCTGCAAACGGAGCTTTGAAACCGAGGCCGGAGGCCGCCTTTCGTTCCCGTCCGCTCCTTTTGTCCGGACAAGTCCGTCCTTCGGAGAGCCGGAAACGAAAAAGAGGAACGTAGCGTTCCTCTTTTTTCAAGCCCGTTTGCGGAGAAAGGGATTACTCGGAACCTTCGGTTCCTCATGAACTCGTTTCGAACCCCGTCCCCTGCTTCGTTCGAATCCTAAGGAAAAGCAAAGCCGTCCCTTTTTGAGGACGGCTTTTCGCATCGGTTCGTTTTGCGGAGAAAGAGGGGGATTAACTTCGTTTTTCCCCCGGCCTGCCGGCGGCGTCCCTGCAAACGGAGCTTTGAAACCGAGGCCGGAGGCCGCCTTTCGTTCCCGTCCGCTCCTTTTGTCCGGACAAGTCCGTCCCCCGGAGGGCCGGAAACGAAAAAGAGGAACGTAGCATTCCTCTTTTTTCAAGCCCGTTTGCGGAGAAAGAGGGATTCGAACCCCCGGTACCAAAAGAGGTACAACGGTTTTCGAAACCGTCCCGTTCGGCCACTCCGGCATTTCTCCTTTGACCGCTTTCGGCGCGACAAATTTACAATTAGTTTTTCACTTTTTCCATGTTTCATGCCATTTTTTTTGACCGGAGACGGTTTTCGGTTTGATACTCAACGGCTTTTTTGTCGTCCGAAAGCAGGAACTCCATTCGTATTCGAAAAAAAACGATTTTTTATGCGGCGAAAACATGGAAAATTCAATTTATTTTACGACCTTTGCACTCGCAATACCGAAAAGGGTCGCCGCAATAGCTCAGTCGGTAGAGCACTTCATTCGTAATGAAGGGGTCGCCGGTTCGAGTCCGGCTTGCGGCTCGGCTGTAAGGCAATAGTTTACAGGTCTTTATGAAAGGGTCTACTCATATAGTAGACCCTTTTTGTTTTTAAAATTATCTTTGGAAAGTGCGTGAATTCGTATCTTGGGTCACGTAAGTATGCAACGTGCATGTTTTCAGAATTTGTATCCCTGAACGCCAAGTGTAAAAAAGACATATGCAGGACGGTGCTCGGAACCGTCGTATCGGCAACAAGTATCTTAGAGCAACTTGTGCTTACCGCTTTCGCAGGTAAATCCATTCGGATGTTGGAGGCATGAAGAGTGCGTATGGTTCCTGCATGCGCCCATTCTCATTTTTTTACGTGGAAAACTGGCCATAAGGATAGCGGATGCGTTCGTTTCAAGGGCGCGCTTTCTAAGAAGATATACTGCCTGAAAACGTTCCCGAAAAGGAAAGTTTCTGAAAGAAAGCAGGTCTGTGTGTCCGCTGCGGTAACGGCAGGCGAAGGGATGGTTTTTCTTTCTCGTCATGATCGGAACCTTTAAAGATCGCGTTATCCGGTTCATGAGTCCGATGTTTTTCGCAGGCCGGTCATTTTTTAAGTCTTACAAGGAATTACAAGAAGTGTTTTACAATAGGCGCTAATAAAAAAGTCGGGATTATTCCGGCTCCGATAGTATTTTATTTCAGACGAATGCAATTTTGCTTGAAATTTAAATTCGTTAGAAGAGAAATGATTTACAACAATTATCCGTTTCGTGTCGGAGAAGTTTACCTGTTTCACAAGAGCGATCCGCAGTGCAATTCGACGACTTCTCTGTGGGGCATATTCGATAAGCAGGTAGATGGCAGGGTTTATCTGGAAGCCTGTACGAAAAATTTGTCACATTTCGAGCGATGGGTTCGGCTGCCATCGGATTACTCTTACTGCCGTAAGTCGTCACGAACGGAGTTGCGGGATTTCATGACCAACATGGTCCTGAATGAACTCGGTGAACTTTAAGCGGGGTGATCCGTCTCTAATTTTTTTCTTTTATGCATAACAAATTCAATTACCTTTATCGGGTAGCCGTCGCCAAAACTATTGACAAACTTTTTTACCAGCCCGGCGATTCCAACCGGTGCCACCGGCGGGCCAACGAATTGTTTACCCGTCAGCTTTGCGGAATCGGCCACGAAACCCATTGGGATTATGTAAATTATCCGAAGGAATTGCTCGCCGGTCATGTCCTGTTTCCGTACATCCTTCTTACCCTGACGTTTATGGTCACCCTGGTCAAGGCGATGCCCGTTTTCGAGGTGGAAAAATTACTGAATTGCCTCTGCCAGGCTGCCGAAACTGCTGTGGAGCAGACCCAACGGGAGGGGAAATCCCTCAATGCCAGGATGCTCGCGGATCACTTGATAGAAGCCTTGGAGAAGATGCCGGTCAAATAGAAACGAGATCGGGCCTGTTTTGTTTTTCCACTCTTATGGATTCGGTTTGAAAACGAGATCGCCGTTTTTAACGTGCTTTCCCCTTGCCTCATGTTGAGCCGAGATTGAAATCCGTGCAAAATGCCGGAATTCTTGCCGGAATGGACGGTTCCCGGTCAGACGATGCTCACTCCGCCGTCCACCAGAATATGCTGCCCCGTGACGTAGCTCGAAGCTTCGGAGGAAAGGTAGATGATCGTCCCGTTCAGTTCGCCCCTTTCTCCGGGGCGCCCTGCCGGAGCGATGGCGTTATAAGTCTTCAGAAAGGCGGCGTTGGCGAACAGCGTGTTTTCGGTCATTTCGCTTTCGAACAGTCCCGGCCCTATGGAATTGACGGTGATGTTGTCGAGCATGTACGAAGCCGCCAGCGCGATGGTGAGGCCTCGCACCGCAGCTTTGGACGTGTTGTAGACGTGGCGGGCCAGCGCGGGTTCCTTGTCCGCGATGACGGCGTTGACGGAGGCGATGTTGACGATCTTGCCGTATTTGCGTGCGCGCATACCGGGAACGATGTATTTGCACATCAGGAACATACCCCGCACGTTGATGTTCATCGCCCGGTCCCAGTCTTCCGCCGAAAGGGTTTCCATCGTTCCGGGGACGGCCGTTCCGGCATCGTTGAGCAGGATGTCGATACCTCCGAACTCGGAGGCCGCCCGGTTTACGGCTTCCCGGACGCTTCCCTCGTCGGATACGTCGCACATGACCGGAAACGCTTTTCGGCCCGTTCGCCGGATTTCTTCCGCAAGGGCTTCGAGTTTGTCTTTCCGGCGTGCCAGCAGGGCCACGTCGGCTCCGTATTTTGCATAGGCTCTCGCCGCATCGGCTCCCAGCCCGCTGGAAGCTCCCGTCACGAGGGCCGTTTTACCGGTGAGATCGAACAGATTGTCCATATCGTTCCTGATTTTGGTCGCCGCTTTTTCCTGCAATTTTACGACCAAACGGGTTTGCCGGCTGGGGTTTCCTTTCGGAAACGGCGGCTTGTCCGGTCTTTCGCCGGTTGCCCTGCGTTCGGTGTTTTCGAAGCGGATTTTTCGTCGCTTCAAACGAACAGAGACACTACCGCCGCCGCTGTTCCCACCACGTCCAGCACGGGGCCGCCGTAGCGTTTCAGTTTGTCCAGGACGGTGTCGGCCGCTTCCCGGTTGCGTGCTTCCACGGCCTCCCGAAGTTCTTTCAGCAGCTCCTTGATTTCCTCTCCTTCCTCCTGCCGGTTCGTTTGCAATTGTTCACGGAGCCCTTCGATAGCCGCCACCAGGTCTTTCAGCTGTCGACCAAATCCGGGGGCCGGACGATAGGGCCGCGTTCGGTTCAGGTAGGCCGCGACCCGCCGGAAGGTGTCCGGTCGCATCCGGATCACCTGTTCAGCGTTGTTGCGGAGGATGCCTTCGTCGAAATCGGTATAAAAGTCGCTTCCTGCCGCCTGCGCGGTTTCTCTCAGGGCCGGGCGGAGCGAAGCATCGTCCGCCGAAAAACGTTTCAACCCTTTTACCAGAAATTCCTGCAGCCGATCCGATTCGCGGCTTCGGGGAGCGGGGAGGAGACGTCCTTTGCCGATTTCGTCCATCACCCGGTCGAGGGTCAGGCGCAGGGAGAGCGCTTTGGCGAATTCCTCCCGAAGACGCCACCCCGCTTCTTCCTGCTCCGGGTTGCAGAGCGCGTACATCGGATACCATCGTCCCTCCCGATCTTTTACGTGCCGTTTCACGGCCTCGAATTTTTCGTCGGGCAGCGGGATTCCGTCGCACACGATCCCTGTTTCACGTTCGTCTTTTACCAGCAGTACACAGGGGCGTTCGCAGCGGATATGAGGGTAGAAGAGGGCATCCGTATCGTCCCGGCCGGCTTTGGTCGTGGCGCTGTGGTAATGACGGACGAGCGCGTCGCCCGCTTCTCCGAGGGTGGTCAGCAACTCACGTCCGGAAAAATCCTTCGGCAGGGGAACCGCATTCCCCCTGACCCGACGGCTGTTTCCGGAGCCGACGAAGGCTTTGGATATTCTTACTTCCTGCGAAAGCAGTTCCCGGATCAGCGGCCCGATGTCTTTGCAGGGATCGTGCAGGGACACACGGAACCCCGTTTCGTAGACCGCCGTCGCGTACTTCCCGTCGATGTACAACAGCCGGCTGGAGAGTTCCACTCCGAAGCGGTGCTCTTTCAGGCGGTTCACGCAGGTCAGCCATCCGTTCAGCTTGAGCGTACGGGCGGCATCGTAGAATTTGCCCGTTCCTTCGGGCAGCCGCAGCCTTCCGGCGGAGCGCATGAAGCCGTTTCCCTTATGGCAAGCCAGGTCATACAAAGCATCCAGCGTGCCGTGCTCACCATCGGTGAAATGTCGCAGGTCGGTCAGCGTATAGCGTATGCTCAGGTACATGTCTTCGGTCGTTCGTCGTTTCGCTCCGGCATCCGGAACGGGTTCCGGAAAACGCGGGGACTTTCGTTCGCTTTCCGTTTCCCGTTCGTGCGGGATACGAAGGGTTAGCGTTCGGTTTGGTGTGGCCGTCGTTTCGTTTCCGATCGTGGCATATCCGGTGCCGGCGGATGCCGCGTTTATTCGTATCAAATATAATCTTTATAAATCTATATGCCAAATTCGTCCGCCTGTTTCGTGCCGGTGGCTGCCGGAGAAAGTCTGCCGGGCGGAAACGGAATACCCGCTTGAAAACAGATGCCTCCGGATGGACGAAGACCGTGCTGTGCGAGCGGTTTTTTCCGGAAAAGGGGCCGGGGAAATGTTCACGTCGAAACAGGAAACGCATTTTTCGAGGAGAGGGGCAGTCGCTTTTCCGGGCGGTATGCTCCTGCTTTCTGCGCCACCGACGGTTTCCGGTTCGTTTGGTATGTCTCTTGCACGCGTCGGGTGACAGCGATAAACATAAACCATATGATGATCGGGGAGAGCATCGCCGCCTCTTTCGTGCTTTCGGGTGTGGCTGCGGCCGTGATTCTGGCCGTAGACCTGCATCGCCGCAAACCGGCCATGAGAATCATGCGGTCGGTATGGATACTGACCGGCTTGTGGGCGAGCTGGCTGGCCGTTTGGGCTTACTACGCTTTCGGACGCGCTCCCCGACCGACGGATGGCACGGCTTCGCGCAGCCCGGTCGGTGAAGGCGAAAAGCCCCGTACCGCAGGCGGTGTTCCGACGATGTCCATGCCGGCTTCCATGCCGGCTTCCATGCCGATGCAGGGCCGCCCCCGGTGGCAATCCAACGTATTATCCACACTCCACTGCGGGGCCGGGTGCACACTGGCCGACGTCATGGGAGAGTGGTTCGCCTATTTCGTGCCGGTGGCTGTCGGAGGGAGCCTGCTGGCCGGAAGCTGGGTGCTGGATTACGTGCTGGCGCTTTGTTTCGGCGTTTATTTTCAGTATGCCGCCATTCGGAGCATGGAGAAGATTTCTCCGGCCCGTGCGTTGAAGCGGGCTTTTCAGGCGGATTTTCTCTCGCTGACTTGTTGGCAGGCAGGTATGTACGGCTGGATGGCGCTGGCGATATTCGTCTTTTGGCCGGGCATGGGTATGGATCGCACTTCGTGGACGTTCTGGTTCCTGATGCAGATCGCCATGGGATTCGGTTTCCTGTTTTCCTATCCGATGAATGTGTGGCTGATACGCCGGGGCATCAAAAAGGAGATGATGTAGTTCGTTTCGACGCTCCTTCCGAACAGCGAGGCCCGGGGCCGACACCCCCGCCGCAGAGGTGTGATAAGTTAACAAACCGTCCGTTATCCGAAAAATCAAAGCTCCCGTCCCTGATGTTAGGGCGGGAGCGACTTTTTACGGCCCGGCCGATCCATAGTCTTGAAGCAACCTTTTTCGACCGGTACCTGAAGCAGGGTTCCGACAATCCGCTGTCCCCGGAACCGTTAGTTTGTTTCGGGGATAAAGATAGGAAAAAATGTTAAAGTACTACAGCCATCGGCCGGTTTTTTGTTATAATTAGTTTGTACTATATTATAATATAGATAGCTATAGTAAATAAGGGCTGTTTTCTTAATCTACAATCATTAAGAATGAGTTAATAAGATATAAGGTATATTTTCTGGTTAAAAAAACGCATAAAAATTTTTTGGTGTTTTATAAATGAAGTTACTTATCTTTGCTATATGTTATATTATCGTAGAAAAATATTGCTTGCCTTGTTAGAGGCGTTTGACGGACAATTGACAGCCAAAAGCCTACAAAAACTTTTATTCCTTTTTACGAGGAAACAAGAAATAAAAGCTTTTGATTTTGTTCCTTACAAATATGGATGTTTTTCTTTTCAAGCTAATCAAGATATCGTAACCCTCAGTAAATATGGATATGTCGAAATAACTAATACTGAAAAGGGTCGTTACATTAAATTAAAAGAGAAGGGTAATTATTCGGCTGGATTAGACTTATTTGATCGTCAATATCTTACTTCCATAAAAATTGAATTTGGAAATCTTTCTCAAAACGATCTTATTCGTTATACATACATAAATTATCCATTTTATGCAATTAAAAGTTCAATCGCATCACAAATCCTAACAAAAGAAGAATTAGTAAAAATTAATGCTCAAATTCGCATTTTTGTTGAACCTATGCTCTTTACCATAGGCTATGAAAGCTTGTCTTTAGAATCTTATATCAATAGGTTAATAATTAATGATGTGCGAGTCTTATGCGATGTAAGGAAGAATGCGTTTAGTCAAAAATATGGATTTTCTAAAAGTCAGCTTCAGCAGGCTTGTGTTGGTGTTGGTATTGAATATATTCATATTCCTGAGTTAGGTATTGATTCTGAAGAACGGCAAGATCTTGTATCCCAAAAAGATTATGATATTCTATTCACAAAATATGAAAAGACAACTTTGAGGACAAGTGAAGCCTATCTTTCTATAATCCTACACAAGATACAGGAGAAAGGAAGAGTTGCTCTGACATGTTTTGAGAAGAATCCTCTACAATGCCATAGAAGTCGTGTTGCTAAACGTTTAATGACGCTTCCTAATAATGAATTCGTTCTAAAGAATTTGTAAAATTATTATGGCACTAACCCGAATCCTTATTGCTGTAAAAACTTATCCGACCTTATCTCAAACCTATGATGAATTAGTATGTACAGCAGGGTTTAGAGAGGATGGTTCATGGATTCGTATTTATCCAGTACCCTTTAGAAAATTGGACTACAAAAATCAATATCATAAATGGCAGTGGATTGAAATAGATGTAATAAAAAATATTAAGGATTTTAGGCCAGAGAGTTTTCGACCTGTTGACATAGACAAACCGTTTATTACAGGGGAGATTATTAATACTGAAAATGGATGGCACAAAAGGAAGCAGATTGTCCTAAAAAATGTATTTACGGATATGTCTGCGTTGATAAAGAAGGCAAAAAGCAAATTTGATTATACTTCTTTAGCTGTTTTAAAACCTACAAAAATTTTAGATTTTATATACGAGCCATGCGAAAGAGAATGGAACAAGGCTAAATTAGATGCGATTAACTCAAATAAATTGCAAGCTAAATTATTTGATGATTCTGCAGCAAGATTATTTAAAATAGTTAAAAAATTACCCTATAAATTTTCTTATAAATTTACATCGGATGATGGAAAGATACGTACATTAATGATCGAGGACTGGGAGTTAGGGGTATTGTACTGGAAATATTTACCCATAGTTAATGGAGATGAGGTTCTTGCGTGTCAAAAAGTAAAAGAAAAATATTTTAATGATTTAGCTAAAAAACGTGATTTATATTTCTTTTTAGGAACAACGTTAACAAATCATGCAAAAAATGCACATAATCCCTTTATAATTGTTGGTACATTTTATCCTCCCAAAGTGGATGCAATACCCCAGACACTTTTTTAACAGGTATGTTTTCCTACTTATACCCAAACAAGATAATGTTTTGTTTGGGTTTTGTTTTTATTTTTATTAGGAGAATGGATATATAAATAATTCTTTATCTTTGCTCCTGCGAACATAATTCATTTAAATCTTTCTTGCCATGGTTTTCAAAATCGGAACCATACTAAAAAGGTATGCGCAGGGCCGTTGGGGAGCGATCCCGCGAACGGCACCGGTTTTGAACTCGCAAGAGGGATGGATTGTGTTCGCAGCTGCGCATTCTTTTTTATTTATGCGAACACAATCCATCGTCCGCACTCCGGTGCAGACCAGCCGAAAGGCCAACCGCAGGCGGTTTCCGCCGAGCCATCTTCTGATTCGTTTCTGTTCTCATCCGCCGGATTAGCAAGCGACAGCTAACCGATTCATTATGCGCTTTGTCGTGCCCTGCGCACGATAAGGACAGCCTTTATTTTGTCGAATTTTTAACCACTCAAAAAATGGAAACGATTCAAAACAGGATGCAGGAACAGCCTGCACAACCCTTATTTTCCGAAACCGAGTATGCCGGAGAGATGTCCGCGCCGGAACAGGAACCGTATTGTATACCGAATCCGGGCATGTCCGCCGAACCGTCGAAAGGGGAGCAATCCGCCGGCCCGTCCGTCCCGGAGCCGCAAGCGCAGCCCGAACCGCGTGCGGAACGGTTCTACGATCCTGCCGAGGTGGCACAGATCGTCCGAATCCTGACCGACGGTTATTTCGATCCGGAATACATCCTGCTTTTCGGAAAGCTGGTCGGAGGCACTCCGCACAGCGACGCGCTGACTTACGATTTGCTTATGGCGGTTCGCGAAACCCCGGAATACGACTGGATACAGGCCAAACGCATCCTGCGCTACAAACTGCCTTACGGGCGTCGGAAAATCACGTACATCAACCTCTACCTGCTGCCGTTGAGATACGTGGAATCGAATCAGACGCCTTTTCTTTATTTCGCCCACGCGGAGGGAGAGCTATTGTATTGCAGCGATCACTGTCGTTTCCGGCGTCCGAAACATCCCATCGACTTCGCCGGAGCCTACGCGGATGCCAAATTCCATTTCGATACGTTCCGAACGATCGGGAACGACCTGCTGGAGCAGGCGCAGGATGCGTTCGCCGAAAGCCGCAACATGCGTCTGGCGGCACAGTTTTCGGCACAGGCGATGGTCTATTTCTACCACACGCTTTACTACGTCTATCACGGCATGGAATTCGACAGCCACGATCCGGTGTTGATGCACGACCGGATGCGGACGCTTTCGACGAAATTGATGCTGGCATTCGATCACAGCCACCTGGAGTACGTTTTCACGCTTCCCCGGCTGAAATACGCTTTGATGAAAACGCCTTACAGCCTCGCTTTCGACATGGCGCCGCAGGAGTTGGAAACGCACATGGATCTTGTCCGGAAGGCGGCATTCATCATCGAGAACCATTGCGGCCTGCGGCTGGAACTTTATAAGGAGTTGAGCGGACGATAGCCTGCCGATCCGATGCAACGAGGGCTTCGGGAACTTCTAAATCCCGAAGCCTTTTTTGTTTTGAGTTAAAACGAATCAAGAATATTCCGGGAAGCAGAAGATCGGCTCCATGCCGCTTCGGTGTTTATTTGTTTTTCTAACAATTTGGCAAAGCCCGCCCCTGTCATCTGCTGTTCGGAGGGCGGTTTTTATTTTTCCGAAAATAATCCCTACCTTCACTTGATAGCTTATACAGCTTCCACGATATGGCAGGAAGCACTACGGGGAAGCAACCGGGACGGGGCCTTCCCCTTCAATAAAAAAGTACCCAGAATCAGATTCTGGGTACTTTTTGGGGTACTTTAATTGCAAATGCTTGATTTACAATGCAAGTTACGGAGAAAGAGGAACTAACTCCGTTTTCCCCCGGCCTGCCGGCGGCGTCCCTGCAAACGGAGCCTTGAAACCGGGGCCGGGAGCCACTTTTCGTTCCCGTCCGCTCCTTTTGTCCGGACAAGTCCGTCCCCCGGAGGGCCGGAAACGAAAAAGAAGAACATGCGTTCCTCTTTTTCAAGCCCGTTCTGCGGAGAGGGGGATTACTCGGAACCTTCGGTTCCTCGTGAACTCGTTTCGAACCCCGGCCATTGTTTCGTTCGAATCCCGGGGGAAAAGGAAAACCGTCCCTTTCGAGGACGGCTTTACGCATCGGTTCGTTCTGCGGAGAGAGGGGGATTCGAACCCCCGGTACAGATTACTCCGTACGTCAGTTTAGCAAACTGGTGGTTTCAGCCACTCACCCATCTCTCCTGACCTTTTCGATGTGCAAAAGTAGTATAAATTTTCTTACTACCAAATATTGTTCCGCCTTTGTTTCGGAGCGCCGGCAGAGGGCACGCAGGCTCTCCCCGGTCAGAAAATGAACCGCGAACTGATTTCCTTGTAGTTATGCACCCGTTCGATGACGTCTGCGAAAATATCGGCCACCGTCAGCACCGTAAATTTGGAGGTATCCTTGTCTTTTTTCAACGGAATCGTGTCCGTTACGATCACTTCCGACAAAGCGCTGTCGTTGATCCTTTCGTAAGCCGGGCCCGACAGCACCGGGTGCGTGACGGCCGCCCGGACGCTTTTGGCTCCCTTTTCCATCATCATGTTGGCCGCTTTGGTAATCGTGCCCGCCGTGTCGATCATGTCGTCGAAAATGATGATGTTCTTGCCTTCCACCTCTCCGATGGCGGTCATCTGGCCTACCACGTTGGCTTTTTCCCGTTGCTTGTGACAAATAACCATCGGGGTGTTGAGGTAGTGGGCGTAGGCATTCGCCCGTTTCGCTCCTCCCATGTCGGGAGCGGCGATGGCCAGGTCTTCGATGCCGAGGCTTTGGATATAGGGCGCGAAAATACCGCTGGCATAGAGGTGATCCACCGGGATGTCGAAAAATCCCTGAATCTGGTCGGCGTGGAGGTCCATGGTCATGATCCGGTCGACTCCCGCCGCACACAGCAGGTTGGCTACCAGCTTGGCCCCGATGGAAACGCGCGGACGGTCTTTCCGGTCCTGCCGGGCCCAGCCGAAGTAGGGAATGACGGCGATCACGCGATGGGCGGAAGCCCGGTGCGCCGCGTCGATCATCAGCAGAAGTTCCATCAGGTTTTCCGCAGGCGGAAAGGTGGACTGGATGATGAACACCGTGCATCCCCGGATGCTTTCGTTGTAGGCGGGCTGGAACTCTCCGTCGCTGAATTCCAGTACCGTGGAATCCCCCAGTTCCGTGCCGAAGCTCCGCGCGATCTTTTCCGCCAGATAGCGCGATTCGCGGCACGCAAAGAATTTGAGTTTGTGAATCGCCATAGTTTTCAGGTTAGGTTTCCGGGCACAAAAGTAGTAAAATTATTCTTCCCCGGTGTGACTCGCGTACGTATTTACACAATTTTCTATGAACTCCAGCAGCTCTTCTTTTCCCTTCTTTTTTTCGGAGGAAGTGATGAAAATCGGAGGGAGTTCCTGCCAGCTCTGCAACAGGAACCGTTTGTAGCGGGCGACGTTGGAGGCGGTCTGGTTGTCGGAGAGTTTGTCGGTTTTGGTGAAGACCAGCGCGAATGGAATCCGGTTGTTTCCCAGCAGGTTCAGAAATTCGATGTCCGCCTTCTGGGGTTCCAGCCGGGAATCGACCAGAACGAACAGGCAGACGAGGTTTTCCCGTCCGGCGATGTAGTCCCGGATCAGCTTGGAGAACCCGGCCCGCCGGTCTTTGGAAACGCGGGCGTATCCGTAGCCCGGCAAGTCCACCAGATACCAGCTGTCGTCGATGAGAAAATGGTTGATGAGCTGCGTTTTGCCGGGCGTGCCCGAAACTTTCGCCAGTCCCGACCTTCCCGTCAGCAGGTTGATCAGGGAAGATTTGCCCACGTTGGAACGGCCGATGAAGGCGAATTCGGGCCGGTCGGGCCGGGGACACTGGGAAGCCTTGGCGCTGCTGCACTGGAAGGCGGCGGAACGGATTTTCATGCGATGTGCGGATTTGGTGGAATTACGGGCCGAGAGGCCCGGCGATCCGTTCGGAATTTCCGAAAGCGGTTTCGTCCGGGCAAAGATAACCGAAAATAATTCTTCCCGGTTTTTCGGAGAGCCGGGAGGTTCCGGGCGTATACGGATCGGGAAACGGTCGGACGAAGGTTATTTTTCTTCCGGGAAATGGGGTCGGATGTGCTTCAGGAAACATTCCGGAGCCCGGCAGGCGCGACGCGTGTCGCTTTTCATGAAGGCGACCACCACGTGACCGGTGTTGATCAGTTCGCCGTTTTCCCGGAAGACTTCGTAGTCGAAGCGCATCTTCACGGCCGGTTTTTCCCGCATCGTCACCTTTACCGAAAGCAGGTCGTCGTAGTGAGCGGGATTTTTATAGCGAACCTCCACGTCGATCACCGGGAGCATGTAGCCGTTTTCTTCCAGTTCCCGGTTGGTGGTGCCCAGCGTGCGGAGCATCTCCGTGCGGGCCGCGTCGTAATAGTCTACATAGCGGGCATGGTACAGAAACCCCATCTGGTCGGTTTCTCCGTAGCGCACCCGGATTTTTTCGGTGTGGGTGATCATGATAAAAACGTTTGGTTGGTAGGCAAAATTAATAGAAAAGGTATAACTTTAACCCGTTAAAAGTCGAATTTGCTAACTTCGCGTCGGTTTTTCCCATTTTTAACGAAGGCTTTTTTATGGAAAGAGTAGCCATATTTCCGGGATCGTTCGATCCGTTTACGCTGGGACACAAGATCATCGTGGACGAAGGGCTGGAATTGTTCGACCGGATCATCGTCGCCGTAGGGGTGAATGCCCAGAAAAAGGGACTCCTTTCCGAGGAACAGCGCGCCCGGCTGATTCGAGACGTCTATGCGGGGGAAAGCCGCGTAAGCGTGGAGGTGTACGAAGGGCTGACGGTCGAGTTTTGCAAGCGCATCGGAGCGACCTTCATGCTTCGGGGGATGCGGAACACTGTGGACTTCGAGTTCGAGCGGAATATGATGCAGATCAACCAGTCCCTTTATCCGGAGATTACGACCGTGCTTCTGTTCACGCCGCCCCAGTACGTCGCCATCTCTTCGAGCGCCGTGCGGGAACTGCACCTGTTCGGGGGGGATACGGCTCCTTTCATGCCGGAAGGAATCGATTTGAGCAGGTATTTGAAAGATTAATCCGAAAACAGTTTGAATATGGAGTTTACAGCCGAAATGATTGCGGGATTTCTGGGCGGGGAGGTCGTCGGAGACCCCGCGGCCAAAGTCCGGACGATCGCCAAGATCGAGGAAGGGAAACCCGGAGCGCTGGCGTTTCTGTCCAATCCCAAATACGAACCTTACCTTTACGACACCGAGGCGACCATCGTTATGGTCAACAGGAGCTTCGTGCCCCAGCGCCCCGTCAAGGCGACGCTCGTCAAGGTGGACGACGCCTACGCGGCTTTCGCCGGGCTGCTCGACCTGTATGCGGCCCACAAGCCCCGCCGAAGCGGCATCAGTTCCCAGGCGTTCGTCAGCCCTTCGGCCCGGGTGCCGGAGGATGCCTATATCGGCGAGTTCGCCTGGATCGGGGAAAACGTGTCGATCGGGAAGAATGCGCAGATTTATCCGCAGGTTTACATCGGCGACAACGTGCGGATCGGGGACGACGCGATCCTGTATCCGGGGGTGAAGATTTACGAGGAGTGCGTGTTGGGGAACCACGTCACGCTGCATGCCGGCGTGGTGATCGGGGCCGACGGCTTCGGATTCGCACCGCAGGAAAACGGGGAGTTCAAGAAGATTCCCCAGATCGGGAACGTCGTGCTGGAAGACTGGGTGGAAATCGGGGCCAACACCTGCGTGGATCGGGCTACGATGGGTTCCACGGTGGTGCGCCGGGGTGTGAAGCTGGACAACCTGATCCAGATCGCACATAATGTGCAGGTGGGGGAGAATTGCGTGTTCGCATCGCAGGTGGGGATCGCCGGTTCGACGAAGATCGGACGGCAGTGCATGTTCGGCGGTCAGGTCGGTGTGGCGGGCCACATCACCGTCGCGGACGGCGTGAAGGTCGCTTCCCAGTCCGGAATTGCCAACACCGTCAAAACACCGGGAGACACCCTCATGGGGTCGCCCGCCTATCGTGCGTCTTCCTATCAGCGGGCTTTCGCCGTTTACAAGACGCTGCCCGAGATGAGGTCGAAACTGGCTGCGCTGGAAAAGGAAGTGGCCCGGATGAAAGAAGCGCTGGGAGAAAAATAGATGCGGAAGGGAAACGAGGTGTTGCCGAAAAAGGGAATGGCAGAGGAGCCCCGTTCCGGGGGAACGGGGGCGCAGGCTGCGGAGAAGATCATTATGGGGATCGACCCGGGGACGAATTTTACCGGATACGGGGTGATCGCCGTGGCCGGAAAGGAGGTGCGCTGCGTGGCGATGGGATACATCGAACTGAAAAAGTACAGAGACGTCTACCAGAAGCTCCGGCACATTTTCGAGCGGGTGTCCGGCATCATCGAGGAGTACCGGCCGGATGAAGTGGCGTTCGAGTCTCCGTTTTACGGTTCCAACGTGCAGAGCATGCTGAAGCTGGGCCGGGCGCAGGGAGTGGCGATGGCTGCAGCCCTGACGCAGGGTCTGCCCGTTTTCGAATACGCTCCCCGGAAGGTGAAGCAGGCCATTACGGGAAAAGGGGCGGCCTCGAAGGAACAAGTGGCTGGGTTGCTGGGAAACATCCTGAAAATAAAGGAATTGCCCCGGAACCTCGATTCGACGGACGGCCTGGCGGTGGCGATGTGCCACTATTATGAGAGCACTTCCCTGTGTCCGAAAGGCAGCGGCGGCGGATGGAAAGAATTTCTGTCCAAGCACCCCGAGCGGGTCGTGAAATGAAACACCGCTGCGTCGGTTGCCGGTCGTGATTCCGTCCGGTTTCAGGGAACGCGGGAGACGGAAAGGGGAGAAGGCACGGGAGAAACCGTTCCGGACGTGGACGGCGTTTGCGGGAGCGAGTTTTCATTCTAAAAATAAGATCGTTATGAAGTATTTGTTGACGCTGGGGCTTTGCACCCTGCTGCTTGCCTGCCATTCGGGGCGCGAGGTTCGCTCCGTGCGGCTGTTTCCCGTGCCGGGCGCCGTGGATGTGAACCCGGACACCCGCCTGACGATCGAGTTCACGGCGACTCCCGTACTGGGCGATTCGGGAAAAATTCGAATTTTCGAAGCCGGGACCGGGCTGCTCGTGGACAGCTTGGATTTGAGCATTCCCGCCGGCCCGACCCGGCCCGCTCCCCGGGTGGAAGGAGCGACCTATACGAAGATGCCTTACGATTATGCCCGGACGAAGATTCCCACGAACCGCAACACCCGGCCCGGCACACCTTCGGGAACGGCGGAACCCACGTCCGACACCTGCCAGTTGACGATCATCGGCGGCTTTACCGACGGTTTCCATTTTCATCCCGTACTGGTGCAGGGGAGTCGGGCGGTGATCTGCCCGCATCATCAGATGCTGGAGCGGGGAAAACGTTACTATGTGACGATCGACAAGGGCGTTTTGTCGTGTGCGAAGGATCGTTTCGACGGAATTGCCGACCCCCGTGCGTGGAGCTTTACGACGAAAGCCGCGCTGCCCGCCCTGCGGGATACCTTGGTGGTGAGCGCGGACGGAACGGGCGATTTCAGTACGGTACAGGGAGCCATGGATTTCATTCCCGACTTTACGGAGGAACCGGTCGTCGTTTTCGTCCGCAACGGGGATTACGAAGAATTGGTTTATTTCCGCAACAAGTCGAATGTCACGCTGGAAGGCGAAAGCCGGGACGGCGTGATCATTCATTATGCGAACAACGAGGTGTTCAACCCCCATCCGCGGAACGTGCTGACCAATGAGGTGCCGGGGACGTTCCCGTCCCGCCGGGCCGCCTTCGCGATGGACAACTGCCGGGACATGACGCTGAAGAATTTGACCGTGATGACCACGCTCAAGGGACAGGCGGAGGGCCTGCTGGTGATGGGGGAACGCAATCGGTTCGAGAATATCCACATCGTCGGGGACGGGGATGCGTTGCAGGTGAACGGCTCCGCATACTTTACGGGTTGCCGGCTGGACGGCGGGGGCGACGCCATTTTGGGCCGGGGCCCCGCTTTCTTTTACAAGTGCGAACTCAATAACGGGGGCGGCCCTTTCATCTGGGTGCGCAATACGGACGCCAATCGGGGAAATGTGTTCGTCGGCTGTACGTTCCGCAACACCGCGGGCAGGACTTCCGTGCTGGCCCGTTCCCCGAAGAATTCCGGGAAATACTATCCCTACGCCGAGGCGGTGCTGATTGATTGCCGCTTGGACGGAATCGCTCCGGAAGGGTGGGGGCGCATCGAAGGGGATACGCGTCACAACCGATTCTGGGAGTACAACAGCATCGATGCCGAAGGGCGTCCGGTGGACGTGAGCCGGCGTCATCCCGCTTCCCGACAACTGACGCTGCCCGGAGACAAGGAATGGATCGAAAAATACCGCAATCCGGAATGGGTGCTCGGCTGGAACCCGGAGGGGAAGCCGGAAGCGAACCGCTGACCGGGGTGTCGGAAACCGCCGCATGGCTTGAAGGCATATGAAAAGGGAGCGAAAGCTCCCTTTTGTCGTCGATAGAAATCGTCCTTACAATTCGCACGTGACGAATTCTCCGTCGATCCAGAACGTGCCTTCCGTGGCGGTGAACTTCAGCACGCAGTATTCCGGGTCGTCGGGGCCTTCGGGAAAATGCGGCAGAAATTCGGGTTTCCAGCAGGCATGCCGGGTTTCCGCATCCCGGAAGATTTCCACCGTGCCGGTCATCGCCGCGCTGTTCATGCCCGCATGGCAGCAGACGCCCGCTTTGGGGTCGGTCGTGAAGTGCTTCGTCTTCCGGGAAGTGGTGCCTGTGGCGAACCACAGGACGGAAGCCCCTTCCGAGCGCACTTTGCTCATAGGAACGGGACGGGGAAAACCGTTTTCGTTTACGGACGCCAGCACGGCGGTTTCGCAGGCCTCCAGCAGAGAGGCGGCTTTGGTCAGGATTTCTTGCATGATATTATCGGTTAGTGTTTGAATGAACGGTCGGTTGCGGCGGTAACAGGGTCGGCGGACGCTCCCGTCTTTCCCGCCGCCTGTTTCAGCAGGGTTCGGAGAATCAGCCCGTGAAAGGGCCGGATGAGAAAGAAATAAACGCGTCCGAGAGCGTTGTGGAAACGGACGGCGGTGGAGGCGAACACCCTTGCATCGGATGCTCCGGGGCGCCGGATCAGGACGGACACCCGGAAATCCAGATGCCGGTCGGTTTCGCCCATGACGATTTCCGCTCCGGTGCGGTACAGCATCCGGAACGGGAGGCCGTCGGTCCGGGCTTCGCTTTCCGCCGGCCCCGTTTTCAGTCCCAAGGGTTTGACCAACAGGTTCCGGAGCTGCAACAGCCCTTTCACCCATGCGGGCAGCCGGAAAACCGCCTTCGCCGTCGCTTCCGGATCGTTCGCTCCCGGCATGCTCGCCTCATAACAATCCAAATAATCGGGCGTTCCGAAGTCCCGCAACAGTTCGGAACCGGGGAGCAGCACGGTAGCGGTGTCGGTTTTAGGGTTCATGTGATAAGGATTTCAGGGGTTTCAAAAAGGGCGGTCAGATTTCCACCAGCTTGTTCTTGATGGCGTAGACCACCAGGTTGGCCGTGTTCTTGCAGTTGGTTTTGGCCAGAATGTTGGCCCGGTGCTTGTCCACCGTCCGTTTGGAGATGAAAAGTTCGTCCCCGATTTCCTGGTTGGAAAGTCCCTTGCAGATTTGCAGCAGGATTTCCCGTTCCCGTTCGGAAAGTTCCGCGTCGTTGGCATCCGAGGAGGATTTCAGGTTGCTCACCAGGTTGACCAGCAGTTCCTGCGAGAAATAGGGCGTCCCTTCCATGACCGACCGGATGGCTTCCCGCACCTGGTCGATGTCGGAGTTTTTCAGCAGGAATCCCTTGACCCCGATCGACACCATCCGGAAATAGTAATCCTCCTCTCCGTACATCGACAGGGTGATGATTTTCAGGTCGGGCCAGCGGGCGAGCGCCTTTTCCGCCGCCTCGAAGCCGTTCATCCGGGGCATCGCGATGTCCAGCAGCACGATGTCCGGCCGTTCCTTGTCGAGCAGTTCGAGCAGTTCCACCCCGTCGGAAGCCTCGCCCGCGATCAGAAAATCGTCCTGCGTTCCCAGCAGGGTCGCCAGCCCGGTGCGGAACAGCGTGTGGTCGTCCGCGATGATGATTCTGCATTTTTCTCCGCTCATATCCGTTTGGCGTTGACTTTGATGGTGATGGTCGTTCCGCAGTCCGGCTTGCTGTAAATGTCCACGCTTCCCTTGATCGAGCCGATCCGGGAAACGATGTTGGACAGTCCCATTCCCCCTCCCGGCACGTCGATCGCCTTTTCCGGTTCGAAGCCGATCCCGTCGTCTTCAAAGATAAGCAATATTTCTTCGTTTTTGTAGGCGATGTTCAAATTGATCTGCCGGGCGCGGGCGTGTTTGAGCGTATTGTTGATCATTTCGCAGACGACGCGGTACAGGATCACTTCCACGTTCGGGTCGAACCGTTCGTCTTTCAGGTTGGTGTCGAACCGGATTTTGATGCCGCCGAAGGAGGCGACCTTGTTGATGAAGTTGTTCAGGCCGCGGATCAGCCCGAAATTCATTAAAATGTGCGGGTTCAGGTTGTTGGCCACTTCCTTGAGGCACCTGACCGCTTCGTCCACCACCACGCTGGCGTTGCGGATGATGGCCTGCTGTTTGGGGTCGGTGTTCATCCGGTCGAGCGCCGATACCGACATCTTGACCGACGAGAGAAGCGGCCCCAGACCGTCGTGGATTTCTTTGGAAAACCGCTGCCGTTCTCTTTCCTCCGTCTGGATGATGGCGTTCAGAATCCGTTTTTCGTAGAGCCGCCGTTTGGTTTCCACGGTGGAGATGTAGTTGAGGATTTTCCGGATCAGGAACACCCCGGCCGCGAAGCAGAGAGACGTGAGGACGCCCACCCACACCACGATGTCCTGCGCGACCATGTATTCCTTTCCGAAGCCGACCTGCATGAATTCGGCCAGCCGCTGCAGAGCCATGACCGTCAAGGCGATCGTGATCAGAATCCAGGAAAGGTTGTATTTGGTGACCCGCGTGAGGCGGATGGCGATGACCGCCGCGCTGAGTTGCAGCACGATGGAAATCAGAAGCAGGATTTTGAGCACCATGGTTCGTCCGGTATCGGTTCCCGATGCGGGAAGGTTACATTTCTTCGATCTTGTTCAGCATCTTGACCGTGGCCTTGATGGCCGCCAGCGTCTGGTCCGCGTCCAGTCCGCGGGTCTTGAATTCGGCGCCCCGGTGGTTCCAGGTGATGATGGTCTGCACGAAGGCGTCCGTCCGTCCGCCGGGCGGGATGTCCACCGAATAGCTGGTCAGGTGGGGGAATTCGCGTTTGAGCTGCTTGGTATAGATTTTTCGCAGGCTCCGCATGAAGGCGTCGTATTGGCCCAGTCCGCTCGAACTTTCTTCGAACTGTTTCCCATTGATTTCGATTTTCACCGATGCCACGGGTTTCAGGTCGTGGGCCAGTGAAAGCGAATAGTTCAGCACTTTGATTCGGGCGTCGGTCACGTCGCTTTTCAGCACGTCCGAGATGATATAGGGCAGGTCGTCCTGCGTGACGATTTCCTTTTTGTCCCCCAGCTCGATGATGTGCCGGGTCACTTTCCGCATCGACTCTTCATCCAGTTCGATCCCGATGGCTTCGAGGTTCTTGCGGATGTTGGCCTTTCCGGAGGTCTTGCCCAGGGCGTATTCCCGCCTGCGTCCGAATCGTTCCGGAAGCAGTTCGTTGAAGTAGAGATTGTTTTTGCTGTCGCCGTCGGCATGGATGCCGGCGCACTGCGTGAAAACGTTGTTTCCGATGACGGGCTTGTTGGACGGGATGCGCACGCCCGAATAGGATTCCACCACCCGGCTGACCCGGTTCACGCTTGGTTCGACCAGTGTGGTTTCAGCCCTGAGCTGGTCGTGCAGCACGGCCAGCACGCTCGAGAGAGGGGCGTTTCCGGCCCGTTCGCCCAGTCCGTTCACCGTGGTGTGAATCCCCCGGATGCCCGCTTCGACCGCATAGTAAACGTTCGCTACGGCCAGATCGTAGTCGTTGTGCGCGTGGAAATCGAAATGAAGTTCCGGATAGCGCCGGGTCATCTGCAGGCAGTAGTCATAGGTCTGTTGCGGGCCGAGGATGCCCAGCGTGTCGGGCAGCATGAACCGGCGCACCGGTTCTCCGCGCAGGGCGTCCATGATTTGAAAGACGTATTCCGGGGAGTTTTTCATGCCGTTCGACCAGTCTTCCAGGTAAAGGTTCACCGTCATCTCCATTTTCCCCGCGTGGGCGATCACTTGCCGGATATCCGAAATGTGCTGTTCGGGGGTCTTCCGAAGCTGATGCACCACGTGGTTGTAGGAGCCTTTGCACAGCAGGTTGACTACCCGGCAGCCGGCGTTGCGGATCCAGTCGAGCGAAACGGTTCCGTCCACGAATCCGAGCACTTCCACCTTGTCGAGGTGTCCCCGGCGCGCAGCCCACTCGGCCACTTTTTTCACCGCTTCGTATTCCCCGTCCGAGACGCGGGCGGAGGCGATCTCAATGCGGTTGACCCGGATTTCTTCCAGCAGCAGCGAAGCGATGCTCAGTTTTTCCTGTACCGCAAAGGAGACCCCGGAGGTCTGTTCCCCGTCCCGGAGGGTGGTGTCCAAAATTTCTATGCGCATGGTCTTGATCCTCTCTTCAAAGCGACGAAGTTACGAAATGTTTTTACGAAATTAAACAAATTGTTAGAAATCTTCCGATGCGTTGTCTTTCGGGAAGCGCCTCCGTGCGGGACGGCGTTTCGGCAGGGGATGGAGCCGTGTATACGAAAACGCCGGATCGTCTTCGATCCGGCGCATTTCCGTCCGACGTGTGCGGCCTATGTCCGGCCCCGCCTTATTCGATACTCCGCAGACGCTTTTCCCAGGCCCAGGCCGAAGCGAGGGTTTCCTCCGTCGTCTTTTCGGCCTTCCAGCCCAGCTCCCGATTGGCATAGGAGGTGTCGGCCCAGATTTTTTCGATGTCCCCGGCCCGTCTGCCCACGATCTTATGCGGCACTTTCACTCCCGTGGCCCGCTCGAACTTGTCCACCAGTTCCAGCACCGAAAGCCCTTTCCCCGTTCCGATGTTGAATATTTCGTAGACGCTTCGGCTCTTTCCTTCCCGCATCCGGGACATGGCCGCCACGTGGGCTTTGGCCAGGTCGGTGACGTCGATATAGTCCCGGATGGCCGAGCCGTCCGGGGTGTCGTAGTCTCCGCCGAAAATGCTCAGGCATTCCCGGAGACTCGCCGCCGTCTGGGTGATGTACGGCACGAGGTTTCCCGGTACCCCTTTGGGCAGTTCCCCGATCAGGGCGGAAGGATGGGCGCCGATCGGATTGAAGTAACGCAGGGCGATTACCCGCAGGGCGTCCGGATGGGCGATCGTCGTGTCTTTCAGGATGTCTTCGGCGATCTGCTTGGTGTTGCCGTAAGGGGAATTGGCCTTCTTGCGCGGGGTCCGTTCCGTGACCGGCAGCTTGTCCGGTTCCCCGTAAACGGTGCAGGAGGAGGAAAAAACGATGTTCTTCACCCCGTGCTTCAGCATCAGTTCCAGAATATTCACCAGCGAAAGGATGTTGTTCCGGTAATACAGGAGGGGCTTTTCCACCGATTCCCCGACCGCTTTGGAAGCGGCGAAATGGATCACCGAATCGAAAGCGTATTTCCGGAACAGGGCGTCCATCGCCTCCCGGTCGCAGCAGTCCGCCACTTCCAGCGGCACATTCGTTCCCGTAATTTTCCGCACGCCTTCCACGGCTGCGGCTTCCGAGTTCGAGAGGTTATCGGCGATCACCACGTCGTAACCCGCCTCGATCAGTTCCACTGCGGTGTGGCTGCCGATGAATCCGGCGCCTCCCGTTACCAACACGCTTTTTTTCATGATAGTATGTCCTTGTTTTTGCGGACGGTCCGACCGTTTCCGCGTCAGTTTTTATAACGCGCCCATTTGACGACTTCCTTGAGCGTGGGTTTCTTGCCGTACATGAAAATCCCCACCCGGTAAATCTTGCCGGCCACCCAGACCATGCCCACGAAGCTGCCGTAAAGGAGCAGGACGGAAACCGCCAGTTGCCAGAAGGGCACCCCGTAGGGGATCCGCGCCATCATGATGATCGGGGACGTGAACGGAATGAGGCTGAACCAGAAGGCCAGCTTGCCGTTGGGATCGTTCATCGCGTTGATGAGCACGATGATGGAAAGGATGAGCGGCATGCTGATCGGCAGTTGGAGCTGCTGGGTGTCGGCCACGTTGTCCACGGCGCTTCCCACGGCCGCGAACATGGCCGCATAGAGCAGGTACCCTCCGATGAAGAAGATCACGAAGCCCCCGAAAAGTTTCGCCAGATAGGAGAGGTCCGTCACATTGCGGATGATTTCCATCGTTTCCGGGTTCAGGTTTCCGGTCATTCCGGAGACGTCCATGCCCATCGTCGCCCCCTGCGCCGCTTCCCGGAGCGTGTCGGGATCGGGCATCACCAGGCTTCCGAGCACCGTCCCGAAGACGAAGAGCAGCACCATCCAGATGAAAAACTGAGTCAGGGCGACCGCGGCGATGCCGAGGATCTTGCCCAGCATCAGTTGGAAGGGTTTGACCGAAGAAACCATGAGTTCCAGCACCTTCGAGCTTTTTTCCTCCACCACGCCCTGCATCACCATGCCGCCGTAGATGAACACGAACAGGTAAATGAGGAAACCGAAAACATAGGCCACGCCGTAGGAAAGAACGCTGGAGCTGGCCTTGTCCTGCCCCTCTTCGTCGATCCGGTAGGTGGAGAGGGAAACGTCGGCCCTGACGTCGGCCATGATCTGCGGCAGGTTTTCGATGTTGTAGGCCTGCAGCCGGATGTTCTCGATGATGTCTTCGACCTGCGAGGCGATGTTCCGTTCCACTTCCATCGTGGAAGGCTCGTAGCTGTACAGCGTGATGTCGGAAGGGTTCGTCACGATGTCTTTCCCGACCGCCAGATAACCGAAAACATTCTCTTCCCGGTTCCGGCGCAGTTCTTCGGCGGACTTGTCCGTCTTGCGGAACCGAAGTTTGCCGCCGTCCTGCAGCCGACCGGCGATGACGCCGCTTTCGTCGACCACCACGATCGTCTTTTCGTCCGAGCTGCCCGCCATGGCGATCAGGATGGGGGCCGCAATGAGGCCGATCATCAGGATGGGGGTCAGGATGGTGGTGATGATGAAGCTCTTTTTCCGAACCCGCTGGTTGAATTCGCGCTGGATGATAATGCCGATTTTACTCATCGTTTTTCTGTCGTTAATAGGATAGATGCGGAAAGGAGGGCCGTCGCGTGTCCGTTCCGGGTCAGGCCGGAGTCCCTTCCACCGCCCGGATGAAAATGTCGTTCATGCTGGGAATGATTTCCGTGAAGTTGCGGATTTCCACCGTTTCGTTGACCAGGGCGAGGATTTCCCGTGACGCCGGCCCTTCCGGCATTTTGATCCGCAGGGAACTGTACAGCGCCGTGCCCGCATCGTCCGTGACCGGGATTCCCTTTTCCCGCAGTTTTTGAAGCAGTTCCGGTTTGCTGCCGGTGAAATCGAGCCGGAAAGTGTTCTCTCCGTATCGGTGCCGGATGCGGTCGACGTTTCCGGTCAGGATGTTTTTCGACTTGTTGATGAGGGTGATGTTGTCGCAGATTTCCTCTACGGACGCCATGTTGTGGGTGGAGAAGATGACCGTGGCGCCCCCGTCCTTCAGCCTCAGGATTTCCTCTTTCAGGATGTTGGCGTTGATGGGATCGAACCCGCTGAAAGGCTCGTCGAAGATGAGCAGTTTCGGTTCATGCAGCACCGTGACGATGAACTGCACCTTCTGGGCCATCCCCTTGCTCAGCTCTTCCACCTTCTTGTCCCACCATTCGCGGATTTCGAACCGCTTGAACCAGCTTTTCAGCTTTTCCGCAGCCTCCCGCCGGGGCATTCCCTTGAGCTGGGCGAAGTAGAGGGCCTGTTCTCCCACCTTCATTTTCTTGTAGAGGCCCCTTTCTTCCGGCAGGTAACCGATGTGGTAGATGTCTTCCTGCGTCATGGGTTTTCCGTCGAGCCAGATTTCCCCGCTGTCGGGGGCCGTGATCCGGTTGATGATCCGGATGAGGGTCGTTTTGCCCGCGCCGTTGGGGCCCAGCAGTCCGTACACGGTTCCCTGCGGAACCAGCAGGCTCACGTCGTCGAGCGCCGTGTGGTTCGCATATCGCTTGGTTACGTTTTTTACTTCCAGCATGCCTGTGGAGTTTGACTTTGTCCGGCGAAGGGCCTGCGAACCGGATTCCGGAACGGTTTTTTGCGTTCTGCCGGAAGGCGCCCGTCCGGGCCGGAGTTTATCTTTCCGCAAAAGTAACGGAAATCCCCGAAAAAATTTAAATTTGCGAAAAATTGTGAAAAAGAGAAAGAAATGTTGTATCCGTTGAAATTCGAACCGATCTACAAGGAACGGGTGTGGGGGGGAACCCGGTTGAGGGAACATTTGGGCCGGGAGTGTCCCGACGGATGTCCCGTCGGGGAAAGCTGGGAGCTTTCCGGACTGGAAGGAGATTTGTCGGTGGTTTCCAACGGTTTCCTGGCGGGCAACGACATTTCCGAGCTGATCGAAGTTTACATGGGCGAACTGGTCGGCGACCGCATTTACAACCGTTTCGGGACGGAGTTTCCGATACTGGTCAAGCTGATCGACGCCCGCGAGGTGCTTTCCATCCAGGTGCATCCGGACGATGCGCTGGCCGCCCGACGGCATAACGCTTACGGAAAGAACGAAATGTGGTATGTGCTGGATGCCGAAAAGGATGCGCGGCTGTGGCTCGGTTTCCGGAAGAGGGTGAGCGAGGGGGAATACCGCACGCATTTGGAAGCGGGGACGCTCGACGAGCTGTTGAAGGTGGAAGCCCCGAAAAAGGGGGACGCTTATTTTGTTCCTGCCGGAACGATCCATTCCATCGGGAAGGGCATCCTGCTGGCCGAAATCCAGCAGACTTCGGACATTACCTATCGGGTGTTCGACTGGAACCGGAAGGACGAGGCGGGAAACGCACGGGAACTGCATACGGAACTGGCGGTGGATGCGCTGGATTTTCAGGGCGCAGAAGGGCTGAAAATCACCCATGCGGGCGAAAGGAACCGGGCGGTGGAACTCCGGCGGTGCCCCCATTTCGCAGTCGATCTGGTGGAAGTGGACGGCACGGTGGAACGGGAATACGTGGCGTTGGATTCGTTCGTCGTTTACCTGTGTCTGGAAGGGGAGATCGTCGTGGAGTGCGAGGGCGGTGCGGAGAGCATGGTCGGTACTGAAACCGTCCTGCTGCCCGCCGAGTTCGAGACGGCGCGGCTACAGGGAAAAGGGAAGCTGTTGGAAATTTACATGCCCCGGTAGGGCGCTCATTATGGGATACAACGAAGAAAAACAATATCAACTCGATGTGCGCTACCTGCGGATGGCGCGGGTATGGTCCGAAAATTCCTATTGTCTGCGCCGGCGGGTGGGAGCGCTCATCGTACGGGACAAGATGATCATTTCGGACGGTTACAACGGCACGCCGAGCGGATTCGAGAACGTCTGCGAGGACGAGACCGGACGAACCAAGCCCTACGTGCTCCATGCCGAGGCGAACGCCATCACCAAGGTGGCCAAGTCCGGGAACAGCAGCGACGGAGCGACGCTGTACGTGACCGCTTCCCCGTGCATCGAATGCGCCAAGCTCATCATCCAGTCGGGCATCCGGCGCGTGGTCTACTGCGACGCGTATCACAGCGAGGACGGCGTTCAGTTGTTGCAGCGTGTCGGGATCGACGTAGTTCAGGTGGATGCGAAGGCGCTGACGGAACAGGCCCGCCGGGAAGGGGCGCTTTGATCGGGGCCATATGCAGGCGGGGCGGCCCCGTTTCCCTGCCGGTTGAGAAACACGCGGCCGTCAGAAAAGCAGGGGGATGCCTTTCCCTTCGCGGTAAAGTTCGATCAGGCGGGAAACGGCATAGCGCTCGGTTTCCGGTTCCGCGATTTTCAGAAACTTTTCCATGCCGGAAGCGAACTCCGGCACGTCGAGCCGATAGAAACGGGCGTGGATGATCCGGTGGGAAAGCACATGCTTCGGCATTTCCACCGATCCCCGTACCGTGAACGGCGTCTCCCTGAACATGTCCCGAAAGGCGTCCGTTTCCTGCAGCTGACCGAAAGAGACGGCGGAAGGGGTTTCGATCAACGGATATTCGTACAGGTTTTGCCAGATGTCCTTGTTTTCCCGCCGGTTCAGCAGGACGGTTTCTCCGCACCGGATGTGCAGGTAATTGAAATAACGGGGTCTGACCGTCGTTTTTCCTTCCTTCACCGGGCGTTTGTCCACCGTGCCGTTTCTCAGGGCCAGACAACGGTGGTTCAGGGGACAGGTGCCGCAGCCGGGAGATTTCGGGGTGCACTGCAACGCTCCGAAATCCATCATCGCCTGGTTGTGCAGATCGGGGTTTGCCGGGTCGAGCAGCGCCGCCGCCAGTTCCGCGAAATACTGCTTCCCCTTTGTTCCGTCGATGGGGAGATCGGAATCGAACAGGCGGGACAGCACCCGGAAAACGTTCCCGTCCACCACGGCGTACGGTTGCCGGTAGGCGAAGGAACAGATCGCCGCGGCTGTATAAGCTCCGATTCCCTTCAGGGAGAGCACCTGTTCGTGGTTCCGGGGGAACCGTCCTCCGAAACGGGCGACCATGTCCCGTGCGGCGGCGTGCAGGCTCCGTGCCCGGCTGTAATAGCCCAGCCCCTGCCAGTATTTCAGCACTTCGTCTTCTTCCGCTTCCGCCAGCGTGCGGATGTCCGGAAACCGTTCCAGAAACCGGCGGTAGTAATCCAGCCCCTGCGCCACACGGGTCTGTTGCAGGATGATTTCCGAAATCCAGATGGCATACGGATCGTCGGTCTGCCGCCACGGGAGTTCCCTTCCGTGTTCGCGGTACCAGTCGGTGAGGATGGCGCTTATCTCGTCGTGCATGTTCGTCACTATTTGGTCAGGGGTGCCACCGTGGCCCCCGCGGCCCGGATCAGGTCGTCGGGCCGGAGCCGGATTTGGAGTCCCCGCATTCCGGCGCTGATGAAAATCCGTTCCGCATTCCGGCAACTTTCATGGATGAAGACGGGGTATGCCTTTTTCATGCCCAGCGGGGAGCATCCGCCCCGGATGTATCCCGTCAGAGGGAGCAGTTCCCGCACATGGATCATTTCCGCGCTTTTGTTGCCGGAAACCCGTGCGGCCCGTTTCAGGTCGATTTCCCGGTCGCCCGGAATCACGCATACGAAAAGGCCCATCCTGTCTCCCCGCAGCACCAGCGTCTTGAAAACCTCCGCGATGTTCTCTCCCAGCCGCTCCGCCACATGGGAGGCGGCCAGGTTGTTCTCGTCCACCTCGTAGGGAATCAGCTCGTAGGGGATTTTCGCCCGATCCAGCAGCCTGGCTGCATTGGTTTTGTGGATTTTAGCCGTCATGGTCTTTCGTTTCTCCGGGGCCGAAGTTAAGGAATCTCCCCGAATTGCAAAACGGAGGAAAGGGCTTCGATGTTGCCTGCGGGGAAGGGTTTTGCGGGAAGGCTTCGGCCCCGGATGCGGACGATCCGGCGTCTGGAACCGTTTTCGTCTGGCATCGCAGGAATGCGGTGCTTTTGTCCGGCGCCTGCGAACGGAAACATCCCGCTTGCAGGGCGGAATGCAGGAAGGACGCCCGCAAAAAAGCCGTCGCATCCCGAAGGGCGACGGCTGTCCCGGCAGAACCGGTTCGTTCGTTTACTGAACTTCTATCGTTTTGACGCTTTCCTTTTCTTGCTGTTCCTGTCTTTTCGGGATGGTGATGGTCAGCACGCCGTTTTCCACCTTGGCCTGAATATCTTCCTTGTCGACGTTGTCGGGCAGAATCATCCGTTGCTGGAACTGGGTGTAGGAAAATTCCCGGCGCAGGTAACGGCCGTTTTCAGCCTTGTCCGACTTTTTCATCTGCTGTCCCTGGCTCTGCGAACCGGACTGGCCGCTCTGCATGGACGAGGATTGTCCGGACTGCGAGGAACCGCTCATCCCTTCGTTTTCCATGTTCCCGCTTCCCTGTTCGGAATGTTGGCTCTGACCCTGGCCCTGCGACTGGCTTTGGGATTGTTCGCTCATCTGCCGCTGTCCTGCTTCCTGGCCGCTTTTGCTTCCCTGAAGGCTCTGCTGACCCTGCGGCTGGCCGATGGTGCGTTCCTCCTTCTTTTGCATCGAGATCACCAACTGGTTGTCTTCATCGAGTTTGATTTCGAAATCGTCCTTGGTCAGGCCGGGCGCAGCCACTTCCACCTTGTACGCGTCTTCCGTTTCGATGATGTTCACGGCGGGTGCGGCGGGTGCGGATTTCTGCATCCATTCGTTTCCGAAGAAATCGTTGAAAATACCCGGCAACCAATTCGAGCTCCTTCTTACTGGCATCATTTCTTTATCCTCCTTATCGTATTACTGTTAAACTTTTTTCCGTCGAATGGCGACGGCGATTTTTTACTTCCGCCGGTTTAAAATACAAAATGGGTGCCAAAGGCCGGGTGGAACCGTAGCGGGAACCTGTTCCGTCCGGCCCTCTCCGTTGTACGATTCGAGGGGAAGCGGGCGTGCCGGGCGGTTTCCCCGCCGGACGTTTTCGGCCCGACCGGGCTGTCGGTGCGGTTCGGTTATAAATTGTACACAATATTTATATCTTTGCATTTCGAATAAAGAATTAACGGAACATGAAAACGATCAAGCCGGCTGACTACCGCGACCTGCTGGGCGGCGTGGAAAATACGGAAAAGGCCATCAAACTGGTGAAGGACATGTTTCAGGCCAACCTTTCGGCCCAGTTGTCCCTGCTGCGGGTGACCGCTCCGATGGTGGTCATGTCGGGCACGGGGATCAACGACGACCTGAACGGGGTGGAACGTCCCGTGTCGTTTCCGATCCGGGACATGGAGGAACGCCGGGCGGAGGTGGTGCATTCGCTGGCTAAGTGGAAGCGCCTGAAGCTGGCCGAAATGGGGCTGGAACCGGGGCGCGGCATCTATACGGACATGAACGCCCTGCGGCCCGACGAGGAGCTGGACAACATTCATTCGGTCTACGTGGATCAGTGGGACTGGGAACGGGTGATCGCTCCGGAAGACCGGAACATCGCTTTTCTGAAAAAAATGGTGCGCCGGATTTACGAGGCCGTCAAGGTGACCGAGAACCGGCTCTACGTCGAGTTTCCCGAAATCCGTCCCATGCTTCCCGAAGAAATCCGGTTCGTGCATGCCGAGGAACTGCGGCGCATGTATCCGGGCTTGACGCCGAAGGAACGGGAGAACGCGGTGACGGAAAAATACGGAGCGGTTTTCGTGATGGGGATCGGCTACCCGTTGGAGGACGGGACGCTGCACGACGGTCGGGCCGCCGACTACGACGACTGGAGCACGCTCAACGAGGACGGATTCCGCGGATTGAACGGCGACATCCTGCTGTGGAATCCGGTGCTGAAGATGGCTTTCGAGGTTTCTTCCATGGGGGTCCGCGTGGACGAGGCGGCCATGCGGGTGCAGCTCGAAATGCGCGGCCAGCAGGAACGGAGCGGGCTGTACTTTCACCGGAGGCTGCTCAGCGGCGAACTGCCCTGCACCATCGGAGGCGGGATCGGTCAGAGCCGCCTGTGCATGTTCCTGCTTCGCAAGGCCCATATCGGGGAAATCCAGAGCAGTATCTGGCCCGAAGAAATGCGGGCGGAGTGCCGGGAAGCGGGCATTTTGCTGGTGTAAGGTGCGCGTGCCCGAAGGGTGTCCGGAGCCGGAGCGGTTCCGGCCGTTCTCGTTTTACGGATTGGTTTTCCCCGAAAAAACCGTAGCTTTGGCTGTCAAACGATCGTAAGATGGAAAAAAAATCTTTTTCCCCGCCCGTTCCGGACGGGAATCCGACGCCGGCGGCAGAGGCTGCTGCCGGACGGCCAGATGTCTATCCGACGTGGAGGGACACGCTCAGCATGGTGGGGATGTATTTCCTGCTGTCCGTAGTGGTGGGGCTGATTTTCGCTCCTTTCGGAGCCGACAAGGGCGGCCTTCCGCTGTTCCTGATGTACGTGACGACTTTCGCGCTGCTGATCGGGTTTTCCCTTTACCTGAAGAAACAGAAGACGGGCGACCTGAAGGGCATCCTTCACTTTTCGATCAGGGGATTCAGCCCCGGCATCATCCTGTGGGGGGTGATCCTGATGCTGGCCGTGGGCGTAGTGATCGAACCTCTGACCGACCTTTTCCCCGACGAGTGGATGCGGCAACTGAACCGGACGATCAGCGGCACGGGCGGTTGGGCGATGGTGACGGCGGTGGTCGCCGCTCCGGTGTGCGAGGAGGTCTTTTTCCGGGGCATCCTGCAGGACGGACTTACCCGCAAATACGGGGGGTGGCAGGGGATTCTGCTGGCTTCCTTCATTTTCGGGGCGATCCATCTGGTGCCCCAGCAGGTGGTGGGCGGAACGCTGATCGGCGTCGTGATCGGATACGTATATTACCGCACGCGTTCCCTGCTTTCGGCGATCGTGCTGCACGCCATCAACAACAGTCTGGCTCTTTTCTCGATGCTGCTGATGGAGGACGAGAGCGTCACCGTGCGGCAGGCGGTCGGATCGGATACCGTGTATTACGTGATTTACGCCGTAGCCGTCCTGTTGGTGGCCCTTTCGCTGGTGCGGGTCGTGACCCTCGTCCGGCAGGGAAAATTCCGCCGCGGGGAAACGGATGCGGAGTGGAAAAGGCTTTGAACGACGGGAAATACCGGGACCGCGGTATAATAAGGGGTGCCGCTTCTGCGTTGATGGAATGTAACATTTAATTTCCTATCTTTGCCCTTTAAGCATGTACACGTTGATCGAACATCTGAGATATTATCTGATCCTGCTGGCGTTGCCTCTGGCGATGTCGGCCTGCAAGGATTTTTCCTTTTCCTCTTACATCAAGGGGGATGCGCTGGCCGTCGTGGGGGATGCCGAACTCTATCCGGAAGACGTCGCGTCCGTCTTCACGCCCGGCATGAATCCGGAGGACAGCGTCAAACTGCTCCGTTCCTACGTCGATCGCTGGATCATGCAGCAGCTGAAGATTCAACGGGCCGAGCGCCTGTTTTCGGAGGACGACAGCCGGATCGAAAAGATGGTCGAGGATTACCGCAATTCCCTGTTGATCTACGAATACGAGAAACAGTATGTGGACCAGCGGATGGATACGGTCGTCACGCCGGAGGAGGTTGCGAAATACTATACGGACAACGCCGAGGAATTTCGGCTGACCGCTCCGCTGGTTCGGGGGTTTCTGGTCAAGGTGCCCGTCGGGTTCCGGCAGGAGGCCAAACTCAGGGAACTGGCCCGGTCGGGCAAGGAGGAAAGCTATCAGGACTTCATGGACATCTGTCTGAAGAGCGGTCTGGAATACCGGGAGTTTCCCCGATGGACGGATTACAGCGTGGTGGTGGGGGCGCTTCCCCGGCTTTCGGAGGAAGATTACAAGCGGTTGCAGCAGGAGCGCGGTTTTTATGAAACGCAGGAAGGGGATTACCGGTATTTTCTGGTAACGACCGTGCTGTTGCGGGAGGGAACGCCGGTGCCGCTCGAGCTGGCGCTGCCGAATGTCCGTACGCTGATCCTCAACCGGCGGCGGCAGGAGATGCTCCGGCAGATGGAAGACAGTATTTACAATGCCGCCCTGCACGACAAGGAGGTCAGGGTGAACGTGGACAAACCATAAATTTAAGGGACGGAAATATGATGAAGCGAACCGGAATTCTATGCGCGGCTTTGGCGGGGGTGTGGCTCTGCGTGGTTCCTGCGGCGCAGGCTCAGGAAAAGCAGGTGGCCGAACAGATCGTGGCCGTGGTCGGCAACTCGATGATCCTGCTTTCGGAGGTGAACGAGACGGCCAAAACGATGGCCGAGGAACGGCGTCAGCAGGGATACACTTCCGACCGGGATCCGATGTGCGAGGCGCTGGAAACCCTCCTGATGCAGAAGATGCTGGCCAATCAGGCCCGGCTCGACTCGCTGGAAGTCAATACCGGGGGGATCGAGAACGCCATCGAAAACCACGTGAACGGGCTGATCGACCAGTACGGTTCCCTGAAAGCGCTCGAAAGCGTTTACCGCAAACCGGTTTACCAGATTCGGGACGAACTGAGGGATCATTACATGGACATGCAGCTGGCTCAGATGATGGAGATGGATATCCGGGGCAAGGTGGCGGTGATCCCTTCCGAGGTGGAAAAATTTTACCGGGGCGTTCCCAAAGACAGCCTTCCGATGGTTCCGGAACAGTATGTTTATGCACAGATCGTGATGTATCCCCCTTCGACCGAGCAGGCGAAACTCCGGGCGCGGGAACGGTTGCTGGAGATGCGCCAGCGGATCATCAACGGCGACCGGTTCGACATGCTGGCCCGCTTTTATTCGGTGGACGGGTCGGCTTCGCGCGGCGGGGAAATGGATCCGATGCCCAAGGAAGGGTTCGTCAGACCGTTCGCCGAGGCGCTGGAAAAGCTCAAGCCGGGACAGATTTCCGAGGTGGTGGAAACCGAATACGGATTCCACCTGATCGAACTGCTGGAAAAGAAAAACAACCTGTATCGCTGCCGTCACATCCTGATCCGTCCGGAATTTACGCCGGAGGAACTTACGGTTTCGGCTCACCGGCTGGACAGCATCGCCAATGCCATCCGCCACGACAGCCTTTCCTTCGAGGAGGCGGCCGCACGGTTTTCGGAAGACAAGTATTCCAAGATGAACGGGGGGGTGGTTTCCAACCATGAACTCGTGGAACTGTATCAGGCCGATGCCCGCCGGGCCAGCACGCGGTTCTTCCGCGAGGATCTGGGACCCGATTACCAGTACCTGCGCAACCTCAAACCGGGAGAGGTGTCCGAATCCTTCCAGAGCCAGGACCTGCGGGGAAACCAGTTGAGCAAGATCGTGATACTGAAGGAAATCGTCCCTTCCCATCGGGCCAACATCGGGGACGATTACACGCAGGTCGAAGAAATGGCCCTGAAGGCCAAACAGGACAAGCATTACCGCGAGTGGCTCGAAAAGAAGATGGCAGCCATGTATATCCGGATCGATCCGCGTTTCCGGAACTGCGATTTCGAGAACAAGGGCTGGGTGAAATGACGGGGCTTCGCGGCGCTGCCGCGGAAGCGTGGTGGCGTGGGGATTGCAGGGAATGAAGGTTCAATCGTAAATTATCGGAGGTGAACGCCGTAAAGAGATTACTGACAGTTGCGTGTATGTGTGCCGGTTGCATGGCCGCCTTCGGGCAGTCCCGTGCAATCGTCGATTTTGAGGCGGATGTGATGCGCCCGGTGAAAATCGCCGATTCGACGGTGCTGAGCCTGGTGGGAAATGTCGTCTTCCATCACAACGGGGCGATCATCACCTGCGACAGCGCGATCCGGTACAGCGACCGCCTGATGGAATGTTTCGACAACGTGATCATCAACAAGGATTCCACCTATATCTATGGCGACCGGGCCGACTACGACGGATTTTCCAATGTGGCACGCGTGTTTTCCCCGCTGGTGAAGCTGGTGGACAACGATGTGGTCATGTACTCCTACGACCTGGAATTCAACACGCTGACCAAGGTGGGGACTTACCTGCAGGGCGGAACGATTTCGCAGCAGGACAATCTGATGGAATCGGAACGGGCGGCGTACTATGTGGATGAGAGACGCGTGGTTTTTGCGGATAGCGTGGCCATGCGCAACGATGACTACACGATCGAAACGGATTCGATGGGGTACAACTTCGATACGGAGATCACCGATTTCTACCGGAGCGCCAAAATCTGGAACCGGGACGGAGACTTTCTTTCGGCCGACCGGGGAAGTTACCGGCGTTTGGAGGACGTGTATATTTTCACGGACAATTCCTATGTCCTGACGGAAAACCAGCAGATGTGGGCCGACAGTATCACTTACCGGAAGGGGGAGGAATTTTCGTTCCTTTACCGGAACATCCAGATTCTGGAGGAGTCCCGCCGGATGCTTTCGTTCGGGGATTACGGCATTTATGACGGACTGGAACAGAGCGCTCTGCTGACGGACAATCCTTCGCTGATCGGATACGAGGAGAACGAAGCCGGGGAGCGCGACTCGGTTTTCATGCGGGCCGACTCGATTTTCCTGTTTTCCTTTCCGCTCGACACGGCGGGCGTGGCCACGGCGGGGGATAGCCTTGCGATGGATTCCGTCGTACGGACGATGACCGACCGGATGGAAGAGGAGGCGGACAGCAGCGCGGCGGATGCGGGCGGACGCGAAGCGATTTTTCAGACGCGGATGGAACGGGAGCGAAGCGACCGGGGCGGACGAACGGAGCGGGAAGTGCGACCGGCGCCGCTGTCCGGAAGCGAGGATAGCGGTACGGAGCCGGTGGTTTCGGGAGAAAAGAAGACGGAGGCGGAGGCACCGCGGCCGAAAACCAAAAGGGAGCTGCGCCGCGAACGGAGGTTGGAAAAACGCCGTCAGAAGATGCGGCAGTACGAGGAGGAACACCGGGACGAAATCGAAACGGCGGCGCCTGCCGATACGGTGGCGGTCGATTCCGCCCTGCTGACCCCGCTGCCGGCCCCCGCCGTGGATACGACGGAGCGGGACAGCATGCAGCGGATCGTCCGGGCCTACCGGAACGTGAAGATTTTCAGACGGGATTTTCAGGCCGTGTGCGATTCGCTGGTGGGATTTTCGCTGGATTCGACGATGCACATGTACATCGGGCCCGTGCTTTGGAGCGACAGCAGCCAGGTGGTGTCGGACGTGATCCACATCTATTCCCGGAACGGACAGCTTTACCGGGCCGATTTCGACGGGGCGCCCCTGATGAGCGAGCAGGTGAACGATTCCCTGTTCAACCAGGTGGCCGGAAAACTGATGTACGCCTTTTTCCGGAACAATGACATCTACCGGCTGGACGTCAACGGGAATGCGCAGACTTATTATTACCTGCGGGAATCCGGGTCGCAGGACATCGGTGGGTTCCTGGTAGCCGAAAGCGCCGAGATCACGTTTACGTTCGACAGCAGCCGGGTGGAAAACATCATTTACCGCGGAACCCCGTCTTATACGATTTACCCGATGGACAAGATTCCGGGCACCCAGTCCCAGACCCTGAAGGGCTTCGTCTGGAAAGGAGACCTGCGGCCTGCGGGCCGCGAAGCGGTGTTCGACCGCAGCATCCGCCCGTCCCGGCGGGAAGAAAGCCGGGCCATTCCCCGACCCGGTTTCGGCATAACGCGCGAGATCGATGCCGAACGGGAACGGCTGATCCGGGAAAACCTGTGGCGCGACCGCAACGACCGGCTCTGGATCCGTCCTTCCGACTTCCAGCAGCGGCCCGAAGCGGGGACGTAGCATCGTTTTTGCGGTGGAAGGCCGAAAGCGGAGCGCTTTCCCGCGGGAGGGAAGGCACGGCCGGGACCGATTTGGTGAATGTGATAAAATGACTACTTTTGTACAGGAAAAGATTTAAAGCGATTTTAGATGAGTAAGCTGGTAGATACGATCGTGGAGGCGATGGACGACAAGAAGGGGAGGGATATCGTGAGTCTGGATCTGAGCGTGTTGGACGGAACGGTGTGCGATACGTTCGTCATCTGTCATGCCGATTCCACGACACAGGTGTGCGCCATAGCCGACGGGGTGGAAGAGCTGGTGGAGCGGGAATTGGGAGAACGCCCTTTCCGAATCGAGGGAACCGAAAACGGACTGTGGGTGGTGATGGATTACGGGGACGTCATGGTGCATGTTTTTCAGACGGAGATGCGGCGGTTCTATGCCCTGGAGGATATGTGGGCCGATGCGGACATGACCCGTTACGAAGTGGAATAAAGGATTTTTGATAACAGGAGAACAAAAGGAATGGCTAATATAAACAGACCGAACCCGATGAAAGGATTTCGGCCCCGGTTCAATTTGATGTGGGTATGGATTCTCATCGGGGTGTTTATCGTTTCGTGGAACTTTTTCAGCGGAAGCGCTTCGCCGCAAACCACTTCGTGGGACGAGCTGAAGGAGACGTTTCTGGCGCGGAACGAGGTCGAAAAGATCGTGCTGGTGAACAATTCCCGCGCCGAAGTGTTTCTCAAGCCTTCGGCCATGGAGGAATTGTTGAAGCAGAAAGAATACAAGAACCTGCCCGTGGAAGGGCCCCAGCTCGTTTACGACATCGGGACGCTGGACAGTTTCGAACGGAAATACGACAAATACTACGAGGAACATCCGGGGCTGGAACAGGTGCCTTATACCAACGAGGTGCGGAAGAACATGTGGTCGGATTTGTTCCTGACCACCTTTCTGCCCATCATTTTTCTGGTGATCCTTTGGATCTGGATCATGCGGGGCATGTCCAAGGGGGGCGGCGGCGGAGCCGGGGGCGTTTTCAGCGTCGGAAAGGCGAAGGCCCAGATTTTCGACAAGGACACGCAGGTGAAAGTCACCTTCAAGGACGTGGCCGGACTGGAAGAGGCGAAGGTCGAGATCATGGAAATCGTGGATTTTCTGAAAAATCCGAAAAAATACAACGACCTGGGCGGAAAAATCCCGAAGGGAGCGTTGCTCGTGGGGCCTCCGGGTACGGGTAAGACCCTGCTGGCCAAAGCAGTGGCGGGCGAGGCGAACGTACCCTTCTTCTCGATCAGCGGTTCGGATTTCGTCGAAATGTTCGTGGGTGTCGGGGCTTCGCGCGTGCGCGACCTGTTCCGGCAGGCCAAGGAGAAAGCGCCCTGCATCGTCTTCATCGACGAAATCGACGCCATCGGACGGGCGCGGAGCAAGAACGCCGGGTTTACGTCCAATGACGAACGGGAAAACACGCTGAACCAGTTGCTGACCGAGATGGACGGCTTCGGCACCAACGCCGGGGTCATCGTGCTGGCGGCGACCAACCGGGCCGATATTCTGGACAAGGCTTTGCTTCGGGCGGGCCGGTTCGATCGGCAGATTCAGGTGGAGTTGCCGGAGTTGAACGAACGGGCGGAGATTTTCAAGGTGCACCTGAAGAACCTGAAGCTCGATCCGAAGCTGAATACCGATTTTCTGGCGAAACAGACGCCGGGCTTTTCGGGAGCCGATATCGCCAACGTGTGCAACGAGGCGGCGCTCATCGCCGCCCGGAACAACAAGTCCCAGGTCGAACGGCAGGACTTTCTGGATGCCATCGACCGGATCGTGGGCGGGCTGGAGCGGAAAAGCTCCATCATCAGCAAGAGCGAGAAACGTTCCATCGCTTACCACGAGGCGGGGCATGCCACGGTGGGCTGGCTGCTGGAACATGCACATCCGCTGATCAAGGTTTCCATCATTCCGCGGGGACGTGCGCTCGGTGCGGCCTGGTATCTGCCGGAGGAACGGAAAATCACCACGCGGGAACAGTTGCTTGACGAGCTGGCTTCCTTCATGGGCGGCCGTGCGGCGGAAGAACTGATGATCGGCACCATTTCCACGGGAGCGCTGAGCGATCTGGAGAGTGCGACGCGGTATGCCTATGCGATGGTGTCTTATTATGGCATGAGCGACAAGGTAGGGCACATTTCGTTCTACGATTCGACGGGACAGAACGAATACCTCGGCAAACCGTACAGCGAACAGACCGCCCAGCTGATCGACGAGGAGGCCAAGCGGATCGTGACGGAAAGCTATGAACGGGCGAAACGGGTGCTGACCGAGAACAAGAAGGGATTCGTGAAACTGGCGGAATTGCTGCTGGAACGGGAAGTGATTTTCACGGAAGACGTGGAAATGATTTTCGGGAAGCGGAAGACGAAGGAAGGTGATGGGGAGACGAAGGACAATGCGGCTACGGCTTCGGGAAACGATCCGGCGAATGTCGGCGGAGAGGTGAAAACCGGAGTGCGTCAGACACCGCCCCCGCTGCCGGGGAAAGGCGGCCCGGACGATGGGTCGCCATTGCCTCAGGAAGCGACGGCGGGACGGAATGAAGGAACGGAGACCGGTGCGGCTGCCGTGCGGGAAAAGGGAACGGTGGGGAAGGTGAACGAACCGGAACTGCCTACCGATGCCCCGGAGGAAAAACCGGTTTCGGACGATACGGAAGAACGGCAGGCACGGAAGGAACGCGAGCAGTTGTTGTTTGAAGACCAGCATGGGGAAGAGTGATTTTTTGACCCGGACGTTGAGCGGAATACTGATTGCGGCCGTCATGGTCGGAGCGGTATGGTGGTCGGTCTATTCCCTTTTGTTGCTGGTAACGATCATCACTGCCGTTTCGCTGGTCGAGTTTTACCGGCTGACGCTGCCGGGAACCGAAGGGACGGAGGACGGTGCCGGAAAGAAGACGGAAAGCGGAATACGGGTGTGGGGTTATCCGGTGCTGGTGTCGGTGGTGCTTTTGTGGCTGGTGTTCGAAACCACATGGGGCGATCTGGGCGCGAAATGGTTGCTGGTGCTGATTCCGCTGATTTTCCTTTTTTTCATCGCGGAACTGTACCGCAAGAACGAGCGGCCTTTCGTTCGCATCGGATTGTACGTGTTGGGAATCGTTTACATCACCCTGCCGATGGCGCTCCTTTCCACGCTGGGAATTGAGCGGGAGACGCTGCCGGCGGCGGGCGGGGGAGCGGTGTCGGTGGTGACGTCGGTGACTTACAACCCTCTTTATGTCCTGGGATACGTGGTGCTGATCTGGGTGAACGACGTGGGAGCGTATCTGGTGGGGATGACCTTCGGGAAGCGGAAACTGTTCGAACGGCTTTCCCCGAAAAAGTCCTGGGAAGGCTTTTGGGGCGGTTTCGGACTGACGGTGCTGGTGAGCGGTCTGATGGGCCGCTATTTGGGAGAGAACATCTGGATCTGGCTCTTGCTGGGGGTGGTGCTTTCCCTTTCGGCGGTGGCCGGGGATTTGGTGGAATCCATGCTGAAGCGCTGCGCGGGCGTGAAGGATTCGGGAAACCTCATTCCGGGACACGGCGGTTTTCTCGACCGGTTCGACGCGATGTTCGTGTCGGTGCCTTTCGTCTACGTGCTGATTAAGGTGATTGCCTGAACTGAATAATTTATAGAAGCGGGAACCTACTAACCATGTTGAAGATACATAAAGAAGGATACGGAATCATACGGAATCTGGCATTGGTGCTGATCGTGCTGGCGGGCGCGGGATGGTTTTTCCTTCCGCGGGGATGGGCGTTTTGGCTCTCTTTGCTGTTCCTGTTGCTGCTGCTGTTCGTCATACGCTTTTTCCGGGTGCCTTTCCGTCCGGTGTCGGGAGGAAACGAGGAAGGAATCGTCTATTCCCCGGCGGACGGGACGGTGGTGGCCATCGAGACGACCGACGAGACGGAATATCTGGGCGAAAGGCGGATTCAGGTTTCCGTTTTCATGTCGATCTGGAACATCCACATCAACTGGTTCCCGGTAGGGGGAACGGTGGAATATTTCCGGTATCATCCGGGCAAGTTCCTGGTGGCGTGGCACCCCAAGTCTTCCGAGGAGAACGAGCGCACGACGACGGTGGTGCGGATGAAGAACGGAACGCGCGTGCTTTTCCGGCAGATCGCCGGCATGGTGGCGCGGCGGATCGTTTCCTATGCGAGGGAAGGGGACTGGTACCGGCAGAATGCCGAATGCGGCTTCATCAAGTTCGGTTCGCGGGTGGACGTTTTCCTGCCGGTCGATGCCGAAATTTGCGTGAAGCTGGAAGACAAGGTGATCGGAACCCAGACCGTGCTGGCCCGGCTCAAAAGCGAAAAGCCTGCGGAACCTTAGCCTGCCATAGGCAGGGGAAGGGATGCAGGACGTCCGGAATCACCGACTTCAGAACCGGTGATTTTTTGTATGGGGTCGGCGGTTGCAACGACGATTCCGGCCCGAAAAATGTTAAAAATACGGACTTTGGTTGATTATTCTAACATAAAGTCTTAATTTTGTCATGGAATACGGAACAGTTATGGAACGGAGGTTTAACCGATACGACGGCGGGAAAAGAACGGGGAGCCGGTTCTTTGCGGGCAGGGTGCGGGCGTGCGGGATGGCGGCCGTGCTGTTTTTCGTGTGCCTGCTGACCGCAGGGAAAACGGAAGCCCGGCAGGAGGAAGAGGGGAGGTCGCAGGTCAGGTATTCGGAAACCGCATGGGATTTCGGAAAGATCAACGAACTGGACGGGCCGGTCAGCCACGAGTTTACGTTTACCAATACGAGCAAAACCCCGTTCATCATCGATTTCATTGCCGTTTCCTGCGGCTGCACCACCCCGGAGTACAGCAAGGAACCCGTGCTGCCGGGCCGGACGGGGAAAATTAAGGTGACTTACGATCCGGCGGGCAGGCCCGGAACCTTCAACCGGAGCATCATCGTCACGAGCAACAACCGGAAGGATCAGGTTCGCCTGTACCTGAAAGGCGAGGTGGAAGGCAAACCGCGGACGCCGGAGGACGATTTCCCCGTGCTGCTGGCCGACGGGCTGCGGGCCACTTCCAATACCTTGTTATTCGGCTATATGCCGCGAGGAAAGAAGAAAACGCAAACCGTGGACATCTACAACGGAGGCACGAAGGCCGTCCGGGTGGGAGCGAAGGTGAAAAATGCCGAAGCGGCGGGCTGGACGTCGGTGTCGGTGTCGCCCGAAGTGTTGCAGCCCAAAGGGCGGGGACAGATTACGTTTACGTACGACCTGTCGAAAGCGGACGTGTGGGGGCTTTGGGCCGTGCCTTTCGCGGTGACGGCGGACGGAAAAGAGGCGGGAAGGCCGCTGACCGCCTATGCGACGGTGACAGAGGACTTTTCCGGCTGGAACGATCGGCAGCGCCGGGAGACGCCCCGGGCGCATCTGTCTTCCCAGTTCCATCATTTCGGAGGGGTGGACAAGGACGAAAATCTGGTTTACGATGTCCGGATCACCAATGGGGGAGTGAGAGACCTGATCGTCCGGCACATCAGGACGAGCGACCGAAGCGTCACCTACTCCATCGGCAAGACCGTGCTGGCTTCGGGAGAGAGCACGACGCTGCGGATTGTGATGAAGGCCCTTCCCCGTTCAGGCCGGATGAGCGAAAGCGTGACGATAATCCTGAACGAACCGGCCCGGCCGATGCGGGAAATCCGGCTGGCGGCCAACGTCCGGTAGGCGGGGAATGAAAACGGAAGAACTTTATAATCTTATACTGACCGAATGTTTAGAATCGTCAAGAAGCGGGAACTGGCCGAGAACATCTGCCTGATGAACGTGGAGGCGCCGCGGGTGGCCCGTTCGGCCCGCCCGGGGCAGTTCGTGATCGTCCGGGTGGACGACCGGGGGGAACGGATTCCCCTGACCGTCTGTGATTACAACCGGGAGGAAGGATGGGTGACTATCGTGACGCAGGTGGTGGGACGTTCCACCCGGAAAATCTGCGCCCTGAACGAAGGGGACGGCTTCGCGGATTTCGTGGGGCCGTTGGGAAAACCTTCGGAATTCGTCTATGAAAACATTGACGAGCTTCGCAGCAAGCGAATCCTGTTTATTGCGGGAGGGGTGGGTACCGCGCCCGTTTATCCGCAGGTGAAATGGCTGAAGGAGCAGGGCGCTCATGCCGATGTCATCATCGGGGCCAAAAACAAAAGTCTCCTGATCCTGACCGATGAAATGCGGCAGGCGGCGGAAAATCTTTACATCGCTACGGACGACGGCAGCGAAGGATTCAAGGGGCTGGTGACCGACTGTATGCGGGAGCTGATCGACCGGCAGGGGAAGAAGTACGACGTGGTGGTGGCTATCGGGCCGATGATCATGATGAAGTTCGTGGCCAAAACCACGCTGGAATACGGGATCAAGACCATCGTGAGCCTCAACAGCCTGATGGTGGACGGTACGGGGATGTGCGGCGCCTGCCGGGTGAGCGTGGGCGGCAAGACCTATTTCACCTGCGTGGACGGCCCCGAATTCGACGCTCACCAGGTCGATTTCGACGAAGCGATGCGCCGGCAGGGCATGTACAAAACCATCGAAAGCCGGATCGAAAAAATGGAACGGGAAAAGGCCGAAGGGCATTCCTGCCGGATCGGTCTGGACAAATAACGGAGGAGGAAGAAATCATGGCGAACAAAATACCGCGCGTACCCGTGCGCGAACAGGAGCCGCGGGTCAGGGCGACCAATTTCGAGGAAGTTTGTTACGGATACGACGAGGCGGAAGCCGTACTGGAAGCCACCCGCTGCCTGAACTGTAAAAAGCCGCGGTGCGTGGAACAGTGCCCCGTGTCGGTGAAGATTCCGCAGTTCATTCAGGCCGTGGCCGGACGTCGGTTCGACGAGGCGGCGCGGATCATTGCGCAGGACAGCCTGTTGCCTTCGGTTTGCGGCCGGGTGTGTCCGCAGGAAACCCAGTGCGAAGGGGCCTGCATCCTCGGCATGAAGGGCGAACCGGTGGCCATCGGGAAGCTGGAACGGTTCGTGGGCGACTGGGGACGGGAGAACGGCATCCGCCCGGCCGCCGTTCCGGAGAAAAACGGAATCAAGGTGGCCGTGATCGGAAGCGGCCCGGCCGGTTTGGCCTGTGCCGCCGATCTGGCGAAGATGGGATACACCGTCAAGATATTCGAGGCGCTGCACAAGGCGGGCGGCGTGTTGGAATACGGGATTCCGGAATTCCGCCTGCCCAAGTCCAGGGTGGTGGCCGCCGAAGTGGAAAACGTGAAAAGGCTCGGCGTGGAAATCGAAACCGACGTGGTGGTCGGACGGACAGTGACCGTCGACCAGTTGATGGACGAAGAAGGGTACGCCGCCGTTTTTATCGGTTCGGGAGCCGGACTGCCGCGGTTCATGAACATTCCGGGCGAGAACCTCAATGGAGTGGTGTCCGCCAACGAATTCCTGACGCGGGCCAACCTGATGAAGGCTTTCGACGGTGAATACGACACGCCCATCTATGTGGGAAAACGGGTCGCCGTCGTGGGAGGCGGAAACGTGGCGATGGATGCGGTGCGGACGGCCGCCCGTCTGGGAGCCGAAGCGACGATTGTCTACCGCCGTTCGGAAAAGGAACTGCCGGCACGGGTGGAAGAGGTGCATCACGCCAAGGAGGAAGGCATCGAGTTCCGAATGCTGACCAATCCGGTGGAAGTGCTGGGGGATGAAAACGGTTGGGTGCGGGGCCTGCGTTGCATCCGGATGGAGCTGGGCGAACCGGATGCTTCGGGACGCCGTTCCCCGGTGGAAGTGAAGGGGTCGGAATTCGACATCGAATGCGACGTGGTCATCATGGCGCTCGGCACTTCTCCGAATCCGCTCATTTCTTCGTCCACTGCCGGGCTGGAAACCAATCGGCGCGGCTGTCTGGTGGCCGATGAACGAACCGGAGCGACGACCCGGCCGGGGATTTTCGCGGGCGGCGATGCCGTGACCGGTGCCGCGACCGTGATCCTGGCCATGGGAGCCGGACGCCAGGCGGCCGGAGCGATCGACGCCTACATTCGGGAGAAAAACGGAATGGAGACTTCCGAAAGTTCGAGGTAAGCGGCGGCAGGGACAAAAGGACGGAGGTTTCACGTTCGTCTGTGTTTCCCTTTCGTGTCGGGATCGAAAGACTTTTTACTTTTGATAGGACAAACCCGATCGGGGACGCAAACGACGTTTGCGTCCCCGATCGGGTTAAAAGAGAACCGATTTTACCAGTTCATCGGATGCATTTTAAGATTCATATCCAAGAATCCTTCTCCCATGAATTTTAAGGAGTTCGGCCCTAATATTTTGTACGCGAAGATTACCCCGTCGAAGTTTCCTGCCAGCGAATAGGAAAATATCCCGTACTTGGTTCTTTTGAGCTTTTCGGCTCGGATAACAGGCCTGAAGTAAGAGCGTTTTTTGGAGATGATCCGGATCAAAAAGGCATTGTCGTAGAGCAGGTAACCCTTGTAATCTCCCCAACGGTCGTCTCCCTCGGCGATGTTCACATCGTAACCGATATAAATCCATATATCCGTCTTACCTTTTTCCACAAATTTAACATTAATTACTCCTTTCTTTTTATTAAGATGGTACCTTAAGGAATCGACGTACCGAACGATTCCCTGTCTTAGTTCCGGAGCGAGTGCATCCCGGAAAACCTTCCACGAGCCGATGGTATCGTTCAGATCGAGGTTGGCCATTCGGATGGAATCGCGACGATTGGTTTCTATTTCCAAACGTGCCAAATCTTCTTCTGTGTGCTTGTCGATTGATTTTCGGAAGATAGAGCATCCGGCCAGCAAAAGCAAGAGTAAACAGCATGCTAATTTTTTCATGTTTTTTCCTTTTTAGTACCGGCTCGGTGTCCCATATCGAATCCGCTCTCCGGTGGGGACGAAATGAATGTAGTACGTAGCCCTCGAACCGTATTTGAGAACTTGGTCTTGGCCACCCCGGAAAGAACACTCTTTCCGGGGTGGCTTTCGGGTTATCCGCTACTTTTTGCAGTCGGATTAGTGCAATGCATCTAATGCTGCCAGATGATTCCCAGTTTTTGTAAAAAAACCAAGAAGGATAGGATTGTGAAACTAACTCCAATAATTAGGCAGCTGAAACTCATTCCCGGAGGAGATTCTTCCTTGCTGAACCATTCTTTTCGGTGTTTAATGCCGGAATAGGTTGTTAGAATCCCGCTTATAAAAAACACGACTATTGCAAAAACTTCCATATTTTGTTATTTATTTACGTTCGAGTATTACGGTTCCCTGGTCGACCACAACTCCTGCAATGTTGAAAAAAACAGGTAGCATCAATTCTACTGATTGAAAATAGCTGTTAAATTCTAAATGACCTGATAGCTAAATGATATTTAATTTTCGTAGTATAGACATAATAAAAAGAACGAAAAAACCTAATCCAGCAATTAAGCTACCGAATGTTACTCCGGGAACATCTTCTTTGCTGAACCATTCTTTTCGGTGTCTAATGCTATGCCATATCAGTAGCATTGCTGCTAAAAACATGATTATCGGTCCTGCCATATCATTTTTATTTACGTTCGAGTATTACGGTTCCCTGGTCGACTACGACTCCTGTGATGTTGAAGAAGATGTAGGGTGTGGCCATAGCCGCCTGCGATATTCCTCCCAATTTAGCCCCTTTGTTTAATAACTTAGGAAAACCAACTCCAAATATTACTGTAGAAGCGGCAGAATACCAACTTGCTTTATAGTTTCCCTCATAAAAGTATGCTCCGGAGTTCAGAAAACCGCTTCCAATGCTCAAATAGTTCCCCACTTTCGCTACTATGCCTCCTATGGGTGCTCCGGATCCCGTAGCCATCATCGCGTACCCTACGGTCGATATGCCCAGCCCGGTATAGGAACCATAGGCGGCCAGACGGTGCAGTTTTCGGATGGCAGGGCTGGAATAGTAGTTGTCCGGATCGAAGGTTCCTTCCACAAAATCGCGCTGCATGGAATAGATCCGCTCCCTGGACTCGTCGTCCCATTCCCACCGTCCTTCAGTATTTTTGGTCACCTGAGCGGATTCGAGAAAGTAGTTCTGATCCCCCGAAGGGTAAATCATTCCTTTTCCACCGGGTTTGTCCGCACTCATCTCCCAGTCGAGGAAATCGTTCATGCTCTCCCTGCTCCAGGAGCCGTCTGCCCGGCTTCCCGAAAGGTAGTTCATAAAGCGGGTGATATCCACCTCGTCCTCGGTGCGGTACCGTCCGTTTTCGTAGCTCCACAAACCATCGGGATCGATGAACAGGCTGGGGTTGTTCTTGCAGTAAAGGTAAGGATTGGTTTCCTGATGCAATGGGTCTTGCGTTGTCCATCTTCCCAGGGCAGGGTCATAGGTTCTTTGTCC
>CAMLTW010000007.1 GCA_946486375.1 uncultured Rikenellaceae bacterium
GCGATAAAAACAAGCCACCGCTTATTTTAGTAATATGTCAAATACCGTTTTATGCCTTTACTTCATGCTTTTTCGTTTGATTCCGAACACAAATATACCATAATTTATCCCCTTTCCAAATGCAGGAAAGGGGTTATCCTTAGGATGACGCAAAGTGCAGAGATGCCGGAACGGATAGAAGGAACCGGTTGCAATGCATCACGCAGCGCCCAGCAGTCCCTCCGGGAAGAAAAGGTGTTCGGTGAGGATTTTGGCGCCGATCAGGATCAGGATGATCCCGCCCACGAAAGTCGCCCGTTCGCCGAGCGACCGACCCGCCGTCCGGCCCGCCAGCAGGCCGATGAAAGAGGAAAAAAACGTCACCCCGGCGATCACCAAAGCCGCCAGCCCCATGTTCGCCCCCTGCGAATAATCCGGCACGATCCGCACGGAAACCATCGCCAGCGCCACCCCCGTAATCAGGGCGTCGATGCTGGTGGCGATCCCCAGCAGGCAGTTGCGCTTGAAACCGAACGGACTGCACTGCGGCTCCCCGCCGTCTCCCGTCAGGGCTTCCCGGATCATCCGTGCGCCCAGCAGGAAAAGCAGCCCGAAAGCGATCCAATGGTCGTACCGGGCGATGTGGGCATGGAACCGTGCCGCCGCGCCCCAGCCGATCAGGGGCATCGCCCCCTGAAAAAACGCCAGCACGATGGCGAACCGGAAGTATGTCCGCAACCGATGACCGCAACGCGCCATCCCGCTGGAAAGGGAAACGGCGAAAGTGTCGAAGCAAAGGCCGAGCGCCAGTATGAAAAGGGTGAGGAAATCCATGCCTGTACCGATCTGGTGCAAAGATAACGGAAACGGGCGAATAAAATTTCCGAAACCCGCCGATTCCGGACGATTCCGCCAAAACACCGCCCCCTCTGTCCGCACCGGCAGCGGGCGGCGGACGACGCGAACGGGCCGTTCCCATCGTTCCGACCGGCGGATTTTCGGCAAAAACGGAAAATCGGAACCGGCAGGCACAAAATTGGCAGCGAAGCATTTTTTGAAAAACGCTAAACTGAGGCCCTATGGACGATTCCCGGACAAACACCGGCAACGGAAACACGAACAAACGGAAGACGGGCGCCCTGCGCTACACGATCCTGGCCGTCGTCATCGCGGCGGTGCTCGCGGGAGCGTGGTTCTGGTACCGGAACTATTCCCGCTACATCTCGACGGACGACGCCAAAATTTCCACCTACAATTACAACCTCGGTTCCGTGAACGGGGGCCGCCTGCTCGGATTTTACGTGCAGGAAGGGGACACCGTCCGGGAAGGTCAGCCGCTGGCCCTGCTGGATTCCACCGCGTACGCAGCCGAACGGCGGGTGTGGGAAACCGCTCTCCGGCAGGCCGAAGCCTCGCTGGCGGAAGCCCGCGTGCGGCTCAAAAACGGCGGTCGGAACGCTTCCGAAAGCGTCATGGCGCAGGCGGCGCTGGCCGAAAGCCGGCTGGAGAACGCCCGCGCGCAGCTCGACCTCGTCCGGAACCGGCTGGCGGAAAACGTCGTCCGGTCGCCCATCGACGGCGTCGTGCTGAAACGGTGGCTCACGCGCGACGAAATCGCCCGGCCCGGACAGACGATCGTCACCGTGGCCGACAACGACCGTCTTTGGGTGGACGTGTTCCTGGAAGAAACCAAAATCCGGAACATCCGGCCCGGACAGGAAGTGCATATCCGGGTGGACGCCTTTCCCGATGTGAAATTCCGGGGCCGCGTGCTTTTCATCGGGGGAGCGACGGCGGGGGAATTTTCCCTGATCCCTCCGACCAACGCTTCCGGCAACTTCACGAAAGTCACCCAGCGCATCCCGCTGCGGGTGTCGCTGGAGGGGCCTGAAAAGGGCGGCTCCCTTCCCGGCCGGCGGCTGGCCGGAGGCATGTCCGTACAGGTAAAGATCGTGAAAAACCGATGAAGCTGACAAGCTACCGCCTCGATCCGGGAAGACAGAGCTACAAGTGGTGGGTGCTGGGCAACATCATGCTCGGCACCTTCATGGCCGTGCTGGACAGCACCATCGTGAACGTGGGCCTGCCGAAAATCATGGCCACGTTCGGGGTGAGCATCTCGAAGATCCAGTGGATCATCACCGCCTACCTGCTGGCTATCGCCGTCGTGCTTCCCGCCGCCGCGTGGCTGGCCGACCGCTACGGCTACAAACGCCTCTACTTCATCGGGCTTTTCGGCTTCACCGCCGGTTCGTTTCTGTGCGGCACGGCGTGGAACGAAGACGTGCTGATCGCCTCGCGCATCATCCAGGGGATCGGCGGGGGACTGATCCAGCCGCTCGGACTGGCGATCATCACGCGCGAATTTCCGCCCCGGCAGCGGGGACTGGCGCTCGGTTTCTGGGCCATCTCCTCGGCGGCCTCCATTTCGTTCGGGCCGCTGATCGGGGGCTGGCTGGTGGATACCTTCAGCTGGCACCTGATTTTCGACGTGAACGTTCCGCTGGGCATCATCGGCCTGGCCGCCACGATCGTCATTCAGCGGGAATACCGCAACCCGAACGTCGGCCGTTTCGACCGGGCCGGGTTCATTTCGGCGGTGATCTTCCTGCCGCTCACCCTCTTCGCCCTGACCGAGGCCAACGCCCCGACCAACGCCGAAGGGTGGAACGCCCCCTACATCCTCGCCTGTCTGGCCGCGGCCTTCGTCGCGTTCGTGTTTTTCGTCGTCACCGAACTCACCGTCGAGGAACCGCTGCTCGACCTGAAGCTGCTCGGCGACCGGAATTTCGGGATTACGATGGCTGTGCTGTTCATTTTCAGCATCGGTATGTTCGGAAGCACCTTTCTGCTGCCCCTCTATCTGCAAAACGCGATGGACTATTCGGCCCTGCAGGCGGGAGCGGTCTTCCTTCCCGTGGGCATCATTCAGGGAGCGGTTTCGCCCGTGTCGGGCTGGCTGTCGAACAAGGTCAACGCCAAACTGCTGATCGCGGGCGGATTCCTCCTGCTGGCGTACAGCTTCTGGCTGAACGGACACTTCACGGCCCTGACCCCGCGGCACCATATCCTGTTCGCCCTCTACATCCGGGGATTCGCCATGGGAATGCTGTTCTCCGTCCTGAACACCGTTTCCCTGATCCGTATCCCGAAAGCGAAGATGGCGCAGGCTTCGGGCATCAGCAACACCGTCCGGCAGCTGGCCGGGAGCCTCGGCGTGGCGATCCTGACCACCCTCCTCACCTCGCGGCAGCTCTTCAACGAAAACCGGTACGGGCAGGTGATCGATCCGGATTCCCCGGTTTACGTGCAGACCGTCCGCAACCTGACCGGCTACGCCCGGCAGCACGGGGAGAAAGGGATGCACACTCCGGCACAGCAGGCGCAGGCGATCCTCGACCGGCACATCGAACGGGAAGCCTACATTCAGGCCATCGACGACGACTTCCTGCTGTCGGCCTTCATCACCGGCATCTGCGTCGTCCCGGTGCTGTGGCTCCGGGTGCACGACAAAGACGCCCGGAAAGGGCTGGAAAAAGCCTGAACTCCGGCTACTGGAAAACGGTGATCCCGAAGCTGACGCCCGGACGCCGGGAATCGCTCGGTTTATAAACGGACAGATTCACGACCATGTTCGCGTTGTCCATCCGCAGGGGGTTGGCATCGACCGTGATTTCGCCGCCGTAGGAATAGGCGCGCCTCCAGGGCGCTTTCCCCATCGCGATCGGCCGGTAACGGGAATAGCCGCCGAGCAATCCCAGGCTGATGCGCCGGAAATAGATCAGTCCGCTGATGCCCCCGTCCGGACAGACGAGCGGGAAACGGTAGCTCCCGGTCACGGCCCAGAGGCGTTCCGGAGCGAAGTCGTACCGGCATCCGATCGGGAAAAGCACGTTGCTGCGGAAGTTGTAAACGCTCCTGTCCTGATACTGTACGGCTCCGCGCAGCAGCAGGGAATGATGGGGCAGGATTCCCGGCGCGTAGACGTTTCCGGAAAGGGAGTAAACGTTTCCGAACTTCCCGTCGAAAGGCGCCCCGGCCCACGAAACCCGCGCTCCGAATCCCCAGCGGGGGGCCAGATCGCGGTAGGCCCGCCGGACGTACTGCGTATAGGAAAGGGTCGCCTCCGTCTTCTCGTACCCCTTGTCGAAAGCGCCGTCCGCCGGACGGTAGAGCAGCGAATTGTACCGGGTCACGGATACCGAAGGGGTCAGCGAACGGAGCATGTACCCCGACGAAAAGTCGAACGGCAGGTAAGCGGAACCCGTCAGGGCGAAGTACTCCTTCCCGGCTCCGGACGGAAGCGCAAGGCCGCGCGTGTCCGTCCCCGCCGGAACATAGATCAGCCGCTTGCCCCCGCCGTACTCGGCCTTCACCTCCAGCTTCAGGGCGAATCCGTCGTAGAGCAAAGCTCCGCGCAGCCGGCTTTCCCCGTCCGCATAATCGTAGCCGAAATAGCCGAACAGGGTGCTGAGGGCGTTCTGTGTGATGAGGGTCGCCCCCGCGTTCACCCGCAGGTTGCGTTCGTCCGCCACGTCGAACGGATCGTAGCCGAGGGGCGCCCAGCTGTGGAAGTCGAACAGGTGGGTTCCCCGGCGGTAGCGTTTCACGCGGTATTTCGTCGTGTCGTCCCCGGTGCCGTACAGCCGCAGGGTGTCTGCGTTCAGCACGTTCCACTTCATCCGGGGAGGATTCAGCAGGTTGACCGGCAGCCGGGAATAAGACACCGGAACCAGCGAGTTGGGGTCGATCCGCTGCCGGGACACGAAATATCCCTCCTTCCGGTAGGTCGCCTGCACCACCTCGTTTCCGTCCGGGGCCGGAGCGGGCATCACCGAACCGAACCGGGAAACGGTCGCCCGGTATTCCTTCCGCTCCCGGAGGTCGTAGAGGTGGGTTTCGTCCCGGCCCGATCCGATCGAGTTGAAAAAGAGCTTCCCGTCCCCGGCGGAAAGGTGGTTGATCGTCACGAAGGAAGGCCGGGTGATGGCGTAGGTTTTTCCGGTCGCGGTGTCCACGCCCGTCAGGGCCATGCCGTCTTCCGACAGGGCGATGAGCGCCAGCGTCCCCGTCGTTCCGTCCCACGCCAGCCCGTGCACGGTCAGGGAATCGGGCAAGGGATGGCGTTTCGTTTCCCGGAACCCGTCGTCGAACCGGCAGACGGCGTATTTCCCCGAATCGTCGTACCGCACGGCCCAGCATCCGCCCGCCGCGGGCGTGACGTAGAACAGGTTTCCCGGCCGCCGATACCGCCGGATCGCGCTTCGCCCGGCCTGCTTTTCCCCCGGCGCGACGGCCAGCGGCATCCGGCAAACCACGGAGGCGTTTTTCTGCTCCCAGAAGGTGCTGGGCGCGTATTCCGTCCAGAACAGCTCCCCGTTCCGATATGCGGGACGACTGCTGACTTCGCCCGTGTAGGCCAGCAGGGTTTCGGCGCCCGTCCGGGGGTCGATGCGCACCAGCCGGTGCGGGCGGTCGAAGTCGTATTTCAGCGCGACGGTCAGGGTGTCGTTCACCGGAACCGGATAGGAGTAAAGCGTATAGGAGGAAGGGGGTGGGGTCGGCACGAACCGGGCCGAATTGTCGGGCTGCGGGAGGGCGTCCCAGTAGGATTTCAGGTTGTCGAAGGTCTTCCAGAACAGCCGGGCCGACGAAGTTTTGTAAAAGCGTCGGAAAGCGATGGGCGTCGGCAGGATGAAATAGGGGTGCCGGGCGGCGTAGTCGGTCACCGTGTCCCAGAACCGGGGGCCGTAGAGCGTGTAGGACATGGCGGTGAGCTGGTACCCCAACTGATAGCGGTCGGGAATGTAGTCCCGGAACGAGCCGCAAAACCATTTGTCCACGGGAAACTGCCCCGGCTCCCCGTCGGCCAGATATGCGCGGTATTCGAGCGTGAACTCCGGCTGCAGCCCCCGGCCGTAAGCCGAAAGCTCGGTTTCGGCCATCACCGCGTCCCCTTCCAGAAACCAGACGGGGAGCAGCACCGCCGCGGCCCCCACCGCCTGCTGTCCGGCCAGGTAACCCACGAATTTCACGAATCCCCGGTCGAGGTTGCTCATCTGCACCACATGCCGGTATTCGTGCAGGGTGAGCTGTTTCAGCCACGGCACGGCATAGGTCGCCGTCGGCGGGGTCGCCACCAGCTCGGCCCGTTTGGGCGCCCAGACCACCAGCCCGTTGGAACGGAGGTTCTGCGTATGGAGCACGAAGGGAAGTTTCTGCGGCGGCAGGGCGAAACCGAATTGCAGGGCGCGCCCCGCCGTGTCGATCACCGTCGCCACGCGCCGGGCGTCCCGGGCGTAGTTTTCCGGGAAGATCAGCCGGTAGCCCGGACGGTCGATCTGCCGCCAGCGGGTCGAAAACGGATCCTGCCCCTCGCTGTGAAACTGTCCGTACCCGCCGGTCGCCGCAAACAGCGCCGTCAGCAAAAATCCCCACCGTTTTCCGATCATCGGCCCGATCTGATGTGTTTGTAGTCGTGCATACTTTAAAATACCGTGTCTCCGTTCCGCAGGCTGGGAAGCCTGTCGGTCAACGGATAGAACGTTGGTTTCCTAAACCGGCGTTCCATCCTCCCCCGTCGTTTTTCTTCCGAGTATCCGTTGCGTCGTTGTCCGGCGAAAGCTCAGGCCGAAGCCGTCTCGCACCCCTCGTGCATAAGAAGCCCCGGCCCTGTCTGTAACCCGCTTTATCCGCCCGCCTTTTTCGCTCCGTATCCCGCTTTCAACAGCAGGTCGAGCACCCGGTCGCGAAAATCCCCCTGGATCAGGATTTCCCCGTCCTTAGCACTTCCGCCTACGCCGCACTTGGATTTCAGTTCCCGGCACAATTCCTTCAGGTCGTCCTCCGTCCCCACGAAGCCGGTCACCAGCGTCACCTGTTTCCCGGCCCGCCGCTTGCGGTCGAGCCACACCTTCAGCCGCTGCCGGGCGGGCGGCAGGGTGTCCGTCCCCGTCTCCTCCTCCGTCCGGTACCGGAAATCCGGGTCGGTGGAGTAGACGACGTTCAGTCGCTTTTTCCAGTCGTTCTCGCTCATGGTTTTTCTTTTTGCAAACGCGGCCGATCCGCCTCCCGTCAGGGAATGTGCATGAATTTGTGGGTCTGCACCGAAATGTTCCAGCGGGGATGCGCCTTGGCGTATTCCACGATTTCGGGAATCATCCGCTCGTAGCGGCTCCATTCGGGCTGCAAAAAAAGCAGGCACGACCGGCGCACCTGCGCGGCGTTCCGCTCCGCCCAGCCGAAGTCCCCGCTCTCCTCCACGATCACTTTCAGCTCGTCGGCCCGGAGCAGATTCTCCGGCAGCGGCCCCTGTTGTTTCTTCGGCGAAAGGCACACCCAGTCGAACGTTCCCGTCAGCGGCTGCGTTCCGGAGGTTTCCAGGAAAATTTCCAGTCCCCGCCGTTTCAGCTCGCCCGTCAGGTAATCCAGCGGGTAAAGCGTCGGCTCGCCGCCCGTAATCACGATGGCCTGCGCCGGAAACGAAACCGCGCGTTCCACGATTTCGTCCACCTCGACCGGCGGGAACTGCCGCGGATTCCATGTGTATTTGGCATCGCACCAGCGGCAGCCCACGTCGCACCCCCCCAGCCGGATGAAGTAGGCGGGTTTTCCGGTATGGAACCCCTCGCCCTGCACCGTATAGAAATCCTCCACCAGCGGCAGTTTCCGCCCCCCTTCCAGCAGGGCGTATATCTCGTCCGTCATGCCCGTATCAGTCGTTTACCAGCGTATAAATGTCCTTCAAATTCCGCCCCAGCCCGCCGTAATCCAGCCCGAACCCCACGATGAAATCGTTCGGCATCCGCAGCGCGTGATAGTCCACCGGAATCTCCTTTGCATAGGCTTCGGGTTTGAAAAAGAGGGTCGCGTAGCACACCTCCCCGGCTCCCCGTTCCGACAGCAGGCGGTCGATGCGGGCCAGCGTGTTCCCCGTTTCCACCACGTCTTCCAATACGATCACCTTCCGCCCCGCCGGGTCTTCGTTCAAGCCGATCAGCTCGGCGACCCGCCCGGTCGAAGCCGTGCCCTTCCCGTAGGAGGCCAGCTTCACGAAGGAGACCTCGCAGTTGAAGTCGATGTGTTTCATCAGTTCGGCCACGAACATGAACGCCCCGTTGAGCACCCCCAGAAAAAGAGGAGGCGGGCCGCCGCCGTACCGCTTGTTGAGTTTTCCGGCCAAAGCCTTGATCTGCCGTACGATTTCCGCGTGGGACAGGGACTGCTCGAAAACTTTGTCGTGCAACCGGACACTCTTCATGGCAACGGACGGTTAAATCGGAATTTGTTCTTAATTTTGCGAAGGTAAACAATTCGCATCAATAATAAAAAACTTTCGACCGCATGACACCCAAAGTCAGCATCATCATGGGCAGTACCTCCGACCTGAAAATCATGGAAGGGGCGGCGGCTTTCCTCGACGAAATGGAGATCCCCTACGAAATCAACGCCCTCTCGGCGCACCGCACGCCGGAACTGGTCGCCGAGTTCGCGCGGAACGCCGCCGCACGCGGCATCAAGGTCATCATCGCCGGAGCGGGCGGGGCGGCCCACCTGCCGGGCGTCATCGCCGCCACGACCGTCCTGCCGGTCATCGGAGTGCCCGTCAAGTCCTCCAATTCGGTGGACGGCTGGGACAGCATCCTTTCCATCCTGCAGATGCCTTCGGGCATTCCCGTGGCCACGGTGGCCCTCGACGGGGCGCGGAACGCCGCGATCCTGGCCGTGCAGATCATCGCCACGGGGGAACCGGCGGTCGCCGCGAAACTGACCGCGTTCAAGGCCGACCTCGCGGGGAAGATCGAAAAGGCCAACCGGGAGCTGGCCGAAGTGAAACGGCCGTTCAAAACGAACTGATCCCCGCATGGTCTCGGAAAACATCCTCACCGCCTTCATCCTGACCCTGCTGGCCGGACTGGCCACGGGGATCGGGAGCGCCATCGCCTTCTTCGCCAACCACACCAACCGGAAATTCCTCTCCTTTTCGCTGGGGCTGTCGGCGGGGGTGATGATCTACGTCTCCTTCGTGGAGCTGTTGCAGGGGGCGCAGGGGATGCTGGCGCAGATCCTGGGACACCGCAGCGGCAGCCTGCTGGCAGCGGCAGCCTTTTTCGGGGGCATCGTCGTGGCGGCGCTGATCGACAAGCTCGTTCCGGCGGCGGACAACCCCCACGAAATGAAGTCCCTCGAAAGCATGCAGCATCCGCCGCACGACCGGCGGAAACTGATGCGGATGGGGCTGATGACCGCGCTGGTCATCACGATCCACAACTTTCCGGAGGGCATCGCCACCTTCACGGCGGCAGTGGAAAACCCGGAGCTGGGGATCGCCATCGCCATCGCCATTGCCATCCACAACATCCCGGAGGGCATCGCGGTCTCGGTGCCGATCTACTATGCCACGCAGGACAAGAAAAAGGCGTTCAAGTGGTCGTTCCTTTCAGGCATGTCCGAACCGCTGGGAGCGCTGATCGCCTTTCTGGTGCTCACCCCGTTCCTGACGCCCGTGGTCATGAGCTGCGTGCTGGCGGCGGTGGGCGGCATCATGGTCTTCATTTCCTTCGACGAGCTGCTGCCGGCGGCGCGGGAGTTCGGGGAACATCACATTTCGATCTACGGGCTGATCGCGGGCATGGCGGTGATGGCGCTGAGCCTCATCTTACTGTAAAACGGGCGGAGCATGGGAAAACGGAAGTGGACGGGGAATGAAAAAATAATGGCGGGGCTGATCGTGCTGCTGTTGGTCGGCATCGCCATCCGGTGGGGCTACATCCGGCAGGAGGCGGGGGAGGCGGTGATGCGCTATTTCCGGCCGGATTCCGTCCCGTTGCGGATACCCGGACTGCCGGAACCGGCATCGAAAACGGAAGCGACGCAAGACACGGCGGCGCTGTTTTCCGACACGACCCGAAGCCGAACGGATACGCTTACCGGGAAATAGGCCGAAAGCTCGTCTTTCCCGGAGGGACGTTTCATTTTCGGCTCTCCGAAACCGGGAAACGTCCCGTTTTTCGGAGCGCCTGAACGCAGAAAAGGGGGGACCGCGGGTTTTCGTACGGTCTTTGCAACAGCGATCCCGGAATCCCTCCGCCGGTGCGGCGGAGCAAGCACGAACACGAAATCATGTACGACAATCTGAACCGATACCTCGAACGGCTCCGGAAGGAGGGGGAACTGCTGGAAATCGGCGTCCCCGTCTGCCCGGAATACGAAATCACCGAAATCACCGACCGGTTTTCCAGCCTTCCCGGAGGCGGGAAGGCCCTGCTGTTCACCGAGACGGGCACCCCGTTTCCCGTGGCGACCAACCTGCTGGGCTCCGACCGGCGCATCTGTCTGGCGCTGGGGGTGGAGCGGCTGGAAGACCTCGCCCGGCGCATCGAAAAAGCCTTCCACGGACTGACGGCCCCGAAAACCTCTTTCGGAGACAAGCTCCGGACGCTTCCCCTGCTGGGGGAAATCTCGCGCTGGATGCCCCGCACCCGGCGCGGGCGGGGAGCGTGTCAGCAGGTGGTGATGGAAGACCCCGACCTGCGGAAACTGCCCGTGCTGACCTGCCGTCCCTACGACGGCGGGCCGTTCGTCACCCTGCCGCTGGTGCACACCCTCGACCCCGCGACGGGCGTCCGGAACGTGGGCATGTACCGGATGCAGGTCTATTCCGCCCGAACGACGGGGATGCACTGGCACCGCCACAAGACGGGCGCCCGTCATTATGACGAGTACCGGAAACTCGGTCGGCGAATGCCCGTAACGGTGTGTCTGGGGGGCGACCCCGTTTACACCTACGCGGCGACGGCGCCCGTGCCGGACAACGTGGACGAATACCTGCTGGCCGGGTTCATCCGCCGGCGTCCCGTGGAACTGGTGCGGTGCCTGACCAACGAACTGGAAGTGCCGGCGGACTGCGACTTCGTGATCGAAGGATATGTAGACCCCGCCGAAGAACCGGGCGTGGAAGGGGCTTTCGGCGACCATACGGGCTTCTATTCGCTGACCGATCTTTATCCGACCTTCCATGTCACCTGCATCACCCACCGGCGGGACGCGGTCTATCCGGCCACCGTGGTGGGCGTTCCCCCGCAGGAGGATCGGTTCATCGCCAAGGCCACGGAAAAAATCTTCCTCGCCCCGATCCGGCTGACCCTCCAGCCCGAAGTCGCCGACCTCTGGATGCCGGAGGAAGGGACGGCGCACAACCTGGCCGTGGTGAACATCGGCAAACGCTATCCCGGTCAGGCCTTCAAGGTCGCGGCCTCGCTGTGGGGAGCGGGACAGATGATGTTCAACAAATTCATGGTGATCACCGATGCGGCAGGAGACATCCGGCGTCCGGAAACCCTGCGGGAAGCGCTCCGCAACGTGTCGGTGCCCCGGGATATCCTGTTTTCGCGCGGGCCGCTGGACGTGCTCGACCACGCCGGCGACGTGACGGGAGCGGGGGGCAAGCTGTGTATCGACGCCACCCGGAAACTTCCGGAAGAAACCGGCGCCGAATCCGCCGCCGTGGAAACGGAGGCCGGAAAAACCGCCCGGACGCTTCGGGAAGACGCCGCCGGACGGCAGCCGGAAAAGGCGGATGGTGCCCGCTCCTGGAACCTGCCTCCCTTCGCGGTCGACCTGAACGACGCATATGCCGACGGGTGGGACGCGCTTTTCCTTTCCGTGAAGCGGGACGCGCGGAAAAGCCTGCGGAACTACGTGCCCGAACTCGAAACCCTGCTCCGGAACAACGGGGCCGAAAACATCCGCTTCGTCCTTTTTTACGACGACCGGATGCCCCTGACCAATGTCCGCACGCTGCTCTGGCTGGCCGGCGCGAACTGCGATGCGGTGCGGGATGTGGCGGCGGAAAACGGACGCCTCTTTTTCGATGCGCGCGTCAAGGCGGGCGGCGTGAACGGCTTCCGGCGCCGGTGGCCGAACGTGGTCGCTTCCGGCCCCGATACGATCGGCTCCATCGACAAACAGTGGTCTGAAATGGGGCTGGGCGATTTCATTCCTTCCCCGTCCCTCGAGCACCTCTCGCTCGTGCTGCCGGGCGGAGCCGAAGTCGAACCGGAATAGCGTTCACGAACCGGGCAGTTCCCGCTCCGAAAAAGAGGCGGAAAACCGCGTTTTGGCCCGCGGCAGGTACAACCGAACGGGGGGAAAAGCGGGTACGCCCGATTCGCGGCAATTCCCCTTTCGGGGCCGAACGCCCAATGCACGGCTTTTTACAGGCCTCCTGTAAAAACCGGCAGCGTTCGAGCGACCGGAAGCGGCTCGATTTTATTCCGGGAAAAGGTTCCCTGCCTTCGGGAAGCCCGATCGAAAAATCATTCCGATTCCCGGAGGTGAGCCTTCACGACTTCTCCGAGCACCCGAAGCCCCTTTTCGATCCGGTCTTCCGGCATGTTGGAATAGTTCAGCCTGAACGTATTTTCCCGATGTACGTTCGGGTAAAAGGAACCGCCCGGAACGAAAGCTATTTTTTGCTTCAGGCAATCGTCCAGTATCCTGCGCGCCGAAATTCCTTCGGGAAGCTCGATCCACGTAAACAGTCCGCCTTCGGGACGGGTGAACTCGATCCGGTCGGGGAAATAACGCTCCATGGATTCCACGGCGACGTCCCGGCGCCTTTTGTAAACCTCCACGATTTTTTCGATGTGACGGTCGATGTCGTACCGTTTCAGGTACTCGGCAAGAACCATCTGGGCGAACGTGTTGCACTGCAAATCCGTGCCCTGTTTGACCAATACGTACCTGCGGATGATGTCTTTGTCCCCTGCGATCCAGCCAATCCGGAAGCCGGGGCAGAAAATCTTGGAAAAACTCCCCGTACACAACACGTTTCCCGCCGTATCGAAGGATTTCACGGACGGCAGATGTTCCCCCTCGAACCTCAATTCGCCGTAAGGATTGTCTTCCACGACCGCAACGCCGTACCGGGCGGACAGTTCGGCCAGTTTCCGGCGCCTTTCCAGACTCCACGTCCTCCCCGTCGGGTTCTGGAAGGTGGGAATGACATAGATCAGTTTGACGTTTTCGGTCGCCCGCAGCGCGTCTTCCAAAGCGTCGGGGAGCATCCCGTTCCCATCCGTGGGAATTTCGATGAACCGGCATCCGTACGCCCGGAAGGCGCTGATCGCGGCCAGATAGGTCGGGCTTTCGCACAGCACGACATCTCCTTCGTCCAAAAAGACTTTTCCCGTCAAGTCCAGTCCCTGCTGCGACCCGTGGGTAATCAGCACGTCGTCCCGGTCGAACGCCGTTCCCAGGCGCTCGTTCATCCGTCGGGCGATCCATTCCCGCAGGGGAGCGTACCCTTCGGTCGTCGTGTATTGAAGCGCTTTGGTTCCCGCCTCGTCCAAAACGATCCGGCACATTTCCCGGATCTCCGCTACCGGAAAGAGTTCGGGAGCGGGCAGGCCGCCCGCAAACGAAATGACGTCTTCCCGTTCCGTCACTTTCAGGATCTCCCGGATTTCGGAAGCCTTCAGGAAAGACATTCTTTTGGCGAAATTCAATTCCATCGTTTTTCGGTATATCGGGTTGGCAGAATGTAAAAGTAAAGCAAAAAATCGCAAAATGCGAACAAACAGAGAACCTGAAGTTCGGTCTTTCCGCCGGGCGGAGCCGAAGTCGAACCGGAGCAGGGTGCGGAGGGTCTTCCGGGGGATTCGCCTTCACCGGAAAAGTTTGTAAAGCGGGCCTTCGTCGCCGTACCCGTCCCGGACGAAGCCCACTTTCAGCAACACCTTTCGGGAAATCCGATTACCGGGTTCCGTTTGCGCCGCCACGCAGCGCACGCCGTCCCGCGCAAGCGCCCATTTCACCAGCCCGGCGACGGCTTCCGTCGCATAGCCGTTGCAGCGGTGAGGTTCGTCGATACCGTATCCGATTTCCACGACTCCTTCCGGATCCGGCACGCCTTTAAAGCAGCAGCTTCCGACGACCGCTCCATCCTTCAGGCAGATTTTCCAGGCCGTGCCCCATTCCTCACGACCGGGCGACCGCCGCATCGTTTCCAGCATTTCGGCATACGCCCGTTTCATTTCGGGGTCGGTTTCCCGGCGGCACAACCCGCTCATTTCCTCCGCACTTTGCGGGAAGATCGTAAGCCTTTCCGTCCGAACCGTGATTTGCTCCATGCGTTACCCGTTTTTCCGCGTTCCGCTTCTTCACCGTGACCCGGCGCTATCTGCATCCCCTTTTCAAACAAATGCCCCGGAAACATCCGGGGCGCTTTGCCTGTCGGTCGGCGCACGGCCGCATCAACCGCATTTGGAATGTCCGCACGAGGTGCAGACCAGACATCCTTCCTGATAGACCAGGCTTTCCTGTCCGCATTCCGGACACACGCTGTTCTTAGGCTTGGTGCCGTTGGGGATGTAGCGGTGCAGCGCCCGTTCGACCCCGTTTTTCCACGTGTTGATGGTGCTGCTGTTCAGATGCAGTCCCGAAACGAGGTTCACGATGTCCACGATCGGCATCCCGTTGCGGAGCACCCCCGAGATCAGTTTGGCGTAATTCCAGTATTCCTCGTTGAACAGCCGGGAAATGCCGCCGATGGTGTTGGTGTAACCGTACTTGTCCGTGTACTGGAAATCGTACCGCTTCGTGCCGTCCTCCTCCTTCACCCGGATGATCTTGCCCTTGGTGATCCGCTTGGGGATGAACATGGCGTCCTCCTCGATTTTCCCCGTGAAAATCTCGTACGGATGATCGTTGTAAATGCCCACGAAGGCGATCCAGTCCTCCTCCCCGTTCTTGAACCGGACGATGTCGGCGTCCAGCTCGGTGGGGCGTTTCAGCGGCGGCTTGTACCCGCCTTCGTCCTTTTTCTTGCCCACGAGCACGCCGGCGCGCGAGCCGTCCCGGTAGACCGTCACGCCCTTGCAACCGCTTTCCCAGGCCGTCTGGAACACTTTGGCCACCAGCTTCTCGGTCGCGCTGTTCGGCAGATTCACGGTGACGGAGATCGAGTGATCCACCCATTTCTGAATCGCTCCCTGCATCTTCACCTTGCTGACCCAGTCGATGTCGTTGGACGTCGCCTTGTAATACGGCGATTTCTTCACCATTTCCTCAATCTCGTCATCGGTCATCCGGGCGATTTCCTCCCGGGTATGGCCATTGACTTCGAGCCAGGTCACGAACTTGTGGTGGAACACGTTGTATTCCTCCCACGAATCCCCCACTTCGTCCACGAAGGTCACCTTCACGTCCTTGTCGCTCGGATTGACCTTCCGGCGCCGCTTGTAGACGGGCAGGAACACCGGCTCGATGCCGGAGGTGGTCTGGGACATGAGGCTGGTGGTGCCGGTCGGAGCGATGGTCAGCATGGCGATGTTCCGGCGACCGTGCGCGACCATTTCCTCGTACAGCTTCGGGTCGGCTTCCCGGATGCGGGCGATCATCGGATTGTCCTTTTCCTTATCCGCATCGTAAAGCGGGAAGGCTCCCCGTTCCGCGGCCATCTGCACGGAAGCGCGGTACGCCTCCAGCGCCAGCGTTTTCTGGATTTCCACGGCGAAGGCGATCGCCTCGTCCGAGCCGTAGCGCAGCCCCAGCGCCGCCAGCATGTCCCCTTCGGCGGTGATGCCGAGGCCCGTCCGGCGTCCCTGCAGGGCCTTTTCCCGAATTTTCTTCCAGAGGTTGAGCTCCACGGCCCGGATGTCCGGGTCTTCGGGGTCGTCCTCGATCTTCTGGATGATGGCTTCGATCTTTTCCAGCTCGAGGTCGATGATGTCGTCCATGATGTGCATCGCCTTGCCCACGTGCATCCGGAACTTGTCGAAGTTGAAGCAGGCGTTGGGCGTGAACGGATCGTCCACGTAGCCGTACAGGTTGAGCGCCAGCAGGCGGCAGCTGTCGTAGGGACACAGCGGAATTTCCCCGCACGGGTTGGTCGAAACGGTGCGGAACCCCTCGTCCGCGTAGCAGTCCGGCACGGATTCCCGCAGGATGGTGTCCCAGAACAGCACGCCCGGTTCGGCGGATTTCCACGCGTTGTGCACGATCTTGTTCCACAGCGCCCGCGCGTCGATCTCCTTCACGTACATCGGCTCGTTCGAGTCGATGGGGAATTTCTGCACGTACTTCTTTCCCCCGGCCACGGCCCGCATGAATTCGTCGTCGATCTTGATCGAAACGTTGGCCCCGGTCACCTTCCCCGTTTCCACCTTGGCGTTGATGAAGTTTTCGGCGTCCGGATGCCGGATCGAAAGCGAAAGCATCAGCGCCCCCCGGCGGCCGTCCTGCGCCACCTCGCGGGTGGAATTGGAATACCGTTCCATGAAGGGCACGATCCCCGTGGAAGTCAGCGCGCTGTTCAGCACGGGGCTTCCCGTGGGACGAAGGTGAGACAGATCGTGCCCGACGCCTCCGCGCCGTTTCATCAGCTGCACCTGTTCCTCGTCGATGCGGATGATTCCGCCATAGGAGTCGGCCGGGTTCCGGTGGCCGATCACGAAGCAGTTCGACAGCGAAGCGACCTGCAGGTTGTTTCCGATCCCGGTCATCGGCCCCCCCTGGGGAATGATGTAGCGGAAATCCCGAAGCAGTCCGTGTACTTCGGCCGCGCTCAGGGGGTTGGGGTACTTCGCCTCGATGCGGGCGATTTCGTTCGCGATCCGCCAATGCATCTGGTCGGGCGACTTTTCGTAGATTTTCCCCTTCGAATCCTTGAGGGCGTACTTGCTCACCCACACCGTCGCCGCCAGTTCGTCGCCCTTGAAATACTTCTTCGCTTCCTCCACCGCTTCCGCGTAAGGATATTCCGTCAACCGTTCGCTTTCCTGCTTTGCCGCAGCCGCCTTTTCAGCCATTATGCTCTCTCCTTTACCTGATTGATTTTCGATTAGACTTCATTCGGGAAACCCGGATTTTCGACAAAGTTACGACAACTTTTTCAAACCGCTAACACTCGGACAAAATTTTCATCCCCTTTTTGACCGGATGTTATTAACTGATAATTAATGTAATACAAAAAACAAAGCTAAAGTTATCCACATTCTGTGAATAACTTTTTCAGGCTTGTCAACGGGTGAGCGTAACGCTCGTTTTTTCCGTTTTTCCGCCCAGCGGGGGAGCCAGTTTCGAGACTTTCACCGTCACCCGAAGCAGTTGCGGAAACCGGTCGTAGAGGGCGTCGATGATGCGCCGCGTCACGTGTTCCAGAATTCGGGAAGGGACGGCCATCTGTTCCTGCGTCACCCGGTACACTTCGAGGTAATTGATCGTGTCGGCGATGTCGTCGCTTTCGGACGCCCGCGTCAGGTCGGCCTCCATCCGCACGTCCACCCGGAACCGGTTGCCCGTCCGCTGTTCCAGGTCGTAGCAGCCGTGGAAGGCGTAAAATTCCATATTCTCCACTTCGATGATTCCTGCTTCCATATCTTCGTTTTTCGATGTCTTTTTTTAATATGCTCCGCCGAAGGCAATGCAAACTCACCGACCGCAAGGAGGCAGTCCCCGGAACCGCGTTTCTTCCGGCCTTCCGAAATCGTTTGCCTTGCGGCTGACCTCGGTGCCCGGGGCTTCCGTTCCCGGCACCAAGCGGAAACCGCCCCCGTTACCGGGTGCGGATCACCAGATACCGCAACGGCTCCGTCCCCGCGTTCCGGATGCCGTGGAGCCTGCCGGCTGGACAGTAAAAGGACGTGTTCGGCCCGATCCGCTCCCTTTCCCCGTCGAGCCGAACCTCCGCCGTGCCTTCCACGACGTAGAACGCTTCCTGCTGCGGCAGGCGGTATTCCTTTCCGGTTTCATCCCCCGGCGGCAGGCTTTCCATCCGGACGTTCATCCCGCCCGAAAGCTCCTTTCCGATATAAACGTACGGCTGCGCCAGGTTTCCGGCGGGGGCCGGGGACGCGATGCAGTCGTCGACGGTATAATTTTTCAAGGCGGGTTCCGAAACCGTTTCCAGCCGTTCGACGGTTTCCCGCTTGATAACCACATAGCGGATCGGTTCCTCTCCGGCCCGGCGGATGCAGTGGGTGGAACCGCCCGGACAATAGAAGGAAGACCCCGCCGGAATCGTCCGTTCCTCGCCGTTCAGGGTGACGACCGCCGTTCCCTGCGCCAGATAAAAACCTTCGTCCTCGTTGTGGCTGTGCGGGGTATGGGTGCCGGGCAGCAGGTAAACGCTCGACATCTTGACCGTCAGCGTATCCGCGGCTCCCTTGGGAATGAACCAGAAAGCCCACCCCGCCTTGTTGGGGGAAGCCTTCGTTTCGTCCAGCACGCAGATGCAGTCGCAGAGTTTCCGGTCGGTTTCGCCGGCTCGCGGAGGCCGGGCCGTGGCTGCAAAGGCTGCGCACAAAGCCGCCGTCAACATGAAAGCGCTTTTTTTCATGGTCTGAAAATAAGATTGTCGGATAAACAAAGGAACTGAAAATCGCACCGAAAAGCAAACCTTCCGGGCCGCAAAAGAAAAAGAAGAGAAGAAAGCCCCTGTTTTTCGTCGAGTTACAGCGTCGGCTCCTCCTCTTCCTCCGGCGACCGCAGGCCGCCTTCATCTTTCCGGTCGTTCGTTCCGCGGGCTGCCGCAGGGCCGAAGCGTTCCGGAACGAAAACGGGAAAAAGGCAGGAAGAGGGGGGCCGCGAACCGGCCGTTCGTCCTTCAGCTCTAACTCCCGAAAGCTTCGACCCGCAGCGGATTCTCGTCGAATCCGCCCGGCAGCGGCGCGGCAGGTCTTCTGACTCGTTCCCTTCCGGCGGCCTTCCCGCCTCTCTGCGGAGGCAGTGGCCCGTTGGCCGGAACATTCGGCGGAACTTACAGCAGCGGGTACTGTTCCGGACTTGCACCGGATTCCCTTTTCACCCGCCGCCCCGAAAGCGCGGCAGGTACCTGCGCCGGAACAAAGATAGAAAATATTCCCGATTCCGGGCGCGCAAAATTTTCCGCCGGCGTTCCTTTCCCGAATCGATGGAGGCGGAAGCTGGATTTTTCCTTTAAAATCTTACCTTTGTGTCCGGAAACATATAACGAATTCAAACCATAAAGATGAAAAAAGGACTTATCCTGTTACTTTCCCTCTGCTGCTTTCTGGGCAAAGCGGCAGCCGACGAGGGCATGTGGCTGTTGCCCTACCTCTCCAAACTGAACATCAAGGACATGAAGGCCAAAGGGCTGAAGCTCTCCGCCGAAGACATCTACAGCGTCAACGGAAACAGCCTGAAGGACGCCATCATCATTTTCGGGAACGGCTGTACGGGCGAAATCGTCTCCGACCGGGGGCTGATCCTCACCAACCACCACTGCGGCTACAGCTCCATCCAGCAGCACAGCAGCGTGGAACACGACTACCTGAAAAACGGTTTCTGGGCCATGTCCGAAGAGGAGGAAATCCCCACGCCCGGCCTGACGGCCACCTTCATCCGGAAAATCGAGGACGTCACCGACCGGATCGTGCCCTTTCTGAGCGACACCCTGAGCGAATCGGCGCGGGAGGAAAAGGCGGCCGAACTCGCCGAAAAGATCGAAAAGGAATTTCAGGGAGACGACCCGAACCTGACGGTGTTCGTCCGGGACTTTTTCGGCGGCAACCAGTACCTGCTGTTCGTGACCGAGGTCTATAAGGACGTACGGATGGTGGGAGCGCCTCCCTCCTCCATCGGGAAATTCGGAGGGGACACCGACAACTGGATGTGGCCGCGCCACACGGGGGACTTCTCCGTATTCCGGGTGTACGCCGACGAGAACGGCCGGCCCGCGGAATATGCGAAGACCAACCGACCCTACCGGCCCCGGACGCACCTGAAAGTCTCGCTGAAAGGATTCGAGGCGGGCGACTTCGCCATGATCATGGGCTTCCCCGGCAGCACGGAACGGTACATGACCTCCTATGAAATCGACCAGGTGCTGGAGCAGGACAACCCCAACCGCATCTTCATCCGCGGCGAGCGGCAGAAGCTGATGATGGAGGACATGAAGGCCAGCGACAAGGTGCGCATCCAGTACGCCTCCAAATACGCCGGTTCGTCCAACTACTGGAAAAACTCCATCGGGATGAGCCGGGGACTGAAACGCCTGAAGGTGAAAGACCAGAAACAGGCCGTCGAAACCGCCTTCGCCCGGTGGGCGGACGCCGCTCCCGAACGGGCGAAATACCGCGAGGCCCTGCCGCTGATCCGGCAGGCGGTCGAAGGAAGACGCCCCTACGAATACGGGCTGCAATACATTTCCGAAGCCCTGACGCGCGGCGTCGAGTTGCTCGGCATCGCTTCCTACGGCAACCTCCTGGCGACGGAGCTGGAAAAGGGCGACAGCGCGAAGGCGTCCGTGATGGAAAACCTGAAAAAACGCTTCGCCTCCTTCTACAAGGATTACAACGAACCCACCGACCGGAAAATCGCCAGGACCATGTTCCGCATCTTCGCCGAGAACGTTCCGGATTCGATGCGGCCTTCGTTCTACGAAGAGATCGTCCGGACGCAGTTCGGGGGCGACTACGGAGAGTTCACGGACTGGCTGTTCGACAGTTCGATCTTCGCGGATTCGGCCCGGCTCGGCGCCTTCCTGAAAGACCCGTCGGCGGAAAAGCTCCGAAACGATCCGGCTTTCCGCGTGTACCGTTCCACGGCGGCCCGGTTCAGAGAACTGCGCGGGCAATACGTGAAATATCAGGAAGCATTCACCCGGGGCCATCGGTTGTTCGTGGCGGGACTGCTGGAAATGGAGAAGGATGAAAAGCACTATCCGGACGCCAATTTCACCATCCGGCTGACCTACGGGCAAATCCTGCCCTACAAACCGGCGGACGCCGTGCGGTACGACTATTACACCACGCTTACGGGCGTGATGGAAAAGGAAGACCCGTCGAATCCGATGGAATTCACCGTGCCGGAAAAGCTGAAGGAACTCTACGCAAACAAGGACTTCGGACGGTACGCCTACAAGGGGGACGTGCCGGTGGCCTTCCTGAGCAACAACGACATCACAGGGGGCAACTCGGGCAGTCCCGTGCTGAACGCCCGCGGGGAGCTGATCGGACTGGCTTTCGACGGCAACTGGGAAGCCATGAGCGGGGACATCGCCTTCGAGCCCGATTTGCAGCGGACGATCAGCGTGGACATCCGGTACGTGCTGTTCCTGATGGACAAATTCGCCGGAGCGCAACGCCTGATCGACGAAATGACGATCGTCGAATAAGCGGGCGGGAATAAGCAGAGAGTACCGAAAAGTTTCGGGGGCCGTAAGAAGCTCCCGAAATTTTTTTGTCAGGGGGGATAGCATCCGCAACCGGTTCCTTCTATCCGTTCCGGCACCTCTGCCGCTTTGCGTCATTGCGAGGAGCGAAGCGACGCGGCAACGTTGCGAATAAGCGAGGGCAGAGCCAAATTTATTTGAGCTATGCCGAGCGGGAGCAACGAAAAACCGCCGAAGGCGGGGTAATCTCTCTCATTATACCCTATCAGAGATTCCCACGCTCCGCCTGCGGCTGCGCTCGGAATGACGCAGGGCCGTTGCTGTTGCGGATGGGCGTATGACGACAGGAAGGTAGCATTAGCAACGTCAGTTGCGACGTGAGCCTTATCCGATGTGCAAGGACGTAACTTTGGAAAGTAGCAGCCGAAGGCGAAGCGTGAGTATTTCTGTTTTAACGACAGACAAACAGGATCAAAACTGCCCGAAGGCGGTTCAATCTCCATCTAAAAGGGAAGAAAAGTCCGTTCTGCGAATGCCGGACGAAGGTTGTTCCGGTATTTATTCCGCCGGTTCCGGCCCGGAAGAACCCCCGGCGGTCAACGAGCGGATGGCGGCCGCCACTTTTTCCATCAGCCATTTCGGGGTGGAAGTGGCTCCGCAGATGCCCACCGACCGGCAGCCGGCGAACCATTCCGCCCGGAGTTCCCCTTCGTCTTCGATGTTGTGGCTGCGCGGGTTGGCCGCGATACAGGCGGCAAAGAGGGCTTTACCGTTGGAACTTTTTTTGCCGCTGACGAAAATGACGGTGTCGTATCGGGATGAAAACGCTTTCAGGTGGGGGTTCCGGTTGGAAACCTGCCGACAGATGGTGTCGTTCACCGTGACGGCGGCCGGATCCGCGGCCCGCGCATAAATCTCCGCTTTGACCGCTTCGAACAGTTCGAGGCTCTGCGTGGTTTGCGAGAGCAGATATATGGGCCGGGCGAAATCGATCAGGGCAAGGTCTTCAAGCTTCTCGATGACCACGGCGTCTCCTCCGACCTGTCCGGTCAGTCCCACCACTTCGGCGTGTCCCTTTTTTCCCAGAATCACCACTTGCCCGCCCACGGCCTTCATGGTTTCGTAGGCTTTTTTGACTTTCAATTGGAGAGCGGCCACCACGGGACACGTGGCGTCGATCAGCCGGACGCCGTGCCGCCGTGCCTGTTCATAGGTAGCAGGCGGTTCGCCGTGCGCCCGAATCAAAGCCGTTTTCCCGCTCAACGCCGGCAGATCCTCGGAGCGGACGGTTTTCAGGCCGAGGGATTCCAGCCGGGAAACTTCCACCCGATTGTGCACGATGTCCCCCAGGCAATAAACCTCACCGGCGTTCCGGAGCGATTCTTCGGCTTTGGTGATGGCCCGTACCACCCCGAAGCAGAAACCCGATTTGTCGTCGATTTCAACAGTCATGATCGGTAAACGTTGTCGGATGCAGGATAAAGAGACGGATCAGCGCACCAGCTTGTCGATTTTCTCCCGAACCCACATCATCTGTTCGGCCACGCTCATCCGACTGTTGTCCAGTACGAGGGCGTCCGGCGCCTTCCGCAGCGGGCTGATCTTCCGGGTCACGTCGGCGTTGTCCCTTTTGCAAATGTTTTCCGTGATCTCCTGAAGCGAGACTTTTTCCCCTTTTTCCGAAAGTTCCCGGAAACGGCGCATGGCCCGCACTTCCGGATCGGCCGTCATGAAGATTTTCAGTTCGGCCTCTGGAAAGACGACGGTTCCGATGTCCCGTCCGTCCATCACGATCCCCTTTTCGCGCCCCATCTCCTGCTGGAGCTTCACCAGTCTTTCCCGCACCTGGGGAATCTGACTCACGGCGCTGACGTGGCCGCTCACTTCGATGGTGCGGATTTCCTGTTCGACGTTCTCCCCGTTCAGGTAAAGGTCGCTGGCTTCCCGCTGCGGGTTGTAGCGGAAGGCGATCCGGATTTCGTCCAGGTGCCGGACGAGGGAATCCGTGTCGGCCTTGCCGTCGGAGCCGATCCACCCCCTGCGCAGGGCATACAGGGTCACGGCCCGGTACATGGCTCCGGTGTCGATGAAGATGTAGCCCCTTTCGGCCGCGATCTTTTTGGCGAAGGTGCTTTTTCCGCAGGAGGAATATCCGTCTATGGCGATGATGATTTTTTTCATTGGGGTACGATTTTGCTGACCGGGGTGTTCACGAAAAGGCTGAGGATGACGAACGCCCCCAGCAGCACGATGACGGCTCCCGAAACCCGGTTGATGACCAGCAGGTGGCGGGGCCGGAATTTTTTCCGGAGCAGGCTCACGGCGAACGTCAGCAGGAACCACCAGAGGGAGGCTCCGCCGAAGACCCCGCCCACCAGCAGGATGCCCACCCAGTGCTGCATCCCGTCGCTGCTGATCCCGAAGGCCGCGAACAGGGCCACGAACATCAGGATGAACGCCGGGTTGGTGAGCGTCAGCAGGAACATGGAGAGAAAATCGCTCCAGAGGTTTCCCTTTTTGGCGCGGTTGCGGCGGATCTGCACCACGGGATTCTTGAGGAAAATATTGACTCCCACGATGATGACGCAGATGCCCCCGATGATCTTGATCAGGCTGAAATGGGTTTCGATGAAAGAGAGGACGACCGTCAGGAAAAAGGCGGCGATGATGGCGAAAACGGTATCGGCCGAGGCCGCGCCCACTCCCGAGACGAATCCGGACTTATGGCTTTTGCTGAGGGTTTTCTGGATGCACATCACCCCGATCGGGCCCAGCGGCACGGAAGCCACCAGACCGATGATGATCCCCTTGCACAGTATCTGAAACCACATCTTTTATACCGGATAACGTCGCAAAGTTAATAAATCCGACCGGTTTCCGAAAATAACGCGTATCTTTACCCGGATATTTCGGAGGTATGAAAAACAGGATCGTTCTGATATCGCTTTCCGTCCTGCTGCTGTCCCTTCCGTGGCTGGGCTTTCCGGGCTACACGCTCTGGGTCGCCTTCGTTCCCCTGTTGATCCTGCAGGAAAAACTGAGCCGGGAAAAGAACCGGAAGGGAAAGCCCCGTCGTTTTTTCGGGTATGCGGCCGTCACGTTTCTGGTGTGGAACATCGTGACCGTTTACTGGATCAAGAATGCCACGTGGATCGGAGTGGTTGCGGCCTTCGCGGTGAATACCTTCATTTCCACCGTTTCCTTCATGGTCTATCACTACGTGTGGCGCCGGGCTCCGCGGGCGCTGGCCTATACGGTGCTCGTGTCGTTCTGGATCGCTTACGAATACGTTTACATCAACGGGGAGATTTCGTTTCCGTGGCTGATTCTGGGGAACGGATTCGCGAACACCGTCCGGGCCGTGCAGTGGTACGAATATACGGGCATTCTGGGCGGCTCGCTGTGGGTGTGGATCGTGAACCTGCTCGTCTATGAGGCGTGGCGGAAATTCCGGGCGTGTCGTTGCGCGGGCGCGTTCGCTCTCCCCGTGGTGATCGCGCTGACGCCGCTGGTCGTATCGTGGGCGATGTATGCCCGGTATCAGGAAGCGGAACGCCCCGTGACAGTGACCGTCGTGCAGCCCAACCTCGACCCGTACGAAGAAAAATTCGTCCTGCCGCAGTGGGATCAGGCCCGGCTGATCCTGTCGCTGGCCGAGCGGGCGCCTGCCGATGCGGACTACATCGTGACGCCGGAAACCTCTTTCGACTATACCCTCTGGGAAGAGAATCTGCCGGACAACCCCCTGATCCGGACTTTGCGGGAATTCATGCGGACGCACTATCCGGGAGCGCAGCTGATCATCGGGGCCACCACCTTCCGGCGGTACGGCTCGAAAGCCGAAGCGAGCGCCACGGCCCGCACCAATTCCAACATCGATTTCTGGTACGACGTGTACAACAGCGCCATTCGGATCGACACCGCTTCCGTGTCGGTTTACCACAAGTCCAAGCTGGTGGCCGGGGCCGAGATGATTCCCCACTACCGCCGGTTCGAATTCCTGAAAAGCCTTTCCCTCGAACTGGGAGGCGTTTCCGGAATGCTGGGCGTAGATCCGGAGCGGAGCACGTTCGCTTCGGAGGACGGGACGCAGGTGGGCGTGGCCATTTGCTACGAGTCGGTGTACGGGGAATATTGTACCGAATACGTGGGAAAGGGAGCCGAAGCTCTGTTCATCATCACCAACGACGGCTGGTGGGGGGACACGCCCGGTTACCGCCAGCATTTTTCTTTCGCCCGGCTCCGGGCGATCGAGCTGCGCCGTTCCGTGGCCCGGAGCGCCAACACGGGGATTTCGGGGTTCATCGGCCAGCGGGGAGACGTGCTTGCGAAGACCGGATGGGATGAACGGACGGCCCTGACCGGCACGATCAACCTGAACGACAGACTGACGTTCTATGCCCGGCACGGGGACATGATCGGCCGCATTTGCCTGTATACGACGCTGCTTTCGCTGCTCTACTTCATCGCTTACCGCCGCCGGAAGAAAGACTATCTGGTGGACTGACCGTTCGGGGAAAGTCTTCCGCCGTTCGGGAACCTCTATGCATGCGCACCCTTCCAATGTTCTCACAACGACCCTCATCGGTAACATTCCTGTATCCTTACTGCCATTCTGTAATCATCGGTGCTTTCGTCTCCTTCCGGTCGTCAGCCACTCTCAGCGGTAACGTCTTTGCATCTTTCCGGTCGTCCCGCAACCATTCTAAACAGTGATGCCCCTGCGTCATCCTGAACCGAGGAAGACCGAAGGTATTCCGAGCCTCACTGACCGAACCGAAGACCGCGAAGCGGTCTGAGCCTCACTGACCGGAGTCCGTTGTCGGCCTGTAAGGCCGGAACGGAAATAACGGAGGGAAGTAACATTGCCCGTGGTCGTCCCGCAACCATTCTAAACAGTGATGCCTCTGCGTCATCCTGAACCGAGGAAGACCGAAGGTATTCCGAGCCTCACTGACCGGAGCCCGCAGTCAGCCGTGAGGCTGGTGCGGAAAAGGCGCAGGGGAGTAGCATGGAGCCGCCAGGCCCGACGTGAGGATCTTTTTGCACGCCGGATGAGATGCTCACGCTCCGCCTATGGCATCGCTCGGAATGCCCCGGGGTAGCGGGGTTTCTAAACGGCAGGAAGAAGCGGCATCACCGGAGCGGGCGGAAAAGCAGGGAGCTGTCGCCGTAGCTCAGGAACCGGAAGCCGTTTTGCAGGGCGAAGCGGTAGATGTCCCGCCACCGGTCTTCCCCTACGAAGGCCGCGATCAACAGCAGCAGCGTGCTTTTCGGCTGGTGGAAATTGGTGACCAGCGCGGAAACGATCCGGAACCGGAACCCCGCCGGGGTAATCATGATCTGCGTGGCCGATTTCAGTTTTTCCAGCCCCCGGCGTTCCAGGTATCCGATCAGCGATTCCAGCAGTTCCGGCCCGGTCAGGGATTCCGGGATGCCGTAGGCTTCCCATTGTCCCACGGCCCTGCCTTCGTCCGCCGTGCCGGTCAGCCGCACCCGGTATCCCAGCACGGGCAGGGATTCCAGCGTCCGCACGCTGGTGGTGCCGACCGCCGTCACGCCTTCCGGGCGCTCCGCCAGCCGCCGGAGGGTATCGAGCCGGATTTCGAAATGTTCGGTATGCATCACGTGGTGCGTGGCGTCTTCGTCCTTGACCGGCAGGAACGTGCCCGCTCCCACGTGCAGGGTCACTTCTTCCGTAGCGATGCCCCGTCCGTGCAGTGCGTCGATCACCGCCGGCGTGAAGTGAAGTCCCGCGGTAGGGGCCGCCACCGAGCCTTCGAAACGGGAATAGACCGTCTGGTAGCGTGTCAGATCGATTTCCTGCGTATCCCGGTTCAGGTAGGGGGGAATCGGCATCCGTCCCAGCCATTCGAGCAACTGGCCGAACGTCAGATCGGCGTCCCAACGGAATTCCACGAGGTGTTCCTTGCCCCGGTTTTCGACCAGCGTCGCCGTGAGGGCGCTTGGTTTTCCCTCGTGCTCGAACCGGATCGAGAGAGGGCCTTCCTTCCATTTTTTCAGGTTTCCCACAATACCGTGCCAGCGGCAGGTTTCCCGGCAGGCGAAAGCCCGCTCGTAGTCGGCCGGGTCGGCGGGCTCCAGACAGAACACTTCGATCCGCGCTCCGGTTTCCTTGAAGAAAACGATCCGCGCCCGGATCACTCTGGTGTTGTTGAACACCGTCAGCGAACCCGCCGGAAGCAACTCCGGCAGCCGGGTAAAACGGGTTTCGGAAACAACTCCGTCGCGGTAAACCAGCAGTTTGGAAGCGTCCCGTTCCGCCAGCGGATACCGCGCGATGCGTTCTTCCGGCAACGGGTAGTCGTAATCGGATATTTTCAGTTCTTTGGTCATCTCAATCCGTTTTCCTGGTAAAACCGGATGAACGGGAGCAGGTTGTAAGCCAGCAGGGCGAACATCATCAGGGCGTAGAGCAGGTTGGGCCACAGCCCCGTTCTCCGGTTGAAATAAGTGGGAACGATCATGGCCAGCGGCACCGCGGCCAGCGGCAGCATGTCGAGGCTTCGGCCCGGAAGGGCGAACAGGGTGGCCACCGCGACGAGCATCCAGACGAACAGGAGGTACGCCTTGAAGGAACGGTTCCGCATTTTTTTCCGACGCCGGACGAAGGTCGCCAGCGATACGACCAGAACCGTGAGGAAGATGCCCGACAGGACGTATCCCCACAACGGGTCCTGCCCGTGGAAAAAATCCTTCGCGGGGAACTCCGAAGTCAGCGCCGCCGCGATTTGCCGGACGACGGTCGAAAAGGGTTCCCCCATCCCCCAGTAAACGTAGGACGTGAAGAAAAGCGGAAGCAGAAATCCCGTGAGAGCCACCGCTCCGTCCCGCCATTGTTTCCGGAACAGACCCAGCCCTACCGGCAGCAGGATGCCGAAAACCGCTGCCGGAGCGTACAGCAGCGGGGCCGCCCCCAGCGCCACGCCGGCGTGGAAGAAGTAACCGAACTGCGCCCGTCGCTTGTAGGAAAGAATCATGCTTTCCGCGGCGTACATCACCAGAAAGGCCACGGCCAGCGTTATCACGCTCCCTGCCGCGGCGTAGTAGCCCAGGCTCACCATCAGGTAAATGAGGGACGGCATGTAGGTGCGTTCCAGAAAAATCAGGTTGCGGGCGATGATGCGGGTCAGGAAGAAGGAGTCCACGAAAACCAGCAGGAAAGTCAGCACGGGCACCGTCCACGGAAAGGCGGAGAGGAACCGGAGCAATAGCGCCTGCAGAGGCATGATCGTCCCGTCGCCGTCCGGCGGTGCAGCCACCGGCATAAACAGATACTCCCTGCCGCTGAACAGCACGAACAACAGCAGGAAGTAAAATACGGTTCTCAGCAGACTTTGACGGGTGATGTCGAAACTCATGGGCGGTTCCTTCCCTTTTCAGCGTCACGCCTCACCCGGCGGCTAACGAGCCTCCAGGTCTTTTCCGATGTCGCGGCGACAGTATTTTCCCGAATAGCGGATTTTTTCGATGGCGTCATAAGACCTGGAAGCGGCTTCGCCGATGGTTTCTCCGAACGACGTCACGGCCAGCACGCGGCCTCCCGCCGTCACCGTTTCGCGTCCCTGCACGCCCGTTCCGGCGTGGAAAATCAGACTGTTTCCCGATGCCGCGGCCTCTTCCAGCCCTTCGACGATTTTCCCCTTTTCGTATTCGCCGGGGTATCCGCCCGACACGCACACCACCGTCACCGCCGTTTCCCCGCGAACGGTCAGCTCTTTCGTCCCCAGCGATCCGAAGGCGATTCCCTCGAACAGGTCGATGATGTCGGACGTGATCCGCGGCATCACCACTTCCGTTTCCGGGTCGCCCATCCGCACGTTGTATTCGATCACTTTCGGTTCCCCGTCCGCGTTCATCAGCCCGATGAAGAGGAAGCCGTTATACCGGATTCCCTCCTTTTTCAGCCCCTCCACGGTGGGTTCCACGATTCGTGTCCGCACTTTCTCCATAAACGCCTCATCGCAGAACGGCACCGGCGAAACCGCCCCCATGCCGCCCGTGTTGAGACCCGTGTCCCCTTCCCCGATCCGTTTGTAGTCCTTGGCTTCGGGCAGGATTTTGTACCCCTTGCCGTCGGTGGCCACGAACACCGAAACCTCGATGCCCGACAAGTATTCCTCGATCACCACCCGCTGGCTGGCGTGTCCGAATTTGCCGCCCAGCATTTCGGCCAGCTCGGCTTTCGCCTGCGCCGGGTCGTCCACGATGAGCACTCCCTTCCCGGCGGCCAGCCCGTCCGCCTTCAGCACGTAGGGCGGCCGGAGGGTTTCCAGAAAAGCGTACCCTTCTTCCAGCGTGTCCCGCGTGAATGTCCGGTAGGCCGCCGTGGGGATTCCGTGCCGCATCATGAACGCTTTGGCGAAATCCTTGCTCCCTTCCAGCCGGGCCCCTTCCATCGAGGGGCCGATGACCGGAATGTTCCGGATGTCGCTGTCGTTCAGGAAGTAATCCGAAATTCCCTTAACCAGCGGTTCTTCCGGCCCCACCACCACCAGGTTGACGTTGTTGGAGAGCACGAACTGCTTGACGATGGCGAAGTCGGCGGGATTGATGTCCACATTGATGCCGCAACCCTTCGTCCCGGCGTTTCCCGGAGCGATATAAAGTTTGGCAAGACGCTTGCTTTGAGCGATTTTCCAAGCCAGCGCGTGCTCCCGGCCTCCCGACCCCAGCAGCAGCACGTTCACCGATTGCGGTAATTTCATATAGCGATTTTTTATATCCGTTTTGTTCGATAAATAGACGAACACAAAGTTACGAATTTTCGCCGGAAATGCATCCCCGTTTTTTTCTTTCTCCTTCCATTTCCCGTTTTTTTCATTTCCCGGAGCGGGAAACCGGTTCGGAAGGGCCGCCGTTTTTCCGTTTGACCGAAAGCCGGGGGAACAGTTTCCGGAAACGCACCAGATAGCCCGTGACGTTGCTTCCCGCGATCACGAGGGTCACCCCCAGGACGATCATCAGCAACCCGAAAACTTCCCGGTAGGTCAGGGTTTCCCCGAAAACCGCGATCCCGAAAAAAACGGCCGTGACCGGTTCCAGCGCTCCGAGCACGGCGGTCGGCGTCGATCCGATGTACTGAATGGCGGCGGTGGTGCACAGGAACGAGACGGCGGTCGGAAAGACGGCCAGCGCCAGCAGGTTGCCCCACAGGTACCACGGTTCGGGCAGGGTCAGGTTCTGGCCTGAACCGAGCCGGATCAGGAACAGGCTCAGCCCGAAAAGCAGGACGTAGAACGTTGCCTTGAGCGTCGCGGTGTCTTTCAGCGCGGGCCGGTTGATGCCCACGATATAGACGGCGTACGAAAGGGCGGAGACGAGCACCAGCGCCGTTCCCGTCGGGCTGAGCGTCGCCCCGTCGCCGCTCTTGTAAAGCAGGCCGATGCCCGTCATCGCCAGCCCGATGCACAGGAGAATGTGCAGCGTCAGTTTTTCCCGGAAAACGAACGTCATGATGAGCGCCACCATCATCGGATAGACGAACAGGAGGGTCGATGCGATCCCGGCGTCCATGTAGTTGTAGCTTTGGAACAGGGTGAGGGACGACAGGGCCACCAGCATCCCCAGCACGATCAGCGGAAACGTTTCCCGGCGTTTCAGCCCGAAGCTCCGGCCCCTGGCCCGGAGCATGATTCCGAGGATGGGGATGGCGAACAGGTACCGGAAAAAGAGGACGGAATCGGGGTTCATGCCCGCTTTGTACAAGGGGAGCGCGAACAGCGGATTCATGCCGTAAGTGGCTGCGGCCACCGCTCCCAAAACATAGCCTTTGGCTTTTGCGTTCATCGGTTCGATACTCCGGATAAAGGAAAAATCGCGGCCTCGTCAGAGGGGCGTTTCGATAAAGGGCTTCAGCAGCCGGTTCAGTTTTTCGTGCTCCACCAGAAAACCGTCGTGGCCGAACTCCGAATTGATGAGGAACAGCTCCGCTTCCGGAATGTGGCGGTAAAGGAAAATCTGCTCGCTCACCGGCAGGATGATGTCCGACGAGATGCCCACGACGAGCGTCCGTGCCCGGATGGTCGCCAGCGCGCTTTCGATCCCTCCCCGGAACCGTCCCACGTTGTGGGAATCGAACGCCTGAGACAACCGGTAATAGGAATAGGCGTTGAACCGCCGGCAGAGCTTTTCCCCCTGATACTGCTGATAGGTGGTCGCCCGGAACCCCACCAGCTTGTACTGCGTGTCGTTTTCCTGCTGGGTGGCGTTGTAGGCCGAACTCCCCCGGTAACTCAGCAGGCCGATCGACCGGGACACCCGCATCCCCTTTTTTCCCGCTTCCGGGTCTTTTTCCCCGAACGTCTCGTCGGTTTCGATGGCCATCCGCTGGGATTCGTTGAAGGCGATCGTCCACGGCTGGCTGCGGGCGGCGGTGGCGATCAGGATCAGCCGCTCGGCGAAATGGGGCTGCATGATGGCCCATTCCAGTGCCTGAAACCCTCCGATGGAACTCCCCACGAGCGCCCGCACCTTCCGGATGCCCAGCGCTTCGGCCAGCAGCTGATGCGCCCGCACCATGTCCCGCACCGTGATGAACGGAAACGAGTCGTAATAGGGCGCTCCCGTCTCCGGGTCGGTTTCCAGCGGCCCCGTCGTCCCGTAGTGCGATCCGAGCACGTTGGCGCAGACCGTGAAATATTTGGCCGGGTCGAGGAATTTTCCTTCCTCCACCGTGTGGGGCCACCAGTCGGCCACGTCGGAGTTGGCCGTCAGGGCATGGCACACCCAGACGACGTTGTTCCCCGACGACTTCCGTTTCCCGAAGGTGTGGTAGGCGACGGTCAGGCCGTGGATGACTTCCCCGTTTTCCAGCCGGAAAGGCTTGTCGTATTTGAAATATTTTACCGCCATGGTTTTTCGTTCGTGTCCGGACGCGCGCCGCAGGCTTTCTCCCGATCCTCCTCGTCCGCTTCATCCGCGGCAAGACCGGCCGAATGCGCCTCCGCTGCCGGTTACGGACGGGAGGGGGCGGAACTGCGCGGTTTTTCCGTTCCGGTTTTTCAGGCTGCAAGATAATGATTTTTCACAAGCGGGCGTACCTGCGCGGCCGAAATGTCCGTTTCCGCTTTCCGGGGGAAAGGTTTTTTCCACCCGCCTCCGGCCTGTCCCGAAGAAAGGACGCCCGGCGAAACCGTCGCTCAGGCTTCCCGTTCCGCCTGCTGCTGCCAGATCAGGGCCGACGCGCCCAGAATGGCGGCGTTCATTCCCTCGATTCCCGACGGAAGGAGCTTCACCTTGTTGCGGAAATTCGACAGCAGGTGCATTTCCATGTATTTCTTGGTCGGTTCGAAGATGTACTTTCCGGCCTTGGCCAGTCCTCCGAACAGGAAAATCGCTTCCGGGCTGGTCACCGCCACGGCGTCGGCCAGCGCCTGTCCCAGCATCATTCCCGTGTATTCGTAGGCTTCGGCGGCCAGCGGATCCCCGTTGAGGGCCGCCTTCGTGATCATTTCGGCGGTCAGGTCGTTGTAGGTGATGCGCCGGAATTCGCTGTCTTCGGTGTGGTCGGCCAGCAGCTTGAAAACCGTCCGCTTGATGCCGGTGGCCGAAGCGTAGGTTTCGAGGCATCCTTTCCGTCCGCAGCCGCACACCCGTCCCGTACGGTTCACGATCACGTGTCCCAGCTCCCCGGCCAGGCTGTCATGGCCGAGCATCAGGTGCCCGTCCACCACGAAGCCGCTGCCGAGCCCCGTGCCGAGGGTGATGACGATGAAATTCTTCATGCCCCGCGCCGCGCCGAAGGTCATTTCTCCGATGGCCGCGGCCTTCGCGTCGTTGGTCATCAGCACGGGTTTGCCCGGAAAGAAGCGGCGGAACTTCTCCACGAAGGGCACGATTCCCTTCCACGGCAGGTTGGGGGCGTTTTCGATGGTGCCCCGGAAATAATTCGCGTTCGGAGCTCCGATCCCCACGCCCACGATGTCGCACCGGCAATCCACCGTTTTGAGCAGCTGTTGGATGCCGATGTACAATTCTTCCAGATAGCGGTCTACGTCGGGGTACTGCCGGGTGGACATCACCCCTTCCCCGTAAACGTGTCCCGTGTCGTCCACCAGCCCGTAGGCGGTGTTGGTGCCTCCGATGTCGATGCCGATTGCAAACCTTTTCATGCTTTTCGATTCTGTCTTCCCGTATCCAACAAAATTAGTACAATCTTTCGCATTTTTCGTAAATATATTTTTATTTCGGGTTACCTTTGCAAAAAGCGCTTTGCCATGTATTCTTTAGACGAGCTGTCCCGCATGACGGAAACGGGCATCGGGGAACTGGAGTTTCCCGCACGGCCCGAACGACTTTACCGGCCTGTCCGGTACACCCTCGAATCCGGGGGCAAGCGGGTGCGTCCCCTGCTGACGCTCGCTTCCTGCCTCCTGTTCACCGACCGGGCCGAGAAGGCTCTTCCGGCGGCCATGGGCATCGAGGTGTTCCACAACTTCACCCTGCTGCACGACGACATCATGGATCGGGCGGAGCTGCGCCGCGGACGCCCGACCGTCCACAGCCGCTGGAACGACAACGTGGCCATTCTGTCCGGAGATGCCATGGTCGTCTGCGCTTACGACCTGATTTCCCGTTCGGAGCCGGACAAGCTGGCTCCGATCCTGCGGGTGTTCAACGCCCTGGCGCTGGGCGTATGCGAAGGTCAGCAGTACGACATGGATTTCGAGGAGACGGAAGGGGTGACGGTGGAACGGTACATCGAAATGATCCGGCTAAAAACCTCCGTGATGGTGGGCGGCGCGGCCCGGATCGGAGCCATCGCCGGAAGCGCTCCGCAGCGGGAGGAGGAACGGCTGTACGATTTCGGGGTCAACCTGGGGCTGGCTTTCCAGTTGCAGGACGATGTGCTGGACACTTACGGAGACGAAAAGACCTTCGGGAAGCAGATCGGGGGGGACATCGTGACCAACAAGAAGACCTTCCTGCTGATCCGGGCTTTGGAACTGGCCAAGGGCGGGACGAAAAACTACCTTCAGCGCCTCCTCTCCGGCAAGGAGCAGAAGACGCGCGAGGGAAAGATCGCCGCCGTGCGGGCCGTTTACGACGCCGTGGGCGTCCGGGAACTGGCCGAACGGGAGATCGAACGCTATTTCGACCGGGCCGAAACGCTGCTCGGCGAGGTGGAAGTTCCCGAAGCCCGGAAGGGGCCGATGCGGGAGATCATGCACCTGCTCGTCAAACGGAACAAATAGGCATGAAGCGGAGCGACATCGAGATCATGGCTCCGGTCGGTTCGCGGGAATCGCTGGCCGCTGCGGTGCAGGGCGGGGCCGATGCGGTCTATTTCGGGGTGGAGAAGCTCAACATGCGCTCCGGCTCGTCGGCGAATTTCACCCTGGACGATCTGGGGGAGATCGTCGGTTTCTGCCGGGAACACGGGCTGAAATCTTATCTTACCGTCAATACCGTACTCTACGACGAAGACCTGCTTGCCATGCGCGCCGTGCTCGAACGGGCGAAGGCCGAAGGGATCGACGCGGTGATCGTCGCGGATCAGGCCGCGATCCTGTACGCTCGTTCCATCGGGCTGGAGGTGCACATTTCCACGCAGGTGAACGTCTCCAACGCCGAGGCGCTGGCTTTCTACGCGCAGTTCGCGGACGTGGCGGTGCTGGCGCGGGAACTGAATCTGGAACAGGTGGCGGCCATTCACCGGGAGATCGGACGGCGCCCCCTGCTGGGGCCGGGCGGCAAGCCCGTGAGGATCGAGATGTTCGCGCACGGAGCGTTGTGCATGGCCGTTTCGGGCAAATGCTACCTGAGTCTTCACGAGACGGCCCGTTCCGCCAACCGGGGGGCCTGCCGCCAGATCTGCCGCCGCGCCTACCGGGTGGCCGACCGGGACACGGGGGAGGAACTGGTGGTGGACAATGCGTACATCATGTCTCCCAAAGACCTTTGTACGATAGATATCCTCGACCGGATGATCGCCGCAGGGGTGAGCGTGCTGAAAATCGAAGGCCGCGCCCGGTCGGCGGAGTATGTGAAACGGGTCTGCGAATGTTACGACGAGGCCCTGCGGGCGATCGAAGCCGGCGCCTATACGCCGGAAAAGGTCGCGCAGTGGAAAACCCGGCTGGGAGAGGTCTTCAACCGGGGATTCTGGAACGGCTATTACCTGGGCCGGCGGCTGGGGGAATGGACGGACTCCTACGGTTCTTCGGCCACGCGCCGGAAGGTTTATGCGGGGAAGGTCACCAATTATTTTTCCAACCTCGGTGTGGCCGAAATCTCGGTGGAGGCGGCTCCGGTGCGCCGCGGCGACGACCTGCTGATCATCGGGGAGACCACCGGAGTGCTGAAACTGACCGCCGACGAAATCCGCGTCGACCTGAAACCGGTCGAAGAAGCCGTGCAGGGTGTTCGCTGCTCGATTCGCACGCCGGGAAAAGTGCGCCGGAACGACAAGCTCTACCGGCTGGAACCTTCAGGCCCGGAGGCCGGAAAATAGAGCGGCCCTGACCGAAATTGCTGCTATGGAACACGAAATCTACATGCGCCGCTGCCTCGAACTGGCGGCCGGCGGCGAAGGACATGTTTCCCCCAATCCGATGGTGGGATGCGTCATCGTGCACGACGGGAAGATCATCGGCGAAGGCTGGCACCGCCGCTGCGGGGAAGCCCATGCCGAAGTGAACGCCATCGGTTCGGTGAAGGAACCGGAACTGCTCCGGGACAGCACGCTTTACGTCAGCCTCGAACCCTGCTGTCACTGGGGGAAAACCCCGCCCTGTGCCGATCTGATTCTGCAGTCGGGCATTCCGCGCGTGGTCGTGGGCATGGCCGATCCTTTCCCGAAAGTGGCCGGGGGCGGCATCCGGCGGCTGCGGGACGCGGGGGTGGACGTGACGGTCGGCGTACTGGAACGGGAATGTCGGGAGTTGAACCGTAAATTTGTAATATATCATACAAAAAAGCGGCCTTATATTCTTTTGAAGTGGGCGCAAACCGTGGACGGCTATCTGGACAACAACCGTCCCGCGTCGGTTCCGCCCGCCTGGATGACGGGGCCGGTGAGTCGGGTGTTGGTACATCGGATGCGGGCGGCTTCGGACGCCATTCTGACCGGAACGAACACCGTGGAGCGGGACGACCCGTCGCTGACCGTCCGGGACGTTCCGGGAAAGAACCCGTTGCGGATCGTGCTCGATCGCGCCCTGCGGCTTTCTCCCGACCGGAAGGTGTTCGACGGAACGGCTCCGACATTGATTTATACGTTGCCGGAGAACGTGGAAAAGGCCCGCACGCTTCATCCCGGCTGCGAGGCGGAAGCGTTGGATTTCGGCCCCGGCATGGAGGAACGGCTGCTGGATTCGCTGTACCGGCGGCAGGTGCAAAGCCTGATGGTGGAGGGAGGCGCCGCCCTGCTGGAAAGCCTGCTTCGGAAAGGGTTATGGGACGAGGCGAACGTATTCGTTTCCCCGCTGCGGGTGGCCGATCTGCCGGGGGGGACAACGATGCGGCCCTTGGGAATCCGTGCACCGGAGATTCCCGGCCGTCCCGTTCGCACGCTCGAAATCGACGGGGTGCGTTATCTCCAAACCAGAGCTTTTCGGTAGTCCCACTGCCGCTTGTGCCTTCCGTCGCCCCGCCGCTTTGCGTCATTGCTCGGTTCGCAATGGTGCAATGACGATACGGTTCTTGAATGGTAGGAATCGATCCGTATCGCAACCGTCGCCGGTCACTTATCCACAAATCCGGACTTTTGTTGAAAACGTTCCGACCCGATTATCAACAGGCCCTATTCGGACAAGCAAGAATCTATTTAACAAATGATTATTCGAACCCATCCGCACTTTCCGATCCCGGCTGCAAAAGGAAAAATTCCGGAATGAACCGGTTTTCGACCCGGTTATTCACAAAATTCCCCGGAGAATGTTTTTCCTTCGAAAGAACGAGCGCCGAAAATCCCGGCCGTTCCGGAATCGGCGTTAAAACGGGCGGTCGAAAGCGAAACACCCCATCCGGAAGATCGGAACCGGTAGGAAAGGAACCCCCGTTTCCGCCGGTTCACATCCGACTGTCAATAACCCGGTCTTTCCGATGTCGACCCGGTAAATCTTTGTTTGTCAGCTATAAATAAGGGTACCGAATCAGGGGCGCCCCTTTTATCCGCACACTTATCAACAATGCGGCACGACGACATCAGGAATTTTCCGTGCCGAGGGCATCGGCCACCACGAATGTGCTGCCGCCGACATAAATCAAATCTTCCGCTGCGGCCAGTCCCCGGGCAGTCGCGAGGGCTTCCCGCACGCCGCGGACCACTTCGCCCCGCAGTCCGGCCTCCCAAGCCTTTTCCGCCAGCACGTCGGCATCCAGCGCCCGTTCTATCCCGGCCTGTGTGAAAAGGTAGTGAGCGTCCGGGGGCAGCAAAGGCAATATATGGCTCAAATCCTTGTCGTTCACTACTCCGAAAACCACGTACAACCGCCGGTAACGGCATTCCCGAAGCTGGGCGGTCACTTCCCGGATGCCGGCTTCGTTGTGCCCCGTGTCGCAAACGATCAGCGGGTCGCGACCGAGCACCTGCCAGCGGCCGGCCAGCCCCGTGACCGCGGCCGCATGACGCAGCCCCTTTTCGATATCTTCCCGCGCGAAGGTCAGCCCCCCGCGTTCTTTCAGCACTTCCAGAGCCGTCCATACGGTAACGATGTTTTTCCGCTGGTAATGACCGCCCAAATCGAGTTCCACCCTGAATTCTTCCCGGTCGTCCCGGCGCCGCAGACTCAGGCGCTGACCGTCTCCCGCGGCCACGGAGCCGGTACACTCGTAAAGACGGTCGGCAAAATACAACGGACTTCCGACTTCTTCCGCCCTGCGAACGAATACGTGAGCCGTTTCGGGAGCCGATTCCCCGATCACGACCGGAACGCCGGGTTTGATGATACCCGCCTTTTCCGCGGCGATTTTCTCCAGCGTGTCTCCCAGAAACTGCATGTGGTCATAGCCGATATTGGTGATGACGCCGACCAGCGGCGTAACGACGTTGGTGGAATCGAGACGGCCGCCCATCCCCACCTCGATCACCGCCACGTCCACCCGGCTGCGGGCGAACCAGTCGAAAGCCATCATCACGGTCAGTTCGAAAAAGGAAGGGGACACCTCTTCGACCGCTTTCCGGTGCTTTTCCACGAAATCCGTCACTTCCCGCCGCGGGATCATTTCCCCGTTCACCCGAATCCGCTCCCGGAAATCGACCAGGTGGGGCGAAGTATACAGCCCCACCCGATACCCGGCCTGTTGAAGCACCGCGGCCAGCAGATGGGAAACCGATCCCTTGCCGTTGGTACCCGCCACGTGCACGGTTTTGAACTGCCGGTGGGGATGCCCGAAATACGCGTCCAGCCGAAGGGTGTTTCCCAGATCGGCCTTGTAAGCCGCCGCCCCCACCCGCTGGAATACCGGCAGCGAAGCATAAAGAAAGTGAAGGGTTTCTTCGTAATTCATAATCAATCGTTTACGAACATAAAACAGGAACGGTTCCCCGGAGCGGGAAGCCCGGACAAAAGTACGAAACGGATGTCAATAAGCGGACGGAAAACCGGCGAACCGGCGGAAAAAATGTTATTAACCCGGATGAAAAACCGACGGAAACTGTTGAATACGAAAAACAACTTTTCGGAGGAAAAATTTGCAAATCCGGACGATTCCCTTTATATGTCCCGGTTTCCGGATTTTCCTAATTTTTGTTGCTGAATCTTATCACCGGTCCGTGCACAGTTCCGCACGTCCGGCGGATGATAAAACAGGCAGCGAAACGATGTTCACAACACTTGTCCACCGATGTGTACAACGGAAGTAAAAAGAGTGAAAACGAATATTTTAACGGAATAAAACATATGGAAAGATTGTTTTTAAACGTTTAATTTTGAAATTTGCAATCGCGAACTTTCCGATTTGCCAACACAACCGACACCTATTATTCTTATTCTTATTTATTAATTATTAAATTCAATTAAAAGATAAAAAGAACATGGATGTGACCATCAGGGACGGATACGTGGACGCCCCGCTGCCGGAGGGAACCGACCCGGCGACGGAGATCGCCCGTCTGAAAAAGGAGAAAAACGCCGTCGTTCTGGCGCACTACTATACCCGCCCCGAGGTGCAGGACATCGCCGATTTCGTGGGAGACAGCCTGGCCCTGTCGCAGGAGGCGGCCCGGACGGATGCGGACATCATCGTTTTCGCCGGGGTGCACTTCATGGGGGAAACGGCCAAAATTCTCTGTCCGGAGAAAAAGGTGCTGGTGCCCGACCTGAATGCGGGATGTTCGCTGGCCGACTCGTGCCCGGCGGAGGACTACGCCCGGTTCATCGCTGCGCATCCGGGACACACGGTCGTCAGCTACGTGAACACTTCCGCCGCCGTGAAGGCGCTGACGGATATCGTGTGCACCTCCGGCAACGCGGTGGACATCGTCCGTTCGCTGCCGCCGGACGAAAAGATCCTTTTCGGCCCCGACCGGAACCTCGGCGAGTACATCCGGAAGGTGACCGGCCGGGAGAACATGGTGATCTGGGACGGCGCCTGCCATGTGCACGAGGAATTTTCGGCCGAGCGAATCCTGCAGCTGAAGCGGGAGCATCCGAACGCCAAGGTGCTGGCGCATCCCGAATGCCGGAAGGTGGTGCTGCTGACCGCCGATTACGTCGGTTCCACGGCGGCGCTGCTGAAGTTCGCCCGCGAGGATGCCGCCACGGAATTCATCGTGGCCACCGAATCGGGCATCCTGCATCGGATGACGCAGGAAAATCCGGAAAAAACGTTCATTCCGGCGCCTCCCGTGGATTCGACCTGCGGGTGCAACGACTGCGCCTTCATGAAACTGGTCACCCTGCGGAAGATCTGCCTGACGCTGAAATACGAGCGGCCCGAAATCACGGTGGAGGAGTCGCTGCGGGCCAGGGCCGAGCGTTCCATCCGGCGGATGCTGGAACTTTCCCGCTGACGGCCATGCAGGGACTCAGGACGGGAAGCGGGGAAATCCACGTGCTGGCGGCGCTGCTGATCGTGGGGGCGCTGTTGCGGAGGGAATACGCGCAGGCCGGACAGTGGGTTTCCGTGGCGGCGGTCGCCTTCTACCTGCTGGGACAGGCGTGGAACAGGCTGCGGGATACGATCCGGTTCCGGCGGATTCCGGTGCGGGAACGGCTGCGCGTGCTGATATTCTTCGTCCTGCTGTATTTGACGGTGAAAAACGCCGTCACGGGCGCTTTTGCCTATTTTCCGGTTCTGGCCCTTTTGGCCGCCGATTATCTGCTGACCGAACCCGAACCCCGTAAATGAAGGAATGATGAGAGCCACACCGTTGTTTTGGGCGCTGGCGGCCGTCCTGGTCGCCGGATGCGCCCCGCAAACGCCGAAAACCTTTTCCCCGGATGTCCTGGAAACGCTTTACGAACCCCGGTATGCCGAAGGATTCGGACTTTACCGGTGGGGGAACAGCGCCGTGCTGCATGTCCGGAAGCCCTGGCAGGAGGCGAAAGGGGACGGACTGTGGTATTTTCTGGCGCGGGAAGGGGAAGAGGCTCCGGAAGGATTTCCGGGGGAGAGGCTGACGGTTCCGCTGGAACGTATCGTCGCCATGTCTTCTTCCTATGTGGCGTTTCTGGATACGCTGGGGCGGGATACGGCGGTCAAAGGGGTTTCCGGCGGCCGGTTCCTCACTTCCCCGCGCATCCGGGAGCGGCTGGAGCGCAACGAGGTGCGAGACGTCGGTTATGAAGGGGGGCTCGACTACGAGGCGCTGACCGCCCTGCGGCCCGATGCGATGCTAGTTTACGGGGTCGAGGGAGAGAACGACGCCGTGACGGACAAGGTGAAGGAACTGGGAGTGAAGGCGATGTATATCGGGGATTACCTGGAGAACGACCCCCTGGGCCGGGCCGAATGGCTGGTCGTGTTCGGGGAGCTGGTCGGAGAGCGGGAAAAGGCCGAACGGATGTTCGGGGAGACGGCCCGCGCCTACGAAGCGGCGAAGGCCCTGGCGGCGAAGGCCGGCACGCGTCCGGAAGTCATGCTCAACGCACCGTGGCGGGACGTGTGGTTCGTGCCGGGCGATCGGAGCTATATGGTGCGTCTGCTGCGGGATGCGGGAGCCGAATACGTTTGCCGGGGAGAGGATACCGACCGTTCCCGTCCGATCGGGGCGGAGGCGGCCTATGTCTTCGCTTCCCGGGCCGATTTCTGGCTCAATCCCGGCTCGGCCAATTCGCTGGCCGAGGTGGCCGCCGGAAACCCCAATTTCCGGCAGGTGCCTGCGTTCCGGACCGGAAGGGTATATAACAACAACGCCCGTCAGACCCCGATGGGCGGAAGCGATTTCTGGGAATCGGGCGTCGCCGCGCCCGATGTCGTACTGAAAGACCTGATCCGGATTTTTCACCCGGAACTCCTTCCCAACCACGAACCCTATTATTTCAAGAAGCTGGAATGAACCGTCCGGCGGGTGCCGGAACAGGATGTTTTTTTCCGCCGATCGGGCGAAGGTTCTTACCTTTGCCGTCCGTTGCGCGGTTTGAACAGGTAGGTTTTGGATTCGGTGCCGCCGAGCAGCCGCCGGATGTTTTTCCGGTGGGTGATGAGCAGCAACAGGGCCACGACGCAGCCGAAAACGATAAGCGATACGGAATGTTCCTTGAACACGAAGACCGTATAAATCGGGAACATGACGCCGGCGATCATGGAGCCGAGCGAAACGTAGTGAGTGAATATCAGCACGATCAGGAAGGTCACCACGCACAGCAGCACCGCCGGCGGATAGACGCCGAGCACGGCCCCGGCCAGCGTCGCCACCCCTTTGCCGCCCCGGAAACCAGCGAAAATCGGAAAAATGTGGCCCAGCACCGCCGCAGCCACCAGCGCGATTTTGAAGGTGAACATGGCGTCGCTTCCTTGCATGTAAGTCGAAAAATGGCCCAGCGAAACGGCCACGAACCCTTTGGCCACGTCCAGCACGAACACCGCCAGCGCCGCGCGGCGCCCCAACACCCGCAGGGTGTTGGTCGTACCGGCGTTCCTGCTTCCGTGTTCCCGCACATCGATTCCGTAATACCGTTTTCCGATCCACACCGCACTCGGGATCGACCCCAGCAGGTAAGCCGCGATAACCAGCAATAGGTTCAGTATCATGTTTTTTCTCCGCTTGAATGGTAAACCGTTTGCAAAGTTATACTTTTATCGGCGAAATTCGCCGGAAACGATTTCGGAAATTGGTCCGTTTGCGCTATCTTTGCATAAATTTTAACAGAACCGAATGACGATGTATAAATTTGGATTCACCGAAAAACTCTTTTCCTTCCAATGGTTCCGGGTCTGGATTTACATCGTGCTGGGAAGTTTCATCATGGCGGCCGGTTTCGTTCTGTTCATCACCCCTTACCGGATCGTACCGGGGGGCGTGTACGGGATCGGGATCATCCTGCACAACGTCTTTCCGAACATTCCGGTGGGAACGTTCGGACTGATGATGGACATCCCGCTGCTGCTGATCGGGCTGAAGGTGTTCGGAAACAAGTTCGGCGTCAAAACCGTCGTGGCGGCCATCCTGACGCCCCTGTTCATGAACGGCCTGACGCGCCTGATCGGGGAAGACCCCGCCACCATGCTCCACGGGAACATCAACCTGAGCAACGACGTTCTGCTTTCCTGCATTTTCGGCGGCATCCTGATCGGAGCGGGTCTGGGGCTGATCCTGAAAACCCATGCCACTTCCGGGGGGACGGACATCGTTTCGATGATCCTGCACAAGTACACCCGCCTGCCTTTCGCCCGCTGCATGCTGATCGTGGATTCCACCGTGGTGGTGGCCGGTTTGCTGGTGCTCGGAGACTGGCGCATTCCCCTCTATTCGCTCATCACCATTTACGTAACCACCAAGGTGCTGGATTACGTGATCGAGGGAGGAGGTTCGAACAAACTGCTGTTCATCCTTTCCAACCAGAACCACCTGATTCGGGAACTGATCCTGGAAAAGCTGGACCGGGGAGGGACTTTCATCAAGTCGGCGGGCATGTACACCCTGAGCGAAAAGGAAATGATTTTCGTGGTGGTGAACCGCAACGAACTTTCCATCGTGCAGGACTATATCAAGACCATCGACCCGTATGCGTTCATGGTGGTGGTGAACGCCCACGAGACTTACGGGGAAGGGTTCAAGTCTTTTCCCAAAAGCGCAGGGAAGTGATGTTTCGCGGGGAGGCGCGGGAACCGGGATGGTGTCTTTCGGTTTCGCTCGGAATGACTGCGGGCTCCGGTTTTCAAAATAGCAAGAAAATTCCCGGTTATATTGCGTCATCCGGCGGAGGGCCGCCAGGCCCGACGTGAGGATCTCTGCCCAGGTCGGTGAGGCTCGCAGGCTCCCGCCTGCACGGTTCAGCATGATGCGTGTTTATAGTAGTTGTGGCAAGGCTGGGAGGGCTTTATATTGAGATTCCCACGCTTCGCCTGCGGCTGTGCTCGGAATGACGCGAAGGGCTACAGTTGAGGATGGTTGCGGGACGATCGGAAGGACGCATAGGCAAACTGTTTCCCGAACAGCAAAAATACCCGCTTGCAACACATTATTCCGAACGGAACGGGAAGGCGCAGCGCGGGAACCGACGGGCGCAGTGACGTTTGATCTTTCTGCATCCCGGATTAAACCGATTCGTCTTTCGCTGCTTTCGTCCGGAAGAATCCGGACAGGCGACGCCTTCCGGCGGAAGTTCGGTTACTTCGGGTTCGGGAATACCTACCGGCGCCCGCATCTCGCTGCCGACCTTGGCACAGGATTTGGGTGATCCTTCCAAATTCAATCTGCTTTGTAGGAGGATTCGCTATGAAAACCCGTTACCTGACATTTTTCGCCGCCCTGCTGCTGGGCGTATCCGTAGTCCGGGCACAGACGTCCGCCGACGTACTGCGGTTTTCGCAGTACAACTACGGATTCGGCACCGCCCGTTCCGCCGCCATGGGGGGCGCTTTCGCCTCCCTCGGTGCCGACATGAGCGCGGCGGCCCTCAATCCCGCCGGATTCGGCATGTACCTCGGTTCGGAATTCGCCGTCAGTCCTTCGCTGACGATCCATTCGGTCAAAAGCTCCTTTTCCGGCGATAACTTTTCCTCCTCGGTCAGCGACGACAGAACGGTGTTCGCGCTGAACACGGTCGGAGCGGCCATGAACGTTTACCGCGGCACGGGAGCGCTGACCGGAGTCACGGCGGCGGTCACCTACACCAAGCTGGCCGATTTCAATTCCCGCGCCGGGACTTACGGAAGGTCGTCGTGGTCGATGGCCGATATTTTCGTCGACCGGCTCAACGGTTACTCCCCGGCCATTCCTCCTTCCGCACTGGAAGCTCCCTCGGACGACGTTTACCGGGCGTTCCGGAATTACCCGACCGGGCTGTGGAATTCCATCATGGCCTATCAGTCCTACCTGCTCGACTACAACGGCAGCCAGTACACCCTGGAAGGGCTGCTGAGCCCCGGTGCGGTTTCGCGTCCCGATCTGCGCCACAGCGCGCGCGGAAGCATCGGGGAATACGGATTTTCCGGCGGTTTCAACTTTTCCAACCTGATCTACTTCGGGCTTTCGCTCGGCGTGCAGGACATCTATTACCGCGACCGCACCGACTATTCCGAAACCTACACGGACAATTCCGGTTCGCTGACCTCCTTCAACCTCGGACAGCAGTTGCGGATGACCGCTTCGGCGGTGAACGTGAAGTTCGGTCTCATTGCGATGCCCGTCGAAGGGCTGCGCATCGGAGCCGCTTTCCATACGCCCACTTACATCAACGTGAGCGAGGAATACAGCGCCGACATGGTGACCCACATCGCCGGGGAACAGCCGGGCGGTTCGGACACCCCTTACCTGCTGAACGATTACAAGATGAGAACCCCCATGCGTCTGATCCTGGGGGCTTCCTACCAGTTCGGGGCCACGGGCATCCTTTCCGTCGACTACGAACGGGTGTGGTACGACAAGATGAAGATGAAAAGCAGCGAAGACCGGCTGCTGGAAGGGGACATCGACCGGGAGGTGAGCGACCGTTACAAGGCGGCCGACAATTTCCGGATCGGAGCCGAAGCGGTCATTTATCCGCAGTTCTACCTGCGGGCCGGCTATGCCTTTTACGGCAGCATGTTCAAACACAAGGAAACTTCCGACCAGGGCATGACGCAGAACATCTCCGGCGGGATCGGCTACCGAACCGGTTTCTTCTTCGCCGATCTGGCCTATATTTACATGCGCAGCGATTACCAGCCCTACCGGTTCTACGATTTCACCTCGCCCATCGACGGGGCGCACATCGCCACCGGCGACGTGAACACCCGTTCCACCCGGCACAACATCACCCTGACCATGGGCGTGCGGTTCTGACTGCCTGCATTTCTGCACCTGTAAACGAAAAGTGCGCCTCCATTCGGGCGCATTTTTCAGATACTTGTTTTTGTATTTTTAACAAAAATATAAAATTTTAAACATACTCTTGGTTATTCCCTTTTCTTCCGTACCTTTGCGACGCATTTGAAATCGTCCGACGGGGGAAACGGGTTTTTCCGGAACGGACGGCGTACCCAACCTAAAATTTCAAACGATGAAAGTAGCCATAGTAGGAGCCAGCGGCGCGGTGGGACAGGAGTTCCTGCGCGTGCTTGCCGAACGGAATTTTCCGATCGACGAACTGCTGTTGTTCGGTTCTTCGCGCAGTGCGGGGAGCGAATACGAATTCCGGGGAAAGCGGGTACCGGTAAAACTGCTTCAGCACAACGACGATTTCAAAGGAGTGGATATCGTCTTCGCTTCGGCGGGAGCGGGCACTTCCAAAGAATATCAGCATACGATTACGAAACACGGAGCGGTGATGATCGACAATTCCAGCGCTTTCCGGATGGACGCCGACGTGCCGCTGGTCGTGCCGGAGGTGAATCCGGAGGACGCCCTGAACCGGCCCCGGAACATCATCGCCAATCCCAACTGTACGACGATCCAGATGGTGGTGGCCCTGAAAGCCGTCGAAAACCTTTCGCACATTCGCCGCGTGCATGTGGCGACCTATCAGGCGGCCAGCGGCGCCGGGGCGGCGGCGATGGAAGAACTGAAGGAACAGTACCGTCAACTGTCGGCGGGCGAGGAACCGACGGTGGAAAAATTCGTCTATCAGCTGGCCTACAACGTCATTCCGCAGGTGGACGTGTTCACCGACAACGGCTATACGAAGGAGGAGATGAAAATGTTCAACGAAACCCGGAAAATCATGCATTCGGACATTCAGGTGAGCGCCATGTGCGTGCGGGTGCCGGTGATGCGGGCGCATTCGGAATCCGTCTGGGTGGAAACCGAACGGCCCCTGTCGATCGCCGAGGTGCGCGAGGCGTTCGCCGCCGCACCGGGGGTGGTGCTGATGGACGAGCCGGAAGAAAAGAAATACCCGATGCCGCTGTTTCTGGCGGGAGGCGATCCGGTGTACGTGGGACGGATTCGCAAGGACCTGTCCGATCCGAACGGGCTGACGTTCTGGTGCGTCAGCGACCAGATCCGCAAGGGGGCGGCCCTGAACGCCGTACAGATCGCCGAATACCTGGTGGAAAAGGGACTGAAATAGGTTTTTCTGGAAACGGTAAACGCACGGCTTATGATTAAGCCGTGCGTTTTTTTGCCGCTTCGTTTTGCCCCTGCGTCATGTTAAACCGAGCAGGCGGGAGCCTGCGAGCTTACCGACCGCAGCCCGCAGTGGTTCCGCAGGAACGGTGCGGATGGAAGCGCAGGGAGGTAGCATTAACAACGTAAGTCGCGATGTGAGCATCTCTGTATAATACAGAAAACTAACAGAGATTAACCCGCCTTCGGCGGTTTTTCGTTGCTTCCGCTCGGCAGAGCCTGAATAAACTCGGCTCTGCTCTCGCTTACTCGCAACGTTGCCGCGTCGCTTCGCTCCTCGCAATGACGCGATGCAACCGGTTTCTTCTAACCGTTCCGGCATCTCTGCACTTTGCGTCATCCTGAGGAGGGCCGTAAGGTCCGACGTGAGGATCTCTGTCCAGCACAAAAAGAAAAAGATGCTCGCGTCGCAACTGCGTTGCAGGTGCTACTTCCCGCCGCTTTTTCCGCGCCGCCGGAGCGGTGCGCTGCGGGCTGCGGTCGGTGGGGTTCGCAGGCTTTCGCTCTAGTAAGTTAGCGTGTAACTTGTTGCGGATGCTGCCTCCCAAAGTTACCTCCCTGCAGTCGGTGAGCTCGTCCAGTCTTGCGGCTAACCTCGGTTCGCTCAATCCGTGCCGTCTTTTGCCGGGGGATCGGATTTTCCCGCAAACCTGCCGATACCCGCCGACGCAACCACCCTTCCGGAGTCGCCGGAGCGACCGGTCGGTGAGCTCGCAGGCTCCCGCCTGCTCGGTTTAACATGACGCGGGATTGTAGTAGTTGTGGAAAGGCTGGAAGAGCCTTATATTGAGATTCCCACGCTCCGCCTACGGCTGCGCTCGGAATGACGCCTTGCAGCAGGTTCCCGCCAACCGTTCCGATACTTTTGGATTATGCGTCTTTGCGGAGCCGGGATAAAGGAACGACACGATGAATCTATCGTTGAAAAACGGGAGAACCGTCGGCAAATTAGCAATTCTGGAAAAGTGATTGTGCGGGCTTCGCGGTACTTTTGTCATTGAGATGGAAAAGAAAAGGTTAACGACGCAGGAAGATTACGGGCAGCGGGTAGACCGGGTGGTCATGTACATCCGCGAACACCTCGACCGGGAAATCGATATCCGTACGCTTGCCGGAATTTCGGGGTTTTCGCCGTTCCATTTTCACCGCATTATGCGGGGCTATCTGGGCGAACCCATCGGGGCGTTCATCGTGCGTACGCGGGTGGAGACGGCGGCCAAATTGCTGCGCTACACGGACATGCCCGTTTCCGACATCGCCTACCGGGTGGGTTACGACGCTCCGTCATCGCTCACCAAATCTTTCTGTAAACTTTTCGGCATCTCTCCCAAAGCGTATCGTCTAACCAAAAATTATCGGATCATGACTGCACAGCAATCGAAACCGGAAGTAAAACTGAGCCGCGGAAAAGCGGTGGAACTGGAGCCGAAAACGGTTCTCTACATCAGCGCGTCGGGGGATTACAAAAATGTGGATTACAGCAGTATGTACCTGCGGATGTGGGAGGAGATCAAACGTCAGGGCCTTTTCTCGGCCGGGATCGAGCATCTGGCGCTCTACCACGACAATCCGGAGATCACGGCCGAGGAGAACCTCAAATGCGACGTTTGTATCCGGGTGTGCAAACCGGCCCGGCCCAACGGCGATATCGGCGTGAAAACCTTCGGCGGAGGACGCTTTGCCATGTTCACCTATATCGGGGAATACCGGAAGATCGGCGCGGCTTACGACCGGATCTACGGCGAACTGCTGGCCGAGGGAGGGTTCCGGGCACGGGGCAACTATTGCTTCGAGAAATACGTCAGCGATCCCCGCCGAACCGCACCCGAAAAGCTGAAAACGGAAATTTACATTCCGATCGAATAGCAACCGAGCCGTCGGACGACTCCGGCCCCGAAATCTTTTTTACCGGTTCGGAGGGAAAGACGGAAAGTTCTCTCCAGCCCGGTAAAAAATGGAAAACATTCGTCCCGCCGGATGCCGTAAGCAATCCGTTGTCGAAACAAATGTTTTCCATATTCTTAACCGGGTATTTCCGTGCACAAAAGCGCGAAAATACCCGGTTCTTATATTCAGGATACCGGTCGCCCTACACTGCCGGACACATCGTTCTGCGCCCCGATGGCCCTGTCGGTTCCGCGTACGAAACCCGCACCAAGGCCCGTTCTATCCCCGGCAAACGCTCAATCCTCCTCGTCCGAAGAGCCTGCGGCTTCCGCCGCCTCTTCTTGCTCCCGTTTCGCCGCTTTCGCCTCCAGCACCCGCCGGATCAGATCGTCGGCATCGTCGCAGTTGATGACGTAAATGTCCTCGTAAATATCCTCGATCCGCACGAAATCCTTCCACGCCGTCGCATACACCTTGAAGCAGGACATTTCGGAAAATCCGTAATAGTAACCGTAATATCCGAAAAACCCGTAGCTTCCCAGCAGCGGCACCGCGTACTTCATTTCCCGCCTGTCCATCCGCCGGATCGTCTCCACGTCTTCCACCGCGATCCGGGTCAGTTCCACCACGCAATGAATTTCGAGCGCGTTTTCATCCACGCTGACGTATTTGGGAATGGAGAGCACGTAGAGCGCCAGCACCGCCGCCCCGAACGTCAGGAACCATGCCGGGAGGAATCCGCTGATGCTGTAAAACGAGAGGAATGCGATTACTCCCGCCAGCACCAGCGAAATCGCCGCCGTAATCCGTTTCGTCCGTTTGTCGAACGTATAACGATACACTTTCCGCATCCTGCGCTCCCGGCCTTACCTATTTATAGAGAGCCCCGTAGTTCTTGCAGGCCCGGTAGTCGGAACCTTCCGGATCCATGCCGAAAGCGGCCCATGCGCTCGGGCGGAAGATCAGCTTCGGATCGACGTTGTGCATGCAGACCGGGATCCGCAGCATGGAGGCCAGCGTGATCAGATCGGCCCCGATGTGCCCGTAGCTGAAGGCTCCGTGGTTGGCGCCCCAGTTGTTCATCACCGAATAGACGTCGCGGAAGGCTCCTTCGCCCGTCAGCCGGGGAGCGAACCACGTGGTCGGCCACGTGCGGTCGGTGCGTTCGTTCAGCAGTTTGTGCACTTCCGGATCGAGTTCCACCGTATAGCCTTCGGCGATCTGCAGAACGGGTCCCAGCCCTTTGACGATGTTGATCCGCGACAGCGTCACCGGCATCCCGCCTTTGGAGAGGTACTGGGACGAGAATCCGCCGCCCCGGAAATAATCCCGGTTCCCCGGATACCACGTCACCGCCTCCATGCAGGCGTCCGCCTCTTCCGGAGTGATTTCCCAGAACGGCTTCATGGCCGGTTTTCCGTCGCGGTTCTGCATCCCCGTGCCGTCGATGGCCGCCGATCCCGAATTGATCAGGTGGATGATGCCGCCCGCCGCCTTGCCGGTCAGTTCTTTTCCCGTCACGCGCTTCACGGCTTCCGGACTCCAGTAGGTGCGGATGTCGGCGAAGACCTGCGCGCTGTTCGTCAGCAGGTTGCCCAGCAGCATCGTCACTCCGTTCAGCGAATCGTTTTCGGTCGCCACGATGAATGCCTGCCGGATGCCGTTCCAGTCGAACGACGAATTGAGCATGGCTTCGGCGAAGTCGCCGTTCGGCATGTGGTCCGTCCACTGACGCTGTCCCTGGAAACCGGATGCCAGGGCGTTGAAACCGAGGGATTCCTCGTTGTATCCCATCTCTTTCAGCTTCGGATTCCCGATCATCATGTCGCGGATGATGAGGGTCATTTTCACCACGTATTCCCACACCTCGTCCAGCCGCGCCCGGTCGAACTGCTTGGCCGGCACGTTGAAGTCCGTCCCTTCGTGCGGTTTGCAGTGTTTCTTCGTCCATTCCATCGCCCGCGCGAATTCTTCCTTGTCGTAGATGCCTTCGTTCACCCGGCGGATGATTTCGGACATGTCCACGTATTCGTTCCGCATCCCCAGATAGGTCTGGAAAAAATCGGAGTCCACCACGGAACCCGCGATCCCCATCGCCACGGAGCCGATCGAAAGATAGGACTTGCCCCGCATCGTAGCCACGGCCACCGCCGCACGGGCGAAACGGAGAATCTTTTCCTGCACGTCCGCCGGAATGGCGCTGTCGTCGGCTTCCTGCACATCGTGTCCGTAAATGCCGAAGGCCGGCATCCCTTTCTGGTTATGCCCGGCCAGCGCCGCCGCCAGGTACACCGCTCCCGGACGCTCCGTGCCGTTGAATCCCCAGATGGCTTTCGGAAGCCGGTCGTCGTAGTCGATGGTTTCCGTCCCGTAGCACCAGCACGGGGTTACGCTGATGGTAGCGCCCACACCCTCTTTCCGGAATTTTTCGGCGCACGCCGCCGCCTCGGGCACCCGTCCGATGGTGGAATCGGCGATCACGCACTGTACGGGCGTTCCGTCCGCATACCGCAGCCGGCTGCTGATCAGCTCCGCCACGCTGCGCGCCATGGCCATCGTTCGTTCTTCCAGCGATTCCCGGATGCCGTTTTCACGCGCATCGATGATCGGACGTATCCCGATCCTGGGGTTTTCCGCCACATACCGTTTCGTTTTCATGAGAGTTATCGTTTTATAAGGGTTTTACATACAGGTAAAGATAGAGATTCCGTCCAACATTTCCAACGGCGGAAACCTTTTTTCTTCCCGCCCCTCCCGGTATTGAACCTTCCGGACCTTTCTCAGGATTCCGCAGTCGTTAATTTGTATTTATTGTTACTTTTCGAAACGTTTGATGTAGGGTTTAAATCGTATATTTTCATGAATAGTAGTAATTAATATTAAAAAAATCTCTTACTTCGATTGCATTATTAAATATAAAAATCTATATTTGCGTCGTGCTTTACTACCAGGATATCCGAAAGCGCCCGAACGGGGAAGAGTATAATTATATAAAAACATATTAAAGACAACAATCGTATTAACGCAAAATTCAAAGTTATGCCAGAACGAACTACCAACGGCTTGCAACAGCCCACGATCGTGAAGTACGCACAACCGTACCGGAACGGAATTCAGTCCCACACCCTCCACCGCCATGCCATCGGTTATGTTCTCCGCGGCAAAAAGTACATCTATTACGGCGATGTACGGCATGAGGTCAACCGCGGAGACGTCTTTTACCTCAGTACCGGACACCACTACACGGAAGACATCCCCGAACCCAACAAACCGTTCGAACAGATCGTCTTTTATTACGACACCGAACAACTGAACAAGATACTGAATCATCTGAGCATCACCTATCAGATGAACATCACCAACGACCACAGTTGTCCCAATTGCGACAAACAGCCCGATGTGATCTATCCGGCCTGGAGCACGCTGCGCAACTTCTTCACCACTATCAACCAGTACATCAAGGAAGACGTGTTCGGGAACGACGAAACGGCCGAAACGATCAAAATCACCGAACTGATCTACCTGCTCATCACCAACAACGAGTGCTGCCTGAAGAACAAGATTCTGAGCAACATCGACACCATGACGGCCAATTTCGAGCAGACCATCCACGACAACATCTTCAACAACATTTCCATCGACGAGCTGGCTCAAAAATGCAACAGAAGTTTGACTTCATTCAAGAAAGAGTTCAAAAAGCATTTTTACGAACCGCCCCACAAATGGTTCATCAAGCAGCGCCTGATGCATTCGAGACTGCTGCTGATCTCCACCAACAAATCGGTTTCGGAAATCGGCATCGAATGCAATTTCCCCAACACCTCCCATTTCATCAAACTTTTCAAGAAGGAATTCGGCGTCACGCCGGTCAACTATCGTCACAACAGCGAACGGGGAATGGACATACAGGCCAAGACCCTCGGCAAAGGCACGGCGTTTGCGGCCAATCCGCAGACGGAATCGTGATCCTGAACGGATGAGGGAATCCGGACGCTGTTGTTGTAATTAATTATTGTATATTTTGTCCCCGGTCGACCGGGGACTCGGAAACTATATAAAATTTTATAATAAATTTCAGTGGAACAATTATTTTAGAAAAGAACAGACGTCAGGTTCCCTTTTCCTTATTCTTCGAACTGAACGGCGGCGTTCCACAGCCGGTCGGTACATTCATTACAACCAAGCGATGCTTCGACGGGTTCCGGCCCGGAAAGAAATCATAGTTCGTTCCCGTTTTCGGAAATCCGCCGGAAAGAACACGGGTATTCACGGTTAAATGCCGGGGATACCCGTGTATTCGTATCGCCGCGGGCCATTCCCCGTTTATCCGTTTTTTCCTGTCCGAACCGGCGGGCCGCCCCGTGCCGTCTTTCATACCATAAGACGGCTTTCGTTCGTTATATCGAGGCCGCAGCTATCGTCGGAACGCCGTTCGGCCGGCACAGCCGTCGTTTCGGCCCGACGCGCTTTTCCGGTGCGTCGTTTGCATGTTTCTCCGGGGCACGAAAAGTTTTTCCCCGGAAATTCCGGAATTAAAATTAGCTTTGCATGATCACCGTCACTCCCGATATGGACAAAGACCGCATGGATTATCTCCGGGAAAAGGTTTCCCTGCTGCCGTCCGATCCCGGCGTTTACCGCTTTCTGGACAGCGAGGGGACGGTCATCTACGTGGGAAAGGCCAAGAACCTGAAAAAGCGGGTTTCCTCCTATTTCGTGGCGTCGCGGCAGAACGAGAACCGGAAGCTGCAGGCCCTCGTCCGGAAAATCGCCGACATCAAGCACATCGTCGTGGCCACGGAGACGGACGCCCTGCTGCTGGAGAACAACCTCATCAAAAACCTCAAGCCGAAATACAACATCCTGCTCAAGGACGACAAGACCTATCCGTGGATCTGCATCCGGAACGAACCGTTTCCCCGGATTCTGACCGGACGCCGGGTCGAGCGGGACGGGTCGCGCTACTTCGGGCCTTATTCCTCGACATATGTGCAGCGGCAGCTGATGGAGCTGGTGCGGAAAGTCTATTCCCTGCGCCCGTGCTCGTTGAACCTGCATCCCGAAAACATCAAAAAGGGCAAGTATTCGGTCTGCCTGGAATACCACATCGGCAACTGCAAGGCTCCCTGCGTGGGGTACCAGAGCGAAGAGGAATACGACCGGAACATCCGGCTGGCCGCCGACCTGCTGCGCGGAAACATCCGGGAAGCGCTGGAATATCTGGAAACGGAAATGGCGCAGGCGGCCGCGGAAATGCGGTTCGAGGAGGCTCAGAAATGCAAGGAGCAGATCGACGTCATCAAAACCTTCCAGATCAAGACGGTCATCGTGAACGCCTCCCTGACCAACCTGGACGTCTTTTCGCTGATCGTGGACGAGGGGACGGCCTTCTGCAACTTCATGCGCGTCAAGGACGGCGGGATCATCAATTCGTTGACCATCGAGATGAAACTCGGCATGGACGAAGACCCGAAGGACATCCTCACCTTCGCCATGTCGCAGATCGAGGAAACGATCGAAGGAAAACTCTGCCGGGAGGTGGTGGTGCCGTTCCTCCCGAACACGGAAATCTTTCCGGGCGTGACGTTCACCGTTCCGAAGAAGGGGGACAAGTTGAAACTGCTGGAACTTTCCGAGAAGAACGGGCGGGTCTACAAGATCGAAAAGCTGAAATACATCGAAAAGGTCAACCCGGAGCACCACGCCGAACGGATCATGGCCAAGATGCAGAAAGACCTGTACCTCGGCGAGCCTCCCCGGCACATCGAATGTTTCGACAACTCGAACATCCAGGGCACCAATCCCGTCGCCTCGTGCGTGGTGTTCCGGGACGGAAAGCCCTCCCGGAAGGAATACCGGCACTTCAACATCAAGACGGTGGTCGGAGCCAACGACTTCGCTTCGATGGAGGAAGTCGTCACCCGGCGTTACACCCGGTTGCTGGACGAGGGAGGGGAATTGCCGCAGCTCATCGTGGTGGACGGCGGAAAAGGGCAGCTCAGTTTCGCCTACAACACCCTGAAAAAGCTGGGGCTGGAGAACAGGATCGCCATCATCGGGCTGGCCAAGCGCTACGAAGAGGTCTTTTTCCCGAACGACAGCGTACCCCACTACCTCGACAAGAGTTCCGAGACGCTGAAGGTGCTGATGCATATCCGGGACGAGGCGCACCGGTTTGGGATCACGTTCCACCGACAGAAACGGTCGCTCAATTTCATCAAGTCCGAACTGGAACAGGTTCCGGGTCTGGGGCAGAAATCCATCGAGAAGCTCCTGAAAAAGTTCCGGAGCATTTCCAAGATCCGGGCCGCTTCGACGGAAGACCTGGCCGGGATCGTCGGGATGCACCGGGCGCAGGCCCTGAAGGCTTATTTTGCAGAAGCAGAAGAGGAAGAGAAGCCGGACGATACCGAACCGAAGACCGCTTTACGGTCTGAGTCTCACTGACCGGAGCCCGTGGTCGTCCTGTAAGGCCGGAACGGAAATAACGGAGGGAAGTAACACCCGCAACAGGTTATGCGCAGACATCCTGAACCGAAGGCCATGCTCGGTTCGGCTCTGCTCTCGCTTACTCGCAACGTCCCCACGCTTCATTTCGCTCCGCTCGGAATGACGGGAGCGCGTTCGGGGTTTGACTGTTTCTGTGACAACTCAATTGAATTAGGTTCCTTCCAACGTTCCGAAACCCGCCACCCCCGCGTCATTGCGAGGAGCGGAGCGACGTGGCAATCTCTGTTCGTCGTATCAAACGGGTATGAACAAATAAAGATACTCTCTTTTCGGCCTGAAAAAGAAAAATCCTCACGTCGCAACTGCGTTGTGGGTTACCTCCCTGCGCTTTATCCGTGCCGGTCTTTCAGACCGACCACGGGCTTTGGTTCATTAGTCTCGGTACACCTTCGGTGTTCCTCGGCTCCGCTCGGAATGACGCATTTTTTCGAGCCATCGTTCCGCAAAGATTCGAAAGCGAAGAATGAAAAGGCCGGGTCAGTCTTCCTCCGGGTCGTTCACCAGCCGACCGACGGTTTCGATCACTTCTTCCAGCCCGAAGCCGCGCGAGGCGCCGAAACGAATCAACTTGTCCCGCAACTGCCGCGGCCCGTCGGCCCGCACGGTTTTCATTTTCCGGCGCAGGGCGGTTTCGAGCTTTTCCCGCATCCCGGCCGGATCGGTCTGTTCCATCGCCCGCGCGATGACCGGGGCCGGAATCCGTTTCCGGTAGAGGGCATCCGAAATCTTCCGCGCTCCCCAGCCACTGAAATTCAGCTTGTCCCGTACGAAGGCCATCGCATACCGTTCCTCGTCGAGGAACTTTTCTGCCGTCAGCCGCGCCACGATGCGTTCTCCTTCTTCCGGGGCGACCTTCCACCGCAGCAGCAGACGCTGGGCGTCCGCCGGACACAGTTCGGCCTTCGCACACCGGTCGGCCAGCGCGGCGTACGCTTCTTCGGCGGTTTTCTCTTTCGGTTGTTTCATTCCCATACGGCCCTGACCAGGCGGTCTTTGTCGAAAATATCCTTCCGGAGCTCGATGCGGCGATAGCCGTAATCTTCCAGCAGTGCCGTCACTCCCTGTCCGGCGGTCTCGTTGATCTCTAAATAGAGGGTTCCCCCCGGCGCCAGCAGCGTTCGGGCACGGTCGGCGATGGCCCGGTAGAATACCAGCGGGTCTCCGTCCTCCACGAACAGCGCCAGCGCGGGTTCGTAATCCAGCACGTTGCGGCGCATGAGGGATTTTTCGGATTCCCTTACATAAGGAGGGTTGCTCACCACGATGTCGTACGTACCCCCAGGCGTTTCCCGCAGAATGTCGCACTGCCGGAAATCCGCTTCCGCCCCGTTGAGCGCGGCGTTTTCCCGCGCCGTCCGCAAGGCTGCTTCCGATACGTCCGCCCCCGTCACCCGGCTCTCCTTCAACAACTTTGCCAGAGCCACCGCGATGCAGCCGCTCCCCGTGCCGATGTCCAGCACACGGGCGCCCGGTTCCGGGTGTTCCGACACCGCCCAGCGCACCAGCTCTTCGGTTTCGGGGCGCGGAATCAGCACGCTTTCGTTCACGCGGAACCGCATGTCGCAGAACCACGCCTGCCCCAGCACGTATTGCAGGGGCCGGTGCCGCTCCAGTTCCCGGACGGCTTCCTCGGTATGGGCGGTATTGCCGATTTCGGCATCGGGGTACAGGAAAATGTCCTGCCGTTCCAGTCCGTAGAACTCCCCGAACAGGACGAAAGCGATCGCCCTCGCTTCCGGGAGCGGATAAACGGCGCCGAGCCGGGCGCACACCGTGTCGAAAAATTGCTTGCGTGTCATGTTTTCCGAGAATGCGGATGCAAAGATACGTTTCTTTTCGATTCCTCCGTTTCCTTCCCGGCTGTTTCCCAGGGAAAAAGGAAGGTTCCCGGACAGGAAGGGCGGGCAAGGGGAACGACGGGCGGAAAAACGCCCTCCGAATCTGTAAAACGCATACGTTTTCAGCACTTTTCGTTCCGGAACTTTTTATTTTCGGGAAAAATGCCTATTTTTGCAGGCTGTTTAACGATTAAATTTTTGCAAAATGCCTAAAATGAAAACGAATTCCGGAGCGAAGAAACGCTTTGTCTTCACCGGAACGGGAAAAATCAAAAGAAAGCACGCCTACAAAAGTCACATCCTGACCAAGAAGACGACCAAGCAGAAACGGAACCTCACCTACTCGGGACTCGTTTCCCCGGCGGACGAAAAAGCCGTGAAGCTGTTGCTGGTCAAATAGGACTTTTGCGGGAAAAACCGATTTTATTTTATTTGTAAAACAAGAGCGCATTAGCCCCCAAGAGTTTGAAAGGACAAGCCGCTAACCGCTCGTAAAACTTTTAACGTTATGCCAAGGTCAGTAAATGCAGTAGCATCCAGAGCCAGAAGAAAGAAAGTTTTAAAACTTGCCAAAGGCAACTTCGGGTCGAGAAGCAATGTGTGGACAGTCGCAAAAAACACTGTCGAAAAAGGTCTTACCTACGCCTACCGCGACCGCAAGAACAAGAAGCGCACGTTCCGCAGCCTGTGGATCCAGCGTATCAACGCGGCCGTGCGGATGCAGGGGTTGACCTACTCGGAATTCATGGGGAAAGTCAATGCCAAGGGAGTGGCCCTTAACCGCAAGGTGCTGGCCGACCTGGCGATGAACCACCCGCAGGCGTTTGCAAAAATCGTCGATACCGTTAAATAGCCGTTTACAGGGCATCGTCCGGACCGGGCTGCGGATCGGATCGGTGCAAGAATCAGCCGTTTTATGTTTGGGTTTCCGCATAAAACGGCTATTTTTGTGCCGTACCGAAACCTTTGTTCCCTAACCCGTTACGACGCATGAACCGAAAAACCCTTTTTCTGCTGCTTCTGCTGTGCCCGGCTCTCCTTGCCGCTCAGGACAACAAACCCCGCATCCGGGTGGGCGGAATGCTTTTCTTCGCCACGTATTACGACAGTTATAAATCGGTGGACAACCGGGCCGGAGTGTCCTACTCCTTCCCGCTGCCGCCGGACTACGATCCCGACGGAAAAGACCTGAACGAGGCGAGCCAGTTCGGGATGTCGGTCTACCAAAGCCGGTTCCACATCACGGCGGAAGATTTCCGGCTCCTGAACGCCGAAGCGAAAATCTTCATCGAAACCGATTTCATGGGAGCGGGCAAGGAGTTCTGCCAGATGCTCCGGCTGCGGCATGCCTACGCCGACCTGCGCTGGAAAAAGGACGAACTGCTGCTGGGACAGACCAACAACCTGATGGTCGCCGAAGAGGTGATTCCGGGCGTGCTGACGGCGGGAATGGCTTCGCCCATCATGCCCCTGAGCCGTCCGGTGCTGCTGCGGTACGGGCGGCAATTGGGGACGCGGCTGAAACTCTACGCGGGAGCGGCCTACCACACGGCCATGCCCTTTATCGGAAACGCCGCGGTGCCGTCGACGCTGGAAGCGCAGCGAAACGCGGGCTATCCCGATTTCCACGCCCGGTTGCAGTACACGGTGCCGGGGAAATTATTCATCGGGGTCGCGGGCGGTTACAAGATGCTCCGTCCCCGGCTGAAAACGGAAGAAGAATACCGGGCGGACGCCACGGTCGGTTCGGGGGACGTGACGGCTTTTCTGCGGTGGAATTTCGGACGCGGCTGGACGTTCAAGGCGCAGGGCATGTACGGCGGCAACCTCAGTTGCTACAACATGATCGGCGGCTACGGCAAACTGCTGGGCGAGCCGGACGATTCCGACTACGGCTACACCAACCTGCTCTCCTATTCGGTGTGGATCGATCTGGAGTCCAAGGCGGCCAAAAACTTCCGGTTGGGCCTGTTCGCGGGCTATATGGAGAACCTCGGTTCGGTCGAACCGGTGGACAAGGAGGTGGTTTATGCCCGGACGCCCGACCTGTCGGCTTCGGGACGGATTTCGCCCCGGGTCACCTACACGTGGAAAGGGCTGCTCATCGGAGCGGAATACTCCCTGTTCACCGCCGACTGGGGACGGATGTTCGACGAATACTACCTTTCCACGCTCAACTATGAAACCGTGAAGAACAACCGCGTCACCCTCTTGTTCCGTTATTCCTTCTGACGGTCGTCATTCCAAGGCTTCGTCAGAAGCCGTGGGAATTTCAACCCGCAAGTTTCCTGAAAGCGGATTACTCTCATCCGGTGTGCAAAGAGATTAACCCGCCTTCGGCGGTTTTTCGTTGTTCACCATTGACTGTGAGAGAAGTCAGCGGCCCAGGATGAAAATGGCGGGGCGCTTGTGGACAGGCGGCTGCTCCCCTTTCCATGCGGCGACGGTTCGGGTGCGGATGTACTGTTCCGGCCCCAGCAGGTCGGCGGCGATGGTCAGTCGTGTGCCGGGAGCGCACGTCGCCAGCAGGTCGGCCAGCAATTTTTCGTTCCGGTAGGGAGCCTCGATGAACGCCTGCGACTGCCCTTCTTTCAGGGCGCGGGATTCGAAAAACCGGATGGCCCGGTTCCGTTCGGGCTGCTTCACGGGCAGATAACCGTTGAAGGCGAAAGACTGCCCGTTCAGTCCCGAAGCCATGACCGCCAGCAGGATGGAGGAAGGCCCCACCAGCGGAATCACTTCCACTCCATGCCGGTGGGCCAATGCGACCGCGTCCGCTCCCGGATCGGCCACAGCGGGAACCCCCGCCTCCGAGAGAATGCCTGCGTCCGTCCCTTCCAGCACCGGGCGCAGCAATCCGTCCAGTTCTTCGGGACGGGTGTGCTCGTTCAGTTCGGCGAAGCGCAGGTCGTCGATCGGTTTGCCGATTCCGGCCCGGCTCAGGAAGCGGCGGGCGGAACGCGTATTTTCGACGATGAAATAGTCCAGCGCACGAATGACTGCCCGATTCGCTTCCGGCATCACGTCATAAACGTCCGTTTCCCCGATGGGAGTCGGTATCAGGTAGATTTTTCCCGGTTTCCGTTCCATGTTCCGCTTGTTTTCGCCGGTTCTTCCGTCCGAGAAAAACCGACCGGATTTATCGTTTCGCTTCCGTGGCCGGGGAGGGAACCTGCACGGCTCTTGTTCCGGACGGCTCTGTTCCTCCGGCCCGGATGCCCAGGATTTCGTGAGCGTTCCGGCCTTCAGCATTCCCCATACACCGTCCGGCCCCCGCTGTCGCCGATGCGGCCATCGGAATGCCTATTCTTTCACATACACCCGTTTCACGCGTGTGGAAACGGAAGTGAAAATTTCATAGGGGATCGTTCCCAGCCGGGCCGCCATTTCCCGCACGTCGGGCTTTTCGCCGAAAATCACCGCATCATCCCCTTCCTGCACTTCGATCCCCGTCACGTCCAGCATACAGGTGTCCATGCAGATGTTCCCGAAAATCGGCGCGGCTTTCCCGTTCACCAGCAGGCTCCAGCCCCCGTTGCTCAAACGCCGGTCGAGGCCGTCCGCGTAACCGATGGGAATGGTAGCAGTCTTTGTATCTTTTGTTACAATACCATGACGACCGTAACCGACCGTCTCCCCGGCTTTCAAATGTTTGATCTGCACGATTTTACTCTTGAGAGTGCTGACCGTCCGAAGCTGTTCCGGCTCGAAGAAGCTCACGCCGTACAGGCCGATTCCCAGCCGCACCATGTCGAACTGGGTTTCGGGAAACCGTTCGATGGCCGCGCTGTTGGCGGCATGGCGAAGAATCCGCCGTTCGGGAAAGGCCGCACAGATCCGGGCGCTCATTCGGTCGAACCGATCGGTTTGCAGACGGGTGAACCCGTCTTCGGCCGGATCGTCGCTCACGGCGAAATGGGTGAACACCGAATGCACGGCCACCGCTTCCTCCTGCCGGAGCGTTCGGATCAGTCCGTCGATTTCGTCCTCCACGAAACCGAGACGGTGCATTCCCGTGTCGAGCTTGAGGTGGATCGGATAGCGCCGTTCCCCCCGCCGGTGCAGTTCGGCCGTGAACGTCCGCAGGGAGGAAAAGCTGTAAATCTCCGGTTCCAGCCGGTAGTCCACCATCAGACCGAAACTGTCCGCGTCGGCGTTGAGCACCACGATGGGCATCGTGATGCCGGCTTCGCGGAGGGTCACTCCTTCGTCGGCGAAAGCCACCGCCAGATAGTCCACCCGCTGATGCTGGAGCAGGGCCGCCACCTCGTAGGAGCCGCTTCCGTAGGAAAGGGCCTTCACCATCGCCATCAGCTTCACACCCGGCTTCAGCTTGCTTCGGGCGTGGTTCAGGTTGTGGATCATGGCGCTCAGGTTCACTTCCAGCACCGTCGTATGAATCTTGTTTTCCAGCTGGCGGCTGATGCGCTCGAACTGGAACGGACGGCTTCCCTTGATGAGGATCGCCTTGCCGCCAAAGCGGGACTTGTCGAGCCGCCTCAGAAATTCGGCCGTGGAAGCATAGAATTCCTTTTCGCAGCGGAAAGCGTCCCGGTTGAGGGAAATCTGTTCCCCGATGCCCACCAGCCGCGCGATGCCGTTCTTTTCCACCAGACGGGCCACTTCGCCGTAGAGTTCCCTCCCGCTCAGCCCGGTCTGGAAAATATCGGACAGAATCAGCACCTTTTCCTGTTTTCCGGCTACTGAGCGGAGGTAGTCCAGCGCTACGGAGAGGGAATTGATGTCCGAGTTGTAGGTGTCGTTCACGATCTTGCTTCCCGCAATGCCGTCGCGCAGTTCGAGGCGCATCGCCACCGGCTGGAGCTTTTCCAGCCCCGGAACGACTTTCGCGGGATCGTACCCCAGCACCGTATAAAGCGCCAGCGCCTCCGAAGCGTTCGCCGCCGAAACCGGGTCGGGAAACGGAAAGGCAGGGGAAAACACCCGGCCCGCGATCCCGAAGCCGATCCGTGCCGTCCCGCCTTGCGGCGGCAGTATCTGCACGCCCCGGCCTTCGCGCCCTACGGTGAAAAGTTCCTTGTCCGGATAAAAGGCACGCAATGCCTGTTCCACTCCCGGCACGTCTCTGTTGCAGATAACCGTGCGACATCCCCGGAAAAGCCCCAGTTTTTCCTGCAGTTTCTCCTCCGTACCCGAAAAGTTCTCCTGATGGGCGGCTCCGATGTTGGTGAAGATGCCGATGTCGGGCCGGATCATTCCTTCCAGCCGTTCCATTTCTCCCGGATGCGAAACGCCCGCTTCGATCACCGCAATGTCCTCGCCGCCGTCGAGCATCAGCAGGGAAAGCGGCACGCCGAGCTGCGAATTGTAGCTGCGGGGGCTGCGGAACAGGCGGACGTCCGGCGGGCACAACTGGGCGATCCATTCCTTGGTCACCGTCTTGCCGTTGCTTCCGGTGATTCCCACCACGGTTCCCCGGAAGGCGTCCCGGTGCTTCGCCGCCAGTTGCTGTAAAGCGGATAATGTATTATTTGTTACAACAAAACCGGCGTCCGGGTATTTCCCTTCCCCCGGCAGCCGTTCGACCAGAAAGGCCCGCACGCCGCGCCGGTAAAGTTCGGGAACGAAGGCGTGTCCGTCGTGCCGTTCCCCGACCAGCGCGACGAAAAGGGCGTTGTCGCTTTCCACCACGCTCCGGCTGTCGGTCATCACGCGATCCGCCGCGAGGTCGGCGCCGACGAGTTCGCCCCCGGTGATGCGGGCGATTTCGGACAGGGTATAGTTCATGTTCGTTATTTCAGGTTTTGAAGCCGTGCTTCGGGTGCGGTTTCCATCGTGGCGAAATCGTTGTCGAGGTACTTGTAGTAACCGGCCACGGCGATCATCGCCGCATTATCCGTAGTGAACCGCAGTTCGGGCAGGAATGTGTTCCAACCCCGCTTTTTCCCTTCGCGGACGATGGCGCCGCGGAGTCCCGAATTGGCCGACACCCCGCCAGCCACGGCGATGTCTTCGATGTCGAGGTTTCTGGCCGCCCGAATCAGCTTGTTCATCAGGATGTCCACCACCGTCGCCTGCAACGAGGCGCAGAGGTCGGCCTTGTTTTCTTCGATGAAGTCCGGGTTCTCGGCCATCCGGTCGCGCAGGAAATAGAGGAAGGAGGTTTTCAGACCGCTGAAACTGTAATCGTAGCCGTCCACGGCCGGTTTGGCGAATTTGAACCGTTTCGGATCGCCCTCCTGCGCCAGCCGGTCGATGACCGGCCCTCCCGGATAGGGGAGTCCCATCACCTTGGCGCATTTGTCGAACGCCTCTCCCGCTGCGTCGTCGATGGTTTCCCCGATGATTTCCATTTCCTTCGGGCTTTTCACCAGCAGGATCTGGGAATTTCCGCCCGACACCAGCAGGCAGAGGAAGGGGAACCGGGGATGAGGCAATTTCCGGTCGGGCAGGTCGATGAAGTGGGACAGCACGTGCCCGTATAAATGATTCACCTCCATCATCGGGATGTCCCGCGCCAGCGCCAGCCCCTTGGCGAACGACACCCCCACGATCAGCGATCCCAGCAGTCCGGGCCCCCGCGTGAAAGCTACGCCGTCGATCTCGTCCATCGTCACCCCGGCCTTCTTCAGAGCCACGTCCACCACGGGCACGATGTTCTGCTGGTGGGCGCGGGAAGCCAGTTCGGGAATCACGCCCCCGTAGGTGCGGTGGATTTCCTGTCCGGCGATAACATTCGACAGCAGAACTCCGTTACGCAGGACGGCGGCCGACGTATCGTCGCACGAGGATTCGATGCCGAGGATCGTAATATCCATCTTATCAGGTCGTTTATTTGGCTATTTTTTCGTAAAATTGTACCGCAAATGTAGCATAATGCGAAAACTTTTAAAAATAATCGTTTCCCTATTTTCGGCCCTGATCCTGACTGCCCTCATGGTGCCCGTCCTGCTGTCCATCCTGCTCAGCAGCCACACCGTGCAAAACCGGGTGGCCGACCGGCTGGCCCGGCTGGCGACCGACCGGCTGGGCACTCCCGTTTCCGTCGACCGGGTGCGGATGCGGCTCTTCAACCGGGCGGTGGTGGAAGGGTTCTATGTGCAGGATTACGCGGGGGACACCCTGCTTTACGTCCGCAGCCTCGACGCGGGCGTGAAGGGCTACAATCCGCTGACGGGAGTCGTCCGGCTGGGGGACGTCCGGTTGGACGGGGCGAAGTTCTACCTCTCGCAGGACAGTACGGGAACGATGAACCTGAAATACGTCACCGAAAAACTCAAAAGCGACAAGCCGAAGCGGAACCGGAAACCGCTCCGCCTGCGGGCCGGTTCCCTCCGGGTCACCGACACGCGGTTCAAACTGCGCAAATACGTCGTTCCCGACAAGCCTTACGGCGTGAATTTCGCCGATCTGGACGTGCGCGGCATCGACATGGACGTACAGGCCGTCCGGATGCACGGAGACAGCATCGGCGCTTCTCTGCAAAGCCTGGCTTTCGCCGAGAAGAGCGGTTTCGTTTGCCGGCGTCTTTCCGCATCGCGCGTCACGGTCGCGGGTTCGGGCATGACGCTCGACGACCTGACCGTCGTCGATCCCTATTCGGACATCCGAATGGAACGCCTGCGCTTCGACTACCCTGCGTGGAAGGCCTACAAGGATTTCGTCCGGCAGGTGGAGATGCATGCGACGCTGAAGCCGAGCCTGGTCAGCTTCCGCACGATCGCCTGTTTCGCGCCCTCGCTGCGGGAATGGAAAAGCGTGCTCGACGTGAAGGGAACGGTGGACGGCACGGTAAGCGACCTGGCGGGCGACCTGACCCGCGTCGCCACGCGCGACACGGAACTGGCGTTGAAATTCCGCATCGACGGACTGCCCGACATCCGGGAGACGGTCTTCACGTTCGACATCCCGGAACTTCAAACGACCGCTCCCGACATCGACTACCTTTACGGCGACATCACTGGCAAAAGCCTCGGCAAAACGGCGGCGACCCTCGAAAGGATGGGGCGCATCCGGCTGGAAGGGCGTTTTCACGGCCTGTTGAGCAACTTCACGGCGGACGGTTCCCTGTCCGGGGAACCGGGCGGAAGCCGGTTCGACGTGCGGCTGCAACCCGATACGATGGGGCTCACCCGCATGAACGGACGGGTGTGGTTCGACCGGTTCGGACTGGGGGAACTGCTCGGCAGCCCGAAGCTGGGGGAAGTGACGGTGACCGCCGCCGTGGACGGCTTCCTGAACCGCGACTCGCTCGCCCTGAACACGCAGGCGACCGTCGCCCAGCTCCGGTACAACGGTTACGACTACCGGGACATCGACCTCGACGGAGAAGTCCGCAACCGCTATTTCCGCGGCTTCGTGGGCTCCGACGACCCCAACATCCGCTTCCGGATGAACGGCACCTTCGACTTCAACGGTTCCGTACCGAGGTACGACTTCGACCTCGACCTGCACCGGGCCGATCTGCGCCGGCTCCGGCTGAACCTGCGGGATTCGGTGTCGGTGCTGAGCGGGCGGATCATGGCCAACGCGGTGGGGTCGAACCTGAACGACATCAACGGTTCGGGAAGCATCCGCAACCTGTTCTACCGGTTCAACGCCGACACGGTGCAGACCGCCGAAATCCGCTTTCTGGGGAACAACAACGGGAACGTCAAGCAACTTTCCGTCCGATCCGACCTGCTGGACGCCGAGCTGCGCAGCCGGCTCAGCATCTACGACCTGATCCCCTACTTCCGACAGACGATCCGCAACTACCTCCCTTCGCTTCCCGCTCCGGACACTTCCCGCAACCGGGAGCTGGAAGCGGCGCTCGACCGGGCGCAGGACAACAGCGCGGACAACTACTACATCGTCAAAGCCACGGTGAAAAAGGGAGGGAGCTTTCCGGCGGCCTTCCTGCCGGCACTTTCGATCGCCGACGGCACGACGCTTTCCTTTCTTTTCAACCCCGCCACGGACAATTTTTCGCTGACGCTCGATTCCGAACTGATCGAATACAAAAACATGTACGTCGCCGGTCTGTCGCTTACCAACCGGAACCAGTCGGATTCCGTCGCCGTCTACCTTCGGACAGAGGAGGCGGGGGTGGGAAACTTCTACATGCCGGAACTGGCGGTGATCGGAGGCGCCCGCAGCAACGTCGTGAACCTCGGCGCGGGATTCTCCAACCGGGAAAACGGCACCTCGGCCCTGCTCAACACCACTTCCCGGCTGACGCTCGATCCGGAAACGGGGTCTTCGGCCCTCGATATCCGGTTCAACACCTCCCAGATTTCGGTGGGCGACCGGATGTGGCGCGTCGTCTCCCCCCGGATCACGGTAGGCGGGGGAACGGTGGACATCGAACGGTTCCGGCTGCTGAGCCAGGGGCAGGAACTGGCCGTGAGCGGCCGGCTGTCCAAAACCGAAAGCGACACCCTGCACCTGGCGATGAAGGAATTCGACCTGTCGCCCCTGTCGGGCCTGATCGACCGCTACGGCTACCGCGTGGAAGGCCGCACCAACGGCAGCGCGGAGATCGTCGGCCCGGCGGGAGAACGGCTGTTTTATTCCCAGCTCGGTTTCCGGGACATCCGGGTCAACGACAAGCCCCTGCCCAACAGTACGTTCAGCAGCCGCTGGGATCCGGAAACCCGCCGCATCCGGCTTTCGCTGGCCACGGCGGACGAAACGCTGGTGACGGGCGGATACCGCCCTTCGGACAAACGCTATTTCGTGAACATCGACTTTCCTCGTCTCGACCTCTCTTTCCTGCAACCCGTGCTGGGGACGGTGCTGACCGGCATCGAAGGGGAAGGAAACGCCCGGCTGGTGCTGACGGGGACGGGCGCGCGGCCCCTGCTGAACGGCACGATCGCCGTTCCCCGTTTCGCCGGGACGGTGGACTTCACCAAGGTACGCTATCGCATCGACGACGCCGTGATCGACGTGCAGAACAACGATCTGGTGATGCGGAAAACCAAAGTGCGCGACGAGCGGAACGGAGAGGGGGATTTCGAAATGGCGCTCCGGACGACCTGGCTGTCCGACCTGCGCTACGACATCCGGCTGACCCCCGACCGGCTGCTGGCGCTTAACACGACCGAGAAGGACAACGACCTGTTTTACGGGACGGCCTACGCTTCGGGGACGGTGGGCATCCGCGGAGACAAACGCAGCGTGACGATGGACATCGCCGCCACGACGGAAAACAATTCGGCCTTTTACATGCCGCTGAACGACAAGGCTTCCATCGCGGAAGCCGACTTCATCGTCTTCGAAGACCCGAACCGGAAGCGGGACACCGTACCCGGCGTGCGGGAACGCCTCATACAGCGGCTCCGCAAGCGGCGCGAGCGCACCGACCGCAAGAGCGACCTGGATATCAACATGCTTCTGAACGTCCGGCCCAACACCGAAATCCAGCTGGTCATCGACCCGAAGATCGGAGACGTCATCAAAGCCAACGGAACGGGTTCGCTGAACCTGCACGTCCGACCGGCCGAAGAACTTTTCACCATGTACGGGGACTACGAAATCAACGAAGGGAGCTACCTGTTCACCCTGATGAACGTGCTGAACAAGCGGTTCACCATCGAACGGGGAAGCACGATCCAGTGGACGGGCGACCCGGTGGATGCGCTGCTGAACATCACGGCCACCTACCGGGTGCGAGCTTCGCTGGCCCCGCTGATGAACGACGAAAAAGGGTATCGTCAGAACGTGCCGGTGGACTGCAACCTGATCCTGACCGACCGGCTGACGCAGCCCACGATCAGTTTCGACGTGAAAGTGCCCACGGCGGACGCCGAAATCCGGAGCATCGTCCAGAGCGCCCTGAACACGCAGGAACTGAAATCGACCCAGTTCATGTGGCTGCTGGCGACCAACAGCTTCTACAACGACAACAGCACGACCAGCAGTTCCTTCAACATCGGCACCACGACCACGGCGGTAACGGGTATCGAATTCCTGTCCAACCAGCTCAGCAACTGGATCTCCTCCGACCGGTTCAGCTTCAATTTCGGTTACCGGCCCAAAAGCGAGGTTTCGTCGGACGAGTACGATTTTTCGATGGCCTACGAGGTGATTCCGAACAAGCTCATCGTGGAAGGGGAAGGAAACTACAACACGGGGAACAACGGGGCCATGACCGAGCGGGGGAACAACGCTCTGACGGGCGACTTCGCCGTGACCTATATCTTCGACCGGCTGGGGAACCTGCGGGCCAAGGGTTTTACGCGCACCATCGACCGCTTCGACGAAAACCAGGGGCTGCAGGAAAGCGGACTGGGGCTGTACTACAAACGGGATTTCGACACGTTCCGGGACTTGTTCCGGCGCCGGAAGCGGCGTGCGGTTCCGCTGCTCCCGGCCCTGCCTGCGGATTCGGTGCAACGAGCCCTTCCGACCGAACCGGTAAAAACGCCGGTCGTTTCAGCGAAGCCGTAAAGGGGCGTTTCGGGCCGGTGACGGGAGAATCCGATTCGATGGCGTCATTCCGGAAACAACCACGACTGTACGCGTTCCCGCCATTCCGAACCGAGCAGGGCCGAAGGCCCTGCGAGCTCACCGACCGCAGCCCGTGGTCGTCCCGTCAGGGACGGCACGGATAAAGCGCAGGTCGGTAACAACAGCTAAAGATGATACGCTAACGTTCATTTCCTGCCGAGCGGGAGCAACGAAAAACCGCCGCAAGGCGGGTTAATCTCTTTTCTTTTTGTATGCCGGACAGAGATGCTCACGCTTTGCCTGCGGCTGTGAATGCTACCTCCCGGCGCCTTTTCCGCACCAGCCTCACGGCTGACTGCGGGCTCCGGTCAGTGAGGCTCGGAATACCTTCGGTCTTCCTCGGTTCAGGATGACGCAAGGTTGTGGTTCCTCAACAGCAAGAAGTTCCCCGTTACAAGGCGTCATTCCCGGGAGCGGGGCGATGCGGGAGTATATCCCTCCGCCCCCTTTCCGGGTATTCTCCGGAAGGAAATGCCCGCCGAAGAAACGGCACAAGAAATGCGCTGTCCTGTGCGTTACAGGAAGGAGCGGGATGAAAGAGACCGGGTGCGCCCGACAGCGGGGAAACGGAAAAATTCCCTTTTTTCCGGCCGGAAAGACGGAAGATGCGCCCCGGACGATTATCTTTGTCTCACTAATTCCTCCGTGTATGAAAAAATTTGCAATGCTATTGACGATGACGGGATTTCTGGCGGGTCTGGCGGCCTGCGGCGATACGAAGAAAAAGGAACGGGCGGAAGATTTCGTCTGGCAGGCGGATCGTTTCGACGACATCAAGGTGCTGAGGTACCAGGTGCCCGATTTCGATTCCCTGAGCCTGAATCAGAAACTGCTGGTTTATTACCTGGGGCAGGCGGCGCTTTGCGGGCGCGACATTCTGTTCGACCAGAATTTCAAGTACAACCTGCCGATCCGCCGGACGCTGGAAGCGATTTACGAAGGCTATGACGGCGACCGGAACGATCCCCGGTTCGCCGAATTCGAAAAATACCTGAAGAAGGTGTGGTTCGCCAACGGCATCCACCACCACTATTCGATGGACAAATTCACGCCCGGTTTCGACGAAGCCTATTTCGACGTGCTGGTTGCGGGGACGCCCGCCGACCTGTTCCCGGCGGATTTCGGGACACAGGAGGAACTGATGGCGATCATCAAACCGGCGATGTTCGATCCGGCGCTTTACGCCAAACGGGTGAACCTCGAAGCGGGAGCCGACCTGCTCGAAACGTCCGCCAACAACTATTACGACGGGGTGACGCAACGGGAAGCCGAGGAATTTTACGCGGCGATGGCCGACCCGAACGATCCTCAGCCGGTTTCCTACGGGCTGAACAGTCAGCTGGTCAAGGAAAACGGCCGGTTGAAGGAGCGGGTCTGGAAGCTCGGCGGCATGTATTCCCCGGCGATCGAAAAGATCGTGTACTGGCTGGAACAGGCGGCTGCGGTGGCTGAAAATCCGTTGCAGAAACAGACGATCGACGCCCTGATCGCGTATTACAAAAGCGGAGACTTGAAGGATTTCGACAAATATAATGTATTGTGGGTGGAAGACGTGGATTCGCAGGTCGATTTCGTGAACGGCTTCATCGAAACCTACGGCGACCCGCTGGGCTACAAGGCTTCATGGGAAGCGATCGCCAACTTCAAGAACATAGCCGCCACCAAGCGGACGGCCACCATCAGCGGCAACGCCCAATGGTTCGAGGATCACTCGCCCATCGACCCGAAGTACCGCAAGCCCCACGTGAAAGGGGTGTCGGCGAAGGTCATCACCGTGGCGATGCTGGGAGGCGACTGCTTTCCGGCGACTCCGATCGGGATCAACCTGCCGAACGCCGACTGGATCCGCCGCGACCACGGTTCCAAATCGGTGACCATCGAGAACATCACCTACGCTTACGATCAGGCGGCCAAAGGAGACGGCTTCAAGGAAGAGTTCGTGCTGCGGCCCGAAGACCGGGAGAACATGGAAAAATACGGTTCGCTTTCCGACGACCTGCACACCGACCTGCACGAGTGTCTGGGCCATGCTTCGGGGCAGCTGGCGCCGGGCATCAAGGGCGACGAGCTGAAAAACTACGGTTCCACGCTGGAAGAGGCGCGGGCGGATCTGTTCGCCTTGTACTATCTGGGCGATCCGAAAATGCTCGAACTGGGACTGCTGCCTACGCTGGATGCGGCTTGGGCCGAGTATGCGAAGTACATGATGAACGGGATGATGACCCAACTCACGCGGATTCAGCCGGGCAAGAACATCGAGGAAGCCCACATGCGCAACCGGGCGCTCATCGCCAACTGGTGCTACGAAAAAGGGCTGCCCGAAAACGTGGTCGAGAAGGTGACGCAGAACGGAAAAACCTATATCGTGGTGAACGATTTCGAGAAGCTCCGCGGACTGTTCGGCGACCTGCTGAAGGAAATTCAGCGGATCAAGTCGGAAGGGGATTTCCAGGCGGGACAGGCGCTCGTGGAAAACTACGGGGTGAAGGTCGATCCGGGGCTCCATGCGGAAGTGCTGGAACGATATGCGGCGCTCGATCTGGCTCCCTATGCGGGTTTCGTGAATCCGGAATACACGCTGGTGAAGGACGGGGATCGGGTGGTGGACGTGCGGATTTCCTACCCGGACGACTATGCGGCGCAGATGATGAAGTATTCCAAGCATTACTCTTATCTTCCGAGCGTGAATTAGCTTCGGGCTTGATCGGGGAACCCTGGTTTCCCGTATCCTATTCAACGGCGACGGCAGCATTCGATACGGGTGCTGCCGTTTGTCCGTCAACTATTCTTCGCAAGGGGCATCGTGTCGGAAAACCGGACGGGCTTTTGCTTCGTCGCTTTTTTCCGAATGGAAAGACACCGTTTCCCAAACCACAGGAAGAACCCCCGTAAACATTGCATCATTCCGAGGAAAACCCGTTCCGGTTTGACGTGGGAATCTTTCATTTTTCCAGATAAACACAGATTAACCCGCCTTGCGGCGGTTTTCGTTGCTTCCGCTCGTTAGGAAATGAACGTTAGCGCATCATCTTTAGCTGTTGTTACCTCCCTGCAAAGAGATCCTCACGTCGCGGCGTTGCCGCTAATGCTACCTCCCTCCGCTGTATTCGCACCGGCCTTACAGGCCGACAACGGACAATGTTACTTCCCAAAGTTACCTCCTTGCAGTCGGTTAGCTCGTCCAGCCTTACGGCTGACCTCGGTTCGCTGTATCCGCACCATTCCTGCGGAATGACTGCGGGCTACGATCAGTGAGGCTCAGACCGCAAAGCGGTCTTCGGTTCGGTCGGACGCAACGGGCGGCCTTCGGCCTTTCGGAATTCCCCGTGACGATCGTCCTTTCATTGATCCGCGTTCAGCAAAAAAACAAAGCCGCGGGTAAAATTCCCGCGGCTCTGCTTTGATCAGGACCGATGGTGGGGATCAGTCCTGCCTGATACGGCCGACAAAATTCAATCCCTTATCGGGGGATGGTGCGAAGCCCATCGCTGCATGATTTATTCGGCCAGCGGGTCGAAAGTCCCGCTTGCGTTGTTTCGCATGTAGTCTTTCCAACCGACGGTTTGCAACAGGGTCTGGTTGGCATCCTGTGCTCCGTTCGTCAAGCCTATGATGTAGTTTTTCGGCGGGAAGTAGACCGTTTTGTTTATTTCATCCCCTCTCAACGTCTTGCGCACGAGCTTATCCTTATAGAATTTTGCCAGATCGTCGATCACCTGCGTTTGCTGAGCGAAGGATTTTTTCAGATCCAGAGCGGCAGCGGGACGGTCGGCTTTGACCGGGTCGTTGGCATGCGCTTCCGGAGCTGCGGCTATCGTACGCAGTACCAGATGGTCGCGCCGCTTGCCGTTAAAAGGCTCCACACCCAGGAACGTACAGGTGTTGCCGCCGAAACCGGTCAGCGTCCACGAACTCGGGGCGCCCTCTACCTGATTGAAGTTCGCGCCTCCGTCCCAAAGCAGCCAGCGCCGCATGTCGTCGAAACGCTTTCCTTCGTATGCCAGTTCGATCTGACGCTCGTACAGAATGGCGGCGAACATTTCGGCACGGCTTGCGTTGGGATTCAAGCCCAGATCCGGGCCTGCGATGGTCGCATCGTAACCGGCGCGCGTCCGAATCCGTTTCAGGGCATCGAAGGCTTCGGTCAGATTGCCGATACCGCACGCTGCTTCGGCGAAGTTGAGCAGCACTTCGGCATAACGTATTTCCATGTGCGGGAAAGCCCCTTCCCCGAAGGCGCCCTGACGGTTTTCGGAGCTGGATGAGGGCCAGCGGTACAAAGCGGTGGAGGCAAGGCCGTCGGACAAGTCGAAGTCGTTGGAACGCTTGCGGACATAAACCCCCCGGACGTAGCTTCCCAACATATCCGCGCCGTAGCCGATGAATTCATCGTTGTTCTGCCGCTCGGCGTTTTCGTTCCAGGTGTAGTTCCACAGTACATAGTCGGCGCCGTCGTAAAGTACCGGTTTGGTGCCCGATCCCCAGTCCCAGGCCAGCGGATTGCCTTCGAAACGCCAGTATACGCCGGGGAATGCGAAGGTACGGTAGAACCGCGGATCCCTGTCCTTGAAAAACGTCAGTGCATCGTACTGATAGTTTTCCGACTGTCCGGGCTTTTTACCGTCGGCCATGGGGAAGAGGTCCACCATCATGGCGGTAGCGGCCATGCCCGAAGTCGAGGTTTTCCCGGAGGCATTGGAGGGACGCAAAGACTCTTCCCGACGGTTGTTGCGGTAGACTTCGTGCGCCGCGTTGTCGTCGTGCACCCGGTTGTAGAGCGTTGCGAAGATCCCTTCCTTGCTGTTGTAGTTGGAGAATATCTGGGCGAAACCCGAACCGTTCAGTCCCGGTTTGTCTTCGTTCTCCAGGGTGAAATAGCCTGAAAGGGCATCGAGCGCCGCTTTGTTGGCATCGTAGGCCGCCTGCCAACGCTCGCGGTCGTCGGTTCGGTTGAACAGCGGGCTGGCATAGAGCAGGCGTGCACGTCCGGCAACGGCCAGGGCCGCCCCCTGGGTAACGCGCCCCCAGTTGTCGCCTCCCCAGACCGGCGGCAACATTCCGGCGGCCTTTTTCATTTCCTCGCAGATGAAATCGATGCATTGCTTCGTCGTGGAACGGGGAATGGCCAGATTGCTGGCTTCGCCGATATCCGTGATCTGCACTTTATCCACGATGGGAACGCCGCCGTAGGTTTTTACCAACAGGTAATACTGCCAGGCCCGGAGAAAGTAAGCCTGTCCCAGCAGTTCCCTCTTTTCGGATTCGGTCAACGTGCTGCCGGTCACCCCTTCGATAAAGTCGTTGCAGTTGCGTATGTTGCCCCAGGGGCCGCCCGATGTCGCTTTCTTGACATGGAACCAGTCGTTGCCGGGGTCTTCGGTATCGGGTCTGTCGGGGTCGACATACCAGGAAAGACCGGAAAATTCTTCGGTTGCCTGTCCCTGCACGTCGCCCTTGCCGGCGCTCGGGCTGCTATATGTCAGTCCGTTGTTCGCGTTGGGCAACAGGCGCAGGTAGAGATTCTGCAGCCGCATGTTGGCTCCCGTATAGTCGTTGTAGATATCGGGAGACAGGTGACTGTAGTCCTTTTTTTCTTTCAGAAAATCATCGCTGCATCCGGTTCCCCAGCAAGCGACCGCCAGCAAAACGACGCTCAGAACTATTCTGTTTATTTTTTTAGCCATTGTAGCACGTTTTTAAAAAGTGATGTTTAACCCCACAGTGAATCTCCGTAAAAGAGGGTACGTATTGTAAGACGAGTTGGGACTCATGAATTTGTCCGGATAGGGGTTGTAGAGCTCCAGCAGGTTCTGACCGGTAAAGTTGATCCGGCAACTTTCGATTCCCAGTTTGTTCACCCATGCTTTCGGCAGCGTGTAAGCGATCGTCAGGTTGCGCAGGAAAACATTGGCATTGTTTACTTTCCAGAAAGTGGACTGGACGAAATTTTCGCTGAAACGCATGTTGGGATATTTGGCGTTCCGGTTTTGGGGGGCGACCACCCTGCCGCTCGCATCCAGCACGTCTTCGTAAACGAACATGTTGCCCGCCCAGAAGGACGGCATGTTGATGTATTCCATCACTTCCCAGCCGGAACGCCCGCTGATATCCCTCGGAGCGAGGGCCGCGCTCGGCATGAAAGTGTAACTGCCCCAGCTGGCCCCGAGTTGTGCGCTCAGGGTCAACGATTTCCACTGGCCGCCGAAATTCAGCGTAAAACCGTACCTGTTACTGCTGCGGTCCGAGATCCTTATCCGGTCGTTGTCGTCGATGACGTTGCCTTTGGGATCGTTCGGGTCGTTCACGCCGTAATAGGTGCCGTCGTCCTTTTGCGATCCGCGTATGTTTTTATAGATCAGCATACCGGGATGGATATCCTGCTGTGTTTTCCCCATGTAGGTATCCAGGTTGTTTTCGGCGAAGAATTCCCCGATTTCCTGATAGTTTTGGAACATGCCGATGCATTCGTAGCCCCATCTTCCGCGGTCGGAACGTTCGTTCTGCATTTGGGCGTCCAGAGCGCGCTTTTTATCCTCCATTCCCGGGAATTTGATCAGTTTGTCGTCGCTCCAGCCGAAATTGAGTTTTAACCAGTAGCTGGCGTCCTTGCCGATCTTGTCTCTCCAACCCAGAGAAAATTCCATCCCCCAGTTGGCGTTTTCGCCGTAGTTGCTGGCCGACGCATTTGCGCCTACGGTGGTCGGGAAGCCGGCGCTGTTGCTGATCTGCATGAATACCTCCTTGTTGTGCCGGTAATACCCGTCGATGTTGGCCGACAGACGGTTTTGCAGGAAGTTCATGTCCAGGCCGGCGTTGTACTGATAACTCTTGTCCCAGTGCGAATTCCGGTTGGGAACATTGTCGGGTATCTGAAAGTGAGGCCCGGAATTCTGGTCGGGGTTGCTGCCGAAGATCGGCCCCTTGACGGCTTCCTGGCCGTAGTATTGCTGCCAGGCCCAGGCGCTGATGTTATCGCGTCCCAGCAGACCGAACGATCCGCGGATTTTCAGGAAATCCACGAAGCGGACATTCCGCTTGAACCAGGATTCCTGGGAAATGATCCAGCCCAGCGACAGCGACGGGAAAGTGCCCCAGTAATTTTCGGGCGCGAACTTGGTGCTGGCGTCCGTGCGGATCATCAGTTCCGCCAGGTATTTTCCGTCATAAACGTAATTCAAGCGGCCCACATAGGACAAACTGGCTGCTTCGGAGCGGCCGAAACCCGTTTCCGACTGACCTTCCGCACCGCTGTACTGATAGTTGGTGAACGAGAAAGGCTCGCCGCGCCGGCCGAACAAATCCTCGCTTTCGCTCTCCGATCTTTCGATCGTAAACAGCGCGCTGATGTCATGCAAACCGAACGTACGGGCATAGGTGGCGTAAAAGTTCAGCTGATAACTGTCGCTGCGACTCGTACTGCGGCGCAGATAGTCGCCGTTGTTGGCATCCACGACTCTCAGGGATGAGAAATCGAGCTGCTGATCCGACGTATTCATGTACAGGTGGTTGCCGCTTCCGCCGCGACCGTGCAATTCGTCTCCGAAGGCGTAGAGCCGGTAGGTGGTACCGTACTCGTTGGTTTTCGTCGTACTGATGCTTTTGGAGTAGGTAGCCCTCACCTTCAACCCTTTCAGAATCTTGCTCCATCCGAAATCGTACTCCAGCGAACCGTTGATGGTGATGTTCGAAGGCTTGTTCTTGATAAAGTCTCCGCTGTTTTCGATCATATCGAAATGATACAGCTGCGTCAGGTTGTCCGTGCTGCCGGCGACCGAACTGTTGCTGATGCCGAAGGCGGCCACGGGATAGGTTTCTCCGGTGGCGGGGTCGGTAATGTATTCGGGGATGTAGGTCGGGTGGGTCTGCAGCATGCTGTAGTCTTTTTCGCCGCTCGATCCGCCGATCCGGTTGTTGGCTTTCTGACTGGAGCCGTAGTCGCCCGATACGGTAAGCGAGGCTTTCAGCCACCGATTGATTTTCGTATCCATTCCCGCGCGGAAATTCCAGCGTTCATATTCCAACCGACCCATGTTTCCGTCCTGCGTCTGATAGGAGATGGCTCCGAAAGCGGTCAGGTTTTCGCTGCCGCCGCTGAGGGTGATCCCGTGTTTTTGGGTCAGGGCCGAACTCCAGTACTTGTCCAGCAAATCGTAGTTGATGTTTTTCATCGCTTCCAGCTCGTCCGCCTGGAACAGGTGTCTCCGGTTGTCGAAGCCGGTCTGAGTGGGGTCGGCCGCTCTGACCCCGTTCCACAAAAGGCCGTAGTTGTAGGAATCCAGCATTTTGGAGCGGTAGAATTCGTCTGCGAAACCCAATTGCCCGTTGTAGGAAATTTTAGGTTTCCCCACGTGTCCGCGCTTGGTTCTGACGAGCACGGCTCCGCTTGCGGACCGCGAGCCGTAAACGGCGGCGGCGGCGTCCTTCAAAACGGAGATCTGTTCGATTTCGTTGGGATCCAGATTGTTGAATGCGGTTTGATTGGAGATCACGTCATCGATGATGTACAATATGTCGCTTTCCCCGCGAATGCTGATTCGCGCTGCGTCCCCCGGACGGTTGCTGGACTGGCTGACGGATACGCCCGGCATCATCCCTTCCAGCGTCGCCGACAGACTGGTGGCCGAGAGGTCGGCGATTTCGGCAGGCGTTACCGTAGCGACCGCCCCGGTCAGGTGCGCTCTTTTCTGCGTTCCGTAACCGATCACCACCACTTCCTCCATTTCCAGATTCGAAGGAGTCAGGGTGACGGTAATTTCGTTCGGGCCGGTAATCTTTACCGTTTGCGTTTCGTAACCCAGATAGTTGACCTGAAACGTGGTTTGGTCGGCCGGAACATTTCTCAGGATGAATTTACCGTCCCGATCCGTGGTCGTACCGACGGTCGTTCCCGGAATGTGAACGCTTGCGCCGATCACCGCCGAGGCGTTTTCATCCAACACGACACCCCTTACCGTCTGCGCTTGCTGAGCCATGGCGGATAAGGTCAGGCAGGCAAGAAGCAGGAAACATCCTATTATTCTAATTTGTCTCATGGTGTTCTTTTATTAGTGTTTTTACTGTTCGTTCAGCCAACGCGGGTCGCCGATGCCGGCTGCCTGGTGAGCGGCACCGGTCATTTGGAACTGTCCGTTGCCCAAATAGCTGAATCCGGGATCTCCGTTCACGGGATTGACATCGTTGGACGATTCGTTGCTGCCGGCTCTGGTGTACAGGTCCTCGCCGTTCCACCATTGCGAATTCTGTCCTCCGGTGAAGTTGCCGCCGTTTCTGAATTTCAGTTCCCGCATATTGTTGGAATTGCCTCCGCTGTCGACAAAGACGTTTCTCTGGATGATGACCTTGTCCGTGCCGGTTCTGAACGCACCGTTGGAGTTCCCCAGTTTATTGTTTTTCGACACCTGCCAGAACGTGCAGTTGGTCACGGTAAAGACGCCGCTTCCTTTCAGCCAGCCTCCGCCTACGTTGCCGGTATTTCCCGACGATATCTGTATAAAACGTTGGCTGTTATCGTCTGCCGGGGGATTTTCGTTGTAGAAGGTCGTGTTGGTGAAGGTCATGTTCTGAACCATCCCTCTCTGATATCGGATCAATGCCGCATTATGGGTGGACGTGTTGTGTCCCACGATGCAGTCTTTGATCATGAAATTGGCGATAGCGTATTTTTGCCCGCTGTCCCAAAAGAGATAACCGGGCAAACCGCTGACTTTGCACGATTGCAGGATGAGGCTGGGAACGATCTTATAGTCGTTTTCCGTCAAACCCTCAGTCGGGAAGGTTTTGCTCATCAGAAACAGCGCATTTCCGGAGGAGCCTGTAGTCCCTGTAAAGTTGTTCGCGTCGATATCGAGAAACTGGAGTTTCAGTTTCGCTCCTTCGCTGACGAACGAACCGTCCGTCAATTCGATCTTGGCATGTTCGAGCTTATCGCCGCGGATCGTTACGTCGGTCTGACCGAAAGAGATGCTTCCGTTCATGGTGTAGCTGCCGCCGGCTTCCAGTTGGTAGCACAATTCCTCGTCCCTCGAAGGAGCGGGATTGGCTGCAAAGTAGTCCGTAAGATTCGTTCCGGCGGGAATGGTCTGGTAAACCTCCAGCAGATTGTCATAGGCTTTCGTCACCGGAGCGGTAGCACCCGTGTTGTTCATCTTCTTGTTATCCAGGGTCCGGACTTCAACCAGGAATTTGGTGTCTTCCGTAGCCGGGCGCCTTACCTCGAATCCGTCGACGAACTGTTTTTCTTCCCCGATGGGGACCGGATTCTCGGGATCGTCCACATTGTAGACCGTAACTTCGTACCCTCCGGCTCCCGGAACTACGGACCAGCCGATTATCAGTTCCGTTCCGTCTGCACTCGAAGTGACGGTCACTTCCGGATTTTCCAGTTGGGCATTCATTACTTTGGAAGCCCAGGTAACTTCGTCTTTGAATCCGTCGACACAAGACGACATGAGAAACAATAACGCCACTGCCGGCCCTATATTCCCCATCCCACGTAAAAGTGTTTTCATAAGCTTAGTTGGTTAAAGTAAGGTTGTTAGATCGAAGGTCGGCGCAGGAACCTGGTCCCGGGCCGGATGGGATTTCATAAACAACGGTTTTTCTTTTCGGGTTTTTAGTTTTTGTTAGGTTATACATCAGTGGGGTATTTCTTTTTTCGACCGTCCCTGCCCCGGTCGCCGGTGTGGTTCCCGCTTCAAGCCGGGGCTTTTCGGGTCGGGCCATGATCGCTGCTTGCCGGAAAGGCACCGGGATTCGTTCGACGAACCGGCATGAACCGTCCGCACCTGCATTTACCGAAATCGGGTGTATCCGGCACAGCGACGAAGCCGCTGTCCGGTACACCCGATGCAGGTACAAAAACAGATAATATGAAGCTATCGGAGAATGAGGGCGAAGTCCGCCGTTTTTCTGTCTGAGAATTTCCCGTCAAGGTCTTCATGCGTCTGTCGAATCGTTGGTTTAGGAAGAAAAAACGATCGTTTAAATACACTCTCTCCAAAGCAATCGCTTTTCTCATGTAATTTGCTTGTAATCAGGAATCCCTCCTGATTTTTTTTGTTTTTCCCCCTTTCCGGCGCTCTGTCAAGAAAAGGAATCGTTTATTCGGTTAGCCGGTCACTGTCGGGCTTTCCGCTGTTTGATCCGCTCGTTCCAGGCTTCCCGCTCACGGGTCAGGTTATATCCCTCTTTGGAAAGGTAGTTGTTGATTTTGCCCTTGTACTTCCCGAAAATGCCGTGTTTGGCTTTCGAGGAACCGGCATCCATCGCCAGTTCGCGGGCCTCCGCCAGCCAGGCATAAATCCGCTTTTTCTGCGCTTCGGTCAGCGTCGGGATCATGTCCAGCTGGGCCTGGTACGTGACATTCAGGACATTATAGGTCAAGGCATTCTTCACTTCCTCGATCTGCTCGTCGTTCAGGTCGAGCATCAGTTCGGACAGGAAGGCGAAGTGGTGGCGGTACAGTTCGGCATCGACATAAGCCGCGATGAACCGGGCATCGGCCCCGGCTTTCCGCAGGCTGTCCCGCCGGCCGTCCAGGTCGTTGATGGTGAAATAATGGTTCATGATCGCCTCCTTCACCCGGGCCGCAGCCTGGGGATCCGTAATGCCCAGCCCGGACATGTTCTTGTCCGTCCGTTGGGAAATCGTCCGTACATAGGCCGGATCGCGCTCCTGCGCCCGCATTCCCGTGAGCGACAGGGTCGCCAGCAGTATAAATACCAGTTTCTTCATTTCTCCTCCTATATCAGCCTGCCTTTTTCGGCCAGCGTATCCTTGTTGTTCTTCAGGTCTTTCCAGTCTACCTTTTTGGTGGGATCGATGCCGTTGATGTACTTTTCGATGTTGGTATAACCATCGCCGTTCACATCGCCGTTGGCATCCGACGGGTCGTTCGGGTTCAGTCCGTACTTCCGTTCCCACTTGTCCGGCATACCGTCGCCGTCGCTGTCCTTGTAGGGAGTTCCCTTGTATTCGGGATATCCGCCCACCTGCTTCGGGTCGATCGGAATGCCGTATTTGTAGGAGTCTTCTCCCAGGCGGCGATGCTGCGGCACCACGTCCGTCACATAGTCGGGGTCGTAGTAGACTTCTCCGGTCCGGATCTGGCGGATCGTCCGTTCATCGACCAGGTCGCGTTTGGGGATATTGGCACCGGCATTCTCCAGCACGAATTCGTAGGCTTCCTGCGCCGGCATGATGGTCATATACGGCATCGGATGGGGTTTGTCCCATTTCATGTAAGCGGTGTACTCGCCCGCGTTCGGCAGGTCTTGCACCTGAATCCCTCCGTCCCAGTTGTCGCGGGTCACCCGTTCGTTCCCTTCCACGATATTCCCTGCTGCATAGACACGGCCGAATTGCTTGTAAGGCAGCTTACTGCGGCCCGATTCGGGTTTCAGGATGCGGTGTCCGACCGGACTGTCCTTCGGAGTCAGGGGGCCCGGCTTGTAGTAGTTGTTGATCATGTTATACAACGCGGTGTAGTCCCCGCCATCTACCGAGCGGTGCACCCAGTTGAAAAGCACGTTGTTCACGAAGTTGAACACGCCGTTCCAGCCGATCGACGGATTCCGTCCGGCATTGTTGGCCCACAGGTTCCGCATGAACGATGCATTCTCCCCGCCCAACGTACTGCCGAACGCATGGTTGTAGGAATCCAATGCCTGCGATGAAATGGTATTCTGGATCGTCACGTTCACCGCAGGGAGCTTCCGTGCTTTGCCGCCGTCCTCCGGATCGTACATGTGGCGGTAGAAGGAAATGTTTTCGTCCAGTCCCCAGCTGGTGGAACAATGGTCGATCATGATGTTGCCGATGGGATTCCCTCCCATGGCGTCTTCCCGGCGGGCCGGATTGGTTCCCCCGCGGCGGATGCGCAGGTGGCGGACGATCACGTCGTGAGTGCTGATTTCGAAGCTTTCACCGGCGATGCAAATCCCGTCTCCCGGCGCCGTCTGACCGGCGATCGTGATGTAAGGGGCCAGAATGGTCAGCGGAGATTCGAGGTGAATGATCCCCGCCACGTTAAAGACTATGATCCGGGCGCCTCCCTGCAGGCACGCCCAGCGTAGCGAACCTTCTCCGCTGTCGTTCAGGTTGGTTACCGTGATCACCCGGCCGCCGCGGCCGCCGCATGTGTACATGCCTCCCCCTTCGGCTCCGGGAAAAGCAGGGATTTCCGCCTGCGGCAGATCGGACGGACGGGAGGCGAACGGGATATACGGACGTCCGTTACGGGCTTCCCGGTCGATGACCGGTTTGGCCTTCTCCCACATCTGCTCCGCGTATTCCTTTCCCCGGCGGATTTGTTCGGCTACGGCGTCGCGCATTTCCTGGGTCACCTTCGGGTACTGCGCGGAGGCTGTTCCCAACGCTGCCAAAGCGACAACGGTTGAAACGATTCTTTTCATGCTGGTTTTATTCTTGGTTTTTAGGTTGAAATATCGATTTTACGTAGGCCGCATTGGCCGAGAAATTGGTTTTGACCTCCCGAACGATCTGCGGGTCGCGCGACCGCTCGATCAACAGCCAGCCGCTCCACCCCATTTCATCCAATGTTTTTTTGACTGTGGGCAGGTCGATTGCCGGATCGTTTTCGATCCAGAAGCCGTCGGTGTTGGAACAATGGATCTGGGCGATATTGTCCTTGCCCCAGGTTCGGAGTTCGGAAGAAATATCCAGACCGTTTTCCAGGATGTCGCTGAAATTGACGGAGACCTTGACGCCTTTCGAACCGATCTCCCGGAGGAATTCGACATCCTGAGCGGCCGGTAACTTGGAGGCTATCGCAATGACCACGCCTTCGCGGGCGGCCAGATCGCCGACGGTTTTCAGCCGCCGGGCGAGCGTGTCGCGCAATTCCGGATGGGCTTTGGGGTTGCAGTGAATGCCGAGCGGTAGAAACACGACATCGGTTCCCATCGCCTTCGCCGTCAGGATGGCCTGACGGGTCAGCGATTCGAATTCCGGGCGACGTGCAAAATCCTGCCCGTAAAAGCCGGACATGGCGATCGACGCTATTTCCTGTCCGTATTTCGCAGCCTCTTCGTGAAACCGGCGCTGTCCCAGGGTATCGTCGAGCTTGCTCTCGAACCGCACCCGGTCGCCGAGCGACCCCATATCCAGCGCGATACCGTCCGCACCGATCTCCGAAGCCAGCCGGAATGCTCCGATTTTCTGTCGTTTAAGGATCATCCAGTCGCAAACTCCCACCTTGTAGCGGGGGCCGGAAGAGGCAGCGTCGCTTCCTCCGCATCCCGGAAGAAACGGAAGCACCGACAGAGTCAGCAGAGGCAGCAACAGCGCTCTTTTGATCCGTAATTTGCCTTTGTTCTCAAAAAAGCATTTCATTTTTTTCGATGTCGTCGTATGCATAAATTTATCAAACATGCCGGTTATCGTTTCGGATTCCTTCGCTTTCCGGGAAATGTTCCCGGAATCGAAACATGCCCTTTCGCCTGCATGTTTTTTCGGCGAAAACGGAAGGGATACCGTTGTGCATGGAGCTTTTATGGTTTAAACTTTTCCTTTCGAAAACATTGGAAATTAAATGTGCTTAATATCAATGTATTATCTGAGCGAATGGGGTTTCTGCGCTTATCGGTATATGCAATTTTATGAAATAAAAGCAAAAAAACAAACCGAAAACAGAAAATAAAACCGTTTTCTTACAATATTCCATCCTTATTTTACGAAACCGGAAGTCTTTCCTCAGCGGATCCAGAGCACCTCGCCCTGTCCTGCCGAAACCTTCAGTCGACCGTTGGAAGACCGCACCGTCGCGCGGTTCTCCGTCTTTCCGGATCGGGTATCGATACGGATCACTTCGTAGCTCCGTTTGGTCGCCGGGAGATTGATTTCCGCCTTTTCCGCATTCGGATAAACGATGTAGGCTTCGCCCGGTTCGGAGAGCAGGTAATAATCCTCCGAAGCGCCTTCCGGCGACATGGCCGAGGCGGCCTGCGCAAAGCCCGGTTCTTCCACCCGCGGAATCGCCGCCAGCGAGCCTCCCGCCATAAACACGGCCCAGCCGTATTGGGGCGCTCCGGTCGAGTTGTAGATCACCGCTTTTCCGGGATTCTCTTCGCGGTAGCGGCGCACGGCCCGGTAAACGGAACCCGCCGTTACCCGCCCGCTTTTGCCTCCGCTGCCGATCCGTACGTGCTGACGGGGGGCCAGATGCACCCCGCCCGGAGGCGCATTGAACCCGTTTTCCCCCTCCGACCAGTAGCGGATGTCGATCACGTCCACCGCCTTTTTTAATTCCGGATCGGCCAGGACGGCATCCTGCACGTCTTTCGTGGCGCTGAGGGCCACCAGCGCGTTGTGGCCGTCTTCCGTTTCCCATTCCCGGACGGTTTCGAGCCAGAATTTCACGAAATGGAACGGTCCCGTGTATTCGGCGCTCGTCGAATGAATCACGCCGGACCCGATCGGAAAATTATCCAGTTGGTGACGGATATAGCCCTTATGCAGGGCAGCATAGGCCGGATCGCCGATATCGTAGAACTGTTTGTCGTAGAATATGCGTTTGTCCGCCGCATAGTGAACCGGTTCCACGAAGGGAGTCTTGTTGATGTTGTTGGCCGGGCGCCAGGGGAAGTCGGCGTAATGCGCCCCCGCTTCGAGGATATTGTGCTGGTGGTAATGCTGGTTGATCAGCACCAGGCCTTTTTCGCTTCCCAAACGGGCGTACTCGGCCAGGCGTTTGAAGTACCAGTTGTTGAAGCGGGTCAGGTCGTAGCGGCTCAAGCCGTCCCAGGCACGTTCCTGTCCGCTGCGGGCGAACGGAAGTTCGTAGAGCGGAGTCCAGACCTCGCCGTCCATCCGGCGGAACCGTTCGTGGTCGTCCCGTCTGCGGTCATACCACAGGGCGTACATGAAATCGGTCACGGCCACGTTCCGTTTTACCATGAGATCCGTCATTTCATCCAGATCGTCGGTCAATCCCGGGCCGACACGTCCGGGCACGTAGCGGGTGATGTGGGGAGTCGCCCCCTTCAACCCGACGGGTTTGTCGCTGCCGCTCCACCAGCGCACCTCCTGCATCCGGCCCGTAATCACGCGATCGTCCTGCACCAGCCAGCCGTTGGTGATGCCGAACGGAACGGGCTGCCGGGCCGTGACGCTGGATTCCGGAGCTTCGTATACCGGGATAGCGGCCGAATAACGGGCTTCGGCGGGCATTTCCGCTTTTTTGATCCACTCGTAAAGCGTGGGTACCGGTTCGAGGGCTTCCATCGTTAGTTTACGGGCGAGTTCCATGGAGGGACTGGTCGAACTTTCTCCGGCCAGCGGCATCACGCGGCCCTGGGCGGAAACGTCCCTGCCCAGGCGTTGGGCCAGCTGGGCATAGAAAAAACTGCGGGGGGAAATATGAGAATTTTCTTCGTGCGTGCGTCCGCCTTTGAATTGGGCCCAGCAGCCGAATGCCCAGTTGTAGGCCGTCGGCGGCTGGTAATTGAGCAGCACCGAAGCCTGACAATTCCAGAACAGGCCGTTCGCCCCGGTCCATCCGGCGCGGTTCCCGTCTCCCTCGCGGTTCTGGAACCCCAGTTGATTGCCGTTGATGTACACGATATCGAACAGCGTGCCGGTCGACCAGTTTTCCAACGCTCCGCTGAACGAGTAGGGCGATTCGGCTTTGCATTGGATAAAGGCGTTCGGCCCGGTCGCCAGGCGTCCGACGATAAAGTCGTGGTACCCGTGTTCCGAGTGGATCCTCTGGAACAGCGTTTGTTGCCCCAACGTATAGAACGTATACCGGCGGCCGCCGCCGATTTCGGAAACCGGTTCGCGGGAAAGACAGTCCTCCACCGTGATTTTGGAGGTACGGTCGCCCAGGATCACTGCCGATCCGGCCAGGTGGTAAAAGCGCATCTGGCGCACCCATCCGTTTTCCACGTCCTGCATGGAAACGCCCCACCAGGCATGCTCTTCGTCCTTCGGATTGGATTCGTCATAGCGGGACTTGATGCTCAGAAATTCGACCCCGACCCGACCGATGCGCCCCGGCCAGGTATAGGGAATCACGGTTCCGCCCCCGTCTTTCCTTGCAATGGAATTGGTCAGGGGGATGTCGATCGTGATCGTATTTCCCCGGACGGCGGTAACGGTACGGTCGAAATGTAGGTCCAGGTTGCCGGGCCGTTCGCCTCCGGAGCCGAGTTTGACGATCCACGCCGGCGCACCGATCCGGCGGATCATGATCCGGTCGCCGGGCTTCAGGCCGGAAGCGTCGTTTACGGTGAGCGTCCGACCGTTCAGGGGAACGTATTCGTCGGTGATGCGAAGGGTGTCCCCCGGTTGCAAATCGTTTTTTCCCCACACGCTGACCACGGTTTCGCGGGCATTCCCGGTCGCCAGTAGGATCGTACCGTCCGTATCGAAACCGGCTCCCCGGAGGACGACCCCGGAGGTGCGGATGAAAAGTTCGCCGGCGATTTCATAGGTTCCCTTGTCGAGCAGCACGGCTCCCCGGAAACCGTCGGCATCGGGAGGCATGGCCGATACCCGGTCGATCGCCCCCTGAATGACCGCCGTGGCATCGCCCTGTTGCAACGGAACGAATATCTTATTGGGAACCGTCGGAATCTCTTTTTCCGAAAGTTCGTAACCGCAATAGGAGTAATCCGGAATGCGGTCGCCGTTTTCGAAAGTCGTATAGGTGAATCCTCCGGCGCTGCGCTGGAGCGGAGCCGGTGCCCTTTGGGCCGACAGGAAAGAAGTTCCGCAAAGAAGAAGGGCTAAGACCAGGTGCTTTTTCATGTTTTCGTTTTTACCGGTTAACAGTAGCGTTCAAAAAACCGGGTATAAAGATAAAAACTTTTAATAAAAAATTTTATTTATTTGCTTTTGTATTCGGCTACCGGTTTTTCCTTTTCGAAAATCACCGAAACGGGAACAGTAAAAAAGGAAAATCGTTTCTTGTTATATTGCAAGCGGTTCTGTGAAATCTTCCGGGTCTTCATCTGTAAATTCCTCTGCCCGAAAGCAGTCGGCGTACGCCCGCAAGCGAACCCGTTTTATATTTGAAACCCCGGCTCCGCTCAAGGGGAAGGCTCCGTAGGGGCTTCGATACGACCGGTTCAATGAAGTTTTTCGATGTTTGTTTGGAGACGGAATTTCGGTCGAAGGCCGAATTTTCCGATCCAACCGCCTGTGAAATCGGATTCGGGAAAAAATATAAAGCGGTTCGGAGAGACTGAACTGTTTCGGCTGCGATTCGTTATTCCGATGTGCCGGCATCCGGGACGATCGCCCGGCAGGCGGTCGGAGCCTATCTCAATCGGTACGGCGGTTAAATGCTGAAGGCGGATAAAAGGATCACGGCGAAACAAGGCAGTCCGTTCCCGATATCGTAACCGGGTGCTCGCTCCGTATCCTGCGCGGGCTTGATTCGGATTTCCCACGGCACTGCAAACAAAAAACCCCTGCTGATTTTCAGCAGGGGTTGTGCCCAGGACAGGAATCGAACCTGCACGCCTTGCGGCACACGCACCTGAAACGTGCGCGTCTACCTATTCCGCCACCTGGGCAAAATTTCCGGTTTCCCGGTTCGGAAATCGACCTCGGATTGAGGGGCGGTCGCCCTCCCCTTTTCTTCCGGCCGTTGTTCCGAGAGGCGGGGTGGAAGATCGGGCTCGAACCGACGACTTTCAGAACCACAATCTGACGCTCTAACCAACTGAGCTACATCCACCGTACAAAAGAACCTCCGTTCTTTGCGGGACAAAAGTACAACTTTATTTCATATCTGCAAATAGTTTGCCGTCCTTTTTTGCCTTCCTGCGGGAAATTTCCGCAGAATCCGGACAAACGGAAGCCTCCTTCCGCGGAAAAAGTTCCCCAATAGGGATGGAAAAACCGGCAGCCGTCTATTCCAGCGGCTGGTCTTTGGCGATCACCCGACCTTCCGGGTCGACGAGCAGGCGGGTGGGGTAATTGGTCAGGTGGTAGAGTTCCGATACCCGGAGTTCATGGTCGAGCAGCTGCACGCCGCGCGGACGGTAACGCCGGAGCGTTTGCAGCCAGACATCCCGGCTGAGGTCGGTGGAAACGCCCACGATCACCAGTTCCGTATCGTCGTGGACGATCGGAAGGTTTTTCAACCGGGCGAAATCGTCGAGGTTGACTCCGCTGACCGAAGACCAGAAATCCAGAAGCACGTATTTGCCCCGGAAATCCGAGAGCCGGACGGTGTCGCCCGATGCGTCGGGAAGGGCGAAATCTGGCGCGGCGTCCCCTTCCTGTATGCCCGGCATCATCAGCAGGACGGTTTCGAGGGCGTGCAAGCCGGGATGACCGGGCAGCTTCCGGCGCATGAGGGCCAGGTCTTCCCGCAATTCCCGGTAATTGTTCGTGCCGTAATAGCGCTGAATGCCGAGCACGGGGCCGAATTCGGTTTCCCGGTACGTGCGGTAAAGTTCGGGAAAAAGGTTTTCCTGCCGGTTCATCAGGCTGTCGATGAGCCTCATTCGCTCTTCGTCCGTCCGGGACACGGTGTCCCGCGAAACGGCGAGCATCCGGTAGGTCAGTTCCCGGTGTTCCCGCGAAGCGGCATACAGGACGTCGTTCCAGCGGGTGCCCCGGACGGCGATGGAAAACATGTCGTCCTCCGGCAGCGTTTCGCAGCCGATCGTTACCGTTCCCGGTTCCAGAAACAGGGGAATCACGACATCCGTTCCGTTGAAGACCAGATAAACGTCTTTGACGTAGCCTTCGGGTACGGGCTGGCACAGGGAAAAACCGCCTTCGCCGAAAGGAACCTCCGCCAGACGGTCGTAGTCGTCGTACAGGGAAACGGAGGTAATGCTGTCGGTCAGGTCGCCCAGGCAATCCAGCTGTCCCCGGACGATGCACAGTCGGTTTTCCGTGCAGGAATCCGCACCCGGTATGGCGGGTACGAAAATAAGGCGTGAACTGTTGGAAACTTCCGCTATCGGAGTCGGAAAAAATGCGGTTTCCCCTTCCCTTCCGGAGACGCTGCCGAAAAACGCCAGCAGGATCGGCATCAAAAAAAGTCCGGCTTTCACGCTTCCTCCCCGCAGGCTTTTCCCGTATGGCCGGGAAGCGCGGCCAGCATCCGGGCGAACAGTTCGGTCATCCGCTTTTCCGCCTTCGCACCTTCGGTCTGCACCTCCTCGTGCGAAGCCTGCTTTCCTTCGATTCCCAGGTTGGTGATGATGGATACGGCGAAAATCCGCAGCCCGCAGTGAGCCGCCGCGATCACTTCCGGCGTGGTGGACATGCCCACGGCGTCGCCTCCGATGATGCGGCAGAAACCGTATTCCTTCGGTGTTTCGAAGGACGGCCCCGTCAGTCCCACATAGCACCCGTGCCGGAGGGAAATTCCCGTTTCCCCGGCGATTCCGTCGGCCAGCGCGATCAATTCCGGATCGTAGGCCCGGCACATGTCCGGAAAGCGGGGGCCGAAATCGGCCATATTTCTGCCGATCAGCGGATTCGGGATGAAATTGATGTGGTCGGTGATGACCATCAGGTCGCCCGGACGGAAGCCGGGGTTGACTCCTCCGGCGGCGTTGGAAACGAACAGGTACCGGATGCCGAGCCGGGTGAGCACCCGAACCGGAAACACGATTTCCTGCGGAGTATAGCCTTCGTAGTAATGGAACCGCCCCTGCATGGCGACCACGCGCCGTCCGCCCAGGAGTCCGAAAATCAGCCGGCCCCGGTGTCCTTCGACCGTCGAAACCGGAAAGTCCGGTATTTCATGATAGTCCAGCGCATACCGCACGTCGATCTTTTCGACCAACCCGCCGAGGCCCGTGCCGAGGATGATCCCCGCTTCGGGGGCGAAATCTTCCGTTTTACTCCGGATGAAGGATGCTGTATTTTTGATTCGTTCTGACATATTGATCGATTTGCCGGTGGAATTCCCCTTCGCTCCCTTCCGCGAATTCCACTTCCACCGGAATGTAGTAGAGTTTCCGTTGCAGGCTGGGCGGGATTTTCTTCCGGTTGGTGAGTTTTACCGCGTCCTTTTCGGTCATCATCACCAGCGTGTTTTTCGGAGACACGGCCAGCGCGCTTTTGAGGCGTTCCAGGTCCCGTACCTTATAGGAATGGTGATCCGGGTAGACCATCGTCTTCACCACGTCGAACCGTTCCCCCAGCCCGGCGAAGAAGCTTTTGGGATTGGCGATGCCGGCCAGTCCGATCACGTGCTGCCCCGGAACGGGCTTGCACCGTTCCATGTCCGGAAACAGCGGCACGGGTTCCCCCGGCCGGAAATGGGAAAAATAGAGGGACTGGTAAGGATACAGGTGAAGTTCGTTGCTGACGACCCGGTAGTCGATGGGCTTGACGCTGTCCGGGCATTTGGTGACCACGACGAACTGGGCCCGGTCCATCTGCTTGACGCTGTCCCGCAACCGTCCCAAAGGGAGAAATTTGTCCCTGTAAACCGGCTGGTGATAGTCCATCAGCAGGACGTTCACCCACGCTTCGACATGCCGGTGCTGGAAAGCGTCGTCCAGAATCACCAGGTTGATTTCGGGATGGAGTTTGCGCAGTTTGCGGATTCCCTCGGCCCGTTTTTCGCACACCGCCACCGGAATATGGGGAAATTTGAGCTTGATCTGCTTGGGTTCGTCTCCGATTTTCAGGTAGGACATGTCGGGCGTGGCCAGGACGAATCCGCGCGTCCGCCGCTTGTAGCCCCTCGAAAGGACGGCCACGTTATATTCCCGGCTGAAATGCCGCACCAGCATTTCGGTATGCGGGGTTTTCCCGGTTCCTCCGACCGTCAGGTTTCCTACGCACACGATGGGAATGTCGAACTCTTCGCTCCGGTAGATTCCCCAGTCGAAAAGTTTGTGACGGATGTTGACCGCCAGCCCGTACATCCACGACAACGGCGCCGCAAGAATTCCTTTGAACATTCGTTGATGATTACACGATTTTCAAAATTAAGTTTAAAATTTTGAAACTCAAAATATAGGGGCATATTAATTGCCTTCGCTCCGGATATCGGGGAAAATAAGTACCTTTGAAACTCATTTCAAAACACCTTGACAATATGGCTGAAACGAAAGAAAACCGGAACGAAATCGGGATCGAACTGAGCGATGCGGTGGCCGAAGGAATCTATTCCAATATGGCCGTCATCTCCCATTCTTCGTCGGAATTCGTGGCGGATTTCATCCGGGTGCTTCCCGGCATCCCCAAAGCGCAGGTGAAGAGCCGGATCATCCTCACGCCCGAACATGCCAAACGCCTGCTGCTGTCCCTGGAAGACAACATCCGCAAGTACGAATCGGTGTTCGGCGAAATTTCCATTCCCCAGCCTCGCGGGGAGGCTCCCGATTTCCCGGTGGTCTTCGGCAAGGGGCAGGCCTGAGGCCGGAATGCCGGCCGGAACGGAGAAGCGGCCTTCGATCGGGACGGACGGTTCTGATTTTGCCGGTATACCGAACTGAAAAATAACTATATTTGCACCCGCTTTGTTACAGTCGGATGAGGTTTTCGGATGAAACGCAACGGTAATCGCCTGTGGGAAATTCCCCTGATGCTGCTGACGGTTCTGGCCGTGCTGGCCGGGCTGTCGCATCTTCCGGAGCCGGGGTTCAAAGACTTCGGGCTCCGGCCGGTGAACCTGTTTTCCGACCTGCTCCGGGAACGGGTCACGGAAACGGACGATTTCGGTGCCGAAAACCTGTTGGCGGAATCCCGCGTTCCGGGACAGGTTCCGGTCGTATCGCGCAAACCGGAAGACACAGTGGGAAAGGGCGGGCGACCCCGTCCGTCCGCCGACCCGAACGTCGTGCCCATTGAGGATTATTCCGGGGAGGCGGAGTCGATGAAGTATTTCGTGGAGGCGCTCCGGAACATAAAAAAAATGGGGCGGCCCGTGCGGATCGCCTTCGTGGGGGATTCGTTCATCGAAGGGGACATCCTGACGGGCGACCTGCGGGAGAACCTGCAGGCGGCTTACGGGGGGCGCGGCGTGGGATTCATCCCGCTGGCTCCCCCGGTGACTTACCGCAACACGCTCCGGCAGCATTTCCGCAACTGGAAAGCGTTCTCGATGGTGAACTACCCCCGCGTGGATCGCAGCAAGCTGATCCTGAGCGGACAGTATTTCGTACCGGAAAAGGACGCTTCGGTTTCCGTGGAGAGCACTTCGGCGATGGAACACGCCGCCGCCTGCGGAAAGGTTTCCCTCCTCTACTCCAACCGAGGCGAAGCCGTGGCCAGCTTCCGGATCAACGGAGAGACCCGCCACCGGTTCGACCTGGAACCCCGCGAAGGGCTGCAACTGCTCGATGTCCGGGGGGAGGACATCCGCTCGCTGGAAATGACGATGGAAAACGCCGACCGGTTCGTCGGGTACGGGCTTTTCCTGCACGATGACGAGGGAATCTATGTGGACAACTTTTCGTTGCGGAGTTCCACGGGCCTCACCCTTTCCGTGACCGACCGGGAACGGCTGGAGGAGATGAACGGACTGGTGAAGTTCGATCTGGTGGTGTTGCAGTACGGGCTGAACGTGGCCGAGCCCGACAAGGTTTCCTACAAAGGGTACAAGGAACAGATGGTGAACGTGGTGAACCACCTGAAGGCATCCATGCCGGAAACCAGTTTCCTGATCTTCGGCATCGGCGACCGGAATTTCAAGTCCGGGGACGGCCGGATGGTGACCATGCCGGGAATCGTCAGCATGGTGGAAACCCAGCGGGAAATCGCCCGCGAGTCCGGCGTGGCGTTCTGGGACACCTTCCGGGCCATGGGAGGACGCAACAGCATGGCCCGGTTCGTGCACCATTCTCCGCCGCTGGCCAACAAGGATTACACCCACATCAATTACGCCGGGGGAAAGAAACTGGCGGATGCGTTCGCCGCTTCCCTCCGGGACGCTTTAAACCGATACTGAGACTTTGAAATCGACCGTACGATACATATTGAGCTGCGCAGCCGCCGGGCTGATCGGATGGAATGCGGCATCCGGGCAGGGAACGCCGGCCCCGCTCGCTTTCGGCGGGATCATCGACCCGCAGGCCAACGTGATCCGGGACGACAGCGGTTCGCTCGTCCGGTTCTATGAGCGGCTTTTCCGGGTGAAGGAGGCGGGAAGCGACAGCGGCGTGGTGGCTTCCGTGCTGCACATCGGGGACTCGCACGTGCAGGGGGGATTCCTGACGGGACGGCTGATGAAGCGGTTCCACGGGGATTTCGGCAATGCGGGCCGGGGACTGATCGTGCCGCTGCGGATCGCCAAGACCAACGAGCCCTACGATTACGTCATCCGTTCCGCCTCGGCCTGGAACAGCGCCCGCTGCCTTCAGCGCAGCCCCCGGATTCCGATGGGGCTGGGCGGCATTTCCATCCAGAGCTGCGCTCCGCAGTTTTCGCTGCACGTGGGAGCCAATCCCCGCGACAAGGAACTGTATGCGTTCAGCCGGGTGCGGGTGCTGCACCATCCGAAGGCGCCCCGGCTGGAGGTCGTTTCCCCGGCGGACACCGGGATGCGGCTCCGTCCGGCTTACGTCGACGGGAACAATCCGTACGTGACGACCGTCGAGCTGGGCCGGGAAGTGACCGCGGTCGATCTGGAAGGAAGGACGCGGCAGAGCGGGGATTCGGCGGTGTACTACGGTTTCGTGCTGGAGAACGGGAAAAGCGGCGTGCTGTACCATGCGGTAGGCGTGAACGGGGCCCGGTACGTGCACTGGTCGTGGATAGACGGCATGGGAGCGCAGGCCGAAGCCCTGGAACCAGACCTGATCGTTTTTCAGCTGGGACTGAACGAGGCTTTCATGGGCGGCTTCAACGAAGCGCGTTTCCTGCAGGGCGTGGACGACATCGTGCGCCGACTGAAGGAGCGGAATCCGCGGGCGGGCATCCTGCTGACGACCCCGGCGGAATGCTACATGCGGAAAACGGTGAACGGGCAGCGGACGTTCGTGCCCAACCCTTATATCGGCCCGATCAGCCGGGCGATCGTGAAGTATGCGGCGGAGAACGGTTATGCCTGCTGGGACCTGTACTCCGTTTCGGGAGGAAAGGGGTCGGGCGCGAAGTGGCTGCAGAAAAAGCTGTTCGCCGCCGATCGGGTGCATTACAATGCGACGGGGTACAACCTGCTGGCCGATGCACTCTACGATGCGTTGATGAAGGGTTATCGGCGGTATGCATCCGTCCGTCCCGATTACGCGACGGCGCCGGGCACCACCCTGTACCGCCGGGCCGGGGTGCTTCCGAGCGGCGGGGTCCGCCTTTCGGTCGACGCGCTTTACGATGCGATGAATAACGGATACGGAATCCATGGGATTGCTTACGGTAACCGATAACCTGCTCGACCTGCTTCGGTACGATCCGCAGGAACCGATGCTGTTCAACAGCGCGCTGTTCCTGTTCCTCTACACGGGGGTGATGGTCGTATACGGCACCCTCCGGGAGAAGGGGTTCGCCCGGATTCTTTTCCTGACGCTTTTTTCCTATTATTTTTACTACAAGTCCAGCGGATTTTACTTCCTGCTTCTGCTGCTGCTTTCCGTCTCGGATTTTCTGATCGGACGGCGGATCGCCCGCACGGAGGGAAAAGGGGGGAAACGGGCCTGGCTCATGCTCTCGCTGGCGTTGGATCTGGGGCTGCTGGTCTATTTCAAGTACACCAATTTCCTGTTCCAGACCTTCGCCGATCTGTTCCGCAAGCCGTTCGATCCCTTCGACATCATCCTGCCCGTAGGGATTTCGTTCTTTACGTTCCAGTCGATCAGCTACGTCATCGACATTTACCGGGGGAAGATCGAACCCCTCCGCAACTGGTTCGACTACAATTTCTACCTCTCGTTCTTCCCGCAGCTGGTGGCCGGGCCGATCGTCCGGGCGCGGGACTTCCTGCCCCAAATCCGGCAAAAACCGGTGGTGACGCGGGAAATGTTCGGTCGGGCGGTCTACCTGATCGCCGCCGGGCTGTTCAAGAAGGCGGTCATTTCGGACTACATCAGCGTCAATTTCGTAGACCGGATTTTCGACAATCCGGGCCTGTATTCGGGCGTGGAAAACCTGATGGGGGTCTATGGGTACGCCCTGCAGATCTACTGCGATTTTTCGGGGTATTCGGATATGGCCATCGGGATCGCCCTGTTGCTGGGATTTCATTTCAGCATCAATTTCGATTCTCCCTACAAGTCGGCCACCATCACCGAGTTCTGGCGCCGTTGGCACATTTCCCTGTCGAGCTGGCTGAAAGACTACCTGTACATTTCGATGGGCGGGAACCGGAAAGGACGCAAACGCACCTATGCCAACCTCATGGCGACCATGACGCTCGGCGGACTGTGGCACGGGGCGTCCCTGCGGTTCATCCTCTGGGGCGTCGTCCACGGAGCTTCGCTTGCGGTGCACAAATTTTTTCTGGAACGCTTTCCCCGGCTGACCCGCAAGACGGGAAGCGAAATGAAACCGTGGCGCCGGGCGCTGGGGGTCTTGCTGACGTTCAACCTCGTGTGCGCCTGCTGGGTCTTTTTCCGGGCCGACGGCATGGACAGGGCTCTCGAAGTTTTCCGGCGGATCTTCACCGCCTTCCATCCCGAAGTCTTCGGGGAAATGATCGCGGGCTACAAGCCGGTTTTCGCCTTGATCGCGCTCGGCTATCTGGCGCATTTCCTGCCCGCCCGGTGGGAGGATTACTGGTGCGGGGTGCTGACGCGCACCCATTTCGTGGGAAAGGCGGCCCTGCTCGTCTTCGTGATCTGGATCGTCGTGCAGGTCAAGTCGAGCGACATCGTGCCGTTCATCTATTTCCAGTTCTGACCGGGCCGGGTCAGGAACCCAGGAAAATCAGGTACATGCCGATCAGGACGAAGCCCAGCAGCACGGCCTTGACGAGGATATGCCGTTCGTGGAACAGAACCGCTCCGGCGACGAAGGGGACGATCACCCCGCCCTTCCGGATGGTGGACACCACCGAAATCAGCGAACCGTCCAGACTGAGGGAATAGAAGTAGAGGAAGTCCGAAACGGTCAGGAACAGCGAAATGTACAGGATCGAATTCCGCCAGCGGAACGGAGTGGAGTGTTTCCGGTGGGGGTACCACAATACCATCAGCACGGGAATCATCAGGAAGGTCTGGTAATAGGCCGTGTAAACCTGCACGGCCGCCTTGTCGAAGGTCGTGACCAGGTGCTTGTCCCACAGGCTGCTGAGCGCTCCCAGCAGGGTCGCCAGAAAGATCAGGTAAATCCATTTGTTCTTTTCGAAGACGATGCCTTCCCGTTTGCCCACGGAGGAAAACAGGATCAGGGCGATCATGGCCAGCAGGGTACCCGCCCACTGGTAGCCGTTCAGCCGCTCGGAGAACAGCAGGATGGCTCCGATCAGGATGAAGGCGGGCTGGGTGGCCTTGATGGAAGAGGTGATGATGAGCGGCAGGTTCTTGACGGCGAAGTAGCCGGAAATCCACGAGGAGAGCACGATGACCGCTTTCAGGAAAATGGCGCCGTGGGCCGTGAGGGTGATCGCCGGAACGTGGAACGGGGTGCCGTCCAGCCAGCCGGTCGCCGCGGAGACGATCGAAAACGGCAGGAAGATCAGGGCGCTGATGATCACGTTCAGGAACAGCACCGGAAGGACGGCGTTGCCGTTGAGGGCCACCTTTTTGGTGACCTCGTAAAATCCCAGCAACAGGGCCGACAGTACGGCCAGCAATACCCACATACCCGGAAAATTTGGGGACAAAAGTAAGCAAAAAATCGCTCCCGGCAAGGGAGCGATTCCGATGATTCAGAAAGGATTGGAGATCAGTCCCGCCCTCGGGCGAACCCCAGATAGTAGATGATGGTGGCGACGGCCGAAAGCGCTGCGACCAGGTAGGTGCGGGCCGCCCAGGACAGGGCTTCTTTCGCCTGCCCGTACTGGGCGGAATTGACCATCCCCGAAGACTGGAGCCATGCCAGCGCCCGGTGCGAAGCGTTGTATTCCACCGGCAGGGTGATGATGCTGAACAGGGCCGACAGCCCCAGCAGGCCGATGCCTATCCAGAACAATTCCGGAAAGGTCTTCATCAGCAGGATGCCGGCGATGATGATCCACAGCGACCACGTCGAGGCGAACGAGACCACGGGCACCAGCGCCGAGCGGAGTTTCAACGGGGCGTAATGGGTGGCATGCTGTACGGCGTGCCCGCATTCGTGAGCCGCCACGGCCGCAGCCGATACGCTGTTGCTGTCGTAGACCGATTCGCTCAGGTTGACCGTTTTGGTCAACGGGTTGTAATGGTCGGTGAGCTGTCCGCGGGTGGAGACCACCTTCACGTCATTGATTCCATTGTCGTGCAGCATTTTTTCCGCCACCTGCCGTCCGGTCAGACCGCCCGGAAAAGGTACCTGCGAGTATTTCTTGAAAACCGATTGCAGGCGGGCCTGCACGATGAAGCCCGCGATGCCGATGATGATGACCAGCCAGATTTCAGGACCGAAGTAATACATAATTCGACTTTTTAGATGTTGTCTTTCGAAATGTTTCCGGAATTCCGCGCACCGTTTCCGGAGCCGCCTTCGTTCGTCGTATTTCCAAAACGGTGCCAGATGCCGGTTCGGTATCCGGAAACACAAAAGAAATGAATTTTCGGGAAAGGAAAAAATTATTGAAAACGAATCTTTATTTTTGCGATCATCCGGACTTCCCGCCGGGGAGAGTTCGGAGGCGAAAAAAACTGGAAATGAAAGAGGAAAGACTGAAAGGGGGGCGGCCTGCGTCCGATCCCGTGCTCGAAGAACAAGTGTCCGAAGCGCTGGCGGTGTTGAAACGGGGGGGGATCATTCTCTACCCTACCGATACCGTCTGGGGAATCGGCTGCGACGCGACCAACCCGGAAGCCGTGGAAAAAATCTACCGGCTGAAACGGCGGGACGACCGGAAAAGCATGCTGGTGCTGCTCGACCGGATGGACAACGTGGTGCGGTATGTCCGGCAGGTGCCCGAAGTGGCCTGGCAGCTGTTCGAGGTGGCCGACAAACCCCTCACGCTGGTTCTGCCGGAAGCCTGCGGGCTGGCTCCCAATCTGGTTCCGCCCGAAAAGACGATCGGCATCCGGATTCCCGACCACGAATTCTGTCGTCGCCTGATCCACCGCCTGAACCGGCCCCTGGTGTCCACTTCCGCCAACCTTTCGGGGGAAGCCTCCCCGCGGACGTTTTCGGAAATTTCGGCGGAAATCCGCGGCGGCGTGGACTGGACGGCCGATCCGGCGGTCGAAGGGAAGCCGACCCGGAAGCCGTCGAGCATCATCAAGCTGGGTTCCGGCGGAGAAGTGGAAATCCTCAGACCGTGATGCCATGACCACGGAGACGAAGATACAGATGCGCTTTGCGGATACCGACATGCTGGGGCACGTGAACAACGTCAATCTCCAGCACTATTTCGATCTGGGAAAGGGGGATTATTTCGTGCGGGTGCTGCGCCTTTCCCCGCCGTGGATCACGCAGGGGTGGATCCAGAAGGCCACCAGTACCGTTTACGAAGCGCAAAGCCGCCTTGCGGAGCCCCTGACCGTGCGAACGAAGCTGGAGAAAATCGGCACCAAAAGCATCACCCTGTATCAGGAACTCGTCAATCCGGAAACGGGGGAACTCAAGGCGTACAGCACTTCGGTGCTGGTGGCCTTCGATTTTCAGGCCCAGCGATCCATCCCGCTGCCGGAAGCGTGGCGGGAAGCGCTGACCGGAGGCCCGGAAACGGACGGCCCGCAGGAAATGTGAATTTCATTTTTCAGAGTGTTTCCCGTTTCTGCCTGAAGGACAAACGACGGAAAAGGTAAATGAATGCGAACGGCGTCCCTTTTGGGGCGCCGTTTCCTGTGCCCGCATCTCGGACGTCGTAGGTTTTCGGTGCGGACGGAAGACTGGCTGCCGGCTCCCGGAAAAGTTCTGGTATAAGTCTTGCAGGGTGTTTAGAACCGGTTTCGGCATGTTCCGGTCAGGAAAGGCCGGTTGTCCGAAACGCCCGGTGCGCGTAAACACCATTCAATAACCACATAAGATTCAAGTACCATGACAATGAACAGAGAAATGGAAGATTCGAAATTCCGCGAATTCTTCATCGAACAGTTGAAAGACATTTATTGGGCCGAACAGCATTTGGTCAAAGGTCTGCTGAAGATGGCCAAGGCCGCTACCAGCGAACAGCTGGCCGCAGCTTTTGAAAAACATGCCCGCGAAACCGAAAATCACGTTCGGATCGACGAACAGATTTTCGAAGCGCTGGGGGAAGAACCCGACACCAAGAAATGCGAAGCCATGGCCGGGCTGTTGGAAGAAGCCGAAGAGCTGATCGCCGACACGGAGAAGGAAAGCTATATCCGCGATGCCGGGCTGATTATGGCCGCTCAGAAAGTGGAACACTATGAAATCGCCGCTTACGGAACCATGCGCGTGTTCGCCAGCTACCTGGGGAACAGGAAGGTGGAAAGCCTGCTGACGCAGATCCTGGAAAACGAAAAGATGACGGACATCACGCTGACGAAGCTGGCCGAAGAAGTCGTCAACGAAAAGGCGGCGGTCGAATAACAACCTGCCGTTTTCCGCAAAAAAACGGGCGACCCGAAGGTTGTCCGTTTTTTCGTGCTTTTATGCCGTCCATCCGGAGGTGGATTCCGGCTTTGGCCCCGGTTTCCTGATTGTCGGTCGCCGAATGTACCGGTTTTCTTCTCCGCTTTGCGCGGCTTCTCTTATCGGATTTCCCCCTTTCTTGATTTCCAGGTAGAAGGGGCGGCGAAGACGCTTATTTCAGGTTGAATACCGGCAGCGTATCGGCAAAATAACTGTAGATCATCACCGCTACCGCCAGAACGGCCACGACGATGGCGATGACCAGAATCACATCCGTTTTCTTCTTCGGTCGGGGTGTGTTCGCAGACTGCCGGGGCGCCGTTCTCCTCGACTCGTTTCTCTCTGCGGAAACAACGGGTTCCGGTGTCGGTGCGGGACGCACTCCCGGTTGCCGGAAATAGGCCGGGCGTTCTGCCGGTTCCGCCGTTCGGGAAGGCATCGAAGCCCCTGATCCGGTCGTCTGTGCCGGGCCGCCGACAGCAGAGGGACGACGCGGACCGACCGGTTCGCGGCCGGCGGTTTCGAACGGAATATGCGCGGATCTGTTCACCATCGTGCGGCTGCTTCGTCCTTCCGCGGGCCGATCCGATGTTTCGGGCGCGTTGCTGCAGACGTTCGGTTCCGACCGGTCGTCGATCGCAGGCACCCGGTATGGAGCGGTCGGAGGCGCAGCGTTTTCGGAAACGGGAGTTCGCGCTTCCCGCTGGGCTGTCGGATGGGGTACGGGCCGGGCGAATGTCGGCGTCGTTCCCGTCACGGGCGTTTCCGGAACAGTTTCCCGCACGGGAGCCGCAGGCGGTACGGGTTCGGGCATGGGCGGGGCCTTTCTTACCTCGGACGGCGGCGTACAGCCGGGCGTCCCGACCGTTTCCCCGGCTGCCGGAGCCGGTTTTCGGACGGGCGAAAAATCGTCGGAATCGAGGTAAAGGATGCCGTTTCCGTCCTTTTTCAGCGTTCCCAGCGATTGGATCAGGTAATAGCCGTTTTCGCTCACCGAAGACCGGATCGCCGCCGCGTATTGGGAAATGATGGTGGCCGAGTCGGCCTGCGAAGTGCCGTAGGACTGTCCGACCAGCGCATTCAGCACGCCGTCGTCCCTGTTGAGGAACGGCACGAAGACGATGCTTCCGTTTTCCTTTTTCAGAAAGGCTCCCAATTCCGGCAGAATCAGCCGCCGGTTGTTTTTCAGGTATTCCGTGATGATCGTTTCTATCATGGCCCGCAAGGATTGAAGGTGAAAGCTCCGGAGCGAAGTGTCGGTTCGCTCCGTAACCTGAACAAAAATAAGTGTTTTCCTTCAAAATATCGTTGGAAAATGAAAAATTAAGGAGAATTTGTTATGCGCCGTCCGGGTTTCCGTTCTGTTCCCTTCGGTTTTTCCGCCGTGCCCTTTCGGTCAGCAGTATCCCGCCTGCCGTTTTCCGGCCTTATCCGTATCCCGGCTTCGGAATCGGATGCCGGGGGAAGCGGAAGGAAGGCGGGTCGGCTGCGGCTCCCGCCCGGTTTTTCCTTGGGAAAACGAAGGCGTTCTGCTACGATTAAGAGGGAAGGAGGCATGCTGTTCCGTTGTCGGGAGAAAAGTATTTTCCGGGGGCGGGTTGGGGAAGCGTGACAAAAGCGTTATATTTGGGTAACGGCACGGGCCGGGGAACGCTTTTCTTTCCCTGGGTTCGTGTCGAAACCGACTACTGCCATGCTGATTTACGACATCGCCCTGTCTCTGGTTCCGGGAATCGGAGGCATTCGGGCCAAACGCCTGATCGACGCGTTCGGGACGGCGGAGGCCGTGATGAAATCCGATCCGGAAGAGGTGGCCGCCCGGACGGAAATCCCTCCGGAAGCGGCCCGAAAGATTTTTACCTCCAATGTTTTTCCGGAAGCGGAGAAAGAGGTGCGGTTCGTGGAAAAACACGGGTTCCGTACCCTGGTTTACGGCACGCCGGAATATCCGCGGCTGTTGGGAGAGTGCGACGATCCGCCGCTCGTGCTGTATGTCCGGGGCGGACTGGATTTCAATGCGGGGAAATGGCTGGCGGTGGTCGGGACGCGCCGGATGACCGCCTACGGCAGAGAGACGGTTCACCGGCTGATCTGCGGAATCGCTTCCCGGCGGCCCGATACCGTCGTCGTCAGCGGGCTGGCGTACGGCACCGATGTGGAAGCGCACCGCGGGGCGATGCGGAACGGTTTGAAGACGGTAGCCGTCATGGCCACTCCCCTCTCCCGCATTTATCCGTCGTCGCACCGGACGGAAGCGGAACGGATCGTGGCGGAAGGGGGCGCTCTGGTGACCGAATTCCGTTCCGATTACGTGACCCGGCCCGACAGTTTCCTGCAGCGGAACCGGATCATGGCGGCCCTGAGCGCCGGAACGCTGGTGGTGGAATCGGCCCTGAAAGGCGGTTCGATTTCCACGGCCACCCATGCGGTGCGGTACGGCCGGGACGTGCTGGCGGTTCCTGGACGGGCCGGAGATGAAATGTCGGAAGGAACCAACCGGCTCATCCACCTGAACAAGGCTGCCCTCGTGACCGACGCCGATCAGGCGCTTCAGGCGATGAACTGGGACTACGTGCTGCCGGGGAAAGCGGAGGCTCCCGTTCCGGCCGGGCACCGGATGGAGCTTACTCCGGAGGAGAAAAAGGTCTTCGAGGCCCTCTCCTATTCCGAAACCCTTTCGCTCGACGAGCTTTCCGCAAAAGCGGGATTGTCCGTACAGCGGGTTTCGACCGCTCTGTTCGTGCTGGAAATGGAAGGAGCCGTTCGCCGCCGGCCGGGGAACCGGGTGGAGAAGGCGGAAGGAATACTGTCGGAATAAAAAAGTAATAAATGATACAAAATTGAAAATGATTTGGGTGGATACGCATACGCATCCTTACGATGCGCGGTTTGATGAAGACCGGGCGGAGGCTATTCGCCGGGCCGGGGAGAACGGGGTGACCCGGATGCTGCTGCCGGCCATCGATTCGCAGACGCACGGGGCGATGCTGGCGCTGGCGGAGGCTTTCCCGCAAACCTGCTTCCCGATGATCGGAGTTCATCCCACGTCGGTCAACGACAATCCCGGTTTCCGTCAGGAGCTGGAAACGGTGGAAAGGTATCTTCGGGATGGGGGCATCCGGTTTTACGGCATCGGGGAAACGGGTCTCGATTTGTACTGGAGCCGGGATTTTCTCCGGGAACAGGAGGAGGCGCTGCGGTTCCAGATCGAACTGGCTCTCCGGTACGATCTGCCCGTCGTGCTGCATACCCGCGAGGCTTTCGACGCAATCATCGGGGTGTTCGAGTCCTATCGGAGCCGGGGCGTGCGCGGCGTGTTCCACAGTTTCTGCGGAACGCCGGAACATTACCGGAAGATCAAAAAGCTGGGAGACTTCAGATTCGGCATCGGGGGCCCCGTGACGTACAAAAAATCCCGGATGGCGGCCACCGTGTCGGAGATGGAATTGTCGGACATCGTGCTCGAAACCGATTCCCCTTACCTGCCTCCCGTTCCTTTCCGGGGGAAGCGGAACCAAAGCGCCTATCTTCCGTACATCGGGGCCAAAGTCGCCGAACTGCTGCAAATCGATGTCGCCCGGGTGGCGGAAACGACCACCCGGAATGCCGTGGCGCTGTTCGGGCTGCCGGAAGCGAATGATCTATAACGATCTTCATGGAAGCGGTTTTCACAAGTGCGTTCCGGAGGCGGAAAATGCGGAGCTGTGTGCTGGAGGGGGCAGCGGACGGAGAAAAGCGATGGCGGTACCGTTACGATCCGGAAACAGAGAGCCTTTTACCGCCGGTCGAAGCGGTTCCTTCGGAAAGGTAAGTTTTTTACCCCGGATCGCAGGCAGTCGATTTGTGCCGGCGCTCGATTTTGTACCAAAAGAGGAAGGTAACGTGTTGCAGGACTTCGGAAAAGCATATCGTTTTTCCGAAGCCGGATCGGGCAAATAAATGTAATATATATTACATGATAATTGCCCGATCCGGATAATCGGAGACGCACGCTGCTGTGCTCGGTTTACGCAGGGAGCAATCCGCTCAGATCGTAACGAACCAGCCGGGAATCGTTGTAGGAAAAAGTATAGAGGGTTTTGTTGTCCGGCGTGACAGCGATACGCCCTCCGTTTTTATCCAGCTTCGCATGTGCTACAGGACGTCCCTGCCGGTCGAAGACCCGATGTCGGAGGCGTCGCGCGGATCGATCAGCCGGGCTGTGCAGCCGCCGGGCCGGAACAGGAACAGCACGGAGTCGATCAGTTCGATCTGGCTCGGGGGATTGATGATGAGTTCGCGGGGATAGACGTAACCCTTCAGGGAAACGGGTTCATCGAACCGGACGAATGGAATTTCTTCGGTGCGATCGGAAGAACCGGAGCAGCCGTTCAACCCCAGAACGGCGGTCAGACCGAGGAGCGGAAAGAGTTTCTTCATAGCGAGCGGTTTGAAAGGGGGCGGGGAAATGGCTTTCCCTGCTGCCGAAACATATTTGCTTCCCATAGCGAACCGGGCAGACATTTCCGCACACCCGGCCGGAGTTGTCTGCGATCGCGTCCGCCGGAAGTTCTTCCTGAAGGAGGATCGGCGTTTGCATCGGCAGCGATCTGTCCGATTCGTTCCGGGGCGGCGTCCTACAAGGTAGATATTTCTTTTTTATCGTCCAAAAAATCGCTGCGGCTGCGGCGTAATCCCGAGGCGGAAGATTTTCATTCCGGTTTACCGTTCCGGAACGGCGGTTCGCGTGGCCGCCGATCCGTCCGGGCGGGATGTAAAAAACTTTGCGGGCCATTCGGCCCGCAAAGCACCACTAACCTTACATAATAACCTAACTACTAATCTTCATTCCCGGCGCGCGGGAACGAATTGTCAATAATGCGGATTCTGCTTGAATTCGTCCTTGTTGGTCACGTCGTCGATCTGCGCCTGCGGAATCGGCCGTACCGTGTGATATTCCTGAATGTAATTCTTCGCATCGGGATTGTGAGCCTGCACCCGTTCCACCAGTTTCCCCGTGCGTTTCAGGTCGAGCCACCGGAGCTGTTCCCCGGCGAATTCCCGCGCCCGTTCGTCCAGGATGAAGTCGATGTCGGGCACGGAGGACACCTCCATCGCATCGGGGTCTCCGCCCGGAGCCACCCGGTGCTTCCGCAGCTCGTTGAAATAGTACACCGCATCGGTGCCGGTCGGGCCGTTGAGCTGCATGTCGGCTTCCGCGATGATGAGGTACATTTCCGCCAGCCGGATCAGGAAGACGTCCTTGGCCGTATTGGTTTCGTTGGCGGCCGGAATGGTTTCGTCCATGTGCTTTTTCAGGGAGAAGAAGGCCGTCCGGGATTTGGGTACCTTCGTCACCGGATCGTACATGTCGTCCACGTCGTAGACGTTGTAGGGAACCTTCGGAAACTTTTGGTCGGCGGTCAGCCGGTCGAATACCACCTTCAGGGCCAGATCGCCGATTTCGAACCGGTTTTCCCCGGCCACGGCGTTTCCGTTGGCCGCCGCGTCTTCCGCCGTCCAGACGGGAGGGGTGTTGTTGCAGTACCACTCGGACTGGAACGAGGCGGCGAACCGGGCGTCGTTCTTCTGGTCGAACAGGCTCAGCAGGAAGTGGGTCGGCATGAGGCGGCTCAGGGGATCGCCGTTGGGGATGTCGATCGTCATTCCTTCGAAGTTCTGGTACTTCATCAGGTAGGTTTTCAGAGCGAACGTTCCTCCGCCGTTCAGTTTCGGCGTGCTGTGCTGCATGATCGCCCAGACTACTTCGGAGTTCCGTTCGTTGGCCACGCCCCACAGGTCGGCGTAATTGTCCGCCAGTGCGAATCCGTAGTCCTCGATGACGTTTTTCGCCCGCGCGATGGCTTCGGCGTATTTGCCGCGCGTCAGGCAGATGCGGGCCATGAAGGCTTCCGCTACCGCCCGGTTCACCCGTCCGTAGTTCGTATTGGTTTCATCCAGGTTGTCGATGGCGAACTGCACGTCTTTGAAAATCTGTGCATACACCACCTCCGGAGCCGTCTTGTTGGCTACGGTGATCACCCCGCGCGAGGGTTCTTCCGTGAAATGGATGGCCCCGAAGGATTCGGTCAGCAGCCACCAGTGGAAGGCCCGCAGAAAGCGCACTTCCGCTTCCCGCTGGTTGCGGTAGACCGTCTGTCCCAATGCTTCGTCGAAGTGTTTCAGCAGCGTGTTGCAAAGGTTGACCGCCTGATAGCTGTTGTCCCAGAGCTTGCTTTCGATGTCGGGGCTGGTGGCCGAGAGGTTGGAATAATTGGTCAGTTCCGGCTTGTTGTTGTCCTGACCGCCCGTCCAGAGGTCGGTGCCCGCTTCCAGCAGGTAGTGGCCCTCTTCCTTGCCCCACAGGGTGCGGGTGTAGGTGTAACAGCCGTTGATGCCGGTTTCGATCCCTTCCGGGGTGGAGTAAACCGCTTCTTCCGTCGAGCCGGCGGGATTGTATTCGTCGAGGTCGCATCCCGCGAGGCAGGCCGCACCGCAGAGAACGGCCATGTATTTCAGTTGTTTTTTCATGATTCGATCGCTTTTTGGATTAGAAGCCGAAGCTGATGCCGAACGTATAGAGTTTGTTGAGCGGCTTGTCGATCACCCCTTCGCTTTCCGGGTCGAAGTCGCTCGGTTCCTTCGAGATGATGATCGGATTGCGGACGGACGCCCAGAACCGCAGCTTGGTCATGTGAATTTTGGATGTGATCCGTTCCGGCAGGGTGTAGCCCAGCGTGATGTTCCGGATTTTGAAATAGGAGTTGTCTTTCAGCGAGAGCATGCTCAGGTATTCGCCCTTGAGCGACTTGCTGGCGTTCGGACGCGGATAGACGCCCCCCGGATTTTCCGGCGTCCAGTAGTTCACCATGGCATTGTTGTTTTTGCCGTTGCGGTTGTACTTGGCCCAGTAGTCCGAAGTGATCCACTGCCCCACCCGATAGGTCATGTAGATGTTGATGTCGAAGTTGTGGAACCGGAAGTCGTTGCTGATCCCCCCGAAGAAGTCGGGCTGGGTGGTGCCGATCACTTTCCGGTCTTTGGCGTCGATCACGCCGTAGGGTTCCGCGATGTCCCGGATTTTCAGATCGCCCGGTTCGCAGCCCCAGCGGGCGGCTTCGTCCTTTTCGTCCAGCTGCCAGATGCCGTCGTTGACGTAGGAATAGAAGACGTTGGACGGGTGGCCGATCAGCTTCGATTTTCGGTAGTCGGCATCCACCATGTCCTGACCGTTGGGCAGGCTCACGATCTTTTCCCGGTTCAGCGCCCACGTCAGCGTGGTCGTCCAGACGAAGTTCTTCCGGGAGAAATTCCGGGTTTCCAGCGTGATTTCGATCCCCTTGTTCCGGGTCTTGCCGAAGTTCCGGGAAACGGTGGACAGCCCCGTGGTGGCCGGCAGGTTATAGGAGAAAAGCAGGTTGTCGGTCAGCGAGTTGTAGTAGTCCACCGTCAGGTTGATCCGATCCCGGATGAAGCTCATGTCCAGTCCGATGTCCCAGGTCGAAGTGGTTTCCCATTGCAGGTCGGTGTTGCCCATCGTGCTGCCCAGCACGTAGGTCGCCGCGGCTTCGTTGCCGTCCCACGAGAAATTGTCCAGGCTGGTGAGCTGCATCTGGGTGGCGTAGGGGCTGACGGCGTCGTTCCCGGATTTCCCCCAGCTCACCCGCAGTTTCAGGTTGCTGAACGTCTGCTGGTTCTTCATGAAGTTTTCCTCGATGATCCGCCAGCCGACCGCCGCCGAGGGGAAGAACGCCCATTTTCCGCCCAGTTTGGAGGAACCGTCGCTCCGGCCCGTCAGCGTGACCAGATACCGGTCTTTCAGGGAGTAGTTGATACGGCCCGCGAAGGAGAGCAGGCTGTATTCGGAATACTTGCTGCCTTTGCTCACGTTGCTGCCGGCTGCGCCCAGGTTGTGCCACAGTTGGGAAGGCAGCAGCAGGTTCCTTCCGCTGGCCGAAAGATTCTTGGAGATGGATTTGTTGTAGCTGGTGATTCCGGTGATGCCGAACGAATGCACGCCGAGCGTCTTGGCATAGTTGATCGTGTTTTCCCAGCTGTAAAAACGGTTGGCGTTGTTCGAGGCCGAAGCCTGGTCGTTCTTGTTCTTGCCGTTGATAGAGGTTTTGCTGTAATAGGTACCCTCTTCGTCGGAATTCAGCGTGGCGGCGAAGGTCGAACGCATCGTCAGGTCCTTGATCGGGTTGAGTTCGAGGTAGGCGGAAATCGATGTCCGGTTTCCTTCTTTCCGCTGGTTGTAGTTTTTCAGGTCTTCGTCCAGCAGCGGGTTCATTTCCCCGTTGAACGGCTTGACCAGCAGGTTTCCCTCATCGTCGTAGGCCGGCGTGATCGGATAGATCTTGGACGAAACGTTGAACGGGTCGCGCCGCTTCTGGTTGTCGCTGTAAGCCACCTGCGCCTGCATCCCGGCTTTCAGCCACGAATAGATTTTCTGGTCTATCGTGAGGCGTCCCGCGAACCGTTTGTACCGGTCATTTTTCAGGATACCTTTTTCATCGTAATAGTTGCCGGAGAAATAGACCTGCGTCTTGTCGTTCCCGCCCGAAACGCTCAGAGAGTGGTTCTGCTGGAATCCCTGGTGGAGCGAAAGCTGCGGCCAGTCGTTGTTCGTTCCCTTCCTCACTTCGGCGTATTCTTCCGCCGTGAAAACCCCCTGCGAAACGAGACTTTCCTCGCGGCCGTCCCACTGTCCGGAAGCCCGGTACTGTTCCTTCCGGAAGGCGATGTACTGATCGGCGTTCATGAACTGGCCGTAACCGGCCACGTTGGAAATTCCGACGTAGGCGTCGTAGTTGATCCGGGCTTTGGAATCCGTTCCCCGGCGGGTGGTGATGAGCACGACCCCGTTGGCGCCCCTCGACCCGTAGATGGCCGTGGAGGAGGCGTCTTTCAGCACTTCGATCGACACGATGTCGTTGTTGTTGATGTCGTTGACATCCACTCCTTGTACGCCGTCCACGATGTACAGCGGATTGTTCGAGGAACCGGGGTTGTTGATCGAACGGTTCCCCCGGATGCGGATAGTGACGCCCGCTCCGGCATAACCGCTGGATTTGGTGATGTCGGCCCCCGCGATTTTCCCCTGCAGGGCTTCGACCGGGTTGGTGGTCGGGAAGGTCGTCAGCTGGTCGCCCTTGACCGAGGAGACGGCTCCGGTGAGGTCTCTCTTTTTAACGGTACCGTAACCGATCACCACCACTTCCTCGATGCTCTGCGAATCTTCCGTCAGGGTGATGTCGATCACGTTTTTGTTTCCTACCGGTACCTGCTGCGCGTTGTAGCCGATGAACGAAAATTCCAGCACGGCGGCCGGTACCGCACGGATGGTGTATTTCCCCTGCGCGTCGGTCGTCGTGCCGGTGGTACTTCCCTGCACGGTCACGGCTACCCCTGCCACGGGGCCGGCGGCGTCGGTGACCGTACCGGTAATTTCCCTCGGCTGGGCCGAAAGGGAGACGATGCCGAGCAGCATGCTCAGCAGCAGAAACGGACGGCGGAACGTCCTTTTCCGTTTTTCGGGTAAAGTGTTTCCCATCATCTTTATTGGTTTTAGGTTAGACGTCGGGTTTTTTCGGCGGTAAAGGTAACGGGAACGGTTCGCTCCGACCGGGACGGATTCGGAAAAGACCCGGACATTTTCGTACAAGCGCCTTTTTGTCGTTCCGTATGCGGAAAAAAGGATGGGGTACACCGTTCCCGTTCCCGGACGGGACGGGCGGCGAAGGTCTGTGACGCCCTTTTTCGACAAGGCGGAAAGGCGTTCCGGAAACTGCGGGAAACAAAAAACGCTGCCGGAGGGGCAGCGTCTATATCGGTCGGCGTCGGTCGGAGACCGCGATGGAGAAACGGGAAAGCGGTCAGTTTTCCGGTTCTTCCGGCAGGTCTTTGACCGATTCGTCCGTTCCCTTGTGGTTGTCGTAATGTTTCAGCGGATTGGCGCTGATTTCGTCGTAGAATTTCCGGTTCCGGAAAATGTCCGCGGCCAGGTAAAGGGCGGCCCGGAAAGAGGATTCGTCCGCCATGTTCTTTCCGGCGATGTCGTACCCCACCCCGTGGGCCGGGCTGGTGCGGACGATGGAAAGCCCCGCCGTATAGTTCACCCCCGTTTCTCCGGTGAGCGCCTTGAACGGAGCCAGTCCCTGATCGTGGTACATGGCCAGCACGGCGTCGTATTTCCGATAGTTGCCCGAACCGAAGAACCCGTCCGCCGCGAAGGGGCCGAACGCCAGAATCCGTTCGTCCGCCGCCGCGATCACGGCCGGCTTGATGATCGTTTCCTCTTCCGTTCCCAGCAGGCCGCCGTCTCCCGCATGGGGGTTCAGCGCCAGCACCGCGATCCGGGGTTCCCGGATGCGGAAGTCCCGGACGAGGCTCCGTTTCAGGGCGCGGAGCTTTTTCAGGATCAGTTCCGTAGTGATGGAAGCGGCCACCTCCGCCAGCGGTCGGTGGATCGTCGCCAGTCCCACCCGCAGGTCGTCTCCCGCCATGATCATCAGCGGTTCTGTCTCGTGGAAATGAGCGTCGAGGTATTCGGTATGCCCGGTGAAGGCGAATTCTTCTCCGTGGATATTGGCCTTGTTGATGGGAGCCGTCACCAGTGCGTCGATTTCCCCCGCTTTCAGGTCCTTGACGGCGGCGTTTAGCGCCGCCAGCGCTCCCTGACCGCCGAAAACCGTGGAAGTTCCCAGGTCTACCCGGATGTTGTCGTCCACGCAGGCGATCAGGTTGGCCCTGCGGGGATGGGCTTCGGACACCGTGCGGATCAGGTTGAAGGAGAGAGCTTCCGCACCGGGGATGTTCTTCTTGTGGAATCCGGCCACTTTGGCCGATCCGTAGACGATGGGGGTCACCAGTTCCGAAATCCGGGGATCCAGCAGCGTTTTGAGGATGATTTCGTAGCCGATGCCGTTGATGTCGCCCTGGGTGATGCCGATTTTTATTTTGTTTTCGCTCATGATCGGGTATCTTGTCTGTTCCGCCCGGGGGACCGTGCTGACCGGATGCGGAGAAAGCCGGGTCGCTTTTGCCGGAGCGCAGCCTGTCCGGGCCGAAGTTCGTTCGGGACAAAGATAGAAAAAAAACGGAAAGTGTAACTTTTTCCATCCTTGTCCGTCTTACCGTTGAATGCAACCGAAATAAAAGGATCATGAGAAAATTTTACGTTTTTTTGCTGGCAGTGGCCGTAAGCGTTCCCGTCCTGTCGTGCGCCCAGACGAAGATGGTGCGCCTGACCCGGTACGAGGGGAAAAGGATAACGGGAATCTCGGCGGCCGGCGCCTTCGAGGTGGAACTGAACCGGGACGACCGGGGCAAGGCCGTGGTGGAAATCGCTCCCGAATGGGAAGAGCGGCTCCGGTTCGATCTGACCCCGGAAGGGATCGTGAAGGTGTCCGTCCGGTCTAAGGACGGCAAGTCCTTGAAAGGAAACGAAATGAAGGGGAAAATGAAGCTGAAGGTCTGGCTGCCGGAGTTGCAGTCGGTCGAGCTGGCCGGGGTCTGCACGGCGGTGTGCCGGGGCGATTTCAAGGGCGATCGGGTGAAAATCGACGTGACGGGCGTTTCCCGGCTGTGGGGGCTGAATCTGGAGGCGCAGGAGGCGGAGATCACCTGTTCCGGCGTTTCCAAAGCCGATCTGGCCGTGACCGCTCCGCAGATCAAGGGAAAGTGCATGGGATGTTCCACGCTGGCCGTTCATGCCGAAGGACGGACGTCCGAGTTTATGGCGGCAGGCACTTCCAAGATTCAGCTGTCCGGCAGCGCGGAGGAATCGCATCTGGAAGCCGGAGGCGTTTCTTCCGTCACGGCGGAAGATTATAAGGTGGCCCGGCTCCATAATGTCGCTGCCGGCGTTTCGCACATCACTTCCTGGGCGGTGGATTCGATCGTTTCCAAGGCGGGCGGAACTTCCCGCATCCGGTATCGCGGGACGCCGGGTTTCGTGGACAATCGGGCCGGCAAGCCCGCGACCATTCGTAAAATCAAATAAATCGTATAGGCTATGAAAAAAATTATGGCTGTTTTGTTCGCCTGCGCGGTAACGCTTCCGCTGTTGTCCCAGGGGCAGACCAAAGTGGTGCGTCTGACGCGCTATGCAGGGGAGAAAATTACGGGTGTATCGGCCTCTTCGGCTTTCCGGGTGGAACTCGTGCGGAGCGACGACACCCGCGCGGTGGTGGAAATCGACGAGCGGCTGGAAGACCGTTTGGCCTTCAGCCTGTCGGGTGGAGTGGTGAAGGTCGGACTGACCGGTAGAAGCCGGGAACGGTACCGGAAACCTCCGGTGATGAAGCTGACCGTTTACCTGCCCACCCTGACCCTCCTGAAGGCTTCCGGTGCCACGGACATTTACGGGAAAGGGCTGTTTACCGCCGACAACACGGTCGTCACCCTTTCGGGCGCTTCCGATCTGAAGGAACTCGAATTGCATACGGGTACGCTCACCCTCGGATGCAGCGGGGCTTCGGACGCCGACCTGACCGTGAAAGCCGGAACGATCAAGTGCACCGCATCCGGGGCTTCGGACGTGGATCTGAAAGCGGACGGAGGATTCGCGGAAATCAATGCCAGCGGAGCTTCCGACACCGATCTGACGGGAACGCTTTCCGAAGCCAAATTCACCGCTTCCGGAGCTTCGGAAATCGATGCCTACGGTTGCGAAATCAAGAAGGTGACCGCGAATGCTTCGGGGGCTTCGGGGGTGAAATGCTGGGTGACGGAATCCCTCGATGCGACCGCTTCCTCGGCCTCTTCCGTCAAGTACAGGGGGAATCCTACCGTGTTCAACAAAAAGTCGAGCGGAGGTTCCTCGGTCAAAAAAGCGGACTGATCTCTTTGCGTTTGTGAATCGGTTTCGTGGGGCGGCATAGCGATATGCCGCTTTTTTTGCACCGTCTTCCGAAAAATATGCTTACCTTTGTACATTACGGGAAAATTCCGCGAAGGGGTTTTCCGACCGGCAAACGGTTATAACACGAGAAAGATGATAAAGATAACTTTTCCTGACGGCGGAGTGCGGGAGTATCCGGAAGGGGTCACTCCCCTGCAGATCGCCGAGAGTATCAGTCCGCGGCTGGCGCAGGAAGTGCTGGCGGCGACGGTGAACGGCAAGGTGACCGACCTGAATCTTCCCATCGAAGCGGATGCGGAGGTACGGCTTCACAAGTGGGAGGACGAAGAGGGGAAGCGGACGTTCTGGCACACTTCCTCCCACCTGCTGGCCGAGGCGCTGGAGGCGCTCTATCCGGGCATCAAGTTCGGAATCGGGCCGAGCATCGAAAACGGATTTTACTACGACGTGGATTCGCCGGTGCCCATTCAGGAAGCCGACCTGCCGAAAATCGAGGCCAAAATGACCGAGCTGGCGCGGCAGAAGTCGCCGCTGTGCCGTCGCGAGGTCTCGAAGGCGGAAGCGATGGAAACCTATACGGAAAAGGGAGACCAGTACAAGGTGGAACTGATCGACGGGCTGGAAGACGGCACGATCACGTTTTACAGCAACGGCAACTTCACCGATCTTTGCCGGGGGCCTCACCTGCCCCATACGGGCTACATCAAGGCCCTCAAGCTGACCTCCGTGGCCGGGGCCTACTGGCGCGGAAACGAAAAGAACAAGATGCTGACCCGGATTTACGGGATCACTTTCCCGAAAAAATCCATGCTGGACGAATACCTGGCCGTGCTGGAGGAAGCGAAAAAACGGGATCACCGGAAGCTTGGCAGGGAACTTGAACTGTTCCATTTCTCCCAGCGGGTCGGACAGGGGCTGCCGCTGTGGCTGCCGAAGGGAACGGCCCTGCGGGAACGGCTCGAAAATTTCCTGCGGAACGTGCAGAAGAAGCACGGCTACCTGCAGGTCATCACGCCGCATATCGGAGCGAAGGAATTGTATGTGACTTCGGGCCATTATGCCAAATACGGCAAGGATTCCTTCCAGCCGATCCATACGCCGGACGAGAGCGAGGAGTTCCTGCTCAAGCCGATGAACTGTCCGCACCACTGCGAGATTTACCGGAGCAAGCCGCGGTCTTACAAAGACCTGCCGCTGCGTTTCGCCGAATTCGGCACCGTGTACCGGTACGAGCAGAGCGGGGAACTGCACGGCCTGACGCGGGTGCGGGGATTCACGCAGGACGACGCGCACCTGTTCGTGCGTCCCGATCAGCTGAAGGACGAGTTCATGAAGGTGATCGATATCGTTTTGTATATTTTCAAAACGCTCAGCTTCGATAACTTCACGGCGCAGATTTCGCTGCGGGATCCGGACAACCGGGAAAAGTACATCGGTACGGACGAAAACTGGGAAAAGGCCGAAAACGCCATCATCGAAGCGGCGCGGGAAAAAGGGCTGGAAACGGTGGTGGAACTGGGCGAAGCGGCTTTTTACGGGCCGAAGCTCGACTTCATGGTGCGGGACGCCATCGGGCGGAAGTGGCAGCTGGGAACCATTCAGGTGGATTATAACCTGCCGGAACGGTTCGACCTGACTTACACGGGAGCGGACGACAAGCCGCACCGCCCCATCATGATCCACCGGGCGCCGTTCGGGTCGATGGAACGTTTCGTGGCCCTGTTGCTGGAGCATACGGGCGGAAGATTCCCCCTGTGGCTGGCGCCGCAGCAGGCGGTCGTGCTGCCGATCAGCGAAAAATACAACGATTATGCGGAAAAAGTTTCAGAATTCCTGAATAATTCCGATATTCGCACCGAACTGGACGAGCGTAATGAAAAGATAGGCAGAAAGATACGGGACAACGAACTGAAGCGTATCCCCTTCCTGCTGATCGTGGGCGAAAAGGAGGAACAGGACGGGAAGGTGGCCGTCCGGGTGCAGGGCGAAGGAGATCAGGGGACGATGACCCCGGAAGAGTTCGTGAAGTGGGTAGGGGACAAAGTCGCCGCGGAAGTGCAACAGATCAGGTAACACATTCATAACCAATCGAGGAGGACAAAGCTATAAACACGATTAAACCGAAGCCCAGGGCGCCGTTCCACAGGAGGCTGCCCGAAAAGGAGGCTGCTCACCGCATCAACGAGAAAATTACGGCCAGACAGGTACGTCTGGTGGGGGAAAACATCGAGGGTTCCGTAGTGGTGCCGACATCCGAGGCATTGCGGATGGCGAAGGATGAGGGACTCGACCTGGTGGAAATTTCGCCCAAGGCCGATCCGCCGGTCTGCCGCATCGTCGATTACCAGAAGTTTCTGTACCAGCAGAAGAAGAAGGCGAAGGAGATGAAGGCGAAGGCGGTCAAGATCGTCGTCAAGGAAATCCGGTTCGGCCCCAACACCGACGACCACGACTATAATTTCAAGCTGAAACACGCCGCGAATTTCCTCCAGGAAGGAGCGAAGGTGAAGGCTTACGTGTTTTTCCGGGGACGGGAAATCGTGTTCAAGGATCAGGGAGAAATCCTGTTGCTGCGTTTCGCCACCGATCTGGAAGAGTGGGCCAAGGTGGAACAGATGCCGAAGCTCGAGGGGAAACGGATGAACATGATGCTGGCGCCGAAGGCGAAGAAATAGTTTATTTTCGGAGCGAGGCCGGAGATGCGTGTGCGAACCGTTTCCGGGCCGAACGGAAAGTTCCGTACATTCGGGAGAATGTACGGAACTCGTTTTTTGAAAAAACGCGGGGATGCAGACAGGACGTTTTTTCGGAAAATGGATTTTCCGGCTTCGACGATTCCGGCGGAACGTAATATTCGAAAGCGTTCGCTTCCGGGATCGAAAATCCGATCGTCGCAACATGTTTCCGGTAAAAGGGGCTAAGGAAGAGAGTATCGGCCCGAACGAAAAAACGACCGGAAACACCTTGGTTTCCGGCCGTCTGAAAAGCGTGTTTTCTCCGGTTATTTCACTTCCACGCGCCGGGTGGCCTCGCGGGTGGCGTTGCGGATTTCGACCTGCCGGACGAATTCTTCCGCCAGTTTGCCGAAAGCCAGCCCCGTGATCGTGTCGTCCGCAGCCACGGGCCTGCCCGCGTCTCCGCTTTCGCAGACCGACTGCACCAGCGGAATCTGTCCCAACAGCGGCAACTTTTCCTTTTCGGCCAGCGCTTTCATCCCTTCCTTCCCGAAAATGTAGTATTTGTTCTCCGGCAGTTCCGCAGGGGTGAACCAGGCCATGTTTTCGATCAGGCCCAATACCGGAACGGCGATGTTTTCCGCGCGGTACATGCTGATTCCCCGCACCACGTCCGCCAGCGCCACCTGTTGGGGGGTGCTGACGATGACGGCTCCCGTGACGGCCAGTTCCTGCACGATGGTCAGGTGGATGTCCCCTGTTCCCGGAGGCATGTCGATGAGCAGGAAGTCCAGATCGTCCCATTTGGTTTGGTGGATCAGCTGCCGCAGAGCGTTGGTGGCCATGGCCCCCCGCCAGATCAGCGCGTCGTCGGGCTTGATGAAAAAGCCGATGGACATGATTTTTATCCCTTCGCTTTCGGGCGGAACGATCAGTTCGCGCCCGTCGTCCGTGATTTCGACTGTCGGCAGGCTGCCTTCGATTCCGAACATCTTGGGCATCGAGGGGCCGTAGACGTCGGCGTCGAGAATGCCCACCCGGTATCCCTGCCGGGTCAGGGCCACGGCCAGGTTGGCCGTTACGGTGGATTTGCCCACGCCTCCTTTGGCGGAAGATACCGCGATCAGGTTCCGGATGCCTCCGGTCGAGGTTTTCCGTTCCGGTTTTTCCGCCTTTTTCGGAGCCGCTTCCTTGACCAGCACGGCGATGTTGCCCCGGTATTCCGGGAAGGCTGCGGCGAGGGTTTCTTCGGCCGCTTTTTTGACGGAGCCGGCCAGCGGGTCGCGGGCCTTCGGGAAGTTCAGCGTAAAGCGGATTTTACCGTCTTCCGCACGCACGTCTTCCACCATTCCCAGTGAAACGATGTCCTTTTTTTCACCGGGGTGAACGACCCCGGCGAGTATGGCGAGTATTTTGTCCTTTTCCATCCGACGACTTTTTAGGTTGAAACTACAAAAATAGCAAACTTTGAACGCGGGGCAAAGCCGGTGCCGTTTTTCCCGTGCGGTTTTTTCCCGGAAAAGCATTATCTTTACGGGACGTTAACGTGTAATCCGAGAATTATGAAAAACTTTTTCACGACATTCTTCGCCTGTCTGGCGGCGATCGTGGCGAGCAGCATCGTCCTGTCCGTCATTTCATTGCTGATGTTCGCGGGAATGATCGCAGCGCTTTCGGTTTCTCCCGAAACGGCTGTCGTGCAATCCAATACGGTACTCAAGATCGACCTGAACGATCCGGTGAGGGACGAGCCGGTTCAGAATCCGCTCAGCGGGTTCAATCCCTATACGATGAAGATGACCACCCATCTGGCCCTGCTCGACGTGCTGAACGCCATCGAAGCGGCGGCCGACGACGACCGGATCAAAGGCATCTATCTGAACCTCAACCCGGTGTTGGAAACCGGGATGGCCAACCTGGAAGAAATCCGGGCGGCGCTGGAAACCTTTAAGGAAAGCGGAAAGTTCGTGGTGAGCTATGCCGATTTCTATACTCAGTCCACCTATTACCTTTCTTCGGTGGCCGATGAGGTGTATCTGAATCCGGAAGGGGAAATCATGTGGCAGGGGATGTCTTCGCAGATCATGTTCTTCAAGGGAGCGCTGGACAAGCTGGGCGTCGAGGCCGAAGTGGTGCGTTGCGGGGAATTCAAAAGTGCGGTCGAGCCTTTTATTTCCGACCGGATGAGCCCGGCCAACCGGCATCAGATGGATGTGTTGCTGGGGACGATCTGGGGGAGCGTCGTGGGGGATATCGCCCGGTCGCGGGAGATCGATTCGGCCCTGCTTCAGCGGTATGCTTCCGATCTGGCGGTGGCGGGCGCCGAATCCGCGGCGGAATACCGGATGATCGACGGGATCAAGTACGGGGATGAAGTGATGGATCGGCTGGAAGAACTTTCCGGAGAGGACGATCCCGGTTTCATCGGACTGGCCGATTATATGGGAGCGGGTTTCGGGCACCAGGGACACGGAAGAAAGAAACTTTCCAAAAACCGGATCGCAGTCGTATATGCCGAAGGAGACATCATCGACGGGGAATCGATGCCGGGTTCGATCGGAGGACAGACGCTGGCCGACAAATTAGCGGACGTGCGGGAGGACGACGGCGTCAAGGCGGTCGTCCTGCGGGTGAACAGCCCCGGCGGCAGCGCGCTGGCGTCGGAGGTGATCTGGCGGGAAATGACGCTGCTGCAACAGGAAAAGCCCGTGGTGGTTTCGATGGGGAACTATGCGGCTTCGGGGGGATACTATATTTCCTGTCCGGCGGACGTGATTCTGGCCGATCGGACGACTTTGACGGGCTCCATCGGCGTGTTCGGGCTGATGTTCAATGCCGAAAAGGGGCTGAAGGACAAGCTCGGCATCACGGTGGACGTGGCCAAAACCAATCCTTCCGCCGACATGCTGACCCTGTTCCGGCCGCAGACGCCGGCCGAAAAGGCTTATTTGCAAAACCGGGTGAACAGCGTTTACTCCACTTTCGTGGGGCATGTGGCCCACGGACGCAACCTGCCGGAAGAAGAAGTGCTTCGGATCGGCGGCGGACGGGTGTGGTCGGGCATCAGCGCCGACAGCATCGGACTGATCGACGGCTTCGGCGGATTGCGGGAAGCCATTCTGCTGGCGGCCGACCGGGCCGGAGTGGGAGAGGATTTCCGCGTGGTGGCTCCTTCCGAGGAAACCAATCCGCTGGCGATGTTCCTCAAGGGATTGCTGAGCGGAGAAATGGAAGGCGTGTCGTCCGGGCTGCCGCAGGAGGCGGCTCATGCGGCAGAAGAATACCGGGAAACGATGAAGGTGCTGAACCGGCAGGGCGTGCAGGCGCTGATGCCTTATCGGATCCGGATACAATAGCCGTTTTCGGACGGTGACGGCGGGATCTCCGGAAACGGAGGCTCCCGCTTTTTTTATGTCCGGAACCGGCGGAAACTGCAAAATTGTCACCCTTTCGTGCGCATTTGTCGGAACCGGGTGACAGGATTGCATTTCCGGGCCGATGGCAGATATTTTGCAGGGTAGGAAATGCCGGCGCGGAAGAAACCGGAACGGCTGCCGACCCGTCGGAAAAGAAAAGCCGACCGGCGGAAGATCAATGACCCGAAACAATTAAAAATTCGTTTATATGAACATCAATGATTTGACCATCAAGGCACAGGAAGTTTTGCAGGATGCTTTTTCGCTGGCGTCCTCGCTGAACCATCAGGCGGTGGAACCGCTGCACGTGCTGAGCGTCGTCATCCGGGACGATGACAGCGTCGGAACGTTCCTGCTGGGGAAGATCGGCGCGAACGTCGGCGCCCTGCGAAGCGCCGTGAAAAACGCTCTCGACCGGTTGCCGCGCGTTCAGGGCGGAGGAGAACAGTATGCTTCCAAAGACCTGACCCGGACGCTGGAAAAAGCGCTCGCTTCGACGACACAGTTCGGGGACAAGTACGTTTCCGTGGAACACCTGCTGATCGGGATTCAGGAAGCGGGCGGCGAGGCTTCCCGGCTGCTGAAGGACGCCGGGGTGACGGAAAAGCTGCTGGTGGCGGCCATCAAGGACCTGCGGAAGGGGGCGACCGTGGACAGCCAGACCGCGGAACAGACCTACGATGCGCTGGGGCGCTACGCCATCAACCTGAACGAAATGGCCCGGAAGGGACGGCTCGACCCCGTGATCGGACGGGACGAAGAAATCCGTCGGGTCTTGCAGATTCTTTCGCGGCGGACGAAGAACAATCCGATCCTGGTCGGGGAACCGGGGGTCGGAAAAACGGCGATCGCCGAAGGAATCGCCCGTCGGATCGTGGACGGGGACGTTCCGGAAAACCTGAAATCGAAGCAGATTTTTTCGCTGGACATGGGAGCCCTCGTAGCCGGAGCCAAATACAAGGGGGAATTCGAGGAACGGTTGAAGGGAGTGGTGAAGGAGGTGATTTCTTCCGAAGGCCGGATCTTACTCTTTATCGACGAAATTCATACGCTGGTCGGAGCGGGCGGCGGCGAAGGGGCGATGGATGCCGCCAACATCCTGAAACCGGCGCTGGCGAGGGGCGAGCTACGGGCCATCGGTGCGACCACGCTGGACGAATTCCAGAAGTATTTCGAGAAGGACAAGGCGCTGGAACGGCGGTTCCAGAAAGTGACCGTGGACGAACCTTCGACGGTCGATTCGATCTCCATTCTGCGGGGGCTGAAGGAACGTTATGAAAACCACCACAAGGTGCGCATCAAGGACGAAGCGATCATTGCGGCGGTGGAACTGTCGAACCGCTACATCACCTCCCGTTACCTGCCGGACAAGGCTATCGACCTGATCGACGAAGCGGCGGCCCGGCTGAGGCTGGAAATGAACTCCGTCCCGGAAGAAATCGACGAACTCGACCGGAAGGTGCGGCAGCTGGAAATCGAGCGGGAAGCCCTGCGGCGCGAGAACGACAAGCGGCGCGTGGAAGACCTTACGAAGGAAATCGACGAACTCAATACGCAGCGCACCGCCCTCCGCGCCAAATGGAAGGCGGAAAGCGACCTGATCGAAAAGATTCAGAAGCACAAGCGGGACATCGAAGATTACAAACAGCAGGCGACGGAAGCGGAACGGCAGGGGGATTACGGCCGGGTGGCCGAACTCCGTTACGGAAAAATCCGGGAAGCGGAGGAACAGATCGACCTGTTGCAGGAAGAGATGCAGCTCAACACGACGAACGGGGCCATGATCAAGGAAGAAGTGGACGGGGAGGACATCGCCGAAGTAGTGTCCCGGTGGACGGGCATTCCGGTCAACCGGATGCTCCAGAGCGAACGGGAAAAGCTGTTGAAAATGGAGGACGAGCTGCACCTGCGGGTCGTGGGTCAGGACGAAGCCATCGTGGCGATTTCGGACGCCGTGCGCCGGAGCCGTGCCGGGCTGCAGGACGCCCGGAGGCCCATCGGTTCGTTTATTTTCCTCGGAACGACCGGGGTGGGGAAGACGGAACTGGCGCGGGCGCTGGCCGAATTTCTGTTCAACGACGACAACATGATGACCCGGATCGACATGAGCGAATATCAGGAACGGCATTCCGTGTCGCGGCTGATCGGAGCGCCTCCGGGATACGTGGGGTACGACGAAGGGGGACAGCTGACCGAAGCCGTGCGCCGGAAACCCTATTCGGTGGTGCTGCTGGACGAAATCGAAAAGGCGCATCCGGACGTGTTCAACATCCTGCTGCAGGTGCTCGACGACGGGCGGCTGACCGACAACAAGGGCCGGACGGTGGATTTCAAGAACACCATCATCATCATGACCTCCAACATCGGTTCGCACATCATCACGGAAAACTTCGAAAACCTGAACGATTACAACCGGACGGAAGTGATCGAAAAGACCAAGAACCAGGTGTTCGACCTGATGAAGCAGACCATCCGGCCCGAATTCCTGAACCGGATCGACGAAATCATCATGTTCACTCCGCTGACGCGCGACGACGTGCGGCAAATCGTCCTGCTGCAACTGAACGGCGTGAAGAAAATGCTCGCCCAGAACGGCATCGCGCTGGAAGCGGACGATTGGGCGGTCGATTTTCTGACTGAAAAGGGATACGATCCCCAGTTCGGGGCGCGGCCCGTCAAACGGACGCTGCAGCGGTACGTCATCAACGAACTCTCGAAGGAAATCCTGGCCGGGACGGTGAATCGGGATTCGGCCATCCGCATTTCGGCGGCCGACGGCAAGCTGACCTTTTCCAATTCCGCGGTGACGGCCGACGCATAGCTTCCGGGGAAAAAGAGCCGTTGCGGGAAAAGAGGTTGTCCCGGCCGGATTTCTTTTTCGATGAGGATATGTGGAAACCGGGAAACGCGTCCGAAGCCTGATATCGGACGCGTTCTCCGTTTTATCGGTCCGTTGGTCGTGGAAGGAAGCCAAAGAGAAAACAAGCCCCTTTCCGGGCGAATGGAAGGGGATGAGGAAGGAACGAAGACCTGTGCCTTCCGGCAGATTCGGTGCATTCGGGGAAAAGCGGCCGGCGGTCCGGAAACGACCGGCCGTGCAGCCGCCATTTTTCAGCCTTCGAAACCGGGTTACCGCAAAAAAAACTATCTTTGTCCGGGCCGGGCTTCCGGTTCGGACGGCAGCCGTTCCGGCGGAAAAGTCACCGGTTCCGCGGCCCGGTTTGCGCCGTCATTTTTTGCGAAATTTAAACGCAGTCATCATGAGCGATTTGCACGAGGAAACGACCGGAGCCGAACGGCGGTCGAATTTTCTGGAAGAGATCATCGAAAACAGCATACGGGAAGGGAACGCCCGGATACAGACCCGTTTCCCGCCCGAACCGAACGGCTACCTCCACATCGGGCACGCCAAATCCATTTGCCTGAACTTCGGGCTGGCGAAGAAGTACGGCGGGCGCTGCAACCTGCGCTTCGACGATACCAATCCGGTCAAGGAGGACGTGGAATACGTCGATTCCATCAAGGAAGACGTGCGCTGGCTGGGGTTCGACTGGGCAGAGGAACACTATGCATCCGATTATTTCGACCAGCTTTATGCGTGGGCGGAAGACCTGATCCGGAAAGGGAAAGCCTACGTGGACGACCAGACGCAGGAAGAGATTCGGCTGACCCGCGGCACGGTGACGGTGCCGGGGAAGGAGAGTCCCTGGCGGAACCGGAGCGCGGAAGAGAACCTCGACCTGTTCCGGCGGATGAAGGCCGGGGAATTCGCCGACGGGGAAAAAGTGCTCCGGGCCAAGATCGACATGGGCCATCCCAACATGCTGCTGCGCGACCCGATCATGTACCGGATCATCCACACGGAACACCATCGGACGGGAAACAAATGGAAGATTTATCCGATGTACGACTTCGCTCACGGGCAGTCCGATTCCATCGAACGAATCACCCATTCGATCTGTACGCTGGAATTCGACGTGCACCGGCCCCTTTACGACTGGTTCATCCGTGAACTGGAAATCTATCCGAGCCATCAGTACGAATTCGCCCGGCTGAACCTGACTTATACGATGATGAGCAAGCGTAAATTGTTGCAATTGGTACAAGAGGGATTGGTTTCCGGCTGGGACGATCCCCGGATGCCGACCGTTTGCGCGCTGCGCAGGAGGGGCTATACGCCCGAATCCGTCCGCGCGTTCGCCGAGCGGGTAGGGGTGGCCAAACGGGACAACGTGATCGATCTGGGGCTGCTGGAATTCTGTGTCCGGGAAGACCTCAACAAACGCGCGGAACGGCGGATGGCCGTTCTGAAGCCCCTGAAAGTGGTTATCACCAATTACCCGGAAGGAAAGACCGAATGGACGGAGTGCGTGAACAATCCGGAAGACCCGGCCGCCGGTGCCCGGAAGGTGCCTTTCTCGCGGGAAATTTACATCGAACGCGACGACTTCATGGAAGAACCGCCCAAGAAATATTACCGGCTTTCCCCCGGAAAAGAAGTGCGGCTTCGGTATTCCTACATCATTCGTTGCGATAATATAATAAAGGATACAAACGGTGAGGTGATCGAGCTGCATTGCACCTACGACGAAGCGTCGAAAGGAGGCGGTTCCTCGGACGGCCGGAAGGTGAAGGGAATCATCCACTGGGTTTCGGCTCCGCATGCGGTTCCGGCGGAAATCCGCCTGTTCGACCGGTTGTTCCTGAAGGAGTCGCCGGACGATGTGGAAGAAGGGAAAACATTCAAGGACTATTTGAACCCGGATTCGCTGGTCACGGTGAACGGATACCTGGAACCGGCTCTTGCCGATGCCGTGCCGGGAGACCGGTTTCAGTTCGAACGGTTGGGGTATTTCTGCAAGGACAAGGATTCGGCCCCTGAAAAGGCCGTTTTCAACCGCACGGTTACGTTGAAAGACACCTGGGCGAAGATTGCTTCCAAGGAATAAAAAGGCGGGCTGAATCGGGCTGATTTTAAGCCGGAGGACGATAGGATCAGGCGCCTCTTGCCGGTTATCGGCAGGAGGCGCCTGTTTCGTCCGATGGAAAGAGCCGGACAACGTTCTGCCTGCGATGAACGAAATGAATATGTAAGGCGTTCGTTTCTGGAATCGGAGTACTTTTCGTCCCTTTTTCGCAAACTTTCGCAACCGGCGTTTTTGGGTGCATTTTGGTGAAATTATTGCATGGTGTACGGGTTTGAAAAAACTTTGACCGTTCTGTGAAGGGACGGCAAGAATCAACCGATCATATCCGTAAGCATGTCCACCGGAAAAAGTACCGAAACCGTTTCCGTCGCCCTGTGCGACCGTTGTCCCGAATCCGCATCCTGCCTGCATTGCCGGGGTGCCGCTTTCAACATTCAACGATTTGTCGAACAGCATCCCTCCGTCACTTCGGATCGGATTCCCCGTACCATGTACCGCTATCTGCTGCTTACCGAAAGAACGGATTGGAGTCCCCAGTTGATCCACACGCCTCAATACCGGGTTTTTATCCGGCTGTTTTTGGCCTACCTGAAACGGAACCATATCGCTCTGAACGGATTCGAAGACCGCTTTCGGGTCAGGGAGGCCTTCTACAAGTTCCAGTACGTCCTGAAACATGCGTCGCAGGCGGAACCGGAAGGGAGCCGGGAAACCGATCGTTATTCCGTGTTCGATTTCGGGGCGTTGGATAAACATTTCCGCCGGCTCTTTTTGGGCAAATGATTTTTGTCGTCCCGGAAGAACCGGTACGGTTTCTTTCCGAATCGTCCGGATGACCCGCCCTTCGGGAATGGAAGGGAAAAATTTCCTTCCGGGCAAAGAAAACGGCAACCGATCGTGAAAAAAACAGGAAACGAGCTGGAAGCCCGTTTCCTGTTTTTCGTTCAATGCATAAATTAATATGCAGATAATCAGTTGAATACGTGCATTCTAAGGCGCATTTAACCCTCTGAGAATCGCGTATTTTTTTCCTATCCGACTATCAGGCCGGAATAAGGCCGGATTAATCCTGCTTTTTGATCGACTTGGTGATCCGCATGGCGCAGAAATGAGGGCCGCACATCCCGCAGTAATCGGCATCGCTGTTCCGAATCATCTCGAGGTGAAATTTCCTGGCCCGTTCCGAATCGAGCGAAAGATTGAATTGATCCCTCCACCGAAAATCGTAACGCGCCCGACTCATGGCCAAATCCCTGCGGGCAGCGCCCGGATGTCCTTTGGCGACATCCGCCGCATGAGCCGCCAGCTTGTAAGTGACCACTCCTTCCCGTACGTCGTCCCGATTCGGCAGGGCCAGGTGTTCCTTGGTGGTGACGTAACACAGCATCGCCGTACCGTACCAGGCGATCATCGCTCCCCCGATGGCGGAAGTGATATGGTCGTATCCTGCTCCGATATCCGCCACCAGCGGGCCCAAAGTATAGAACGGCGCTTCGTCGCAGTACTGCAACTGTAAATCCATGTTTTCCCGGATCTTGTTCATGGGGACATGGCCGGGGCCTTCAATGATGACTTGTACGTCGTGCTTGCGGGCGATCCGGGCCAGTTCGCCCAGCGTCTTCAATTCTCCGAATTGGGCCGCATCGTTGGCATCCGCCAGACTTCCGGGTCGAAGACCGTCTCCCAGCGAGAATGCGGCATCGTATTGACGGATGATTTCGCAGATTTCCTCGAAGTGGGTGTAGAGAAAATTTTCCTTATGGTGATGCTCCATCCATTTGGCGAGGATCGAGCCGCCCCGGGAAACGATTCCCGTCACCCGGCCCAACGCATGGGGGAGGTGTTCCCGCAGGATGCCCGCATGGATCGTGAAATAATCCACGCCTTGTTCGCATTGCTCCAGCAAGGTTTCCCGGAACGATTCCCAACTCAGGTCTTCCACTACACCGTTGACCTTTTCCAATGCCTGATAGATGGGGACGGTGCCGACCGGTACCGGCGTGTTTCGTAATATCGCTTCTCGGGTTTGGTGGATGTCTTTCCCCGTGGAAAGATCCATGACGGTATCGGCACCCCATTTGACCGCCCAAAGCGCTTTTTCCACTTCTTCGGCGATGCCCGAACCGAGCGCAGAGTTGCCGATGTTGGCATTGATCTTGACCAGAAACTTGCGTCCGATAATCATGGGTTCCGCTTCCGGATGGTTGCGGTTTCCGGGGAGGATCGCCCTTCCTTCTGCGATTTCCTTCCGTACCGTTTCCGGCGTGATGCGTTCCGCTTCGTCCGTAATTCCTTGGCTTTCACGGATGGCGACGTATTCCATTTCCGGCGTGACGATGCCGTTTTTGGCATACCACAGCTGCGTTTTTACACCCCCGTCCCGCTCAATTCGTTCTTTCGTCCAGCGTTCGCGCAGTTTCGGTAGCCCTTTTTCGATGTCGGGTTCGTATCCTTCTTCGGCATAGACGCCCGATGTATCATACAATACGATCCATTCACCGTTTTGTAGCTCGATTTCTTTCATGCCGACTTCTACGCCGGGAAGAGAGCCTTTGATATAAATCCTTTTCGCGTTATCCTTTTTTAAATCGAACAGTTTTTCTTTCATGCATATTCATTTTAATTGTTCCACGTGGAACAAGTATGTGATTTCAATCGATATGTTTCACGTGGAACATCATTATCTTCCAAAATAAACCAACAAAACTTGTATGTCCGCAGGGGATACGCCGGGAATCCGCGAAGCCTGTCCGATGGTAGCCGGTCTAATGCGCGTCAGTTTCTGGCGGGCTTCGATGGAAAGCGATTTCAGGGAGTGGTAGTCGAAGTCCGGACGAATGCGGATGGCTTCCAGTCGGGCTGATTTTTCTGCCGCCTGCTGTTCCCGGTCGATGTAACCGCCGTATTTCAACAGAATCTCCGCTCCCTCGATTTCTTCCGGCGTGAAATGCCGGCTTGTCAGAAAAGTCCGAAAGTCCGGCAAATGTTCCGCCATGCCCTGTATGGATGTATCGTTGCGAAGCAAAAGATCGTGCATTCTCTTTTTTTGCCGGATGGGGGAGGAGCCGACAGCGGTCAAATAGTCCCCGATTTCTTCCGGGGATACGTTGGTCTCCCGAATGTATTTCAATAAAGCGTCGATATTTTCCTGCTTTTTCAGGACATTTCGATAACGTCGTTCGTCCGCCAATCCCAGCTCGTGGCTTAAAGAGGTCAACCGAAGATCGGCATTGTCCTGCCGCAGGAGAATCCGGTATTCGGCCCGCGAGGTGAACATGCGGTAAGGCTCGTCCACCCCTTTGGTGACCAGATCGTCGATCAATACCCCGATATAAGCCTGGTTGCGCCGGAGTACGAAAGGTTCCTTTCCGTTTATTTTGAGGTGTGCGTTGATCCCGGCCATCAGCCCCTGGGCTCCCGCCTCTTCGTATCCGGTCGTGCCGTTGATCTGTCCGGCGAAATAGAGGTTGCGGACGAGTTTGGTTTCGAGCGTATGATGGAGTTGCGTGGGCGGGAAGTAGTCGTATTCGATAGCGTACCCGGGACGGAAGATATGGACGTTTTCCAATCCACGTATTTTTTGCAGAGCGGCTACCTGTACCTGCCATGACAGGGAAGAGGAAAAGCCGTTGAGGTAGTATTCCGTCGTGTTCCGGCCTTCCGGTTCCAGAAAAAGCTGGTGCTGCTCCTTGTCCGCGAAGGTCCGCAACTTGTCTTCGATGCTCGGACAGTATCTCGGCCCGATCCCCCGAATGATTCCGTTGAAAAGGGGAGAATCGCCGAAACCTTCCCGAAGCGTGTCGTGTACCAGCGATGATGTATACGCCAGATAACAGGGAAGTTGATCGGTAACGGATTCGGTGTCAGCCGAATAGCTGAATTTTATCGGCCGGCTGTCTCCGTGTTGAGGTTCGAGTTTCGAAAAATCGATGGTACGGGCATCCAGTCGGGCAGGCGTGCCCGTTTTCATCCGGCCCACTTCGAATCCTCTTTCCCGAAGCCGGTCGCTGATGCCGTACGACGGTGCGTCTCCGGCACGCCCGCCTGCCTGATGAGACCGGCCGATGTGCATCAATCCGTTCAGGAAGGTGCCGTTGGTCAAAATGACAGCCCGTGCCGCAAACCGGACACCGAAGGCCGTAGCGATGCCGACGGCCCGATCGTCCTCGAAAAGGATTTCGGTGACGGAGTCCTGCCACAAACTGAGGTTGGGCGTGTTTTCCAGCATCCGGCGCCACTCGGCCGAAAAAGCCTGTTTGTCGCACTGCGCTCTCGGACTCCACATGGCCGCCCCCTTCGACCGGTTCAGCATCCGGAACTGGATCGTGCTTCGGTCGGTAACGATCCCCATATAACCGCCTAAGGCATCTATTTCTCTCACTATCTGTCCTTTAGCCACTCCGCCAACGGCCGGATTGCAGGACATGTGAGCGAATTTGGTCATGTCCATCGTGACCAGCAGGGTACGGGAGCCGAGGTTGGCCGCCGCTGCTGCCGCTTCGCATCCCGCATGCCCGGCCCCTACCACGATGATGTCGTATTCAAATCGCATGTTCGGTTTCCTCCCGCAGGCTCAGATAATAATTTTCCTTTTCCCGCATGAGACGGCTGTCTTCGGGCGTTTTGTCCTTGTATCCGCACAGATGGAGCACGCCGTGGATGATGACCCGGTACAGCTCTTCCGGAAAGGATACCCCGAACTGTACGGCATTGGCCCTCACCGTGTCGATGCTGATGAACAGGTCGCCGGAAACGGTTTCCCCTTCGTCGTAATCGAAGGTGATGATGTCCGTAAAATAGTCGTGATTCAAGTGTTTCCGGTTCAGGGCAAGGAGATAGTCGTCCGAACAGAAAACAATCGAAATTTGCCCCGTTTCCCGGCCTTCCGCCGCTATGGTGCGGTCGATCCACCGGCCGGTTTTCCGCTTGCCGGGAAACCGGATGTCGCAATCTTCGGTATAATAGTGCACTGCCATATCCTCTTTGCGTGTTTTTACCTCTTCAGCCATTGTTCCGGATTCAGGTTCCGGGTTTCCTTCCAGATTTCGAAGTGCAGGAACCGATTGTCTGGATCGTCGCCCGCATAGGTCGTGCCGATGACCTGATTTCCCGACACCCGGTCGCCCGCCCGGACGCCGACCGTTTCGAGGTTGGAATAAACGGTGATGTAGTTTCCGTGACGGATCATCACGCTGTTGTTGAGCCGCTGGTAGAAGAACACCCGGACGACTTCCCCATCGAACACGGCCCGGACGGGCGCCCCCTTTTCCGCGGCGATATTCACGCCGGTGTTGTTGATGGTCAGCCCTTTCTGGGTCGGATGAGGGTGTTTGCCGTAGCGGTCCACGATCACGCCTCCGGTGACGGGGTAGGGAAGACGCCCCTGATTCTGGTCGAACCGACCCGAGAGTTTCTCGAACGCTTCGGTTTCGGCCGTGGTTCGCTTCTGGGTGGACGAGCGTTTCGATTCCTCAGCGATGATTTGCCGGATGCGTTGTTGCAGCTTGTTGATGGTGTTTCTCTTTTCCGCCAGTTCGCGGGTATACTTTCGGGTGCGGGAACCGAGCGAAGCGTCGATCCGACGGTATTCCCGTTCTTCCGCGCTCAGTTTTTGCAGTTCCGCATTCCGGGCCCGCACGGTGCGGTCGAGGCTGTCCTTCCGCGTTTGCAGCAGCCGGATATCCCCCGTCAGCCGGTGCGTGATGGAGTCGATCTGGGCGGCTTTCCGTTCCCGAATCAGGGTGTAACGCCGGACGTAGTAGATGCGGCGGGCGGCGTCCCGGAAATCCCGCGAAGCGAACAGGAACGTCATGATGTTGTTCAGCCGGTAATTCCGGTAGGCGTTCCGGATCATGGAGGCGTATTCCGTTTTCAGGGCGTCGAGTTCCGCCTGCAGGCGTTCCACGGTCCGGTGCTTGTCGCCTACGTCGCGGTTGATCATTCCGATCTGCCGGTCGAGGTTCGACACGATCCGCCGCCGGTTGCCGATGTTGTTCCGAACCAGTTTCAGCTGGTTCTGGTTGGCCGTGCGTTCCTGTTTCGTTTGATTCAGGAGGTTGTTGGTCAGCCGGATCTCTTCTTCGGCCTGCCGGATCTGACGCTGCAGCTCTTCGACGGACTGGGCGCACGCGAAGGCGGTGAAAAGGGTTAGCAGCAGGGTGAGTGTCAGACGGTTCATGGCGTTATTTCCCTTCGATGAGTTTCATCCGCTTTTCGATTTCGCGGGGATCGTATCCTTTTTCGAGCGCTTTTTTCCAATACACCGAGGCCATGAAGTATTCCTTCAGTTCATAGAGAATGTCCCCGTAATGCAGCAACAGTTCCTTGCTGGCCGCCCCGTCCAGCGAGACGGCCTGACGCATCGCCTTCTTCGCATCCTCGTACCGTTCCATTTTGTACAGAATCCAGCCGTAGGTGTCGATGTAGGTCGGATTGCCCGGTTCGATCTCCAGCACCCGTTCGATCATTTTCAGCGCTTCGTCCAGCCGCTTTCCTTCCAGGCTGAGGTAGTAGCTGTAATTGTTGAGGGCGAAAATGTTGTCCGGATCGTATGCGAGCGCTTTTTCATAAAGCGGGTAATAGCGTTTCGTGCGTGCGCTGTCGTAAGAATGGATCATGTCTCCGATGCCGGTATAGATGACGCTCTTCAGCGAATCCGTTTCCGCGTATTTCAGGGCTTCCCGCATCGCTTTCTCCGCCTTCTTGTAATCTTTCAGGTTGTAATAGGCGTATCCCCGGCGCATGTACAGTTCCGGGTTTTTCGGAAAGGTGCGCACGGCCAGTTCCGAATAACGCATGACGGAATCCGGATGGTTCAGGTAGGATTCGATGTCCAGGACGGCGTTGAACGTTTCCAGCCGGGCGCTGTCTTCCAGACTGGTTTTGTAGGTGGTCAGGGCCCCTTCCACATGGCCGCTGTTGATCTGGTGCTGGGCCAGCAGCCGGGTCACCTCGTAATCCTTCGGATATTTGAGCACGAGTATGCCTACCAGTTCGTTGACGTCGAAATAACGCTGCTGGTAAAATTGCGGGGTTTTGATGACGTCGTCGAAGTATTTCAGCTTGCTTTCCGCGTCCAGCTGGTCGGAGGCGAACAGTTTCTTGGTCGTGGCGAAAAATTCGGGCAGGTTGTTCCGCTGGCGGTGGAATTCGTTGAGCGCCGCCAGTGCATCCACGTTCTCCGGAGCGATGGTCAGCGCCTGGGTATAGGCGTCCAGCGCCAGCGAATCCTTCCCTCCCCGGGCATATAGCTCGCCCAGAATGATGTAGTTCCGCTCATCGTAAGGGAAGTTGCGGATGAGGGCCTGCGTTTCGGAAACGGCCCGGTCGATCAGCCCCGTTTCGATCAGCAGCCGACGCTTGTAGGTGGCCAGTTCCTCGATGATGCCGAATTTCACCTCCGCCGAATCCAGCAGCATGATGGCCGTGAAAGGCTGCCGCGTCTGTTCGTAAAGGGCGGCCAGGTACTTGTAATTTTCCGGGTTGTGGGGAGCCAGCCGGACGATGTCGTGGTAGACCTTCAGCGCCGAATCGTATTGCTGGTGCCCGATCAGCAGCCGCCCCAGCTGGAGCTTGTACCAGATGTTGGCCGTATCCAGCCGGTTGGCCCGGTAGCTGCATAGCAGAGCCGAATCGGGGAAGGACTTGGTCAGGGCGTTGGCCAGCCCGTACCAGGAAGGCGCGTGAAGCGAGTCCTGCTCGATGGCGCTCCAGTAGCACACGGCGGCTGCAAGCGGTTCCCCGTGGATTTGTTCCATCCGCACGCCCTGCAGGTAGTTGAACGTGGCGGCTTCGGCCGGCGTATATTCTTTCGGCGGGAACGGTATGGCCATGGAAAGGCTTTCCGTCGCCTGCCGGGGTGCCGTGCAGGCCACGAAAAACGCTGCGATCGTCAGGACGGCGTATACGCCTTTGAGTTTGCCCATTTCCGTTTCCCGGTCTGATTGAATACGATATGCGTCAGAATGCCGCTTCGAACTGGCGCAGGAAGCGGAGATCGTTTTCGAAATAGAGCCGCAGGTCGCGGACGCCGTACTTGAGCATGGAGATGCGTTCGATGCCCATGCCGAATGCGAAGCCGGTGTATTTCCGGCTGTCGATTCCGCAGGCTTCCAGCACGTTCGGATCCACCATCCCGCAACCCATGATTTCCAGCCAGCCCGTATGCTTGCAGACGTTGCATCCCTTCCCGCCGCACAGGTTGCACGACACATCCACTTCGGCCGAGGGTTCGGTGAACGGGAAGTAGGAGGGGCGGAGCCGGATTTTGGCCTCTTCCCCGAACATTTCCTTCGCGAAGTAAAGGATCGACTGTTTCAGGTCGGCGAACGAAACGTTTTCATCCACATAAAGTCCTTCCACCTGGTGGAAAATGCAGTGGGCCCGGTAGGAAATCGCTTCGTTGCGGAACACCCGCCCCGGGCAGACCACCCGGATGGGCGGCTGGCGGGTTTCCATCGTCCGCACCTGGATCGAGCTGGTGTGGGTGCGCAGCAGGATGTCCGGATTCTTTTCGATGAAGAACGTGTCCTGCATGTCCCGTGCCGGATGTTCGGGCGGAAAGTTGAGGGCCGAAAACACGTGCCAGTCGTCTTCGATTTCCGGGCCTTCGGCCACCGTATAGCCCAGGCGGCGGAAAATGTCCAGGATTTCGTTCCTTACGAGGGAAATCGGATGGCGCGTGCCGATCCGGTCGGCCGTTCCCGGACGCGTCATGTCGATGCTTTCCGTTTCGCTTTCGGTGTTCGCGAGGGAGGCCCGGTATTCCTCGATGCGGGTCTGGATCCGGTTTTTCAGTTCGTTGATCTTCTGTCCCAGCTCCCGTTTCTGTTCCGACGACACTTTTTTGAATTCGTCGAAAAGGATGTTCATTTCCCCTTTCTTTCCCAGCATCCGGATGCGGAATTCCTCGATTTCCTTTTCCGCCTTGGGCCGGAAATCGTCCACGGCCTTTCGCAGCGCATTGATTTTCTCTGACAGCATGTCCAGTTCCTTATTTTTTCTGTTTCTTTACCTTGACGTTCACTTTCCGGATGAACACGTCCTTCAGCGGCCGGTCGTGGGGATCGGTCCGGTAGGCGGCGATCCGATCCACCGTCTTCATCCCCTTGATCACCCGTCCGAAAATCGTGTAGCTTCTGTCCAGGTGAGGGGCGCCTCCCCACGTCTCATAGACCTGCCTCCGCCCTGGCGGAAAGGGAACGGAAAGTCTTTTTTCCGCTTCGTTCAGGGTGGAGTCGCTGAACGTTTTCCCCTGCACGATGTAGAATTGCGACCCGGAAGATTCCCTTTCCGGATTCACTTCGTCCGGCGTCCGGGCCGCCGCGAGCGCTCCCCGATGATGGAAATAGCCTTCCCGGATTTCCGCCGGCACCGGCTCTCCGTCGTCGTGGTTGCCGTAGGTGACCGTCGAAAGTGCTTCCTTGCTCTGCGGGTCCCCCGCCTGGATCATGAATCCTGCGATGACCCGGTGGAACAGCACCCCTTCATACGCCTTTTTCTCCGCCAGCCGCAGGAAGTTGTCCCGGTGCAGCGGCGTATCGTCGTAGAGCGTCAGGGTGATCGTTCCGGCGGACGTTTTCATCGTGACGGTCGTCCGTCCCCGGCCCTGCCGGTCGACGGTTTCCCGGGCCGCTTTCAGCGCCGCTTTGGCTTCCCCTTTCCCTTTTGCGGATAAATCACTACCTTGCAGGCAAAATCCCGTCAGACACACAACGAGTAAAAGTCGGATCATATTTTCGGAAAGATTACTTTTAATCTACAAAAGTAGCAAATTAATGTCATACCGTCAACACCCAAGGCGATGAAGTATGTTTTAACCCTTTTCCTGGCGCTCTTTTCCCTCGGCCTTTCCGCGCAGCGGGTGGGGTTGGTGCTGAGCGGGGGCGGGGCCAAGGGGCTTTACCACATCGGCGTGCTCAAGGCGCTGGAGGAAAACGAAATTCCCATCGACTACGTGTCCGGAACTTCGATGGGGTCGATCGTGGCCGGGCTGTACGCCATCGGATACACGCCGGACGAGATGGCCGACCTGTTCGAATCCGAGCAGGTCCGGTACTGGATGAGCGGGAAGATCGAAAGCCGTTATTTTTATTATTTCAAGCGGATGACCCCCACGCCGGCCATGGTGACGCTGAACCTCAACCTGAAGGCGAAAAAGAACATCGCCGTGTTGCCGACCAACCTGATTCCGTCGACCCAGATCGACCTTTCCTTCAACGAAATTTTCGATCCGGCTTCCGCGGAGTCCAAAGGAGATTTCAACAACCTGTTCGTGCCTTTCCGCTGCATCGCTTCGGACGTTTACAACAAGCGGGAGGTCGTGTTCCGCCATGGGGACATCGGACGGGCGATCCGGGCCTCGATGACCATTCCGCTGGTGTTCAGGCCGCTGAAACAGGACTCGATCCTGCTTTACGACGGCGGGATTTACAACAACTTTCCCTGGCAGGTGCTGGAAGAGGACTTCGACCCGGACGTACTGATCGGAAGCAAATGCGTCTCCGGGGTGAAGAATCCCGATGAGAACAACCTGATGGAGCAGGTGGAAGCGATCACCATGATGCACACGGACTACAACCTGCCGGAGGACAAGGGGATCATGATCGAGCGGGTGTTCGAGGACGTGGGGATGCTGGATTTCGCCCAGGCGCGGTATATCATCGAAAAGGGATACGAAGACGCCATGGCCCGGATGGACAGCATCAAGGCCCGGATCCCCCGGCGGGTCGGCTCCGACGAACTGCACAACCGGCGGCTGGTTTACCGTTCCGGCCTTCCGGAACTGGTTTTCGACGATTACCGGATTCAGGGCCTCAATTCCCAGCAGGTCAAGTATGTCCGGAGGATGCTGGGGCTGAAAAAGGGGAAGGACGAAAACGAGGTGTTCAGTTTCCCGGAATTCAAGTCGGAGTATTTCAAAATCCTTTCCGAAGGCGAAATCACGGGGGACTATCCCCGGATGACATACGACGATACCACGGGGTATTTTTCGGTCGACCTCACCCTGAGGACGCGTCCCAGCTTCCGGATCATGCTGGGGGGGAACATTTCTTCCACGTCGCTGAACCAGGCCTATGTGGGACTGGAGTACAAGCTGCTCGACAAGAATGCGTACAGCTTTCGGTTCGGGGGGAACTTCAGCACGCTCTACACTTCGATTCTGCTCGGCATGCGCGGGGACTTTTTCCTGCGGAAGCCGTTCTACTACGACCTTTATTTCGTTTACAACCGCTATAACTACAAGAACGGCTCCCCGCAGAGCCTTTTTCGGAAATACGGATACAACAAGCTGAACGACAACTATCTGACCGCTTCCGTGGGATTCCCGCTGGGCCGGAGTTCGGTTTTTCAGGTCAAGGGGAACGTGGGCCGGAACAATTACTTCTATTTCACCGATCCCGCCCGTCAGTACGAGGAAGGGGTGAAGTCGGAACGGACGAAATTCGATTTCTACGGGGTGCAGGCGGAAGTGACCAAGCAGACGCTGAACTTTACCCTTTATCCCACCCGGGGCATTCACCAGACCGCCTCTGTCGTTTATGTGCACGGGAAGGAGAATTTCCATCCGGGCAACGTTTATACGGGGACGGCGTTTCCGGAAAGCAGCCGCCGGAAGTGGTTCGGGGGGAGGTTCATGCGGGAAGAGTATTTCCCGGTTTCCCGTTGGTTTTCGTTCGGGTATCTGGTGGACTGCGTCATTTCGTCCCATCCCGATTTCTACACGGAACACGCGACCAATTTCACCGCTCCGGCCTTTACGCCCACCCCGTTCAGCCAGACGGTTTACCTGGACAAGTTCCGGAGCAATACGTTCGTGGGGGCGGGGCTGATGCCCACCTTCGAATTCACCGAGAACTTCTACCTGAAAAACAGCGGTTACCTGTTTTTGCCGGAAGAGTACCTCCGGTTCCGGGACAAAGACCGGCGCAAGGAGCGGATGCGCTACATGCTCAGTTCCTCGCTGGTGTACCAGACGCCCATCGGGCCGGCCAGCCTGACCCTGTCCCGGTTCGACATGAATCCGAAAAAGTGGTTCCTCGTGTTCAACTTCGGGTATACGCTGTTCAATAAAAAGGGATTGTTTTATTAGTTTTGCGCCGTGGAACGGCCTCGGCGAAACCGCGAAGGCCGCCGATGTCCCGAAAAACAACGATGAAAGAACGGATTGCGAAAACGATCGGCTGGTTTTACTTCCCCTTTATCCGGAAGTGGATTCCCCGCCAGACTTTCTACTACGCCGCCTGCGGCGGGGGCAACCTGCTGCTGGATCTGACGCTGTACGCCGTTCTGTACAATTTCGTGCTGGACAAACAGAATCTCGATCTGGGGTTCGTCGTCATTTCCCCTTACATCGCCGCGTTTCTGATCTCTTTCCCGATCACGTTCTACACCGGATTCTGGCTGATGAAAAACATCGCTTTCGTGGATTCTCCCCTCAGAAACCGCACGCAGCTGTTCCGATACCTGACGGTGGTGATCGGCACGATCCTCATCAATTATTTCGGGCTGAAACTGCTGGTCGGCGTGTTCGGATTTTATCCGACTCCTTCCAAACTCGTCGTCACGGTCGCGGCGGTGCTGGTCAGCTATTTTTCCCAGAAACATTTCACCTTCCGGGGATGCGCCGACATCGAGGAGGAGCGCCTGTCCCGGTAGTCCGGGCCTCTTTCCGGAAACGAGCGGCGGGGGGTCGGTTCCTCCGTCAGGTTGCGGGCGGGTTCGGTTCAGGCGAAAAGAAAGAGCAGAGCGATTCCCCAGTAGACCAGCGCATTGATCCACGCGACCGTGCGTGCAGGCGTGCTTCCGAGGGAAATCCGGTTTCCGGACAGTCCCCCCAGCAGCGATACCGCGGAAAAAATCAACAACGCCTGTGCGGCGAAAAGAACGCCCAGCACGAAAATGTTCCGGGGGGTGGCGTCGGCTTCCGTCCGGAAGAACTGGGGCAGGAACGCCAGAAAAAAGAGGATCACCTTCGGATTGAGCAGGTTCATGAGGATGCCCGTGCGGTACAGGCGTCCCGGTTTTTCGGCGACGGGTTCCGGAGAAACCTCGCTCCGTTCCGCTTTCCCGGAACGGTTCCGCCGCAGGAAGGAAACGGTTCCCATGTACAGGAGGTAGGCCACGCCCGCGTATCGGACTGCCGCGAACAGGAAGGGGGAACGGGCGACGATCAGAGAGAGGCCCAGCGCGGCGGCCGCAGTGTGGAAGAAGAGTCCCGAACAAAGCCCCAGCGAGACCGTCTGAGCCGCTTTCCAGCCGCGTGTGACCCCCTGTACCAGCACGAACACGATGTCCGGCCCCGGCATCAGGGTCAGGATCGCCGAGGCGATCAGGAAACGGCCGATTTCCATGAGAAGCGGATTGTGATACGTTGCATGACGGAAATGCGATCGGGCAGGGAAGGGGTCACCGCACCTGAAGTTTATCCCCGATGCTGAGCACCTGCGTTTCCCGCATGCGGTTCAGTCGGCAGAGGTCTGCGACCGTGGTTCCGTATTTCCGGGCGATGGCATAGAGGGTATCCCCTTTTCGGATCACGTGGATCTTGCCGGAGGTCTGTGCAGATGCCCGTGCCCCGGAAGCCGGAGCGGTACGGTCGTTTCCGGAACCGGCGCGTCTTTCCCCCGCATACAGGGAGCCGGTCGGAGAGATAGGTGCATTGGGTGCCTCTTCCCGGTTCGACAGGGACGCCTGCACCCGTCCGTTCCGGTAGGTCAGGTAAACGGGACGGTCTTTCAGCCGGTGACGCTCGGTGTCCAGCAGGAGTGCGGGATCGAAGTGTTCCCCTTTGACCCGAAGTTCGAAATGGACATGCTCGGTGGTGGCTCTCCCGGTTCGGCCCGCCAGCGCCAGCGGCGCTCCGGCCTTTACCCGGTCATTGGGCCGTACGAGGTTCCTGGAATTATGGGCGTAAACGCTTTCCAGGCCGTTGGCATGGCGTACCACGACCACGTTGCCGTAACCCGAATAGGATTTCGACATCCGGACGACGCCGGAAAGGATGCAGCGGATGGTGTCGTCGGGAACGGCTTTGATGTCCACGCCGGTATGCATGGAACGTCCCCGGTAACCGTAGGGAGAGATCACTTTCCCCGGATAGGGGTAGCGGAATTCCTTCCGGAAGGCTTCCGGATCGATCGTCAGCCGGTTTCCGTTTCCGAACGGATTGTAGCTGCCGAGCCGGATGTGTTCGGTTTCTGCCGGAGCGAAGGTCGTTTCCCGAAGCGTTGTCGCCGGGTATCCGGCGGTTTCGGTCGCAGCGACCGTTCGGTCAGGCTCCGGCGTTCGGGCCGGTTCGGAAACCGCCGGGGAAACGTTCCGGTTTTTGGGAGCCGGTTCTTCCGGATGGGAGGGAGTCACGAACGGTATGTCATCGAAAGTCGTGGCGATCGGAGGAACGATGGCCTGTCCCCGGTTTTCCGCGGGAACGCTTGCGACGGGAATGCTCTTTTTGGAGCAACCGTTCGTCAGAACGGACAGCAATAAGACGAGTATGAGGTTTTTGCTTGGGTTGGACATGGATTGCGGATGTTGAAAATGCGGCCTAAAGATACCGGTTTGGCGGTTAATTTGCAAATAAGGTTATATCTTTGCAGTACAGCGTAAGCGAAAACCAAAAACGAGAAGCGATGGATACGGAAAAAATCAGATGCCTGATCGTCGGAAGCGGCCCGGCGGGATACACCGCCGCCATTTATGCGGCGCGGGCCAATCTGGCGCCGGTGCTTTACCAGGGGATGGAGCCGGGCGGTCAGCTGACCACCACGACGGAAGTGGAGAATTTTCCCGGCTATCCGGAAGGCGTGACCGGGCCGGAACTGATGGAAGACCTGCGGCGGCAGGCGACCCGTTTCGGGGCCGATATCCGGTTCGGAATCGTGACGGAGGTGGATTTTTCCCGGCGTCCGTTCCGGCTGAAGGTGGACGGATCGAAGGAAGTGGAGGCCGAAACGGTGATTATCTCTACGGGGGCCTCGGCCCGTTATCTGGGGCTGGAGTCCGAAAACCGGTTTCGGGGAATGGGGGTGTCGGCCTGTGCGACCTGCGACGGCTTTTTCTACCGCAACAAGGTGGTCGGAGTGGTCGGGGGCGGGGACACCGCCTGCGAGGAAGCCTCCTATCTGGCTACGCTGGCGTCGAAAGTGTATCTGATCGTGCGGAAAAATTACCTGCGGGCTTCCAAAGCCATGCAGCACCGGGTGATGAACACCCCCAATATCGAGGTGCTGTTCGAATACAACGTGAAGGAAATACTCGGCGATGATGCGGGGGTGAACGGCGCCCTGCTGGTGCACAACGACGGCAGCGAGAAGATCGTGGCCGTCGACGGAATTTTCCTGGCGATCGGGCATACTCCCAATACGAGCGTATTCAAAGGAGCGGTGGAACTGGACGCGGAAGGATACATCCGGACGGCTCCCGGCACCACGCATACCAGCGTGGAAGGGGTCTTCGCCGCCGGAGACGTGCAGGACACGCGTTACCGGCAGGCGATCACCGCTGCCGGGTCGGGTTGCATGGCGGCCATCGACTGCGAGCGGTTTCTGCTGGAAGAAGGGCAGTAGGCACGGACTCTTGTTCGATACATCCGATAAACCCCGCTCCGGGAATGAGCGGGGTTTTTTCGGGATTTTACGGAGTCGTTCTCCGCTGTTCATTGCGGCAGGGAGCCGGTTGAAACTCCTGTATTTATTCCCGACCTGTTTCCGGTGCGGTGAAATTCCTTATGCCGTCTTCGGCAGCGTGTATTCGTAGAACACGTAGCCCGTGTCGTCCGTGCGATAGCCGATCAGCCGGTTTCCGTGGACATGCACGTATTCCAGGGGCTGATCCAGCCGCAGCGAATAAAGCGGCGTTCCTTCCTCGTCGAACACGTACACGTCCCGCATGGCGAATTTGTAGCCCCGCTCCTTCCACGTTTTGTAGTCGGTTCCGCAATACACCAGATAGACTTTCCCCTCCGACCAGAAAATGTGCTGTCCGCCCCGATAGGAATCGTCCCGCGAGAGGTATTTTTTCCCGCCTTCGACCGGACGGCAGACGGGATAGATGAAATCATAGACCTTCACCGGAACCGCCTTCCCTTCTTCCAGTCGGTAAAAGCCCACGACGTCGCCATTGACCATGGTAGAAAAAAGCCGGTCGCCTCTGCCATTTACCGATATGGGGCCTTGGTACAAACTATGTTGCATGACTTCGTTCAACCCGAAATTGTTTTCGGGCAGTTTTTCCGAATAAATCCGTTTCCCCTCTTTCAGATCGTAGCAAAGGAACTCTCCGTTCATATCAATACCGGCATACCGCCCGAATACAAAACGATCCTTTATGATTACAGGATGCTGAAAACTGTTCCAGGAACCGGTCGAATCCCAATCCACGATTTCTTTTATCGGGTAGTCGATCGTATCCGTAAGTCGGTTCAGGTCGCATATTATCAATTTATTGATCCCGTTCGTAGTGTAAAAATAAAAATCATCGTTATCCGTTAACTGACAATCGCTTGAGTACAAGTATTCTCCCCGCCCTTTCCCCTTGCGAATGAAGGGAATCGGATGCTTCGGATCATTGCGACGATAAACCGTATAAAGGTAATCGCTGGCCCGACGGTTTCCGCAAACGAGGTAATCTTCGTTGAAGACGAACCGGGAGGCTTCCAAAACATTCATCCCCAGCTTTTTTCCCTGCAGTTCATATTGCGGAAGGGAGGCAAACAGCTCGGGCGTAACGGATGCTTTCTTTCCGGTGCAGCCGGTTAGCAATAACAGCCAGCCGGCCAGCCAAAATACAGATTTCTTCATAGGGCTTCGGTAAAAAAAGAGGGCGAAAACCCTCTTTTATAATAAACATATTCTCCTTTGAAACGCAAATCGTCGATCCAGCAATCCCGGTCGGAGACTTCTGCGCATTCTTGTCGTAGCAGAGAAAGCCTCCGAGCCCCGAATACCTGAAAGAAACCTTCTACTTAGCCTTACACTTGTATTTTTCCAACTGTTTGCGGATGGCGTCGATGCACTGATCCACCGCTTCCTCGAAAGATTTGCACTGACGTTCGGCCACCAGGTCGTCTCCGGCCACGTTGATTTTCAGGGTGGCCACCTTGTTGCCCTGCTCGTAGTTCTTGTCGAGTTTCAGAATGACTTCCGCGTTGAGGATTTCTTCCGAAAACCGCCCAAGTTTGGCCACTTTTTCCTCGATGAAACCGATGAGTTTCTTGTCGGCGTCGAACTTTACCGATTGAATTTTGACATCCATGCTTTGTCCTCCTAATCTTTTTTTGCCCTCGGATGGGCTTTCTGATAAATTTCCTTGACCCTTTCGATGGTATTGTGCGTATAAATCTGCGTGGTCATCAGGTTGGCGTGCCCGAGCAGCTCCTGGATGCTTTTGATCTCCGCCCCGTTGTTAAGCAGGTGGGTGGCGAACGTATGTCTCAACACGTGAGGACTCCGTTTGCCCTGCACCCCGAAAAGCCCCAGCGTCTGCGTCACCACCTTGTAGACCGCAGTGCGGCTTATCCGCTCTCCTTTGTCTGTTAAAAATAGGAACTTTTTTTCGTTTGTGCAAACGATTTGCCGGTTGCGCAGCGACAAATACCTTTTTATCCGGGAAACCACTCCCGGAAGGAGCGGGACGATGCGCTGCTTGTTCCCCTTGCCGGTCACTTTCAGTTCGCCCGAATCCAGGATGCAATCGTCGTCGGTGATTCCGATCAGTTCGGCGATCCGGATCCCCGTGGCGTAGAACAGCAGGACGATCAGCGAATCCCGTTCGGTTTCGAAATCGTCGGTAGGTTCGGTGACGGCCCGGATGATGGCGGTCATCCGGCTTTCTTCCACGAAAACGGGCAGCCGCTTGGGGGTCTTCAGCAGGGTGATCTTTTTGAAGGGGAGGGTTTGCACATCTCCGTTGCGCAGCAGGTAGCGGTAAAAACTCCGCAGGGAGGAAATTTTCCGGTTGACGGTTTTGGGGCTCATTCCGGCCTCGCTCAGGGACATGATCCAGCTTCGGATATCGGCGAAGGTGACGGTTTCCGGCCGGAAATCCGTTTCCTGCCCTCCGAAAAAAACAACGAACTGACGAATGTCGTCCCCGTAGGCACGTATCGTCAGTTCGGAATATCCTTTCTCCGCCCGGAGGTATGTCAGAAACGCTTCGATCATGGATCGCCCCTCTTCCCGAAAAGAATGGCCGCCGCTTTCGTTTGGCCGGTCGAAGCGTCGTGTCGCTTTTCTTTCACGACCGGCTCACCCGCTGCCCGTTCTTTTCCGTTTTTGCCTTCTGCACCTTCAATCTGTCCGGAGCTCCCTCCCCCATAGCGGAACGGAGGGATCGGAGCCTTTATGGCGGGACTATTCTTCTTCCCGCTGCAGCTGCTCCACGTAGATGGCATGAAGTTTTTTCATGCGGTTCACTACGGAAGGCTTCGTGTAATACTGTCTGCCGCGGAGTTCTTTGAGCACTCCGGTGCGTTCGTATTTCCGTTTGAATTTCTTGAGGGCTTTTTCGATGTTTTCACCCTCTTTGATCGGCATGATAATCATGATGTCGCTCTTTTTTTATGATTTCGAATTTTCAATGTTTCCGTCCGATTTCGCGCCCGACGGAACGGCGGCAGGATACTTCATCGGAGACGACCGAATGCCGCATACGGCGAAACCCGTTCGGCTTCATCCGGCAGCAATATGTCTTCATCGGTCATTTCCTTCAGCGTGTTCCAGCCTCCTTTCGTTTTCCGTCCGTCCTCGATCCGCTTTACCATCGACGCGGTAAAATAGGGATGTCGGCTCAGCGTATTTGCGGGTGCAAAGTTAATATCAATTTTTTGAATAACAGCGCTGTCAACGTAAATTTGTTCCGCGATGCCCGGAAAATTCGCTTCCGTGATGCCCCGGATTTCCAGCAGCTGACTCTTGCGGACGAAACCGCCCAGCCGTTTCCGGTAATCGAGTATCCGCCTGCACAGCACTTCTCCGATGCCCCGTACCGCCCGGAGCGCGGCGGAATCCGCCCGGTTGAGTTCGGTTTTTACCGGTTTTAAACCGACTGTTTCCTTGGACTTCCGATCGGCAGCCGGGTTCCGGGGCAGGTCGATATACGGGGCCAACCGGGCGTACATGCGGTCGGATACGACATGACAGCGTCCGAAATCTTCCGGTTTCCGGAAAACGGCTCCTGCGGCTCGGTAACGCAGGATCGCCGCAGCCTGTTTTTCCGAAAAACCGAGCCGGACGAAATTTTCCGCCGAGGCCCGGTTCGGGTCGAAGCGGAACAGCGAATCCCGTGCCGGAAGGGAATCTCCCGACCGGAAAAAACGATTTTCTTCAGGTGAAAGCCCGTTTCGGGAGGCGATCAGCGAATCGGCCTTATCCGCGATGGCTGCGGATATTTCGGGATTGCGTTGCAGGGGGAACAGAAGCGCTCCTCCCGCAACGATGCCCAAAAGAATCAGCCCCCGCTGTTCCCGCCGGGTATAGCGGAAAAAGGCGGAGAGGGTTTCCCGCAGGTGCCGTCCGAATCTTTCCCCGGTGTTTTTCATCCCGCCACCATCAGGTTGCATCCGCGGATTTCGCTTTTGTCGATCCGGCCCGCCACCCGGAAACCGCCGTCCGGCAGGATCGTCCCCAAATCCTGCGTTTCGATGAAAGAGCAGGAATAGAGGTTGGCCAGGTCGATGACGTCGATGCCTCCCGTTTTTCCGGGCGGCAGGAATTCCAGCGGGTCGTGAACGTCCCGGACGAGAACTTTCATCCACGGAGGACAGCGGAACACCCCGTTTCCCGAAGAATAGGCCTGGGAAAGAAGCTCGGTCATGCCGTATTCCGAATGGATGCTTTCCACACCGAAACTGTCGCAGAGGATGGCGTGAAGCTCTTCCCGCGGGATTTCCCGCCTTCGTCCCTTCATGCCGCCCGTTTCCATCACGATCAGGTTCGGATGGCGGAACCGGTGTTTTTCAGCCAGTTCCCACAGGGCGAAACTGACGCCCAGCAAAAGGATTTTCGTTCCCTGAGCGGCGGTTTGTTCCATCTGTTCCAGCAGGGATTCGTAATCGTGGAGGAAAAAGCCGCCTCCCTTTGCACAGGCGATCAGCCGGTCGGCCATGTAGACCAGCGAAGAACCCGTCCGTTCGAGGTAATTGGGAAGCAGTGCGTAAAGGGCGATTTCCTCCGCGGCTCCGTAAAAGAGTTCGAATCCCCGGCGGAAAGAGGTTTCGTACAATTCCGGGTAGGCTACGTAATGGCGGCTCGGTATCGTTCCCGTGGTGCCGCTGCTGGTGAAAACGAGGCGGGGTTCTTCCGTGCCGCCGTAAACCCGGTGGCTTTTGAACAGTTCGATGGGAAGGAACGGAATGTCTTCGATCCGGGTTACGTCTTCGGGCCGGATTTCCAGGTGCTGCAGGTAAGTGCGGTAGGGCGGACAATGTTCCGCCTGGAACCGGAACACGGTCAGCGCTGCCTTTTCGAAGTCTCTTTCCGTTTTTATCCCGAATATTTTTCGGATGCAGGTGTCCATCGCCGTAAAATTTTGGGGATAAAATTAAGGAAAAAACGGCGGTTCCCCCGCATGTGCCGATCGGCAAAAACGCCTTTGCTCCCGAGATAAGGGGTTCAATCGGAGAAAATCGGAAGCGGAAGCGGGAAGGCGGTTTCGGAAGCGAAATCGAACAGCCGCACGGAACGGATGTGATACCCGCGCAGCCGGGCTTTGTATTCTTCCTGAATGCGGAGTTGGAAATGAGAGTAAAGGGAGGACAGTTCACACAGGTCGGGGAAAGCGTCCGCTTCCGGCAGTCCCGCCGGACGAACCGGAAAGAAGATGCCCGCCGCGTGGATAAAAGCCATCACCCCGGGATGTCCGTTGTCCTGGCAGCTCAGCATCCGGTACGGACGGTCGTCCAGCCAGAGTTCCAGCAATTCCTGGGGAAGATTGTCGGAGGTGATATCCGGGTGTTGGTCGATGAAGAGGCAACTCAGTACGATCGCTTTTTCTTTTTCAGTCATCGTCGGCAGTTTTCAAGGTTCGTAAACCTCACGCCTCTTTTCCGGGACGATGATTCGCTGCTTTCCTGACAACCCTCTTTCGAAACGGGTTTTTGGCGGCCAGCCCATGAAAAAGCGTGAGTGCAAATTGTCTGTTTACGGGTTTGGCCGACCCGCTCTGTGCCAAGATGCACTCACGCCATGCTGGATTAACCAACATGGGCAATGCAACCTGATCATTCCACAGAGATTAAAAAAGGCCAAATTTTAAACAGGAATAACAAGTTGTTGCTTGTCAGAAATATATGTCGATGTCGTTATTTCAATTTTTGTGCATAGGCAAAATTGTATGGTTGTACAAATATACCCAATTTATTTTAATGTTGTATACTTCGTATTTCAATTTTTACTGTCGGAAAAGCTTAGGATGTGTGTCTTTGTGGCTAATATAAAGTGTTGTCTGCGCGAGGAGGAAAGAAAAAGCGGCCGCAAAAGATGGGAAAATGGATATGAAAACAATCAAATAGCAGTCCTTCAGAAGGTTGTCGGATGGCTTCCGGCTGGGACGGGCATACAAAAAGCCCTCCGCTTTTTTCATCCGGAAAGCCGGGGAAAGAAGAGAGGGCTTTTTGCTGTATTTATGAAAAATACAACAGATGCTTATTTCTTGCTGTCGGCGAAAAAGTTTTTGACTTCCTCGTTCGCTACGATTTCGGTTTTGAAGGCATACGCTCCGGTTTTGTCGGATTTCACCATTTTAATGCATTTGGTGAAGTTCTTGCCCGAACCCGTTTTCAGTGTTGCTACTACTTTCTTTGCCATGGTCGCGTTTATTTAATTTCTCGGTGTAACGTCACCCGTTTCAGATAGGGATTGTACTTCTTGCGTTCCATCCTGTCCGGGGTGTTTTTCTTGTTCTTGGTGGTGATGTACCTGGACATTCCCGGAACGCCGCTTTCCTTTTGTTCCGTGCATTCCAGAATGACCTGCACCCGGTTTCCTTTCTTTGCCATCGTTTAAGAATTAATAGATTTTACCCAGCGCTTTGGCGTCTTTCAGCGCGGCGCTCAGCCCTTTTTTGTTGATCGTTTTCATCCCAACGGCCGAAACCCGGAGGGTGATCCAGCGATTTTCCTCTTCCAGGAAGTACCGTTTGGTCTTCAGGTTCGGATTGAAACGCCGTTTGGTTTTGGCATTGGAGTGGGAAACGTTGTTTCCGATCACCGCCCGCTTGCCCGTGATTTCACAAACTTTCATTTCGCGTCGTTTAAAATTATACAGAAATTAGTGCGCAAATATCGTAAAAAATATGCATATAAAAAACTTCAGGTCCATTATCCTGAAGTTTTTAAGATTTTGCGCCTTTTCGCTTATTTCGCGGTCACCATGTCGGACGGGTCTTTCATGATCATGGCCTTGTCCACGCGGATCGAAACCCCGTTGTCGATTTCCAGCAGGATATACGTATCTTTCACTTCCTTGACGGTTCCGTAGATGCCTCCCGCCGTGATGACTTTGTCCCCGTTCTGGAGGCCCTGACGGAAGCGGGCCAGTTCTTTCTGACGTTTCTGCTGCGGGCGGATCATGAAAAAGTACATGACGGCGAAGATCAGCAGCATCATGATGATCATGGAAAAACCGCCTCCCCCGGATGTCGTCGTTTGCAATAAGGTGATCAGGTAATTCATAATATTCTCGAATTGATTATATCTTACAAAGATAGAATGTTAAAATCGTTTCCCCAAATCCGCGGGCGGTTTTTTTGACTCCTTTTCCGTTCTTTCCGGTTCTTCCGCTCCATTCATCCTGCCGGCTGCGGGAAGCGTTCGGAAAACACCGGTTTTCGATTCCGGCCCGCCGGGCCTTCCGCCCTGTGCGAAAGGTCGTTTTTCGTTTCCGGGGAATCAGTCGAAAGACTGCATGCCCACGCCGGCGATCCGTTTCGCTTCCCGATACCCTTCCGGGGAAAGTTCGTTGAAGAAAAAGTCGACCGGATCCGCCGGCTGTCCCTGAAAACGGACTTCGTAATGCAAATGGGGTGCCAGCGAAAGTCCGGTGTTTCCGGTCAGCGCGATGATGTCGCCCCGTTTGACCCGGCTTCCTTCCGGAACGAGCACTTTGCTCAGGTGGTGATAGCTGGTTTCGTAGCCGCCTCCGTGGGAAATGACCACCGTGGTGCCGGTATTGGCCCGGCCCGTCATCACGTTGGACACGGTGCCGTCGGCGGTGGCGAACACGCGCGTTCCTTCCGGAACGGCATAGTCGATTCCGTTGTGCCGGGTCATGGTTTTGTAAAAGGGTTGGATGCGGGGGCCGAAGGAGGTGGCGATCCGGCTCAGGTCGGGGTCGATGACCGGCTGGATGGAGGGAATGTGGTTCAGCAGCATCCCGCGCACCTCGATCCGGCGTTGAAGCAGATCCAGGTCTTCGCCCTGCAGCCGCACCCGTTCGCCGAACCGGTCAAGACGGGCCAGAAAATCGTCGCCCAGCTCGCGGTTCGTCCGGTTCATCAGGCTGTCGTACCGCAGGAACTGCCGTTCTTCTTCCGCGTGTCCCAGCGGGTCGGAATCGAACAGCGTCCGGAAGACATGCCGATCCCGTTCGGCGATGTTGTCCAACACGGTCTCGAGCGTGTCGTAACGGCTGTTCAGCTTTTCGTACTCCGTTTCGAGGGCGGCCACAGAGCGTTTCATGCCGTATTCGATGGGAGTGTCCACGAAAAAGGAAAAAATGAAATAATAGACCAGCGCGATCCCGATCCAGCCGAAAAGATGGATCACGAAACGCAGGAGTTTCTGCCGGAAGACGGGTCGGACGTGCGGATGATCCGGCTGTTCCGGCGCGGACGGCTTCGGCGTGGGATTATTCGGTTTCATAGGTGATTTCTTTGGCCGATGCGATGATTTTGGCGAAGTCTTCGTCGCTCATTTCCCGGCTGAAATAGTTGACCGGATCGACGGGAATCCCCAGGTAATGCACTTCGTAGTGCAGGTGAGGCCCGGTCGATTTGCCCGTGTTGCCCATTTCCCCGATTTTTTCCCCTCGCTTGACATGCTGCCCCGGCATGACCGTGATCCGGCTCATGTGGGCGTAGCGCGTACGGTAACCGAACCCGTGGTCGAGCAGCACCTGTTTCCCGTAGCCGGTGTTCGGGCCCGGATCGGCCATGACCCGGCCGTTCCCCGTGGCGTAGATCGGCGTTCCGATTTCCCCGCTGAAATCCATGCCTTCGTGACGGGCGCGGTATCCGGAAATGGGATCGGCCCGGCCGCCGAAGGAACCGATGTTGCGGATCAGGCGTTTGTCGAGAGGCCAGATGGCGGGAATGCTTTCCGCCATCTTTTCCTTGTCCCCGGCCATGAGGGTCAGTTCGTCCAGCGACACCGACCGGGCGTACAGCTGGCGGGTGAGGGCGTCGAGGTTCATCCAGGTCGAGGTGATGAGGGGGGCGAAGCGGTCGTTTTTGAAGGTGGCGTACTTTTCCTCCGGGTACGGAGTGTAGACCCCGTCGATGTGTACGGTGTCGGCGGCGAACAGGGTGCGGTACACGCTGTTGTCCCGCTCGCGGATCTCTTCGAGCCGGGCGGCGGCGGAACCGATCTTCTCGTTCAGGAGGCTGTACTTCATCATCAGATCGTTGCGATGCTGGGTCAGCCGGTACATTTTGGGGGTATAGAAAAAGAAAGCGAAAAGCAGGTTGACCAGGGACGCCAGAATAAAAGCGATCAGTATTTTCCGCAGGAAACGGTAGAACCGGATCCGGAACGGAAGAGCGGAGACTTCGTAGGTGAAAGTCTTCGGATTGACTTTATATCGTTTGGCTGCCACGGCTGTAAAACAAATTCCTGTCGGTAAACAAAATTAGACTAAATTGATTAATTTTGCAATTCGTTAACGGTGAGGGGATCGGGAAACCCGGTTCCCCCGGATGCGTTCCGAAGGCGGGTTTTGCGTCCTTTGCGGGCTCACGTCCTCTTTCGGGAGGGTTTTTCCGGAGCGGATTCGTCCCGAAAAATAAACGAACGGAATTGTAAATTATTGAGCGTGTTCTATGAATTCAAATGAAATCCGGGAAGTTTTTCTCGACTTTTTCCGTAAAAAGGGCCACGAAATCGTCCCTTCGGCTCCGATGGTGGTCAAGAACGACCCGACCCTGATGTTCACCAATGCGGGGATGAACCAGTTCAAGGATATTTTCCTGGGGAACGCTCCCGCCGCGAACAGCCGGACGGCCGATTCCCAGAAATGCCTCCGGGTGTCGGGCAAGCACAACGACCTGGAGGAAGTGGGGAAGGATACCTATCACCATACCATGTTCGAAATGCTCGGCAACTGGTCGTTCGGGGATTATTTCAAGAAAGAGGCCATCGAATGGGCGTGGGAACTGCTGGTCGGCGTTTACGGAATCGACCCGGGACGGCTGTACGCCACGGTGTTCGAAGGAAGCGAGGCCGACGGCGTGGGACGCGACGACGAAGCCTACGAATACTGGAAACGGTTTTTGCCCGAAGACCACATCCTGCTCGGCAACAAGAAGGACAACTTCTGGGAGATGGGGGATACGGGGCCGTGCGGCCCGTGCAGCGAGGTGCACGTGGATTTGCGGGACGACGCGGAGCGGGCGAAGGTGCCCGGAAGCGAACTGGTGAACCGGGACAATCCGCTGGTGATCGAAATCTGGAACCTGGTGTTCATGCAGTTCAACCGCAAAGCCAACGGGAGCCTCGAACCGCTGCCCAGCCGCCACGTGGATACGGGGATGGGATTCGAGCGCCTTTGCATGGTGTTGCAGGGCAAAAAGAGCAACTACGATACCGACGTATTCCAGCCCACGATCCGGACGCTGGCGGCCCTGTCGGGAAAGGAATACGGGAAGGATGAAAAAACGGACATCGCCTTGCGGGTAGTGGCCGACCACCTGCGGGCCATCGCCTTTTCGATCGCTGACGGTCAGCTTCCGTCGAACGTCAAGGCGGGGTACGTGATCCGGCGGATTCTGCGCCGGGCCGTGCGGTACGGCTATACCTACCTGGGCTTCAACGAGCCGTTCATTTGCCGGCTCGTGCCGGTGCTGGTGGGGCAGATGGGGGATCAGTTCCCCGAACTGAAAGCCCAGCAGGCCCTGATCGAAAAGGTCATTGCGGAGGAGGAAACGGCTTTCCTGCGGACGCTGGCCACGGGGATCAGCCTGTTGGAAAACGTCATGGCCAAAGCCCGGAAAGAGGGGCGGAGCATGATTGCGGGGAAGGACGCCTTCGTGCTGTACGATACGTACGGTTTCCCGATCGACCTGACCGAACTGATCGCGGGAGAACAGGGAATGGCCGTCGATCTGGAAGCGTTCGGACGGGAACTGGAGGCGCAGAAAAGCCGTTCCCGGAACGCCGCCGCCGTCGAAGCGGGAGACTGGGTTGAACTGATGCCGTTGGCCGAAAGCGTGTTCGTGGGCTACGATACGCTGGAAGCGGACGTTCGGATCGCCCGTTATCGCCGGGTCGCTTCCAAGGGGAAGGTCTATTATCAGGTCGTGTTCGACCGGACGCCGTTCTACGGCAATTCCGGGGGACAGACCGGAGATACGGGATATATCGAAGCGGGAGGCGTGAAAACCCCGGTGACGGATACCCGGAAGGAAAACAACCTGACGGTGCATATCCTGAACGAACTGCCGGAGGACGTTTCGGGAACCTTCCGCGCCGTGGTGGACGGCGGGAAACGGACGTCTACGGCCAATAACCACACGGCGACGCACCTGTTGCAGGCGGCGCTGCGGAAAGTGCTGGGCGCCCACGTGGAACAGAAGGGGTCGCTGGTCAGCCCGGAATACCTGCGGTTCGACTTTTCGCATTTCCAGAAGGTGTCTCCGGAGGAACTCCGCGAGGTGGAACGGACGGTGAACCGGCTGATCCGGCGGAACGCTCCGTTGGAGGAAAACCGGGATTGCCCTGTGGAAGAAGCCAAACGGCAGGGAGCCATGATGCTGTTCGGCGAGAAGTACGGCGACCGGGTGCGGATGGTGCGGTTCGGGGAATCGGTGGAACTGTGCGGGGGAACCCATGCGACGGCGACCGGACAGATCGGATTCTTCAAGATCGTGGCGGAAAGCGCCGTTTCGGCGGGCGTGCGCCGGATCGAAGCGGTGACGGGAGCCAAGGCGGAAGAGTACGTTTACGGTTTCGAGGATGCGGTGGGCGAAATCAAGCATTTCCTCAACACGCCGTCTGTGTTCCAGGGGGTGAAAAAACTCGTGGAAGAAAATGCGGAACTGGGGAAACAGGTGGAAGAAGGGCGGAAGCAGCGGGCGAAGGCCATCCGGGAAGAAATCGCCCGGAACATGCCCGAAAGCGGCGGGATTCATCTGGTTTGCCGTCAGGTCGACCTGGTGCCGGAAATCGTCCGGGACATCGCGTTCGGACTGAAACAGGAATTTCCGGATCTGGCGCTGATCCTGGGGAGCGTGGTGGACGGAAAACCGCTGCTGACCGTGGCGTTGGGAGACGAGACAGTGGGCCGGGGCCTGCATGCCGGGAACATCGTCCGGGAAGCGGCCAAAGAGATCGGCGGCGGGGGAGGCGGACAGCCCTTCTTCGCCACGGCGGGGGGAAAGAATGCCGCCGGGATCGAAGCGGCCATGCTCCGGGCCAAAAGGCTGGTCGAAGAAAAATTGTAGGATCGGTTTCCGGGGCCGGGCTTTTCCGGTTCCGGGAAAATACGATAAAGGCGCCGCTTGTTTCGACAAGCGGCGCCTTTTCTTTCGGGCTTTCGGGTGTCCGAAGGCCGACGGTTTACCGGGAAACGCCTCCCGAAAAAGAACCTATTCTCCGAACAGGCTGTTCACGAACGCTCTCCGGTCGAATACCTGCAGGTGGTCGATGCCTTCGCCGACCCCGATATAAACCACCGGGATTTTGAACATGTCCGAAATGCCGATGACCACGCCCCCTTTGGCCGTGCCGTCGAGTTTGGTGACGGCCAGCGACGTGACCTGCGTGGCCTGCGTGAACTGTTTGGCCTGCTCGAAGGCGTTCTGCCCCGTCGAGCCGTCCAGCACCAGCAGGACTTCGTGCGGGGCGTCGGGGATCACCTTCTGCATGACGTTCCGGATTTTGGTCAGCTCGTTCATCAGGCCCACTTTGTTGTGGAGCCGTCCGGCGGTGTCGATCAGCACCACGTCCGCGTCGTTGGCCTTGGCCGAAGTCAGGGCGTCGAAGGCTACGGATGCCGGATCGGAACCCATTTCCTGCCGGATCATGGTGGCTCCGGCACGCCTGGCCCAGACGTCGAGCTGGTCGATGGCCGCCGCCCGGAAGGTGTCGGCCGCGCCGATATAGACTTTCTTGCCCGCCTTGGTCAGTTGGGCCGCTATTTTCCCGATGGTGGTGGTTTTTCCCACGCCGTTCACCCCTACGACCATCACCACGAAGGGATTCCCGTTCTTTTTCTCGAAACCGAAACCCAGCTCCCCGTTTTCGCCCGGATGGTTTTCTTCCAGCAGGGCCGCGATTTCCTCCCGCAGGATGCCGTTGAGTTCGGAAACGTTCATGTATTTGTCGCGGGCCACCCGTTTTTCGATCCGTTCGATGATCCGGAGGGTCGTGTCCACACCCACGTCCGAGGTAATCAGCACTTCTTCCAGGTTGTCCAGCACCTCGTCGTCCACCTTCGTCTTTCCGGCGACCGCACGGGCGATTTTGGAAAAGACGCTTTCCTTCGTTTTTTCCAGTCCCTTGTCCAGATTTTCCCGGTTTTCCTTTTTGGAGAAAAAGTCGAATAAGCCCATGATTGCATTTTTAGCTCAGTTACAAAGGTAGTGAAATATTCCAAAATTCGCGCCGGGCCGCTCCGGCGGTTTCCGGGAAAAGGGAACGCGGTTTCGGAACGGTCGGAACGGCGCGACGGAGGGCATCAAACAGCCGGTGAAATCGGGTTCGGTTGCGCTCAGCATGACGCCAGGCAAACGGGAGCTTCCTCTTGTTTGAAAACCGTAACCCCGCTGCACCCTTCCGACCGTCCCACAACCATTCGCACCCCTGCCGCCCCGCGTCATTGCGAACCGAGCAGGCGGTAGCCTGCGAGCTCACCGACCGCAGCCAGTGGTCGTCCCGCAAGGGATGGCACGGATCAAGCGCAGGGAGGTAGCATCCGCAACCGGTTACGCGCCGACCTTGAGATGCAGCGACGTGGCAATCTCTGTTGAGTATAATGAAATGAACGGACAGAGATCCTCACGTCGGGCC